>NZ_QKZO01000001.1:0-391607 GCF_003254295.1 Rhodobacter capsulatus
CGAACTTGCTGCCGCAGGTGTTTTGGGATCCGACGGACGCCTACATCCACATGACGGGGGCGGGATATTGGGAGGCCTCCGATCTTGCCTGGGACGCCTACGCAAACGGTGGCGGCTCGGCGGCTGTGGGCGAAGGATGGCAATATGACCGCGAAAACACCGGCGGGTTCGTTTTCGGCCAGTCCCTGCCGCTGGCCGGGTATTTCGGCGCCTTCGTCAAGGACTGGGCGGGGGCATCGTTGCTGGCGATCGTCAACAACAGCACCGACGGCGCTGCCCGCGCCCGATTGCAGGCGCGGGTTGGCGCCAAGTCGGTCAACCTCGAATGCGATCCCGGCAGTGGCGGGCGCCTTGTCTCGACGGACGATTACTGGGAGCTGATCGCCGCGGGTCTGACGCTGGCGGTGTTTCAGGCTCCGGCGGCCGACAACCAGACCAGTGCCACGCTGCTGACGAAGATCGGAGGGGTCACCGTGACCAAGAAAGTCAAGATCGGCGCGGCGGACAGTGGCGGCGCCGGGTATCGCATGCTGCGCATCGACAACTGAGGGGCATGTCTGGCGGTGGCGCCTGATGGCAGGTCTGGGCGGTACCCGCAAGGCTATGCGGCGGGCGCATAGCTTGAACGCATTGCCCGTTTCCGGTGCCAGGCGCGGCCAAAGCGCCGCCTCTGCATGGATTCACCGCGTAAGCCACTGATATTAAATAACTTTGCACTAGGCGCAACAAGATGCGTCAAAAGTGCAAAGTTTCCGCCGCGCCAATGTCGCGACCGCAACGCAAAATCCCAATAAAATAAGGCTTGAATGGGGTTTGCACCGGAGCGTACCGAAGTGACGTGGATAGGAGATCAAGCCTCATGTAGCGATGGCACCGTCATCACCGCGCGGCACAAAGTGCAAAGTTCGAGCGCACGCTGGAAGCCCATAGCAATCATAACGCTATGATCTATCGACACAAATCGTCTGTTACCGGCTATTCCCAGCTGTTCCCGGTTTTTGTCCGATGTACCGGGTGTTTTTGTCGGGTGACAAGACGGCGCAGGCGCACCACGCTACCATCTGCCTATCGAGAGGTATCCGCACATGACGCAAGAAGACCTAGCGAGCGCGGAATGTAGCCCAGATGTAGCCCAGAACCCGGTGAGCACAATAATGCAGCCTCAGCGCTAAAAAAAATTTTGCTTTGTTTTCGTGGGTTTAAAGTGGTGCCCAGAGCCGGAATCGAACCAGCGACACGCGGATTTTCAATCCGCTGCTCTACCAACTGAGCTATCTGGGCACCGGGCCTGCTCGACAAGATCATCAAGCCGGTGTTGGTGCCGGGTTACTAGACGAGGGCGCCGGGACTGTCCAGAGGGTATCGTCACTTTCTTGTGCAAAAAATCGACCGCTCTCAACCGCGCGCGGGCGAAACCGGGACGGAACCTGTCGGAGGTGGCAATGGCGGCTTCCGGGTCGTCACGCCCCCATGTCGTCAAGTCCCAAAGCCGCGTGGAAGATCGCTTCTGCCCCGCCCCCCTTCCGGCGTCTCGCCGTTGCCCGACGCCCCGGCCCCCGCCATCGCGGCCTGCGGGAGGTTCACCGCCCTGAGGCCCGACCTCGCCACCTCCGTTGCCAGATGGTCCCGACCCGTCGTCGCGTCGGGCCAGAGCCCCTCAGGGCGGAGAATAAAATTCCAAAAGCACGACAAAATAAGGCGTGATTATTCCCTTGATAATCACGACTTCACCGGTGGATATTATACGCATCACGCCGATCACCCGCCGGAAAGGAGATGCCGATGATCCGTCCTGTTCAGACCGCTCCCGCCGCAAGCCTGCGCGCGCCGATGCGGGAAATGACCTGCCTCGGCCCGCGCCATCCGGGCCCCCACGCTCCGGGTCCGATCCCGTCCCGCCCGCTTCCGCACCCCCTTTCCTGATCGAGAGACCCCATGCTCACCACGATTTCGCTGTCCCGTCACATCACCGCCCAGGGCCAAAAGACCGCCGACCATGCCGATGGCCGCGTCACCATCGCCGATGGCGCCCGCCGCCTGACCGGCTGGCCGATCGCCCGGATCGCCCGCACCACCAGCGCGCTGGTGGCGCTTTTGCTGGCGGGCCTTGCCGGGGCGCCGCAGCTGCAGGCCGAAACCCTGCTCAACGTCAGCTACGACCCGACGCGCGAACTTTACCGCGAGGTCAACGAGGCCTTCACCGAACACTGGACCGCCGCAGGCCATGACGCGCCGAAGATCGAGACCTCGCATGGCGGCTCGGGGGCGCAGGCGCGCGCGGTGATCGAGGGGCTGAACGCCCAGGTCGTCACCCTGGCGCTGGCCTCCGACATCGACAAGATCGCCAAGGCGGGCAAGCTGCCCGCGGACTGGCAGGGCAAGCTGCCGCACAATTCCTCGCCCTATACCTCGACCATCGTGTTTCTGGTGCGCGAGGGCAATCCGAAGGGGATCACCGACTGGGGCGATCTGGTCAAGGAGGGGGTCGAGGTGATCACGCCCAATCCGAAGACCTCGGGGGGCGCGCGGTGGAACTATCTGGCCGCCTGGGCCTGGGCGGAAAAGAACGGTCAGGATCCGAAGGCCTTCCTGCAGGATCTTTTCGCCCATGTGCCGGTCCTTGACAGCGGCGCGCGGGGGGCGACGACGACCTTTGCCCAGCGCGGCATCGGCGATGTGCTGCTGGCCTGGGAAAACGAGGCCTACCTGTCGCTGAAGGAACTGGGCGAGGATCAGTTCGACATCGTCGTGCCCTCGGTCTCGGTTCTGGCCGAGCCGCCCGTGGCGCTGGTCGAAGGCAACATCGCCAATGACGCCCAGAAGGAACTGGCGACGGCCTATCTGGACTTCCTTTACAGCCCCGAGGGCCAGGCGATCGCCTACAAGAACTTCTACCGCGCCTGGGATGCCTCGAAAGCCGATCCGGCCGATGTGGCGCGGTTCCCGAAGCTCGAACTGGTGGACATCGCGCATTTCGGCGGCTGGGCCAAGGCGCAGCCCGAGCATTTCGGCGACGGCGGCCTCTTCGACCAGATCTACACCGCGAAATAAGCCCGGCCCCGGCCCGGCTTGCGGCCCGGCTTGCGGCGCCCCTTGGGGGGCGCCTTCGGTTTTGTCGCAACGGCATGGGGGCTTGCGCGCATCAACGCTTCCTTGTCGGTTTTCCTGCCCTATGATCGCGCGAACGTTCGGCAAGAGCGTCCCGAATCAATCCGTCCGACGCCCGGAACCGCGACAAAAGGGAGAGACGATGCGCAAGACGGCGTGGCAAGGCCCCGCCCTTCCGGTCCTTGTGCTGGCAGGCCTGATCCCCTTCGCCCCTCCCCTGTCCGCCGAAACGCCGCTGGCGGTCGAGGTCGTGACCGCCCATACCGCGCCGGTCTTCGTGCATTTCGAGCTGTCGGGCAGCATCGAGGCGGCCGAGGCGGTGCCCGTGGGCTTTCGCGCCGGCGGGCGGATCGTCGCGCTGAAGGTGCAGGTGGGCGATCAGGTGCAGGCAGGCCAGGTGCTGGCCGAGCTGGACCCGACCCAGGCCGCCGCGACGCTGCGCGGCGCCAAGGCGCAGGCCGATGCGGCGGCGGCGATGCTGACCCAGGCGGAACAGGCGCGGAGCCGGGCGGCAGAGCTGACCCAGCGCGGCGCGGCGACCCAGGCCGCGCTGGATGCCGCGACCGAGGCGGCGCTGTCCGCCCGCTCGGCCCAGGATCAGGCCCAGGCCGCGCTGGCCAAGGCCCGGCAGACGCTGACCGATTGCACCCTGACCGCCCCCGCCGCGGGGATCGTCACCGCCCGCTCGGCCGAGCCCGGCCAGATCGTCGGCGCGGCGCAGACGGTGCTGACGCTCGCCCGCGACGGCGCCCGCGAAGCCGTGCTGTACGTTCCCGATTTCCCCGCGCTCGACCGCTTTCGCGACCGCCGCGTGACGCTGCGCCCGGTCGAGGGGACCGGCCCCGTCATGGAGGCGGTGGTGACCGAGATCGCGCCCCTCGTCGCGGGCGCCACCGGCACCGTGCGGGTCAAGGGCAAGCTGCGCGAGGACGCCCCCGCCCCGGGGCTGGGCACCGCGATCGTCGCCGTGCTGGATCTGCCGCTCGGCTCGGCGATGGGGCTGCCCTGGACGGCGCTGGTGACGAAGGATGGCGGCCCCGCGGTCTGGACGATCGATCCGAAAACCCGGCGCGCCACGCTGCGCCCGGTGCGGATCTCGCGCTATACCGACCGCGGCATCGATGTCGCCGAGGGCCTCTCCGAAGGGGCGCTGGTCGTCGCCCGCGGCGCGCATCTGCTTTACCCCGGCCGCGCCGTCCGGCCGACGGAGACGACGCCATGATCCGCCCGCTCTCGCTTCTCCTGCTGGCGCTTGCCCCTGCCATCCCCCCTGCCCCCGCGCTTGCCGAGGCGCTGGTCCGCCCGGTGGTGTCGGAAATCGTCACCGGCTCGGCGATCGCCACGCGCGATTTTCCCGGCGTGATCGCGGCCGAGGTGGAAACCACGCTCGGCTTTCAGACCGCGGGCCGGATCGAGACCCGGCCGGTCAATCTGGGCGATGCGGTCACGGCCGGGCAGGTGCTGGCGACGCTCGATCAGGTGACGCTGGCCGAGGATGTCGCCGCCGCCGAGGCCGGTCTGCGCGCGGCCCGGGCCGAGGCGGATTTCGCCCGGCAAAGCCTTGAGAGGGCACAGGAATTGCAACGCCGCGGGGTGGCGCCGCTGGCCACGCTCGAAGCCGCCGCGGCCAAGGCCGCCGCCGCCCGCGCCGCGGTCGACCGCGCCCGCGCCGATCTGAGCCGGGCGCGCGATGCCGAACGTTTCGGCCGCATGAGCGCGCCTTCGGCGGGCGTCGTCAGCCAGATCCTGGCCGAGCCCGGCGCCGTCGTCACCCCGGGCACGCCGGTTCTGCGTCTGGCCACCGCCGCCGGGCGCGAGGCGGTGATCGACGTGCCCGACGAGATGCTGGCCGTGCTGCCGAAAGACGCCCGCTTCACCATCGAGACCCGCGGCGACGGCCCGCAGACCCTGCCCGGGCGGCTGCGGCTGATCGAGCCGGTCGCCGATGCCTCGACCCGGGCGCATCGGCTGCGGATCTCGCTGGAGGGCGGCGGTCAGGCGCTGCGGCTGGGCACGCTGGTCACCGCGCGGCTCGATCTGCCCGAGGCGCCGCTTCTGACCCTGCCCTTGGCCGCGATCCGCCCCGACACCGACCCGCCGCAGGTCTGGCGCCTTGGCCCGGACCGGCGCGCCGAAGCGGTGCCGGTGACGCTTGGCCAACGCCTTGACGACCGTGTCGTGATCACCTCGGGCCTGACTGCGGGCGACGAGGTGGTGATCCGCGGCATCCGCTCGATCACGCCGGGCCAATCTCTCGGACCAAGGGTATCGCCATGAAGTTCAACCTGTCCGACTGGGCTTTGCGGCATCGCTCGATGGTCTGGTATCTGATCCTCGTCTCGCTTGTGGCGGGGGTTCTGGCCTATCGCGACCTTGGCCGCGAGGAAGACCCCTCCTTCACCATCAAGATCATGATCGTCACCGCGATCCTGCCCGGCGCCGCCGCCGAGGAGACGCGCGAACAGGTCACCGACCGGATCGAGAAGAAGCTGCAGGAACTGCCGAACCTGAAGTTCACCCGCTCGGAAACCTTTCCGGGCCGCGCCGTGGTGCAGCTGGAACTGACCCCCGAAACAAGGGGCGAGGCGGTGACGCGCACCTGGCAGAAGGTGCGCAACATGATGGCCGACATCCGCCCGGATTTCCCGGCGGAATTCGCGGGGTTCTATTTCAACGACAGTTTCGGCGATGTCTATGGCTCGATCTATGCCTTCACCGCCGACGGGTTTTCGCCGCAGGAGGTGAAGACCCGGGTGGAAAAGGTCCGCTCGGCGGTGCTGACGCTGAAGGCGGCGGGCAAGGTCGAGCTGATCGGCACGCAAGACCCTGTTGTCCATGTCGAATTTTCCGCCCGCAAGCTCGCCGCGCTGGGGCTGGATCAGGCGCAGGTGCTGGGAACCCTTGCCGCGCAGAACGCCATCGTGCCCTCGGGCGTGATCCGCACCGCCGACGAGCTGATCGCGGTGCGGATGTCGGGGCGCTTTGCCGATGCCGCCGAACTGGCCGCGGCGCCCTTGCGGGTGGGCGAGATCTTCTTTCGGCTCTCCGATGTCGCCACCGTCCGCGCGGGCTTTGCCGACCCGCCCGACACCCTCTTTCGCTACAACGGCCAGCCCGCAGTGGGGCTGATCATCGGCATGAAACAGGGCGCCAACATCCTTGAGTTCGGCGCCGAGCTGACCGCGGTGATGGACCGGGTGGCGGCCGAATTGCCGGTCGGCATCACCCTGCACAAGGTCGCCGATCAGCCGCAGGTGGTCGAGCAATCGGTGAACCATTTCCTGCGCGCGCTGGCCGAGGCGGTGGCGATCGTGCTTCTGGTCTCGTTCGTCTCGCTCGGCTGGCGGGCGGGACTTGTGGTGACGATGTCGATCCCGCTGGTGCTGGCGCTGACCTTCGTCATTCTGGAGGCGATGGGGGTGACGCTGCAGCGGATTTCGCTGGGCGCGCTGATCATCGCGCTGGGGCTTCTGGTCGATGATGCGATGATCGCCATCGAAACGATGATCGCGCGGCTGGAGGCCGGGGACACGATCGCGAAAGCCGCCTCGCATGCCTGGACCTCGATCGCCTTTCCGATGCTCTCGGGCACCTTGGTCACCGTCGCGGGCTTCATTCCGATCGGGCTGAATTCCAGCCAGGCCGGGGAATACACGCTGTCGCTCTTTTACGTCATCGCGATTTCGCTGATGCTGAGCTGGGTCGTCGCCGTGCTGTTTGCGCCCTTGATCGGCGCCAGTTTCCTGCCGAAGACGATGCCGCATCACGACGCCACCCCGGGTCGGCTGCGGCGCGGCTTTCACGCGCTGTTGCGGGGCGCGATGCGGGCGCGCTGGCTGACCATCGTGCTCACCGTCGCGCTTTTTGGCGCCTCGCTTTACGGCATGCGCCAGATCGAGCAGCAATTCTTCCCCGCCTCGGACCGGCCGGAATTGCTGATCGACGTGACGATGCGGCAGAATTCGGCGATTGCGGCGACCGACGGCGCGATGGCAGAGCTTGACCGCTGGCTCGCCACCCGCCCCGAGGCCGCCTATTGGACAACCTATGTCGGCCGCTCCGCGCCGCGGTTCCTGCTCTCGCTTGACGCGCCGACGCCGGTGCCCTTCATCGGCCAGATCGTGGTGATGACGACGGGGCTCGAGGAGCGCAACGCACTGCGGCAGGCGCTGGCGGATCATGCCGCGAAACTGCCCGGGGTCGATGTGTTCTCGAAGCTGATCGAGCTGGGGCCGCCGGTCGGCAAGCCGGTGCAATACCGTCTGATGGGGCCGGACCGCGGCCTGTTGCTGACCGAGGCGCGGCGGCTGGCCGAGCGGCTGGCGCAGGATCCGCGGCTGTCGAACATCACGCTCGACGAGGGCGAGCCGGTGCGGGTTGCCCGCGTCGTGCTGGATCAGGAGCGGCTGCGCCAGCTTGGTCTGACGCAAAAGGACGTGGCGCAGGCGCTGCAGACGCTGTTCGAGGGCGTCACCATCACCGAATTGCGCGACGGTCAGACGCTGGTCGATGTGCTCGCCCGCGGCGCCGAGGCGGACCGCTCGCGGGTGGGCTCGCTCGCCTCGCTGCAGCTGCCCTCGCCCTCGGGGGTGCCGGTGCCGCTGCTCAGCTTCGCGACGCTCGATTGGCAGATGGAGGCGCCGGTGCTGCATGCCCGCAACCGGGTGCCGACGATCACCGTCAAGGCCGCGGTGGTGGGGGCGAACCAGCCCGCCACGGTGACCCGCGATCTGGCCCCGGCGATTGCCGAGCAGATGGCGCGGCTGCCCGCCGGAACCACGATCGAGCCGGGCGGCGTCGCGGAATCCAGCGGCGAAAGCCAGGCGCCGATCGTCGCCGTCGTGCCCTTGATGGTGCTGATCATCCTCACCCTTGTGATGGTGCAGATGCAAAGCTTCCGGCTGATGTTCATCGTTCTGGCGGTGGCGCCCCTGGGCCTGATCGGCGTCGTCGCGGCCATGCTGCCCTCGGGGCAACCGCTTGGCTTCGTGGCGATTCTGGGCGTGCTGGCGCTGGTCGGCATCCTGATCCGCAATTCGCTGATCCTGATGGCCGAGGTCGAGGTGCTGATCGGCGCCGGGAAAAGCCGCTGGGACGCGGTCTTCGAGGCCTCCGACAGCCGGGCGCGGCCGATCCTGCTCACCGCCGCCGCCGCCTCGCTGGCGCTGATCCCGATCTCGCGCGAGGTGTTCTGGGCGCCGATGGCCTTTGCGATGATGGGGGGGATCATCGCGGGCACGCTGGTGACGCTGGTCTTCGCACCTGCGCTTTATTGCGCCGTGTTCCGCGTGCCCGCGCCGCCGCGACCGCCCCGCCCGCCGCGTCCCGAACCCGAGGCGCTGCCCGGGCGGCCTTAACACCCCGTTCACCAATTCCTGTCATCCTCGGGCATGTTTTGCCCGAGGCCCGCTCATGCTGACGCCCCTGCCTCTGCCCACCGCCCCCAGCCCGCTGCCCGCGGGGACGCACTCCCTGCCGCTGCCGCACGGGGCCCAGACCGTCCGACAGGGGCCGATCCCCCTGCCCGATCTGCCGGACCTGCCTGATGCGGCCCCGACGCCCCAGCCCCGCCCGGGCCCCGCGGCCGAGATGCCGCTGCCGGGCGCCACAGCAGACCGCGCGGCATCCCTGATGGCGCGGGCCACCGCGCTCTCGGCCGAGGCGCTGGCCACCGCCACAACCACCGCCACCACGGCCCCGCAAGGCGGCGCCGCCACGCCGATGTCGCTGGTGGCGGCACAGATGCTGGTCGACCCCACGGCGCTGCAGGCGGTTCTGGCGCAACAGGCGGCCACCCGCGCCCTGCCCGGCGCGCAGCACCGCCGCGCGCCCCATTCCGACGATCCGCCCGCGCCGCTGCTGGCCGCCACGGACGACAGTTTCGATCCCCATGCCCCGCATCCGCCGCCGGTCCCGCCCGGCGCGCAGGGCACCCGGGCCCCGCCCGACAGCGACGGGCCCGAAGCCATCGCCCAGCCGACCGGGCGCAAGCGTCAGCAGGATCCGGCGCCGCTTCCGGCGCATCGGACCGATCTTGCCGCGCCGCCGCCCTTTGGCGATCTGGCCGCGCGCCCAACCCTCTGGGTGCTGGCGGGGGCGGTCTTCACCGGCGTCTTCGTGCTGGCGCTGCTCCTGATCTGACCGCCGCGCGGCAAAGCAAAAGGCCGCCCCGAAGGACGGCCTGAACCCTTGCGGTCCGCAAGATCTTACTTGATCTTGCCTTCCTTGTATTCGACGTGCTTGCGCACGACCGGGTCATATTTGTTCACCGTCATTTTCTCGGTCATGGTGCGGGCATTCTTCTTGGTCACATAGAAGTGCCCGGTGCCCGCCGTCGAGTTCAGACGGATCTTGATCGTCGTCGGCTTCGCCATTCTCAGTCTCCCAGAGTCGGATGCGCCTGCATCCGCGAAATCCTTGAAGCCTGCCTTTTAGTCAGCCGCCGCGCGGAGTCAACCGCAAAGGCGCGCGACGGCGCGTTTTTTCGCAGCCTCCCGGGCCGGATCACACCGCGGGCTTGCCCATGCCCAGATGCACCTGCGCCACGGTCTCGGGATCGAGCGCCAAAGCCGCCGCAAGGCTGCGCAGATAGGTCTTTTCCGCCTCGGTATCGACGGTGATCGCCATCAGCGCGGCGGAATAGACCTGCACCCGCGCCGCCTCGTGGACATCGCTCGCCAGCCCGACAATGTCGATCGGCCGATCCAGCTCGGCCTGCACGAAGGCCACTTCCTCCGCGCTCGCCTCGCCCAGATGCGCCAGGATCTGCGCCCGTTCCGCGTCATCGATCGTGCCATCGGCCTTGGCGGCCTGAATCATCGCGCGGATCATCAGCTTGGCGTGCTCCTCGGCGCCCGCCGCCACCGCCGGATCGGCCAAAGCCGTGCTCAGCATGTCGCCCAGCCCCTTCGCCCCGGTCCCCGCCGCCGCACTCATCGAGCCCAGCATCGCGCCGATATTCGTCTGCGCCGTCTCGGTCGCCGCCGCGGCCTGGGTGCCGAAATTCGCCAGCATCCGGCTGACCGTCTCCTTGCCGCCCGGAACGCCCATCCGGACCGCCCAGTCGCCCATCTGCTCGGCCATGCCGCCGGGCTTGCCCGCATCGCGCAGCGCGCCCTTCATCGCGTCGATCCCGCCCGCCTGCTGGAATTTCTGCACGCCCTTGGCGGCGGCGAAACCCACCGCCAGCGTGGCCAATGTCTTGACGAAACTCATCCCGTTCCTCCCGGTTTGATGGTGTCGATCCGGCCCGGATCGCGCCCGGAGGCGACCGATCGCGTCGCTCTGCCGCCGCTTGCCTTCGGCTCTCAATCTCGGGGCACATCCGCCGCGGTTCAAGAGGAATCACGCCAAAGCGAAAAGACCCGCAGGCCGCCGCCCCGAAAGGCGGCAGGCGCGCGGAAGACCTGTAAGCCGGATTTTGTCCGGGGTTGCCCCCTGGATGACCATTCCTCTGGGTCTGCGGTCACCCGCAGCCTCAAGCCGCCAACCCGGACACCTCGGGGCGAAGCTCCCCTGCCGTCCCCCGTTTCCGGTTGCGGCGCGGCATCCCTATTCGGCGTTGCTCCCGGTGGGGCTTGCCGTGCCGGTCCTGTTGCCAGTCCCGCGGTGGGCTCTTACCCCACCGTTTCACCCTTACCCTGCAAGCAGGGCGGTCTCTTCTCTGTGGCGCTTTCCCTGGGGTTGCCCCCGCCGGGCGTTACCCGGCACCGTTGCTTCATGGAGTCCGGACTTTCCTCGGCCGCCCAGCTATCCGCGAAACGGAGCTATGGGCCGCCGCGGTCATCCGGTCTTCCGCGCCCGGCCCTGATACGCCGCGCCCCGGACAAAGGTCAATGGGGGCTCCGCCCCCATACCCCCGGGATATTTGGAGCAAGATGAAGGGAAGGCCGGGTTTGGCTTTCATCTTGCCGCAAATATCCCGGGGGGAGGCGCAGCCGGGGGGCAGAGCCCCCCGCCTCAGCTGGACCGCCAGGCGCCGCCATCCGAGCCGAAGCGCAAGGCCAGATCGTTGATCATCGCGATGTCGGTGGCGTCAAGCGGGCCTTCGTGCCGCGGCCGGAAGCGCAGCCGGAACGCCGCAAGCAGCACCTCGACCTGCGCCTCGGGATAGCCGAAGGTCTCGGCCAGAGCGAGGAAGGCGTCCGGCGTGACGGGTGGCAGACGGCCTTCAGGCGCGGGCCAGATCGCCAGATCCTGCCGGGCAAGCCGCGCCCAGTCGAACCGCGGGCCGGGGTCGATCTTGCGCCCGGGCGCGCAGTCGGAATGGGCGATCACCGCCTCGGGGCCAAGGCCCCAGCGCGCCATGATCTCGGGCAAGAGCCGTTCCAAAGCCGCCATCTGCGGCTCGGGGAAGGGCGCGTCGCCGGAATTGGCCAGTTCGATCCCGATCGAGCGGGAATTGATGTCGCCCTGCCCCATCCAGCCGCCCGCCCCGGCGTGCCAGGCGCGAAAGCGTTCCGGAACAAGGGCTTGCACACTGCCATCCTCGGCGATCAGCCAATGCGCCGAAACCTCGGCCGCCGGATCGCAGAGCCGGGCCCGCGCCGCGGCGCAGCTTTCCATGCCGGTGTAATGCAGAACGATCAGCTCGGGCTGCGCGCCGCCGCGCCGCTCTCCGAAATTCGGAGAGGCGGGGGCCTCGGTCACTTCCGCGCCGCCTGGAAGGGGCGCGGATCCCAGGCGCAGGCAAAGCCGTCGCCATCGGGATCAAGGTTGCCCGGGTCCTTGACCGGGCCGCCCTTTTCCAGAAACGCCCGCTGCGCCAGATCGGAGGAGACGAATTTCGCGCAGGCCTTCTCGGTCGAGGTCATCTTGAAGCCGTTGCGCTCATAGACCTTCTGGCCAAGCCTGTTCGTTGCGGCCAGCGCATAGGCGGCCAGGTTCGGCCCCGCCGCGCCCTGCGTCGTCATGTCGGTGACCGGCGCGGGCCGGGTGCCATCGAAATGCGACATCGCATCCATCGGCAGGCCGGGCGCGCGCGGCTGGCCGTTCACGCCAACATATTCGCCGGTCGCCGGATTGACCGGGGCCGGGCCGGGGCTTGAGGGCGCGGTGGCGCGCAGCGCGGCGATCGCATCGGCGCCGATCGTGCCCTGCGTCGTCTTTGCCGCCGCCGCATCGAGCGCCGCGGTCGAGCTTGCGGGCGCCCCGGGCGCGGGCAGGGTGGTGGCGCTCAGCGGCGCCCCCTGCAGGGCGGCTTCGCGCTGCTGCTGATAGCTTTGATAGTCGCCAAAGCCCACGCCCGCCGCCGAATTCGGCACCGAGGGCTCGCAAGCCGCCAGCGCCAGCCCCATCAGAACGAACCCGCCTGCCCTGCGCATCGCCTTATCTCCTTACCACCATTTCACCGGTTTCGCGGCAAAGCCCGCGGCTTTTTCCAGCACCAGCGCCTGATTGAGCAGATCGCCCTCTTCCCAGGGACGGCCGATCAGCTGCAGCCCCATCGGCAGGCCCTTGGCATCCAGCCCCACCGGCACCGAAATGCCGGGCAGACCGGCCAGGTTCACGGTGACGGTGAAGACGTCATTGAGATACATCTCGACCGGGTCGGCATCCTTCATCTCGCCCAGCCCGAAGGCCGAGGACGGCGTCGCGGGCGTCAGGATCGAATCGATCCCGGCGGCAAAAGCCTGATCGAAGTCCTGCTTGATCAGCGCCCGCACCCGGCGCGCGCGGTTGTAATAGGCGTCATAGAAGCCGGCCGACAGCACATAGGTGCCGATCATCACGCGGCGCTGCACCTCGGGGCCAAAGCCCTCGGCGCGGGTCTTTTCATACATGTCGACGATGCCCTCGCCCGCCGACAGCTTCGCGCGGTGGCCGTAGCGCACGCCATCATAGCGCGCGAGGTTCGAGGAGGCCTCGGCGGGCGCGATGACATAATAGGCGGGCAGCGCGTATTTCGTATGCGGCAGCGAGATTTCAACGATTTCCGCGCCCGCATCGCGGAGCATCGCCGCGCCGTCAGACCAAAGCTTTTCGATCTCGGCGGGCATGCCCTCCATGCGGTATTCGCGCGGAATGCCGATCTTCTTGCCGCGGATGTCGCCACTCAGCGCCGCTTCGAAATCCGGCACCGGGATATCGGCGCAGGTCGAATCCTTGGCGTCGTTCGAGGCCATGGTGGAGAGCATGATCGCCGCATCGCGCACCGATTTCGTCATCGGCCCGGCTTGGTCGAGCGAGGAGGCGAAGGCGACGACGCCCCAGCGCGAGACCCGGCCATAGGTCGGCTTGATGCCGACGATGCCGGTGAAGGCGGCGGGCTGGCGGATCGAGCCGCCGGTGTCGGTGCCGGTCGCGGCCAGGCACAGATCGGCGGCCACCGCGGCGGCCGAGCCGCCCGAGGAGCCCCCCGGCGTCAATTGCCGGTCATCAACTTTCCACGGGCTGACGACGGGACCATAGCAGGCGGTTTCGTTGCTCGACCCCATGGCGAATTCGTCCATGCTGAGTTTCCCCAGCATCACCGCGCCCGCATCCCAGAGGTTCTGCGTCACGGTCGATTCATATTCCGGCTTGAAGCCCTCGAGGATGCGCGAGGCGGCTTGCGAGGCAACGCCCTTGGTGCAGAACAAGTCCTTGATCCCAAGCGGAATCCCGCACATCGCCGGGGCATCGCCCGCCTTGATCCGGGCATCGGCGGCCTTCGCCTGCGCCAGCGCGATCTCGGGGGTTTTCGCGCAAAACGCATTCAGCGCGCCCGCGGCGTCGATCTCGGCCAGGCAGGCCTCGGTGATCTCGACCGAGGTCACTTCGCCCGCCTTCAGCGCATCGCGGGCGGCGGCGATCGTCAGTTTGTTCAGGCTCATTCGACCACCTTCGGCACGGCAAAGAAACCCTCGCGGGCATCGGGGGCGTTTTTCAGCACGGCTTCGGGATAGTTGCCGTCCGTGACCACATCCGCGCGCCGTTTCAGCCGCATCGGCGTGACCGAGGTCATCGGCTCGATGCCGTCGACGTTCACTTCGTTGAGCTGTTCCATGAAGGTGAGGATGCCCGAGAGCTGCTCGGCCAGTTTCGGCAGGTCGGTTTCGGGCACGCGGATCCGCGCCAGATGCGCCACCTTGCGGGCGGTGTCGATGTCGATGGACATGGGTTGCTCCGGTTGACTTGGGCCGGGTTTAGCGTCCGGGGGCGGGTGATTCAAGCGCCGCTTCCCTTTGGGCGCGCCTGCGCTAGACTTTGCGCGGAAAATGGGAGGAGCGGCATGAAACTGACATGGTTCGGGCATTCCGGGTTCCGGCTTCAGATCGAGGGCGCGGTGATCCTGATCGACCCCTGGCTGAGCGGCAATCCGATGTTCCCGATGGACCAGCGGGCCGAGGCGCTGGCGGGGGCGACGCATATCTTGCTGACGCATGGGCATGGCGATCATTCCGCCGACACGCTTTCGCTGGCGCGCGAGCTGGGCGTGCCGGTTGTGGGCATCTATGACACGATCAGCCATTGGGAAGCGGCCGAGGGGATCGCGGGCGTGGGTTTCAACAAGGGCGGCACCGTCGATCTGGCGGGCGCCAGGGTGACGATGGTGCCCGCCTCGCATTCCTCTTCGATGAGCGGTCCGACGGGGCCGGTCTATGCCGGGACCGAGTCGGGCTACATGATCGCGGGCGAGGGTCGGATGATCTATCTCTCGGGCGACACCGGGATTTCGGCGGACATGGGCTGGATGGGGGACTATTTCCGCCCCGACATCGGGATTCTCTCCTGTGGCGGGCATTTCACCATGGACATGAAGGCCGCCGCCTGGGCCGCGAAGAAATACTTCGATTTCAAGGTGGTGGTGCCGTGTCATTACCGCACTTTCCCGCTTCTGGAGCAATCCGCCAAGGTGCTGGCCGAGGGCCTGCCCGGCGTGCAGGTGATCGAACCCGAGGTTCTGCTGCCGATCGCGCTGTGAGCGCGCCGCCGGATCGGGCGGACCAGGAAACGCACGGCGTTTCCCCGCCCGCCGCGACCACGGTTCATCACGACCGTTTCCCCAAGCACACCAGAGGCCGGTGCCCGGCCCGGCGGGCGAGAAGCGCCCGCCATGGGCGGGACGGGCGCTGGCCGGGGGCCTTTGCCCCCCCGACCGGCTCGGGGTCAGTGTGCCGCGTGACCTCGGCGATGGCCTCGGTCAGATCCAAGGTCAGATCGGACACCATTTCGGCCCGCTGCACAGCCCGCTTGCAAGCGCCGTCATCCGCCCTTATATGAGCCCTTGAGAGGTTGGCGCGGGCGAGCGCCTCGCCAACCCGGTCAGGTCCGGAAGGAAGCAGCCGCAACGAGCCCCGCTTGGGTCGATGTCCAGCCTCTCACCCCTCCCCCCTTCAGCGAAATTCAGACGCCCCGCCCGGGCGCGATCAGCCGTAGCTCTGCCTGATCCGGCACAGGACCTCGGCCACCGCGCGCGGATCGGCGGAGAGATCGGCGGTGGAAATCCCGAACTCGGCCGCATGAGCGGAGAGTTTCGCCAGCTCCTCGTCGCTGAAGCGCAGCAGATCCGCCTCGCTCCGAATCCCGGTCCCGGCTTTGGCCTCCGGTTCGGGGAAGGGACGGCCCAGCCGCGCCTCGGCCCAGCCGAAGATGTGGCTGTTCACCGCACGCGCCTTGTCGCGCAACTCCGGATGCAGCTCGAAGGGCACATCCTGCAGACGGCCCAGATCTTCGGCAAACTTGTGCTCAACCCTCCGCGGCCCGCGGTTGGCAAAGGGACAGTCGCCGAGGCGGCGATAGGTGTAAAGCAGCTTGACCGCCAGTTGCGACATGCCTTGGTTGCTGTCGATCCGCGTGAACGCGCCCGGATCGACCCCCAGCAGCGAGAAGAAATGCCGGACCACGCTGCCCTCGGGAAAGCTTGCCCGGTCATAGATGAAGACCTGCACCCGCTCCCGCCCGACGCGGCGATCCAGCGTCTCGACGACGGCGTGATGGGTCAGGGGCAGCACGGTCGCTTCGGCAGGCGCGAACACTGGATTGGGCGGCATCCGGAGCTTGAGAATCTCCTGATAGCTGGAGCGCAGATAGGCGGCGGGCTCGCGGATATAGCCGATGAACTCCGGCTCGACCGGCAGATCCTGAAAGAACGCGAGCATCATGTCGACCTCTTCCGGCACGAAGGAAGAGATGGATTCGGCCGACAGGATCAACGGCCCCTCGGGACGGGCCGCGATCCCCTCGAGGATGATCCGGCGCAAATGCGTCCGCGCCCAGTCCCGCATCGCGGGCAGATCCGCGCGGGTCGCTTCGCTGGCGCGGATCGAGAGCAGCTTCTCCGGCAGCAGGAAGGCGTTTTGCATCATCGCAGAGCTGTTCGGATGCCCGCAAAAAAGAAAGACGAACCCGTTCTTCGGGTCATTGCCCGCCTGCAGCGTTTCCTGAATCGAGGAACTGCCGGTCTTGTGGCCGCCAAAATGCACGACAAGTCGGGTGCGGCGGCCGGACGGCGCGCTGCCCTCGTGCAACCCGAAGGTCGTGGTATCCGTCATGCCAGCTGTCCCCGATCACGAATGTCGACGCCAATGTCGCTTTTCCCGAGCGATCGATGCCGCCCCGATCCCCGGAGCCCCCCGGGCGGAAGGCATCGACCGCCCTGAGCCGGAGTCTTGAGCAAGAGGCGGCCCGTTTCAAGCGACATCTGGCCTTGCGCGTCCGCAGGACTGCGAGGGCGCGGGGCAATGCCTCGCTTCGGGGCGGGGATCGGTTTGACTTGCGCGCCCCCGCGGGTAGAGTGGCGCCGAACCGAGGAGACCCCATGACCGACGCCGACAGCCCCGCCGCGACCTCTTCGGGCTATCAGGTCCTTGCGCGCAAATACCGCCCCGCCACCTTCGCCGATCTGATCGGGCAGGAGGCGATGGTGCGCACGCTGAAAAACGCCTTTGCGGCGTCACGGATCGCGCAGGCCTTCATCATGACCGGCATCCGCGGCACCGGCAAGACGACGACGGCGCGGATCATCGCCAAGGGGCTGAACTGCATCGGCCCCGACGGCACCGGCCAGCCGACGACCGAGCCTTGCGGGGTCTGCGAACATTGCCGCGCCATCGCCGAGGGGCGGCATGTCGATGTGCTGGAGATGGACGCGGCATCCCGCACCGGCGTCGGCGACATCCGGGAAATCATCGAAAGCGTGAACTACCGGGCGGCCTCGGCGCGCTACAAGGTCTATATCATCGACGAAGTGCACATGCTCTCGACCTCGGCCTTCAACGCGCTGTTGAAGACGCTCGAGGAACCGCCCGCGCATGTGAAATTCATCTTCGCCACCACCGAGATCCGCAAGGTGCCGGTGACGGTTCTGTCGCGCTGCCAGCGGTTTGATTTGCGCCGGATCGAGCCCGAGGTGATGATCAACCACCTGTCCAAAGTCGCGACGCAGGAAAACGCCCAGATCGCCCCGGACGCGCTGGCGCTGATCACCCGCGCCGCCGAGGGCTCCGTCCGCGATGCGATGTCGCTGCTCGATCAGGCGATTTCGCACGGCGCGGGGGAGACCACGGCCGATCAGGTCCGCGCCATGCTGGGGCTGGCCGACCGCGCCCGGGTGCTGGATCTCTTCGACATGATCCTCAAGGGCGACGCGGCGGGGGCGCTGACCGAACTGGGCGCGCAATACAGCGACGGCGCCGATCCGATGGCGGTGCTGCGCGATCTGGCCGAGATCACGCATTGGGTCTCGGTCATCAAGATCACCCCCGAAGCCGCCGAAGACCCGACCGTGCCGCCCGAGGAACGCACCCGCGGTCAGGCCATGGCGCTGGCGATCCCGATGCGGGTGCTGTCGCGGCTGTGGCAGATGCTTTTGAAGGCGATCGAGGAGGTGTCTTCCGCGCCAAATGCGATGATGGCGGCGGAAATGGCGCTGATCCGGCTGACCCATGTCGCCGATCTGCCCGATCCGGAAACGCTGATGCGTAAGGTGATGGCGGGCCCCGGGGTGTCTGGCGGTCATGGCCCGTCGCAGGGCGGCGGGGGCGGTGGCGGTCCGCGCGCCGAGGCGACGACGCGGCACCTGCTGGGCGGGCGGCCGCTTTCCACGCAGGGATCGGCGGCGCTGGCACTGTCGCCCGCGGCCTCGGCCTTGGCGAAATATGCGCGCTTTGAGGATGTGGTGGCGCTGATCGGCCGGATGCGCGACGTGAAACTGCTGGTCGAGGTCGAAAAAGGCGTGCGGCTGGTGCATTACGCGCCGGGCCGGATCGAATTCGAACCCGCGCCGGGCGCGCCGCGCGATCTGGCGCAGACCCTGGCGCAACGGCTGCAGGGCTGGACCGGCGCGCGCTGGGGGGTCTCGGTCGTCTCCGAGGGCGGCGCCGCCACGATCGACGAGACCCGCAATGCCGCGACCCTTGCCGCCGAGGCGGAGGCGCGGGCGGAAAACCGCGTCGTGCAGGCGATCTTCGCCGCTTTCCCGCAGGCGAAATTCGAAGAGATCGTGCTCTCCGACGCGCTCGAGGCCGAACAGGCCGCCGAGGCCCTGCCCGAGGTTGAGGACGAATGGGACCCGTTCGAGGACGGCTGAGCCCCTGCACCACCCTGCGGCGCTGACCGCCTTGCCGCGGCCGCAAGCGATGCTTATCTGTGACCCGCGAAACCGATCGGAGGACCACGATGTTCAAGGGACTGGGGCAGCTTGGCGACATGGCCAAGATGATGAAGGCGGCCAAGGAAATGCAGGAGCGGATGCTGACCCTGCAGGAAGATCTGGGCCGGATGATCGTCATCGGCGAGGCCGGCGGCGGTCTGGTCAAGGCGCGCGTCACCGCCAAGGGCGAGCTGACGGGCCTTGATATCGACCCGACGATTCTGGTCGCCTCGGAAAAGGAAGTGGTCGAGGATCTGATCGTCGCCGCGGTGAAAGACGCGCAGGCGCGCGCGCAGGACAAGGCGGGCGAGGAACAGCGCAAGCTGATGACCGAGCTTGGCCTGCCCGCCGACATGGGCCTGCCCGGCTGAGATGACTACCTGAAATGACAGCCCCCCGCGACGAGATCGAGGCGCTGATCGCGCTGATGGCGCGATTGCCGGGGCTTGGGCCCCGCTCGGCCCGGCGCGCGGTGCTGCATCTGCTGCGCAAGCGCGAGGGGCAGATGGCGCCCCTTGCGGCGGCGCTGGCGCGGGTGGCCGAAACCGCCCGCGATTGCCCGATCTGCGGCAATATCGCGATGGGCGCCAGCTGCGAGATCTGCGACAGCCCCGCCCGCGCCACCGGCGAAATCTGCGTGGTCGAGGATGTCGCCGATCTTTGGGCGCTGGAACGCGGCGGCGCCTTCAAGGGCCGCTATCACGTGCTGGGCGGCACGCTTTCGGCGCTCGATGCCATCGGCCCCGAGGAATTGCGCCTCCCGCAGCTGATCGCCCGCGTCCGTGATGAGGCGGTCAGCGAAGTGATTCTGGCGCTGAACGCCACGGTCGAGGGGCAGACGACGGCGCATTACATCGCCGAGGCGCTGGAGGGCACGGGCACCCGGGTCACCTCGCTGGCGCAGGGCGTGCCGATCGGCGGCGAGCTGGATTATCTCGACGACGGCACGATCTCGGCGGCGCTGCGGGCGCGGCGGGCGCTGTGATGGCGACCAGCGCGGAAACCGTTGAATTCTTTCTGGAACAGCTCGACGGCCGCGGCGTCAGCGCGCGCAAGATGTTCGGCGAATACGGCATCTATGCGGGCGGCAAGATGGTGGCGCTGATCTGCGACGACACGCTGTTCGTGCGCCCGATCCCCGAGGCCGCCGCCTATCTGGGCACTCCGGTCGAAGGCCTGCCCTACCCCGGCGCGAAGCCGCATTTCCGCATCGAGGCCGACCTTTGGGAAGAGGCGGACTGGCTTTGGGGCCTGATCGCGCTGATGGCGCGCAGCCTGCCCGAGCCGAAGCCGAAAGCGCGTAAACCCGCCAAACCAAAGGGGAATGGTTAACGCCCTCGCATGAAGCATTGATCCCACCCCCCGCCGGGTCTATCAGGGGGAAAAGCTTGCAGCGGGTGTTGCCGATGAACCGCCTATATCACGTTGCTCTGTCGCCCTTTTGCCGCAAGGTGCGGTTGACGCTCGCCGAAAAACGCATCGAGGTCGAGCTGGTCGAAGAGCGCTACTGGGAAAAAAGCACCGATTTCCTGCGCCGCAACCCGGCCGGGAAAGTGCCGGTGCTGCGCTATGACAACCGGCTGTTTTCGGAAAGTCAGGCGATTTGCGAATATATCGACGAGGTGGTGCCCGGCCCGCCCCTGATGCCGCGCGACGCCGATGCGCGCTACGAGGTCCGCCGCCTCTGCACCTGGTTCGACGACAAGTTCAACACCGAGGTCACCGCCAAGGTGATGGGCGAACGGGTATGGAAGAAGGTGCAGAAAAAGGGTTACCCGGACAGCAAGACGGTCAAGGAAGGCCTGGGCGCGATCAAGTATCACATTGATTACATGGCCTGGCTTCTGGACAGCCGCCGCTGGCTCGCGGGCGACGTGATGACCTTGGCCGATTTCGCCGCCGCCGCGCATCTGAGCTGCCTTGACTATATCTCGGACGTCGACTGGCACCGCTCCGAAGCGGTGAAGGAATGGTATGCGAAGATCAAGTCGCGCCCGGCCTTCCGCTCGCTGCTGGCGGACCAACTGCCCGGGGTGCCGCCCTCGCCGCAATATGCGGAACTTGATTTCTGAGGCAAGCCGGGGGCTCCGCCCCCGGACCCCCGAGGTATTTGAGGCAAGATGAAACACGACCCTTTCATCTTGCCCGAAATACCTCGGGGGTGAATTTGCCGTCAGGCAAAGAGGGGGCGGCGCCCCCTGCCCCGGCCGAAGGAGGCGGAACTGGAAACGTTGAAGACCCGCCTGATTGACGAAGCGCTGGCGATCGGGTTCGCGAAAGCGCGGATCACCCGCCCCGACGCCTGTCCCGACCTGCCCGACCGGCTTTCGGCTTTTGTCGCGGCCGGGTATCACGGGCAGATGTCTTGGATGGCCGAACGGATGGAGTGGCGGGGCAACCCGGCAGCGCTTTGGCCTGAGGCGCGTTCGGTCATCCTGCTCGCCGAAAGCTACACGCCCGAGCTCGACCCGCGCGCGGCGACGCGCCATCCCGACCGCGGCGCGATTTCGGTCTATGCGCAGGGCAAGGATTACCACGATCTGGTGAAGCGGCGGCTGAAGCGGCTCGGGCGCTGGCTGATCGAGAATTCCCCTTGCGAAATCAAGGTTTTCGTCGACACCGCCCCGGTGATGGAAAAGCCGCTTTCGCAGGCCGCGGGGCTGGGCTGGCAGGGCAAGCACACCAATCTTCTGGCGCGCGATCTGGGCAATTGGGTGTTTCTGGGCGCGATCTTCACCACGGCTGATCTGCCGCCCGATGCGCCCGAGATCAGCCATTGCGGCAACTGCACCGCCTGCCTCGACGCCTGCCCGACCGGGGCCTTTGTCGCGCCTTATCAGATGGATGCGCGGCGCTGCATTTCCTATCTGACGATCGAGCACCGCGGTCCGGTCGATCCCGCGCTGCGGCCGGGGCTGGGCAACCGGATCTATGGCTGCGACGACTGTCTGGCCGCCTGCCCCTGGAACAAATTCGCCGTCACGGCGCGCGACATCGGTTACACGGCGAAACAGGGCACGCCCGCGCTGACCGAGATTCTGGCGCTTGACGACACGGCCTTTCGCGCACGTTTCGCGGGCAGCCCCATCAAGCGCATCGGCCGCGACCGGATGATCCGCAACGCGCTTTATGCGCTGGGAAATTCCGGGCGCCGGGATCTGGCCGCAGCCGCCCGCCCGCATCTGCACGACCCCGATCCCGCCGTGGCCGAAGCCGCCGCCTGGGCGCTGGCGCGGCTTGGCCTTTGACCCTTTCCTTCGGCCCGCAAAGGCGTAAGCTGGCCGCATGTCTGCCCCCTTTGCCGCCGCCAGCCTGACCCCCAACCCGGTCACCGGGATCACTTTGAAGATCCTGTCCGTTCTTGTCTTCATCGCCATGTCGACGGTGATCAAGGTTCTGGCCCCGCATGTCCCGCCGGGCGAAACCGTCTTCTTCCGCTCGCTCTTCGCCATTCCGGTCATTCTGGCCTGGCTTTTGTGGCGGCGCGAACTGTCCGTCGGGCTGAAGGTGCGCGCGCCCATGGGCCATGTCTGGCGCGGCGTCGCGGGCACCTCGGCGATGGGGCTGGGCTTTGCGGGGCTCGCCTTCCTGCCCCTGCCCGAGGTCACGGCGCTGGGCTATGCGGCCCCGCTCCTCACCGTGATCTTCGCCGCGATGTTTCTGGGCGAGGAGGTGCGGGCCTTTCGTCTGACGGCCGTCAGCCTGGGGCTGATCGGCGTCCTGATCGTGCTTTGGCCGCGGCTGGGCGATTTCGAGGGCCGCGACCCCGCCGCGACGCTGGGCGCGATGCTGGTGATCATGGGCGCGACATTCGCCGCGCTGGCGCAGGTCTTCATCCGCAAGATGGTGGCGACCGAGCGCACCTCGGCCATCGTGTTCTGGTTTTCCGTCACCTCGACGGTGCTGTCGCTGATCTCTGTGCCCTTCGGCTGGGTCCTGCCCACGCCCCATGAGGCCACGCTCTTGATTTCCTGCGGAATTCTGGGCGGGATCGGGCAGATCCTGCTGACCTCGTCCTATCGCTTCGCCGATGCCTCGATCGTGGCGCCGTTCGAATATGTCTCGATGCTGTTCGCGCTCGGCATCGGCTACTGGATGTTCGCCGAGGTGCCGACGGTCTGGATGCTGGGCGGGGCGGGGCTGATCATCGCGGCTGGCGTGATGATCATCTGGCGCGAACGGCGGCTGGGGCTGGAACGGCAGCGCGCGCGCAAGGCGGTGACGCCGCAGGGCTGAAACCCGCGCGAGATTCCGCCCGACCATGATCCTGAGCAAAGACAGGGCGGTGATTCTGTGCTAATCTTTTCTCAGATGAAGCGAAGGAGGCAACCATGACCCGTTCCATCATCGACCATGCCGAACAAGCGGCCGAAGGCACGCGGATGCGGCAATTCCTTGAAATCGACCGGCGTGGCGGCGTGCATCCGGCTGTGGATGCGCTGGTGCGGCGCCCGGCGGAGCGCTCGGAAGCTAAGGTCCGGGAGTTCCTGCGGATCGATCGCGAGGAAGCCCGGAGGGACGAGTGAACCGGACTTGCTGAAACCCGGGGGCCGAAACGGTGATGGGCATGTCTCCGGCGTGCCACCGTAGCGGCGGCATGAAAAAGACCAAGGCGGGCCGTCAGCAGATGGCCCGCCTTGGTCTTTTCGGGGTCGCGATCTCTGAAGGCGCCTGCCTTGGCCGCGGCCATGCGAGACACCTGCAGCAACCACCGCCGGGGACCAAAGTCCCCGGCCAGCGCCCGCCCCGCCCACGGCAGGCGTCGGCCTCTGCTGCGCGCGGGGCAGACGGTCTTGGTGCAAGCGATGTCCGAACGGGCGGGGAAAGGCGGTGCCTTTCCTGTTCCGCCCGAACCGAGGGGCAGGGTCAGGCCCGCACCAGCTTTTCGTAGCTTTCCGCCACGTCGCGGGTCAGCGCGCCGACCTCGAAGTGGAAATCACCGATCTTCCCCACCGGGGTCACCTCGGCCGCGGTGCCGGTCAGCCAGCACTGCTCGAAGCCCGCCAGTTCCACCGGCTCGATGTGGCGCTCATGCACGGTGATGCCCTTGCCCTTCAGCATCTCGATCACCGTCTGCCGGGTCAGACCGTTCAGGAAGCAATCCGGCAGCGGCGTGTGCACTTCGCCGTTCTTCACGAAGAACACGTTCGCGCCGGTCGCCTCGGCCACATAGCCGCGGTAATCCATCATCAGCGCGTCCGAGCAGCCCTTGGCCTCGGCGGCGTGTTTCGACATCGTGCAGATCATGTAAAGACCGGCGGCCTTCGCGGCGGAGGGGATCGTCTTCGGATCGGGGCGGCGCCATTTCGAGATGTCGAGCTTGGCGCCCTTCATCTTCGCATCGCCGTAATAGTTGCCCCATTCCCAACCGGCGATCGCCAGCCGCACCGGGTTCCTGCGCGCCGAGACCCCCATGTCGTCGCCCGCCCCGCGCCAGGCGATGGCGCGCACATAGGCGTTCGTCCAGCCGTTCGCGGCCAGCATCGCGTATTTCGCCGCCTCGATCTCTTCCACGCTGTAGGGGATCTCGAAATCCAGCAGCTCGGCCGATTTGCGCAGCCGGATCGAATGTTCCACGCCCTTGAAGATCTTGCCGTCATAGCAGCGCTCGCCCTCGAAGACGGAGGAGGCATAGTGCAGCGCATGGGTCAGGATATGGACCTTGGCATCGCGCCACTCGACCAGTTTCCCGTCCATCCAGATCTTGCCGTCACGATCGTCGTAAGCCCCGGCCATCACGCCCTCCTTGGCTGCTTCGTTTTCACAAGTTGCGCCATCTAGGTCCGTCTCGGACATAATATTGCGCAAAATCTGCGCTTCGGTAACAATTGATTCTTGGAAAGTCAACAAGGCTGACATAAAGTCGCGCAAAAGCGAGGATCACATGGCCGATACCGGAGCCCCCGGGGGCGAAACGCTCCTGTTTCTGACCGACGAACAGCTGCGCAAGGGCATCGAGGCGATGTTCTTCGCCTATCGCGGCTTCACCGCCGATCCGGACCGGATCCTGGATCAGCACGATTATGGCCGGGCGCATCACCGCGCCATCCATTTCATCAACCGCGAGCCGGGGCTGACGGTGACGACGCTGATCTCGGTTCTGGGGGTGACGAAGCAAAGCCTGAACCGGGTCTTGCGCACGCTCATTGACGACGGTCTGGTCGAAAGCCGCGTCGGTCGGCGCGACAAGCGCGAGCGGCATCTGCACCTGACCGAAAAGGGCGCGGTGCTGGAACGCGCCTTGTCCGAGGCGCAACGGGTGCGGATGCGCGCCGCCTATCGCGCGGCGGGGCCGCAGGCGGTGGCGGGCTTCCGGCAGGTGCTGGAGGCGATGATGGATCCGGCGATGCGGCGCCATTACCAGATGCTGAAGGATGCCGAATGATGTCGGCCTCGCCCCCGCATCTCTTGATCGTCGATGATGACGAACGGATTCGTGGACTTCTGCAGAAGTTCCTGATCCGCAATGGTTTTCTGGTGACTGCCGGGCGCGACGCGGCGCATGCCCGCCGCCTGCTCTCGGGGCTGGAGTTCAACCTGATCGTGCTCGACGTGATGATGCCGGGCGAGGACGGGCTTTCGCTCACCCGCGATCTGCGCACGAAGATGACGACGCCGATCCTGCTTTTGACCGCCCGCGGCGAGACCCGCGAGCGGATCGAGGGGCTCGAGGCCGGGGCCGATGATTACCTGCCCAAGCCCTTCGAGCCCAAGGAACTTCTGCTGCGTATCAATGCGATCTTGCGGCGCGTGCCCGAGGCGGTGACGGCGGGGCCGAAATATCTGTCGCTCGGGCCGCTGCGCTATGACCTCGACCGCGGCGAACTGAGCCAGGGCGATCAGCCGGTGCGCCTCACCGCGACCGAGGCCGCCTTGATGCGAATCTTCGCCGCCCATGCGGGCGAGGTGATCGGTCGGACCGAACTGATCGAGGAGCTGGGCCGGGACCGTTCCGCCAGCGCCGAGGATGCCGCGGGCGACCGCGCCGTCGACGTGCAGATCACCCGTCTGCGCCGCAAGATCGAGCCCGACCCGCGCGAGCCGCGCTACCTGCAGACGGTGCGCGGACTTGGCTACATGCTTGCACCCGATTGAGGCCTGCAAGCGCCTGCCCCAGCGACAAAAAAGCGCGAATCGGGCCGAGCCGCGGCTTTTCGCCTCACCCGCTTGTGAATGTATGCTGGACTGCGGGTTTCCCGGACGCTAAACGGGCACTGTCCGGCCGCATTCTGTGTGGCCCGCAAAGGCGCATCGACTTGAATTTCAAGTTCGGGGAAGGGAGAAGACACGTGTCCCACGCAGAAGACAACGCAGGCACTCGGAGGGATTTCCTCTATCATGCCACCGCAGCCACCGGGGTGGTGGTGACCGGCGCGGCCGTCTGGCCGTTGATCAACCAAATGAACGCTTCGGCCGACGTCAAGGCGATGTCATCGATCTTCGTCGATGTCTCGGCGGTCGAAGTGGGCACCCAGCTGACCGTGAAATGGCGCGGCAAGCCGGTGTTCATCCGGCGTCGCGACGAAAAGGACATCGAGCTGGCCCGCTCGGTGCCGCTTGGGGCGCTGCGCGACACCTCGGCGGAGAACGCGAACAAGCCGGGCGCCGAGGCGACCGACGAAAACCGCTCTCTGGCGGCGTTCGACGGCACCAACACCGGCGAATGGCTGGTGATGCTTGGCGTGTGCACCCACCTCGGCTGCGTGCCGATGGGCGACAAGTCCGGTGATTTCGGCGGCTGGTTCTGCCCCTGCCACGGCTCGCACTACGATTCGGCGGGCCGTATCCGCAAGGGTCCCGCGCCGCGCAACCTCGACATTCCGGTCGCGGCCTTCGTCGACGAAACCACGATCAAGCTGGGCTGAGGGGAAAGACACATGTCCGGAATTCCGCACGACCATTACGAGCCCAAGACGGGCATCGAGAAGTGGCTGCACGACCGCCTGCCGATCGTCGGCCTTGTCTATGACACCATCATGATCCCGACGCCGAAGAACCTGAACTGGTGGTGGATCTGGGGGATCGTCCTCGCCTTCACGCTGGTGCTGCAGATCGTCACCGGCATCGTGCTGGCGATGCACTACACGCCGCATGTCGACCTGGCCTTCGCCTCGGTCGAGCACATCATGCGCGACGTGAACGGCGGCTGGGCGATGCGCTACATCCACGCCAACGGCGCCTCGCTGTTCTTCCTCGCCGTCTACATCCACATCTTCCGCGGTCTCTACTACGGCTCCTACAAGGCCCCGCGCGAGATCACCTGGATCGTCGGCATGGTCATCTACCTGCTGATGATGGGCACCGCCTTCATGGGCTACGTGCTGCCGTGGGGCCAGATGTCGTTCTGGGGCGCCACCGTGATCACCGGCCTCTTCGGGGCGATCCCGGGCATCGGGCCGAGCATCCAGGCCTGGCTTCTGGGCGGACCGGCGGTCGACAACGCGACGCTCAACCGCTTCTTCTCGCTGCACTATCTGCTGCCCTTCGTGATCGCGGCGCTGGTCGCCATCCATATCTGGGCCTTCCACACCACCGGCAACAACAACCCGACCGGGGTTGAAGTCCGCCGCACCTCGAAAGCCGATGCCGAGAAGGACACCCTGCCCTTCTGGCCGTATTTCGTGATCAAGGACCTGTTCGCGCTGGCCCTCGTGCTGCTCGGCTTCTTCGCCGTCGTCGCCTACATGCCGAACTACCTCGGCCACCCGGACAACTACATCCAGGCCAACCCGCTCTCGACCCCGGCGCATATCGTTCCGGAATGGTACTTCCTGCCGTTCTACGCGATCCTGCGCGCCTTCGCCGCCGACGTCTGGGTGGTGATCCTGGTCGACGGTCTGACCTTCGGCATCGTCGATGCGAAGTTCTTCGGCGTGATCGCGATGTTCGGCGCCATCGCCGTGATGGCTCTGGCCCCGTGGCTCGACACCTCGAAGGTCCGTTCGGGCGCCTATCGTCCGAAGTTCCGGATGTGGTTCTGGTTCCTCGTGCTCGACTTCGTCGTGCTGACCTGGGTGGGCGCGATGCCGACCGAGTATCCCTATGACTGGATCTCGCTCATCGCCTCGACCTACTGGTTCGCCTACTTCCTCGTGATCCTGCCGCTTCTGGGCGCGACCGAGAAACCGGAACCGATCCCGGCCTCGATCGAGGAAGACTTCAACAGCCACTACGGCAATCCGGCCGAGTGAGGAAAGGAACCGACATCATGAAAAAACTTCTGATCTCTGCGGTTTCGGCCCTGGTTCTCGGTTCCGGCGCGGCCCTGGCGAACAGCAACGTGCAAGACCATGCCTTCAGCTTCGAGGGGATCTTCGGCAAGTTTGACCAGGCACAGCTGCGCCGCGGCTTCCAGGTCTACAGCGAAGTCTGCTCGACCTGCCACGGCATGAAGTTCGTGCCGATCCGCACGCTGTCGGATGACGGCGGCCCGCAGCTCGACCCGACCTTCGTGCGGGAATATGCGGCCGGGCTCGACACGATCATCGACAAGGACAGCGGCGAAGAGCGTGACCGCAAGGAAACCGACATGTTCCCGATCCGCGTCGGCGACGGCATGGGCCCGGACCTGTCGGTGATGGCGAAGGCGCGGGCGGGCTTTTCGGGCCCGGCCGGCTCCGGCATGAACCAGCTCTTCAAGGGCATTGGCGGTCCGGAATATATCTATCGCTACGTGACCGGCTTCCCCGAAGAAAACCCGGCATGCGCCCCCGAGGGCATCGACGGCTACTACTACAACGAAGTCTTCCAGGTCGGCGGCGTGCCGGACACCTGCAAGGACGCCGCCGGGATCAAGACCACCCATGGCAGCTGGGCTCAGATGCCTCCGGCGCTGTTTGACGACCTCGTGACCTACGAGGACGGCACCCCGGCGACCGTGGATCAGATGGGCCAGGACGTGGCGTCCTTCCTGATGTGGGCGGCCGAGCCGAAACTGGTTGCCCGCAAGCAGATGGGTCTGGTCGCGGTCGTCATGCTCGGCCTTTTGAGCGTGATGCTTTACCTGACCAACAAGCGTCTGTGGGCGCCCTACAAGCGCCAAAAGGCCTGAGGTCTGCCGGACAGTGAAACCGAAACGCGCCCCACGGGGCGCGTTTTGCTTTTCGGCACGGGGGGAAGACGACCGGCCGCCCGGGGGGGCCCTGCCCGCTCAGCCGCGGGCGCCGTAGCGGGCGAGGAACATCTCGATCGCGCCCTCGATCACCCGCGCGCGCCGCGCGGGCGGATAGTCCGAGGTCACGCCGCAGATGAAGCCGTGATAGGCATCGACCTTGCACAGCTCAGCGAACTGATCGGCGGCCAGCTCGAAATCCTCGATCTGCAGCTCGCCGCGCGCGACGGCCTTGCGCAGGTAGTCGACCATGCGCGACCGCACCAGAAGCGGCCCCGAGGCGTAGAACTGCTGGCCGAGTGCCGGAAACCGGTCGGTCTCGGCGACGCAAAGCCGGTAGGTCTGCAGCCCCAGCGGCGAGGTGATGTAATCGATCAGCTTGTTGGCCGCATAGCGCAGCACCTCGCGCACCGGCCTGTCGCCCTCGTTGATGAATTCCAGCGCATCATCGGCCTGACGCTGGCATTCGCCCGTCGCGATCGCCATGAACAACAGCCGCTTGTCCGGGAAATAGCTGTAAAGCGTCGCCTTGGAGACCCCGGCCTCGCGCGCGATGTCATCGACCGAGGCGCCCTCGAACCCGTCGCGCAGAAACACTTTTCGCGCGCCGTCAAGGACCTGGTCGAACTTGCGTCCCTTCTTGATACCGATTTGAACCTGCGTCATGACAAGCCCGCCTCCACGGGCGTCTCACCTTAGACCCTGGCCGGAATCCGGGCAAGCGGCGCGGGCGCGGAAAACCCCGGTTTCGATCGCCGATCCATCGCGCCCTTGCCCCCGGCCCCGGGCGCGCTAGACTGCAGCCATGTTCAAATTCCTGACGGGCCTTCTGGCCGATCCGCATCCGAAGCCGCTGACCGCGGATGACGCCGACCTTGCGCTGGCGGCGCTGCTGGTACGGCTGGCGCGGTCGGATGAACACTATGACGCGGACGAGCGTTTCCATATCGATCAGGTGCTCGCCGCGCGCTCAGGCCTGTCGCCGGCCGAAGCGGCCGAGCTGCGCGCCCGCGCCGAGGCCCTTGAAGCCGAAGCCCCCGACACCGTGCGCTTCACCCGCGCGCTGAAGGACAAGATCGCCTATGAGGACAGGATCGGCGTGATCGAGGCGCTGTGGCAGGTGGCGCTGGCCGATGACGCGCGCAACCCCGAGGAGGACGCGCTGATCCGCCTCGCCGCCCGGTTGCTGGGCGTCTCCGACCGCGATTCGGGTCTGGCGCGGCAAAGGGTGGCGGCCGGGCAGCGCTGAGCGCGGCTGTGCCCAATCCCGCGCCATCTGCCGGTAGTTTTGGCGCTTGCCCCGTGACAGACCAACTCGCCCGTTGCATTTGCCCCCGAAATCGCGCCAACTTGACTGACCGGACAAAGAGAAGCCGCAAAGTGACCAACAGCCAGACTGCCCCGAGCCCAACCGCGCCCGTCATCGAAATCAGGGATCTGCACAAGAGCTACGGCGCCCTTGAAGTGCTCAAGGGCGTGTCGGTCCGTGCCGAACGCGGCACGGTCGTGTCGCTGATCGGCTCTTCGGGCTCGGGCAAATCCACGCTTTTGCGCTGCTGCAACCTGCTTGAGGACAGCCAGTCCGGCGAGGTGATCTTTTCCGGCGAGGCGGTGACATGGACCGGCACCGGCCTTGCGCGCCGCCCCGCCGACCGCGCGCAGGTGGTGCGGTTTCGCACCAATCTCTCGATGGTGTTCCAGCAGTTCAACCTCTGGAGCCACATGACGATCCTGCAAAACGTGATGGAGGCGCCGGTGACGGTGCTGGGCCGCGACCCGAAACAGGTCGAGCCGCTCGCCCGCAGCCTTCTGGCCAAGGTCGGCATCGGCGACAAGGCCGACGCCTGGCCCGCGCAGCTCTCGGGCGGCCAGCAGCAGCGCGCCGCCATCGCGCGGGCGCTCTGCATGCAGCCGCAGGCGCTTTTGTTCGACGAGCCGACCTCGGCGCTCGATCCCGAATTGCAGCAGGAAGTGGTCAGGGTGATCAGGGATCTGGCCGCCGAACACCGCACGATGATCCTGGTGACGCATGACATGCGGCTTGCGGCGGATGTGTCGGACCATGTCGTCTTCCTGCATCAGGGCCGGATCGAGGAAGAAGGCCCGCCCGAGACCCTGTTCGGCGCGCCGAAATCCGAACGGCTGCAACAATTCCTGTCGGCGACGCTGCCGGCGTAAGCAAGAACAACAAGACCCCAACCGTGGAGAGAGCCATGAAGAAGCTGATCCTGACCGCCGCAGCGCTGGCGCTGAGCGCAGGCACCGCCCTTGCGGGCGATGTCGTGCGCATGGGCACCGAGGGCGCCTATCCGCCCTACAACTTCATCAACGACAAGGGCGAAGTGGACGGGTTCGAACGCGAACTGGGCGACACGCTTTGCACCAAGGCCACGCTGAAATGCGAATGGGTGACGAATGAATGGGACAGCATCATTCCGAACCTTCTGTCCGGCAACTATGACACGATCATCGCCGGGATGAGCATCACCGACGAGCGCAAGCAGACGATCGACTTCAGCGACAATTACAACCCGCCCGCCGCCTCGGCCTATGTGGCGACCAAGGCGGATGCCGATCTCAAGGGCGTCGTCGCGGCGCAGGTCGGCACGATCCAGGCCGATTACGTGGCGAAATCGGGCGCGACGCTTTTGGAATTCCCGACGCTCGATGACACGATCGCCGCGGTGAAGAACGGCGAGGCCGATGCGGTCTTTGCCGACAAGGACGCGCTCAAGCCCTTCGTCACCGAGGGCGGCGAGATCATGTGGACCGGCGCCGATGTGCCGCTGGGCGGCGGCATCGGCATCGGCCTGCGCAAGTCGGACACCGAGCTGAAGGCGAAGTTCGACACCGCCATCGCCGCGATGAAGGCCGACGGCTCGCTCAATGCGATGATCAAGAAGTGGTTCGGCGACGACGCGCCGGTGTTCTGAGAAAGAGCCTCCGGCGGGCGTATTTGCACCAGGAGAAGCCCCGGTTTCTTCTTGGCCCAAATACGCCCCCGCCGGAGGCGCCCCTGACCCATGTTCGACATCTGCGCCGATCCGAAATCCCTCGAGGGCCTGGCCTGGGCTCTGTGCTACCTGACCACGGGCAAGCACCTGCTGTTTTATGGCTCGTTCTTCGTGGTTCTGGCGCTGATGCTGATCGTGGCGCCGATCGCGCTGGCCTTCGGCTTTGGCGGCGCCATCGCCGCGCGCTCGGCCTTTCTGCCGCTGCGGCTGTTCGGCAAGGCCTATACCGCGATGGTGCGCGGCGTGCCCGACATCATCTTCTTCCTGTTCGTGCCCGTGGCGATGGACCAGGGGCTGGAATATCTGCGCCATCTCTGGCTCTGCCCGCCCTCTGACGCGCCGCTCTGGTCAAAGGGCGAATTCGCCGTCTGCGCCGCGGCAAAGCTGCCGCTCTCGAGCGCGCCGCAGATCTGGCACGAGATCTACGGCTTCTTCCTTGCCGTGATCGCCTTTTCCGTCGTCTTCGGCGCCTTTGCCGCCAACGTGCTTTACGGCGCGATGAACGCCGTGCCGCGGGCGCAACTCGAAACTGCCGAGGCCTACGGCATGACCACCGCGCAGGTGCGCCGTCGCATCCTGATCCCGCAGATGTGGACCTATGCGCTGCCGGGGCTGTCGAACCTGTGGATGATCCTGATCAAGGCGACACCGCTTCTGTTCCTGCTCGGCGTCGAGGATATCGTCTATTGGGCGCGCGAACTTGGCGCCACGAAATCCGCCCTTTACGACTATCCGCATGGCGACTGGCGCGTCTGGTATGTGCTGGCGCTGCTTGTCTATTACCTCGGCATGACCAAGATCTCGGAACGCGTGCTGGACCGGGTGACCAGTCGGCTGTCCAAGGGACAGGCGACGATGGCGGGCGAAGCGCAACGGAAGGCCGCGGCATGACCGACAGCTGCACGCAGATCATCGCGGATTACGCCTTCCGCTCGCTGGGCTATGGCGAGCGCGTGCTGCCGCGCTCCGACTTCACGCTGTGCCATGAATTCACCCTGATCGGCTCGGGGCTGATCTGGAACGTCTATTTCGGCACGCTGGCGCTGTTCTTCGGCTTCTTCGCCGCCACCGCGCTTGCGCTTGCGAAAGCCTCGCCCCGGGCCTGGCTGCGCCGCCCGGCCGAGGCCTTCATCTTCGTCTTCCGCGGCTCACCGCTCTTCATCCAGTTCTTCCTCGCCTACGAGATCCTGGTGCAGCTGCCGAAGGCGGGGATCACGCTGGGCGGGCTGCTGATCCCGACCGACTGGACCACCTCGGCTTGGGCGGGGGCGCTTCTGGTGCTCTTCCTCAACACCTCGGCCTATTCGGCGGAGATCTTCCACGGCGCGCTGATGGCGGTGCCCAAGGGCGATATCGAGGCCGCCGACGCTTACGGCCTGACCGGCTGGCAGAAGTTCCGCCGCATCCTGTGGCCCACCACGCTGCGCCTTGCCTGGCCCGCCTATACGAACGAGGCGATCTTTCTGTTTCACGCGACGACGATCGTCTTTTTCTCCGGCTTTCCGGCGTATCAGCAGCGCGGCGACGCGCTTTATTACGCCAAGTTCTTCGCGGACAAGACATTCAACCCATTCATCCCCTACCCGATTGCCGCCTTCTACTTCATTCTGGTCACGTTGACGCTGATCGGGTTGTTCGGGATGATCAACCGCCGTCTGAACCGGCATCTTCCGGGGCAATCCCGCCCCAAGCTGAGGATCAGACCGCAAATCATCAGGTGAGGACATGGACTGGCTGAAGGAGCATCCCGAGGTGCGCACCATTCGCGTGGCTGCGGCGGACCTCAACGGGGTGGCACGGGGTAAGCGCATACCCGCACGTTTCGCAAGCAAGGTTTTTTCCGAGGGAACACGATTTCCGTTCTCGGTGATGAACCTCGACATCTGGGGCGAGGACATCGAGGAAAGTCCGCTGGTCTTCGAGACCGGCGACTGCGATGGCCTGTTGCGCCCGACAGAACGGGGCTTCATGCCGATGCCCTGGCTCGAGGCGCCGACGGCGCTTTTGCCGATCTGGATGTTCCACATGGACGGCCGCCCCTATGCGGGCGATCCCCGGCAGGCGCTGGCGCGGGTCAAGGACCGCTACACCGCGCTTGGCCTGAGGCCCGTGGTGGCGACCGAGCTTGAATTCTTCCTGATCGACGACAGCGGCACGAAGCTGCGCGTGCCGCCCTCGCCCCGCTCGGGCAAGCGCCGCACCGGGGGGGAAATCCTGTCGCTGCGGGCGCTTGACGCCTTTGACGGCTTCTTCACCGCGCTTTACGAGGCCTGCGAGGTGATGGACATTCCCGCGGATACGGCGATTTCCGAAGCCGGCCCGGGGCAGTTCGAGATCAACCTGGTGCATCAGGCCGATCCCTTGAAGGCCGCCGATGACACCTGGCTGTTCAAGATGCTGGTCAAGGGTCTGGCGCGCCAGCACGGCTTTGCCGCCTCGTTCATGGCGAAACCCTATGACCTGTGGTCCGGCAACGGCATGCACACGCATTTCTCGATCCTCGATCGGGACGGCCAGAACATCTTCGACGACGGCACCGAGAAGGGCTCGGACAATCTGCGCCATGCGGTGGCGGGCTGTCTGGCCGCGCTGCCGGGGTCCACGCTGATCTTTGCGCCGCATCAGAACAGCTACACGCGGCTGGTGCCGAATGCCCATGCGCCCACGGGCATCGGCTGGGCCTATGAGAACCGCACCGCGGCCTTGCGGATCCCGTCTTCGGGGCCCTCGGCGCGGCGGATCGAGCATCGGGTGGCGGGGGGGGACGTGAACCCCTATCTGATGATCGCGGCGATTCTGGGGGCGGCGCTGGTCGGCATCGAGGACAAGATGGTCCCCGACGAGCCGATCGTCGGCAATGCCTATGCGCAATATCTGCCGCAGCTGCCGGGGACGTGGAATCTGGCGATCAACCAGTTCGACAGCTGCCCGCTGATCAAGCGCATCTTCGAGGAAGAGCTGATCGAGAACTTCCTGATGACCAAGCGTCAGGAGATCCACTACATGGCGGAACTGTCCGAGGAAGAGCAGACCGAGCTTTATCTCGACACCGTGTAAGAAGGGGGGCTCTGCCCCCCGTCCCTGCGGGCCTCCCCCCAAAATATTTGGCCGGGATATTTGGACCAAGGTGAAACAACAGGCATCTGCTTTCACCTTGGATCAAATATCCGCGGGGGGGCCGGGGGGCAGCCAGCCCCCCCTTGCCCGGGCGGCGCGGCAGGGCTACCGTCAAAGAACCCAATCACGAGACTTTCATGCGCATCGGCATCCTGCAGACAGGCCAGTCCCCCGACGTGTTGCGAGGGGAGGCGGGCGATTATCCCGACATGTTCGTGGCGCTTTTGCGCGATCACGGGCTGACGTTTCAGACCTTCAATGTCGAGGCGATGGAGTTTCCCGCCTCGGTGCATGATTGCGAGGGCTGGCTGATCACCGGCTCGCGGCATGGCGCCTATGAGAGCCACCCGTTCATCGCGCCGCTTGAGGATTTCATCCGCAAGGCGATCGCGGAAAAGGTGCCGATGGTGGGCATCTGCTTTGGCCATCAGATCATCGCCCAGGCGATGGGCGGCAAGGTCGAGCGCTTTCCGGGCGGTTGGGCGGTCGGGCCGCAGACCTATGATTTCGGCGGCGATCCGGTGGTCTTGAACGCCTGGCACCGCGATCAGGTGACGGCGCGCCCCGAGGCGGCAAAGGTCATCGCCTGCAACGAGTTTTGCGAAAACGCCGCGCTGGTTTACGGCGATACCGCGCTGACGATCCAGGCACATCCCGAATTCCGCGATGCCTTTGTCGAGGGGCTGATGGCGGCGCGCGGCCCGGGTCTTGTCCCCGATCCGCTGATGGCCGAGGCGCGGGCAAAGATGGCCACGGGCCGCGGCACCGATTCCGCCCGCGTGGCCGAGCGCATCGCCGCATTCTTCCGCGCGAAACGGGGGTAACCATGTGCCTTGCACCGCAGCCCTGCCCCTCTCCCTTCACCGCCCCCGCGGCGATGGAGGGGCGGCGCGCGGCGGCGGCGCATCGCAAGCCGATCCTGACCGGCTGTGCCGATCCCGAATTCTTCTCCGAAGGCGTGCCGCTGGCCCGCCTGATGCCCGACCCCGAGGCGTGACGTCCGACTTCCCTCAAACATTTTGGAAAGCGAAAGACATGTCACGCAAATCCCCGGACTGGACCGCCCTTATCCCGAAAGCCGCCCGCGACTACATCGCCGGGCGCCGCCTTGACGAGGTGGAATGCATCGTCGCCGACATCGCGGGTGTCGCCCGCGGCAAGGCCATGCCCGCCTCGAAATTCGCCTATCAGGACCGCTTCTACCTGCCGAATTCGATCTTTCTGCAGACGATCACCGGCGAATGGGCCGACAACCCGATGGGCGCTTTCACCGAGCCCGACATGGTGCTGACCCCCGACTGGACCACCACCTCGGCCGCGCCCTGGACCGCCGACATCACGTTGCAGGTGATCCACGACGTCTTCGACCAGAACGGCGAACCGATGCCGGTGGCGCCGCGCAATGTGCTCAAGCGCGTCGTCGCGCTTTACGAGGCCGAGGGCTGGAAACCGATCGTCGCCCCCGAGATGGAATTCTTCCTTGTCGCGCGCAACATCGACCCGAACCAGCCGATCATCCCGCCGATGGGGCGGTCCGGGCGGCGGGCGGCGGCGAAACAGGCCTATTCGATGAGCGCCGTCGATGAATATGGCCCGGTGATCGACGACATCTACGACTTCGCCGAGGCGCAGGGCTTCGAGATCGACGGCATCTTGCAGGAAGGCGGCGCGGGGCAGGTCGAGATCAACCTCGCCCATGGCGATCCGGTGGCGCTCGCCGATCAGATCTTCTACTTCAAGCGGCTGATCCGCGAGGCCGCGCTGCGCCACGATTGCTTCGCCACCTTCATGGCGAAACCGATCGAGGGCGAACCGGGCTCGGCCATGCATATCCACCAGTCGGTGATCGATGCGAAGACCGGGCGGAACATCTTTTCAAACCCCGATGGCGGCGAGAGCGAGGCGTTCTTGCATTTCATTGCGGGCATGCAGACGCATCTGCCCGCGGTGGTGGCGCTGCTTGCGCCTTATGTGAACAGCTATCGCCGTTACGTCCCGGATTTCGCGGCGCCGATCAACATCGAATGGGGCCGCGACAACCGCACCACCGGGCTGCGGGTGCCGATCTCGGACCCCTCCGGGCGGCGGCTGGAAAACCGGCTCGCGGGGATGGATTGCAACCCCTATCTCGGCCTCGCCGCCTCGATGGTTTGCGGCTATCTGGGGCTGAAGGAGAAAAAGATGCCGCGGGCGGAATGTCAGGGCGACGCCTATATGGGCGAGACCGACCTGCCCTTCAATCTGGGCGACGCGCTGGATCTGTTTTCCGACAGCGGCCCGGTGCGCGAGGCTTTGGGGATCGAGTTCTGCACCGTGTATGAGGCGGTCAAACGCAACGAATACAAGGAGTTCCTGCAGGTCATCAGCCCCTGGGAACGCGAACACCTGCTTTTGAACGTGTGACGCATGGATCTGTTGCATGTGAATGACAAGGCGGGGGAATACCCCGCCAGCTTCTACGCATCGACCCGCGATCCCGCGCCCGAGCGGCCCGCGTTGGCGGGCGAGGTTCGCGCCGATGTCTGCGTGGTGGGCGGCGGCTATACCGGGCTTTCCGCGGCGCTGCATCTGGCGCGGGCGGGGCGGCGCGTCGTCGTACTGGAAGCACACCGGGCGGGCTTTGGCGCCTCGGGCCGCAACGGCGGGCAGATCGGCTCTGGGCAGCGGCTCGATGTCGGCACGCTGGAAAAGCTGGTGGGCAAGGAAACGACGCGCAGGCTGTGGGACATGGCCGAGGAGGCGAAGGCGCTGACCTATGCGCTCTCCGATCAGGCGGGCGTGCCCACGCGGCGCGGCGTCGCGCATCTGGGCCGCAAACGGTCCGAGGTCGCCTGGCTGCAGGACGAGGCCGCGCATCTGGCCGCCCATTACGGCTATGACCAGATCGAGACCTTGGACAAGGCGGCGGCGCAAGCGCTGGTGCCCTCGCCCGTCTATACCGGCGGCGACCTCGATCATGACGCGGGCCATGTGCATCCGTTGAACCTCTGTCTGGGTCTGGCGCGTCTGGCCGAGGCGGCGGGCGCGGTGATTTACGAGCGTTCGGCGGTGGTGAAGATCCGCCACGGGCAGCGCGCGGGCGACACCAGCCGGATCGAGACGGCGCAGGGCCATGTGATCGCGGATCACGTGGTTCTGGGGGCGAACGGCTACCTTGACCGGCTCGAACCGCAGATCGCCGCCCGCGTCATGCCGATCAACAATTACATCGTCGCGACCGAGCCTTTGGGCGCGCGTGTGCGCGAGGTGCTGACCCGCGACATCGCCGCCCATGATCTGAAATTCGTGGTCAATTACTGGCGTTTGCACGAAGACCGGCTGATCTTTGGCGGCGGCGAGACCGTCAGCTATCGCTTTCCTACTGACATCGCCGCAAAGGTGCGCAAGCCCTTGGAAGAGGTCTATCCGCAGCTGAAAGGCGTGAAATTCACCCATGCCTGGGGCGGCACGCTGGCGATTACCGTGAACCGGATGCCCTGCTTTCGGCGTCCGGCGCCGAATTGCCTCTCGGCCTCGGGCTATTCCGGCCATGGGGTGGCGCTGGCGATCCATGCGGGCAAACTCATGGCCGAGGCGATCACCGCGACGGGCGACGGTTTCGACGTGATGGCGAACCTGCCGCAACCCAGCTTTCCGGGGGGTACGGCGCTGCGGTTTCCGTTGCTTCTGGCCGGGATGACCTGGTTTTCGCTGCGCGACCGGCTGGGCCTCTAGGCGGCGCTTGGCCGCGTCGCGAAACTTTCACTTGGCGGGCGCGGGGCACGGGTCTAAAGCGTTTCTGAATGTCACATTCAGGAAAGCTGAACATGCCCCGCGACGGTCAGACCCCTCCGAATTGCTATGATGCCGAACCGATCCCCGAGGCCGCCCGCGCCGAGATCGAGCGGCTGCTCGCCACCGGGGATCTGTTCCGCTACACCTCCGAGAATGCGCCGGTGGCGCAGCTGGAAGCCGAATTCGCCGCGTTGATGGGGGTGCGCTATGCGGTCTGTGTCGCCTCCTGCTCCGCCGCGCTGTTCCTGTCGCTGAAAGCTTTGGACCTGCCGCGCGGCGCGCGCGTGCTGGTGCCCGCCTTCACCTTTGCCGCCGTGCCCTCGGCGATCGTCCATGCCGATTGCGAGCCGGTGCTGGTCGAGGTGGGGTCGAATTTCCGCATTGATCTGGACGACTTCCGCGCCAAATTCGACGACACGATCGCGGCGGTGATGATCAGCCACATGCGCGGCCACACCTCGGACATGGATGTGATCCTGGAACTGGCCGAGGCCAAGGGCGTGCCGGTGATCGAGGATGCGGCGCACAGCTTGGGCACGCTCTGGCACGGGCGCAAGATCGGCACGATCGGGAAGATCGGCTGCTTCAGCTTCCAGAGCTACAAGATGGTGAATGCGGGCGAAGGCGGCGTTCTGGTGACCGACGATCCCGAGCTTGCTGCCCGCGCGATCATCATGTCGGGCGCCTATGAGCAGAACTGGAAGAAGCACCCGGGGTTGCAAAACAGCTTCGTGCATTGGCAAAACAAGCTGCCGCTTTACAACACGCGGATGCAGAACCTGTCCGCCGCAGTGATCCGCCCGCAACTGCCCGAGCTGGAGCGGCGCGTCAGCGCGGGGCTGGCGAACCACGACTATGTGGCTGAAAAGCTGAACCAAAGCCCCTGGCTCGATGTGCCGCCGCCGCTGGGCCCGGAAACCCGCGCGCCGGACAGCCTGCAGTTCAATCTGGTGGGCGACTGGACCGATGCCGAGGCGATCCGGCTGCAGGACGAGGCGAAAGCCCGCGGCGTTTCCGTGCAGGTTTTCGGGCTTTCCCCCGACAATGCCCGCGCCTTCTGGAACTGGCAGTTTCTGGGCGCGCAGCCCGATCTGCCGAAAACCCGCGCGATGCTGATGCGCGCCTGCGACACCCGCCTGCCCGCGCGGCTGACCCGCCCCGAGCTTGATTTCATCGCCAGCGCGATCGTCGAAGCCGCCGCAGCGGTGAAGGGCTGAGGCAAGGGGGGGGGCGCTGCCCCCTCTTTGCGCTGACGCGCAAATTCACCCCCGGGATATTTGCACCAAGGTGAAAGCAGCCCCGGGGTTCATTTCACCTTGGCTCAAATATCCCGGGGGGTGAATGCGAAGCAGAGGGGGGCAGAGCCCCCCTTTCTCACATTCCCAGCCGCGCGATCTCGAGTTTCGGGCAGCGGTCCATCACCACCAGCTTGCCCGCCGCCCTGGCCCGCGCCGCCGCCTCGGGGTGGATCACGCCCAACTGCAGCCAGAGCACACGCGCCTCGGGGCGATGGGTCAGCATCTGGTCGACCACCCCGGGCACGGCTTCGGGGGCGCGAAAGACATCGACCATGTCGATGACAATCTCTTGCGGGATCGCCGCCAGATCGGGATAGACCGTCTCGCCCAGCGCGCTTTGCCCGGCCAGCCCCGGATTGACCGGAATCACCCGGTAGCCGCGCGCCTGCAAAAAGGCCGCCACCGCCTGCGCGGGGCGGTCGGGATTGGCGGAATAGCCTACAAGCGCAATCGTGCGGGTCGTGGTCAGGATCTCGCGTAGCTCGGCATCACGCATCGGCGCCTCCGGTCAAGAAAAAGCGCCCGGACCACAGGGGGCACCGGGCGCGAAAGTGCGGAACGAGGGACAGTGACAGTCAACGCGGAGGTTCCGGCTCCGCGTCTCACCACTGAGACATAGGGATGTGAAAGCCGCGTTAAAGGGTCGCAGCAAAAGATTCCGCGAAAATCGCCCTTTCGTGATCTTCCCCTCCTGTCGGTCAGCCGCCGTTGCGGGCGCTGGTCGCGGCATAAAGCGCCACCGCCGCCGCATTCGACACGTTGAGCGAGCCGAAGGCCCCGGAAAAGGGCACCCGCACCAGATGATCGCAGGTCTCGCGGGTCTTTTCGCGCAGCCCCGGCCCCTCGGCGCCCAGAACGATCGCCACCGGCCGCGTGCCCACCTGCGCCAGCCCCTCGGCAAGCGTCATCGTGGCCTCGCCCGCCAGACCGATCAGCACATAGCCCATGTCGCGCAGCTCACCCATCGCGTCGGAAAGATTGGTGATGCGCAGATAGGGCTGGCGCTCCAGCGCCCCCGAGGCGGTCTTCGCCAAAGCCCCGGTTTCGGGCGCGGAATGGCGCGCGGGCGCGACGACGGCGCGGGCGCCGAAGACCTCGGCCGAGCGCAGGATCGCGCCGACGTTATGCGGATCGGTGACCCGGTCCAGCAGCACGATCAAGGGCAGCCCCGCGCCGGTCAGCGCGACATCGGAAAGCTTGCCCCAGTCGAGCGGCTTGACCTCCAGCGCGGCGCCCTGATGCACCTGATCGGGGCCCAGCGGCACCTGCGCATCGAACTTGCGCGGCTCGATGATCTCGGGCTCCAGCCCGCCGGCCGCGATCGCCTCGCCCAGCTTGTCGGCGGCGTTCTTCGTCAGCACGAGCCGCAGCTTGACCCGATCGGGGTTCATCAGCGCGTCGCGCACCGCATGCAGACCGAAGAGCCACAGCGTTTCCGCCGCCGCGGCCCGCTTGGCGCGTTCCTTCTCGATCACCCAGTCCGGTTTCTTCATCTTGCACCTCTGTTTCGATCTTCTGTGCGCTGCAGGACCCGCTTTGGCAAGGGGGCGCAAAATGCTGCTTGACGCCCCCCGCCCCCTTCGTTACATCGCCCCACGTCGGGTGACGAGCTGCAAGGTGCGGCAGCGGACTGTAACTCCGCCGGGGAGACCCACGCCTGGTTCGATTCCAGGGTCACCCACCACTTTCCCGAAGTGGTGAGGATGCCGACAGGCCCGCTTGTGCCGGGCGCGAATCCCGCTACTGTGGCGCCATTGATTGCAGCGGGCGCGAGCAGATGCAGCCGGATTACAACGTTTTCTTCATCGTGCAGGCGGGGCGGCTTGAATACGAGGCGCTGATCTTTGCAGCTTCGTTCCGCGACGCGAATCCCGATTTCAAGGGCCGTCTGATCGCCGCCGAACCCACGGGGGCGAAATGGTCCACGCCCGTCGCGATCTCGGATCCGGTGCGGCGTTTCCTGACCGATCACGGCGTCGAAATCCTGCCCTTCGAGAACCGGCATTTCGGCGAAAGCTACCCGCAGGGCAACAAGATCGAGGCGATGGCCGCCCTGCCCGCGGGGCCCTTTGTCTTTTTCGACACAGACACGCTGTTTCTCGGGCCGCTGTCGCAGGTGGGATTCGATTTCAACCGCCCCTCAGCCTCGATGCGGCGCGAGGGCACCTGGCCCGAGCCGCAGCTTTACGGCGCCGATTACACCACGATCTGGAAAAGCCTTTACGACAAGTTCGGGCTCAATTTCGACAGCTCGCTGGATAAAAGCCAGTATGAAAACTACTGGCAGCGCTATCTTTATTTCAATGCGGGCTGGTTCTTTGGCGCCGATGCCCAGGCCTTCGGCAAGCGCTTTATGCAGTATGCCCATGCGATCCGCTGGGACACGCCCGACGAACTGGCCAGCCAGTCGCTTGATCCCTGGCTCGATCAGGTGGCGCTGCCGCTGGTCATCCACAGTTTCGGCGGCGGACGGCCGGGGCCGGAGCTGGCGGGGCTTGATGGCGAGGTGACTTGCCATTACCGCGCCCTGCCGCTGCTTTATGCGCGCGAAAGCGATGCCGTGGTGGCGCGGCTCGAGGCGATCTGCGCGCCGCAAAAGATCAAACGGATCTTGCGGCTGCACGAACCGGCAAGGAAGCTGATCTATCAGCGCAAGGGGGTGAAACTGCGCGCAAAGATCGACCGGAACGCGCTGCCGCGGCGGGAATCGATGCTGCGCAATGCGATCCGGCGCGAGAAGCTCTGGCTGCGCTGAGCCTCGGCAAGCGGCAGCTCTGTCGATCGCGGCGGGCCATGGCTTGCGCCGCAAGACCCTGCGCCAAGGGGACCCGCAGACCCTTTCCGCAGCTGCGCCCATATCTGCGAAGGCGAATGTGTTTGAAGGCGCCCGGGCGGGCGGATAGGCTTGCCCGCGACCATTCAGGGAGACCCCGATGACCGACCAGGCCTTTGACACGCTGCAAATCCATGCGGGCGCCGAGCCCGATCCCGCGACCGGCGCGCGGCAGGTGCCGATCTACCAGACCACGGCTTACGTGTTCAAGGATGCCGACCATGCGGCGCGGCTCTTCAACCTGCAGGAAGTCGGCTACATCTATTCGCGCCTGACCAACCCGACCGTTTCGGCGCTGGCGGCACGCGTCGCGGCGCTCGAAGGCGGCGTGGGGGCGGTCTGCTGTTCCTCGGGCCATGCGGCGCAGATCATGGCGCTGTTTCCGCTGATGGGGCCGGGGCTGAACATCGTCGCCTCGACCCGGCTCTACGGCGGCACGATCACCCAATTCGCCCAGACGATCAAACGCTTCGGCTGGTCCTGCAGCTTCGTCGATTTCGACGATCTGGCGGCGCTGGAAGCGGCGGTCGACGACAACACCCGGGCGATCTTTTGCGAATCGATCTCGAACCCGGGCGGCTACATCACCGACCTGCCCGCCGTCGCCGCCGTGGCGAACAAGGTCGGCCTGCCGCTCATCGTCGACAACACGCTGGCCTCGCCCTACCTGTGCCGCCCGATCGAGCATGGCGCGACGATCGTGGTCCATTCCGCCACGAAATACCTGACCGGCAACGGCACGGTGACGGGCGGGGTGATCATCGATTCGGGCAAGTTCGACTGGTCGGCCAGCGGCAAGTTCCCCAGCCTTTCGGCGCCCGAACCGGCCTATCACGGGCTGAAATTCCACGAAGCGCTGGGGCCGATGGCCTATACCTTCCATTCGATCGCCGTCGGGTTGCGCGATCTGGGCATGACGATGAACCCGCAGGGCGCGCATTACACGCTGATGGGGATCGAGACGCTCAGCCTGCGGATGGACAAGCATGTCGCCAATGCGAAGACCGTGGCGGAATGGCTGGCGAACGACCCGCGCATCGACTTCGTCACCTGGGCCGGGCTGCCCTCCTCGCCCTGGCACGAACGCGCCAACCGGCTTTGCCCGAAGGGAGCGGGGGCGCTCTTTACCGTCGCGGTCAAGGGCGGCTATGAGGCCTGCGTGAAATTGGTCAACAATCTCAAGCTGTTCAGCCATGTGGCGAACCTTGGCGACGCGCGCTCGCTGATCATCCATTCGGCCTCGACCACGCACCGCCAGCTGACCGAGGAACAGCAGATCAAGGCGGGGGCGGCGCCCAATGTGGTGCGGCTCTCGATCGGCATCGAGAATGCCGCCGATCTGATCGCCGATCTCGATCAGGCCCTGGCCGCCGCCACCGCCTGAGGCCTGCAGCGAAAAGCCGCCCTCACTTTCCGGTGGGCGGCTTTTCATGCGCGGTTTTCTGCTTTACCTAGCTTTCAGCGCTGCGGCGCCGGTATCGGCGCCCCTTTCCCTGTGTTACTGCTGCGGCGCGTCCTGACGCGCCCTGCCCCTGTGTTGAAGCCAAGGCATGAAACCCAACTTCGCCCTCAATCTCTCGCATGACGGTATCGGATTGCTTCACCGCGGCAAGAGCGGCTGGGAGCGGGTGGGCGAGGTGGCGCTGGACGCCCCCGATTTCGGCGAGCGGCTGACCGCGCTGCGCCGCGCCGCGAAGACGCGCGCCCCCGAGGGCGTGACCACGAAGATCGTCGTGCCCGCCTCGCAGATCCTTTACACCGAAATCACCGCCCCCGGGCCGCAATCCGCCGTGCGGCGTCGGCAGATCGCCGATGCGCTGGAGGGGATGACGCCCTATGCGGTGCCGGATCTGATCTTCGACTGGTGCGGTCAGGGCGAGGTGGTGCAGGTCGCCGTCGTCGCGCGTGAAACGCTCGCCGAGGCCGAGGCCTTTGCCGATGATTGCGGCTTCTTCCCGGTGTCCTTCGTGGCCGCCCCCGATCCGGCGCAATTCGCGGGCGAGCCCTGGTTCGGCATCACCACCACCGCCCCCGCGCATCTGCCGCAGGGCGGCCGCATCGAACGCGACACCGAGGCGCTGCCGCCGGATCTGCTGCGCGCCGCCGCGGCCCCCGCCGCGCCAGTCGCCGAGAAACCCGCGCCCGCGCCGGAAGCGCCCGCCGCGGTGGCCGCGCCGCCCGAACCGGCAGCAGAGCCCGCGCCGGTGGCAAAACCTGCACCGGAGGCAAAGCCCGCGCCCGTCGCAAAGCCCGAAGCTGTGACGCCCCCCAAAGCGGCGGCGCCGATCCCGGCCGAACCGGCACCAAGCCCGGCCGCCGAAACGCAACCGGCGCCGCAACCCGAACCGGCTGCCGCCACCACGCCGCCCGCGGACAAGCCCGCCGCGGAAGCTCCGGCTGCCGCGCCGAAACCGGCCAAGCCGCAGCCTGCCGAACCGCAAAAGCCTGCCGCGCCGCAAAAGCCTGCCGAACCGGCGCCCTCCAAGCCGAAAGCGGCGGAACCGGCGCAGGCCGACCCGTCGCCCGCCGCGCCGAAGGCCAAGCCTGCCGACCCGCAAAAGCCCGAGGCCGCAGCGAAAGCGCCGCCGAAACCGCCCGCGCCCAAGGCCGAGGCCCCGATCGCGGCGCGCAAACCCGTCGATCTGCTGGCGGCGCTCGACGAGACGCAGCTGAGCGGCATCGACACGGTTCCGCCGCTGAAGATCGACATGCCCGAGCCCGCCGCGTCGCCGCGCCCGGGCGAGGCCGCCGGGGCTGCGGCCCGCAAGCCGCTGCCGGGCGCCGCCCGCCCCGGGGCTGCCGGTGCGGATCAGGACGACCCGAAACCCGCCCCGCGCAAGCCGCTCGTGGCCGAGACCGAGCGCCCCGTGGCCGTTCCTGTGCCCTCGGCTCCGACCGTGACAGCCAAGCAACCGCTGCCGACGCCGGACCGGCCCGACGCCGCGGCGACCGAGCCCCCCGTCCCGACCGAGCCCCCCGCCCCGACCGAACCCCTGCGCAAGATCGCCGAGGACGGGCGCCGTCTGGCGGCGCTTGGGGCCGCGGCGCTGGAAACGACCGCCAGCAAGGCGCTGGCCAAGGCGCGCGACCTGCGTCCGGGCCCCGGCACGGCCGAGCCCAAACCAGCCGGGGACAGGCCCGAGGCTGACAGGCCCGAGGCGGGGGCCGCCGAGACGCGGACCGTTTTCGGCACGCGCAAGACGCCCCGGATCGGCGGCAAGCCGAAGTACATGGGTCTGGCCCTGCTGGGCGGGCTGATCGCCTTTCTGGCCATTGCCGCGCTCTGGTCGAGCTTCCTGATCGAGCCGGATGCCCCGGCCCCGACCGATCCGATCGCCGCCGCGACGCCCGAAGCGGCCGCGCCCGCCGCGCCCGAAACACCCGCCCCGCAAGCGCATGCCGCGACGGTGCCCGCGATGCCGCCGCAAGACGGGACGCCCGAACCGGCGGCGCCCACCGCCACGCCCGCCCCCCAAACGCCCGCCCCCCAAACGCCCGTGCCGGAGGCCGGGGCGCCGTTGACGCTGCCCGCGCTGCCGACCCTGCCGCCGCTCTCCACGCCGCCTGCGGCAACCGCGACGACACCGGCACCGGCCGCCCCGCCGCCCGTGCCCGGCGCTCCGGCCGCGGCACAGGCGACGCCCAGCCGCGACGGCACGTTGACCGCCGAGGGCTTCACCCTGTTCGAGGGCACGCCGCCGTCGAAATCGAAACCGCGCCCCGCCTCGGTCAGCCGTGCCGCGACCCGCGCCGCCGCCGAAGCTGCCGCCGAAGCCGCGGCCCCGCCCGCCGATCCGGCGCTGAAAAACGCCCGGCCGAAAGCCCGCCCCGCCTCGGTGGCGGCGGCTGCGGCCAAGGCGGCCGAGACCCCGCCGCCCGCCGCCACACCGCCCGCCGCCACACCGGACGCCGCCGCGCCGACCGCCAGCCCCGACGACGGCGCGCTGCTGGCCCCCGGCCTCTCGCCCGATCTGGCGCGGGTGCTGCGCCGGGCGCAACCGAAGGCACGCCCCGGCGCGGTCGAACGGACCGCCGCCGCCGCGCTTGCCGAGGAAGCCGCGGCGAAAGCCGCTGCCGAGGCGGCGCTTGCCGCCGAAACCGCCGCAGCGGAAGCCGGGCTGGCCTCCTCGCGCCGTCCGATGACGCGGCCGCGCAATTTCGACGCCTCGGTGCAAAGCGCGCTGGCCGCCGCCATCGCCGCGGAACCGCCGCCCCCGGCGCGGATCGCCGCGGTCGAGCCCGACCCCCTGCCCGTCGCGCCGCAAAAGCCGGTCCGCGCCAAGCCCTCGCCGCCGCCCGAACCGACGGTGGTTTCGGGTCCCGACATCGAGACCGGCGAGGTCGAATCCGCTGCCGTGGTCCCGCGCGGCCCCACCGCCGCCTCGGTCGCGCGCGAGGCGACGCAGAAGAACGCGCTGGATCTGAACAAGATCTCGCTGATCGGGCTTTATGGCACGCCCTCGAACCGGCGCGCGCTGGTGCGGATGCCGAACGGGCGGTTCTTCAAGCTGCAGGTCGGCGACCGGCTCGACGGCGGGCGCGTCACCGCGATCGGCGACAGCCAGATGACCTATCAGAAGGGCAACCGCCCGATCACGCTCAAGCTGCTCAAGGGCGGTTGAGCCGTTCACATCCGGTAACAGGGCTGAAACCTCGGGCTTTTGCGCTTGGCGCAAAGGCCCTTTCTGGTTAGGGTCGCGCCATCCCCCGCGTTTGACGCCGTGCCGCCGCTGCCCCGCAGCCGGGCGCCCTTCTGTGAATGGAATTGCATGGAAAGCTTTCTGCTCCAGGCCACTCTGTATCTTGTCGCCATGGTCGTGGCGGTGCCGCTGGCGACGCGGGCGGGGCTGGGCTCGGTGCTGGGCTATCTGATCGCCGGGGTCTGCATCGGGCCGGTGCTGGGGCTGGCGCAGGGCGAGGCGCATGATCTGCAGCATTTCGCCGAATTCGGCGTGGTGATGATGCTGTTCCTGATCGGGCTCGAACTCGACCCGAAGGCGCTGTGGTCGATGCGCGACAAGCTTCTGGGCCTTGGCGGGTTGCAGGTGCTGATCACCACGACGGCGGTGGCGCTGGCGGCGCTGGCGGTGGGGCAGCCGCCACGGGCGGCGATCGCGCTGGGGGCGATCCTGTCGCTCTCCTCGACCGCGATCGTGGTGCAGATGCTGACCGAAAAGCGGCTGATGCAGACGGCGGGCGGGCGGTCGGCCTTTGCGGTGCTGCTCACGCAGGATATCGCGGTGATCCCGATGCTGGCGCTGTTGCCGCTGCTCGCCCTGCCCGGCGCGCGGGAACTCGCCCGGGCCGAGGCCTCGGGCCATGGCGCGGCGGCCTTCCTCCATGCGCTGCCCGCCTGGGGGCTGACGCTGGTGACGCTGGCCGCCGTCGTGCTGGTGGTGGGGATCGGGCATTTCCTGGTGCAGCCGCTGTTTCGCTTCGTGCAGGGCTCGAAGCTGCGCGAGATCCATACCGCCGTCGCGCTGATGCTGGTCGTCGGCATCGCCTCGCTGATGAATCTGGTCGGGCTGTCGCCGGCGCTGGGGACCTTTCTGGCGGGCGTGGTGCTGGCGGATTCCGAATTCAAGCATGAACTCGAAAGCAGCCTCGAGCCGTTCAAGGGCCTGTTGATGGGGCTTTTCTTCATCGCCGTCGGCGCGGGGATCGATCTGGACGTGCTTTACGCCGGGCCGCTGAAGATCGCCGGGCTGGTGCTGGCGCTGGTGCTGGTGAAATCGGCGGTGCTTTACGGGCTGGCCCGGCTCTTCGGGCTATGGGGCACGGACCGCTGGCTGTTCACCTTTGGCCTGGCGCAGGCGGGGGAATTCTCGCTGGTGCTGGTGTCCTTTGCCACGATGCAGCGGATCCTGCCGCAGCCGGTGGCGGAAAAGGTGCTGCTGGTGATCGCACTCTCGATGCTGCTCTCGCCGATGCTGTTTTTGCTGCATGAACGGTTGGCGCGGCGGCTGAAACCGGCCGCGACGCGTCCCGCCCCCGACCAGATCGACGAGGAACAGCCGATCATCATCGCGGGCGCCGGGCGCTTTGGCCAGGTGGTGAACCGGATGGTGACGATGTCGGGCTTTCGCACCACGGTTCTCGATGCCGATCTGAAGACGGTGCAGATGCTGCGCACCTTCGGCTTCAAGGCCTGGTATGGCGATCCGGCGCAGCCGCAGCTGCTGGCGGCGGCGGGGCTCTCGCGCGCCCGGGTTCTGGTGGCGGCGCTCGATGACAAGGAGGCGACGAACCGGCTGGTGGCCTATGCCCGCAAGGCGCGGCCCGACCTGCATATCATCGCCCGTGCCCGCGACCGCTATCACGTCTATGATCTTTACGCCGCGGGCGCCGATGACATCGTGCGCGAGATGTTCGACAGTTCCTGCCGGGCGGCGCGCTATGTGCTGGAAAACGTGGGCCTGAGCGAATTCGAGGCGCATGAGCTGGAACGGCTGTTCTGGAAGCTCGACCGTTCGGCGGTGCGCGATCTGGCCGAGGTCTGGAAACCCGGGCTCGAGCCCGAGAAGAACGCCGAATATGTCGAACGCACCAAGGCGCTGAACACCGAATTCGAGGCGCAGATGCTGGCGCATTTCACCGAGCGGCGGCGGCAGTCCGACGCGCAGGGCAAGGCGCCACAGGACCGCGACGTGATCGAGGAGGGCTGAGCCCCCTGCCCCGTCCCACCTGTGCGCCCCCCCAAATGAAAACGGGCCCCCGCGGGGACCCGTTTTCTGCTGTACCGTCAAGGATCAGGCGGCGCGGCCGACCAGAACCTCATCGACCTTTTTCGCGGCCCCGGCTTCGTCGGTGCCCGAGACGGCCGCCACTTCGCGGGTCAGCCGCTCCAGCGCGGCTTCGTAAAGCTGACGTTCGGAATAGGATTGTTCGCGCTGATCATCGGCGCGGTGCAGGTCGCGCACCACCTCGGCGATCGACAGAAGGTCGCCCGAATTGATCTTCTGCTCGTATTCCTGGGCCCGGCGCGACCACATCGCCCGCTTGACCTTGGCCTTGCCCTTCAGGGTTTCCAGCGCCTTGGACACGACATCGGGGCTCGACAATCCGCGCATGCCGATATCCACCGCCTTGTGGGTGGGAACGCGGAGCGTCATCTTGTCCTTTTCGAACGAGATCACGAACAGTTCCAGCCGCAGACCGGCGATTTCCTGTTCCTCGATCGAGATGATCTTGCCGACGCCATGAGCCGGATACACAACGAAATCGTCCGGACGGAATTCGGTCTTCTTCATTTTGGTCATTCAGTCGCTTCCTTGCACCCGGTTACGGCCCCACCACAAAAATAGACTCACGCAGCACGGAATGCGCTGCGAGGCCTGATTTTTCGCGAAAGAAGCCCCGTCAGACGAGCAGTTCTGGGCGGGGCATGGGGCGTTCTCCTTTGTAACGACTTTATAGCATAAAAATCAGCCGATTCATAGCTTCGCGCAGGGGAACATGCGCGTGAACGGCCGGAATTTGAGGAAAAATTCAGGTTTTGCCTTAATCTTGCGGCCCGCCGCGCAGCGACGAATCCGCGCAGGCGAGCTCGCCGCGCCATCGGGACCGGAAACCCGGTCACCGGGGCGACTCGACAGGGCAGGACGCGGCTGCGCGCCCCGGCCCGAAAGCGCCGCGATCAGTCGCCGGTGCCGGGATTGGGCGAGAAGTATTTCTCGCGCTTGCCGGTCTCGCCGTCGCGCTCCTTGTGATCCGGCAGCGGGTCTTTCTTGATCGTGATCACCGGCCATTGTTGGGCATAGGTGCGGTTGAACTCGACCCAGTCCTCCATGCCCGGCTCGGTGTCCGGACGGATCGCGTCGGCCGGGCATTCCGGTTCGCAGACCCCGCAGTCGATGCATTCGTCGGGATGGATCACCAGCGTGTTCTCGCCCTCGTAGAAGCAGTCCACCGGGCAGACTTCCACACAGTCGGTATATTTGCAGGCGATGCAGTTGTCGGTGACGACATAGGTCATTCTTGAAACCCCAATCTTTGGCGCAGGGATGTCCTAGCCCTCCGGGGGCGATCAATCAAGAGCAGGAGATATACAAAAACCGGGTGCGGCGAAGTGCCGGGGGGCGCGGGGCGCGTTGGATCGGGCGGAACAGGAAAGGCACCGCCTTTCCCCGCCCGCTTTGCAACCGATGCAACGGGACCGTTTCCCCAAGCACACCATAGGTCGGCGCCCGTCCCGGCGGGCGAGAAGCGCCCGCCATGGGCGGGGCGGGCGCTGGCCGAGGGCCTTTGGGCCCCCGGCGGTCGCGGGGCAAGTGTCCCGCATGACCTCGGCAATGGCCTCGGCCACGGCAAATCCGTCAGCCTTCCCCCGCCGCCTCGATCAGCTCATACAGCGTCGCGGCTTCCGGCGCGGGGCCGCGGCGGGTGCCACAGGCCAGGATGCGCAAGACCCGCACCTCTGCCCCCAGAACCAGCGTCAGCACGTCGCCCGGGCCGACCGCACGGCCCGGCTTTTCCAGCTTCTGCCCGTTCAGCCGCACCCGGCCCGCGGTGACCAGATCAACAGCCAAGGCGCGGCTCTTTGCGAACCGCGCCTGCCAGAGCCATTTGTCGATGCGGATGCGCCCCGCCTCGGATGCGTTCGCGTCAGACAAGGATCAAAGCTTGCCCTTGAGCCCCATCAGCGCCGCCGCAAACGGGTTGTCGGGATCGATCGGCTTGTCTTTTTTCGGCGGATGCGATTCGAAACCGCGGCCGCGATCATCCTGCGGCTTGCCCTTGCCCCAGGGCTTGCCGCCCTTGGATCCGCCCTTGCCGCCGTCATTGCCGAACTTGCGCTCGCCGCGGTTGCCCTCGCCATCGCGAGACCGCGGCTTGCCACCCTCGGAGCGCTTCTCGCCGCCCTTGTGCTCGCCGCCGCGATCACCGCCGCGATCACCGCCCTTGTGCGGGCGATCGCCGCCCTTCTGCTCGCGCGGGCCGCGATGGCCCTCGCCACCTTCCCGCGGCTCGCGACGCGGGCCACGCTCGGCGCGCGGACGCGGCGCCCAGGTGAAGGTGTAAAAGCTCTCCATCTCGGCCGGGGCGGCAGCCACCTCGGCCTCGGCCTCGGCGATCGGCGAGGCTTCCTCGGGGATCGGATTTTCCGAGCCCGCCTCGGGCGCCTTCGCCTCGACCACGGGTTTCGCCTTTTCGCGCTCGCCCTTGTCGGCGCGATAGCCAAGCCCGCCCATCAGATCGGCGAATTGCTCCAGCGTCATGCCGGTGATCGACAGCATGTCCGGCGTGGCCTCAAAGCCCGCCTTGCTGTCTTGCGTGCGCAGCATGTCGGCCAGCCGCTCCAGCATGTCGATGCGGATCGCCCGCACCCCCGCCGGACGATAGCCCGAGCGCGTATAGGCAGAGACCGGCACTTCCGCGATATAGGGGATCGTCACCAGACCGGGCGGCGGGCTTTCGGGGAACTCGGACAGCCCCTCCCAGAGCGAGGCCAGCACCAGCCGCAGCCGGGTCGGCGCGGGTTTCAGCAGAAGCTGCTGGAAGATCGTGTATTGGCCAAAGCGCACGCCATGCTTGCGCAGCGCGCCGCGGGCCTCCTGATCCAGCTCCTTGACCTCGGCCGCGACGCTTTCGCGCGGCAAGATGCCCATATGCTCGACCAGACGGAAGGCGAAGCCGCGGGCCAGACCCGTCAGCGCCTCGTCACGGCTCATCGCCAGAAGCGGCTCGAACAGCGCGGCGATCTTGCGGTCGATGAAATGCTGCAGACGGCGGCGCACCTTTTCGGCGACCTCGGGACCGGCTTCCTCGTCGACGAAGGGCTCGACCGCGGGTTTCAGCGGATCGGCGCCCTTCACCAGCTTGCCCACCGCCTGCGTGCCCCACATCAGGCCACCTTGCTCGGTGAAATCCATCTCGGTGTCGGGGGCGTTGTAGAAGCGGTCGGACCGCAGGCTGAATTCGGGCTTCAGCGCCTCATAGGCGGCACGCGCCAGCATCTTCGCCTCGTCGGGCGAGGACGTGCTGTCCTGCCGGAAGCGGAAGCCCTCAAGACGGCCGGCGAATTCGCCTTCGACCATCACTTCGCCCTTGTCGTTCACCTCGGCCACGAGGGTCTCCTTCTGCTTGAGCCGCCGCAGCAGAACACTGGTGCGCCGGTCCACAAATCGTTGGGTCAGCGCGCCATGCAGCGCATCCGACAGGCGGTCTTCTACAGCGCGCGTCTCCTCGCGCCAATGGGTTTCGTCATCCACCCAGCCTTTGCGTTGCGCAACATAGGTCCAAGTGCGGATGAAGGCGAGACGTTTCGACAAAGTGTCGATATCGCCCGAGGTCCGGTCGATGCGTTCGATCTGGGATTTCAGCCAGTCCGAAGGCACGCCCTTGCCCGTCTGCAAAAAGCCGAAGATGCGCGCCAGAAGGGTCGCATGTTCGGTCTCGGAAATCGAGCGGAAATCGGGGATGCGGCAGGTCTCCCACAAAAGCCGCACATCGGCGGGGGCGCGGACCCGGTCGCGGATCTCGGGCATCTCGGACAGGCTTTTGAGCGCGCGCAGGTCATCGGCCTCGCGCCCGCGGCTGAGCCATTCGTTCTGCGGGCTTTCCTCGAGCGACTGGATCAGCCGCGGCACGGTGCCGAATTCCAGCCGCGGATTGCGCCATTGCAACCGCTGGATCGGCGCGAAGCGATGCTCCTCGATCGCCTCGATCACCTCTTCGGGCAAGGGATGCGCCTCCCCCGTAATCCCGAAGGTGCCATCCGTCGTGTGCCGCCCGGCGCGGCCCGCGATCTGGCCCAGCTCATGCGGGAACAGATGCCGCATCCGCCGACCGTCGAATTTCGCCGTGGCCGAGAAAGCGACATGCTCGATGTCCAGGTTCAGCCCCATGCCGATCGCATCGGTGGCGACCAGATAATCGACATCGCCGTTTTGATACATCGCCACCTGGGCGTTGCGGGTGCGCGGCGAAAGCGCCCCCATCACCACCGCCGCGCCGCCCTTTTGCCGCCGGATCAGCTCGGCAATGGCATACACATTTTCAACCGAAAAGCCGACAATCGCTGCCCGTGGCTTCATCCGGCTTATCTTTTTCGAACCTGCCCACGAAAGTCTGGACAAACGCTCGCGCCGGGCGAATTGCACTTTCGGAACCAGCGCCGCGATGGCGCCGCGCATCGCATCCGAACCCAGAAACAGCGTCTCGTGCAGGCCGCGCATGTACAAAAGACGCTCGGTGAAGACGTGCCCGCGCTCGGGATCGGCGCAAAGCTGGATCTCGTCGATGGCGACGAAATCGGCGCCGACCTCGGGCATCGCCTCGGTGGTGCAGACCCAATATTGCGCCCGTTCGGGAACGATCCGTTCCTCGCCCGTCACCAGCGCCACGACCGAAGGCCCCCGCGCCTTGACGATGCGGTCATAGACCTCGCGCGCCAGAAGCCGCAGCGGCAGGCCGATGACCCCGGTGCGGTGCGAGAGCATCCGCTCGATCGCGTAATGTGTCTTGCCGGTATTCGTCGGCCCAAGGACCGCGGTGATCCGCCCCGTCATCGCATTCCTCCTGCAGGCTCACAAGGTGATGCCCGCAAGCTCCTTTTCCAGCCGTGTGATCGAATCCTTCACATCCTGCTGATGCGGGTTCAAGGCGAAAGAGGCGCGAAAGGCCGAAAGCGCCCGCGCCTTGTCGCCCATGTCGGCGAAAATCATCCCCAGCCCCGACAGCGCGCCCCAGTGCCGCGGTTCCAGCCGCAGAACCTGCGCGACATCGGCCATCGCCGGGCCAAGTTCCCCCGCCATGTAATAGGCGCTTGCCCGGGCGTTCCAGCCCTCGGGGAAATCGGGGGCGTGATCGGTCAGCGCGGTCAGATGCTCGATCGCGGCGGTCAGATCGCCCGCATCCATCGCCTCTTCGCCGCGCTTCAAAAGCAGATCCATCGCGGCCGAGCCCGAGCGCGACCAGGCCCGGCGGATATCCGATTCGGCACTTTGCCATCCCGCATAGCCCGGATCGGCCAGCTCCGCGAATTGCCGATCAAGCCCCGTGGTTTCGGCCTGAACCGGAAAACCGAGGTTGACGAAGACGGCAACTGCCGCAACGATACATTTGTCTCTGATCGAAAGCGCCCGCATATTCGGAACTCTATCCCATATGCCGCGAAAATCGAGGGGGCGGCGTTCACAATCGGAGGCAACATGAGCAAAGTCATCGAAAAAGCCGTGGAACAACTGTCGGCGAAGCTGCCGAACGGCTTTTCATCCACCGCGAAATTCATCATCGAGGGCGAAGGCAGCATCATCTGCGACCCCGATGGCGTGCGCGCGGGCGATGACGCGGCCGAGGTCACGCTGACCGCCGACACCGACACCTTCCGCGGCATGATCGAGGGCACGGTGAACCCGACGATGGCCTTCATGTCGGGCAAGCTGAAGATCGACGGCGCCATGGGCGTGGCGATGCAGCTGGGCTCGGCGCTTTCGTGATCGAGGAAGCCCCCCTTTTCCACGCTCTGGCCGAAGGGCCCGCGGGCGGCAAGGCCTGGTGGCTGACCGCCTCTGATGGCGTGCGGCTGCGGCTGACACTGTGGGGCGGGGGGGCGAAGGGCACGGTGTTCCTGTTTGCGGGCCGGGCCGAATATGCCGAGAAATACGGTCCTGCGGCGGCGGATCTGGCGGCGCGCGGCTATGGCACGCTGGTGATCGACTGGCGCGGACAGGGGCTGTCGGACCGGCTGATCGCCGATCCGGTCAAGGGCCATGTCGAGAAGTTCAGCGAGTATCAGCGCGATGTCGATGCGATGCTGGCGGCGGCGGCGCGGCTGGATCTGCCGCGGCCCTGGGTCGTGCTGGCGCATTCGATGGGCGGCACGATCGCGCTGCGCCGTCTGATGGGGGCGCATCCCTTTGCCGCCATTGCCTTTTCCGCGCCGATGTGGGGGGTGGGCCTGCCCCGGGCGATCCGGCCTTTCGGCCCGATGCTGTCGCGGATGACCCGAACCAGCCCCTTCGCGCTGCGTTATGCGCCGGGCTGGGGGCCGGTCAGCTTCGTGCACCGGGCGGGGTTTCACGACAATTTCCTGACCACCGATCCCGAGATGTGGACGCTGCTGGTGCGGCAGGTGGCGAAGGCGCCGGAGCTGGCGATTGCCGGGGCCTCTCTGCATTGGGTGGCCGAGGCGGTGCTGGAATGCCGGGCGCTGGCGGCCCTGCCGACGCCCGATCTGCCGTGCTATTGCGCGCTTGGCAGCCGTGAACGCATCGTGCCGCAAGAGCCGGTCCGGACCCGGATGGCCAGCTGGCCGGGCGGGCAGCTCGCCCTTTACGACGGCGCCGAGCACGAGGTGATGATGGAAGGCCCGGCGATGCGGGCGCGGTTTTACGACGCCTGCGCCGCGCTGTTCGAGGCGAACCGGGGCTGACCGGCCGCCCGGGCGGAGAAGGAAAGGCATCGCCTTTCCCCGCCCGCAGCGCCCCCTGGTCGAAAGACCGTTTCCGCGAGGCACAACAGAGGTCGGCGGGCGAGAAGCGCCCGCCGGGGGCGGGGCGGGCGCTGGCCGGGACGCTTTGGCGCCCCGGCGGTCCCGGGGCCGGTGTCGCGCGTGACCTCGGCGATGGCCTCGGTCATGGCCCGCGACGCCCTTAAAGCGTGATCCGGCCGAAGCCGTCGCGCAGGGCCTCGGACCAGGCCTGCGACATCGCCGCGAATTGCGCGTCGTCCTTTTCGATCCGCTTGCGCAGCCCGACCTTGCAGGCATCGCGCGCGATCACCGCAAGATCCAGCGGCATCCCCACGGAAAGGTTCGAGCGCAGCGTCGAATCCATCGACAAAAGCACCGCCTTTTGCGCGTCTTCAAGGCTTGTCGCGGGCCGCACGACACGGTCCAGAATCGGCTTGCCGTATTTGTGCTCGCCGATCTGCAAAAACGGCGTGTCCTCGGTCGCCTCGATGAAATTGCCCTCGGGATAGACCAGGAACATCCGCATCGTGCCGCCCTTGCGCTGCCCCGCCACGATCATCGAGGCGGAGACCGTCACCTTGGACGCGTTCATCTTGTGGTCGATGTCCTGACGCACCGAAGCCAGCGTGTTGCCGATGATCTCGGCCACCGCCAGCATCGTCGGCGCCTGCATGATCGAGGTGTCACCGCTGGTTTCGGGATGCTCGATCGCCTCGCGCAGCCGGGCAATCGTCGTTTGCGTGACCGAAAGCGAGCCCGCGGTGAGGATCGTCACCACCCGCTCGCCCGGTTCTTCAAAGATGAACATCTTGCGATAGGTCGCAATATTGTCGAGCCCCGCATTGGTGCGGGTGTCGGACAACAGCACCATGCCCTGATCGAGCAGCAGGCCCACGCAATAGGTCATCATTCCCCCGGAAAAGCAGGCGGTCACCTTATTGTTGCACGGCCTCCAAGGCAACCGTGACATCGAGACGCTCGGAGCCGTCACCCTGCGCGATGCCCTTGATCGGGGCTGCCTCATGCGCGTCAAGGCCGGAGCCGATGCGGATATAGCGCGCATCGGGGCAACATGCATTGGCCGGATCAAAGCCGATCCAGCCGATGGTCTCGACCCAGATCTCGGCCCAGGCATGGGCGGCCTCGTGCGGCGCGCCATCCTCGCGGGCGAAAAGATAGCCCGAGACATAGCGCGCGGGCATGCCCACCGCGCGGGCACAGGCCAGAAGCGCCTGGGCGTGATCCTGACAGACCCCCTCGCCCTGCGCCAAAGCCTCGGCCGCCGTCGTATGCGCATGGGTCGTGCCGGGACGATAGGCGATGGCCTCACTGACGGCACCGCACAGCCGATGCGCCCGGTCAAGCGGGTCTTTCGTGCCCAGGCCCGCGGTTTCGGCCAGATCGCGCAAAGCATGGTCGATCCAGGTGGCCGAGGTCTCGCGCAGATAGGCGAAGGGCGAAACGATCTCGCGATGGCCGCGCAGCACCCCGGCGGTGTCGGTGGTCTCGACCTGACCGACGGCGGAAATTGTCACCTCGGTCACCGGACCGCGCAGCGACCAGCCCTCGACCTTGTCACCCGCGCCGTCGCGGAAATTGCCGCCGCGCAGGCCGCCCTCGACCGCGACATCCCAGCGGATCGTGCGCTGGCCGTCAAAGCGCGACGGAAACAGCCGCAAGGATTGCACGGCGCCGCGCATCGGCATGTCATATTCGTAGGTGGTGACGTGATGGACCGTCAGGATCATCGCGCTTCTCCGCTCAGATAGGCCGCCTGCACCATGTCGGACAATTCGCCGACATCGCGGATGAAGCGGGTCAGGAATTCATGCAGGCCCTCGTCGAAGATCTCCTCGACGCGGGTTTCGGCGATCTCGCCCACCAGCGAGCGCGCCCGCATCTGCGCCGCGCCGGAGCGTTGATATCCCCTTGCCAGCGCATCCAGATTTTCCATCGCCATCGTCACCGTGGTGACCAGCGACCGCGGCGATTGCGGATTGAGGATCAGGAAATGCGCGATCTTCGCCGCGGTGATCTCGCCGCCATAGGCCCAGTGAAACGCCCGATGCGCCGAGAGCGCCCGAAGCAGCGTCTGCCATTGGTAGTTGTCAAGGCCGGAGCCGATGAAATCGACCGAGGGCAGCAGGACGTAATATTTCACGTCGATCAGCCGCGCGGTGTTGTCGGCGCGTTCCAGCGCAAAGCCGAGGTTCAAAAACGCATAGCCGTCGTTGCGCAAAAGCGTCGCGTCAATCGCGCCCCGCACCAGCGCCGCCTGCCGCGTCACCCATTCGGTGAGTTCCGTCAGCTCCATTTCGGACCGCGGCTTGCGTTCCAGCTGGCGCATCTCCTGAAACGCGCCATTGAGCGCATCCCAGACCTGAGAGGTCAGCGCCGTGCGCACGATCCGGGCATTTTCCCGCGCCCGTTCGATGCAGGACACCACCGACGAGGGGTTGTCGCGGTCAAAGAACAGATAGCTTTCGATGTTGCGCTGCACCGGGTCGCCATATTTCGCGGCAAAGCCCTCGGCGGTGCCCGAGGCCTGCAACAGGCTCTCCCATTCGCTGCGATAGCCATGCCCGGCCGAGGGCATCAGCGCGATGCGGGCGCCCACTTCCAGCAGCCGCGCCATGGTTTCGGCGCGTTCGATGTAACGCGCGATCCAGAACAGGTTTTCAGCGGTCCGGCTCAGCATGCTTTTACTCCGCCAAAACCCAGGTGTCCTTCACCCCGCCACCCTGCGAGGAGTTGACGACCAGCGACCCCTCCTTCAGCGCGACACGGGTCAGACCGCCCGGCACCAGTTCGATTTTCTCGCCCACCAGGCAATAGGGCCGCAGATCGACATGCCTCGGCGCGATGCCTTCCTCGACAAAGGTCGGCGTGGCCGACAGCGCCAGCGTCGGCTGGGCGATGTAGTTTTCCGGATGCGCCGCGATCTTGGCGCGAAAGGTCTCGATCTGATCGGCGGTCGATCTTGGCCCCACCAGCATCCCGTATCCGCCCGAACCATGCACCTCTTTCACCACCAGCTCGCCCAGGTGTTCCAGCACATATTTGCAATCATCGGGCTTGGCGCATTGCCAGGTGGGGACGTTGTTCAAAAGCGGCTCTTCGCCCAGATAGAACCGGATCATCTCGGGCACGAAAGTATAGACCGCCTTGTCATCGGCCACGCCCGCCCCCGGCGCCGAACAGATCGACACCCCGCCCGAGCGGTAGACATCCATCAGGCCGGGAATGCCGAGCATGCTGTCGGGCCGGAAGCAGAGCGGGTCCAGGAAAGCGTCGTCGATGCGCCGATAGATCACGTCGAGCTTTTTCGGCCCCTCGGTGGTGCGCATCCAGACAAAGCCGCCTTCCACGAACAGATCCGCGCCCTCGACCAGTTCGACGCCCATCAGATCGGCCAGAAAGCTGTGTTCGTAATAGGCGCTGTTGTAATGGCCCGGCGTCAGGATCGCGATCGTCGGCTCGCGTTCGCATTTCGCCGGGGCGACACTGGCCAGGGTGCGGCGCAGCGCATCGGAATAGCCATCCACCGGCTCGATGCGGTTTTCGCGAAACAGCTGCGGGAACATCCGCATCATGATCTCGCGGTTTTCCAGCATGTAGCTGACACCCGAAGGCGTGCGGCAATTGTCTTCCAGCACGAAGAATTCATCCGCGCCGGTGCGCACGATGTCGATGCCGACGATGTGGGAATAGATCCCGCGCGGCGGGGTGAAACCTGCCACGGCACGCTCAAACGCCTCGTTTTGAAACACCAGCCGCGCCGGGATCTTGCCTGCCCGCACGATCTCGGCCCGGCCATAGACATCAAGCAGAAAGGCGTTCAGCGCCCGCGCCCGCTGCTTGATGCCGCGTTCAAGCTTGCGCCATTCCGCTTGCGTGAAAACCCGGGGAAACATGTCGAACGGGATCAACCGGTCCGGATCACCGCCCTCGCCATAGACCGCAAAGGTGATGCCGATGCGGCGGAAAAGCGCCTCGGCCTCGGCCTGTTTCATCGCGCGCAATGCGGCGGGCATGGCCTTGGTCCAGTCTTCGAGCCGCGCATAGGGCTCGCGGACGGTGCCGCCTTCGTACATTTCGTTGAAATAAGTCGTCATGCGTGATTCCCTCGCCCTGTTCGAATCCTAGGCAGGCCGCGGGGGAAGCGGAAGCGCCGCAGCAGGAAACAGGCCAGAAAGCGCGACAAGGCCGCCCGATCGCTGTGCATTTGCACAAAGTTCAGGCAAATCCGCGATCCGGGCCCGGCTTGCACGCCCCCTGCCCTGGCCCTATCTCTGAACCGACACCAAGGAGAACGCCATGAACCGCCGCTTTCGCGCCCCCGTTTCCGCCCCCCTGTTCGATGCCGCGCCCGCGCAGGGAGGCTCTGGCGAGTTCGGCGCCCTGCCCGACTGGGACCTGAGCGATCTTTACACCGCCCCCGACGCGCCCGAATTCCTGCATGACATGGCCTGGCTTGAAGCCGAATGCGCCTCCTTCGCCAAGGCTTACGAGGGGCAGCTGGCGACGCTTGACGCCGCGGGCATGGCGGACTGCATCGCGCGCCACGAGGCGATCGAGACCGTGGCCGGGCGGATCATGTCCTATGCGGGGCTGCGCTATTATCAGAACACCACCGATGCCGAGCGCGCCAAGTTCATGTCGGATGCGGGCGACAGGATCACCGCCTTCACCACGCCTTTGGTGTTCTTCAGCCTGGAATTCAACCGCATCGAGGATGCGCGCTATGAAGCGGTCTTTGCCGATCCGCTTGTCGCACGCTTCAAGCCGGTCTTTGACCGGATGCGGGCGATGAAACCCTATCAGCTTTCGGACGAGCTGGAAAAGTTCCTGCACGATCAATCCGTTGTGGGGGCTGCGGCATGGAATCGCCTGTTTGACGAAACCACCGCGGCGCTGGAATTCACCGTGGATGGCGAGACCCTCAGCCTGGAAGCCACGACGACGCTGATGAGCGATCACGACCGGGCCAAGCGCGAGGCGGCGGCGCGCGAGCTGGCGCGCGTCTTCGGGCAGAACGTCAAGCTTTTCGCCCGGGTGCACAACACGCTTGCGAAAGAAAAGGAAATCGAGGACCGCTGGCGGAAGATGCCCTCGCCGCAGCTGGGCCGCCACCTGTCGAACCATGTCGAGCCCGAGGTGGTCGAAGCCCTGCGCAATGCGGTCGTGGCCGCCTATCCGCGGCTGTCGCATCGCTATTATGCGCTGAAAGCGAAATGGCTGGGGCTTGAAAAGCTGCAGGTCTGGGACCGCAACGCGCCGCTGCCCAGCGAAACCCCGCGCAAGATCCTGTGGGACGAGGCGAAGGCCACGGTTCTGGGCGCTTACGGCGCGTTTTCGCCCCGCATGGCCGAGATTGCCCAGCCCTTCTTTGACAAAGGCTGGATCGACGCCGGGGTGAAACCGGGCAAGGCGCCGGGGGCTTTCGCCCATCCGACGGTGACCACCGTGCACCCCTATGTGATGCTGAACTATCTTGGCAAACCGCGCGACGTGATGACGCTCGCGCATGAACTTGGCCATGGCGTGCATCAGGTGCTGGCCGCGAAACAGGGGCCGATGCTGTCGGACACGCCGCTGACGCTGGCGGAAACCGCAAGCGTTTTTGGCGAGATGCTGACCTTCCGCGCGCTCCTTGATGCTGCGAAAACCCCCGCGGAACGCAAGCAGCTGCTGGCGGGCAAGGTCGAGGACATGATCAACACCGTCGTGCGGCAGATCGCGTTTTACGATTTCGAATGCAAGCTGCATGCGGCCCGCGCGCAGGGGGAACTGACGCCCGAGGCGATCAACGCGCTCTGGATGTCGGTGCAGGCGGAAAGCCTCGGCCCGGCATTTGACTTCATGCCGGGCTACGAGACCTTCTGGACCTATATCCCGCATTTCGTGCATTCGCCCTTCTACGTCTATGCCTATGCTTTCGGCGACGGGCTGGTGAATGCGCTTTACGCCACCTATGCGGCGGGTCTGCCGGACTTCCAGACGAAATATTTCGAGATGCTGGAGGCGGGCGGCTCGAAGCACCACAAGGATCTTCTGGCGCCCTTTGGTCTGGATGCCTCGGATCCGGCCTTCTGGGACAAGGGTCTGTCGATGATCGCCGGGCTGATCGACGAGCTGGAGGCGATGGAGGCCTGACGCTACCTTGGCGCTTTGCGCCTGCCCCCGGCCCTGCTAGCCTTTCCGAAACGGAGGGGGGCGCATGGGCTGGGGAAAACGCATCGGATGGGGCCTCGGCGGGGCCGTGATCCTGGCGGCGGGGGCGTTCTTCGCCCTTGCCCCCGGCATAGTCGAGCGGGGCCAGAACAAGGTCGTGCCGCATGATCCCTGGCCGGTCTCGGCGCGGGCGGCGGCGCTGCACAAGACGCTCGTCATCGGCGACTGGCATTCGGATGCGCTCTTGTGGGACCGGGATCTGCTGACGCGCTCGGATCGCGGCCATGTCGATCTGCCGCGGCTGCGGGCGGGCAATGTGGCGGTGCAGGTCTTCACCACGGTGACGAAAACACCGGCCGGGATGAATTACGACCATAACGACGCCGGGGCGCGGGACAACATCACGCTTCTGGTGATCGGCCAGCTGCGCCCGCTGAAGACCTGGTTCAGCCTGAGCGAACGCGCGCTCGATCAGGCGGCGCGACTGACGGCGATGGCCGACAAGGCGCCCGATCAGCTGGTGGTGGTGCGCAAGCGGGCCGATCTCGACCGGGTGCTGGCGGCGCGGGCGCAGGGCGCGCAAACCGTGGCCGGGATTCTGGGCGCCGAGGGCGGCCATGTGCTGGAAGGCCGGATCGAAAATCTGGATCGGCTTCACGACGCCGGGTTCCGGCTGATCGGGCTGACGCATTTCTTCGACAACGAACTGGGCGGCTCGCTGCATGGCGAGGACGACACCGGGCTGACGCCTTTCGGGCGGCAGGTGGTCGAGGCGATGGTGCAAAGGCAGATGGTGATCGACCTTGCCCATGCCTCGGAACCGATGGCGCGGGAGGTGCTGGCGATGCCGGGCACGCGCCCGATTGTCAGCCACGGCGGCATTCATGGCCTCTGCCCGGTGAAGCGCAATTTCCCCGATGCGCTGATGCGGGAGATTGCGGCAAAAGGCGGTCTGATCGGGATCGGCGCCTGGGCCGAGGTGACCTGCGACGCGACGCCCGCGGGCGTGGCCCGCTCGATCGTGGCCGCAGTGGCCCTGGTGGGCGAAGATCACGTTGCGCTCGGCTCGGATTTCGATGGCGCGGTCGAAACGCAGATCGATGCTTCGGAACTGGCGGCGCTGACCCAGGCGTTGCTTGACGCAGGGCTGAGCGAGACGGTGATCGCCAAGGTCATGGGCGGCAACATGATGCGCTATCTGCGCGAGACCCTGCCGCAGTAGGTGGACCAGGATTTCGCCTCGCTTGCGCGAGGCGACCCGCCGGGGGCTTCGCCCCCGGACCCCCAAGAGGCGTATTTTGCCAAGGAAAACCCCTTCCGTCACCGCCCCGCAATGCGTCGGCGGCCCAGCACCCTGCTTTTCCTTGGCAAAATACGCCGGGGGGTGCGGGGGGCGGAGCCCCCCGCGGGTCGCCCCGGCTTGCCGGGGCGAAATCCCCGCTTACCCCCAGAGGCTTTCGACCTCGAACCGGGTCAGGCGTGGATGCGCGGGCGGGCCGAAGGACGCAAGGCTGGCGAATTGCGGAAATTGCGCGTCGAAAAGCGACAGCATCCGCGGATCGATCATCCGCTCCACGCCCTCGCCGGGATGAAAGGCCTCGACCTCGAGCCCCGCGACGCGCAGCGAGCCGTGGTGTTCCAGCACCACATGATAGGCCGTGACCGGCGCCGAAGGGGTGACCTCGATCACGCTGATACCGTCAAGAAAGGCGCGCGCGGGCACATAGGCTGCCTCGGCGCCCGCGACCCGGCGCAGCCGCGGATCGCGCAGGCACAGCCGCGCCCGCGGGCCCAGCACCAGATCCAGCCCCGGCCGTCCCGCGCCGAAAGCCTCGGCGGTGATCCGCGTCAGGCTGACCTGTTCCTCCAGATCGCGGCCGTTCTCGGCGCCGGGATAAATCACCATCGAGCCGATCCAGCACACCTGTTCCGGGCGCCCCTCGGCGGTCAGCACGCGCTGGCCGGGCTGCAGATCCTCGATCGCGACCGGGCCGTCTTCGGTCATCAGCACCGAGCCCCGCGCGAGCGCCGAAAACGCCTCCTCGAAGAGCGGCGTCGCGGGCGCAAGCCGGGTGCTGCTCTCGACCCTGCCCGCGGCGGTCAGCCAGGCCGCCTCGTAGCGCCGGGTCAGCGGCATCGCGCGTGGCGCCTTCGGCGTCCCCAAGGGCGGCTTGCGGGCAGGCAGCCCGGCAGAGAAATCATTGCGGTCAACGGGCAGGACAGCCTGCCCGGCCCCGAGCCGGTGGGTAATCGACATGGCACAGCCTTCCGGTCTGGTCACATCTGCGACGGCCCCCACCGCATGCAGAAAGACCGGATCAGAATGACCGCATCACGGAAGCGCGTCAAATTTCGTGAAGAATTGCTGAACGGCGGCAGCCAATCCGCCCCGCCTGCCCGCCACTTGTTGCGGTTACGGCGACAATGCCCGGATTTCGCCGCAATCGGGTCGAATCAGCCGCTTGCGGCCGGGGGTGGCAGCCCCCGGCCGCTGCGGCAGCCGATCAGGCCCGAAGGCGCGGCACCAAAGGCGGAAAGGATCAGCAGGCGGCAAGCGCGGGGCGCTTGGCCGCGACCGGGGCCGCAGCCGCCTTGCGCCGCGCCAGCATCCCGGCGCGGCGGGCACCGCGTTGCCAGGGCATCGCGACAGAGGCCTTGGCGGCGCCTTCAAGGGCGGTCGTCATCCAGCGCGGGGTCGGTTTCAGGGTCATTCTGCTCTCCTGCGGTTCTGGCGGATCGATGCCCGGCATCGGTCCCTGAGGTGTTTTCCCCCCGCAATACGGCGGCGATTGGGCACCAAGCGTGCTTTCCTGCGCCCCCCGCGGGCGAAATCATGGCAGGAAGTGTTGCGCGAAACTGCAAAATAAAGGGTTAACGGCTGTCGCGGCGCGGATTTCGCCACAATCCGCCCCCGGCGGGACCGGAGCGCCCGCCCTAAAGCCGAATCGCCGAGATCAGGCGGCCGTAATCCGCCTCGCCCGCATGGGTGGTGCGGCGGAAGGAATAGAACCGCTCGGGATCGGAATAGGTGCAGTGCCGCGTCCATTCCGCCTGCCCCACCCCGGCGGCGCGCAACCGCGACAGCCCGTAGCCCGGCAGATCGAAGAGCGGCTTGCCCGCGGGACCGGCGGCAAAGAACCGCGCCGCCTGCGGATCGTCGCTCAGGAAAGTCTCCATGAAATCATGGCCGACCTCATAGGCGCGCTGCGAGATGCAGGGCCCGATCACCGCGGAAATCCGCGCCCGGGCCGCGCCCAGCGCCTCCATCGCGTCCAGCGTCGCCTCCAGCACGCCGTCGCGGCTGCCGCGCCAGCCCGCATGGGCCGCGCCCACCACCCCGGCCGCGCGGTCGGCAAACAGCACCGGCTGGCAATCCGCCGTCAGCACGCTGAGCACGATGCCGGGCCGTTTCGTCACCAGCGCATCGGCCCGCACCGGCGCGGCGGGCAGCTCCTCGACCAGCAGCACATCGGCGGAATGGATCTGATGCACCCCCACCAGCGCCGCGGGCGCCACCCCCATCGCCGTCGCCACCCGCGCCCGGTTCAGCGCCACCGCCTCGGTCTGATCCGAGGAGCCATGGCCGCAATTGAGCCCGGCGAAGATGCCGGAAGAGGCCCCGCCCTTGCGGGTGAAGAACCCGTGCGTGACCCCCGAAAGGGCCGGAGAGGTCAGGATGTCAAGCGTCGTGGGCATGGATCAAACATCGAAGCCCGGGGGCACCGGGGCGGTTGCGGGAAAAATGGCAAGACTTTGGAACACCTGACCCATTTCTTCGGGATGGGTCAAGCGCCGATGCGCGGCCAGATGCGCCTCCCGCGTAGCGCCGGAGAGCTTTGCCGCCAGCGCTTCGGCCCGGGCGGCGATGCCGAGCCGCTCCAGCAGCACCCCCTGCGGGGTCATCGCCGAGGCCTGCGCCCCCGCCGCCCGGGCCGCCTCGGCCAGCGGTTCGAAGGCGACATGGGCGGTCAGATCGGCCGCGCCGGGGGCGGCAAAAGGATCGCAATACTCATGCGCCCTGACCGCCTGAAACGTGTCGCCCAGACTGCGCCAATGGCCGTAATCGATCACCAGCGCCGCCCCGCCATGGGCGGCGATGCGGCGGGCGATTTCCCCCAGGATCGGCGCCGCGGCAGGGCAGGTTTCGACCACATCGCCCGGGCACGTGTCGGCCAGCCGGTGTTCCAGCGCCGCAAAGCGGGTGGGCGGGGCAAGGCCGGGCACAAGGCGCTCTCCCTGCAGCCCCACCTGACGCTCGGCCCAGCCGGCCTCGGTGCGCTGGAATTGGCGGATCGGCAGGGCGTCGAAAAACTCGTTCGCCAGCAGGAAGAGCGGCGCCTCGGGCAGGGTTTCGACGCTGTCGTGCCAGGTGACCTGATGCGCGGCCAGGGTCTTGCGCTGCACCGCGCGCAGGGCGGGCGAGGCCTCGATCAGATGCAGCCGCGCCGCCTCGGCCATGCCGGGAACAGAGCGGATCACCCGCGCCACATCGGCCATCAGCGTTCCCCGCCCCGGCCCGATTTCCGCCAGGATGAAGGGGGCGGGGCGGCCCTGATCAAGCCAGACCTGCGCCAGACACAGCCCCAGCATCTCGCCGAACATCTGGCTGATCTCCGGCGCGGTGATGAAATCCCCCGCCCGGCCAAAGGGATCGCGGGTGGCGTAATAGCCGTGCTCGGGATGCAGCAGGCATTCGGCCATGTAGCGGTCCAGTCCGATCGGTCCCTCGGCCGCGATGCGCGCGGCGAGAAGCCGCGCCAGCGGGGTCACTTCGTCCCCCGGATCCGGGCGTAAAGAACCAGCATCAGCCCCATCGCGATCATCGGCGCCGACAGCACCTGCCCCATGGTGACCCCGATATCGCCCAGAAAATAGGCATAGCCCATCGGATTGGCGGCGCTGGCAAATTGCGCATCGGGCTGGCGGAACAGCTCGACGAAGGCGCGGGCGAGCCCGTAGCCCGTCAGGAACACCCCCATCAGCAGCCCCGGGCGGCGCAACGCGCCACGGGCAAAAAGCCACCACAGCACGGCGCCCAGAACCAGCCCCTCAAGCCCCGCCTCGTAAAGCTGCGACGGGTGGCGGGCGCAGGCGTAATCCACCTGCCCGGCCCAGCCGTTGCAGATCTGCGCCGCCTCGACCGGGAAGATCACGCCCCAGGGCGCATCGGTCGGCCGCCCCCAGAGCTCGGGCTTGATGAAATTGGCGATCCGGCCCAGGAACAGCCCGATCGGCGCCACCAGCGCAAAGGCGTCGCCCACGGACAGGGGCGCGATGCCGCGGCGCCAGCAAAAGATCAGCCCGGCGACGACAACGCCCGCAAAACCGCCGTGGAACGACATGCCCCCTTCCCAGACCCGGAAAATCGCCAGCGGATCGGTCAGATAGGTGCCCGGATCGTAGAACAGCACAAAGCCCAGCCGCCCGCCCAGGATGACGCCCAAAATGACCCATGTCAGCAGGTCCTCGACCGCCTCGGGGGCCATCGGCGCGCGTTTGCCCCAAAGCTTCGGGCGCCGCATCAGCGCGACGACGATGCGCCAGCCCGCCAGCAGGCCTGCGATATAGGCCAGCGCATACCAGCGGACGGGCCAGTCGAGGATCGGGATCTCGAAGGCATCGGGGGAGATGTCGGGGAAAGGAAGGGCCATGGCATCCTCGGGCTGAAGCGGTGCCAATTGGCCCTTGCGCTGCGGCGAAGTCAACCTTGTCTCGGCGGGCTGCACGGCCCATATAGGGCGCAAGCGGGGTCGCGGGGGCGGCCCGCAGGCAGAAGGTGAAGACGATGCAAGCTCCGAACAAACTTTTCGACGAGATGTCGAAGCTGATGACCAATGCGATGGGCGTGGCGCAGGGCGCCAAGACCGAGGCGGAAACGGCGATGAAAAGCTGGATGGACCGCTGGATGGCCGATCGCGATTTCGTCACCCGCGAGGAATTCGACGCGGTGAAGGCGATGGCCGCGAAAGCGCGCGAGGAAAACGAGGCGCTCAAGGCCCGGCTCGACGCGCTGGAAGCCAAGTAAGCTTTCGGTTTCTTCTTGGGGAAAATACGCCCGCCGGAGGTTCACGCCTTCGGCGGTTTTGTTTTGCGTTCCACCTCAGTTCGGGCGGATCAGGAAAGGCACCGCCTTTCCCCGCCCGCGGCACAACGCGAATGAGAAGACCGTTTCCCCAAGCACGACGAGAGGCCGGAGCCCGTCCCGGCGGGCGAGAAGCGCCCGCCATGGGCGGGGCTGGCGGCTCACCGGGACGCTTTGGCGCCCCGGCGGTCATGGGACATCTGTTTCGCATCGCCTCGGCGATGGCCGAGGCCAAGATGGCGTCACTTCAGCGCCACATCCTGCGCCAGCCCGCCATCGGGCCGATAGACCAGCACCCGGCCGCTTGCCGTGACAACCACGGTAAAGCCCTTGCCGAAAGTCACCGTCTCGGCCTTTTCCCCCGCGGGGAGCGTGATCGCTTCGGGCAGGGCGGGCAGCTTCGTCGCCCCCGGCAGGCGGGTGACAAGCAGGAAGATGATCGTTAGAAGGCCGAAGATCATCACCCCCGCAAGGGTGGTGGTGAGAATCTTCAGAAACTTCACCTCAGGCGGCGGCGCCGGATCGGAAGGCATCATGTCGGACATCGCGGCACACCTCCTGCGCATCGAAATCGGCGAAGACCCCGCCGAGCGGCTTGATAAGGCATTGACGGCGCTTGTGCCAGAAGAAGCGGCGCTGTCGCGCTCGCGCCTGGCCCGGCTGATCGCCGAGGGCGCGGTGACACGGGACGGGGTCGCGATCACCGATCAAAAGGCCAAGGTCGCCCCGGGCGAGGTCTACATGATCGCGCTCGAGCCGCCCCGCGCGGTGGAAACCGTCGCGCAGGACATTCCGCTGACCGTGCTTTGGGAAGACGACGACCTGATCGTGATCGACAAGCCCGCGGGGATGGTGGTGCATCCCGCGCCCGGCTCGGAGGATGGCACGCTGGTCAATGCGCTCTTGCATCATTTCGGCGGCAGGCTCTCGGGCATCGGCGGCGAGGCGCGGCCGGGCATCGTGCACCGGATCGACAAGGAGACCTCGGGCCTGCTCGTCGTGGCGAAATCCGACCGCGCGCATCATGGCCTTGCGGCGCAATTCGAGCGTCACACCGTGCATCGCCATTACACCGCGCTGGTGCAGGGGGTTCCGAGTGCCGCCGATCCGCGCCTGCGCGGCATCCGCGGGGTGAATTTCGAACAAGGCGGCATCCTGAAGATCACCTCGCAACTCGCCCGCCACCCGACCGACCGGCAACGGCAGGCGGTGCTCTTTACCGGCGGGCGCCATGCCGTCACCCGCGCCCGCACCGTCGAAGCCTTCGGCGGCGTCGCGGCCTTGATGGATTGCTGGCTGGAAACCGGCCGCACGCATCAGATCCGCGTGCACATGGCGCATGTGGGGCATGGGCTGGTGGGCGATCCCACCTATGGCGGCAAACGGAAACTTTCCGTCCGCGCGGTCGGCGCCGCCGCGGCCGAGGCGGTGGCGGGCTTCCCGCGGCAGGCGCTGCATGCGACGACGCTGGGCTTCACCCATCCGGTCACCGGCGAAGACCTCAGCTTCTCCTCGCCCCTGCCCGAGGATTTCGAGGCGCTGCTGGCCATCTTGCGCGCGGGGCCGCAGATCACCTGATCTCACGCTTGCGTCATCAGTGCTTGCCCGGCAGCGGATTCCGGCCCATCCTGCGTTCATCCCCATGACCGGAGGCGGAATCCCTTGAAGGGGCAGGCCTCCTTCCCCATCTGGGGCCCGAAGGGAGAACAACACCGATGTCGAGCTACGCCAACCTGCCAGCCCCCAGCCCCGAACAGGGTCTGAACCGCTATCTGCAGGAGATCCGCAAGTTTCCGCTTCTGGAACCGGAAGAGGAATACATGCTGGCCAAGGCCTGGGTCGACCATCAGGATCCGAAGGCCGCGCATCGCCTGGTCACCTCGCACCTGCGGCTCGCCGCGAAAATCGCCATGGGCTATCGCGGCTACGGCCTGCCGCAGGCCGAGGTGATTTCCGAGGCGAACGTGGGCCTGATGCAGGCGGTCAAGCGCTTCGACCCGGAACGCGGCTTTCGGCTGGCCACCTATGCGATGTGGTGGATCCGCGCCGCGATCCAGGAATATATCCTGCGCTCGTGGTCGCTGGTGAAACTGGGCACCACCTCGGCGCAAAAGAAGCTCTTCTTCAACCTGCGCAAGGCGAAATCGAAGATCGGCGCGTTTGAGGAGGGCGATCTGCGCCCCGATGCGGTGGCGAAGATCGCGCATGACCTGAACGTCAGCGAAGGCGACGTGATCGAGATGAACCGCCGTCTGGCCGGGTCGGATGCGTCCTTGAACGCGCAAGTGGGCGCGGGCGACGGCGAAAGCGCCACGCAATGGCAGGACTGGCTGGAAGACGAAGACGCCGACCAGGCCGAGGCCTATGCCGAAGCCGACGAATTGCAGGCCCGCCGGGCGATGCTGGTCGCCGCGATGGACGTGCTGAACGAACGCGAACGCGATATCCTGATGGCGCGGCGGCTGCGCGACGAACCGGTGACGCTGGAAGAACTCTCGTCGCAATATGACGTCAGCCGCGAGCGGATCCGGCAGATCGAAGTGCGGGCGTTCGAAAAGCTGCAGGGCCGGATGAAGGCGCTGGCGAAGGAAAAGGGCATGAGCCTGCCGGGCTGACGTTGCCCCCTCCCCCGCGTCGCGCTAGCCTGGCGCCAAAGGGAGACGACCATGCAGCCAGTCAATTTCGGAATTCTCGGCGCGTCGGATTTCGCGGCGCGCCGGATGGGGCCCGCGATCCATGCGGCGCGGGGCGCGCGTCTGGCGGCGCTGGCGACATCCTCGCCCGCCAAGGCCGCGGCCTTCACCGCCTTTGCCCCCGATCTAACCCTGCATGAGAGCTACGAGGCGCTGCTGGCCGATCCCGCGATCGAGGCGGTCTACATTCCGCTGCCGAACCATCTGCACATCGCCTGGGGGATCAAGGCGCTGGAGGCCGGCAAGCATGTGCTGATCGAAAAGCCGCTGGCGCTGACCGCGGCCGAGATCGACCCGCTGATCGCCGCCCGCGATGCCAGCGGAAAATGCGCGGCCGAGGCCTATATGATCGTGCACCACCCGCAATGGCAGCTGGCCCGGCACTGGCTGGACGCGGGCCGGATCGGGCAGCTGAAACATGCCGACGCCGTCTTCTGCTTCGACAATCCCGACCCCGCGAACATCCGCAACCGCGCCGAGACCGGCGGCGGCTCGATCCCCGATATCGGCGTCTATGCCTATTCCTCGATCCGCTTCGCGGCGCGGGCCGAGCCGGTGCGGCTCGCGTCCCGGATCAAGCGCGAAAACGGCGTCGACACTTTCGCGCAGGTCTGGGGCGAGATGGCGGGGCCGGGCGGGGAATTCACCTTTGCCGCGATGACCTCGACCCGGCTTTGCGCGCGCCAGGAAGTGACCTTTCAGGGCGAGACCGGCCGGATCACCTTTACGGCCCCGTTCAACGCCGCCGCCTTCGATCAGGCCGAGATCACCTTGCACGGTTTCAACAGCGCCGAGACGCACCGCTTCCCCGGCGTGAACCAATATCTGCTGCAGGTCGAGGCCTTTGTCCGCCACATCCGCGACGGCGAACCTTTCCTCTGGACGCTGGAAGACGCGCGCAAGGGTCAGGCGATGATCGATCTGGTGCGTGCGGGCGAAATCTGAGGGCAAGGCCGGGGGCGCTGCCCCCGGACCCCCGAGGTATTTCGGGCAAGATGAATACATGGCCTTTCATCTTGCAAAAAATACCTCGGCGGGAGTCCTGCCAACGGCAGGACGGGGGGGCAGCGCCCCCCTGCCCCGGTTGCGGCCCCGCGCTCAGGCGTGTTTGGCAAGCCGCTCTTCGAGCACGTCGAAAGGCACGCCGGGGTCGTCCTTGGCGCAGCGGATGACGAGCGAGGTCTTCACGCTCGCCACATTCTCGGCCGCGGTCAGCTGCCCGGTCAGGAAATTCTGGAACGTGCTCAGGTCCGGCGCCGCGCATTTCAGCACGAAGTCGATCTCGCCGTTCAGCATGTGGCATTCGCGCACAAGCGGCCAGGCCTGGCAGCGGCGTTCGAAGGCGCTCAGATCCGTTTCCGCCTGGCTGTGCAGCCGCACCATCGCGAAGACCTGCACCTCGAAGCCCAGCTCGCGCGGGTTCACATCGGCGTGATAGCCGCGGATGTAACCCGCCTCTTCCAGCGTGCGCACCCGCCGCAAACAGGGCGGTGCCGAGATGCCGACGCGCTTGGCCAGTTCGACGTTCGTCATCCGGCCATCCGCCTGCAGCTCGGCCAGAATCTTCCGGTCGATCTCGTCGAGCTTGCTCGTGCCCATGCCGAACCTCCTTGGCTGCGCAAACCTTATCTTCCAGCGCCAAGCTGCGCAATATTGTTTCGCCCTTTCGGGCGCAAGCGCAATCGCCCAGGAAAGCCCCGGGTGCGACACAGCGGTGCCGCGCGGGGGTTTTCCCGGGCCGGTCTGCTGCTTATATGAGCGGCGTCACAACAGGAGTTCCGGCATGAGCGACACGAAGCATACGAAGGTTCTGATCATCGGGTCGGGGCCTGCCGGCTATACGGCGGCGGTCTATGCCTCGCGCGCGATGCTGAAGCCGATCCTCGTGCAGGGGATGCAGCCGGGCGGGCAGCTGACGATCACCACCGAGGTGGAAAACTGGCCCGGCCGCACCGAGGTGCAGGGACCGGAACTGATGGTGCAGATGGAGGAGCACGCCCGCGCGATGGGCGCCGAGATCATCACCGACATCATCACCAGGCTCGACCTTGGCCCCCGGCCCTTTGTGGCCACCGGCGATTCGGGCACGGTCTATACCGCCGACACGGTCATTCTGGCCACCGGGGCGCAGGCGCGCTGGCTCGGCCTGCCGTCCGAGCAGAAATTCCAGGGCTTCGGCGTCTCGGCCTGCGCCACCTGCGACGGGTTCTTTTACCGTGGCAAGGAGGTCGTGGTGGTCGGCGGCGGCAATGCGGCCGTGGAAGAGGCGATGTTCCTGACCAATTTCGCCTCCAAGGTCACCGTGATCCACCGCCGCGACAGTTTCCGCGCCGAAAAGATCCTGATCGAGCGGCTGAAGAAAAACCCGAAGATCGAAGTGATCTGGAATGCCACGGTCGAGGAGGTGCTGGGCACCGAGGCGCCGCTCGGCGTCACCGGCTGCCGCATCAAGGACGTGCAGACCGGGGCCGAGCGCGAGATCCCCTGCCACGGCTTCTTCGTCGCCATCGGCCATGCGCCCGCCTCGGAGCTGGTCAAGGACCAGCTCGAACTGCATCACGGCGGCTATGTGAAGGTGGAACCGGGCAGCACCCGCACCGGCGTTCCGGGCGTCTTCGCCGCGGGCGATCTGACCGATCACACCTATCGGCAGGCGATCACCTCGGCGGGGATGGGCTGCATGGCGGCGCTGGATGCCGAACGCTGGCTGGCCGAACAGGGCTGACCCGAACGAAAAGGGCCGCCCGAAGGCGGCCCGTTTCAGACGGTGACAGGTTCAGGCCGCGACGGCCTTGGCCTTCAGTTTCGCCTTGGCCTTTTCCTTGGCGCGGATCTGCGAGCGCTTGATCGCATCCGCGATCCCCACGACCATCGAGATCACCAGAGCCGCCGAGAGCGTTTCGGCGAAGCTGGCCGGGCCGTAGAGCTGGAACATCTCCATCGGCATCGGCGCGTAATTCCACAGCGCCAGCAGCGACAGGCCGACCACGAAGACCCACGAAAGGATCCCCGCCGCCAGCACGTTGAAGCGGGAGACCAGCATCCGCATCGCAAGCGCGAAGACGAGACACCAGGCAGCCCATTTCATCATGTCGTCGGGATAGGCCATCCCGAGCGTGCTGTAATATTCTTCCCACTGGCTTTTCAGCCAGACCTGATTGATGCCGTACTCGCAACCGGAGATCCACACCCAACCGGCGATGATAGGCGTCAGACTTGATTTCAGACCCATGACTTCCCCTCAAAGCAAACTTCGGGGCACGATAGCACCGCTTCGGACCGCAACAAACGGCGTGGATTGACGCAGTTTGCAGAAACTTCGTTCCGGCCTTCGGCACAAACGCACCAAAACCGCCTTCTTTCACCGGACACCCCCGGCTTTTGCTTGAAAAACGCCATATTTGCGGGCAAAGCCGCGCCCAAGCGTCGGTGTGGCGCGGCGGTCAGCCCTCGAAAAAACAGGTCAAGCGATGACTCTTTCCAATCTCGCTCCCATTCCGGAGCTCTATGTGTCTCACGAATCCGCGCAAAAGCTGAAGGTCGAGGCGGGCACCCTGCCGTCCTGGGACCTGACGCCGCGCCAGATCTGCGACCTGGAACTGCTGATGAACGGCGGGTTCTTCCCGCTCAAGGGCTTTTTGAGCGAGGCCGATTACGACGGCGTCGTCGACAACATGCGTCTGGCCGATGGCACGCTCTGGCCGATGCCGATCACGCTCGACGTGAACGAGAAATTCGCCGAAGGCATCGCGCCCGGGCAGGACATCGCGCTGCGCGACCAGGAAGGCGTGATTCTGGCGATCCTGTCGGTCACCGACAAATGGGTGCCGAACAAGGCGCGCGAGGCCGAAAAGGTCTTCGGCGCCGATGATCTGGCGCATCCGGCGGTGAATTACCTGCACAACACCGCGGGCGCGATTTATCTGGGCGGGCCGATCACCGGCATCCAGCAGCCCGTGCATTATGATTTCAAGGGCCGCCGCGACACCCCCAACGAGCTGCGCGCCTATTTCCGCAAGCTGGGCTGGCAGAAGATCGTCGCCTTCCAGACCCGCAACCCGCTGCACCGCGCGCATCAGGAACTGACCTTCCGCGCCGCCCGCGAGGCGCAGGCGAACCTGCTGATCCACCCCGTCGTCGGCATGACGAAACCGGGCGATGTCGACCACTTCACCCGGGTGCGCTGCTATGAAGCCGTGCTCGATCAATACCCGCAATCGACCACGACGATGAGCCTTCTGAACCTGGCGATGCGGATGGCGGGCCCGCGCGAGGCGGTCTGGCACGGGCTGATCCGCAAGAACCACGGCGTCACCCATTTCATCGTCGGCCGTGACCACGCCGGCCCTGGCAAGAACTCGGCCGGTCAGGATTTCTACGGCCCCTACGACGCCCAAACCCTTTTCAAGCAATATGAAGAGGAAATCGGCGTCACCATGGTCGATTTCAAGCACATGGTCTATGTGCAGGAAAAGGCGCAATATTACCCGGCGAACGAAGTGCCGGAAGGCTGCACCGTGCTGGACATCTCGGGCACCGAACTGCGCCGCCGCCTGCGCGAGGGCCTTGATATCCCGGAATGGTTCAGCTTCCCGCAGGTGGTGTCGGAACTGCGCCGCACCTCGCCCGCGCGGGCGAAACAGGGCTTCACCGTCTTCTTCACCGGGCTTTCGGGCTCGGGCAAGTCGACGATCGCCAATGCGCTGATGGTCAAGCTGATGGAGATGGGCGGCCGTCCGGTGACGCTCTTGGATGGCGACGTGGTGCGCAAGCATCTGTCCTCGGAGCTGGGCTTCTCGAAAGAGCACCGCGACATCAACATCAAGCGCATCGGCTATGTGGCGTCGGAAATCACCAAGAACGGCGGCATCGCGATCTGTGCCCCGATCGCGCCCTATACCGCGACCCGCCGCGCCGTGCGCGAGATGGTCGAAGCCTATGGCGCCTTCGTCGAAGTCCATGTCGCGACCTCGCTTGAAGAATGCGAAAGCCGCGACCGCAAGGGGCTTTACAAGCTCGCCCGCGAAGGCAAGATCAAGGAATTCACCGGCATTTCCGACCCCTACGAAGTGCCCACCAGCCCGGAACTGGCCGTCGACACCACCGGCGTCGATGTCGATCACTGCGCGCATCAGGTGATCCTGAAGCTCGAGTCGATGGGCCTGATCAAGGCGTAAGCCGCAGGCAGAAACAAGAACGCCCCGGAAAACTCCGGGGCGTTTTGCATTTCGGACCCGGCGTCGGGGTCAGTGCACGCTGACCGCGGTGATCTCGTTTTGCCGCGCCAACACGAAGGCCATCTCGCGGTCCCTGACCAGCGCCAGCCGCTCGCCGTTGACGTTGTGCAGCGCATACATGTGGTCGATGTGGCCCACCCGGTCGCGGATTTCCTCGGGAATTTCGGTCAGCGGAACCGGCCGGACATAAACGATGCGCGCCCCCGCGGCGACGTCGAAGTCAGCAGTATGATCCATGATGCCCCCTTATTTTTTGCGGATCGGAATCGTCTGCACGACCGGCTCGGGCTGCGCCCGTTTCAGCTCGACGTGCAAAAGGCCATTTTCCAGCGCGGCGCCCGAGACCTCGACGCCATCGGCCAGCACGAAGCTGCGCTGAAAGGCGCGGGCGGCGATGCCGCGGTGCAAAAAGATGCGCTCGGACCCGTCATCGGCCTGACGGCCGCGGATGACAAGGGCGCGATCTTCCATGGTGATCGCCAGATCGGCCTCGGCAAAGCCCGCCACCGCCAGGGTGATGCGGAATTCGTCGGGCCCCGATTGCTCGATGTTGTAGGGCGGATAGGCGTCGGACCCGGATTTTGCGGTCCGCTCGACAAGGCGCTCCAGCTGGTCGAAGCCCAGCAGATAGGGATGTGCGCCGAAGCTCAGTTTCGTCATTGGCAAGCCCTTTGGTAAGCGACGTTGCATGAGGACCCCGCAGCCGCGGCAGTCCCATGCCCACGATATGGGCAGCGCCACGCCGGGTGCAAGGGGGCGGCGGCGCGTCGCAGTCAGGAAAATTCCCGCAAAGGTCACGGATTTGATATAGTTGCAGGGAAGCGGGGCGAGTCGGGGGGCTTGGCTCTGCTTATCTGTCTCAGCCTGTGATCGGACCATGCCATGAATGCTCATATCGACAGCCCGATCGAGATGAACTCCGACGAGGTGTTGCGGGTCAAGCTCGCGGTCCTGCGCCGCGAGCACCGCGACCTGGACGAGGCGATTTCCGCGCTGGTGAACGCCGCCCACCCCGATCAGCTGCGGCTGGTGCGGCTGAAAAAGCAGAAACTGGCGCTGAAGGATCAGATCGCCCGGATCGAAGACCGGCTCACCCCCGACATCATCGCCTGAGACCGCCCCAAACCCTTGAACCGGGGGCCCCACTGCCTATAGTGCCGCCACAAAATGGGGGGCCGAATGGGCGTGAAAGTGGGAATCATCATGGGGAGCCAGTCCGACTGGGCGACCCTGCGCGAAGCGGCGACGGTTCTGGATGAACTCGGCGTGGCTTACGAGAAAAAGATCGTCTCGGCGCATCGCACCCCGGACCGGCTCTGGGCCTATGGCAAGACCGCGGTCGAGCGCGGCCTGCAGGTGATCATCGCGGGCGCGGGAGGTGCTGCGCATCTGCCGGGCATGATGGCCTCGAAGACGCGCGTGCCGGTCGTCGGCGTGCCGGTGCAGACCAAGGCGCTTGCGGGCGTCGACAGTCTATATTCCATCGTGCAGATGCCGAAGGGCTTTCCGGTTGCCACGATGGCGATCGGCGCCGCGGGCGCGGCCAATGCCGGGCTGATGGCGGCGGGCATCCTTGCGCTGCAGGATGCGGATCTGGCCGCCCGGCTCGATGCCTGGCGCGAGGCCCTCTCCGCCTCGATCCCCGACGAGCCCGCCGATGAGTGAGATGCTGAAACCGGGCGCCACGATCGGGATTCTGGGCGGCGGACAGCTGGGGCGGATGCTCTCGGTCGCGGCCTCGCGCCTTGGTCTGAAATGCGCGATCTTCGAGCCGGGCGCCAATCCGCCCGCGGGTCAGGTCGCCGACCGGGTCTTCACCGCCGCCTATGACGACGAAGCCGCGCTGCGCGCCTTTGCCGAGGCGGTCGATGTCATCACCTATGAATTCGAGAACATCCCGACCTCGGCGCTTGACCTGCTCGAAAGCCTGCGACCCATTCGTCCGGGGCGCAAGGCGCTGGTGACCTCGCAGGACCGGATTTTGGAAAAGGCATTCCTGAACGGCATCGGCCTTGCCACCGCGCCCTGGGCCGAGGTGAGCGATGCCGCCAGCCTTGACGCGGCGCTGGCGCAGATCGGCACGCCCGCGATCCTGAAGACGACGCGGCTGGGCTATGACGGCAAGGGCCAGGCGCGGATCATGACCGCCGCCGACGCGCCCGTTGCCCTTGCCGCGATGGGCGGCGCCACCGCCGTTCTGGAAGGCTTCGTCGATTTCTCGGCCGAGATTTCGGTGATCGCCGCGCGCGGCCTTGACGGCTCGATTTCCTGCTTCGATCCGGGCGAGAACGTGCACAAGTCGGGCATCCTGCACACCACGACCGTGCCCGCCCGCATCCCCCCGCCGCTGCGTTCGGATGCGGTGCTGATCGCGGCGCGGATCCTCAATGCGCTTGATTATGTCGGCGTGCTCGGGGTCGAGCTGTTCGTCACCCAAGCGGGCCTGCTGGTGAACGAGATCGCGCCGCGGGTGCATAATTCCGGCCACTGGACCCAGGCGGGTTGCGCCGTCGATCAGTTCGAACAGCACATCCGCGCCGTGGCGGGCTGGCCGCTGGGCGACGGCGGGCGCCATGCCGATGTCGAGATGCTGAATCTGATCGGCGAGGATGTCGACCGCATCCCCAACTTTGCCCGGGCGAAGAACACGCAGATCCATCTTTACGGCAAGGCCGAGGCCAAGCCCGGTCGCAAGATGGGCCATGTGAACCGCATTCTCTGACCGCGGCAGCGGGGGCTGTCTGCCCCCGCACCCCCGAGGATATTTCCGCCAAGGTGAAAACAACGCGCTTTCACCTTGGGGCAAATATCCCGGGGGGTGAATTTTGCGCGCCAGCGCAAAAGAGGGGGGCAGCGCCCCCCTGCCCGCTTACGGCCGCGCAAGCCGTTTCAAGGCCCCGCCCCAACTTGGCGCGGGTTCGAACCGGCCCGTATCCAGAAACGCCAGCACCTCGACGATCACCCGCGGATCGTCCATCATCCAGGTGTGGGTGACCGGCAGCACCAGAAAATCCTTCATCCCCGCCCGTTTCGCGCTGGCAACCGAGACCTTGCCGTCATCCGGCCCCGGGATCAGCCAGGAGGTGATCGGGTTCAGGCTGTCCGAGCCCGCGATCACCGCGAAGTCGAACCGCGGCACGGCCAGGCGCGCGGGCGCATCCGTCGCGCCCGTGCCCAAAGCCAGCCCCGCCGGGCCGTTCATCCAGCCAAACCAGGCCTGATCGCGGAAGGCATCGACGATCTCCGAGCCGCCATTCGGCGGCGCCAGCATCACCGCCCGGTGGATGCGCCCGGCATTCGCGCCGCGTTCGGCCCAGACCTGCAGCAGGATGCCGCCCATCGAATGCGTCACCACATCGACCCGCCCCGGCCCGCAGGCGGCAAAACCCGCCTCGATCCGGCCCGCCAGTTGCGCCACCGTCTCCTTGGTCGAGGGATAGCCGAGGTTCACCACCCGCCTGCCCCGCGCCTGCAAGACCTCTTCCAGCACGAAAAGCGAGCGCGGGCTGCGGGCAAGCCCATGCAGCAACAGCACGCAATCCGCCGCCGCGGGGGCGGTGCTCAGACACAAAAGCAGAAAGGCCCGGATCAGCATGACCCGAGCCTTGTCGAATTTCCGCGACCTGTCCAGCGGTTACAGCGTCGAATAGAGCCCCTCGTAGATCGGCACCAGCGTGTCGGTTTCAAAGAGCGAGCTGACCGACGTGCCCGACCAGGTGTTCAGGATCGCCTGCGCGAACATCGGCGCGGTCGGCACGATGCGGATGTTGCGGGCGGATTTCACCTCTTCAGTGGGCTCGATCGAATCGGTGATGACCAGCGATTTCATCACCGAATTTTCCACCCGCTCCACCGCCGGACCCGAGAGCACGCCATGGGTGATGTAGCTGTGCACCTCGGTCGCGCCGGCGGCGATCAGCGTCTCGGCCGCCTTGCACAGCGTTCCCGCGGTGTCGCAGATGTCATCGACGATGATGCATTTCTTGCCGGTGACCTCGCCGATCACCGTCATCCCCGCAACCTCGCCCGCCTTTTCGCGGCGCTTGTCGACGATGGCAAGCGGCGCCCCGATCCGTTTGGCCAGTTCCCGCGCCCGCGCCACGCCGCCGACATCGGGCGAGATCACCATCAGATCTTCCCGCGCGCCCTTGAAATTGTGCAGGATATCCAGCGCAAAGACCGGCGCGGCATAAAGGTTGTCTACCGGGATGTCGAAGAAGCCCTGGATCTGCGTCGCGTGCAGATCCAGCGTCAGCACCCGGTTCACCCCGGCTTCCGTCAGCAGGTTCGCCACCAGTTTCGCCGAAATCGGCGTGCGGGCCTTGGCGCGGCGATCCTGCCGGGCATAGCCGAAATAGGGGATGACGGCGGTGATCCGATCGGCCGAGGAGCGTTTGAGCGCATCGGTCATGATCAGCAGTTCCATCAGGTTGTCATTCGCCGGGTTCGAGGTCGGCTGAATGATGTACATGTCCTCGCCGCGGACGTTCTCATAGACTTCGACGAAGATTTCCTGATCGTTGAAGCGCTCGACACGGGCATCGACCAGCCCCACCGACATGCCGCGATGCATCGACATCCGCCGCGCGATCGCCTGCGCCAGAGGCCGGTTCGCATTGCCGGAAATGAGCTTCGGTTCGGTCATCGCAGCCATGGGCAGTTCCTTTCTTGCCGCTGCGGCAGCAGCGGATTCGGCGGATTGCGCCTGCCTTAGCACCGGGCTAGCCTGCCCGCAAACCTTGCAAGCCGGGGGAGCGATAAGATGGCGCAGATTGATTACTTTTTCTCGGTGTTCAGCCCCTGGACCTATCTGGCCGGGGACCGGCTGGAACGGATCGCGGCGCAACATGGCGCCACCATCAGCTACAGGCCGCTGGACGTGCTGGCGCTTTTCGATCGCACCGGCGGCGTGCGGCCCGCGGCACGCCACCCCGCGCGGATGGCCTATCGCAATCAGGAGCTGGCGCGGTGGGCGCAGCATCTGGGGATGGAGATGATCCTGAAGCCCACGATCTATCCGCCGAATGCGGCGCCGGGATCCTACGCCGTCATCGCGGCGCAGGCGGAAGCGACGAAGGGGGGCGGCGGTGATGTCGGCGCGCTGGTGCGGGCGATCCTGCGCGCGCTCTGGGTCGAGGATCGCAACATCGGCGAAGATGACGTCTTGCGCGAAAAGCTGGCCGAGACCGGCTTTGATCCGAACCTTGTCACCACCGGGCTGTTCACCGGCGCGTTGGCCTATGAGAAGAACCTGGAAGAGGCCGTCGAGCGCGGCGTCTTCGGGGCGCCGTTCTATATCGTGCGGGAAACCGATCAGCGCTTCTGGGGCCAGGACCGGCTTGACTTCCTTGACGCGCATCTGGGCACGCTCTGATGGCCAAGGACATCCGGCAGGGCCACGAGATCTTCTGGCAAAGCTTCGGCTCCGGGCCGCGACCGATGCTGGCCATTCACTGCACCTTGGGCACTTCCGGCCTTTGGGGGCCGGTGCTGGAGCCCCTGGGCGAAACCGTCACCGCGACGGGTTTCGATCAGCCGGGGCATGGGCAATCGGCGGACTGGTCGGCCGAGGGGGCGGAGCCGGGCGCGTTCCAGCGGCTGGTGACGCAGATCGCGGCCAGTTTCATCGACCGGCCGCTCGATCTGGTCGGCCACAGTTTCGGCGCCTCGGTGGCGCTGCGGCTGGCGGTGGCGGCGCCGGAGGCAATCCGATCCCTGACGCTGATCGAGCCGGTGCTGTTTCGCGCGGTCGAGGGCAGCCCGGACTGGATCGCCCTGCGCGGGCATCAGGATCATTTCGAGACGCTGATTGCGGCGGGCGATCACGAGGCCGCCGCGCGCGGCTTCATGGGCGCCTGGGGCGCGGGCGTGCCGTGGGAGGATCTGCCCGCGCATCACCGCGCCCGCTTTGCCGCGCAGATGCCGATGGTGGGCAATATCTCGGCGGCGAATTTCGCCGATCCGGGGCAGATCTGGCGCCCCGACGGGATCGAGGCGATCGACGCGCCGGTGATGATCCTGCACGGCGATCAAAGCCCGGCTATCGTCCCCCCGGTCTGCGAGGCGATCGCGGCGCGGCTGGGCGATGTGGGGGTGGCCTGCATTCCGGGGGGCGGGCACATGCTGCCCGTGACCCATCCGGCGCAGGTGCGCGACCTGATCGCGCTGAACCTCGAGCGCAGTTGAAGCGACGGGAACCGGGCGAACCGGTTCCCGCCTTTGGCCTCAGCCTTTCGGGCTGATCATGTCTTCGGGGCGCACGACGCGGTCGAAGGTCTCGCCATCGACATACCCCAGCGCAATCGCTTCCTCGCGCAGCGTCGTGCCGTTCTTGTGCGCGGTCTTCGCCACCTTGGTCGCGGCATCATAGCCGATGGTCGGCGCCAGCGCCGTCACCAGCATCAGGCTTTCCTTCATCAGCTTGTCGATCCGTGCGGTGTTCGCCTGCGTGCCCACCACCATGTTGTCGGTGAAGGCGCTGGCGCTGTCGCCCAGAAGCTGCATCGATTGCAGCACGTTGTAGCTCATCATCGGGTTGTAGACGTTCAGCTCGAAATGCCCTTGGCTTCCCGCAAAGCCGATGGCGGCGTCATTGCCCATGACATGGGCGCAGACCATCGTCAGGGCCTCGGCCTGCGTCGGGTTGACCTTGCCCGGCATGATCGAGCTGCCCGGTTCGTTTTCCGGCAGGATCAGCTCGCCCAGACCCGAGCGCGGACCCGAGCCCAGAAGCCGCATGTCATTGGCGATCTTGAAGAGCGACGCCGCGACGGTCTTCAGCGCGCCCGAGAAGAACACCATCGCGTCATGGGCGGCCAGCGCCTCGAACTTGTTCGGCGCGGTGACAAAGGGCAGGCCGGTGATCTCGGCGATCTGCGCGGCGATGCGGCTATCCCAGCCGACGCGGGTGTTCAGCCCGGTGCCGACGGCGGTGCCGCCCTGCGCCAGCTCGTAGATATGCGGCAGGGCAAGCTTCACCCGCTCGATGCCGCGATCGACCTGGGTCGCATAGCCCGAGAATTCCTGGCCCAGCGTCAGGGGCGTCGCATCCTGCGTATGGGTGCGGCCGATCTTGATGATATCCTTAAACTCTTCCGACTTCGCCCAAAGCGCCTTCGAGAGTTTCTCCAGCCCCGGGATCAGCACGTCGCGCGCATGGCAGGCAATCGCCACATGCATCGCGGTCGGGAAGGTGTCGTTCGAGCTTTGCCCCATGTTCACATGGTCATTCGGGTGCACGGGCGTTTTCGAGCCCATCACGCCGCCCAGCATTTCAATCGCGCGGTTCGAGATCACCTCGTTCGCGTTCATGTTCGACTGCGTGCCCGAGCCGGTTTGCCAGACCACCAGCGGGAAGTTGTCATCGAACTGGCCCTCGATCACCTCGGTCGCGGCGGCGGCGATCGCATCGGCCAAAGCCGGGTCCAGATCGCCCTGCGCCTTGTTCACCAGCGCGGCGGCCTTCTTGATCACGCCCAGCGCGCGGATGATCGGCTTCGGCTGCCGCTCCCAGCCGATCGGAAAATTCAGGATCGAGCGCTGCGTCTGCGCACCCCAATATTTGTCGGCGGGAACCTCCAGCGGGCCGAAGCTGTCGGTTTCGGTGCGGGTCGCAGAATGGGTCGCGGTCATCGTGGGCCTCCGTGATGCGAAATGTCCCGCGCGTCATAGGACGGCGGGACATTTTTTGCAATCAGCATGCGGAGGTATACCGCCCTCAGGCGTCGACCGACATCCGGTAGACGCGGGCGTTGCGGCACAGGGGATGATGCGCCAGAAGCTCGGCCAGCGCGGTCTCGACGATCCGCGGCGAGCGGCAGTGGAAGTAAAGCTCGACCGCGCCCGGATAGGTGCCGGTGCCCTGCAGCCGCCCGGCGGAGCTGACGCGTTCCTCGATCGGGCCCATCAGCACCGCGGCGACCTGCGCGGCGCCTTGATCCGCGGGCAGGACGGCCGGGTCAAGCTCCAGCACCACGACCTCGGTGGTGCCGAAGCGGCGCAGCTCCTTGCCCTCGGCATCGGTGAACCACGAGCCCTTCGGCGCGCCAAGACTGTCGAAATGCGCCACCAGCCGGTCAAGCAGCCTGGCATCCAGCCCGGTCACGGTGAAAACGACCTGCGAGGCGGTCCCCCGCCCCTCGGCATTCACCGAAGACTTGGCCGAGGTGACGCAGCCAAAGCCCTCGGCGGCAAGCCATTTCTGCACGGGGGCGTCGTAGCGCAGGGCGCGGTCCCCGGCCAGAAGGCAGGTCGGCAGATGCGCGGTCAGGGTGGTGGTGACTTTCGGTTTGAGGAAGTTGAACATCACTCGGGTCTCATTTGCGGAATTTGTCGAGACTGACCACTTCGGCTTCGGTCCGGGGTTTCTCCGGTTCGTCCTGCGGTTCGTCCTCGTCTTCGTCCTCCTCCTCCTCGTCGCTGTCTTGCGATTCGAAGCGCAGGCCGAATTCGACCGAAGGGTCGACGAAAGTGTGCACGGCATCGAAGGGGATCACCAGCGGCTCGGGCTGGTTGCCGAAGTTCAGCGTGATCGAGAAGCCCTCGTCGGTGACGACAAGGTTGTCGAACCAGTGTTGGATCACGATGGTCATTTCTTCGGGATAGCGGCTTTTCAGCCAGTCCGCCATTTCCACCTTTGGCGCGCGGGTGTCGAAGGTGATGAAGAAATGATGCGCCCCGGGCAGGCCATGCTCGGCCACCTCGGTCAGGACGGTCTGGATCAGCCCGCGCATCGCGCGGTGCATGAGCGTGCCGTAGTCGATCGAACGGGTCATCTGTCCGCCTTTCCTTTCGGCCCAGCATAAGGGATTTGGCGTGCAAGAAAAGGGGGCAAGAACAAGCCCCAAGGCCCGTGCCGACAAGCGCGGCAGCCCCGGTATCGGGCCGGGCGCACAGCGGATTGGGGGAAGGTGCAGGTTTCTGTTGCCAGGCACCTGCGAGCCCCGCCTTAAGCGGCTAAGCGTAAGGACTTTAGGTTTCGGTACCCGAGCTGCTTACGCAGCCAGAGCCACCGGAGCACGGTTGTCGTTGGCAACTGTACATTTGAGCAGATAACGGCTGCGTCCAACCGAGATGCAAGTACCCATTCAACCGTTCGTCGACCCTAATTCACCCCCGCAGTCCCGTTAGCCCGGGAAGATTGGTGGAGGTGGGGGGATTCGCACCCCCGTCCGATCCAGCCTAGTTGGCCCGTCTACACCCATAGTCCCTTGCGGAACGATCCTAATCTAGGTGTCGCGGGGCGAAAGCGCAAGACCCCGAAGGCCGATGCCTTCGCGGGCTTGCGGCGAAGCCGCGCAGCCCGAAACGATTGGACCAGAAACGATTGGGCCGAAAGGATTGGACTTGTGCGGCGGCCCCGCCGCCCCTACCTGTAGCGCATCATGCCTGCTGACGCCCCCGTTGCGCCGCCGACCGCGGCCGCCCTGCCCTTTTCCAGCCGCCTTTCCCTGATGCCCGGAACCGCCGATGTTTCTTGAAATCGCCATCGTTCTGCTTTTGACCCTCGTCAACGGCGTGCTTGCCATGTCGGAACTTGCCATCGTCTCCTCGCGGCAGGCGCGGCTGAAACTGCTCGCCGACCGCGGCAGCCGCGGCGCCCGCATCGCGATGCGGCTGGCCGAGGAACCGGGGCGGTTCCTGTCCTCGGTGCAGATCGGCATCACCGCGGTCGGCGTGCTCTCGGGCGCGTTTTCCGGCGCGACCCTGGGCGAGCGGCTCTCGAACTGGCTGGCGCTGCAGGGACTTGCGCCCAGCCTTGCCGACACTTTGGGCGTCGGCGGCGTCGTGGTGGCGATCACCTATGCCTCGCTCGTCTTTGGCGAACTGGTGCCAAAACAGATCGCGCTGCGCCGTCCCGAGGCGGTGGCGGTGCGGATCTCGCCGCTGTTGCAGCTGATCGCCGTCGTCGCGGCGCCGGTGGTCTGGCTGCTCGACATTTCCGGGCGGCTGGTGCTGCTTTTGCTGGGCCAGTCGGGCGCGGCCGACAGCAACATGACCGACGAAGAGGTCAAGATGGTGCTCGCCGAGGCGCAGACCGCGGGCGTGATGGAAGAGGCCGAGACCGAGATGATCGCCGGGGTGATGCGGATTGCCGACCGCACGGCGCGCGGCATGATGACGCCCCGCCACGAGGTCGCGCTGGTCGACATCAGCGACAGCCCCGCCGCGATCGTCAAGCGCTTCCGCGAGACCCGCCATTCCCGCTTGCCGGTGCGCGACGGCGGCCCCGATGACATCATCGGCGTGCTCTCCTCGCGCGATTTCCTCGATCACCGCCCCCGCGCCGAGGCGGGCGATCTGCGCGCGCTGATCCTCTCCGCGCCGGTGGTGCGGGACGGCATGTCGGCGCTGGACGTGGTCGAAACCCTGCGCAACGCCCCGGCGCATATGGTGCTGGTCTTTGACGAATACGGCCATTTCGAGGGTATCGTGACGCCGATGGACCTGCTCGAGGCGATCACCGGCGATTTCCACGACCCGGGCGAGCCCGAGGAACCGAAAATGGTGCCCCGCGCCGATGGTTCGGTTCTGGTGGCGGGCTGGATGCCGGCCGACGAATTCGCCGATACCTTCGGCTTCCCGCTGCGCGAGGGGCGCGATTATCAGACCGTGGCCGGGCTGGTGCTGGACGAGACCGGCCAGCTGCCCGAGGTCGGCGCCGTCTTCACCCTTTATGGGCTGCGCATCGAGGTGGTGGACCTTGACGGGCGGCGGATCGACAAGCTTCTGGTCAGCCGCGCGCCCTGAGCGCCCCGGCCCGCTGCGGCCTCAGTGCCGCAGCGCCAGGGTTTCGGCGCGCAGATCGGCGAGGAACTGGCGCGGATGTTTCAGCGCCTCGGCCATCTCGGCGCCGGTCTTCGGCTGCCCGATTACCGGCGATTGCGGCTTGAACAGCGCGCGCTTGATTTCATGCAGCAAAAGCCCCTGCCGCAGCGTCGCGCTCAGCTTGTTGGCGATCTGATAGGCGCGGGAATTCTTGCCGGGGAAATAGATCGGCAGCACCGACGCGCCCGAGCGCGCCAGCATCTTCGCGGTGAAAGGGTTCCACTCGCCCTCGATCGCCGGGCCGAAATAGGTCTTCGAATGCGCCACCGCGCCCGCCGGGAAAAGCACGATCACGCCGCCGCGCTTCAGCTGCGCCATGCATTCGGCGCGCATCTTCAGGCTTTCTTCCTGCGCATTCGGCTCATGCGGGAAGGGCACCGGCAGCATGAACTCCTCGATCTCGGGAATGCCGGTCAGAAGCGAGCGGGTCAGGATCTTGTAATCGGTCCGCACCTGCCCGATCAGCCAGGCCAGCACCATGCCGTCAACCAGCCCGTGCGGGTGGTTCGCCACCACGACCAGCGGCCCGGTCGCGGGAATGCGGGCGATTTCCGCCGCGGGGGTCTGCACCTCGATCCCCATGATCTCCAGCGCCTGCGGCCAGAACGGCTGGCCCACCGGCGCGCCGCGACGCTCGAACTTGCGGATCAGCTGCAACAGCGTCCATTTCGCCGTCAGCCATTCGACGGTGCGGATCGCATTCGCCTTCCACGGGTTGGTGAATGTCCCCGCATAGGACAGCCGCTTGATATCATAGGGTTTTTGTTCGACCATCTTGGGGTCGCCGGGCTTTCTGTCGGTCACGACAATTCCCTTCTTGCCTTTCGGCTCACATCTCTTCGCCGAAGCGGTCGGCGACCAGCGCCGCCAGCGCCTCGGACAATTTCTCGGCCTCGGGGCCGAAGGTCGTGACCTCGATCGTGGTCCCGCGCGAGGCGGCGAGCATCAGAAGCCCCATGATCGAATCGCCCGAGACCTTCATCCCGTCCTTTTCGACCTCGGCCCTTGCGTCATGCGCCTCGACCACTTCCACGAACCGCGCCGAGGCCCGCGCATGCAGGCCCTTTTCATTCACGATCTTCAAGACCTTGCTGACACTCACTTGGTCGAGGCTCCGCCCGTCGAATAGCAATTGATATATTTGCGACCGGCATCAAGAGAGGCTTCGACCGCCGCATGCACGCCCAAAGAGCGCGATTTGGCGAGCTTTATCAGCAAGGGCAGATTGGCACCATAGATGATCTCGCGCCCGCCGGCCTCGCAGGCCATCAGGCTCAGGTTCGAGGGCGAGCCGCCGAACATGTCGGTGACGACGACAACCCCGGCGCCGCTGTCGACCGCATCGGCGGCGGCGCGGATCTCGGCCTGTTTCGCAGCCCTGTCATGGTCGTCTTCTATGGTGATGGCACGGATGCCTTCCTGCGGGCCGACGACATGTTCGACCGCCGCGAGATATTCCCGCGCCAAACCCCCATGTGCCACGATCACGATCCCGATCACGCGCCCTCTGCCTCTTTCCCTGTGGGCATGGCCTGTGCCCGCCGTTCCAGCTCCCTGTGCCGTTTAGACACTTGCCAGTTCGCCTGTGCAAGGGCCTTGGCTACGGCTTCCGTTACGGCAACCGAACGGTGTTGCCCGCCGGTACATCCGAAGCCCACGGCCAGATGGGCCTTGCCTTCGTCCAGATGCGCCGGAAGTTGAAACAGCAGTAGATCACACACCTTCTGAATGAAGGGTTGATAGCGGGCGTCGCTTTGCACATGCGCCGCCACCGCCGGATCGAGCCCGGTCAGCGGCCGCAAGGCCGCGACCCAATGCGGATTCGCCAGAAACCGGCAGTCGAACATCATGTCGAGCCCGCGCGGCACGCCGCGCTTGTAGCTGAAACTGTGCAGCGAAATCGCCAGCCGCGAGATCTGCCCCATGTCGAACCAGCGCCCGACCTCGGCGCGCAGATCATGCGGGCTCATCGTCGAGCTGTCGATCAGCACGTCGGCGCGCATCCGGATCGGCGCCAGCATGTCGAATTCCTGCACGATCCCCGACAGCGGCTGCGCCTGCGGCGCCAGCGGATGGCGGCGCCGGGTTTCGGAATAGCGCCGGATCAGCGCCTCGGGCGAGGCGTCCAGATAGAGCACCTCGAGCAGAAGCCCCGGTTCCCGGGTCAGCCAGTCGATCAGCTCGATCAGCGCCGCGACGGAAAAATCGCGGTTGCGCACGTCGATGCCAAGCGCCATCGGCCGGGTCAGCGGGCCGTCGATCAGCCGCGGCACCAGAGACAACGGCAGGTTGTTGATCGCCTCGTAGCCCAGATCCTCCAGCGCCACGATCGCCGTGGTGCGGCCCGCCCCCGAAGGGCCGGTGACAAGAACCAGCCGGTTCACCGTCTCGGTTGCCGCGCGTTCGTTCACATCGCTCTCCCGGCCTTGAGCCATTGCAGGATCACCGCCTCAAGATGACCATGTTGCAGGCGCAGCACAAGGGGCAGGGTGACGTCCAGAACGGCAATCTCTCGTGAAGGCGGCAGCCTTTCGGTCTCGTCCCGCCCGATGTCGACCGCCAGCACGATCCGCGCCTGCGCCAGCGCCTCGGCGCGCAGGATGCCCGCGCCCCGCGCCTCGATCAGACCGGCGATCGGCGCGGGGGCGCGGGCGATCAGCGCGCCCGCTTCCACGGTCAGCAGCACCCCGTCATCGGCGACAAGCCGCGCGCCAAGGGCCATCAACCGCAAGGCGAGGCTCGATTTCCCCGCCCCCGAGGGGCCAAGGATCAACACCCCCGCCTCGGGCGTCAGCGCAACCGCCGTGGCATGCAGCGGCGCGCCCACCTCAGACCGGCAGGCCGACGACGAAGCGGGCGCCCAGCGGCTCCGAAGTGATGTCGGCATCGGTCGGGCGGATGTTCTCGGCCCAGATCACCCCGCCATGCGCCTCGACGATCTGTTTCGAGATCGCCAGCCCAAGGCCGGAATGATCGCCGAACTGGCCCTCGGGACGTTGCGAATAGAAGCGTTTGAAGACCTTGGACAGGGCCTGTTCGGGAATCCCCGGCCCGGTATCCTCGACCACCACCAGCACCCGGTTTTCGCGCTTGCGCGCCCAGACGCGGACCGCGTCGCCCTCTTCGCAGAAGCTGATCGCATTGCTGATCAGATTGACGAAGACCTGCGCCAGACGGGCCTCCAGCCCGGTGATGCGGATCGGTTCCGCGGGCAGGTCGGTGATGAATTCGACCCCTTTCGACCCCGCCTCCCGGCCCAGATGGTCGCCCAGACTGGCAAGCATCTTCAACAGGTCGAAGGGCTCTTCCTCTTCCTTGACCAGATCGCTGTCGAGCCGCGAGGCGTTCGAAATGTCGCTCACCAGCCGGTCAAGGCGGCGCACGTCATGATCGATCACCTCCAGCAGGCGCAGGCGCTGATCCTCGCGCTTGACCACATGCAGCGAGGCCACGGCCGAGCGCAGCGAGGCCAGCGGGTTCTTGATTTCATGCGCCACATCGGCGGCGAATTGTTCATTCGCGTCGATGCGGTCGTAAAGCGCCGCCACCATGCCGCGCAGCGCCCCCGAGAGCCGCCCGATCTCGTCGGGCCGCGCGGTCAGGTCGGGAATGCGGATCCGCCCCGGCGTCATCTTGCGCGAGTGCCGGTCGCGGCCGATCTCGGCGGCGGCGGCCAGGTCGGAGAGCGGGTTGGCGATGGTCGAGGCGAGCACCAGCGACAGCCCGATCGAGACGATGATCGCCACGACGAACATCTGCAGCACCTGTTCGCGCTCGACCCGGACAAGCTTGTCGATTTCCCCCGCGGCCGAGGTCATCGCCACGGTGCCGACAAGGGTGTCGTTCTGGAAAAGCCCGGTCGCCACCGAAAAGATCGTCGCCCCCGAGGTGTTGCGCCGCGTCGCCATCACCGTCTGCCCGGCCGCGACCTGCGGCACCAGCGCCTCGGCCATGGCCCGGGTATCGACCGGCGTGGCCGAGGCCTGATCGCGATGGGCAAGCCGCGTCAGCCAGTCCCAGGCGCTGTTGAGCAGATCGGTGATCAGCGTCGAGCGGGTGTCGATGCCGAGCCCTTCGACCCTTTCGCGCGGCGCGGTGCCGACGGCGGCGGAATCCGCCAGCAGATTGCCCGCCGCATCAAAGACATAGATCGTCGCCCCCTCGGGCAATTCGATCCCGCGCATCACCTCGGCCACGTCAAGGCCGTCGCCCGCCGCCAGATTGACCGGCGCCGCCAGCGGCATCCGCGCCTCGAAGACATCGGCGATCAGCTCGGCCTCGCTGACGATGGCGCTTTCGCGCTGAAACACCAGACTGTCGCGGAACGGGTTCAGGTAAAGCACCCCCGCCACCATGACGAGCATGGCGAGCAGGTTGAAGGTGATGATCTTGCGCGCCAGCGGCGAATGGTTCAGCGAAATGTAGCTGCGCCGCTCACGGCCCTTGGCCAGATCCTCATCGACCGCGCCCTTGGGCCCGACCCAGTCCTCGCCCAGAACCACATCCGTCTCGGATTTCGCGGCCTTGGTCACACGCCCCCGCCTTGCTGCAAGAAATCCGGCAATGGTCATTCTTCGTTGTAACGATAACCGATGCCGTAAAGCGTCTCGATCGCCGAGAAATCGTCATCCACCGTGCGCATCTTCTTGCGCAGCCGCTTGATATGGCTGTCGATGGTGCGATCGTCGACATAGACCTGATCGTCATAGGCGACATCCATCAGCTGATCGCGGCTTTTGACAAAGCCGGGCCGGATCGCCAGCGCCTGCAGAAGCAGGAACTCCGTCACCGTCAGCGTCACCTCGCGGCCCTTCCAGGTCACCGAATGGCGCAACGGGTCCATGGAAAGGGACCCGCGCACGATCACCTTGGTATCCTCGGCCACCGGCGCTTCGCCGGTCGAGATCACCTCCTGCCGACGCAGAAGCGCCCGGATGCGTTCGACCAGAAGCCGCTGGCTGAAGGGTTTCTTGACGTAATCATCCGCGCCCATGCGCAGGCCCAGAACCTCGTCGATCTCGTCATCCTTCGAGGTCAGGAAGATCACCGGCATCGTCGTCTTCTGCCGCAGCCGCTGCAGCAGCTCCATGCCGTCCATCCTCGGCATCTTGATGTCGAGCACCGCCATGTCGGGCAGCCGCTTGCTGAAGGCGTCGAGCGCGGCCTGACCGTCGTTATAGGTCTCGACCTCGTAGCCCTCCGCCTCGAGCGTCATCGAGACCGACGTCAGAATGTTGCGATCATCATCGACCAGCGCGATCCTCGACATGTCCTGCACCTCATGCTGCCTGTTTTATGATTGGCGTCATTGTCCGCTTTCCGGCCCCCGGAATCAACTGCGATGTGCGAATCGGCCACGTGATGCGAATCATCTGAGCGCAAAAAAACGAAGGTTTGACTAATTTGCCTCACCTCTTCGCGATGATGGCGCTAAATCGGCCCTGTTTGCGCTAGCTGCGACAAACCCTTCTGTTCCTTCGCAATTGCACCATGGTATAGGGCGCCATCCGCAACATTCTTGCGCGGATCGGTGCCCGCCCGTAACGGGCGCCGCGAGGAACCACCGCGCCGCAGGGCGGCAACGGGAGCGAAACATGAGCATCGGACGCGTGAACCCGGCGAAAACGCTGGAAGATCAGGGCATCACTGGTCTCGGCAACGTCTATTACAACCTGCTGGAACCCGCGCTCATCGAACTGGCGCTCAAGAACGGGGAAGGCACGCTCGGCAAGGGCGGGGCTTTCTACTGCTCGACCGGCAAGCACACCGGCCGGTCGCCGAAAGACAAGTTCGTCGTCCGCACCGCCAGCGTCGAAGACACGATCTGGTGGGAAAACAACAAGCCGATGGATCCGGCCAAGTTCGACGTGCTGCATGCCGACATGCTCGAACACATGAAGGGCAAGGATTTCGTCGTCGAGGATCTTTATGGCGGTGCCGATCCGGCGCATCGTCTCGACGTGCGTCTGGTCGCCGAACTGGCCTGGCACGGCCTGTTCCTGCGCACCATGCTGCGCCGCCCCGCCCGCGAGGAGCTGGACACGTTCAGCCCGGAATGGACGATCATCAACTGCCCGTCGTTCAAGGCCGACCCGGAACGTCACGGCTGCCGTTCGGAAACGGTGATCGCGCTCAACTTTGACAAAAAGCTGATCCTGATCGGCAACACCGCCTATGCCGGTGAAAACAAGAAGGGCGTGTTCACGCTGCTCAACTACATCCTGCCCGGCAAGGGCGTGATGGCGATGCACTGCTCGGCCAACCATGCGATCGACAACCCCGATGACTCGGCGGTCTTCTTCGGGCTCTCGGGCACCGGCAAGACCACGCTTTCGGCCGATCCCTCGCGCGTGCTGATCGGCGATGACGAACACGGCTGGTCGGAAAAAGGCATCTTCAACTTCGAGGGCGGCTGCTACGCCAAGACCATCAACCTCTCGAAAGAAGCGGAACCGGACATCTACAACACCTGCTCGATGTTCGGCACCGTGGTCGAGAACATGGTCTTCGACCCGGAAACGCTGGAACTTGATTTCTTCGACAGCTCGCTGACCGAGAACATGCGCTGCGCTTACCCGCTGCATTACATCGGCAATGCGTCCGATACCGCGCTGGGTGGGCACCCGAAAAACGTGATCATGCTGACCTGCGACGCTTACGGCGTGCTGCCGCCGATCGCGCGTCTGACGCCCGCGCAGGCGATGTATCACTTCCTCTCGGGCTTCACCTCGAAGACCCCGGGGACGGAAGTGGGGATCGTGGAACCGGTGCCGACCTTCTCGACCTGCTTTGGCGCGCCCTTCATGCCGCGTCGTCCCGAGGTCTACGGCAAGCTGCTGGCCGCGAAGATCGCCGCACAGGGCGCGTCCTGCTGGCTGGTGAACACCGGCTGGAGCGGCGGTGCCTTTGGCGTGGGCAAGCGGATGCCGATCAAGGCCACCCGCGCGCTGCTGACCGCCGCGCTCGACGGCTCGCTGCACAATGCCGAGTTCCGCAAGGATCCGAACTTCGGCTTCGAAGTCCCGGTCGCCGTGCATGACGTGGACAGCAAGCTTTTGAACCCGCGCGAGACCTGGGCCGACAAGGCCGCCTTCGACGCGCAGGCGGCGAAGCTGGTGAAGATGTTCTCGGACAACTTCGCGCAATATCTGCCCTATGTGGACGAAGACGTGAAAGCCGTCGCGATCGGCTGAACCGCCTTGAAATGACAAAGGGCCGGGGATTTCCCCGGCCCTTTCCTTTTGGGTCTGCCGCTTACTTGCGGGTGCGTTTGACTTTGCGCGAAATCGCCCGTTCCTTCGCCTTGAAGGCCACGGATTTCCGCCCCGGCCGGAACGGGCGCTTGCCGCCCTTGCCCGCGCCGGGCATCGCCTGCCCCTCCAGCTCCAGCAATTCCAGCTCCAGCCCGCCGGTCACCGGCACCGCTTCGGCCAGCCGCACCAGAACCCGCTGCCCGATGCCCAGGGTGATCCCGCTGTCGGCGCCGATCAGCTGCTGCGCGTCGCGGTCATAATGGAAGAATTCCCGACCGACCGAGCGGATCGGCACCAGACCGTCCGCCCCGGTCTCATCCAGCTTCACGAAGGCGCCGAATTTCTGCACGCCGCTGATGCGCCCGGTAAATTCGCTGCCCACCCGTTCCGACAGATAGGCGGCCAGATAGCGGTCGGTGGTGTCGCGCTCGGCGGCCATCGAGCGCCGCTCGGTCTCGGAAATATGGCTCGCGATGTCCTCAAGCTGGGCGATGTCGTCGCGGCTGAGGCCATCTTTCCCCCAGCCATGCCCGGCAATCAGCGCCCGATGCACGATCAGGTCGGAATAGCGCCGGATCGGACTGGTGAAATGCGCGTAAGACCGCAAGGCCAGCCCGAAATGCCCCAGATTCTGCGGCGCATAATAGGCCTGCGTCATCGAGCGCAGGGTGGAAATGTTGATCAGCTCGTCAAACTCGCTGCCCTCGGCGTCGTTCAGAAGCCGGTTCAGATGCGCCGTCTTCAGCACCTGCCCCTTCGCCAGACTGAACCCGGACGCCTGCGCCACTTCGCGCAGCGCATCGATTTTCTCGGGCGAGGGCTCCTCGTGCACGCGGTAAAGCAGCGGGCGGCGCAGCCGTTCCAGCTCTTCGGCGGCGGCGACATTCGCCAGCACCATGAATTCCTCGATCAGCCGGTGGGCATCCAGCCGTTCCTTGAACTTGACCGAGGCGACCTTGCCCGCCTCGTCGATCTCGATCCGACGTTCGGGCAGGTCCAGATCCAGCGGCTGGCGCAAGGCCCGCGCCCGGGTCAGCGCCCGGTAGCAGGCGTAGATCGGCGCGATGATCTCTGCGACCAGGGGCGCGGTCTTGTCATCGGGCCGCCCATCCGCGGCCGCCTGCACCTGCGCATATTCCAGCGAGGCGACCGAGCGGATGATGCCCCGGGTGAAGCGATGCGCAATCTTCCGCCCCTCGGCCGAAACCTTCATCCGCACCGCCAGCACCGCGCGCGGCACATGTTCGTGCAACGAGCACAGATCGCCCGACAGCCGGTCGGGCAGCATCGGCACCACCCGGTCGGGGAAATAGGTGGAATTGCCGCGATTGCGCGCCTCGCGGTCCAAAGCCGAGCCCGGGCGGACGTAATGCGCCACATCCGCGATGGCGACCCACAGCAGGAACCCGCCCTCGTTCGCCGGATCGTCGTCCGGTTGCACGAAACAGGCGTCGTCGCGGTCGCGGGCATCGGCCGGGTCGATGGTGACAAAGGGCAGGCCGGTCAGGTCTTCGCGGTCGCCCAAAGCGGCGGGGATCTCGGCATCGGCCTCGGCGATCACGTCATCGGGGAAATCGTCGGGAATGCCGTGCTGGTGAATGGCGATCAGCGACACCGCCCGCGGCGCGGTCGGATCGCCCAGACGCTCGATCACCCGCGCCCGCGGCAGGCCCATCCGGCCCTTCTGCCCCGATTGCTCGGCCTCGACCAGCTCGCCATCGCGGGCGTCGTTCGTGGCGCCGGGCGGCACGATCCATTCATTCATCTCGCCCTTGTCGATCGGCGTGATCCGGCCCCCTTCCGCGCCCTTGCGGAAGATGCCGACGATGCGATGGCGCGCCTCGCCCAGCTTGCGGATCAGCCGCGCCTCGGGCCCCTCGGTGCCTTGCGAAATCCGCGCCAGCACGCGTTCGCCCGGCCCGACGGCGGGATCGTCGCGGCGGGTCAGAAAGGCGATCCGCGGCGCCTCGCCGGGACCGGCCCATTCCAGCGGCCGCGCCCAAAGATCGCCCATGGCGTCGGCGGGCAGGATTTCCAGCACCGCCACCGGCGGCAGGCTGGCGCTGTCATGATAGCTGCGCTTCCTGCGGGCGATCTGGCCCGTCTCGGCCAGCTCTTTCAACAGGCGTTTCAACTCGATCTTCGCCGCGCCCTTCAGGCCGAAGGCCTTGGCGATATCGCGTTTCGCCCCCTGATCGGGGTTGTCGGCGATCCAGTCGAGGATCTGCTGCTTCGTCGGGATGGGGCTTTGTGTCATGGCCTTGCCTAGCACGACGGCGTCGCGCAAGAAAGTGGGGGCTGCACCGGACGGCGGAGGGTCAGGGCCGGGGCAAAGCGGAAGGATGGCGCATGCGGATCGTGGGGATCATTCTGGCGGGCGGTCAGGGGCGGCGGATGGGGCGCGAAAAGGCGCTGGTGCGGCTCGCGGGGCAACCGCTGATCGCGCGGGTGCTGGCGCGGCTGGCGCCGCAGGTCGCCGCGGTGGCGATCTCGGCCAATGGCGATCCGGGCCGGTTCGGCCTTGGCCTGCCGGTGCTGCCTGATCGCGCCGGGGAATCGGGGCTCGGTCCGATGGCGGGCATTCGTGCCGGGCTGGACTGGGCAGCCGAACGGGGCGCCGAGGCGCTGGTCAGCGTGGCCACCGACACGCCGTTCCTGCCCGAAGATCTGGTGGCCCGGCTCGCCGCCGCGGGCGGGCCTGCCCATGCGCAAAGCTTCGGGCGCGACCATTACACCGCAGCCCTTTGGCGCGTCGCCGACCGGCCCCGGATCGACGCGCTTTTCGCCGCCGACGAACGGCGGATGCGCGCCTATCTGGCGGGGGCGGTCGCCGTGCCCTTCGACACCACGCCCGATCCTTTCGCCAATCTCAACACGCCCGAAGACCTTGCCCGGGCCGAGGACCGGCTGCGCCCGAACGCGCTTTAGGCGCGGAAACTGCCCGACTTGCCGCCGTCCTTGGCCAAAAGCCGGATCCCCTCGATCCGCATCGCCTTTTCCGCGGCTTTCAGCATGTCATAAACGGTCAGCGCCGCGGCCGAGACCGCCGTCAGCGCCTCCATCTCGACCCCGGTCGGGCCAGTGGTGGCCACGGTGGCCTCGATCCGCACGGAACTGGTGTCCGGCTCGGGGGTCAGCTCCAGCGCGACGCGCGACAGCGCCAAGGGATGGCAGAGCGGAATGAGATCCGCCGTGCGCTTGGCCGCCATGATCCCGGCCACCCGCGCGCCGCCCAGCACGTCGCCCTTGCCCGCCCGGCCCGCGATCACCAGCGCCAGGGTCTCGGGGCGCATCACCACCCGGCCCTCGGCCACCGCCGTGCGCTTCGTGTCCACCTTGTCCGAGACATCGACCATATGCGCCTGGCCCGCGTCGTCGAAATGGGTCAGCATGCCGCCCCCTTGCCCCGGCAGACCGGGCAATCCGCGCGCCGATGCGTGCGCAGCAGCCGTTCCTCGTTCCACAGCGTGTCGATCATCCAGAGCCGACCAAGCAGGCTCTGCCCCGCCCCGGTCAGGTGCTTGATCGCTTCAAGCGCCATCCGCGCCCCTACCACGCCCGGCAGCGCGCCGACGACGCCCTTCGATTGCGCGGGCGGCGGATTTTCGGGCTCGGGGAAGGTGCAGGCATAGCAGGGCCCGCCAAGCCCCGGCGCATAAAGCCCGATCTGGCCTTCCCATTGCGCGATCGCACCGGACAGAAGCGGCACGCCCGCCGCGACACAGGCCCGGTTGAGCAGATGCCGCGCCGCCAGATTGTCGGTGCAGTCGATCACCAGATCGAAGCCCGCGACCAGCACCGCGGTTTCGACCCCGAAGCGGATCGCATGGGTCTCGATCCTCACCTCGGGGTTCAGATCGGCAAGCCGCGCGCGCGCCGAAACCGTCTTGCCCTGCCCCAGCCGCGCCGTGCCGTGCAGCACCTGCCGCTGCAGGTTCGACAGCGACACCACATCGTCATCGGCAAGCGTCAGCCGCCCGATCCCCGCCGCCGCCAGATAAAGCAGCACCGGCGAGCCAAGCCCCCCCGCGCCGATCACCAGAACCGAGGCGGCGTTCAGCCGCGCCTGCCCCGCGGGCCCGATCTCGGGCAGGATCAGATGCCGGGCATAGCGGCCCTCGGGGTCGAAAATGTGACCGTCCATCTCAGCCCCCCTTCAGCCGCCCGTCATCGGCGGGAAAAACGCCACTTCGCGCACGCCCGCCAGGGGCGCGGTGAAATCGGCCAGATCCTGATCAAGCGCGACGCGCAAGACCGCGGGATCGGCAAAGGCGGCCGCATAGCGCGGATCGCGCGCCCGCAGTTCGGCCACCAGATCGGCCACGGTCGCGGCCCCGGTTTCCACCTGCTCGCGCGGGTGCCCGATCCGTTCGCGGACCCAGGCGAAATAGACGATGTCCAGCATCTCAGCCTCCGGTGTGGTTCATGCCGCGGACCATCTGGCCTGCGACACTGCAGGGGCCGTAGCCGAAGGCATGGCCCGCAGGTTTTCGGGTAATCGCGGCGCGGATTTCGCGCGAAAGCGCTTCGCCCTCGACGCCCGCGCGCAAAACGGGGCGCAGGTCGGTGGCGCCTTCCTGCCCGAGACAAGTGTAAAGCTCGCCCTTGCAGGTCAGCCGCACCCGGTTGCAACTGGTGCAGAAATTGTGGCTGAGCGGCGAGATGAAGCCGATCCGCTGGCCGGTCTCCGCAACCGTCACATAACGCGCCGGGCCGCCGGTGCTCAGCCCGGTGTCGGTCAGCCGGAACCGGGTCTCCAGATGCGCCCGCAGATCATCAAGCGGCCAGAACTGGTCGAGCCGGGTGCCCGCCGGAATGTCGCCCATCGGCATCAGCTCGATGAAGGTCAGATCGCAGTGATGCGCCGCCGCCCAGTCGGTCAGGGCAAAAATCTCGTCGTCGTTCACGCCCTTCAGCGCCATCGCATTGAGCTTGACCCGCAGCCCCGCCGCCTGCGCGGCGGCGATGCCCGCAAAGACCGTCTCGATCCGGCCGAACCGGGTCAGGCGGGTGTATTTCTCGGCCGAGAGCGTATCAAGCGAGACATTGACCCGTTTCACCCCGCATTCGGCCAGGGCCTGCGCATGGGCGGCCAGCTGCGTGCCGTTCGTGGTCAGCGTCAGTTCATCGAGCCGCCCGGCGCGCAGATGCGCCCCCATCGCGGCAAAGAACGTCATGATGCCGCGGCGCACCAGCGGTTCCCCCCCGGTGATGCGCAGCTTGCGCACGCCAAGCGTGATGAAGGCCGAGCAGAGCCGGTCCAGCTCTTCCAGGCTCAGCACCTGATTGCGCGGCAGGAAGGTCACGTCCTCCTTCATGCAATAGGAACAGCGCAGGTCGCAGCGGTCGGTGACCGAGACCCGCAGGTAACGCACGTCGCGGCCGAAGCCGTCGCAAAGGGGATCAGGCAGCATGGGCAACTCCCCGGCTGTCGTCCAGCCAGTGATGCAGGGTGGTTTCGTCGGGCACGAGCAACAGCGCCGCGCCCTCGGTGAAGCGGGTCCAGTCGGGCAGGTTGCGCGGATGCAGCGCGGTCAGCACCGGGATCTCGCGCGCCAGCGCCGCGGCGATCACGTCGCGAAAGCCGCGGCCCTCGGCCTCGGCCTTGCCGAAGCGGTTCAGGATCAGAAGATCCAGCCCGGCGTCGATCTCGCCCAGCAGATCCTGCGCGACCTGCGCCAGCGCGCCGAAATCCAGCCGACAGCCGGTCGAGCCGGGGCCAAGCGGCTGGGCGACGGGGGTGCGGTGACCGCTGGCCAGCGCCAGAAGCGCCATCTCGGCGCAGCGGCAGCCCGCCGCGGTGGCGGGGCGTTCCTGCACCACGCCGCCGACGCGCAGGCCCTGCGCGATCAGACGACGGGCAAAGCCCGCCAGAAGCGCATCGGGCGGTGTGTCGTGATAAAGGATCGCGGCCAGCGGGCCGATCGCGGCGCTTTCGGGGCGGTCGGGAAAAAGATCCTGCGCGGTCATGTCCTTGGTCCTTCGGGGCCCTGGTCCTTGGGGCAGCACCGCGCCCGCGGGCGCGGTGGAGGGGAGGGCCCCGGGGGGCCCTCCGTCAGGCGCAGCGGCTCATTCGGCCGCCTTCGGCGCGACGAAGCCGGTCAGGGTGACGGCGGGGCCGGTGTATTTCTCGACCTCGGCCAGCACGGTCTGACCACAGTTCCCCTGCGCCAGTTTCGAGGTGCCGATATCGGCCGAAAGCACGTTGACGTCGCCATACTTGTCCAGCGTGCCCGGCTCGGTCACGTCCGAGGGATCATACCAGCCACCTTCGTAGATCTGGATCACCCCCTTCATCACCGCATCGGTCACCTTGACCCCGGTCAGGATCTGGCCGCGATCATTGTGCACCCGCACCACGTCGCCATCGGCAATGCCGCGCGCGGCGGCGTCGTCGGGATGCATCAGGCAGGGCTCATGCCCCTGAACCGCATAGCCTTCGCGCAGCACCGTGCCGTTGAGCTGCGAATGCAGCCGGTTGAACGGGTGCGAGGCCGCGATGTGCAGCGGATATTTCGCCCCCGGCCCGTCCAGCCGTTCAAGCGGTTCCATCCAGGTCGGATGCGCCGGGCAGTCGTCATAGCCCATCTTCTCGATGTTCTTCGAGTAGATCTCGATCAGGCCGGTGGGCGTGCCAAGCGGGTTGAGCAGCGGATCTTCGCGGAAGCTGGCATAGCGCACGAATTCGGCACCATCGGTGACCGGGAATTCCACGATCCCCTCTGCCCAGAAGGCGTCGAACGCGGGCATCTCGACGCCGCTGGCTTTCCCCTGCTTGGCGGCATCGTCGTAGAAGGACTTGATCCAGCCCATCTCGTCCTTGCCGTCGGTGAACTCCTTGCCCTTGCCCAGCCGTTCGGCGACCGCGGCGAAGATGTCGTAATCGCTGCGGGCTTCGTAAAGCGGCTCGACGATCTTCTTCATCGCCAGGATGCCGGTGTTCGAATAATCGCCGATCGTCTCGATGTCGTTGCGCTCATAGCTGGTCGTTGCGGGCAGGACGATGTCGGCATGCCGCGCCGTGGGCGTCCACTGGAAGTCATGCACGACGAAGGTTTCCAGTTTTTCCCAGGCCTTGACCATGCGGTTGCGGTCCTGATGGTGCACGAACGGGTTGCCGCCGACCCAATAGGCCATCTTCACGTCGGGGAATTTCGAGCGCGTGCCGTTGAAGTCGAATTCGGCGCCGGGGTTTTCCAGCATGTCGACCACGCGCGCCACCGGGATCACCGAGGCGCCGCTCGCCGCCAGCCATTCCGGCCCCTTCGTCGCCGCGCCGCCATCGGTGATGCCCGACAGCGCCGGACCGCTGGTCGAGGGCGTGCCGCCGCCCGAATAGTGATAGGAGAGCCCGAAGCCGCCGCCCGGCAGACCGATCTGACCCAGCATCGAGGCCAGCGTCACCAGCATCCAATGCGCCTGTTCGCCGTGATGCATCCGCTGCATCGACCAGCCCGCCGCCAGCATCGTGCGCTTCGATTTGAACAGCCGCGCCAGCTCCTTGATCGTCTCGGCCGGAACGCCGCTGATGCCCTCGGCCCATTCGGCGGTCTTCGGCGTGCTGTCGGTCTCGCCCAGCAGATAGGGCAGGAACTTGTCGAAGCCCGAGGTGTAGTTGGCGATGAAGTCCTTGTCATAAAGGTCTTCGGCCACCAGCGTATGCGCCATGCCCAGCATGATCGCCACATCGGTCTGCGGTTTCGGCGTGATGTGCTCGGCGCCGAAGAATTCCACCGTCTGGGTGCGGACCGGGTCGATGACGATGACCTTGATGCCCTTGGCCTTGAGCGCCTCGAGCCCCGGATAGGCGCCATGTTCGGGGATCACCCAGCCGATCTGGCTGGTCTTGATCGGATCGGCGGCCCAGAACACCATGACTTCGGTGTTTTCCGCCAGCACCGGCCAGGCGGTCTGCTGTTCATAGACTTCCAGCGTGCCGACCACATGCGGCATGATCACCTGCGCCGCGCCGGTCGAATAATCGCCCGCGCCATTCACATAACCGCCCGCCAGCGTCAGCATCCGGCGCAAAAGCGTGGTGCAATTGTGCAGCCGCCCCGGGCTTTTCCAGCCATAGGACCCGCCAAAGACGCCCTGCGGACCATAGGTCTCTTCGACGCGTTTCACCTCGGCCGCGACCAGATCGAGCGCCTGATCCCAGCTGACGCGGACGAAATCGCCGTTGCCGCGGGTGGAGCGATCGGCATTGACGCCTTTTTCAAGGAATTCGCGCCGCACCATCGGATATTTGATCCGCGTCGGCGAATAGATCGAGTCAAGCACGCCTTCCAGCATCGGCGAGGGATGCGGGTCTTTTTCCCAAGGCGTGAAGGCGGTGGCGCGGCCGTTTTCGACCGTCGCGGTGAAGACGCCCCAGTGGCTGCCCGACATCACCGTGCCATTGGCCAGCGCCTCGGCGCGGGCGCCCTTGGCAAACAGCGACGGGCCGAACATGCCCAGCGCGCCCGCGGCGACCGAGTAGCTGAGGAAAGCGCGGCGGGAAAGCTCTGCGCGCAGCTCGTTTCCGGAAATCTTCGTCATTTGACTGTCCTTTCTTCCGGTTGGGGGATGAGTTCGTCGTGATCCAGCGCCGCCAGCAGCAGCGCCGCAGCCCCGGCCCAGAAGCCGGTGCGATCCTCGGCCCGGACCGCGGCGCAAAAGCCGGGCAGCCAGAGCCGCAGCCGGTCCCGCAGCGGCTCGGCGCGCGGATCGGCATGGGTTTCAAGATGGGCCAGCAGCATCAGCTCGACCGAAAGATGGTCGGGCGCCTCGCAGCAACCCTCGGCCAGACGCAGGTCGCACTCGGCCAGAAGCGCGGTCATCTCGGCCACCGGGGCGCGGAACAACCCGCCCTTGCTCCAGGCCGAGTCGTTCGGCGCCAGCGTGCGCTTGCCGCCCAGACCCAGGAACAGCCCGTTGAAGGCGATGGTCAGCCGCGTCTGCAGCTGCGCCGTGTCCTGCGGGGCCGCCAGCGCGGCGCGGATCTCCGCGACCGGCGCGGCAAAGGCCGGTTCGGTCGCCAGCGCGGCCAGCCATTTCCGCCCCGCCCCGTCGCGCAGCGCGGCCAAAGCATCGGCCGAGGGCGCGGCCAGAAAAACCTCGGCCAGCCAGTGCCACAAGAGCGCGCGATCGGCCAGGACGGCGGGGGGAAGGGTCATCACGGTCATTGCTCGACCTCCCCGCCCATGTCTTTCGCATGCATCTGCACGTATTTCTGCACCAGCCGGAACTGTTCCTCGTTCAGGGGCGCCTTGGGCTTCATCGCATTGAGCGTGCCGATCCACTGGTTCGCCAGGAAATGGCTGGTATGCGGCAGCACGTGGCAGGTGCCGCAGGCGGCGCTGAACATCGAGCCCGCATAGGACCAGACCTTGTCGAGACTGTCGGTCAGATTGCCGTTCTTCACCCAGACCGTCAGCGTGCCATCGGTCCAGACCTGTTCGGTGTCGGGATCGGTCATCCGCGCGCCCGGCACCACCGCGGCCACCGCCGTCGGCGCCAGCGCCACGTTGAAGATCCGCCGCCCCTGCGCGGCGTAAAGCATCCGTTCGGCGCCTTCCTGCTGCCAGCCTTCCAGCTTGACCTGCAGCGCCTTGCCCGAGACCGCCGCGACCACCATCGGCGTCGCCGCGATCACCTTGCCCGCCGCCTTCACGCCATCCTTCGGCTCTTCCAGATAAAGCTCGATCGTCTGCAGCGGATAGACCGTGTCGCCCGCCTTCGGCCGCAACTGCCCGGCTTCGGCCTGCAGATCCTCGAACAGCTTCTTGTAGCCCGAGGACATGTCGGGCAGCTTGTGCGCGATGCCCTTGTGGCAATCGATGCAGGTGCCGCCGTCCAGCATCGCCTGCTGCATCTGCTTGGCGCCGTCGGGCTTCGCCTGATGCGCGAAATCCATCGCCTCGAAACTGTGGCACGACCGGCAGCCGACCGAGTCATTCGCCTTCATGTCGGCCCAGACCGTTTCGGCCATCTCCAGCCGGTGCGCCTCGAATTTCTCGGGCGTGTCCACCTTGCCGGTGATCTCGCCCCACAGATCCTTCGCTGCCAGCACCTTGGCGCGGTAAAGCCGCCAGCCCGATTTCGGCACGTGGCAATCGGCGCATTCGGCGCGCACGCCCATCGGGTTCGAATAGTGGACGGTGGTCTTGTATTCCTCGAAATTGCCCTGCATCGAGTGGCAGGACAGACAGAATTTCGTCGTCGTGGTCTGTTCCACGGCATAGTGGAAGCCGTTCCAGCCCAGCGCGCCGACGAAGGCTCCGCCCAGCACCAACGTGCCCAGCCCCCAGCGCGTGCTGGGCCTGCGCATCACGCCCCAGATTTTCCTGATCACTTTCGCCTCCGGTCTTGCCGTTCCGGGGCCCGTTCCATCACCGACGCCGCGCGTCCGGTCCTGTCACGGTCCGCCCCGTTCGAGTCCCTGTCTGGACCTGCGATGTGAACCGCGTTGCGTCCGGTTGTGAACAGGATGAAAAATCCTGTGAACAGGATGTTAAAACCCGGAAAACCCACGGGAAATCGCACGAAAATCATTGCCGGGCCGGGCTTTTGGCGCGATGACGGGGCAAGGGGGGCCGTGATGAAGACGTCCTATCATATCCTTGTCGTCGAAGATGATCCGGTGGGGCGGCAGACGCTGGCCGCCTATCTGGTGAAGGACAATCACCGCGTCAGCGAGGCGGGCGACGGCGAAGAGATGCGCCGGGTCTTCGCGCGGGGCGATGTCGACGTGATCTTGCTCGACATCAACCTGCCGGGCGAGGACGGGCTGTCGCTTTTGCGCGAATTGCGGCGGCAATCCGAGGTGGGGGTGATCATGGTCACCTCGCGGCGCGAGGATGTGGACCGGATCGTGGCGCTGGAACTGGGCGCCGATGATTACGTCACCAAGCCCTACAACATGCGCGAGATCCTGCCGCGCACGCGCAACCTGGCGCGCCGGGTGACGGCGGCGCGGGTGGTGAAGGCGGATGAGTCGAAAAAGACCTTCGAGGGCTGGACGCTCGACATCGCGCATTGGACGCTGAACGATCCGGCGGGCGAGGCAGTGAAGATGACCCGGGCGGAATTCGAACTGCTGGCCACCTTCGTCACCCATCCGGGGCAGGTACTGAGCCGCGATCAGCTGATGACGCATGTCAGCCGCCGCGGGCATGAAAGCTTCGATCGCACCATTGACGTGCTGGTGCGCCGGGTGCGCCGCAAGATCGAGCCCGATCCGGCGAAGCCCCGGCTGATCGTCACCGTGCACGGGCTGGGCTACGTCTTTTCGGCATAAGATCCGCGGCCCTGACCGAGGCCATCGCCGAGGTCATGCGGACCAGAAGTCCCGTGACCGCCGGGGGCCCAAAGGCCCTCGGCCTGCGCCCGCCCCGCCATCGGCGGGCGCATTCGCGCCGCCGGGGCGGAGCGCAGGCCTCTGTCGTGCTTGGGGAAACGGTCTTGGCACAGGTGATGCGCCAGCGGGCGGGGAAAGGCAGTGCCTTTCCCGATCCGCCCGAAACCTGGGGTCTCAGCCCGCGATTTCGGCCCAGATCGCCTCGACCAGCCCCACCGCCGAGCGGCACGACAGCACCAGATCGGCCACCTGCCCGGCCAGATCGGCGCTGCGCCGCCCCGAGGCGGAGGCCAGCATCTCGGCCCGTTCGGCCTCCTCGGCCAGCGCCAGAAGACCGACATGCCGCGCCGAGCTTTTCAGCCGATGCGCGATCATCGCCACCTCGTTCCAGCGCTCCGCCTCGACCGCCGCCTCCAGCGCCGCCCCGGTATGCACCAGACTGGCCTTGAAGGTGGCGACGATCCGCCCGGTCGGCGCGGGCCCCAAAGCCTCGGCATGGCCGCGCAGCACCGTCAGATCGACCAGCCCCAAGCCCGCGCCCTGCCCCGCCCCCTCGGCCCGTGCAGGCCCGCCCGAGCCGATCGGCCGCGGCGAGGCGAAGCCGGTGACCCGGCGCAACAGATCCTCGAGCCGGGCAAAGGGGAAGGGTTTCGCCAGAAATCCGCCGATCCCCGCCGCCGCCAGCGCCGCCGCATCGACCGCGGACCCATGCGCCGACAGCGCCGCGATCGGCAGCCGCGCAATCGCCGGATCTCCATGGGCGCGAATGGCGCGGCCCAGATCGAAGCCGCTCAGATCGGGCAGGTTGAGATCGGTCAGCACCAGATCGAAGCCCTGCCCCGCCAGCGCCTGCAACGCCGCCTCGCCGGTTTCGGCCAGCCGCACCTGATGCCCGGCCTGCCGCAGCAGGGTCTCGGTTACCAGCCGGTTCACCGCGTCATCCTCGACCAGCAGCAGCCGCAAGGGCTTGGCGGGCAGCGCCTTCGCCCGCGCCCGGGCACAATCGGCCCCCTGCCGCACCGCCAGATCCAGCGGCACCACCAGCCGGAAACAGCTGCCCTCGCCCGGATGGCTTTCGACCGTCAGCTCGGCCCCCATCATCTCGGCCAGCCGGCGCGAGATCGCCAGACCCAGCCCGGTGCCGCCATGCTTGCGCTCGATCGAGCTGTCGGACTGGGTGAAGGGGCGGAAGATCTGCTCCAGCCGCTCGGGCGCGATGCCCGGGCCTGTGTCGCGCACCGAAAACCGCACCAGCACCCGCCCCGGGCTGCGCGAGATCAGGTCGAGCCCGATCACCACCGCGCCGGTTTCGGTGAATTTCACCGCATTGCCCGCCAGATTGAGCAGGATCTGCCGCAGCTTCGCCGGATCGCCGCTGACACAGGGCAGATCGGCCGGGCAGTCGACATGCAACAGCAGCCCGGGCTTGCGCGCCACCAGCGGCTCGATCACCCGGGCGACCTCGGCCGTCACCTCGGCAAGCGGAAAATCGACCCGTTCCAGCATCATCCCGCCCGCCTCGATGCGGGAATAATCGAGGATCTCCGAGACGATCGAGCTCAGCACCCGGGCCGAGCGGTCGATCGCCTCGACATAGCCCGCCGCGCGCGGCGGCAGCGCGTCTTGCCGCAACAGCTCGACGATGCCGCCGATGGAATGGATGGGGGTGCGGATCTCGTGGCTCATCGTCGCCAGAAAATCGGTCTTCGCGCGGGCCAGCGCCTCGGCCTCCTCGCGGGCGCGGCGGGCGTCGGTGACATCGGTGAAGCTGATCACCGTGCCCAGAAACTTGCGCGACACATCGAGCATTTCCTGCGTCGAGACCGAGACCCAGCGCCGCCCGTCGATCGTCTCGATCTCGTGCTCGGGCAAAAGCGGGCCGATGCCGCGCGGATCAAGGCCGAAAAGCCCCTGAAAGCTGCGCCGCGCCGCCGAACCGTAATAGACAGACCCCGGCACGACATCCCGCGACAGAAGCAGCGCCGCGGCATGGTTCATGTTCTCGATCCCGCCCTCGGCATCGATCAGGAAGACCGGGGTCTGGATGCTTTCGAAAATCGTCAGATACTTGTTCTTCTCGGTCACGACGCGCTGGTTTTCGGCCAAGAGCCGGTCGTGATCGGCATCGACGACGCCGCGCGCCCATTGCGTGCAGATGCCGATCTCGGCGCGGTCGAAAAAGCCGCGCACCAGCCGCAGATACAGCGCCTCGGTCGCGGCGGGAAAGCCCGTCATCTGTATAAGTCGCAGATAGCTGTCGCGATAACCCTTGAAATTGCTCAGAAACATCGCCAGCGGCACGCCACGCAGCCCGTGCCTGCGCGCCACCTCGATACCATAGACGGTCGAGGGATCCTCGCCGATGTCGCTGTCGTAATCCGCCTCGGCGGCGCCGCGGGTGTCCAGCATCAGCGCGATGGCGCCATTGAGCCCCTGCACCGAGGCCCGCCAGGCCTCGGGCAGCGTCGAGACATGGGCATTGTAGCTGCGGGTGATCGAATAGGCGATGTGCATCTCGATCAGCCGGGTTTCGTTCGCCTGCAGGAACCGCGTCAGGGCGGCCAGATCGGCGGCGGTTGCCTCCTCCGCTGCCGGAGAGGCAAACTGGCCTTGAGGTTCGGAAATCATTCGCAACGTCCAGATAGTGGCACCCGCGCGGGTGCGTCTTGCCGGTCTTTCGGCGCCAACCCCAGTCGCGGCCCGAAAGCCGCCTCATCGTCACGAAACTGGTCCTGCGTTAGCGCAAAACGGCGCCCCCTGCCTTGATCGGGATCAAGCGCCCTTGCGACGGCGCGGACACAAGCGGCAATCCGCGCCCCCCTGCCCGCAAACATCCTTGCCCGCGCACTGGACAAGCCCGGCCATCCGTGCTTCCTTGCCCTTGCGACAGGGGCGTCCGGGGAGCCGGGCTGAGAAGCACCCTTTGAACCTGAACCAGATCATGCTGGCGTAGGGAGTCCGCAACCGGTGCCGGGCCCTGCCCGCCCGGCTTCGGTCTTCCGCGCCATGGGAGGACCGATGACCGAAACCGGACCGTTCGCAGATGTCGGACAGCAGCTTGCGCAGATGCGGGCTGCCGCGCCGCTCGTGCACAACATCACCAATTTCGTCGCGATGAACGTGATGGCGAATATCGAGCTGGCGGCGGGGGCCTCGCCCGCGATGCTGCATGGCTTGCCCGAGGTGACGGAATTCGCCGCGCTTTGCGGTGCGCTGACGGTGAATATCGGCACGGCGGATGCCGACTGGGCCGAGGGGATGGTGCAGGCGGCGCGGGTGATGCACCGGCTCGGCCGCCCCTGGGTGCTCGATCCGGTCGGCATCGGCGCGACGCAGTTCCGCAAGGATCTTTGCGCCCGGCTGCTCGATCTGCGCCCGACGGTGATCCGCGCCAATGCCTCGGAGATCCTGGCGCTGGCGGGGCTGGGCGGGCAGGCGCATGGCGTCGATGCGCGCGACACCGTCGCGGCGGCCGAGGGGGCGGCGCGGGATCTGGCCGGGCGGACCGGCGGCGTCGTCGCGGTCTCGGGGCCTGTCGATTACGTCACCGACGGGAGCCGCGCTTTCCGCATCGGCAATGGCCATGCGCTGATGCCGCAGGTGACGGCGCTCGGCTGTTCGCTCAATGGCGTGATCGCGGCCTTTCTGGTCGGGCAAAAGCCGCTGGAGGCCACGGTGGCGGCGATGGCCTATTACGGTCTGGCGGGCGAGATCGCCGCGCGGACCGCGAAAGGCCCGGGCAGTTTCGCCGTGGCTTTCCTCGACGCGCTGGCCGCTCTGACGCCCGAGGCGCTGAGTGCCGGGGCAAGGGTGAGCGCGGCATGATCGGGCCCGTTTACGTCATCACCGACCCGGGCGCGGCGCTTTCCGTGCCCGATCAGGCCCGCGCGGCGGCCCGCGGCGGCGCCCGCGCGGTGCAGCTGCGCGACAAGACCGCTTCGGATGCAGATCTGCTGGCGCTGGCCCGGCAGCTTTTGCCCGAGATGCGGGCGCATGGGGTGAAGCTCTTCCTCAATGACCGGATCGAGGTGGCCATCGCCGCCGGGGTCGATGGGCTGCATGTCGGGCAAGGCGACGGCGACCCCGCGGCGATCCGCGCCCGGATCGGGGCGGGGATGCTGCTGGGGCTTTCCGTCGAGACCGAAGCGCAGGCCAGCCGCCTGCCCGGCTGCGTCGATTACATCGGCGCCGGGCCGGTGCGGGCGACGGCGACGAAACCCGATGCCGCCGCGCCCATAGGCTTTGACGGTCTGGCCCGGATCGCCCGGCTGGTCGCGGTGCCGACGCTGGCCATCGGCGGGCTGACCCGGGCCGACATTCCGGCGCTGCAAGCCGCGGGCGTTGTCGGGATGGCGGTGGTCTCCGCCGTCACCCGCGCCGCCGACCCCGAAGCCGCCTGCCGCGCGCTGGTGCAGGACTGGAGGCCAAGATGATCCCCAACATTCTGTCGATTGCCGGCTCTGACCCCTCGGGCGGGGCGGGAATTCAGGCCGATCTGAAGGCGATTTCCGCCAATGGCGGCTATGCGATGGCGGCGCTGACCGCGCTGACGGCGCAAAACACCCGCGGCGTCAGCGCCGTCGATCCGGTCCGCCCCGCGATGGTGACGGCGCAGATCGCCGCGATCCGCGCCGATATCCGCATCGACGCGGTGAAAATCGGCATGCTGGGCGATGGCGCGACCATCGCCGCCGTGGCCGCGGCGCTTGAGGGGCTCTCGGCCCCCCTCGTCCTTGATCCGGTGATGGTAGCAAAGGGCGGCGACCGGCTTCTGGCCGCCGAGGCCGTCACCGCCCTGCGCCAGATCCTGCTGCCGCGCGCCGCGGTGATCACCCCGAACCTGCCCGAGGCGGCCGATCTGCTGGGCTGCGCCGTCGCGCAAAGCCGGGCCGAGATGGTCGCCCAGGCCCGCGGGCTGCGGGTCCTGGGCGCGCGGGCGGTCTATCTCAAGGGCGGGCATCTGCCCGGGTCCATCTGCCCCGATCTGCTGCTCGATGCCGCGGGCGAGGTCTGGCTCGAGGCGCCGCGCGTCGAGACGCAGAACACCCATGGCACCGGTTGCACCCTGTCTTCGGCCTTGGCGACGCAGCTGGCCCGCATCCCCGATCTGCGTCAGGCCGCCGCCGCCGCCCGCGGCTATACCCTGCGCGCCATCGCCGGGGCCGACCGGCTTTCGGTCGGGCAAGGCCATGGCCCGCTGGATCATTTCTTTTCGATGAGGTCGTAAGATGAAACCGCTTCTGCTTGCCCTTTTGCTGCTGGCCCCCCGGGCCGAGGCTGCCGACAGCCTCTCGGTCATGCTCGACTGGTTCGTGAACCCCGATCACGGGCCGATCATCGTCGCCGCCGAGCGCGGCTATTTCACCGAAGCCGGGCTTGATGTCACGATCATCCCGCCCGCCGATCCCTCGGACCCGCCGAAGATGGCCGCCGCCGGGCAGGTCGATCTGGCGGTCAGCTATCAGCCGCAGCTGTATCTGCAACACGCCGCGGGGCTGGGTCTGAAACGGGTCGGCACGCTGATCGACGCGCCGCTTTACTGCGTCATGGTGGATGCGGCGGGGCCGGTGAAGACCATGGCCGATCTGCGCGGCCGCAAGGTCGGCTATTCGCTGGCCGGGATCGAGGCGGCGCTGATGCAGCGGATGCTGCGCCACAACGGCGTCGATCCCGCCGAGGTCGAGACGATCAACGTCAATTTCGCCCTGACCCCCGCGGTGGCGACGGGGCAGGTCGCGGCGGTCTCGGGGGCATTTCGCAATTTCGAGCTGCATCAGATGGCGGCCGTCGGGCATCAGGGCCGCTGCTTCCTGCCCGAGGAAAACGGCGTGCCCGCCTATGACGAGCTGATCTATCTGGCCCGCGCCGATCTGGCGCATGATGACCGCATCGCCCGGTTTCTGCAAGCGACCGGCCGCGCCGCCGCCGAGATCGCCGCCGATCCGCAGGCGGGCTGGGATACGTTCCGCGCCCATGCGGCGGAGCTTGACGATCCGCTGAATGCGAAAGCCTGGCCCGACACCTGGCCGCATTTCGCCCGTGATCCGGCGGCGCTGGATGCCGCGCGCTACCGCGATTTCGGCGCCTTTCTGGTCGAGACCGGACTGATTCCGACCGCCCCGCCGGTGGAGACGATCGCGGTGGGGAAATGACCGTTGCGATCACGGGTCAGGTCTGGCTGGGCGATCGCCCGCTGCTGCGCCAGCTTGACCTGCAGCTGCGCCCCGGCTGGACCTGCCTTCTGGGCGCCTCCGGTGCCGGGAAATCGACGCTGCTGCGTCTGCTGGCCGGGCTGCCCGTCGCGGCCCGGCTGGAGGGTGCCCGGCAGGCGCCCGACCGCATCGGCTGGATGGCGCAAGCCGATCTGCTGCAGCCGCGGCTCTCGGTTCTGGGCAATCTGCGGCTGATGGCGCGGCTGCGCGGCGAGCCCCTGCCCCGCCCCCGGGCCGAGGCTTTGCTGGAGGCCGTCGGGCTGGCGGGCCGCGGCACCGACCGGCCCGAGGCGCTTTCGGGCGGCGAGCGGCAGCGCCTGGCGCTGGCCCGGGTGCTGGCCGATGATGCCGCGCTGGTGGCGCTGGACGAACCCTTTTCCGCCCTTGATGCCCCCACCCGCGCCGCGATGCAGGATCTGGCGGCGGCCTGTCTTGCGGGCAAGACCGTGGTGATGGTGACGCATGACCCCACCGAGGCGCTGCGGCTGGGCGATCGGGTGTTGCTGCTGCAAGACGCCCTGCTGCACGAGCTGCCGCCCCTGCCCGGGCCGCGTCCGGTGCCGCTTGCCGATCCGGGGCTGGCGCAGGCGGCGGCGGGGCTTCTGGCGCGGATGCGGCGGCCATGAGCGCGCGTATCTGGCCGGTTCTGGCGATCTTCGCGCTGTGGCAGGCGGTCTGCGCCGCGGCGCTGGTGCCCGCCTTCGTGCTGCCGCCGCCTTTGCGGGTGTTCGAAACGCTGTGGCAAGAGCGCGGCCTGATCGGGCAGCACGCCCTGACCACCCTGGCCGAGACCGGCGCCGGGCTGGCGCTTGGCATCGGCCTTGGGATCACGCTGGCGCTGGCGATGTCGCTTGCGCCACGGCTGCAACGGCTGATCGGGCCGGTGCTGGCGGGGGCGCAGGCGCTGCCGGTCTTTGTTCTGGCGCCGGTGCTGGTGCTGTGGCTGGGCTACGGGCTGGGGCCCAAGGTGGCGATGGTGGCGCTGCTGGTGGTGTTTCCCGTCGCCTCGGGCCTGCATGACGGGCTGTGCGCCACGCCCGCGCCGGTGCTCGATCTGGCGCGGATCGCCCGGGCGTCACGGCTGCGCACGCTGCTCTGGCTGCGCCTGCCGCATGCGCTGCCGCAAGGGGCCGCCGGGCTGCGCATCGCCGTCACCTATGCGCCCACGGGGGCGGTGATCGGCGAATGGGTCGGCGCATCGCAGGGGCTGGGCTATCTGATGCTGATGGCGAATGCCCGGATGCGGATCGATCTGATGTTCGCCGCGCTGCTCGTCATTCTGGCGCTGACGCTGCTGCTGAACCGGCTGACCGACCGGGCGCTGGCGCGGGCGGGGCTGTGACGGCCCCGCCGGGCTTACGCCATGCGCTGCGTGCGCTGGAACATCCGCATCGTCGTGCCGATCCCCTCCGAGAGCCGCATGATCGTTTCCAGCCGCAGCCGGATGTCGGAATGCGACACGTCGAGCTGGTCGATCGTCGCCGACAGCTGCGTGTTGGCGCCGCGCATCCGCCCGGTCTCGACCCGGCCCAGCACCCGGATCGTGTCGAGCCCCAGCATCTGACGGCGGATCTCGGCGCTGGCGCGGCCCAGCACCTCGGCATGGGCGATCGCCTGTTCCATCGCCGTGCCGGTGTCGTGCTGCGCCTGCGCCTCGATCGCGCAGAGGGTCTGGCGTTCCAGCGCCCAGTCGATCCCCGGCACCGGCGTCGCATCGGCGAAGTTCTGCCGCATTTCCGACAGCACCCGATGCGCCCCGATCAGGAACAGCGCCTTCGACGCCTGCCGGGACACCCGGTCGCACAGGTTGTCGGGCCCGGAGACGAAGCTGCGCAGCCGTTCCGAAATCACCTGCGACGAGCTGCGGTAATTCTCCGAAATCGCCGAGACCGGCCCGCCCGAGGGCTCCAGCCGCGAGGCGATGATGCGCATGTTGTTGGGCACCGATTGCAGCGCCTCGAAGCTGCGCAAAAGGTTGCGCTGCTCGCGCGAGACCTCTTCGAGCGAGGTGTTGAGCGCGATCAGCTGCGCGGTGCGGGCATCGGCCGGACGGCCCAGCCGGGTGTCGCGGGCCGCCAGCTCCTGCCCCATCGCCGCGGCCATGAAGCTGGTGTAGCTGGAATATCCGGCCGCGGCGGCAAAGCCGCGCAGCGCCCGTGCCCCCTCGGCGGGATCCAGCCCCTCGGCGCGTTCGCGCTGTGCGATCTCGGCATAGATGTCGCGGACCCGGGCAAACAGCGGCGTCGAGGGTTTCATCCGCACCGACAGGAACCCGCCCGGAACCGGCAGCAGCACCGCGAAGACCCAGTAGTGATCGCCGTTGCGGGCGCGGTTCTTCACATAGCCGCCCACCGGATCGCCCTTGCCAAGCGCGGTCCACAGGATGCGGAACACCCCGCGCGGCGTGTCGGGATGGCGCACGACCTTGTGTGGCGCGCCCAGAAGATCGCTCCAGCCATAGCCGGAGACGCGACGGAAGACCTCGTTGCCGGACTGGATCACGCCACGGGGGTCGGTGCGCGAGAAGAAAAGCTCATGGAAGCCGAAATCGGCTTCGCCCTCCCGGGGGGGGGAGGTCGGACTGACTGCATTCATCGGGGCTCTCGTTGAGTGGGGGGAGGGTCGCTCGCCGTGGATGGTGGCCCAACCTAACCGCGGGATCGTTAGCCAAAGATTGACGGGAGCCCTTGATCACAAAGGCGTTTTTCAACCTGGGCGAGCAACGGGGGGCGATTGCGGGCAAAATCATGCGCCGCCGGGCAGGCCGGACAAAATGTCGCAACATCCCGCGCAACGCCTGCGTGTAAGGGGCGATCGCCCCGAACGCGCCGCGCGAAATCGTCCCGGTCCTATCCTTTTGCGCGGCTGGAAACGCCGCCTTAACCGGTTCCGGGTTTTGTGAGTCGCATCCACTCGAAGGGTCCGTTCCCGATGTCCCTGACCTCCACGCCGCTCATCGCCCTGCTCGCCGCCTGTCCCGGCGCCGCTTTCGTCGTCTCGTCTCCGGGGCGGATCCTGGCCGCCAACGCCGAGGCCGACCGGGTCTTCGGTTCTGCACGGCCCGTCGTCGCGGGGACCGGGTTGTCGGGCCTGCGTCTCGCCGAGGTGATCCCCTGCGCGCTGGGCCACCGGATTCTGGCGGCGCTGCGGGGCGGCGAGGTCCGCGCCGCGACGCGGTTCCGGCTGGCGCTAGACCGCGCCGAAGAGCCCCCGCATGTCGTCGAGGCGCTGGTCTGGCCCGCCACGGCCGAGACCGGAAGCGGCGCGGCGGGCGGGCCCGGGAACGGGCCGGGGGGCGGGCCGAGGAACGATCCGGGGCCGCTCTGGATCGTGCTGGTGCTCGACATGGCCGAACGGGCCCCGGCCGGGGGGGACGGGCGGATCCTCTGCACCGGCCTTGCCGCGCTGCGCGCCACCGAGGAAGCCCGCCGCAAGGCCCGGGAAAGCGCCGAAATCCTGCGCATCTCGACCGAAAACAGCGATCTGGCGCCCTGGGTCTATCATCCCGGACATGGCAGCGGACATGGCAGCGGCGAGCTGAGCCCGCATCTGGCGCTGATGCTTGGCCATCCGGCCCGACCGGCGCTGGATCTGGCCGGGCTGGCCGCGCTGATCCATCCCGAGGACCGCATCAGGATGCGGCGCGCCTTCGTCGCGCTGACCCGCGGGCGCAACGACCGGTTCAGCCAGGACATGCGCCTGCGCCGCGCCGATGGCGCCTGGGCCTGGTTCACCGCGCGCGGCTACCGGATGCCGCAGACGACGCCCTGCCAGCCGGTGACCCTGTGCGGCAGCCTGACCGACATCAGCGCCCGCAAGGCCGACGAGGCGTTGGTGGCCCGCACTCTCGCCGAGGCCTTGCATGCCCGCCGCCGCGCCCAGCAACGCGAGGAAATGTTGCGCACCTCGGGGCTTTGCGCCGGGATCGGGCATTTCTGCGCCAGCCCGCTGCAGGGCGAGGCCTGGACCCCCGACGAGACCTATCGGCTGTTCGGCTTCGAGCCGGGCGAATTTCCCGCGACCGATGCGGGCTGGCGCAGCCTGATCCACCCCGAGGATCTGCCGGCGGCAATCGCCGCGATGGAGGATCTGAAGGTCGGCCGCACGACGCTTTACGACCATGTCCACCGGCGCCAGCACAAGGACGGCCGCTATCACTGGTATCGCGCCGTCGCCCGCCGGGTCGAGCGCAGCGATCTGGGCCTGCCGCCGCTGGTCGCCGGGGCGTTGATCTGCGTCGATCAGGCCAAGGAAACCGAAACCCGGCTGGCCGATGCCGCCGATGCCGCCCGCTTCGCGCGCGAGCGGCTCGACACCCTTGCCGACAATGCGCCGGGCGCGCTTTTCGAATGCCGGATGGCGGCCTCGGGGCAGATGATGCTGCCCTATTTCAGCGCCCGTCTGCCCGATCTGGCCGGGGTCTCCGGCGCCGAGATCCTGTGCGACGCCCGCGCTGTCTTCCGCCATGTGCCGCATCCGCAGATGACGCGGCTGCTGCGACGCGCGATGACGGCGCTGCGCAGCGGCGCGGCGATCGAGATGCGGCTCTCGGTCCGCCATCCCCTGCGCGGCCTGCGCTGGGTCAGCGTCGCCGCCGCGCCCTTCCGCCGCGACGATGCCTCGGTGTGCTGGTTCGGTCAGATCCTCGACGTCACCGAGAATGTCGAAACCGAGGCCCGCGCCGCGCTGGCCGCCGAGGCCGCGCTGAAGGCCCACGACCGTCTGGCCTCGATCGCCGCGGTCGCCCCGGTCGGTCTTTACGAGGTGCAAAGGTTTCGCGACGGCCGCTCGATCTTTCCCTATGCCAGCCCGCAGTTCCGCGACCTGCTCGGGCTGGACGCGGGCGGGGTGATCCGGATGGGCGAAGGCCTCGGCAGCGGCGGCCACGCCGATCTGGAAAATCTGCTCTCTTTCCTGACCTGCGACGATGCCTGGCACAACCAGCTCGACCTGTGGAACCATCGGTTCTGCGTCCAGCATCCGCGGCGCGGCACGGTCTGGCTGTCGAATTCCGCCACGGCAAAGCCGCTGCCCGACGGGTCGGTGGTCTGGAGCGGCGCGCTGCATGATGTCACGGCCGATGTCCGGCGCGAGGCCGAATTGCTGGAGGCGCACCGGCTGGCCGAGGATCGGCGACGCGAGAACGAATGGCAGGCGCTGCACGACGGGCTGACCGGATTGCCGAACCGGCGCTATTACGATCAGGTGCTGGCGAACCGGATCGAGCAGGCGAAGGCCGGGGGCGCCTGTCGCTGCACGCTGATCCGCATTGACCTCGACCGGTTCAAGCATGTGAACGACACGCTGGGCCATGACGCGGGCGATCTGGTGCTGTGCCGCGTCGCCGACGTGCTGCGCGCCTGCCTGCGCCAGGGCGATTTCGCGGCCCGGATCGGCGGCGACGAATTCTCGGTGATCCTGGCGCGCGGGCTCGGCCGCGAGGATGCCGGAACGCTGATCCGGCAGATTCAGGCCAAGCTCGTCGAGCCGCTGATGTTCGCCGGACGGCAATGCCGCTTCGGCGCCTCGTTCGGGATCGCCGAGGCGGAGAACCTGGCCAGCACCGGCCCCGAGATCCAGTTCTTCGCCGATGCCGCGCTTTATCGCGCCAAGGAAACCGGCCGCAACCGGATGGAATTCTTCACCCCCGAGCTGCATCAGAACCTGCGCCGCGACCGCGAACTGGCGGCCGAGATCCAGGAAGGGCTCGACCGCAACGAATTCGAGCCGTTCTTTCAGGCGCAGGTCTCGGCCCGCGATCACCGCCTGACCGGGGTCGAGACGCTGCTGCGCTGGCGCCATCCCGAGCGCGGCCTGCTGACGCCGCACGCCTTCATGCATGTGGCCGAACAGCTGCGTCTGGTGCCCGAGATCGACCGCGTGGTGATGGAACGCGCGCGCGAGTCGCTGGCGTTCTGGCGCGAGCGCGGGCTGATCGTGCCGAAAATCAGCTTCAACGTCTCCTCGGGGCGGATGCACGACCCCGATGTGGTGCAGGCGGCGCAGACGATCGCGCGTGGCGAGACGCGGGTGACTTTCGAGCTGCTCGAATCGATCCTGGTCGAGGATGAAAGCGATCTTTTCCGCTTCCATCTCGACGCGATCCGCGAAGCGGGCATCGACATCGAGATCGACGATTTCGGCTCGGGCCATGCCTCGATCATCGGGTTGATGCAGATCGGTCCTTCGGCGCTGAAGATCGACCGCCGCATCGTCGCGCCGCTGGGCCGCGATCCGCAGGCGCGCAATCTGGTCCGCGCGATCATCGAGATCGCCGAGACGCTGGGCACCGCCACCGTGGCCGAGGGCGTCGAAACCGAGGCCCAGGCCGAGATCCTGCGCGATCTGGGCTGCGACGTGCTGCAGGGCTATCTGTTCTCGGTGCCGCTCTCGGCGCCCGATTTCGCAAGGCTCTGGCAGCGCGACCGCAAGCGGCTGCCCGCCTGAGCCCGGTTCAGGCAGGCTCGTCGCGGGCGCGTCCGAAGCCTGCCGGAAAGGTCAGCACATTGCCGCGCGGCGGCGGATGGGCCTCGGCATGCCAGGCTTCCTGCGCGCGCAAAAGCCGGGTCTCGACCTCGTCCAGACCCTGATGGTGGCAATAGCGGGCCAGCTCATCGATCACCTCGCCCAGCCAGCGTTCCTGCTGATCTTCCGCCAGCGCCTGGCTGCGCGGCCCGCATTGCGCCACCAGCGCCACCCGCGCCGCCTGCAGCCCGGCGGCGGTCGATCGCAGCGACTGGATTTCGCAATGCGCGATCAGATCGTCCAGAATCGGCAGCAACCAACCATGACCTTCAAACATCGGCACCACACAGCTTTGACCATCTGCCCCAGCTTCCCCCGGTTTTGCGCTTCGGGCAACCCTGAACCGACGCGTCCCCCCGCCGGAAGCTTGCGCCACCGCCTTGGGGGAAGTGGTTGAAATGCCGCGATCTTTGCCCGCGCGGCCAATGAATTTACAGAATTGACCAAACATATGATAATATATTTACCGTTTTCCGTCGTTATTTTAAGGGTTTACAGGTTTCATCACATTCTGTTTACAATATCCTTGAGGAGTGACGTCAGGGCTGCGCCCCGGCGGCGCAAGCCGCGTCACCGCGAGGATGGAATGGGGAGGATGGAATGGCACTGCAAGATCAGGTGATCGCCGCACCGGCGCTTCGGGAGGTTCCGGCGGGGTTTGAGGGGGCGCATGCGGATGGCGCGAAATACCTCGAGATGTATCGGGAATCGCTCGAGAACCCGGATGCGTTCTGGGGCCGCGAGGGCAAGCGGCTCGACTGGATCACCCCCTATACCAAGGTCAAGAACACCGATTTCACCTTCGGCAAGGTCTCGATCAAATGGTTCGAGGACGGGGTTCTGAACGCCTCCGTCAACTGCATCGACCGCCATCTGCGCGACCGCGCGCTGCAGACCGCGATCATCTTCGAGCCCGATGATCCGACCGAACCGGCCCGCCACATCACCTACAAGGAGCTGTCCGAAAAGGTGAACCGGATGGCGAACGTGCTGCTGTCGCAGGGCATCATGCGCGGCGATCGCGTCGTGATCTATCTGCCGATGATCCCGGAAGCCGCCTATGCGATGCTCGCCTGCGCCCGGATCGGCGCCATCCATTCCATTGTTTTCGCGGGATTTTCGCCCGACGCGCTGGCGAACCGGATCAATGATTGCGGCGCCAAGCTGGTGATCACCGCCGACACCGCGCCGCGTGGCGGGCGGCGCACGCCGCTGAAAGCCAACACCGATGCCGCGCTGCTGCACTGCTCCGACAAGGTGCGCTGCCTCGTGGTGAAACACACCGGCGATCAGATCAGCTGGGTGCATGGCCGCGATGTCGACCTTTTGTACCTGATGGAACACGTCAGCCCGGAATGCCCGCCGCGGCCGATGAATGCGGAAGACCCGCTCTTCATCCTCTACACCTCGGGCTCGACCGGCAAGCCGAAGGGCGTGGTGCATACGACCGGCGGCTACCTCGTCTATGCCGCGATGACGCATCAATACACCTTCGACTACAAGGACGGCGATGTCTTCTGGTGCACCGCCGATGTGGGCTGGGTGACCGGGCACAGCTACATCATCTATGGGCCCTTGGCGAATGGCGCGACGACCCTGATGTTCGAGGGCGTGCCGACCTGGCCCGATGCGGGCCGGTTCTGGGCGGTGTGCGAAAAGCACAAGGTCAATCAGTTCTACACCGCGCCGACGGCGATCCGCGCGCTGATGGGGCAGGGCCCGGAATGGGTTGAGAAATATGACCTTTCCACCCTGCGCGTCCTGGGCTCGGTGGGCGAGCCGATCAACCCCGAGGCCTGGGTCTGGTACGACCGATATGTTGGAAAAGGGAAATGTCCGATCGTCGACACCTTCTGGCAGACCGAGACCGGCGGGCACATGATCACGCCCCTGCCGGGGGCGACACCGACGAAACCCGGCTCGGCGACGAACCCGTTCTTTGGCGTCAAGCCGGTGGTGCTCGACCCGCAAACCGCAGTGCGGATCGGCGAGGTCGAATGCGAAGGCGTGCTCTGCATTTCCGACAGCTGGCCCGGTCAGATGCGCACGGTCTGGGGCGATCACGACCGCTTCCAGGAGACCTATTTCGGCCAGTACCGCGGGTACTATTTCACCGGCGACGGCTGCCGGCGCGACAAGGACGGCTATTACTGGATCACCGGGCGGGTCGATGACGTGATCAACGTCTCGGGCCACCGGATGGGCACGGCCGAGGTCGAAACCGCGCTGGTGGCACATCCGCAGGTGGCCGAGGCCGCGGTGGTGGGCTATCCGCATGACATCAAGGGCCAGGGGATCTACGCCTATGTGACCTTGATGAACGGCATCGAACCGTCCGAGGATCTGCGCAAGGATCTGGTGAAATGGGTCCGGACCGAGATCGGCCCGATCGCGTCCCCCGATCTGATCCAATGGGCGCCGGGCCTGCCGAAGACGCGCTCTGGCAAGATCATGCGCCGCATCCTGCGCAAGATCGCCGAGAATGATTACGGCGCCTTGGGCGACATCTCGACGCTCGCCGATCCCGCCGTCGTGCAGGACCTCATCGACAACCGGATGAACAGGGCGTGACCGGAAGCGGGGGGCGCCGCCCCCCGGGATCTTTGCCCAAAGCAAAACGCCGCCCTTTCACCTTGGCGCAAATATCCCACGGGGGTGCGGGGGTGTGAAACCCCCGCCGCGCCGGCCGGATCAAGGCCGACGGCCGCGGCAACACGGCCAAACCGCTCCGCGCAAGCCGGAGCGGGACGACTTCAACGAGGAGGAAAACACATGCAAGACACGATTCTGGAACGCATCGCCAGAAGCCCGGCCTACAACACGCTGAAAAGAAAGCGGTTGCGGTTCGGCTGGTTGCTCACCATCGCGATGCTGCTGGTCTATTACGGCTTCATCACCGTCATCGCCTTTCGCAAGGACCTGCTGGCCGTGCCGATCGGCGAGGGCGTGATGACCTGGGGGATTCCGATCGGCTTCGGGGTGATCCTGTTCACCGTCGTGGTGACGGCGATCTACGTCTTGCGCGCCAACAGCGACTATGACGAGCTGACCGCCCAGGTGAAGCGCGAGGTGCTGAAATGAGCCCGATCACCTTCTTCCCCCGCCTTGCGGCGGTCCTTGCGCTGAGCCTGACGCCCGGCCTTGCCCTTGCGGCGGGCGCGATCGAGGGCGCGGTGGAAAAGCAGCCGACGAACTGGACCGCGATCGCGATGTTCGGCTTTTTCGTGGTGGCGACGCTCTTCATCACGAAATGGGCGGCCGGGCGAACGAAATCGGCGGCCGATTTCTACACCGCGGGCGGCGGCATCACCGGCTTTCAGAACGGTCTGGCGATTGCGGGCGACTACATGTCGGCGGCCTCGTTCCTCGGGATTTCGGCGGCGGTGATGCTGCAGGGCTATGACGGGCTGATCTATTCGATCGGCTTTCTGGTCGGCTGGCCGATCCTGACCTTCCTGATGGCCGAGCGGCTGCGCAACCTTGGCAAGTTCACCTTTGCCGATGTGGCGGCCTTCCGCTTCGCGCAGACGCCGGTGCGGGTCTTTGCCGCGATCTCGACGCTGGTCGTCGTGGCCTTTTACCTGATCGCCCAGATGGTGGGCGCAGGCCAGCTGATCAAGCTGCTGTTCGGGCTGGAATATCTTTACGCCGTGATCGTCGTCGGCATCCTGATGATGGTCTATGTGCTGTTTGGCGGCATGACCGCGACGACCTGGGTTCAGATCATCAAGGCCTGTCTGCTGCTGGGCGGGGCCAGCTTCATGGCGCTGATGGTGATGATGCAATACGGCTTCAGCCTGGAAAGCCTGTTTGCGGACTCGGTCAAGGTGAAGACCGATCTGGCGCTGGCTTCGGGCAAGACCCCCGAGGAGGCGGCGGCGACGGGCATCGCGATCATGGGGCCGGGCACTTTCGTCAAGGACCCGATCTCGGCGATTTCCTTCGGCATGGCGCTGATGTTCGGCACCGCCGGTCTGCCGCATATCCTGATGCGCTTCTTCACCGTGCCTTCGGCCAAGGAAGCGCGCAAGTCGGTGATGTGGGCGACGGTCTGGATCGGCTATTTCTACATGCTGACCTTCATCATCGGCTTTGGCGCCATCGTCTATGTCCTGACCAACCCGGGTCTGGTCAGCTATGATGCCAAGGGCGTGCTGACGCTGGTGGGCGGCAACAACATGGCGGCGATCCATCTGGCGCAGGCGGTGGGCGGCAACATCTTCCTCGGCTTCATCTCGGCGGTGGCCTTTGCCACGATCCTGGCCGTGGTCGCCGGTCTGACGCTCTCGGGCGCCTCGGCGGTGTCGCACGACCTTTATTCGACCGTGTTCAAGAACGGCAAGGCCGACAGCGCCTCCGAGCTGCGGGTCTCGCGCATCACCACGATCTGCCTTGGCATCGTCGCGGTGGTTCTGGGTCTGGCGTTTGAAAAGCAGAACATCGCCTTCATGGTGTCGCTGGCCTTCGCCATCGCGGCTTCGGCGAACTTCCCGGTGCTCTTCATGTCGCTGCTGTGGAAGGGCATGACGACGCGCGGCGCGGTGGTCGGCGGCGCTTTGGGGCTGATCAGCTCGGTGGCGCTGACGATCATCTCGCCCTCGGTCTGGGAGGCCACGCTCGGCTTCGAGAAGGGCTCGGCGCCCTTCCCCTATACCTCGCCCGCGCTCTTCTCGATGGTTCTGGGCTTTGCGGGGATCTGGCTCTTCTCGATCACCGACAAGAGCCGCCGCGGCGATCAGGACCGCGCGGGCTATCTGGCGCAGGAGATCCGCTCGGAAACCGGCATCGGCGCCGCCGAAGCCTCGGCGCATTGATCTGGCGGCGGGCGGGGCTTCGGCCGCGCCCGCCACCCCCGACCGCAGGAGAGATCATGGAACCCGATTGTCAGGCCATCCTTGCCTTTCTGGAAACTGTCCATCCCTATGATACCCTGCCGCGTGACGAGCTGGCCGCGGTGGCCCGTTCCTTTCGCCGCATGGAATTTCGCGCCCAGGCGCTGATCTACGTGCATCAGACGCCTTTGGGCGGGCTTTACCTGATCAAGCAGGGCGCGGTGGAAATCACCGACGGCAATGGCGGGCTGGTCTCGCTGCTCGGCCCGCGCAATTCCTTTGGCGAGCGCGGCCTTCTGCGCGACGGTCTGGCCGCGACGCAGGCGCGGGCGACGGCGCAGACGGTCTGTCTTGTCCTGCCCACGCCCAGCTTCAAGCGGCTGATCGAGACCTATCCGGCCTTTGAACGCTTTTTCAACCGCAAGCGCGGCGAGAAGGTCTCGACCGAGATCGCGACGCAAAAGGTCGCCGATCTGATCGCGCGAAAGCCGCTTGCCTGCGCGCCCGAGACGACGGTTCTTGCCGCCGCGCGGCGGATGCGCGACGCGCATGTCTCCTCGCTCGGCGTCGTCGATCCGGGCGAGCGGCTTCTGGGCATCGTCACCCAGCGCGATCTGTCGAACAAGGTGCTGGCGGATGGTCTGCCGCCTGATACGGCGGTGGCGGCGGTGATGACGCCCGATCCGATCAGCCTGCCGCCCACCGCGCTGGGGTCCGACATCCTGCATATCATGCTGGAAAAGCGCATCGGCCATCTGCCGATCACCGAACAGGGCCGCTTCGTCGGCATGATCACCCAGACCGATCTGACGCGGTTTCAGGCGGTCTCGGCGGCGGTGCTCATTCGCGATGTCGTGTCAGCCGAGACGCTGGCCGAAATGGCCGCCGTCACCGCGCGGATCCCGCAGCTTCTGGTGCAGCTGGTGGGCGCGCATCACGCCCATGACGTGGTGACGCGGCTGATCACCGACATTGCCGATGCGGTGACGCGGCGTCTGCTGGTGATGGCCGAACGCGCGCTTGGCCCGCCGCCGGTGCCCTATCTGTGGCTGGCCTGCGGCTCGCAGGGGCGGCAGGAACAGACCGGGGTCTCGGATCAGGACAATTGCCTGATCCTCGATGACCTCGCGACGGCCGAGGACATGGAGTATTTCCGCGCCCTGGCAAAGATCGTCTGCGACGGGCTCGATGCCTGCGGCTATGTCCATTGCCCGGGCGAGATGATGGCGACGGCCGAGCGCTGGTGCCAGCCCTTGCAGGTCTGGCGGCGCTATTTCCACGGCTGGATCGACGTGCCGAACCCCGAGGCGCAGATGCTCGCCTCGGTGATGTTCGATCTGCGCCCGATCGGCGGCAATGGCGCGGATCTTTTCACCGCGCTGCAGGAGGAAACCCTGCGGCTGGCGTCGCAAAGCCCGATCTTCATCGCGCATCTGCTCTCGAACGCGCTCAAGCACACGCCGCCCTTGGGCCTGTTGCGCGGCTTTGCCACGATCCGCTCGGGCGAGCATCGCAACCACATCGATCTGAAGATGAACGGGGTGGTGCCGGTGATCGATCTGGCGCGGGTGCAGGCGCTGCGCGGGCGGCTGGGTCTTGCCAATACCCGCGCCCGGCTGAAAGCGGCCGAGGAGGCCGGGATGATCGCCCCCGGCGAGGCGCGCGACCTGATCGAGGCCTATGACCTGATCGCGATGACGCGGCTCGAAAATCAGGCGCGGCTGATCAAATCCGGGCGCGCGGCGGAGAATTTCCTCGCGCCCTCGGACCTGAGCGATTTTGAACGCGCGCATCTGCGTGACGCTTTCGTGGTGGTGCGCACGATGCAATCGGCGATCGGTCACGGCAGGGCCGTGCCCGGCTGAGGGGATGTTGGCTGAGAGGGGGGCGCCGGGATGACCGGGGAAAGCGGTGGCAAGCGCCGCGTGCTGATCGTCGAGGACGAGGACAACATCGCCATCGCGCTCGATTATCTTCTGGGCCGCGCGGGGCTGGATCATGCGCGGCAGGCCACGGGTCTGGGCGCGGTCGCGCGCATCCGCGCCGAGCGCCCCGATCTGGTGCTCCTTGACGTGATGCTGCCCGAGGTCTCGGGCTACGAGATCTGCCAGCAGGTCCGGGCCGACGGCGCGCTCGCCGCGGTGCGGATCGTGATGATGACAGCGCGCGGCTCGGCGCTGGAACGGCGCAAGGCGCTGGCGCTCGGCGCCGACGGCTTCATCGCGAAACCCTTCGAGCTGAAGGAATTGCGCGACGAGCTGCACCGGCTTCTGGATCCGGAGCGGGCGTGATGCGGCGCGCGGCCTGACCACCTTTGGCGCCGTCCTGACCGGGATCCGCAGGCGCGGCCGCCTGATGCGCGAGAGGAACGCCTGACAATCAGCGCGCCACAAGACCCCGGGCACGAAACACCGCCCGCGCCGCCTCGGTGGCTTCGGGCGTTGGCGGGAGCGTTTCGGCCAGGGCATAGGGGTGGTCAAGCTGCGCCCATTTCGAGGCGCCAAGCTGATGAAAGGGCAGCACCTCGACCAGCTCGACCGAGGGACCAAGCCCCGCGACGTGATCGGCCATCCGGGCGATGTCCTCGGGCGCGTCGGTCCAGCCGGGCACCAGAACGTAGCGGATCCGCAGCGTCTTGCCCAGCCGCACCAGCCGCGCGGCGCAGTCCAGCGTCGGTTGCAGCGGCTGCGCCGTCAGCGCCAGATGCCGCGCCGGGTCGATATGCTTGATGTCGAGCATCACGAGGTCAATCGGCTCGAACCAGTCATCATCGACGCGGTCGTGCAGATGGCCCTGCGTATCAAGCGCGATGTGCAGCCCGAAGCGGTCCTTCAGCGCCCGCGCCGTGGCGTTGACAAAGGCCGCCTGCATCATCGGCTCGCCGCCCGAAAAGGTCACCCCACCCGCGAATTTGAGGAAGCTGGCGAGCGGCGCGACCTCGGCCAGCAGATCCTCGACCACGACCGGGCGGCCCGCGTGCAGCTTCCAGGTGTCGGGGTTGTGGCAATAAAGGCAGCGGAACTGGCAGCCCGAGAGGAAGAACACCACGCGCATTCCCGGCCCGTCGACCGCCGCCCCGGTGTCGAGCGAATGCAGGAAGCCGTGACAGGCGGCCTCGTGCGGATCGCAGAGAGCGTCAAACCCGGGATGCGGCGTCAGGAGCGTCATCGCGGATCACAGGCTGGCGTGAAAGGTGCGGCTGATCACGTCAAGCTGCTGCGCCCGCGTCAGCTTGACGAAATTCACCGCATAGCCCGAGACGCGCACGGTCAGCTGCGGATAGGCCTCGGGGTGGTGCATCGCGTCTTCCAGCATCTCGCGCGTCAGCATGTTGACGTTGACGTGAAAGCCCCCTGCCCCGCAGAACCCGTCCAGACAATTGGCCAGGTTCGTCACCTGCTCGGCCTCCGTGTGCCCCATCGAGCCGGGGGTGGCCGAGGCGGTCCAGGACACGCCATCGAGCGCGGCATCATAGGGCAGTTTCGCGACCGAGGCGCCCGCCGCCACGAAGCCCTTCTTGTCGCGCCCGTTCATCGGGTTGGCGCCGGGCGCAAAGGGTTCGCCCGCGCGGCGGCCATCGGGGGTGTTGCCGGTCTTCTTGCCGTAAACGACATTCGAGGTGATCGTCAGGATCGACTGCGTCGGCATGGCGTTGCGATAGAAATGCGGCTGTGCGGCGATCTTGGCCATGAAGGCCTCGGTCACGGCGACGGCGATTTCGTCCACCCGGTCATCGTTGTTGCCGAAGGCCGGATACTCGCCCTCGATCGCGTAATCGACGGCAAGGCCCGCCTCGTTGCGAATGACCCGCACCTTGGCATGCTTGATCGCCGACAGGCTGTCGGCGACGATCGAGAGCCCCGCAATCCCCGTCGCCATCGTGCGCAGGATGTCGCGGTCATGCAGCGCCATCTCGATCCGCTCATAGGCGTATTTGTCATGCATGTAGTGGATCGCGTTCAGCGCCTTGACATAGGTCCGCGCCAGCCAGTCCATCGCCAGATCGAATTTCGCCGCGACCTCGGCATAGTCGAGCACATCGGCGGTGATCGGCGTCAGCCCCCTGGCCACCAGCGCCCCCGACTTTTCATCGACGCCGCCGTTGATCGCATAAAGCAGCGCCTTGGCCAGATTGGCGCGGGCGCCAAAGAACTGCATCTGCTTGCCGATCCGCATCGCCGACACACAGCAGGCGATGCCGTAATCGTCGCCCCATTTCGGCCGCATCAGATCGTCGTTCTCGTATTGGATCGCCGAGGTATCCTTGGACACCTTGGCGCAGAAGGTCTTGAAGCCGCGCGGCAGGCTGACCGACCAGAGCACGGTCAGGTTCGGCTCGGGCGCGGGGCCAAGGTTGTAAAGCGTCTGCAGCACCCGGAACGAGGTCTTCGTGACCAGCGTCCGGCCGTCTTCGCCCATGCCGCCGATGGCCTCGGTGACCCAGGTCGGATCGCCCGAGAAGAGCTCGTCATAGTCGGGGGTGCGCAGGAAGCGGATGATCCGCAGCTTGATCACCAAATCGTCGATCAGCTCCTGCGCCGTTTCCTCGGTCAGACGGCCCGCCGCCAGATCGCGTTCGAAATAGACGTCAAGGAAGGACGACACCCGGCCCAGCGACATCGCCGCGCCGTTTTGTTCCTTCACCGCCGCCAGATAGCCAAGATAGGTCGCCTGCACCGCCTCGCGCGCGGTGAAGGCCGGGGCGGACAGGTCGATGCCGTATTTGCCCGCCATCTCGCGCAGCTCTTCCAGCGCGCGGAACTGTTCGGAAAGCTCCTCGCGCAGGCGCAGGGTGTCTTCGTCAAAAATCGCGTCATCCAGCGCCTGGAATTCGGTCCGTTTCGCCGCCTTCAACCGGTCGATGCCATAAAGCGCCACGCGCCGGTAATCGCCGATGATCCGGCCGCGGCCATAGGCATCGGGCAGGCCGGTGATCACGCCCGATTTCCGCGCCGCCAGAATGTCGGGGGAATAGGTGTCGAAAATGCCCTGATTGTGGCTTTTGCGGTATTTCGTCCAGATCTCGGCCACGGTCGCATCGGGGGTGAAGCCGTAAGCCTTCAGCCCGGCCTCGACCATGCGCAGCCCGCCGTTCGGCATGATCGCGCGCTTGAGCGGCGCATCGGTCTGCAGCCCGACGATCAGTTCGCTGTCGCGGTCGATATAGCCCGCCGCATGCGCGGTGATCGTCGAGGGGCGGTCGGCCGAGACATCGAGCACCCCCCTTTCGCGTTCCAGTTTCAGCAGCGTCGCGACATCGGCCCAAAGCTTGCGCGTCCGCGCCGTCGGGCCGGTCAGAAAGCCCGCATCGCCGGTGAAGGGGGTGTAGTTTTCCTGAATGAAGCCGCGCAGGTCGATCGTCTCGCGCCAGCCCCCGGCCGAGAACCCATGCCACGGATCGACGGCGGCAGCAGACAGCGGGGTTTCGGTGAAGGCATTCATCGGCGGTCCTTTCCCGCGGGGCGCGCGCGTATGGCGCGATTGGCGGCCTGATCGGTCGGAGAGCGGAGGATCGACCCGGATCGGCACAAGCGGCACCGGGAGGGGAGAGGCCGATCCTCCGGTAAGAAGAATTGACCGGATTCCGCCGTCCAAAGCAACCGGGATGACCTTGGGTCAATTCAAATTATGCATGCAATTTCAAAAGCTTGCCGCTCATGCTGGGGCGGGTTTGCAAATTCGGCATGACAAGAATGTTATCCGGAACCACCCGCGCCCGAAAGAAAACACCCGGTCGCAACAATGTTATGCGAAGCGGCGCCGAAACAACGGATCCTGTCGGGTCGAAGCGCTTTGAAGGCGGCGCGGGGAACCGCTCAGGGCCGGATGAATTTCGCCCCGCCGATGCGGCGCGTCTCGTTCACCGGGGCGGTGCTGTCGGGCAGCGCCAGTTCCGCCCGCACCGCCTCGACCCGCTCGACCAAAGTGCCCAGCGAAACCTTTTTGCCGCGCAGCTCCGCCTTGGCCGACACGACCGAGACGATCTTCGGCTCGAAGCTGCGCATGGCGAAGACCGGCGCGCCCGACGATCCGAAATCGGCGGCGCAATTCATCAACACCACGTCGCTGTCGCGGGTCAGCACGTTGCACATGCTTTGCAGCGCCGGCGCCTCGGCGCGGTCATGGGCATAGGAGACGACGCCGACGGTGTCCCCCTCGGCGGGCGAGGTGTCGAGCGCGAAGGGCTGCACCTGCGGCAGCCGGATCGGCTGATCGAGCTGCACCAGCGCCAGATCATAGCCCACAAGATCGAACTGCCGCGGCCCAAGATATTGATAAGACGGATGGGCGACGGCGCGCCGCGCGTTGCGATAGGCGACGGCGCGGCCATTGCGCAGCCCGGCCTGAAACTCGATCGCGCGGGCGTCGATCATCTTTTGCGTCTTCGGATCATAAAGACAATGCGCCGCCGTCAGCACCAGATCGGGGGCGATCAGCGTGCCGGTGCAGAAACTGCCATGGCCGAGATCGAGCCGCCCGACCGCCTCCCAGCCGCGGCTGTCATTGCCGGTCGCCAGCAGCTTCAGCCCGCTTTCGAACGCCGCGGCGGGGGCGGCGCAAAGCGCGATCAGGGCAAGGGCAAGGCGCAGGCGCATGGGTCACTCCGGTCCGGTCCCGCAGCCTAGCCCGCGCCTTGGGCAAGATTATGGCAAGGCCGCCAGCCGCGGCGGTTTCGGCCCGCCCGTGGCCCAGTCCAGCAGCTCGACCGTATGCACGACGGGAAGCCCGGTGCCCGAACCGATCTGCATCATGCAGCCGATATTACCGGTGGCGATCAGCTGCGGCGCGGTGGCCTCGAGCGTCGCGACCTTGCGGCGTTTCAGCTCGCCCGAAATCTCGGGTTGCAGCAGGTTGTAGGTGCCCGCCGAGCCGCAGCACAGATGGCTGTCGGCCGGTTCGACCACGGTGAAGCCTGCGGCTTTCAAAAGATCCTTGGGCGCGGTCCTGATCTGCTGGCCGTGCTGCAGCGAACAGGCGGCGTGATAGGCGACGCGCAGCGGTTTCGGCGCCGCCTCGGGCAGGCCGATGTCCGCCACAAACTCGGTGATGTCGCGGGCAAGGCCTGCGATCTGCGCGGCCTCCTCCTGCAAGGGTGTATCGGCGAAATAGCTGCCGTAATCCTTCACCGTCGTGCCGCAGCCCGAGGTGTTGATGATGATCGCATCCAGCCGCCCCGCCCCCAGATAGGCGCGGATATTGGCCGCGGCCTGGCCATGCGCCTCGGCCTCGCGGCCCATGTGATGCACAAGCGCGCCGCAACAGCCAAGCTTCTTCGGAATGACCACCTCGCAGCCCAGCCGCCGCAACAGCCGGATCGTCGCATCGTTGATGTCGGTATCGAGCGCCTTTTGCGCGCAGCCGGTCTGCAGGGCAACGCGGAAGCGCCGCGGCCCCAGCGCCGGAAAGACCTGCGGCTTCACATTCGGGCTGGGCTTGGGCAGGCTCTCGGGCGCCATCGCCAGCATCGCGCGCAGCCGCGCATCGGGGAAGGCCCGGGCGAAGGGCTTGGCCCACCGCGCCGCGGTCATCGCCAGCCGGAACCGGGTCGGATGCGGCACGGTCTTCGCCAGCAGGAAGCGCAGCGCCCGGTCCAGCAGCGGGCGTTTGTAGGTGCGGTCCACATGCGCCCGGGCCTGATCGATCAGATGCATGTAATCAACGCCCGAGGGGCAGGTGGTCATGCAGGCAAGGCACCCCAGACAGCGGTCGATGTGTTTCGCCGTGCGGGCATCGGCGGGGCGGCCGGTTTCCAGCATCTCCTTGATCAGATAGATGCGCCCGCGCGGGCTGTCGAGCTCGTCGCCCAGCACCTGATAGCTGGGGCAGGTGGCGGTGCAAAAGCCGCAATGGACGCAGCTGCGCAGGATCTGGTTGGCGCGGGCGATCGCCGGATCGGCCAGCTGCTCGGGCGTGAAATTCGTCTGCATCAGCCCATCTTTCCGGGGTTGAAAAGGCCCTTGGGATCAAAGCGTTCCCGCAAGCCGCGGCTCAGCGCGGCCACCGGGGCGGCTTCGGGTTCAAAGGCCGCACAGGCGCCGCGCAAGCAGGTGGCATGACCCGCATAGGGCGCCGCCAGCTTGCGCGCATCGGTGCCGGGCGCCACCCGCGCCCAGACCAGCCCGCCGCCCCAATCCAGCACCGCCCGCCCGCCCAGCCGCGCCGCCACCTGCGGCCCGTCGGAGGGCTTGACCGAGAACCGCCACAGATCGCCCGGCTGACCATGCAGCGGCGCCACCCCGGCCAGATCGCGCCAGAGCCCCGCGCCCTCTTCGCGCATCACCTTCGGCGCCCAGGCCGCGAGGACCTCGGCCAACCGCCCGGCGCGATAGGACACCGATTGCTCCAGCCCCTCGATGCGGACAATCGCCCCCACACCGGGCAACCAGCCCGCGCCGGAAACGTCAAATTGCGAGCCCAGCGCCGCCGCCAGAACCCTGGCCGCCTCGGACAGCGGCACCTCCATCACCAGGCTCGCCTGCGCGGGCGCGGCGGGCAGAAGCTTGAAGGCCACCTCGCTCAGCACGCCCAGAGTGCCCCAGGACCCGGCCATCAGCTTCACCAGATCATAGCCGGTGACATTCTTCATCACCCGCCCGCCGTTCTTCACCGCCGTGCCGGTGCCATCGACAAAACGCACGCCGATCAGACTGTCCCGGCAGGCCCCTGCCTGCACGCGCCGCGGCCCCGAGACATTGGCCGCCACCACCCCGCCGATCGTGCTTTCCCCGGCGGCCCCCAGCAGCGCCCCCCAGCGCGCGGGCTCGAAGGGCAGCCGCTGGCCTTCGGCCGCGACGGCCGCCTCGATTTCCGACAGCGGCGTGCCCGCCCCGGCAATCAGCGTCAGCGCCCCCGGCTCGTAAAGCGAAATCCCGGAAATCGCGACCTGCAGCGGGTCGCCGACCAAAGCCCCAACGGGCCGCGTGCCGCCGCCGACGATCCGCAGGGGCGCCCGCGCCCCGCGCACCGCCTCGACCAGCTGACTTTCGCTTTCAACCCTCATCGGCCCTGCTTTCATCTTGCCGTAAATACCTCGGGGTGCGGGGCAGAGCCCCGCGACTTACCCCCGCCGGGATGCACTCGCCTGCAGCGGAAACACCTTCGCGGCATTCAACAGCCACTTCGGATCGAAGACATCCTTCACCCGCATCTGCGCCTCCAGATCCTCGGGGGCGAATTGCACCGCCATCAGATCGCGTTTCTCGATCCCCACGCCATGCTCGCCGGTCAGACAGCCGCCCGCCTCGACACAGAGCTTCAGGATCTCCGCCCCCATCCGCTCGCACAGCTCCTGTTGCCCGGGCTGATTGGCGTTGTAGATGATCAAGGGATGCATGTTGCCATCGCCCGCGTGAAAGACATTGCCGACCTCCAGCCCGAAGTCGCGCGAAATCTCGCCGATCCGGCGCAGCACCATCGGCAGGGCGGAGACCGGAATCGTCCCGTCCAGACACATGTAATCGCCCTTCTGCCCCATCGCGCCAAAGGCCGATTTGCGGCCCAGCCAGATCCGCTTCGCCTCCTCGGGCGATTGCGCCTCGCGGAACTCGACCGGGTCATGGGCGGTGGCGATCCGCCGGATCAGGTCCAGCTGCTCGGCGATCTCGGCTTGCGACCCCTCGCATTCGACGATCAGAAGCGCCTCGCAATCGGGGTAGCCCGCGTGGCAAAAGGCCTCGGTCGCCTCGATGCAGGGGCGGTCCATGAATTCGATGGCGACGGGCAGGATGCCTGCGCGGATGATGTCGGCGACGCAGGCGCCCGCGACCTCGTTTGACGAAAACCCGATCAGCACCGGCCGCGCGCCCTCGGGCTGGCGCAGGATGCGCAAGCTCGCCTCGGTCACCACGCCCAACTGCCCCTCGGAGCCGCAGATGACGCCCAAAAGGTCCAGCCCGCCCGCGTCACAATAAGGCCCGCCGATCTCGACCACTTCGCCCTGCATCGTCACCAGCCTGACGCCCAGCAGGTTGTTGGTGGTGACGCCGTATTTGAGACAATGCGCGCCGCCCGAATTCATCCCGATATTGCCCGCGATGGCGCAGGCAAGCTGGCTCGACGGGTCGGGGGCGTAAAACCAGCCCTCCCCCTCGATCGCGCCGGTGACGGACAGGTTGGTGCGCCCGGCCTCGACCCGGATGAAGCGGTTCGCGTAATCGACCTCCAGCACCCGGTTCATCCGCGCCAGCCCCAGCACGACGGCATCGGCGGAGGGCATCGAGCCCCCGGCAAGCGAGGTCCCCGCGCCGCGCGGCACCACCGGCACACTCAGCTCGTGGCAAAGCTTCAGGCAGGCCGCGACTTCTTCGGTGGTGCGCGGCAGCACCACGGCCAAGGGCGCGCAGCGATAGGCCGAAAGCGCGTCGCATTCATAGGCCCGGGTTTCCGCCGGATCGTCGATCACCGAATCGCGCGGCAGGATCGCCCGCAAGCGCTTGACGATCAAAGCCTTTTCGGCCAGCACCCTGGCGCTGGGAAGGGGCATCTGCATGGCGTTCTCCTCCGCTCCGGTCAAAAGTTATGACCAATTTTGCGGATTCGCGCAACCCAAACGATGGTGCCCCGTTTCGGGCGGATCAGGAAAGGCACCGCCTTTCCCCGCCCGTCAGCGCCCCCGCGTCACGGGACCGGCTACCCCGGACACGACAGAGGCCGACGCCCGCCGGGGGCGGGGCGGCGCTGGCCGAGGGCCTTTGGGCCCTCGGCGTCACCAAGCCCCCCTGTCTTGCATGGCCGCGTCGAAGGCCGCGGCCAAAACCGCCCGAAATCCCGCCTCAGCGCAGGATCGGCGGCTTGTCCGGGTCCATGCCGGGGGCGGTCAGCTTCAGCTCCTGCACCTCTTCCACCACCCGCTCGGGCAGGGGCAGCACCAGCCCCCTGTCGAGCAGTTCCCGCGCCGCCGGGTCCTCGGCGTCGAGGAAGGTCACATCCAGTTCCCCGGCTTCAAGGCCCGAAAACAGCAGCGCCTCGCCCATCGCCTTGGCAATGCCCGCCCGCGCCGGGTCGGGGGCGCCCAGAAAGGCCAGCACATGACCGCGCCGCCCGTCGTCATAGCGGACGCCGCCCAGCACCGCCTCGGTCGCAAGCCCGGCAAGCTGCTCGAACTTCGCCTGAAAGGCCGGCAGCAGCAGCGCCAGCACGCCAGGCGAGAGCGACGGGGCAGAGAAATCCACCGGCCGCGCCGCCGTGGCCTCGGGCGCATGGGTCAGCGTGTGCGAGAGCCACTCGAGCGCCTCGGGCGGCAGCAGCATCGCGCTTTCGGCCACGCCAAGGTTCACCCCCAGACCGACCCCCTCGCCCGCCAGAACCTGCGCGATCACCCGGCCGGGCAGCGCCACATAGGGCAGGGGTTCGTCGGAAAAGGACGCCAGCCGCTCCTCGGTGTCGAAGGCCAGCACGAAATCGCCCTCCTCGGTCTCGAAGACCTGCGGGACGATGTCATCCTCGGCGTCGGGCTCGCGTTCGAGCAGCACGAACAGCTCGGCATCGGCCAGACGGTCATAGACGGCCAGCCGCAGCGCCTCGTTCTCGGGCGCGGCCTCCATCGCGGCATGGGCGCGGTCGTAGGCGGTCGGATCGGATGTCATCGCGGGCTCTCCTTCCCCCGGGCGCGGGGCGGGCGGCGCCGCCCCGGCCATCCCGGATTGCGTTTCAGCCCCCCCGTATTGCGCCAGACCGCAGGGAGCAAGGAAAAGACGCGCGGCGCGTGTGGACGCATGCGTCTTTCCGACATATTCTCGCCCCAATGCGTCTTTAGCAAAGGGGCCCGCGGCGATGTGCCCCCGATCGGGACGGATGCACCGACCGGGGCAAGAGGCGGCACGGCAGGCCGGGAAGCGATGCTCGAATTCGACAATGTCAGCAAGTCGTTCTGGACGGGCAAGCGGCGCAAGGTGATCCTTGACCGGGCCTCGTTCCGGGTCGAGCTGGGCAATTCGCTCGGCATCCTTGCCCCCAACGGCACCGGCAAGACGACGATCATCAACATGATGGCGGGGCTGGAAAAACCCGACGAGGGCGAGATCCGCAAAAACTGCCGGGTGTCGTTTCCGCTCGGCTTCATGGGCGGCGTCGTGCCGCGTCATTCCGGGCGCGAGAACACCCGCTTCATCGCCCGCCTTTACGGGCTCGACCCCGATTACGTCGAAGCCTTCTGCCGCTGGCTGTGCGGGCTCGAGGAATATTTCGACATGCCGGTGGGCACCTACAGCCAGGGCATGCGGGCGCGGCTGACCTTCGCGCTGCTGCTGGCGCTGGAATTTGACATCTATCTGATCGACGAGGGGATGCCCTCGACCACCGATGTCGAATTCAACCGCAAGGCCGGGGCGATCCTGCGCGACCGGCTGAAGGAGGCGACGGTGATCGTCGTCTCGCATCAGGCGAGCACCCTTGAAAAGTTCTGCCGCACCGCCGCCGTGCTGCGCGACGGGCAGCTTTACATGTTCGACACTCTGGAAGAAGCGAAACGGATGTATGACTACCATTCCTAAGGCGATCCGGTATCACATCCGCCCCGAAACGCCGGTCCCGGCGGGCAGGCCCGGCCTTTCGGCCGATCTGACCCCGGTCGAAGATCTGCTGCGCCGCCGGGCCGAACGGCTGGGCACCGAAACGGCCGCGCCCGCCGCCCCGCCCCCCCCCGTCCTGCCGCCCGCCGCGCAGCCCGAGACCCGGGCCGAACCGCTTTCGGGCGAGGGCAGCGATCTGTTCCAGCCGCAGGAAGACGGGTTCGGCGAGGTGCCCTATCCGACCGCCGCCCCCCGCAAGGCGGCACAGGGGGGGGCGCCCGCCGAGATCACCAGCGACGCCGACATCGCCAGCATCCGCGGCGAGGGGCTGACCGGGCGGCAGCTGCGGCTGGCACGGCGGACGGCGCAAAAGCACGGCATCGAGGCGAGTTCGGATTTCGAGGCGGTGCTGCTGTTGCGCCGCCGCGGCATCGACCCGTTCGACCGCAATGCGCTGATGGCGCTGGAACGCGCCGATGCCGAGACGGCGGCGCAGGCGGCCGCGATCCCGATGCCGGGCACCGCCCGGGGCGGCTCGGCCACCACCAAGGCGCTGGCGCGGATCGACGGCGCGGGCGCCGACACCCGGGTGCAGCTGCCGCAAACGATCACCCCCGCGCAGGTGCCCGCCCCGCCGCGCGGCGCCCCGGCGCTGGACGAAGGCACCCGCGCGCGCGAAATCATCAAGATCCAGCGCGACATCGCCCGGCGCAGGCGGCGGCGCATCGGGCTTTTGCTGGCGCGGCTGAGCTTTTTCGTCTTCCTGCCGACGCTGCTTGCGGGCTGGTATTTTTTCGTCGTCGCCACGCCGATGTATGCGACAAAGACCGAATTCGTGATCCAGAAGGCCGACAGCATGGGCGGCGGCGGCTCCGGTCTGGGCAGCCTGTTCTCGGGCACGCAGCTGGCGACGAACCAGGATTCGGTGACGGTGCAAAGCTTCCTGCAGTCGCGCGATGCGATGCTGCGGCTCGAGGCGGACAAGGGCTTCAAGGCGCATTTCTCGCAGCCCGGGATCGACCCGATCCAGCGGCTCGAACCCGGCGCGACGAACGAGGCCGCCTACAAGCTTTACAAGCGCAACGTGAAGATCGGCTACGACCCCTCCGAGGGGCTGATCCGCATGGAGGTGATCGCCGCAGATCCGCTGGTCTCGAAGGCGTTTTCCGAGGCGCTGATCTCCTATGCCGAGGGACAGGTGGACAGGCTGACCGGGCGGCTGCGCGAAGACCAGATGCGCGGCGCCCGCGAAAGCTATGAGGACGCCGAGCGCAAGGTCTTTGCCGCCCAGGCCAAGGTTCTGGAATTGCAGGAAAAGGTGGGCATTCTGGACCCGGCGGCAGAGGGCGCGGGCAAGATGAGCCAGGTCACCGGCTTCGAGACCGAGCTGCAGAAGAAACGTCTGGAGCTGGGGCAGCTGCTCGACAACCCGAGCCCGTCGCCCGCGCGGGTGGCGGGGGTGCGCGGCGACATCTCGCGGCTTGAGACGATGATCGCGGAATTGCGGCGGCAGCTGACCGAAAAGACCGGCAGCACCGAATCGCTGGCCTCGGTCACCGGCCAGCTGCGTATCGCCGAGGCGGAACTGGAAACCCGGCAGGGGCTTCTGGCGGCGGCGGCGCAGCAGATGGAAGTGGCGCGGATCGAGGCGAACAAGCAGGTGCGCTATCTGGAAATGGGGGTGCGGCCGGTGGCGCCGGACGAGCCCACCTATCCGCGCGCCTTCGAAGACACGCTGCTGGCCTTCCTCGTGTTTTCGGGTATCTACCTGATGCTGTCGCTGACGGCCTCGATCCTGCGCGAACAGGTCTCGAGCTGATCCCGGAGGAAAGCATGAAGACTGTCACCATCGGCCGCCTGACGGTGGCCAACGACCTGCCGCTGACGGTGATCGCGGGGCCCTGCCAGCTGGAAAGCCTGCCACATGCGCTGATGATCGCCGAGGTGATGGCCGAGGCCTGCGCCGCCGCGGGGGCGCAATTCGTCTTCAAGGGCAGTTTCGACAAGGCGAACCGCACCAGTCTGAAGGGCAAGCGCGGGGTGGGCCTTGATGCCGGTCTGGCGATCCTCGACACGGTGCGCGCGAAGCTCGGCTGCCCGGTCTTGACCGACATCCACGACGCCGAGCAGGCGCGGATCGCGGCGCAGGTGGTGGATGTGATCCAGATCCCGGCATTTCTGTGCCGCCAGACAGATCTTTTGATCGCGGCGGGGGAAACCGGGCGCGTGGTGAACATCAAGAAGGGGCAATTCCTGGCGCCCTGGGACATGCCGAATGTCGCCGAAAAGGTCGCCTCGACCGGCAACGAGAAAATCCTGCTGACCGAGCGCGGCACGTCGTTCGGCTACAACACGCTCGTGGCCGACATGCGCGGCCTGCCGGTGATGGCGAAGACCGGCTATCCGGTGATCATGGATGCGACGCATTCGGTGCAGCAGCCGGGCGGGCTTGGCGGCGCCTCGGGCGGGCAGCGCGAGATGGCGCCGGTGATGGCGCGCGCGGCGGTCAGCCTCGGCATCGCCGGGGTCTTCATCGAGACGCACGAAGCGCCCGACACCGCGCCCTCGGACGGGCCGAACATGATCCCGCTTGACCAGATGCCGAAGCTGATCGCGACGCTGATGGCCTTTGACCGGCTGGCCAAGGCCGATCCGATCCGGCTGTAAGAAAGGGGGCGCTGCCCCCCGTCCGCAAGCGGACTCCCCCCGGGATATTTGCGGCAAGGTGAAAGCAGATCCGGGTTGCCTTTCACCTTGGGCCAAATATCCCGGGGGGTGAATTGGCCAAAGGCCAAGAGGGGGGCAGCGCCCCCCCTGCCCCGCTCACAGAACCTGCGCCGCCGCCCAGGCCGAGGACCAGGCCCACTGGAAGTTGTAACCGCCCAGCCAGCCGGTCACATCGACGACCTCGCCGATGAAATGCAGCCCCGGCACGGCTTTCGCCTCCAGCGTCTTCGCATCAAGCGCCTCGGTCGCGACGCCGCCCACCGTCACCTCGGCGGTGCGATAGCCCTCCGACCCCACGGGGCGGACCTGCCAGGCCTGCACCTGCGCCGCCAGCTGCGCCAGCGCGCGGTTGCCGTGATCGGCCAGCCGCCCCGACAACCCCGATTGCGCCACCGCCAGCGCCGCCAGCTTGTCGGGCAAAAGCCGGCCAAGCGCGGTGTGCAGCGCGATCCGCCCGGTTTCGGCACGGATCGCGGCCAGCTCCCCGGCGATGTCGCGCCCCGGCGCCAGATCGATCACCAGCGCCTCGCCCTCGCGCCAGTAGCTGGAAATCTGCAGGATCGCCGGGCCCGAGAGGCCGCGATGGGTGAACAGCAGGTCTTCCTCCAGGCGGCGCTTGCCCAGGCTCACCCGCGCGGGCAGGCCGATCCCCGCCAAGGGCGCGGTGCGCACCAGATCCTGTTCGGCAAAGGTCAGCGGCACCAGCCCGGGGCGGGTCTCGGTCAGCCGCAGCCCGAAGCTTTCGGCAAGGCGATAGCCCAGCCCGGAGGCGCCCAGCTTCGGGATCGACTTGCCGCCCGTCGCCACCACCACGCGCGGCGCGCAAAGCACGCCCTCGGAGGTGACCACCTCGAATCCCCGCGCCCCCTGCCGCACCGTCTCGATGGCGCAGCCCAGCCGGATCTCGCCGCCCGCGCGCAGATCGGCGAGCAGCAGATCGACCAGCTGCCAGGCCTTGCCGTCGAAGAACAGCTGGCCGCGGTGCTTTTCGCGCCAGGCGATGCCCGCGGCCTCGATGCGGGCGATCATGTCGGCGGGGGTGAAGCGGCTGAGCGCCGACAGCGCGAAGCGGGGGTTTTCCGACAGGAACCGCTCGGGCGCGTTTTGCCGGGTCAGCTCGCGGTTGGTGAAGTTGCACCGCCCGCCGCCCGAGATCCGGATCTTTTCGCCGGGGCGCTGCGCATGATCCAGCACGATCACGCGGCGGCCGCGGCGGGTGGCTTCGGCGGCACAGAAGAGCCCGGCGGCCCCCGCACCAAGGATGATGGCATCAAATTGGGTCATACGAGGGCTTTGCCTGCGGCGGAAAAAAAGCGCAACGGATTTCGTGATTTTTCCTCTTGCGCCCCCCCGCAGCCTTGGCTAAACACCGCCGCACAGCGTTGGGGTATCGCCAAGCGGTAAGGCAGCGGTTTTTGGTACCGCCATTCCTAGGTTCGAATCCTAGTACCCCAGCCATTCCACCGAATAAGTCTTGAAAAACAGAGAACGAGCCCTCGCGGCTTGGACATTCTGGGGACGGGCACCACAAACGGTTGCACACCGGGCACCACAAACACCCGATGCAACCCTGCGGAACCCGACGCGCCGAAGACCTTGCCAGCGACTTTGAAAAGAGGTCGTCATGAGGGGCCGCCCTGTCTTTGCCAGCGTTTAGGAGGCTTTCATTTCGCCGCCGCATCCCGGGGTTTCCCCCAAAATACGACCGGTGATGGTTTCGGCTCGGGACGACAGACAGCTTGGACAGCGTTTAAATGATGTGTGCAGCTCTCTGCGTGCCAATCTGCGTCGACTGGTGCCCCCGATCGGCGTCCGAGAGGGCCGCCCCCGGCGAGCGGGTGGGCAGGCCCGTGGCGGCGCAGCTTTCCAGCTTGCGCAGCCGACGCGGGCCCGCGTTTCCGTGGGCCTTCAGGCTCGGGGGGCGTTCAGGCTCGGGTTTGAGGCGCCGGCTGTCGTTGCCGGTTTCAACGATGTCGCAGTGGCGGGCGAGACGGTCGCGCAAGGCGGTGGTCCTCTTCGCCTTCCCGCATATGGTCGGCCACGCGCCGAATGCCAGGTTGGCGCTGACGAGCACGGAGTTCCGCTCATGGAGCCAGGCGCGACAGAGGGAACGGCACCTGGCCACCGGACGGTGCGGAAGGCAGATATCCGAGTTCTTCGGGGCATGAGGCGGATCAGGCAACGGTCCGGGCGGCCGTTGCGCCGCGGAACGACGTCGAGGCGCATGAGAGGGTCTGCAAGCCGCCCCGCCTTCCGGCACGGGCCGCAAAAGCGGGGGCTTGGGCGGCGATCCTTGGCGCGGCGCAATTGCGACGGGATCCAACCGCGCGCCCCGCCAGTGGTCGGGATCAGGCGACCCGTTGCGCGCCCTTGCGTTTTGCGTAACGAAGGTCCCGGGCAGTCTTGCGCGCGGCTTCATCGGAAAGCACAAGCGCAATGCGTCGCGCTTTTGCCAATTTCTCCGCCTCGAGGGTTGCAACTTCGGCGGCTTGTCGCTGCCTCTCCGCCTCGGCAACCGCGGCAGTTTCGGCCTCTGCGATCTGTTGCGCTTTCAGCTTTTCCGCTGCCCGCGCGGCGTGCCGTGCGTCGCGCAGCCGTGCCACCTCGGCACGTGCCGCGAGCTTCCGGGCCAGATCCGGCGCGGCCGTAGCACTTTTGAATTTCTCCAGCAGGGCCGCTTTGGCACTGACGGCGTCGCTTCTGCGATCAAAGTGTTCCTTGGTTTTCAACATGCGATGTCCTTAATGCGTGGGATGAAGCCGATCCGGATCTGTCCGACTGGATTCAGGCGTTGTTTTTGGTCCGCAGAACTGCAATTGCCGTTCCGGCCTGTTCTCTTTCAAGACGTGCCGTTCTCAGCCGAAGGGTTTTGGCGGCACGTTCGGATGTTTCCGTATCCTGTTCCTGCACCGCGCGCCTGCGCTCCAGAAATTGCGATTGCGTCTTGTTGAAGGCGATTTCCGCAATTTGCCGCGCCTTGCTCATTTGACCAGACATGAAGACCTCCGATGTCGAGAAAGGGTCAATTCGGCCCGGAGGGATTATTTCTCCCACCGGCACCACATTATTCGAGCGCTGAAAAACGAAGCTGTGCCGCGCGGGTTTCTCACGCTTGACCGGGACCAGTTCATGAGCGGCCCCGCCATTCCCCGCTCGACGCAAAGGTTACGCGCATCCGACGGGGTGTTCGACCGCGCGCCGGGCCGTGTAACCGACAAGGTCTTCCGGGATGAAACCGGCCGATCGCGCCGCAGCGGTAAAGGCACGCCGCGCCACCCCCACAGGAACCAGACAGTCCATCGCGGCCTCGACCTGCTTCAGAGCGGTCATACGCGCCTCGTCGGCAATCGGCCATCTTTTCAGCAACCAGTACTTGACTTGTTCGATCGTGCTGAATTTTTGCACGTCCCCCTCTGGAGACATGACAAAGGAAAGGGGTTTCCCCCAGGTAATTTCTATCAACCGCAGGTCTTTCTTGAACGGCAAACGGAAGATGCGGATCGCATCTCCAACGCTTCCGGAAAAGCGGGTCCAGCGCCTGGCCGATCCCGCTTTCTATTGTTTGCCTGAGCCTCAGGCGAGGACGAGATTTGTGGCCGACTCGCGGCCATTGCGATCCCGCTCGAGATCAAACGAGACAGCCTGGCCATCATCGAGGCCGCGGATGCCCGCGCGCTCCAGGGCGGTCACATGAACGAAAACGTCCTTCGTGCCGCTCGCCGGGGCGATAAAGCCAAAACCTTTGGTTGCGTTGAACCATTTCACGGTGCCATTGGCCATCGTGTTCACTCCTTCAGGGGAATGCTGCCCACAATATGCGACAGCTCGGCTTGGTCAGACGAGAGAGCAGACTGAAGCCGATGAAGGAGACAGGGTGCGGTCGAGAAAAACTTCGCTCATGTCTGAGTAGCAGGTTTTGCAGATTTTGCAACGAGTCTCTTGCGGTTTTCAAAACAATCCATTTGCGAGGGGAGCGGTCATGAAGGGTATTATCACGGTCGGGCCCGACCTGGCGAAGAATGTGTTTCAGGCGCATGGGGCCGATGCCGAGGCAATCTGCGAAACGTCCCTGCGTCCGGGGTCAAGCGGGTCCGCGCCAGCGGATTGAACGATCCGGGGATCGTTTGCAGGGCGCAGAACGCGCTTCGTGCCCGTGAAACGTGAGGAGATCCAAGGAGCCGCGCCGCGCCATAACGCTGTCGCTCGGCGCCTCGCGGCTTCGTCCCTGGGGGCGACGCGGGCCGAACACCAGACGCCACCCGCGCGCCCCGGCCCAGTCGCGCGCTAGTCCGCGGCAGATGGCATGTCTTGCGACAGGTCCGCCCGGCGGCCGCGCTTGCGCAGCAGTTCTGACAGGCGGCTTCTGGTGATCACGAGGGCGATCAGACCGGCGACCAGACCCCAGAACCCGGATCCGATCCCCCAGACCACAATCCCCGAAGCCGTCACGAGGAAGGTGATCATCGCCGCCTCGCGGTGCTCTGCATTGGTCAGCGAACCGGTCAGTCCGTTGGTCAATGCCGACAGCAAGGCAAGCCCGGCCGTGGCCGAGATGAACGCGGCGGGCAGAGACTGGATCAGACTGGCGACCGAGGGGCCGAGCAGGCCGAAGACGATGTAGAAAATGCCGCAAAAGACACCGGCGACATAGCGTTTGGCCGGGTCCTTGTGGGCCTCGGGGCCGGTGCAGATGGCCGCCGTCAGGGCCGCAAGCGTGATCCCGTGCGAGCCAAACGGCGCAAGCCCCACCGAGACGGCGCCCGTGGTCTGCAAGATCCCCGTGACGGGCGGCCGGGAATACCCCGCCGCCTCAAGCACGGCCAGCCCGGGGATGTTCTGCGAGGCCATGGCCACAACGAAAAGCGGAATCGCGATCCCGACAATCGCCTCGATCGACACGGCGGGCCAGGTCATGACAGGATGGACGATCGCAAGCTGCACGGTATCGGTGTCCACCTCGCCCCCGATCAGGCTGATCGCCAGACCGGTCAGCAAGGCGCCGATCACCGCATAGGTCGGATAGAACCGCCGCCCCAGCAGAAAGACCGCCGCCATCGGAATGACAAGCTGCGGGGTTTCGCGCATCGACCCGATCAGCTGCAAGCCGAACTGCAGCAAGATCCCCGCCAGCATCGCCGCCGCGATCTGCGGGGGCATCTTCAACACCATCCGCTGAAACCCCGCCGAAAATCCCAAAGCGAGGATGAGCGCGCCGGTGACCAGAAAGGCGAAGATCGCCTCCTGATAGGAATAGATGCCCAGAGCGCCGATCAGCAGAGCCGCCCCCGGTGTCGAGAAGGCCGTGATGATCGGAAGCTTGTAGCGCAGGCTCAGCACCAGCCCGGCAATGCCGCTGCCAAGCGAGATCGACCAGATCCACGTGGCCAGCTGCATATCGCTGAGACCCGCCGTCTTGGCGGCTTGAAACACGATGACCAGGGGCCCGGCATAGGAGACGATCACCGCCACCAGTCCGGCGGTGATCGCACTGAGAGATGTATCTTCCAGGAGTTTCTGAAACACGGGACGCTGACCTTCTGAACTCATTTCGGGATGGATGGCATGGCGATCATGCGGCGCAGGCTGGAGATGTCCTTGAGGCCGTTGCCGGTGCTGAGGATCACGGCCTCGGACCGCCCCCCCAGCAGATCCTGTTCGCGCGCGCGGATCACCCCGGCGCAGGCGGCCCCGGCCGCGGGTTCGACCAGATAGCCACAACGCGCCATGAGGCGCATGGCCTCCAGCACCTGGTCATCGGACACTTCGACATAGGCCCCCGCGGTTTTTGTGACCGCATCAAGCGCCTTGAACCGGTCTTGCGGCACTTCCGCCTGAAGGCTGTCGGCAATGCTGCAAGCGCTGCGCCGTTCGACCTGATCGAGCGGGATCTGCTGCCCCCAGGCGCGATAGAGAAAATTGCTTCCCGCGACCTGAACCCCGAAAATCCGTGGCATCGCGCCAATCCAGCCGAGCGCCAGCAGATCCGAGAAGCCCTTGTGCAGACCACCTATGATCGACCCGTCTCCGACACCGACGAAGACGGCCTCCGGTGCCCGCCAGGCCAATTGCTCGCAGATCTCGTAGGCGGCGGTCTTCTTGCCCTCGGTCATCAGCGGATTGATCGCCGTGCTGCGCAGATACCAGCCGCGTTCCCGGGCCTCGTGCAGGCAGGTGGCGAACGCCATGTCGTAGCTGCCCGCGACCAGGATGACCTCGGCCCCATAGGCCCGAATGGAGAGAAGCTTTTCCGCCGGGGTCGTTTCGGGCACATAGACGACGGCGTGCAGCCCGGCATTTGCCGCCAGACAGGCCAGAGCCGCCGCCGCATTGCCCGTGCTTGCGGTGGCGATGGTCCGAAACCCCGCCTCCCGCGCATGGGCGACGGCCATCGCGCTTGCACGATCCTTGAGCGATCCCGACGGCTGGCGCCCCTCATCCTTGATCAGAACCGCCCCGACCCCGACCTGCCTTGCGAGCGTCGCATTCGGGCTGAGCGGGGTCGCCCCGACGCTGATTTCGGGCAAGATCGCGTCGGGCCCGATCGGCAGAAGCGCCCGATAGCGCCACATGTCCTGACGCGCGCCGAGGTCGAGATCCTCGCGCCGCAGGCCTTGCCAATCATAGACCACGTCCAGCACGGCTCCCTCGGCCGCGCAATCACACAGATAGCGGAACGGCGCGAAGGGATGAAGCTTGTCGCAGCGCACGCAGCGCAACGCCTGCGCCCGTGACGGCAGGTTCCCGGAATGAAGGGTCATGATCTGCTGCCGGGTTCGGACATCTTGAGACCCGCGAGCACCTTCAGCACGTCTCGAGCATCATGATCGCTTCGATCGCGACCGCGCCACCCGCCGGAAGGGCCACCGCGCCGACGGCGGATCGCGCCGGATAGGGTTCGGAGAAAAACTCGGCCATGCACCGGTTCACGATCGGGAAATCGCCGAAATCGGTCAGGAACACGGTGACCTTGACGACGTCATCGAGGCTGCCGCCCGCTTGCCGGGCCACGGCAGCCAGGTTCTTGAGGCACTGGCGGATCTGAACCTCCGGCGTGCAGGCCGCCAAAGACCCTTCCACCGGGTCGATCGGCGCCTGCCCCGACAGAAAGATCATGTTGCCGGCCTTGCGCGCCTGCGTGTAGGTGCCGAGCGGAAGGGGGGCCTCCGGGCTTTCGATCACTTCATGATACATGGCACAACTCCTTGGCCGAATTGGCGCCGCACAGGCGCGTTGGGGAAATTTCTTCGAGACCGATTTCATTTCGGTCCATAAAGGCGGGCAACCGGGCCTGCCGCAGGAGCGCCGCGGCCAGTTCGGCCATCGCCGGGGCGGTCTGGATGCCGTACCCACCCTGCCCGGCGAGCCAGAAGAACCCGTCGCAGCGCGGATCGAAGCCGATCACGGGGTTGCGGTCGGGGGCAAAGCTGCGCAGCCCTGCCCAGCGGGCCTGCACCGAGATCACCTTGCCGCGCAACGCGGTCTCGAAACGGTCCGCGGCGATGGCCACGTCCATCTCGTCCGCGGTCACATCCGACGCCGGTTCCGGCGTTTCGTCGCAAGGCGAGATCAGCAGCCCCTGCTTGCTGGGCTTGAAATAGAAGCTTTCCTCGACGTCGCCGATATAGGGCCATGCCGCCATTTCAAGATCGACACGGGCCAGAATGGCACTGCGCTTCAAGGGCGTGATCCCCAACGGGGTCAACCCGGCCAGACAGGCAATCTCATCCGCCCAGGCCCCGGCGCAATTGACCAGCGTCTTTGCGCGATAAACGCCCTGCGGTGTTTGCACGACCCAGATATCCGCTTCGCGACGCAGCGCCAGCACGGGGCTGCTGCACACGACATGCCCGCCGCCGCGCCGAAAACGACGCAGATAGGACTGATGGAGGGCATGGACATCGATATCCTTGGCATCCGGCTCCAGCGCCCCCGCGACCCAATCCTCCCTGAGAGCGGGAAACTCCCGGCGCAGGTCCTCGGCGGAAAGCCAGCGCACGCTGTCGGTCAGCTGCGCCACCTCGTCATGCAATTTGCGCAGCTTGGCCAGCCCGCTGTCGCGCGCCACGAAAATCGCGCCGCGCGGCGCAATCAGCGGCGGATCGTCGCGCAACGAATTCAGATAGAAGTCCCTGCTGTAATGGGTGAGGAGACGAAAGATCCGGCTGCCATAGGTCTCGAGAAAGATCGCGGCGGATCGCCCGGTCGTGTGATAGGCGAGCTGACTTTCCTGCTCGAGAAGAACCGTGCTTTCCCCGGCTGCGGCCAGTTCCGCCGCGACGGAAACGCCCGCGATTCCCCCCCCGATCACCAGATAGGTGAAATTTTTCGGTGTACCGGCCGTGCTCACCATCTGGAAAACTCCGGCAAAAGCCCGTCGATGCGGCGCAACAGCCCGCGTTCCTGCGCGGCGTTCAGCACGACATGCGCGACGGCCAGATCAAGGATGCCCATGCCGAAGGCCGAGACGACGACGGGGCCTTCCGGGCGTGGCGCACCCGGCGCGATGGCCGCGTAATTCGCGACGTTTTCGACACGGCCCTGCCTCTGCTGCAACAGGTGCAAAGAGGTATTGGCTTTCAATGCGTGGCTGACGTCATCCACCACATTGAAGACCGGCGCCTTCAATCGCTCGGGCACGATGTCGCGCAGCGACATGTGAAGCACAGTCTGATCGGCTTGAAACGGATGGTCATACCACGGCGCCAGCGCCGAGGTCGCGAAGGAGATCAGCCCGCTGTCGCAGCGCCGTGATGTGTCTCCGACATGCGCCGAAAGCCCGCGAGCCGCGCAATGTTGCGTGAACGCCTCGGCGCTGGCGGAAACAGGATCGCAGATCGTGACATGATCGAACCGCCAGCCATCGGCCTGCAAATAGGCCAGAAGATCGCGATTGATGACCCCTGCCCCATAGAGGGTGAACGCGTCCGTTTCACGGCCGGGGACAAGACACCTCGCCGCAAGCGCCGCACTTGCCGCGGTGCGCGCGGAACTGATCAGCGTCCCGTCGAGCACCGCGAGGGGATAGCCGGTCTCGAAGGAGTTCACAACGATCAGCGCCGACGCCCGTTGCCGGTTTCGCGCCACGTTGTCCGGAAAAGAGGCCACCCATTTCAGCCCGGCCAGATCGACGTCGCGACCGATATAAGCGGGCAGCGCATTGATGCGGCTGTTGGATTTCTGCGGGAAGCGCAACGAATAGGTGTCGGGATTGATCGCCTCCTGATGATAGAAGGCGTCATAGGCTTTCGCCACCACCTCGATGATTTGGGTGCGCGCGCTGGCCAGAATCGAGGCGATATCCCTGGCTCGGACATAGCTCGGCTCATCGGCCTCGCGCCAGGATGTGCCGTCTTTCGCTTCGGCACGACGCAGATCTTCGACAATCATGTTTGATCCTGCAGATAAAATGTCCATCGACCCCGGGGAAACGGACCGGGTGTGCGCCCGCTCGGGCGACGATTGCGACCGGGGCGCCTCAGTTCCGGGCGAGAAGCCCGGGGTAGTGCTGGGCAACCCAGGCGTCGCTGTAGATCGTGTCGACATATTTGTCGCCGCGATCAGGACTGATCGTCACCACGAGCGCCCCGGCCGGAAGACGGTGTTGCAGGGTGCGAATACCGGCCAGGACGGACCCGGACGAGCCGCCCAGAAGCACGCCATGGTGGCGCGCGAAGCGTCGGCATTCGAGGATCGTCTGAGCCTCGTCGACCATGATGACCTCGTCGGGCCGGTGCGCCTCGCTGATCGGCGGGCGTCGGCTTGTGCCCAGCCCCGGGATACGCCGTGTCCCGGAGGGGCCCCCGAAGGTCACCGAGCCGACGACATCGACCGCGATGATCCTGGCTGGATGTCCCACCTCGCGGAACCGCGACAGGCATCCCATCAAGGTGCCCGTCGTGCCCGCCCCGACGATCAGGTAATCGACCTCCGGATAGGTCATCAGGATCTCGTTGGCGGTGGTGCGTGCGTGAATATCGGGATTGGCGGGATTGGCGTATTGGTTGGTCCAGACGAGTTCGGGATCCTGCGCCAGCGCCGCCTCGATATGGGCGATCCGGCTCCCCAGATAGCCGCCGTTCGCGTCCTTCTCGGACACGACGACGAGATTGCCGCCAAGCGCTCGGATCAGGGCGAGGCTGTCTTTCGCGGCGTTCGGGTCGACCACGCAGGTGAATTTGTAACCGCGGTTGGCACAGACCATCGCCAAAGCGATGCCCAGATTGCCCGACGAGGATTCAATCACATGTCCGTTGGGGCGCAACCGGCCTGCCGCTTCGCAATTGGCCACCAGCGCCAGCGCCGTCTTGAGCTTGATCGACCCGCCCGGATTTGAGCCCTCGAACTTCACAACGACATTCAGATCCGGCCCGAAATCGATCTCGGCAAATTGCATCGGGCTGATCAGGTTCCACAGGAACCCCGTTTCGCCGGTTTGCCGATCCCGTGACAGCGCGCGCGTCGCAATCTCTAGCATAGCCACCTCGTAGCCTGAAATTTGGCACAGCCTATGCGTGCATCCGCGCCGCCAGAAGGGGCACAGAGGCCGGTTTCGAGGAGACACAGATCCGAGGCGTTCAGCCCCTCGCGGCGATTTCGCCGATCTCGATCAGCACCGCGCGCGTGGCGGCACAGAGCCTGCGCGTCATGCAGAGCCGAAAGCTTGCAGGGGTCTGCGGCGCCCCGAAGATCGTCCCGCGCGAAACCTCGATCCCGCCTGCCTCCAACGCGGCAAAAAACCTGTCGGCATCGACATTGTCCGGCAGCGTGATCCAGTAGACCCCTCCGGCCAGCGGGCGGGAAATCTGCGTTCCGGCGGGGAAATGGGTCGCGATCAGGCCAAGGATCTCCTGCCTTTGGCGGGCGAAGATCTGGCGCACGCCCTTCAGATGGTCTTCAAGCATCTGCGAGCCGATCAGTCGTTCGGCGATCCGCTGTCCGGGCGTGGAGATGCAGCGGTTTTCCGACAACAGCTTGCCCGTCAGATCCGCGTGGAAACGCCCCGGCAGGCACCATCCGACCCGCAGCCCGGGCGCCAGAACCTTGGAGAGCGACCCGAGATAAAGAACACATCCGGTCTCATCGAAGGCCTTCAAGGGAGGGGGGCTGTCCTTTGCCTCGAGAAGCCCGTCGAACACGTCATCCTCGATGATGACGCAGTCCCGCGCCTGCGCCGCCCTCACCAGCCGTCGCCGATCCTCGAGGGGCAAGGTGTAGCCCAACGGGTTGCTCAGCGTCGGATTGAGGAACAGCATCCCGATCCTGCCCGCTTCGATCAGCGCGATCGCGCGCTCGGTATCAAAGCCCCGCACACTGTCGGACTCCAGCTTGTGCACCGACAGGGTCAACCCTTCGACGGCCCTCAGACAGCCGAAATAACAGATCCGGTCATGCGCGATCGCGCCGAACCGCTTCGACAGAAACTGCAGCAGGAGGCGCAGGAATGTGTTGTCCCCCTCGGTGATGAGGACATCCTCCGCCGAGCACGTGACCCCGCGGCGCCTCAAAGCCTGTGCGATCAGTCGCCTCAGGCGGACGCTGCCCGGCGGCAATTCCAGCGTCACGAAATCGTCCCAGGAGTGCCCGATCGCCTGCTTGGCCAAGGTCGCGATCCGCGCCGCGGGGATCAGCTCCGTCTCGAGCACCGCCGACGAAAAGGACCGCGCGCGGTCCTGCCCGCCCAGGATCAGCCGCGCGACCATCGCCTCTTCCGTTTGCCCGGCCTCGAAGCCCTCCAGCCAGGTGTTGCGCATCGACCCGGTGTCGGCCACGAAATGCCCGATGCGATCGCGCGTGTAGATGACCCCCCGGCGCCGCAGCTCGTCGATCGCCTTCTCCACGGTCTTGCGGCTGACCCCTGCATCGCGCATCAACACCCGAACGGAGGGGATCTTGTCGCCGGGACACAGCACCTTTCGGGCAATCTTGTCCTCGATCGCCCGGGCAACCTGCAGATAGATGTATTTTTCGGACAGCTTTCTCATCGCGTCTCAAAAACCTTTGCGCGTCATTGGCAACAACGTCGGGAGAGCCCCTGAAATCGCTCGGCATCCTGATGCTGGATCGTCGGAGTATTGCTCGCCTCCGACACGAATGGAAAGCACGCGCCGCGCGGTGCGCCGATACCCGTCGACGGCGACCGGAAGCTCATGAACCTGCGAGGCCATGGGTGGCGCAGCCCCGGGCCGAGCCGCCCGGGGGTTACCGGAGGGTGATTTGTGCAACGATCAGGCGACCATATCGAGGGCGCTCAGGTTTGCATATATAGAGAAGACAGAGGTTGGTTGCGGAAATCCGAACAGCCGGGATAAGTGGATTTTCCGCGCAACAGCAGCATGATGCAACGAGCGGGGAGAAGATCCCGGGACCCGGCTGAAACCACGATACCGCATGTCGCGGAGGTGGGATCGCCGCCGGGTGGGCGGCGATCCGGGCGCGTTGCCATCCGTGGCGGGGTGTCGCAGCCCCAACAGCTTGACGCAGTGCCTCTTGCTCCTTGCGCGGCTTCGGCGGTGACACTGGCGGTCTCCTGCTCCGGCGGGATCTGGTCGCAGCGCCATCCCGAACAGGCCTTGATCATTGGACAGGCCGGACCGCGGCCCGGCTGTCGTCCGCCTGCCCCTGTCGCGGTGCGGCAACACGGGGCCGGCGCGCGGGGCCGATCAACTCCTCCAGCCGCAGCCCGGTCTGCACCTCGGCGCGCAGAACCACCATCGCGGCGGCCTTCGCATCCTCGCCCGCGTCGTGATGCACAAAGTCGAGGGCCAGCGCCTGTTTGAGATGGGCAAGCCCGTGCCCGCCTTTGCCGGAAAATTCGGGCCAGGCGCGGCGGGCGATCTGCACGCTGTCGGCCCAGTGCCAGACCGGCTCGGGCAGGTCGTGGGCGTTGCAGGCCCGATGGATCGCCCCCCGGTCGAAGGGGCTGTGCTGAATGACGATCTGCGGTTCAAGCAGGGGCGCGATCAGGGCCAGGACCTCGGGGAAGGTCGGCGCCCCGCGCACCTGCGCCGGGCCGATGCCGTGCAGCGCCAGATTGAAGGGCGCAAAGGGCTGGCGCGGGTCGATCAGCGTGCTGAACACCTCGATTGCGCCGTCGTGCCGGACACAAGCCAGCCCGATCTGGCACAGGCTCGCAGCATCGGCATTGGCGGTCTCGACATCGAGCGCGATGAAGCGGAACGGGCCTGCGGGAAGGGACATGCGTTTCTCCTTGATCGGTGCGCCGTGTGGGGGGCTGCCCGACACGCCCGTGATATCTGCGCATCTGCGCACAGGGAATGCCGGATCTTCGCCAGTTCCAATTTCCCGAGTCCGAGCCAGATTAAGCGCATCGACCCAGGGAGCCGCCGATGACCTTCAGACCCGTTCTTGCCACCAGCACCGCAGCGCCCGCCATCGAAGGCGCAGGCGTGCATCTGCAACGCGTTTTCGGCTTTGGCGACCCGGCGCTGACCGATCCCTTCCTGATGATGGACGATTTTCGCAACGACGATCCGCGGCTTTATTCCAAGGGGTTTCCGTGGCATCCGCACCGCGGCATCGAGACGATCACCTATGTGCTCGAGGGTCAGGTGGAACACGCGGATTCGCTGGGCAACCGGGGGCTGCTTGGCGCGGGCGGGGTGCAATGGATGACGGCGGGCTCGGGGCTCGTGCATCAGGAAATGCCCTTCGGCAATGCCGAGGGACAGATGCACGGCTTTCAGCTTTGGGCCAACCTGCCTGCCGCGCTGAAGATGACCGCGCCGCGCTATCAGGACGTTTCGGCGGGCGACATCCCCGTAGAGGGGGATGACGATGGCACCACCGTCAAGGTGATCATCGGCACGTTCTGGGGCAAGACCGGCCCGGTCGACGGGATCGCGGCGAACCCGATGCTGCTTGACGTCTCGGTCCCGCCGGGGCGGCGCAAGGTGCTGCCGGTGGACACGCGGGCGAATGCGCTGGCCTATGTCTTTGCCGGATCGGGAACGTTCCGGGATGCAGCCGATCCGGTCGGTATCAAGGTCGAGAAGGAGTTTCGCGGGCAGGAGTTGACCCTGCGCGACCGCACCGGCAATCGCACCCTCGTGCGCTTCGGCACGGGAGAGGCGATCACGGTGCAGGCAGGCGACGAGGGGATCCGGTTTCTGCTGATGACCGGCCGCCCGATCCAGGAACCCGTCGCCTGGCACGGGCCGATCGTGATGAACACGCAAGAGGAACTGCGTCAGGCCCTGCGCGAATTGAACAACGGCACCTTCATCAAGCACGGCTGAGGGGACGTGACTGCGGCGGCAGACAGGCGTCCGGCCTGGAGGCGAGGCGGCCCGGTCAGACAGCGGCTGTCAACCGCGCCTTCAGCACGGCCAGCAGCCGGTTTGCCGCCGCGATCTCTCCGGGCGAAAGGCCCTCGGCCAGGGCATTCACCTGCGGATCGTAAAGCCCCAGCGCCGAGGCCGCGGCCGCCGCCCCCTTGTCGGTCAGCACGACCAGCTGCGCGCGCTTGTGATGCGGGTTGGGGGCAAAGGTCACCAGCCCCTCCTGCGCCAGATCGTTGACGATGCGCTGCACATTCTGCCGACTGGCGCCCAGATCGCGGGCCAGCCAGGCGACCGGCTGCGGATGCGCCGCCACCACCACCGCGCCCAGCACCTGCCAGCGCGCCGAGGTCAGCCCCAAAGGCGCCACCAGCCGGTCCCCCCAGGCCAGCAGCAGGTTGTTGACCCGGAAAAGCTCCAGCACCAGCGCCGTCAGCGCCTCGCCTGCTTCACTGCGCAGCTCCCTGTGCATTCGTCAACAGTCCCTCATTTTGACAATCTATTGTCATTTATGCAACCTCGTGACGATACCGCGGCCCCGCGGCGCGCGCAACCCAAGGAGAGTACCATGACAAAGACCCTTCACCCGCTTGCCGGTCTCATCGCCCTTGCCACCATCGCCAGTTTCTGGAGCGCGACGGTGCTGGCCGAACTCTTCGGCTCCGCCGCCACCATTGCCACGGTCAAGACCGCCATTCTTTGGGGCTTTCTGCTCCTGATCCCGGCGCTGGCGGCGACCGGGGCCAGCGGTTTGGCGCTGGCGCGCGGCGCCACCGGCGGGGGGATCGGGGTCAAGCGCAAACGGATGCAGACCATCGCCGCCAATGGGCTGTTCCTTCTGGTGCCCTCCGCGCTTTTTCTCGCCATGCGGGCGCGGGCCGGGGCGTTCGGGCTTGATTTCGCGCTGGTGCAGGCGATCGAGTTGATCGCGGGGGCGGTCAATCTGCGGTTGCTGTGGCTGAACCTGCGCGACGGACGCCGGATGACGGCCGCGCGGCGCGGGTAGCCGCGCGCCAGGCCTGCGGGGGCAACCCGGTTTCGGCCTTGAAGGCGCGGGTGAAATGGCTTTGGCTGGAAAACCCGCAGCCCAGCGCGATTTCAATGAGCGGGGTCTCGGTGGCCAAAAGCCGCTTCGCCCGCGCGATCCGCGCCGCCCGGACCCAGCCCTGCAGCGGCACGCCGCGCGCGGCGTGAAACATCCGGTGCAGGTGGAATTCGGAAAGCCCGACCAGATCGGCCAGAGCGCCAAGCCGGATCGGGCCGTCCAGATGCGCGGCGATCCAGTCGTCGATCCGGCGCAACAGATGCGGCGCCAGCCCGCCCTTGAGCCGCAGCGGCCCGGCGCCCAGATCGGCGATCAGATCCGCCCGCGCCGCCTCGGCCGTCAGCAGACGGCCCCCGGCCGACCGTGGCCGAACCTTCCGTCGGTGCGCCGGGTGCCGGTGCCGCCCTCGAGATAAAGGCTGAAGACATGGCCGCTGTGCCCGCCGTAGCGCACCCGGTCATCGCGGTTTTCCCAGATCGCCACCGACCCCGCCGCGCCAAGGCTCAGCGCGGCGGTGGCGCGCGCACTGGCAGAAGTTTCAAGCCTGTCGCGGATGGTGCGGCTCATGCGCCACCCTCCGGTGCGTCCCCGCACAGATCCCGCGCAGGAAACGGCCGGGACGCAGGCGAAATGCGCCCTATATTCCTCTCATCCCCGCGACAGAGGAGGCAAGGATGAGCTGGAACCCGACGCAGGCGCATGACGCCCCCGGCCCCGGGGCCGTTGAGACCCTGATCATCCCGCGCGCCCGCGACATCGGCGGCTTCGAGGTGCGACGCGCCCTGCCCGCCCCCGCGCGGCAGATGGTCGGCCCCTTCATCTTCTTCGATCAGGTCGGCCCGGCCGAATTCCTGACCGGCGGCGGCATCGACATCCGGCCGCATCCGCATATCGGCCTTGCCACGGTCACCTATCTTTACAAGGGCGCGTTCGAGCACCGCGACAGCACCGGCGCGCATCAGATCGTGCATCCGGGCGCGGTGAACTGGATGATCGCGGGGAGTGGCGTGACCCATTCCGAACGCACGAGCCATGAGATGCGCACCCGTCGCGGATCGCTTTTCGGCATCCAGACCTGGGTGGCGCTGCCCGAGGCCGAGGAGGACCGCGCCGCCAGTTTCGAGCATCACAGCAAGACGGCGCTGCCCTTTCTGGAAGCCGAGGGCAAACAGGTGCGGCTGATCCTGGGTCAGGCCTGGGGGGCGCGGGCGCCGGTGAAAACCTTTTCCGAGACCTTTTACGCCGATGTCGTTCTGGCGCCCGGCGCCCGGTTGCCCCTGCCCGACGAGCACGAGGATCGCGGCGTCTATGTCGTCGAAGGCGCGGTCACGGTGGCCGGAGACATGTTCGAGGCCGGGCGGATGATGGTCTTTCGCCCCGGCGACCGGATCAGCCTGAGCGCCGGGCCGCAGGGCGCGCGGCTGATGGCCCTGGGCGGGGCGACGCTGAACGGGCCGCGCTACATCTCGTGGAATTTCGTCGCCTCCTCGCGCGAGAAGATCGAGGCCGCGCAACAGGCCTGGGCGCAGGGCGACTGGGACCACGGCCGGTTCCGGCTTCCGCCCGGCGACAGTGCCGAATTCATCCCGCTGCCCGAGGCATTGCAGCGCAATCCCGCGCCCTGACGGCGGGGGCTTGCGGGGGCGATCGGCTCAGAGGCCTTGCGCCGGACCGGAGACCGCCGGATCGGCCTGCGGGCGGAGGGATTTCGGGTCGTAAAGCGGCGCGAGGCTCGCCTCGGCCGCGAAGATCCGGCCCGCCACATCGATCGTGTAACGCGCCGACAGAAGCTCCGCCGCCGTCTCGTCGGCGCGGCAGGGCACATAGCCCAGCCCGATCGCACCGCCCAGCGCATGGCCGTAATTGCCCGAGGTGAGCTGCCCCACGATCACGCCGTCGCGCAGGATCGGCTCGTTGTGAAACAGCAGCGGCTCGGGGTCGGTCAGGCGGAACTGCACCAGCCGCCGCGTCAGACCGCTGTCGCGCTTGCGCAGCACCGCCTCGCGGCCGATGAAATCGCCCTTTTCCGGCTTCACCGCGAACCCCAGCCCGGCTTCCAGCACGTGATCCTCGTCGGTGATGTCATGGCCGAAGTGCCGATAGCCCTTTTCGATCCGGCAACTGTCCATCGCATGCAGCCCGCACAGCCTCAGCCCGACCTCGGCGCCCGCCTCGATCAGGGTCTCGAACACATGCGCGGCCTGATCGGTCGAGATGTAAAGCTCCCAGCCCAGCTCGCCCACATAGCTGACCCGATGCGCCCGCGCGAGGCCCATGCCGATCTCGATCTCCCGCGCCGTGCCAAAGGGATGCGCGGCGTTGGAAAAATCGTCGGGCGAGACGCGGCGCAAAAGATCGCGCGCGCGGGGCCCCATGATCGGCAGCACGGCTTCGGCGGCGGTGACATCGGTGATCGTGACCCAATCCGCGCCCAGATGCCGCCGCAGCCAGACCAGATCGCGCTGCAGCGTCGCCCCCGGCACGACAAGGAAGAAGGCGGTTTCCGAAAGCCGGGTGACGGTCAGGTCGGCCTCGATGCCGCCGCGGGGGTTCAGCATCTGCGTATAGACGATGCGGCCGACGGGCACGTCGATCTGATTGGCGCAGAGCCGCTGCAGGAAGGCCGCCGCATCGCGCCCCTCGACCCGGATCTTGCCGAAGGAGGTCATGTCGAGAAGCCCCACGCCCGCGCGCAGCGCCATGTGTTCGGCGCGCTGATTTTCGAACCAGTTCTGCCGCTTCCAGCTGTAGCGATAGCCCCGCTCCTGCCCCTCCTGCGCAAACCAGTTCGCGCGTTCCCAGCCCGCCACCTCGCCAAAGACCGCGCCGCGCGCCTTGAGCGCCTCATGCAGCGGCGAGCGGCGGATGCCCCGCGCGCTCGCCATCTGCCGGAACGGGAAATGATCGGCGTAAAGCAGGCCCAGCGTCTCGCTGACCCGGTCGCGCAGATAGCGGCGGTTGCGCTGGAACGGCTGCGCGCGGCGGATGTCGACCTCCCACAGATCGAAGGGCGGCGCGTCGTCATGCATCCATTGCGCCAGCGCCATCCCCGCGCCCCCCGAGGACACGATGCCGATCGAATTGTACCCCGCCGCCACCCAGTAGCCGCGCAGCTCCGCCGCCTCGCCCAGATAATAGCGGTCATCGGGGGTGAAGCTTTCGGGGCCGTTGAAGAAGGTGTGGATGCCCGCCCTGGCCAGCATCGGCATCCGCGCCACCGCCTGTTCGAGGATCGGCTCGAAATGGTCGAAATCCTCGGGCAGCTGGTCGAAGCAGAAGTCTTCGGAAATGCCGTTCATACCCCAGGGCTTGGCCTTCGGCTCAAAGGCGCCAAGCAGGATTTTCCCTGCGTCTTCCTTGTAATAGGCGCATTCGTCGGGCACCCGCAGCACCGGCAATCGCGCCAGATCGGGGAGGGTCTCGGTGACGATGTAGAAATGCTCGCAGGCATGCAGCGGCAGGGTGACGCCGTTTTGCGCCGCCAGATCGCGCCCCCACATGCCGCCGCAATTGACCACGTGATCGGCGGCGATAAGGCCCCGCGCCCCCGCCGCCTGCCATTCCACGCCGGTTACCCGGCCCGCGGCAGAGGTGACCCGCGTCACCTTCACCTGCTCGACAATCCGCGCGCCCGCCATCCGCGCCCCCTTCGCCAGCGCCAGCGCGATATTGCCCGGATCGGCCTGGCCGTCGCCGGGCAGATGCACCCCGGCTACCACGCCGTCGATGTTCAGATGCGGGTAAAGCCGCAGCACTTCGGCCGGGGAAAGTTCGTCGACCGCGACGCCGAAGGCCCGCGCCAGCGCCGCCTGACGAAAGATCTCCTCGCGCCGCTCCGCGCTCAGCGCCACGGTGATCGAGCCGCAGCGCCGGAACCCGGTGGCAAGGCCGGTTTCCGCCTCGAGCCTGCCGTAAAGATCGGCGGAATATTTGGCGAGCCGGGTCATGTTCTGGCTGGCGCGCAATTGCCCGATCAGCCCGGCCGCATGCCATGTGGTGCCCGAGGTGAGCTGCTTGCGCTCCAGAAGCACGATGTCGGTCCAGCCCAGTTTCGCCAGATGATAGGCGACCGAGCAGCCCGAGATGCCGCCGCCGATGATCACGACGCGGGCTTTTGCGGGAAGGTCGGGGGGGGCAAGATCGGGCATGGGGGTATCCGGGGCTGAGGGGCATGGCGGGACCGCCGCCCGCCCCTTCAACTAGCCCTTGCATGAATGAAATTTCAACACGAAATTTCATTTTTGCGTATTTTTGGCGAGAATTTTCATACCGCACCGCCGCATGGCTTGAGGTTTTCAGCCGCTTTCGGCAGGATGCGGCAAAAAAGGGGCCTTTGATGCAGCATCATGTCGGCGACGATATCCGCGCGCTGCGCAAGACGCGGGGGCTGACGCTCAAGCAGCTCGCCGCCGATATCGGGCGCTCGCTCGGCTGGCTCAGCCAGATCGAACGCGGCCAGACCACCCCTTCGGTGCGCGACCTCGGGCTGCTGGCCGAGCGGCTGGGGGTCACGCTCAGCTTCTTCTTCCGCTCCTCGGGCCGCGCGCCGCAAGAACAGGGGCTGGTGCTGCGCGCCGCCGACCGCCCCAGCATCGGCTCGGCCGAAACCGGGCTGACCGAGGAGCTTCTCTCGCCCACGCTCGGCGGTTCATTCGAGATGATCCGCTCGGTCTTCGCGCCGGGGGCCTCAAGCGGCGGCCCGCGCAAGGCCCGCCCGGCCGAGGATGGCGGGGTGCTGCTGTCGGGTCGGCTGACGCTGATCCTCGGCGAAACCGAGGTCGCGCTTTCCCCCGGCGACAGTTTCCAGTTTGCCGGGGCCGATTACGCCTGGCGCAACGCAGGCCCCGAACCGGCCGTGGTGATCTGGGTGGTGTCGCCCCCGATCTACTGATCCGGCGGGCGAAATCACCGCCCCGGGACACAGGGCCCTCCCTCCCTCAGAGGGCCGCGACGGCGCCGCGTCCCCGCAACGCCATTCGCAGCATTTTAAGCTTTTCGCCTTACGCTGCGGAATCGGTGCTGTGATCAAGTTCGAAGGCCTGGCATGTTTTCATGGATGAATGCGTTGGATCTCTCTCGGCGTCTGCCGGTGATGATGACGCTTGTCGCGCTGATGGCGGGGCTTTGCGCCGCCCTGCCCGCCTATCTGATCACCCGTCAGGCCCTGCTTGAAAGCTCCGAGGCGACGCTGACCACGCTGGCCCGCGGACCGGCGCAGACGCTGGAGCTTTTGCTGAACGGAACCCGGGCCGATCTGCTGTCGATGGCGCAGGATCGTGCGCTTCAACGCGCGCTGGTGGCGATGACAGAGGCCTATGGCACGCTTCCCGCGGCCCGGGAGTCGCTGCAAAAGACCTATATCGACGACAATCCGAACCCGCTGGGCGAGAAGAACCGGCTGGTTTCGGCGCAGGACGGCAGCCCCTACGACGCGCTGCATGCCGACCTGCATCCTGGCCTCGCGACGCGCCTGGCCGAGCGCGGATTTTACGACATCTTCCTGATCGATCCGCAGGGCAATGTCGTCTACACCGTCTTCAAGGAACGCGATTTCGCGACGAACCTGCAGACCGGCGAAGGCAAGGAAACCGACCTTGCCGCGGTCTTTCGCGAATCGATGGCGCTGCCCCGCGGCGGCGCCGCCTTTCGCGATTTCGCCCGCTACGCGCCCAGTGCCGATCTGCCCGCAGCCTTCGTCGCCGCGCCCGTTATGGACGACGCCGGCAACCGGCTTGGCGTGATCGCGATCCAGCTGCCGATCGGGGCGATGAATGCCGCCGTGCAGAATGTCACCGACGGCAGCGACAGCAAGGCGGCTTATCTTGTGGGGGCGGACGGGCTTCTGCGTTCGGACCTGACGGCGACGCCCACGGATGACATCTTGACCACGCGCGAGGAAAACGCCGCGACCCGGGCCGCGCTGGCGGGCGAAACCGGTGTGATGCGGGTGGAAGATGCGCGGGGCGATCGCTTCATCGCCTACCGGCCGCTGACGTTTCTGAGCACCCGATGGGCCTTGCTGACCAGTCAGGCGGCGCCCGAGCTGTTGTCTCCGCTCTTCCGGATGAGCCTTGCGGTGCTGGGCATCGGTCTGCTGGTGATCGCGGCGGCGGCGCTGCTGGCGGTGCGGCTGTCCGGCGCGATCAGCCTGCCGCTGACCCGGCTCACTTTCGCAATGGACGAGGTCGGACAGGGGCGTCTGGACAACGACGTGCCGCATCGCGACCGGCCCGACGAGATCGGGCGCATGGCGCGGACGCTGGAGCGGTTTCGGCTGGCCCTGGTGCAGGCGCGCGAGACCGAAACCCGCCTTGCCGCCGAGCGCGCCGCCAATGCAGAGCTGGAACGGGACCGCGCCCGGCAGGAAATCGAGCGCGAGCGTCTGGACCAAAGCCGCGCCCGCGAGGCCGAGGATGCCCGCCGCGCCGCGGAAGATGCGCGCCGTGCCGCCATCGACGCCGAACGCGCCACTGCCGACGCAGCCCTGCAACGCGTCGTGACATCGCTGAGCGCGTCGCTTCGGGCGATGGCCGAAGGGCGGCTCGATGTGACGATCGATCAGTTCTCCGGCGAATCCTTCAAGACTTTGCGCAACGATTTCAACGCCGCCGCCGACAGCCTGCGCCAGATCGTGAGCGAGATTTCAACCGCCGCGCGCAGCATCGGCACCGACAGCGACGAGATCGCGAATGCCGCCGTCAGCCTGTCGCGGCGGACCGAATCCTCGGCCGCGGCGCTGGACGAGACCGCCTCGGCCATGCATCAGATGCTGGCCGCGGTGGGCCAGACCAGTTCCGGGATCAACAGCGTGCGCAATCTGGCGCAGGACGCCTGTGATCGGGCGGGCCGGTCGCAGGTGACGATGCAGGCGGCGGTCGAGGCGATGCAGCGGATCGAAGCCTCCTCGCAGGCGATCACCCGGATCATCAACGTGATCGACGACATTGCCTTCCAGACCAATCTTCTGGCGCTGAATGCCGGGGTCGAGGCCGCGCGCGCCGGAGAGGCCGGGCGCGGCTTTGCCGTCGTCGCCTCCGAGGTCCGGGCGCTGGCGCAACGGGCGGCCGAATCCGCGGCGCAGATCGGCACGCTGATTGCCGACAGCGGCGCCCAGGTGAGCGAGGGGGTGGCGCTGGTGCGCGATTGCGGCACGGCGCTTGAGACGATTTCAAGCGCGGTTTCCGACATTTCCGGACGCGTCATCGAGATCGCCGCAAGTGCCACGGAGCAGGAGCAGGGGATCTCGGAAGTCACCCGTGCGCTGGGCCAGCTCGACACCGCGACGCAGGAAAACGCCGCGATGTTCGAAGAAACCACCGCGGCGACCACCTCGCTTGCGGCGGCGGTCGCGGATCTGGGCAAGCTGATCGCGCATTTCCAGGGCTGGGAAGAGACGCCGCAGGCAGAGCGGCTGCGCGCCTGAGGGACGGGCATTCCCTGCCCCGAAAGAGAGGCTGCGCATGGAACGCGCCGCCGCGGGCGCCTGGCCACCTTCACCGACCGCGGCATTGAATGCATGCAAGAACTCCTCGCCGACATTCGAACCTGGAAAGGCGGGATCCTCGGGTTCCTGCGCGCCGAAAAGTGCGACCCCGACGTCATCGAGCGCATCATGGCCGACGAGAAAAACCGGTAAGTCCAGACGGCCCTCGGCGGAGGTTTACGGGCGACCTTGTGCTGGACCCGTTTGTGGCAGCGGTTCGACCCTGGTGGCCGCGCAGCGGACCGGGCGTGGCTGGACCGGGATCGAGCTGCACAACGGCCAACGGCTCATACAGGCGTCAGGGGTGTGAGCGCCTGCCAATTCAGTCGCGAAAATCTTCCCTGAGCCTGTCGATCTGATGCATGCGCTCATGCAGGATCGCGACGATACCGATATCGCCGTCGGACAGTCGGCGCCAATAGACGACGTGATGCTCGTAGCGAAAGAAGAATCCTTCGACGCCGAACTCTGCCGGGATAGGCTTCGAGGCAACGCCATGGGCCTCGATCCGTTCGAACGCTTCAAACATGCCGGTGATGTCGCAATCAGCTTGGACTTCGCCCCATCGGTCGCGCGTATAGCGGTAGATGTCATCGAGGCAGAGTGAGGCCGCCTCCTGAACCCGGATCGCCATTTGGTCAGGCCCGGTTGCGAGCGATGACTTCGGCGGCCGTCAGCGGCTTGTAGCTGGTCTCGGGCGCGGCGAAGGCGCGGGTCAATTCGGCTTTCAACCGGTCGAAAGCCTCCTGCTCGGCCCGCTCCTTGTCTCGCCGGATCAGGTCGCGCACGTATTCGCTGATGTTCTCGTAGGAGCCGTTTTCGCCGACGTTGGCCGCAACGAAGTCGCTGAGCGCGCCGCTGAGGCGGACGGTCATGGTCGTGGTGCGGGACATGGCAGGCTCCTGCGGCGTGGCGTGTATTCAATATAACCAAAAAATACTACACATCAAGTCTGGCGGCGGTGGACCAATTTGGACTCCCCGCCGCCTCTGTGGCGGCTTGACCTTACTCGGCATCCGCGTCGTCGTGCCGATCAGCCAGCAGCAGGACCATGTGGAACACGATATCCGAGTGCCTGGCCAGTGCGATCAGATGCTCGCCGCTCGGCCCACGCTCGCCCGCGATCCAGTACTTCACGGTCCGCTCGCTGGCACCCGTCCACCGCATCGCCGTCTTGACGGCTCGATGCGTCAGACCGAGTTCGTCCCGAAGCGCAGCGGCAATGGCGGCCCGGTAGTTGGCTAGATCGGCTTCAAGGTGCACATTTGTGCCCGTTTTCGGCACAAATGTGCCCGTCTTGATCCGCATCTCTGCGTCCTCCTTCGATAATACTCCGGGAAGGACATGAAAAGCGGCAGTTCGTATTTGCGCCCAACCTGCGGCAGAGGGCCATTAGCTCGAAGCAGCCCACATGATTTCTTGGGAGGCGAGCGTGGCTCGAGGAAAAGCACCATTATCCGAAGGAGAAACCGAGCCGTCCAAGCAATTGCCGGCTGCGGAGTACGTCCGGATGTCGACCGAGCATCAACAGTATTCAACCCAAAACCAGGCGCAGACTATCCGCGAATACGCCGAACACCGCGGCATCAGGATTGTCAAAACCTATTCGGATGAGGCAAAAAGTGGCCTGATCATCGGCGGCAGGATGGCATTGCAGCAGATGATCGCCGATGTCGAATCCGGCGAAGCCGAATTCAGCGTGATTCTGGTCTATGACGTCACCCGCTGGGGGCGCTTTCAAGACACGGACGAATCAGCCTATTACGAGTATCGCTGCCGGAAGGCGGGAATGCAGGTCGCCTATTGCGCGGAACAGTTCGAGAACGATGGTTCTCCGACTTCCACCATCGTGAAAAGTGTCAAGCGCGCGATGGCGGGCGAATACAGCCGTGAGCTTTCCGTGAAAGTCTTCGCGGGCCAATGCCGTCTTATTGAGCTCGGCTATCGTCAGGGCGGCCCGGCGGGCTTTGGATTGCGTCGTGCCCTGCTCAATGAACGGGGCGAAGTGAAAACCGAACTGAAGCGCGGTGAACACAAGAGCCTTCAGACTGATCGCGTCGTCCTGGTTCCCGGACCAGACGGGGAGGTCCGGACGGTGCGCTGGATCTACAGCCAATTTCTGAAGAAGGGCCTGTCGGAAAGCGAAATTGCGGCAGAACTGAATGAACGCAGCATCCTCACCGATCTTGGGCGGACCTGGACCCGCGCGACCGTCCATCAGATCCTGACCAATGAGAAATACATCGGCAACAACGTCTACAACCGGCGCTCATTCAAACTGAAGCGCAAGCGGGTCGCCAACGGCCCGGAGATGTGGATCCGTTCGGACGGCGCCTTCGATGCCATCGTCGAGCCGAAACAGTTTCAGAAGGCCCAGGCCATCATCGCGGCGCGCAACCGTCGCTTCTCGGATGAAGAGATGCTGGAGCGCCTTATCCGGTTGCTCCAGCGTCATGGTTACATTTCCGGGCTGGTGATCGACGAAGCAGATGGGATGCCGTCCAGCGGCGCCTATGCCCATCGCTTCGGCAGCCTGCTCAGGGCTTACTCCCTTGTCGGGTTCACCCCGGATCGCGACTATCGCTACATCGAAGCCAACCGCCTGTTGCGGCAATTTCACGGCGACGAGATTGAGCGCGTGATCCACGACATCACCCGGCTTGGCGGTGCTGTGATCAGGAACCCTGCGACGGACATGCTGACCATCAACAGCGAATTCACGGCATCCGTCGTCGTCGCCCGCTGTCGCGAAACGTCCTCAGGCGGCTTGCGCTGGAAGATCCGCTTCGACACCGGCCTCGCGCCCGATATCACCATCGCCATCAGGATGAATCGCACGAACACTGATGCGCTCGATTACTACCTGCTGCCCCAATTCGAGATGCGGAGCAAACCTCTGGGGCTTGCAGAGGAGAATGGCCTGATGCTGGACGCCTTCCGTTTTGAAACGTTGGACTTCTTCTTCGACATGGCCCGGCGCGTTACCGTTTCCGAGGTGACACCATGGTGAGCGATATCGAAACCCACGACAAGGTGCAGATTATCCCAATTGCGGCCATCACCATTGAAAATCCACGCGAACGATCTGAAAAGACCTTCCGTGCACTGGTGGACAGTATCGGCAAGGTGGGGCTGAAGAAGCCGATCACCGTCGCGCGGGATGACACGGCGCCAGGGGATGCCTATCGGCTGGTCTGCGGTCAGGGGCGGATGGAGGCCTATGTTGCACTTGGCGAAACCCACATCCCGGCCGTCGTCGTGGACGCGAACGAGGTCGAACGACTTCTGCGTAGCGTGATCGAGAACATCGCCCGTCGTCAGCAGCGACCTCTCGAGTTGCTGCAGGATATCGCCATCCTGCGGGACCGAGGATATTCGGACCACGACATCGCCGAGAAAACCGGATTGTCATGGTCGTACGTTCACGAAATTGGCGAGTTGATCGCCAACGGCGAGGAACGACTGCTGATCGCGGTCGAGACCGGTCAGATGCCCCTCAGTGTCGCACTGTATATCACCCGGGCGGAAGAGAAGGATGTGCAGAAGGCGCTGGAGGCAGCCTATGCTTCCGGTGAGTTGCGGGGCAAGAAGCTTCTGGAAGCTCGGCGGCTGGTGGAACTGCGCCACCGGCATGGCAAGAGAAAAGGTGCCACGCGCACAAAGCGATCTGGGGGGCGGATGACATCGGCGGCGCTCGTCCGGGCCTATCGTATCGAGGCGGAACGCCAGCAGGACATGATCCGCAGGGCCCAGTCGACGCGCGGCAACCTGCTGTTTCTCGACGCGGCGTTTCAGTCCCTGCTCAAGGATGAGAACTTCCTCACCTTGCTCCGTGCCGAGGGGCTGGATTCTCTGCCGAGCATGGTGGTCGAAGGTCTCAAGGAACCTCGGACATGACACAGATGCGCAAAACGCCCCCTCCCAGGGGGCCGGGCTTCGAGCCAACCCTGCGTCATATCCCAATCGCCGCCATTCTGCCGGTGAAGCAACTGCCGACCGCGGTTGCCAAGGGCCGGAAATATGCGCAGATCGCCGCATCGATCCGCGAGGCCGGCTTGATCGAACCGCTCGTGGTCGCACGTGCTCCTGGCTTGGAAGGAACGTTCATCCTGCTCGATGGTCATGTCCGTCTGCATGTCTTGAAGGAGATGGGCACCGACGCCATCACCTGCCTGGTCGCGACCGACGACGAGTCCTTCACCTACAACAAACGCATCAGTCGCCTTGCAACGATCCAAGAACACAAGATGATCTTGCGCGCCATTGATCGTGGCGTTCCAGAGGCCCGTATCGCTGCGGCGTTGAATGTGGATGTGGCGCTGATCCGGCGAAAGCGAACATTGTTGAACGGCATCTGCCCCGAGGCAGCCGAACTCCTGAAGGACAAGCATTGCCCGGTCAATAGTTTCCGGTCCCTGCGCAAGATGAAGCCCTTGCGGCAGATTCAAGCGGCCGAACTTATGATCGCAGCGAAGAATTACACGGTGGCCTATGCCGAGGCCATCCTCGCCGCGACGGATGCCGAAGACCTTGTCGATCCGGCAATGAGGAAAGAGACTCCGGGTGTCACGCGAGAACAGGCTGAGCGGATGAAGACCGAGATGGCCAGCTTGCAAAAGAACATCAAGCTGATCGAGGGGACGCTTGGCCCCGATCATCTACGTTTGGTTGTCGCAGGCCGCTACGTCGAACGCCTGCTCACGAATGACCGGATCAATCGCTATCTCGAAAAGAACCACGGAGACATCCTCGACGAATTTAGTCGAATCGTGGCGGGCCTGTCTCGACCGGCGCCGTCTTCGGACGGGCCAGACGAGGTGGAAGAATAACGAATTCAGAAACTTGCTGACGATGGGGACCCGGACCCAGATCAAGCGCGGGGACCGCGGGAGACGCCGGACTGTGGGCCGGATCAAGCCCGGCGGTGGGGATGGCGGCGAACCCGCTCGGAGCCCACCAAGGTCGGCGGACATAACGTCGGCCACGCAGGTATTCTTTGCGATGACTATCTGCGATGTTTGACGGGCGCGCTGCATTCAGCCGGCCATTGGGGGCCGGTTGGATTGCCAGCGCGCCCGCGCGTGATTTCTTATTGGTTTGCGCAAACATGGTTGCGGCTCATGGTGGCGACGGCGAATTGTACTCTGCAATGATAAACAATGCGTTAGCGTCACAGGTTCCCATTGCCGTTTCGCGGCATAGGGCCAAGGCTGCGTGACGCCCCCGCCGAGACTACCGGACGGATGTGCGTGCAGGTGGATATCGTCGCAGCGGGTCATCGCAGAGAGCTTTTCGATGCCCGTACCATCCGGATCGAAGTACGGCGACGCCACCGTGAGGAGCGGCGCGTCATGTATGGCCCAGCAGTTCCGAGGCGATCAGCGGCTGTTCGGAGCCGAGCGTGGCGCTGGCAAACGGCACCGTGCGGTAGCCGGTGGCGGGCGCGGTGCCATAAACGGATTCGAACGCAAGCGCCATCTGCGCCCGCGCCCCATGGGCTCGTGCCATCTTGTTCTCCTAAGTGGGTAGGGTCAGGCCAGCGGATCGGCCGTGGAATAGTGCAGAATGACCGGGATCACCGCCGCCTTCAGGCTGGCAGCACCCTCGACCGGCAGATCGACGGGCCGTGGCGCTTCCGCCTCGACCCAGTCGCAGAGGCCGCCCAGCGTGCGGTCAGCGGCAAGCGCCGCGCCGATGCTGGCGCAGAGAGTGTCGAAGGCGGCATCACGCGTGGCGCCCTGCAAGACAGCCTCGATCTCGGCCCGGTGTTGGTAGTGGTAACGCAGGGGCGAGAGCGTCACCTCGGGCTCGCCCGGCTCGCCGTCGCGCAGGATCAGGAGGCCAGCGGCAGGCACTCGTTCGGGAAGCACGTCACCGCGCAGGGTGGTGGCGGGCAACGCCGAAAGCCGCGTGTACAGCGCGATGAGGATTGTTTCTCGGGGGGTGGGCATGGCTGTACTCGGGCCGTTCTTGCAAAATTAGTGCTTTGCGGCTATATAGCTTCCAAGACATGATGATCGCATGCCGTGGGCGGTTTCGTTTGCCGAGGAGTTCGAACCGGAGTTCGACGCACTCCCACCGGAGGTTCAAGACGCGATTCTGGCCCGCGCACTCCTTCTGGAACGCGAGGGGCCGACACTCGGACGACCGCATGCCGACACCCTGACCGGGTCGAAGCATGCGAACATGAAGGAACTGCGCCGTAACGCTGCTGACGGCGTATGGCGCATCGCATTCGATCCCGACCGGCAGGCGATCCTGCTTATCGGCGGGGACAAGTCGGGCGTGAGCGAGAAGCGCTTCTACAAGCAGCTGATCGCGCGGGCCGATGAGCGGTTCGACCGCCATCTGGCGGAACGGAAAGGATGTAGGCGACTTCGCCGCGACCTGGTCGAGGATCAGGCGGCGGGATTCATCGACGCTGACCCCACGCTTCACCAGGTCCTCGGCGAAGCTGCGCTCGAGGTTCAGACGGCCCGCCAGATCGTAGATGGTCGAGACGCGGTCGCGTTCAGCCTCGCGGGCGCGGGTGGCGATGGCCTCGCTGTCGGGTGCGCCGGTCGGTTCGGTGTTCGCCGGAGCCGCGACGGGCGGCTGACGGGTCTCGGTGCTGGCGGGGACATCCCCGGCCACGATGGTCGTGTTCTCAGGCATGGATGCCTCCTTTTGCATGCGGGTGTCGACGATCTCGACGGGATAGCTGGCCTGATCCGCGGCGCGGACCTGCGCGCGGGGATCGGCGGGGACGGTCACGAAGCTGACCTCGAGCGGGGTCCAGCGTTCGACGATGCGCTGCTCGACCTCGCCCTTCGCGGCGGGCTCGACCATCCGCCGCGAAGGTGTCGCGGGCGTCATCCGCGAAATGATCGCACCGCGCGACATGGAGGCCGCCGCATGACCCGAAGCAATGACACGATCCGCGTTCTGATCCCCCTGAAGCTGCGCAAGAAGAACGGGCGACCCAAGATCATGCCGCCCGCCGATTACAGCCCGAGCGAGGATCAGACGCAGGACCCGCACATCCTGCGCGCCATCGGCAGGGCATGGGGATGGCGGCGGCGCATGGAGGCAGGCGAGTTCGCCACAATCCAGGAACTGGCCGAGGCCGTCGGTCTGGCCGAACGCCATGTCAGCCGCCAGCTACGCCTCGCTTATTTGGCGCCGGAGGTGCTGAAGCGCCTGACCTGCGGCCGCGAGGCATCGGCGGTCAGTCTTTACGACCTGTGCTTTCTGGCCGGGGAGACATGGCAAGAGCAGGCTGCGAGGGTCTTCTAGGTTCCAGACTCATTGAGTTTCACAGCCAGAACAAGACGGTTGCGGCGAGCATTATTGCAGAGAAGAAGGTTTCCGGGCAGCGGTCGTATCGGGTGGCGACGCGCCGCCAATCCTTCAGGCGGCCGAACATGATCTCGATGCGGTTGCGCCGTTTGTAGCGCCGCTTGTCGTATTTGACGGCTTTCTTGCGGGACTTCCGGCCGGGGATGCAAACCTTTATCCCCTTGTCTTTCAACGCTTCTCTGAACCAGTCAGCGTCGTAGCCCCTGTCGGCCAAAAGCCACCCTGCCTTTGGCAGGCTGCCCAGCAGCGCCGCGGCGCCAGTGTAATCGCTCACTGGACCGGCCGACATGAAGAACCCGATCGGGCGCCCTTTCGCATCGGCAACGGCGTGCAGTTTGGTGTTCATGCCACCTTTGGTGCGCCCGATCTGGCGCCCGCGCCCCCCTTTTTCACCCCAAGGCTTGATGCCGTGCGGTGTGCCTTGAGATAGGTTGCGTCGATCATGATCGTCTTGTGTTCGGCGCGCTCAGTGGCCAAGCCGACCATGATCCGGGCGAAGACACCGTTGTCGCTCCAGCGCTTCCAACGGTTGTAGAGGGTCTTCGCCGGGCCGTATTCCTTTGGCGCGTCGCACCAGCGCAACCCATTGCGATTGATGAAAATTATGCCACTGAGGACGCGACGATCATCGACTCGAGGTTTGCCATGGCTCTTGGGAAAGAACGGCTTCAGGCGCTCCATCTGCGCCTCGGTCAGCCAGTAAAGATTGCTCATCGATCAGGTCTCCTTGCGGTCCCTGAATCACGCCAAACGAACGAAATCAATGGGTCTGGACCCTAGGGTGGCGGCCGCAGGGGAAAGCAGCGGCAAGGCCAAGACGGATGCAAATCCGCGGGTTTCGAGATCGTCGACCACAGGGCTGCGCAGTGACTGCGGCCAAGGCAAGAGGTAGGGCGAAAGGTAACCAATCTCTTCGCGCAACCAGTCCGAGGTCGAATTCGCGCTTTGCGCTTGGCGGCGTTTTGCGCCGGTGTGCAAACGCTCGCAAAGGCTTGGGTCTTCACCGATAATCTCGGCAAACCATTCCTGTTCGATCGAAAGCGGTCGACCCTCAAGGATGGCAAGTGCGGGGTCGTAGATTGACTTGGTAAATTCGGGGTCGAAGCCAAAGCAATAGCCATCGAATTCCGGGCTGGCTTCCTGTCGCCGAGACCAGATGCGGGGCTTTTGGCTGATCTCGAGCACGCTGCGAAATCCGATCCCTTTGTTGCCTACAGAGGTTGCCGGATCCTTGTCGCTCTGGCCAAGCCGAGAAACGCTTTCAAAATTACTGTGCGAAAATTGTGCGCCGTCATTGGCAACGTAAAGCGTTCCGAACCCACCATCCATCTCCAGTTGCATCTCGATCCGGCATTGCGAGGCTTTGCGGTCCGCGGCCCGACTGACGGCGTCATAAGCGTTCTGGATCAATTCGATGGCAAAACGGCCGTGGTACTGGTGCCTGACCTGCTCGGTCAGGCTATGGATGGACCGGTAATCCGTAACCCCTTCTGAGAGCTGGTAAAGAAAGCTGCGTATCTTGCTGCCAGTCTCCGCGCGGATCACCGCCTCGAGCGTGCTGGGGCGCGTGGACTTACGGCTGCCATCTAATGAAGTTTCATAGGGCATTAAAGATCTCTGTAATCAGGCTTTGTTTGCTTTCAAGGTCGCAAGGAGCGCGGGAGGTATAGCGTCACTGGGTACTGTGGGTGGTGAACAAGGCGTATTCAAAGCACACAGCGTGTTCACCAATCGCATCTGCTCAACTGTTTCACACTTCGCCTCGCGCAGACGCGGGGCGCCAAAGACCAGCGCGAGACCCTTGGCGCGCGACACCGCCACGTTGATGCGGTTGAGCGAAAACAGGAACTCCATCCCTCGCGATGTTTCCTCAGCTGATGAGGCGGTCATAGAGACGAGGCAGACCGGGGCTTCCTGTCCCTGAAACTTGTCCACTGTGCCCACGCGGATGGCGTCCGGCAGCGCGTCGCGCAGGGCGTTCACTTGTGCGTTGTAGGGGGCGACGACGATGATGTCGCTGGCCCGCATCGGGCGGGTGGTGCTGTCCTTGTCGGTCCAGGTGCCTTTCAGCAGGTCCGCCACGGCCGCGCGGATCGCTTCGACCTCCTCGGCTGCGATCTGCGCGTTGCCCTCGTGCGGGACCGGCACCCAGAAGGCCCCCGCCTCGGGGAAGCGGGTGCCACGCACGGCCTGGCGCGCGGTGTCGGGGTGGCTGGTCAGTCGCCCCTCGTAGACCTGATCCGAGATGAAGCGGCAGACATCGGGATGCATCCGCCGCGAGACTGGCAGAAAGATGCCGCGATCCGGTGGCACGGTCGCATGCTCGCCCAGCATCCAGTCGAGACACGACAGATTCGCAGGCTCCGGATGCGCCCCTTGGATCACCTGAGGCAACTGGCGCGGGTCGCCGACAAGAACAATGTTGCGTGCGGCCCGGCCCATGGCCACCATGTTGGCCAGACCCACTTGCCCCGCCTCGTCCACGAAAAGCCAGTCGAAGGCCTGCACATTCTCGTCGCGAGAAAAGAACCACGCTGTCGCGCCGACAACATGCCGGCCGCCAGCCGCCTCGTCATTGCTGTTGGTACGGCGCACCGGGCAAGCGTCGGGGTAGCCGTCATCCTCGCCGCTGGTCTTGTGAACCAGATCCAGCGCGATTGGCAGATCCTCCTCCTCAAGCGCCCTCAGACACCCCATCAGGACGTTGCGGATCGCTTCGTGGCTGTTCGAGGTGACCCCCACCCGCGCGCCTTTCCGCACCAGCGACAGGATCGCCCGGGCGGTTACATGGGTCTTGCCGGTGCCGGGCGGTCCCTGGATCGGCAGCACGGTTTCGTCCATCGCACCCACAGCCGCGATCGTTCCGGAAACAGGGTCGGCCACAGACTTCAGTGGATCGGTTTTCAGACGGGGGGCTGCGCGCGACAGCAGATCATCGACCGCCCGCCAGGCGCGCGGGCCGCGCTGGTCCGCGATCACGTCCCGCAACGCGGCGGGGATGGGTTTGGGGTCAAGCGGCCAGTCGGGGTGCAGGTTCATCCGGTTGCCGAGAAGATGGTCCTTCCCCGGCCCGGCCTTCACCGTGACCTGCCGCGCCCTGCGGTCCAAGGCCGTGATGCCGACCGAGATCGGCGGGCCATCGAACACCGGCACCGTCGCGCCCTTGCCGGGGCGGAGCTTCGTCTCTTGCAGGGGAAAGCGATAGCTTCGGGCGAAGGACCGCTTCACCTGCTCGATCGGGCCAATCGCTTCCAGCCCCGCCAGTGCATCCAGATCATCGAGCAGGTCGTCCTCGTCCTTCGATGCGGAATCGAACACCGCCCATTGCGCGGGCTTGGCCTCGCGCTTGTGAAAGAGGCCAAGGTTGAACAGCAGCGCCTGCCGGTCCTCGGGCAGGGCCGATGCGACAAGAGCCGCGTGAAGGGCCTGCGCGTCGGCGTCTTCCTCGGCCTCTTTCAGTCCGGCATCGGGGGCCAGCGTCGGCCACGGACCCGCAGGCCGGATGCCCACCAGCCAGTCGCGCAATTCCTCGGTCGAGATGCAGTCGATGCGGTTGTAATCCTCGATCTCGTCAAGGATCTGGTGCTCGCCTGTCTCGCGCCAGCGCTCATAGGCCACGACAGAGCCGCCCGCAGTCTTGACCTCGCCCTCGCGCACACGGCCATAGAAGGCCTCCATCGACTTGATGGAATAGTTGCGTTCCGACCCGATCAGCCCGCCGCGCACCACGGCGAACAGATCGACAAAGCGCCGTTCGCGCAGCAGGCGGTCAAGGAAAGCCTCGCCGATGCCGTATTTCGTGCTTAGCCGACGCAGCGCGGTGATCTCGTAGGCCGCGTAGTGGTAGATGCGCGCCGCAGGGAAGGCCTCCAGCCGCGCGCGGAAGAAGGCAAGAAGCGCCGCGAGTGCCTTGGCCTCGGACGCGTGGTCATGCGCCCAGAAGGCGCGGAACTGCCCGTCACACCAGACACCATGCAGATATTCGAGGCCCCCCTCGTAATGCGGATCGCCCTCGATATCGTAGAACAGATCGCCCGGCTGCGGCGCGGGCAGCAGGTCAAAGCCCTTGCCGGGCTCGGGTGCGCGCAACTCGAAGGACGGGGCGCCGGTCGTGCGGGCATGTTGCAACCGGGCCTGCGTCACCAGTCGCGCGAGGGTGCGCTCGGCCATGCCCCGCACCGGACGATCCACTTCCGCAAGGGCCGCCATCGTGTTGATCCCTGCCACCTCCAGCTTCTTGACCTGCCCGCGGCTTATGTTCGCCACGTTGAACAGGCTGTCCTCGGCCTGCCAGAGGCTTTCGCAGTGATCTGCCCAACGACACAGGCCGCAATCGGCGCAAGGCACGGGGCGCGTGGGCATTGGGGCTGCCACGAAGGACTCCAGCCGCCCCCGCGCCGCCCGCGCGTAATGGACATAGCCCGCCAGCCGCAACGTCGCTCGTTCACCGGTGCCCAGTTCGACATGGGTGAACTCGGGCGCGAAACCCTGCACTTCGGTCAGCAAGTCGGAATAAAGCACGAGTTGCAGCACATGCTTGGGATGCGGGCTGCGTTTCAGTTTGGTATCGGCCACCTCATAGCTGAACGGGCCAAGGGCCGAGGGGCGATCCACCCGCAAAAGGAAATCCGACCAGCCGCCCCAGTTGCCCGACAGGAAGGCGCCCTGAAACACGACCTCGGCCCCCTGCGCAAGCGCCGCTCGGGTCGCCTGCGCATCGGCGAGCAGATCGCCGCGGGGAATCTCCACCACTACTTTTCCAGCGGCCTTGAGCTTCGCCAGATGCGCCGCCTCATGCGCGTCGCCCTGTTTCTGCAACAAGGCGGCATCCTCGCTCTCCTCGCCCGGTTCCGGCCCCTCGCCGCGCAGGTGCATCAGATCGAGTGTGGTGGCATGGGCACAACCCATGAACCGCATCAGATCGGTTGCCGAGAACAGGATGCTGTCGCCGAGGTTCCGCATGGTCGCCTTGCAGTCGAGAATGAGCACAACCCGAGGCTTGACTGTCTCGACGGGTCGCAGGGTCGTCAATAGCAGTCTTGGGTGTCAGTTCCTGACAGATATGGCACGCCGATGACGTTGCACGTCCATGACTGCACCCACGACCGAGTTGATCGCAGGCGCAGCCATTTGGCGCGTCGTCCTCGCCGGTGATGCGAGGGTGTCTTGCCGCGCGCATCGATGCAGGCCTGCCTTTCGCATCCATCCGCGCCGCGAAACACATCTGGCCCCGGTTGCGCCGCCGGATTTTTGGCTGTGCGCGGTGCCCCGATCTGCCTCTTGACATGCGCCCTCCCCAAAATTTTCGGCCATCCGATCGCCTCAAACCCCGATCTGGTGGATCTGCACGCGCTCGGCGCAGACCTCGCGGGCGATATCGACGACATGACGATGATGGGTCAGGTAAATCGCCTGTCCGCGCCGGCCGAGCCTTTCCATCACGCGACAGGCCGAACGGGTCCGATCTTCGTCGAAAGTTTCGAAGATGTCGTCGCAGAAGAACGGCAGCGACGTTCCCTGATGCGCAAGCTGTTCAACGAACCGCGGCTCTGGCTTGCGGCGGCATCGCGCAGACGCGCCAGAAAATCCTGCGCCTCCAGACCGATGCCATCCGCCTGCGCGAAAATCGCTTCAAGATCGGCGGCCTTCCAGCCCGCGCTGCGGGCGGCGCCGCGCAGCCAGGCCGGGTTCACCAGCACATCGTCGGCGGCAATCTCGATCTCAAGGAACCCCTCGGTTCGGCGCCATTCGGCGGCGATCAGCCCGATCGGCCAGATCGTAGGCACCCCCGTGCGACGCCCGATCGCCAAAGGCCAACCGATCGCCAGCGCATTCTCGTTGGCCTCTCGCCGGATCAAGGCCGCGCGGAAATCGTCGGCGAGCGCATCGAGTGCGATGCGGAGCCGCACAACCTGTCCATCGTCGGGCACGAGCCCGCCTTTGCCCGAAATCAGGTGCCAGACCGCGCCATGCCGATCAAAGGCTTCGGTGATCGTGCCACGCGGATCGAGCCAGCGCCGCAGCCGCTTGGCGCTTTGGCTCTGCCCGATGTCACGCGCTGGCTGGGGGTTCGGCTGAGCGATGTCGAAACCGGGCTGAACCTCGACTTCTCGCTTGGCACGCGGCTTGAGGACCTGCCCGAAGGCCGCGATGCGGCGATCTTGCGGGCGATGATCGCGGATCGGGGCGCTTTCCTGCGTTATCTGCAGCTTTTGCTCTCCGATCCCGAGACCGCCGCACAAGCCTTTCTCAACGCCTCCCGCGCGGGCGCTGCGCGCGCTGCATTCGGGTCATTCGGCGAAGTGCCGCTCCTTGAGGCGATGGTCCGCGCGCTCTCGGGCGAGGGAAGCGCCCTTGCCGATGTCGAGCGGCTGGTCACAAGGCTCGAAGGCGCATGCGACGATACGGGCGCAGCGCTGATACCGCCCGAATTCCTGACGCTCTGGGCAAGCTTTCGCAGCCTGCGCCCGACCTCGACCCGCCCCAACCGCAAGGCTGCAAGACGATGACCGAAAAGCTGACAAACCGTTTCGACGCCGAGGCCGCACTGCGCCCCCTCAAGGCCTTTCAGCGCGCCACGGTCGAACACGTCGCGGCGCGTTTGCTGACCGATGCTGATCGGGTGACGCAGTTTCTGGTGGCTGACGAAGTGGGGCTTGGCAAGACGATGGTGGCGCGCGGCGTGATTGCGCGCACGATCGAGGCGTTGCAGGACAGGGTCGCGCGGATCGATATCGTCTACATCTGCTCGAATGCCGCGATTGCGCGGCAGAATGTGAAGAAACTCAACGTTCTGGGCGATGGTCGTGCGAATGTGCTGCCGACGCGACTGACGATGCTGGCGCTGGAACTGGCCCGTGCGGGTGGCATTCGGCCGCGTGGGGTGAATTTCTTCTCGCTCACGCCGGGCACATCGCTCGATCTCAAGGAAGGCGGCGGCCAAAAGGAAGAGCGCGCGCTGATCCTGCGGATGCTGCGCCCGATCTTGAGCGATGAGGCGGCGGCGAGTGCCTTCCTTCAAAGCTGGGCGGGGACGCAGGGATGGGAGACGACCCGCGCCATGATCGAGCGCGCGCCGATGGAAGAGCTGATAGCCACGCGGTTTCGATCTGCGGTGCAAGGTGATCCCGATCTGTTGGTCGCGTTCGAAAAGCTTGCTGCGAAGGCAACGGGGCTTGGCACGTCCGATAGCGCTTTCAACCGTCAACGCGAGGCGACCCTTGGGCGGTTGCGCACGCTGCTCGCTCGGGAAAGTGCTCATGCACTCGAGCCCGACCTGATCGTGCTCGACGAATTCCAGCGGTTTCAAGCTGTTCTGACAGGCAACGACGAAGCCGCAGATCTGGCCCGCAGGCTTTTCGGCTTCATCGACGAGGAGGGCAACAATGCCCGGACCTTGCTCTTGTCGGCCACACCCTACCGGATGCTCACGCTTGAGGGGGACAGCCAGCTGGGTGAGGAGGAACAGGACAGCGGCGAGCATTACCGCGAGTTTCTTTCGGTCTTGGGGTTTCTGTTCGGGCTCGAGCGCGCGCCCGAGTTGCTGGCGGACCTTGAGGCGGAAATGCGGCGCTATCGGGCGGCACTGGGGCAATTGCCTCAGTCTCAGCCCGAGGCGCTGGGGGCCGCGCGAAAGATCGAGACGCGGCTGCGGCAAGTGATCGCTCGGACCGAGCGGGTGCAAGAAACCAAGGCACGCGACGCCATGGTGAAAGAGGTGGTGCCCGCGTTGCGCGTGTTGCCCGACGATTTGCGCGATGCGAAAGCCATGAACGCCCTGGCGCAGGCCTTCGACGCCGCCGATGTGACCGGCTTCTGGAAGTCGGCGCCTTATTTGTTGAGTTTCATGCGCGATTACGATCTGGCACGGCGGATCGAACTGGCGAAGGACCAGCCCACGCAGGCGCAGCGCAAGGCGCTCAAGGCCGCGCTGCGCTGTCAGCTTTCGCACCAGGAACTCGAGGCCTATGCCCCGGTGGAACCGGGCAATGCACGGATGCGGGCGCTGATCGATCTGGCCTTTGGCGATGATCTGGAGCGTCGGTTGTGGATGCCCCCGAGCCTGCCCAGTTTTGGCGTCACCGTGCCCGCAAGCAAAGTGCTGGTCTTCTCCGACTGGCAGATGGTGCCCGATGCGATCGCGGCGCTTCTGTCCTATGAGGCCGAGCGGCGGATGGGCATGGGGCAGGCGCGCGGCAATGCCCGGGCGCATGTCTATTCCGAGCAGCCCACCGCGCGACCGTTGCGCTTCACCGCAACCGAGGAGCGCCTCGGGGGACTTCGGCTCCTTCCCCTGATGCTGCCCTCGCCGCATCTTGCCCGCGCCGTCGATCCTTTGATGCTCTCGCATGGGGCGCCGCTGCCCGATTATGCCGCCTTGCGGGCCGCAGCTTGCGCGCGCCTCGAACCGCTTGCCAAGCAGATTGCGGTCAATTGCGCGCAGGCCGAGCGCGAGGTCACTTGGGACTGGGCCGGGGTCGCTGCACGCGATTTGACACAGGCTGGCTTCGCCGCCTGGCTTGCGCCCGGCGGCGCGGCCGAGCGCGAGGGCGAGCGCGAGGGCGACAAGACCGGCTGGCGCGAGCACTTGAGTGCGCTGCGCGCTGCGGGCGGGGCCGAGCTTCTTGGCCGGCCTGGGTACGCTGTGCTTCTCGATCATTTGGTCGATCTGGCGCTGGGCAGCCCTGCCACCTGTGCCCTGCGCGCTCTGGCTCGACAAGCGCCCGACCTGTCACTCGACGATCCCGCGCTGCTCTCGGCGGCGACGAAGATCGCGATGGGGTTCCGTCGTCTTTTCAATCAACACGAAGTACAGGCGCTGTTGCGGGCCGACAGCGACGAGGCTTACTGGCGCGCGGTGCTGGACCATTGTGCGCGAAACGATCTCTCTGCCGTGCTCGACGAATATCTGCATGTCCTGCGTGAGGCGGAAGGGCTGACCGACATCGTCGAACGGTTGCGCAACTCGAAGCACAAAGTCGTCGATTTCAATCGCACATATGACCACGAGGCGGACTGGATAGACAACGCCCTGCGCGAACATGCCAATCGACCCTTCAAGGCGATCATATGCGACGCTGGCAGGACGGCCTGCGCCGAGGCCATGCAGCCAGACGATTGCTCAGATGGGCATCCGCTCTTTGGGGCAGTGACCAGTTGTGACGTGATCAGGACGGCAGATGAAATTGCCGACGCCCTTTACACCATTACTGCGGTGTCCAAGGAGGTCGATATCGTCGACCCGTTTTTCGACCTTCGGCCAACGGAGGGCAATTATCTCGCTCCACTGGTCTGCCTGCTTGCTCGGCTTGCCGGTGGTTTTGGGTCGTCCAAAGCGATCAGAATCCACTTCCGTGATCACAATTCTCGTCCCCCGCCTGCGCTCCTCGCCCGAGACGGAGCCGCTCAAGTTAAAGGACTGCTACCACCCGGCTATTGTTTGGAGCTCTATGCTTGGTCGCAGATACGAGGAGGTGAAGACTTCCACGACCGTTTCGTTCTGACAGACCTTGGCGGGATCATGATCGGCGCAGGCTTATCGGCGGATGGTCCCACGGAGTCCGCTGCATTCACCCTGCTGAATTTCGAACACTCTCAGGGGATCCGGAGGCGGTTTGCAGACGGATCAACGGCTTATGCTCGTGCTGGATCGGCTGTGCGCATCCGCGACGACGGAAGTACCGAACTGTTCTGATGGTACCAGTTCGATTTATGTTCCATCTTACTAATGCCACCGGCGTCGAAGTGTCCAGCACTGGTCTCGGAAAAACTTCGCTATTCCAGAGGCTTGAAAGCTATTCACCAAATCGGCGCAGTCATGAGGTCCGGAGAATTTCGACCCTGAGAGACGGCTTACGGGCCACCTGGTGTCGGCACCGGTGCTCAGCCCCTCCCGCATAACCCTCGAAAACAACGGAAAAATCCGGCCACGGCCGGATCCGGAGAACGCTTTCGCAAGGGCAAGTGGCGGACGGGATGGGATTCGAACCCACGAGACGGTTCCCCGCCTACACACTTTCCAGGCGTGCGCCTTCGACCACTCGGCCACCCGTCCGCGGCCGGGTTTAGCGGCAAATCTCCCCCCTCGCAAGGGGGGAGATCACCCGGAACACAGTCTCAGCGATCGTCGCCTTCCTCGGCGCCGTCGTTGTCCGAAAGCACCGAGATCCCCTCGCCCGGCTCGGGGCGCGCGGGCGCGGGCGCCGCCGCGATCGTGCCGTGGCCCACCACCATCTTCTCGACGGGCGGCACGTAATCCGACCGCAGCATCTCGGGGTTGCGGATCCAGACATCGCGCTGCGGGAAGGGAATCTCGATCCCCTCACGCGCAAACCGTTCCGCGATCTGGTGGTTCATCTCGGAATGCACCCGCAGCTTGAAGTTCACATCCGACAGGATCGCCCGGATCTCGAAATTCAGACTGTCCGCCCCGAAACCGGTAAAGACCGCAAACGGCGGCGGAGTCATCATCACCAGCGGATGCGCCTGGGCGATTTCCGCCAGCATCGCCTCGATCCGGCGGGTATCATTGCCGTAAGCCACCCCCACCGGCACGATCAGCCGACCCGTCTTGTTGCCCCGCGTCCAGTTCGTCACCGCGCCCGAAATCAGATCCGCATTCGGCACGATCACATCGGTGCGGTCGAAAGTCTCGATGATCGTCGCGCGCACCGAGATGTTCTTGACGATGCCCTGACGGCCGCCGACCTCGATCCAGTCGCCTTCGGAAATCGGCCGCTCGACCAGCAGGATGATGCCCGAGACGAAGTTCTGCACGATCGTCTGCAGACCGAAACCGATGCCGACCGAGAGCGCCCCGGCAACGATCGCCAGCGACGAGAGGTCGATCCCGGCGGTCGAAATCGCGATCAGCGCAGCGAGCAGGATGCCGACATAGCCCAGCCCCGAGACGATGGCGTTCTGGCCGCCCTTGTCGATCGTCGTGCGCGGCAGGATCGAGGCCTTGAGCGCGCCCTGAAAGATCCGCGTCAGCGTATAGCCGATGGTGAAGACGACGGCGAAGGTGATGAAAGAGGTCGGCGAAATCCGCACGCCGCCCACCGCGATCCCGGCCTGGAACGAGGTCCAGAGCTCGACCAGATCCTCGACCCGCGCGCCCCAGATCAGCGCCAGAACCGGGATCGAGGCCAGCGAGAGCAGGAACCCGCCCAGCACCGGCAAGAGCGCGTCGCGCCGCGCCTCGGGGCCGGAAACGGTGACGTAAAGCTCGGCCAGGAAACTTTGCAGCGTGATCACCAGCGCCAGCAGCCCAAGCGTCTGCACGGCGGGCCAGATCAGCGCATTGGCGGCGCTGACATAGCCCACCACGCCAAGCACCGGCCCCGCCACCGCGATCAGCAAAAGCGCATTGCCCAGCCAGCGCAGCAGGCCCAGCCGGAAGGCGCCGTCCTCTTCCTCGGCCAGGATCGCGCCATTGCCCTGACGGCGCAACAGCTGCCCCATGCGGAACAAGGCCAGCGCGGCGAAGACCTGCAGCGGCACCTGCAACACCGAAAGCGCCGCATCGGCCCGGGCCGCCACATCCGCCGCGCGTTCGGATCCAAGCTCGCCCGCACCGCCCAGAAAATCCTCGGCCCGGGGCGCGACCCACATTTCGATCAGCCGGTAAGCCATGAAGGCCAGACCCAGCATCAGCGCATAGACCCGCCCCTCGGCGCCCGGGGTGATCACCCCCTCGCCCGCTTGCGGCGGAAAGACCCGCGTGCCAAGCCAGCGCGCCGACAGCACGACGAACAGCATCCCCGGCGCCAGCAGGTAAAGCGAGGACAGGATCGGCCCGAAGAGCGCGGTCTTGTCGAGCGCCGTCGTCGCCATCACCGCCCCCGCCGTGGGCAGAAGCACCTGCCCGAAGCTGACGATGCCGGAAATCAGATTGCGCCCGCGCATCGCGGTTTTCGTCAAAAGCCAGCGCGTCAGCCGCGTCATCCAGGCCCCGCCCCGCGCCAAGAGCAAAAGCGCGCCAAGGATCAGACCGATGATCAGGGGGGCATTGTCGCGCGCCGTCTCGTAATTCACCGGCTGGGTGAAGCGCCAATGGGTTTCCTCATAGATCCACTCGCCCATCCAGCGCAGAAGCGAGGCCCCCGCAGGCCAGTTCACCGGATTGGCCACCGAGGGCGAAAGGCGCAGCAGCTTGTCCGCCTGCCGTTCGCGGATCAGCTTGTCGATGGCCCGGATGATCGCATCCGAGCGGCTTGCGGCCTCGGCCGCCGAAATCCCCGGCGTCTGCAGTTTCGACAGTTTCGCGGTCAGATCCTCGCGGCGCTTGGCGATCAGCGGATCTTCGGACGTGCCCTCGGCGGGCAGCGGCCCGAGCGCGGCGATCTGGCTTTTCAGCGTCTCGATCTGGCTGGCGTTGGTATCCTGCGCCGCGGTGAAGGTGGTGCGCCATTTCACCATCTCGGCGCGCATGTCCGAAAGTCGCGCGTCGGAAATCTCGCCCTTGGCGACGGCTTCCTCGACCTGCGAGGAAGCCTTGCCGAAGGCCTTGTAATTCGGTTCGGCATCGTCCTGCGCCGCGACGGGCAGCGCAAGGAGCAGCGTCAGCAGCAGGACGCGCAGCAAGACGCGGGCGATCATCCCTCGAACACCTCCGGCACGGTCTGGCCGCGGCCATCCAGCCAGGCCGGCACCGGCAGGCCCTTGGCATGCAGGAACTCCGGGTTGAACAGCTTCGACATGTAGCGGGTGCCGTAGTCGCACAGCACGGTGACGATGGTGTGACCCGGCCCCATCGCGCGGGCCATGCGGATCGCCCCCGCGACATTGACCCCCGCAGAGCCGCCGACGCAGATGCCCTCTTCCGACAAAAGGTCAAAGACCACCGGCAGCGCCTCGGCATCGGGGATGTTGAAGCTCATGTCCGGGGTGAAGCCCTCGAGATTGGCGGTGATCCGGCCCTGCCCGATGCCCTCGGTGATCGAGCTGCCTTCGGATTTCAGCACCCCCGTGGTGTAGAAACTGTGCAGCGCCGCGCCGTCGGGGTCGGCGAGCGCGATCTTCACGCCCTTCGGCTGCAGCGCCAGACCCACCCCCGCCAGGGTTCCGCCCGAGCCCACGGCGCAGACGAAGCCGTCGACCTTGCCGCCGGTCTGGTCCCAGATCTCCGGGCCGGTGGTTTCCAGATGCGCCTGCCGGTTGGCGGTGTTGTCGAACTGGTTCGCCCAGACGACGCCATTCGGCTCGGTCTCGGCCAGAGCCGCGGCCAGACGGCCCGAGTAGCGGACATAGTTGTTCGGATTGGAATAGGGCGCCGCGGGCACCTGCACCAGTTCGGCGCCTGCCAGCCGCAGCATGTCCTTTTTCTCCTGGCTTTGGGTTTCCGGGATCACGATGACGGTGCGAAAGCCCATCGCCGCGCCGACCAGCGCCAGCCCGATGCCGGTATTGCCCGCCGTGCCCTCGACGATGGTGCCGCCCGGTTTCAGCGCGCCGCGCGCGATCGCGTCGCGGATGATGTACAGCGCCGCCCGGTCCTTGACCGACTGGCCCGGGTTCATGAATTCGGCCTTGGCGAGGATCTCGCAGCCGGTCAGTTCGGACGCCTTCTTCAGGCGGATCAGCGGCGTGTTGCCGATGGCGGCGGCCAGGTCCTTGCAGATCATGTCTCTCCCTCGTCCCGGGGCGTTGGGCCCGGTCGGGCAAGACTAAAGGGCAAGCGGGGGCGCCTCAAGCCCCGAGGGCGGTTTTGCGCAGCTCCTCGCGCAGACGTGCCAGCCAGAGCGCCAGGATCACAAGCGGCCCGGTCTCGATCTCGCCGCTGTCGATCAGCGCCATCATCGCGTCGAAAGGAATGCGGTGGCTGCGGATATCCTCGCCCTCCTCCTCCAGCCCGCCAAGGCCGGGGCCGGTCTCGGGCAGGTCGCACAGGCCGATGAAGCAATAGATATATTCGCTTTTCGCCCCCGGAGAGGGGTAATGCGCGGGCGCCGGGATCAGGCGGCCAAGGGTGATCCCCGCCTCCTCCCCGGCCTCGCGGCGGGCGGCCTCTTCGGGGGTCTCGCCCGCATCGACGCGGCCCGCGACGGTTTCCAGCGCCCAGGGGTTGGCATCGCCGCGCGCCAGGGGCCCGGTGCGGAACTGCTCGACCAGAAGCACGGTGTCGCGCACCGGATCATAGGGCAGCACCACCGTCGCATCGCCCGAAACGAAGGCGGCGCGGTCAAGCCTCTGGCTCATCCCCCCGTCGAAGCGGCGATGGCGCAGCCGATACTCCTCGAGGGCGAAGAATTTCGCATAGGGCGTGGTCAGGCTGTCGATCACCACATCGCCCGCGGCCGGGGTCCGGCGCAGGCTGGCCGGGCGCGGCTGCGCGGCCCGAAGCCGCGAGGCGGCGCGAACGCGGATCATCGGATAGCGGGCAAGCGCGGCCTCCGCCGGGATCTGCCCGCGCAAAGCCATCACCTCGGCCACGGCCAGCGTCGCCAGATCGCCCTTTTGCGCCGCCCAGTCGTCCAGCCGCCACAGCCGCCCCGGCGTCCAGCGCCGATCCTCGGGCAGATAGGCCAGCGCCGCGACCGGCCGCCCCGCGGCGTCGGTCACCGTCAGCAGCGCCTTGCGGTAGCCGATCTCGTACCAGTCAAGCACCTCTTCCTCGGCCGGGGTGATCTCTGCCAGCACGCCTTCGACCCCCGCGGGGCCGGGCACCAGCAGCGGATAGCCCAGTTCCGCGCCCGCCGCGTCGCAGGCATGGCGGACTTCGTAGCCCGCGGCCCGGGCCGGATGCAGCGCGGCAGACCGCCCCAGCACCGCCGCCAGAAGCGGCGGATGACCCAAGGTGCCGTAAAAGAAATAAATTTTGCTCAATGACATGCGCCCCGTCCGCGGTTGGGGCGCGGCCTAGTGCCAGCGTTTCCACGCCCATTCGGCCAGCATAGCGGAAAGCACCGCGCCGCAAAAGAGCGTGCCCAGCACATCAAGCCGCAGCGCCTCGGCGCCCAGCCGCATCCCCTGCGCCAGCACGTCCAGCAGCGCCTCGCTCGGGCTGTCATAGCGGCCGCGCGCCATTTCGCGCATCATCTGCAAGGCGCCCAGAAACACCATCGTCCAGAGCAAAAGATAGATCGCCGCATGCAGCCCGCGCTCGATCACCTTGATCCGGCCCCGGCCCGGGTTGCGCCCGATCACCCGCCAGCCCAGCAGCAGCCCGAACGAGGCCGCCATCAGCGCCAGCCCATGAACCGCCGTCCCCGGGGGCAGATTGCCGGGGATCAGCTCTGCGGTGAGGAAGCCCGTGGCCGCAAGACCAAGCGCCCCGAACAGCTTCGCCGTCGTGGGCAAGCTCATCTGGGTGTCACGAACGACGACTTTCTGCATCTCGCACCTCCGACCGACAGGCTTAACACTACCGGTTGATTGGTATCGCAAAGAAATATGGCCAAATCGGGATGCAATCGTGGCAGGGCCGGAGCCGGTCTAGCCCGTCTTCGGCCGCGCCGCATAGGCCGCCAGCGCCCGGTCCCGCCCCGCAGCCAGATCGATCAGCGGCACCGGCAAGGCGGCCCCCGGCGCCAGCGCCCAAGCTTTCGGCACGGCGGCAAAGAAATCCAGCGCGGTCTGCGGCGCGTGGCGGTTGCCCTCGGCCAGCCAGGCCCGGCGATAGGCGCCCTGGGCGTCGAATTTCTCCGCCTGAGACGCCGGATTGAAGACGCGGAAATACGGCGCGGCATCCGGGCCGCAGCCCGCAACCCATTGCCAGCCCATCGCATTCGCCGCCGGGTCATGATCGATCAGGCAGTCTTCGAACCAGCGCAGCCCGATGCGCCAATCGGTGAGCAGATGCTTGGTCAGATAGGACGCGACGATCATCCGCGCCCGGTTGTGCATCCGCCCGGTCACATACATCTCGCGCATCGCGGCATCGACGATCGGCTCGCCGGTCTGGCCGCGCCGCCAGCGTTCGGCCGCGGCACTGTCACCCGCCCAGGGAAAGGCGTCCCAATCCGGCCGCCAGTTCTCCGTGGCCAGGCGCGGGTAGTGGAACATCAGATGCCAGGCAAACTCGCGCCAGACCAGTTCCTTGAGGAAGGTCTCGGCCCCCGCCCGGCCTTCCGCCATCGCGCGGGCCCCGGCGTGCCAGATCACCCGGGGCGAGATTTCCCCCCAGGCCAGGTTTTCCGACAGCTCCGAGGTGGCCTGCTCGGCCAGAAAGTCCCGCCGCGCCTGATAGGTCTCGATGCCGTCGCGCAGGAACCGCTGCAGCCGGGCCTGTGCTGCCGCCTCGCCCACCCGGGCATATTTCGCCACGATCGCGCCGCCGCGCCGCATCGCCAGGCCCAGCCCCAGCGCCGACAGGCTTTCGCCGCGCAGGACCGGCCCGGGGCGCAGCGCGGTGACGGCGGGCAGCGGCGGCGCCACCGCCAGGCCCCGCACCGCGCGCCAGAACGGCGTGTAGACGCGATAGGGACCGCCCTGCCCGGTCTTCACCGCCCAGGGCGCAAACAGCAGCTGCCCGTCAAAAGAGCACAGCTCGCGCCCCTCGGCGCGCAGCGCGGCCTTGATGTCCGTGTCGCGCGCAATCGCCGCCGGGTCCAGATCGCGGCTCCACCAGACCGCCCCGGCGCCGCTTTCGGCCAGAACCGAGCGCAGCACCGAAAGCGCCGGGCCGCGGCGCAGCAAAAGCGGCACGCCACAGGCCGCAAGCGCCGGGGCAAAGGCCGCAAGCGCCTGTTCCAGCCGCCATTTCGGCGCCGCGCCATAGGCTTCGGCCAGCGGGTCGAGGATGAAAAGCGCCAGCACCGGCCGCCCCGAGGCAGCGGCGGCCGAGAGCATCGGATGGTCGCTCAGCCGGAAATCGCGGCGCAACCAGAGCAGGATCGGGGTTTCATCACGCATTCCCCCCAACTGGGGCCGCGGGGCCGGTTCGGCAAGGGGACACCGGGCCGCAAGGGCGGCGAAAGTTTCACTTGTTCGCACGCGGCACGCGGACTAGCGTTTCGGCAAATTCAATCTCAACGGGGAACGCCACCATGAAGAAATCATCGCTTCTGCTTGCCTCCGCCGCGGCTGCGCTTGCGCTGTCGCTGCCCGCGAAGGCGGGCGAGTCCAGCCTGCTGGTCTTTGACTGGGCCGGCTTCGAGGTCGAGGGCCTGTATCAGGCCTACAAGGACAAATACGGCGACGCGCCGACCTATTCCTTCTATGGCGATGACGACGAGGCCTATCAAAAGGTTGCTTCGGGCTTCAAGGCGGACGTCGCCCACCCCTGTTCGCAGATGGTGTCGAAATACCGCGATGCCGGGCTGATCGAACCCTGGGACCCGGCGAAAATCCCGGCGCTGGCCGACATCGACCCGAAATACCTCGATTCGCCGATCTTCAAGGATGACAAGGGCGTCTGGTTCATCCCGACCGACTGGGGCGCCGCCGCCATCGCCTACAACCCCGAGGAAGTCCCGGCCGAAGACGTCGCCTCGCTGCAGGTCTTCGTGAACCCGAAATATCAGGGCCGGATCTCGCTGCCGAATTCGTCCGATGACGTCTGGTCGCTGGCCTATCTGGCCACCGGCGTCACCGACTGGACCAAGGTCACCGACGCACAATTCGCCGCCGCTGCCGCCTGGCTGCGCGAGGCGCACAAGAACGTGCTCAGCTACTGGGCCGATCCGGCCGAACAGGCGCAGACCATGGCCTCGGGCGAGGTGCTGATCTCCTGGTCCTGGAACGACGGCGTCACCGCGCTGCGCAACGAAAACTATCCCGTCGCCTTCCAGCGCGAGGCCAAGGAAGGCTCGGCGACCTTCTTCTGCGGCTATGTGAACCTCAAGGACGGCCCCGGCGACGAGGCCCGCGCCTATGATTTCATCAATTCCTGGCTGCGCCCCGAATCCGCCCGCGCGCTTCTGGACAATATCGGTTACGGCCATTCCAGCCTGAAGGCGATGGAGACGATCCCGCTGGAAGAACAGGTCACCGCGGGCATCGGCCCGGTCAAGGCGCCGATCCTGCCGCAAGTGCCGAACGATCCGCAGCAGCGCGAAAAGCAGCTGGCCGAGTTCGAAAAGATCAAGGCCGGGTTCTGAGATCACGGCAAGGGCGCCTTCGGGCGCCCTTCGCCTTGGCCCCGCGGCTTGACGGTTGCGGCCCGGGGTTCTATCGCCAAGGGGCGACATCAGCGAAGGGGACAGGCCATGCAGATCGGAACGCGCAAGATCGGGCCGGAGCATCCGCCGCTGGTGATCGCGGAAATCGGCATCAACCATGGCGGCTCGCTGGCCGTGGCGAAGGAAATGGTGCGTCTGGCCGCAGCCTCGGGCTGCGAATGCGTCAAACATCAGACCCATATCCTCGAAGACGAGATGACCGACGAGGCGAAGCAGATCTTTCCGCCCAATGCCGATGTCTCGATCTGGGAGGTGATGGCGCGCTGTGCTTTGTCGCAAGACGACGAGATCGAGCTGAAGCGCTACACCGAAAGCCTTGGGATGATTTATCTGTCGACGCCGTTTTCGCGCGCGGCGGCGGAGTTTCTCGAAAGCATCGGCGTTTTGGCCTACAAGATCGGCTCGGGCGAGGCGGACAACCTGCCGCTCATTCGCCACATCGCGCGCTTTGGCAAGCCGGTGATCCTGTCGACGGGCATGCAGACGATCGAGAGCATCCGCGCGAGTGTCGAGATTTTGCAGGCCGCGGGGGTCGAGTTCGCGCTGCTGGAATGCACCAACCTCTATCCCAGCCCGCCCGAAATCGTGTCGCTGCGCGGGGTCAGGGATCTGCAGGACGCCTTCCCGGGCGTGCCGGTGGGTTTTTCCGACCACTCGATCGGGCCGGAAATGGCGCTGGCCTCGGTCGCGCTGGGCGCCTGCATCCTGGAGCGGCACTACACCGACACGCGCTATCGCGTGGGCCCCGACATCATCAATTCGATGGACCCGTCGGAGCTGCGCCATCTGGTTGATCGGTCAAAGGAAATCTGGATCGCCTCGCGCAACCCCAAGGAACGCACCGCGGCCGAGGAGCCGGTCTATCGCTTCGCCCGGGCGTCTGTCGTGGCGGATCGCGACCTGCCCGCAGGCCATCTGATCACCGAAGCCGACATCTGGGCCCGCCGCCCGGGCTCGGGCGAGATCGCGGGTTATGACTTCGACAAGGTGGTGGGCAAGCGCACCACCCGCGCCCTGCCCCGCAACACCCAGCTGAAATGGAGCGATCTGGCGTGATCCCGGGTCTCCAGACACGGGTGATCAACTTGGACCGTTCGCCGGATCGGCTTGCCCGTATTGCAACTGATCTTGACCAGATCGGGCTGGAGTGGCGCCGTCTGCGTGCGGTCGAACCGGATGCGGCAGGTGATACGGAACAATTTCTTTACAATCGCAACGCGGCGATGCAGTTTCACGGCATCGATATGACACTTGGCGAGATTGGCTGTTTCGCCAGCCATGTGCAGGCACTGAAAGAGTTTCTTGACGGCAACGCCGCAGCCTTGCTGGTGCTGGAAGACGATGCCCAACCCGATGCCGCCTTCGCTCAAGGACTGACGCAAAGCCTCGACACGCTCCGCAACCTCACGGACCTGCGCTGGTCCTGCGTGAACCTTGCGGCCGGTTATCACAAACGAAACCGCCCCCTCGCCCCCGTCGGGGACCGGATGCTGCTGCGTGCTTATTACTTTCCCATACTGACGGCGGGGCTGCTCTGGAGCCGAACCGGCGCGCAGTGCTTTCTGCGGCATGTCGCGACCGCGGGGGCCTGTCTGCCGGTGGATCAACAGCTGCGCCGCCATCTGGCGCAAACAGGGCTGGGGCTGGCCTTCGACCGCCCGCTGTTGCGGCTGCGCGCGGAAAAAAGCACGATCGACGACCGGCCTACAGCCCGGCGACAGCTTGCGCGGGTGCGGCGAAACCTGCCGAATTACCTGCATGCAGCCCTGCACCAACTGAGAAGGACCTGAGCATCATGGAGCCGGTCGTCCCAGTTCAGGTGATCTCGCTGGCCCGCGCGACGGCGCGGCAGGCGCAGGTGGCGCAGGAATTCGCCCGGATCGGGATGGCGTACACGATCTTCGAGGGGATCGACGGTGCCGCGCGTCAGGCCGAGTTGCTCGGCCGCACCGATCTGGCCGCCTGGCATCGCAACATGGGGGCGCCGATCTCGGCCGGGCATATGGGCTGCTATGCCTCGCATGTCGAGCTGTGGCGCCAGATTGCGCAAGACGGCCCCGAGATCGTGCTGATCTGCGAAGATGACGTCACCTTCACCGCGGACTTCCCGCAGGCGCTGGCGGCGGGGCTGGCGGCCAGCGACCGCTGGGACATCTTGCGGTTTTCCTGCATCCGCGCCAAGGGGCGGCTGCCGCAGGCGCAGCTTGGCGCCTTCACGCTGATGGCCTATTGGGGGCCCTTCACCGGCAACGGCTGCTATCTGATCAAGCGCGCGGTGGCGGCGCGGCTGGCCGCGCGCTTCTATCCGATCCGCCGCGCCCATGACCACGAGCTGAACCGCTTCTTCGACCATGACATCAGGCTGATGGGGCTTGAGCCCTTCACCGCGCCGCCGCGCGACCGGGGCGAAAGCTTCATCACCGGCACCGCCATGGCCGGGGCGAAGAAATTCCCGAAACGCAAGCGCCTGCCGCATTATCGGCAGAAGCTGGCGAATTACGCCCGGCGGCTGATCTGGCTGGCCCGCAAGGGGCTGCTTTCTTTCCGCCGCCCGAAAGGGTAAACGGGGCCCGGTTCAAGGTCGTTTTTCGAAGGAGTGTTCAGCATGGTCCCCGCCTGGAAAATCAAGCGCGAGCTGAACCGGATCAAGGATCAGATCCTGCAACTCCCCCGGACCCTTGCGTCGCTGCCCGGACGCCTGCGCGAACCCGCCCGCCGCAAGGCCTATCTGCGCGATTTCGACCGATTGACGAAACGCCATGCCGGGCGGCTGCCCATGGGCCAGAAGATCGCCATCTTCCTGATCTATCAGCCGCATGGCATTTCCCCCTCGGCGATTGCGACCTGCAACTGGCTGATTTCCGAGGGCTATGCGCCCTTCCTCGTGCTGAATTGCCCGGTGTCCGAGGCCGACCGGGACCGCCTGCTTGATCTGTGCTGGAGCCTGCTGGAACGGCCGAATTTCGGCTATGATTTCGGCGGTTATCAGGATGCGATCCGGCTTTTGAACCGCGAGGGTGCGCGCCCCGAACGGCTGATCGTGATGAACGACAGCATCTGGGCGCCGATGCGGACCGACCTGCTGGCGCAGCTCGAGACCGATTTCGCCGCGGTCGACATCTGCGGGCTGTTGCAGGACGAAAAGGTGATCCACGACACCAGCGGCGGGCGGCCCAGCACGCGCAGCCATGTCGAAAGCTATTTCTACCTGATCCGCCGCAGCGCCTGGGATCATCCGGCCTTTCAGGCGTTCTGGCGCGACTACCAGATGACCGATTACAAGCCGCATACGATCAAATTCGGCGAGATCGGCTTTTCGCGGCAGATGGCGGCGGCGGGGCTGAAGCTTGACGCGTTCTCGCGTCGCGAAGCGTTCCTGCAGCTTCTGCGCGAGAAGGACGATGCCTTCCTGCGCCAGACCCTGAAATATGCCGCCTATGCCGATGCCGACCGGATCAAGGCGGCGCGACGCATCGCGGCGCTCGACCCGGCCAGCCCCGGCTGGCGCGCGGCGGTGCTTGACCACATCCGCCGCACGGTGAACCGCAAGCGCTTCAACGCCTCGTTCCCCTTTGCCAATGATCATATCTTCGGCACCGCCTTCCTGAAGAAAAGCGGCGAGCCGATTTTTGCGAACATGCGCGCCGCCTATCTGCGCGCGCTGGAAGATGGCGCGGTGGCCGAGCCCCCGGCCGAAATCCGCGCCGAGATCGCGGCGATGGTCGCACAAGCGCGCAGCCGTCGCTGACCGGCTCAGTTTCCGCCGTAGCGCAGCCAGTAATCCCGCATCCAGCCCACCGGGCCGCGGCCGATATTGGGCAGCTCGCCCCACCAGCCCTTGCGGATCAGATCGAGCGGCCGCGGTCGGCCATGGAAGGCCAGAACCTTGGCGCTGGCGGGCGGGCGCCGCACCGGCAGCACCGCCCCCAAAAGCGCCGGCGGGCGCAGGTGGCGCTTGAAGCTGATCACCCAGTCGGCGGGCCAGCAGGTGACGGAATGCGCGAAAGCCGCGACGCAATTCTGTTCCAGCCCGAAACGATGCGCATGGCCGTTGCGATCCTCGTTGAAGCGCTCGAAGATCTGCGGCTCGGCGCCCAGGGTGAAGGCGAACAGGCAGGTGCCCGGCTCCTCGGGGCCCTTGCCCGCCCGCGGCTTCCAGTTCGCGCCCATATCGGTGGCGATGAAGGGGGCGGGATGGTCAAAGAAGGGCGTCAGATCCGACAGGATCATCATGTCGAGATCGATGAACAGCGCCCGGCCGCGCAGCCCGTAAAGATCGCGCTGAAACACCCCGATCTTCGGCCAGCCGCCGATCTGCCACAGATCGGGGCGCAGACCGAAATCGGGCACCGGGAAACATTCGACCCCCGGATCGATCCCGGTCGCATCATCGGTCAGGCAGACGAAGCGGAACGGCCCCGGCAGATGCGCCCGCACGGCGTTGTAAAGCACGTTGACGTAATCGGGGCCGTAAAGCGTCCCCCATTTCATGCACAGAACGACGCGATCCATCGCGCTCTCCCCCTCGCAGCCTTTTGCCGCATTATAACCCTTCCGCCGGGGGCACAAGCAATGTAATGGCGACCCGAACAGCGCAGGAGAGAAAGCCCGGAATGACCCGCGAAATCCTCTTCGTCACCGGCACCCGTGCCGATTTCGGAAAGATCGAACCGCTGGCGCTGGCCGCCCGCGATGCCGGGCTCAAGGTGTCGTTTCTGGTCACCGGCATGCATATGCTCGACCGCTACGGCCTGACCAAGATCGAGGTGCACCGGGTGCAGGGCGCCACCGTGCATGAATTCCTCAACCAGCGCGAGGGCGACCCGCAGGACACGATCCTCGCAAAGTCAATCATCGGCTTTTCCGACATCTTCGCCGAATTGCGCCCCGATCTGGTGGTGTTTCACGGCGACCGGATCGAGGCTTTGGCCTGCGCGCTCGTCTGTGCCACGAATTACATCCGCTCGGCCCATATCGAGGGCGGCGAGGTCTCGGGCACGATCGACGAGGTGTTCCGGCATTGCAACACCAAGCTGGCCGCCTGTCATTTCGTCTCCTCCGAGGCGGCGGCGAAGCGGGTGATGACGCTGGGCGAACCGGCCGAAAAGATCCATGTCATCGGCTCACCGGAACTCGATTTCCACGCCCGGCCCTCGGGCGTCACCCTGCCCGAGGTGCTAGAGCGGTATGACATTCCGTTTGACGATTACGGGGTGACCTTGTTCCATCCGGTGACGTCCGAGGCCGCGACGATGGGGCGGCAGGCGGCAGATCTGTTTGGCGCGCTTGACGCCTCGGGGCGGAATTTCGTCGTCATCGCGCCGAACAACGATCCGGGCTCGCGCGAGATCTTTGCCGTGCTGGAACAGCTGCCGCGGGAGCGGTTCCGGCGGATCCCCTCGATGCGGTTTGCGCATTTTTCCGAGCTGATGAAACACGCCGCCTGCCTGGTCGGCAATTCGAGCGCCGGGGTGCGCGAGGCGCCGTTTCTGGGCATCCCCTCGCTCGATATCGGCACGCGGCAGACGAACCGGGCCGAGGCGCCGTCGCTGTTTTCCGCCGATGCGGCGGAGCGGGACAAGATCGGCGATTTTCTGGCCCGCGAATGGGGCAAGCGCTATCCGCCCCACACCGCCTTTGGCGAGGGCCGGGCGGCGGAGCGGTTCATCGAAGTGCTGGCCGACGAAGGCTTCTGGCAGGGCGGGCTGCAGAAGACCTTCGCCGATCACGGCTGAGCTCAGCCCATCTCCGTCGCGACCTGTCCGGTGAACTGCCGGGCGGACCAGGCGCTCGCCACCATCTCGTTCACCGGGCGCATAGTGGTGAAGCGCGGCGCGAGCGGGGACAGATCCGCCCCCGGGCCCTCAGTGACCAGCCGCAGGAAGTCGCGCATCGCGGCCAGAAACATGTCATTGCGTTCAAAGACGTAAGACTGGCTGGTGCGCCGTCCGGGGGTCTGGAACGTGATCTCGGGGGTCAGGAAATCGACCTCGATCAGGCGTTTCAATCCGACCAATCGCGCGCGGCGGATGAAGACCGGCGAGAGGTAATCCATCGCGACGGTGCCGACCGGCCCGCCTTCAGACGCAAGCATCAAGGTGGTGGCGAAATCGACGCCGGGGAACGACGGATGGCCCAGGCTTTCGGCCCGTGCGAGCGTCAGGCCGGGGAAAAGCACCATCGCCAGATCGACCTCGTGCGAGAGGTCGAGGAGCACCCCGCCGCCTTCGGGCCGCGCGGCGTAGCTGTCGGCGAAGCGCCAGTTCGCCCGCCATTGCCGCACGTCATGGCCGATCTCGAAGGAAAAGCGGTAGATGTCGGAGAGGTCTTCGGCGGCGAGCGCCCGCAGCGCCGGGTTGTAGCGCATCATGAAGCCGATCAGGCTGCGATCCGCGACCGGCGCGGCGGCGGCGTAGATCGCCGCCACCTGGTCGGGCGTGTAGGCCAAGGGCTTTTCGACGTAAAAGGGCAGGCCCATCTTCGCGCAGGTCTCGATCAGCTCGAGCCGGATCTGGGTTTCGGTGGCGATCACCACGCCATCCAGATCGGTCCGCGCCGCGAAGGCTTCGGCATCGAAGCTGCGCCAGGGCAGATGCGAGACGGTGCAACCCAGCGTCGTCAGGTTGGCCGCATGCCGCCGCCCGATCGAGCCCGCGCCGATGACGGCGATATGCGCGCTTACCACGCCGAGAACCCGCCATCGACATTGACCAGCTGCCCGGTCATGTAGCCCGCCCCCGCCGAACACAGAAACAGCATCGCATCGGCGATTTCATCCGGTTTCGCCATCCGGTTCAGCATGATCAGCTCGCCGACGCGGCGCTGGAATTCCTCGGAATGGTTGTTGAAGACCGCACCGGGGGCGATGGTGTTGACGGTGGCGCCGCGCGGCGCCCAGTAGCCCGCCAGCCAGACCGTCAGCCCGTGGATGCCCGCCTTGGTCACGCCGTAAGCCGAGAAATTCTTGAACGGCATGCCGTCATAGATCGGGTGATGGGCACCGTTGAGCGCATACATCGACGCCACGTTGATCAGCGCTGCGGGCCAGCGGCCGACGATGTCGCGATCCATCTGCCGCGCCACCATGAAGGCGCCGGTGAGGTTGGTGCGGAGCGTGCGTTCGAAATCGGCCACGCTCGTATCGGCGAAATCGGGGAAGGGCTTGCCCGCGCCCATCAGCATCTCGCCGGTGATCGCGGCATTGTTCAGCACCACGTTCGGCTCCCAGCCGTCGGCCAGAACGCGTTTGAAAATCTCGGTCACCTGGGCCTCGTCGCCCACGTCGAGATCGTAGAAGCGGAAGGCCTCGTTGCCCGCATGGGCGGCCTGCAGCGCCTCGGCCCGATGGCCCGGCAGGTCGGTCGCGACGACGCGGGCGCCCTGCTCCAGCATCCGGCGCACATAGGTCGAGCCCAGCACGCCGCCCGAGCCGGTGATGAAGATGGTGCGGCCGGTCAGTTGTTTCGTCATCTCAGTTTCCTTCCGCGATGCGGTCGTTCATCAGCATTTCGACCAGCCGGAAATCAAACGGCGTGTCGATGTCAAGGCAGCGCTCGGGCGGCATCTCGAAGGGGATCACCCGGCCTTCGTAGATCGTCTTTGCCCGGCGCAGATATTCGGCCGAAAGCACATAGGTCGAGGCCGCATGTTCCCAGACCTTGGGCGCCGATTGCCGCGACCAGACCCCGCCCGGCAGCGGTTTTGACACATGCAGCGCCCCGGTTTCATCGGCCTCGACCAGATTGAAATAGGGGTTCTTGCGCGCCTCGCAGACGCTCATCACCATGTCGGGCTGTTCGCGGGCGAAGAGATCGAGGGCGCCCTCAAGATCCTCGGGCAGGCGCAGGGGCGAGGTGCAGTCGAGATCGACAAAGGTGGTGACGGGCTGCCCCAAGGCCGCCTGTCCGGCTTCCAGCGCATGTTGCCAGACGCCCCATTTCGGCGCGGCATCGGTGGCCAGATGATCGGGCCGCAGCCCGATATCCAGCGCGCCCTTCGCCACCGCGTGATCATAGATGCGCGCGTCATCGGTCGAGACGACGACGGCATCAATCCGCGGATTGGCGAAAAGCTGGTCGAGCGACCAGTCGATCAGCGGCTTGCCCGCGATCGGACGGAAGTTCTTGCCGGGCACGCCTTTCGAGCCCTTGCGTGCGCCGATATGGCCCAGAATCATGGTTGTTCCCCTTGCCTCAAACGGGCGTTCAGGTCGGTGTAATAAGCGATGATGCGGGCGCGGACCGGCCCCAGGGCGCGGTCCGACCAGATCAGGCGGCGGCCCTTGCGGTCGGCGATCTCGGCGCCCTCGGGCAGAGTCAGGAGCTCGGGGCCCTTGACCTCATTGCCCGGCAGGGTGATCGCGACAAGCCCGGCCCAGCGGCGCCGCAGCCAGGGCAGACGCGCCCGCAGATGGATCAGCCAGCGCCAGGGCCACATGAATTCGGTCGGGAATTTCACCGCCAGCCGCTTCGGGATCGCCCGCAGCTGCGCCTGGGCGGACCAGGAGATGAAGCGCTCATCCGCGATCATCGGGCGCAGGCCGTTGTAGCCATGCGCCGCGTGCAGCCGTTCATAGCTGGTGGCGATATGGCTGCAATGCGCCGGGTGATAGACGACGATCGAGGAATTGCCGCGCGCGTAATGCCGCCCGCCGCTGAGCCGGTGCAGCGCCCGCCCCAAAGCCCCGAAGGGCAGCACGACGCTTTGCAGCATCGCCATGCGCTCGGGCCGGTCAAGCAGGTCAAGGAACCGGGTGACATCGCCCAGAACCAGCGTGTCAATATCAAGATAGATCGCGGGCAGATCCGCGGGCACGACGCCCGGCGCGAACATCGCCAGCTTCGCCTGACAGCCGCCCGCCAGCATCGGCGGCGACAGGTAGAAGTCGGGGAAGCGCCGCAACAGCACCTGCGGCAGCAGGCCGGGCCGGTCGCGGTCGGAAATCAGCACGACGCGCGGCGGGGTGGAGGCCCGGGCCAGCACGGTCTCGATCAGGGCATTGAGTTCGGCAACCGGATATTTCGTCCCCCACAGGATCACCACGAGCTGCCAGCGGGGGGCATCTTGTTGCACGGGCGGGCCTCATTGGATGGGAAAGTCGCGCGCACCATCGGCGCGGGGGGGAGGAAAGTCAAGCCGGGCGGGGTCAGACCACGTCCCAGTCGTCCTCATGGGCGCAGCCGCCGATCGCCAGCCAGTCGGCGCGGACGCGGGCGACGCGGGTGTCGCCCCAGGTGCGAAAGACGATCACGAAGCCCTCGGCCGTCACCATGTCGGCGGAAATGTCCATGCGCGGATTGTGCTTCTGGTCGATGTCCCACATCGACAGCGACACCTGCACCGCCGGGATGTCGCGGAAAGCCTCGTCAAAGACCACCACCCGGCGCAATTCGCGCGGGCCTTCGCCCGTCCACATCGCCCCGCCGTCCAGATAATCCGAGAACAGCACCAGCGAACCCTGCGCCACGCCGATGCGGGTCGAGGAATACTTCTTCATCCGTTCCTATCGCTCATTCCGGCTCTGCCCCGGCCAAGCTAGACTGCGGCGCCGGAAGACAAAAGCAAAAAGCAAGGGCCCCGGCGCGAAGACCGGGGCCCGAGATGTCCGGCGGGATGTCCCGTCAGAGATTGATATGCGTGCCAAGCGCTTCCATGTCGGCCAGCATCTTCGCGGCGGCGTCAGCCACCGTCGGATGCGCGGCGTCCGCGACTTTCTTGGCCTCGGCCAGCATCTCGGCATGAACCGCGGCGGTCAGTTCCGCCCGGGTCAGACCGCGCTCGGCCAGAACGGTCACCTGCTCGCCCGAAACCTCGGCGAAGCCGCCGGTCACGGCGTATTCGGCCGTGCCCGCGGCGCTGACCACGGTCAGGATGCCCGGCCGCAGCGAGAGGATGACGGGCGCATGGCCCGGCATCGCCGTCAGATCGCCTTCCACGCCGGGAAGACGGACCTCGCGCGCGGCAACGGAGGCAAGCCTCCGCTCCGGGCTGACGAGGTCGAACTGCATGGTATCGGCCATGGTTCCCCCTTACGCCGCAGCGGCGAGGCGCTGGGCTTTCGCGATCACGTCTTCGATGCCGCCGACCATGTAGAAGGCCGCTTCCGGCAGGTGGTCGTATTCACCCGCAACCACCGCCTTGAACGACTTGATGGTGTCTTCGAGCGGAACCTGCACGCCGTCCGAGCCGGTGAAGACTTTCGCCACGTCGAAGGGCTGCGACAGGAAGCGCTGGATCTTCCGGGCACGGGCCACCGTCAGTTTGTCTTCTTCCGACAGTTCGTCCATGCCGAGGATGGCGATGATGTCCTGCAGCGACTTGTAGCGTTGCAGCATGCCCTGCACGTCCCGGGCGACCTGATAGTGCTCTTCGCCGACGACTTGCGGGTCAAGGATCCGCGAGGTGCTGTCGAGCGGGTCCACCGCCGGGTAGATCCCGAGTTCCGAGATCGCCCGCGACAGAACGGTCGTGGCGTCGAGGTGGGCAAACGAGGTGGCCGGGGCCGGGTCGGTCAGGTCGTCGGCCGGCACGTAGATCGCCTGCACCGAGGTGATCGAACCGGCTTTGGTCGAGGTGATGCGTTCCTGCAGCGCGCCCATGTCGGTCGCCAGCGTCGGCTGATAGCCCACGGCCGAGGGGATACGGCCAAGGAGCGCCGACACTTCCGACCCGGCTTGGGTGAAGCGGAAGATGTTGTCGACGAAGAACAGCACGTCGGTGCCCGACTGGTCGCGGAACTGTTCCGCAAGGGTCAGGCCGGTCAGCGCCACGCGGGCACGGGCCCCCGGGGGTTCGTTCATCTGGCCGTAAACCAGCGCCACTTTCGACTCTTCGAGCTTGTCGAGGTTGATGACGCCCGATTCGATCATCTCGTGGTAAAGGTCGTTGCCCTCACGGGTCCGTTCGCCAACGCCCGCGAACACCGAGAAGCCCGAGTGCACTTTCGCGATGTTGTTGATCAGTTCCATGATCAGAACGGTCTTGCCCACACCGGCGCCGCCAAACAGGCCGATCTTCCCGCCCTTGGAATAGGGGGCGAGCAGGTCGATCACCTTGATGCCGGTGACGAGGATCTGGCTTTCCGTCGATTGCGCCGCGAAATCGGGCGCGGGCTGGTGGATCGCCCGGGCTTCGACTTTCGAGACTTCGCCGCGCTCGTCCACCGGCTCGCCGATGACGTTCAGGATGCGGCCCAGCGTGGCGTTGCCCACCGGAACGGTGATCGGGCCGCCGGTGTCGGACACGGCCGCGCCGCGCACCAGACCTTCGGTGGCGTCCATCGCGATGGTGCGGACGGTGCTTTCGCCCAGGTGCTGCGCCACTTCCAGAACGAGGCGCTTGCCGTTGTTGGTGGTTTCAAGGGCGTTCAGAATCGCCGGGAGACCGCCTTCGAACTGCACGTCGACGACGGCGCCGATGACCTGGGTCACTTTGCCTTTGCTTGCCATTCTCTTCTATCTCCGGTTCCGTCAGAGCGCCTCGGCGCCCGAGATGATTTCGATGAGCTCTTTGGTGATGGCGGCCTGACGCGAGCGGTTATACTCGATCGTCAGTCGGTCGATCATGTCACCCGCGTTGCGGGTGGCGTTGTCCATGGCCGACATCTGCGCCCCGTTGAAGGACGCGTTGTTTTCCAGCAGCGCGGCAAAGATCGCCGTGGCCACCGCACGCGGCAGCAGCGCGGTCAGGATTTCCTGATCGCCCGGTTCGTAGTCGTAGACCGCCGAGGACGCCGCCCCGTCGGTTTCGAACTGCGCCGGGATCACCTGCTTGGCGGTCGGCACCTGGCTGATCACGCTCTGGAAGACCGAGAAGAAGATCGTCGCCACATCGTATTCGCCCGCCTCGAAGCGGTCGATGATGTTTTGCGCGATCTTCTGCGCCACCGGGTAGCTCAGCTTCTTCACGTCGCTCAGGTCGATGTGGTCGATGTAATACTGGCCCAGATCACGACGCAGCGCGTCGCGACCTTTCTTGCCGACGGTGAGGATCTTCACCGTCTTGCCCTGGGCGAGCAGTTCCATCGCCTTCGACTTCGCGAGTTTCGCGATATTGGCGTTGAAGCCGCCGCAAAGCCCGCGCTCGCCCGTCATGATGACGAGGAGATGGACCTTGTCGGAGCCCGTGCCCGCAAGCAGGCGCGGCGCGCCATCGGTCGAGCCCACCGCACCGGCAAGGCTCGACATCACGGCGTTCATCCGCTCGGCATAGGGCCGGGCAGCTTCAGCGCTTTCCTGGGCGCGGCGAAGTTTCGCCGCCGCGACCATCTGCATCGCTTTCGTGATCTTGCGAGTGTTCTTGACACTCACGATCCGGTTCTTGAGGTCCTTAAGGCTGGGCATCTCCCTGTCCTTTCAGGCCGTCAAGCGAAGGTCTTGGCGAACTCGGCGATCGCGTCTTTGAGCTTCTTCTCGGCGTCGCCCTTGATCTTGGGGTCTTCCTTGGTGAGCCACTCAAGCACGTCCTTGCGGGTCGAGCGCAGATAGGCCAGCAGGCCTTTCTCGAACCGGCCGACTTCTTTCACCGGAACGGCATCGAGGAAGCCGTTGGTGCCCGCAAAGATCACCGCCACGATTTCGGCGTTGGTCAGCGGCGAATATTGCGGTTGCTTCATCAGCTCGGTCAGACGGGCACCGCGGTTCAGAAGCTTTTGCGTCGAGGCGTCGAGGTCCGAGCCGAACTGCGCAAAGGCGGCCATCTCGCGATACTGCGCAAGCTCCAGTTTCACCGGACCGGCGACCGATTTCATCGAGTTGGTCTGGGCCGAGGAACCGACGCGCGACACCGACAGACCGGTGTTCACGGCCGGGCGGATGCCCTGGTAGAAGAGTTCGGTCTCGAGGAAGATCTGGCCGTCGGTGATCGAGATCACGTTCGTCGGGATGAAGGCCGACACGTCGCCGCCTTGCGTTTCGATGACCGGCAGCGCGGTCAGCGAGCCCGAACCGAAATCCTCGTTCAGTTTCGCCGAACGTTCCAGCAGACGCGAGTGGAGATAGAACACGTCGCCCGGATAGGCTTCACGCCCCGGCGGACGGCGCAGCAGCAGCGACATCTGACGATAGGCCACGGCTTGCTTCGAAAGGTCATCATAGATGATCAGCGCGTGCATGCCGTTGTCGCGGAAATATTCCGCCATCGCGGTCGCCGAATAGGGCGCCAGGAACTGCATCGGCGCCGGGTCCGAAGCGGTCGCGGCGACGACGGTGGTGTATTCCATCGCGCCGGCTTCTTCGAGCTTCTTCACCAGCTGCGCCACGGTCGAGCGCTTTTGCCCGATGGCGACGTAGAAGCAGTGCAGCTTGTTGTTCGGGTTGGCGTCGTTGTACGACTTCTGGTTTAGGATCGTGTCGAGCGCGATCGCGGTCTTGCCGGTCTGACGGTCGCCGATGATCAGCTCGCGCTGGCCGCGGCCGATCGGGATCATCGCGTCGACCGACTTGAGGCCGGTCGCCATCGGCTCATGCACCGATTTCCGCGGAATGATGCCCGGGGCTTTCACGTCGGCGATGCGACGCTCTTTCGCCACGATCGGGCCCTTGCCGTCGATCGGGTTGCCAAGGCCGTCCACGACGCGGCCCAGCAGGCCTTCGCCCGCCGGAACGTCCACGATCGAGTTGGTGCGCTTGACGGTGTCGCCTTCCTTGATGTCGCGGTCCGACCCGAAGATCACGATCCCGACGTTGTCGACTTCAAGGTTCAGCGCCATCCCGCGGATGCCGCCGGGGAATTCGACCATCTCGCCCGCCTGGACGTTGTCGAGCCCGTGCACGCGCGCGATCCCGTCACCGACCGAGAGCACGCGGCCCACTTCGGCGACCTGGGCATCCTGCCCGAAGTTCTTGATCTGCTCCTTGAGGATCGCAGAAATCTCAGCTGCTTGGATGCCCATTTATCCGACCTCTTTCATGGCGTTCTGAAGGGAAGCGAGTTTGGCTTTGACCGTGGTGTCGATCATGCGCGAACCCAGCTTGACGATCATGCCACCGATGAGGCTTTCATCGACGGCGACGTTCAGTTTGACGGTCTTGCCCGTCTGTTTCGCCAGCGTCGCCGCCAGCTTCTCGGCCTGCGCCGCGCTCAGCGCGGTGGCCGAGGTGACATCCGCGGTCATCTCGCCCTTGGCCTCGGCGATCGCGGCGGCAAGGCCCTTGAGCAGCTGCGGCAGCGCGAACAGACGGCGCTTCGTCGCCATCAGGTTCAGACCGTTGGCAAGCGGTGCCGACAGGCCCATCTTCGCAGCCACCGCGGCGATCGCGGCGCCCTGTTCGTCGCGGGTATAGACCGGCGAGGAAATCAGGTCACGCAGCTCGGCCGAACCGGCCAAGGCGGCGCTCAGCGCGTCCACGTCGGCCGAGAGCGCGTCGATGCCCTTGGCCTCCTGCGCGAGGTCAAAGATGGCCGTGGCATAGCGCCCGGCAATGGCTGCGGAAATCGAAGCTGGTTCGGACACGTCCACCCTTCCGATGCTTTTGCCTCCGCACGCGGACGACAGGAACAAAATATCCCGTCACCGATTCAGAGGCCCCCCTCGGCGCCCAAGATGGTCTCACGCGCCGCATTCGGGGTTGCGTCTAGCAGAGCATCAAGACCCTCGCAACCATCTTGGCGGCAGGAAACCGCATCAGGCTGGCACATTTTCTGCACCGGCACGGAGTGTTAGCGCAAAGGGTCGAAGCCCGCCCCGCTGCGTTTCCCCGCCGCAGGGCGAAGTGCCGCGGAAACGGGCTTTTCCGGCCGGGCGATTCTTGCGGCCGCGGGCGGCTCAGATCCGGCCGACCACCGGCTTGGGCGCCCCTTCGAGGATCGAGAGCGGCTTGCGCACCGCCGCGCCAAGCCCCGAGCGGCGCACCGAATGCACCTGCTTGATCACCTCGAGCATCACCACCCCCGCCGCCAGATAGCCAGCCGCCCTTGTGCCCAGCCGCTCCCACATCTCGGAGGAGCGCAGCCAGAACCGCCGCTGCGAGGGCGGGATGTACAGCGCCGCCGCCTGACGCTCGGGGGCGAACCCCACCCGTCGTGCCTGCGCCTCGAGCTGGCCCATCGTATAGGGGCGGCCAAAGCCGAACGGCGTGGTTTCGCGCGGCGCCCAAAGCCCGACCCGGTTCGGCACGATGAACAGCGCCCGCCCGCCGGGGCCAAGCGTGCGCCAGCATTCCTCCATCAGCGCATCGGGGTCGTCGGACACTTCAAGCCCGTGCAGCACGACGAGCCGGTCGATCATCCCGGTCTCCAGCGGCCAGCTGGTTTCGGCACACAGCACCGAGACATTGGGCTCTCCGGCGGGCCAGGGCATCACGCCCTGCTGCGCGGGCATCAGCCCGATCACCCGGCGCGCGCGGCCCAGATAGGGGCGCAGAAGCGGCACCGCGAACCCGTAGCCCGCCATCGTCAGCCCGGCCATGCCGGACTGGGTATCCGGCCAGAGTTCGACCACCTTGTCGCGGATCGCCTTTTGCGCCGTGCGCCCCAGCTGGGTGCGGTAGTAGAAATCACGCAGGTCGAGCACGTCGAGATGCATTGCAGGTTGGCCTTCCTTGGGCGAAGCTGGGTCAGGATAGCGAAAGATGCGCAAAAGGCCATGACCCTCGAACTGACCCCGATCCCCTGCCTGACCGACAATTACGCCTGGCTCTGGCACGACACTGCCACCGATACCGTCGTCGTCGTCGATGTCCCCGAGGCGGCGCCGGTGCTGAAGGTTCTGACCGAACGGCGCTGGCAGCTGCACCACATCCTGATCACCCATCACCACGCCGATCACATCGCGGGGGTCGAGGCGCTGGCGCTGGCGACCGGGGCAAAGGTGGCGGGCGCCGCGGCCGACGCGCACCGGCTGCCGCCGCTCGATCATCCGGTGGCCCCGGGCGACGTGCTGCCTCTGGGGATGGAGGCGGCGCAGGTTCTGGCCGCCGACGGCCACACGCTCGGCCACGTCGCCTGGTATCTGCCCGGGGCGGGGCTGCTCTTTTCCGGCGACAGCCTGATGAGCTGGGGCTGCGGGCGGCTGTTCGAGGGCACGCCCGCGCAGATGTTCGACACGCTCGCCCGTCTGGCCGCGCTGCCGCCCGAAACCCGGGTCTGTTCGGGGCATGAATACACCGCCGCGAACGGCCGTTTCGCCCTCAGCCTGGAGCCGGAGAACGGCCAGCTGCAGGAGCGGATGGAGCGGGTGACGGCGCTGCGGCAGGCCGGGGCCCCCAGTTTGCCGGTGACTTTGGGCGAGGAACTGGTCACGAATCCGTTTTTGCGCGCCGATGACGCCGCGTTGCGCGCCGCGCTCGGCCTGCCCGAGGACACCGCGCCGCTGGCCGTCTTCACCGCGGCGCGGGCACGCAAGGACCGGTTCTGAAAGCACTTTCGCGCGCCGCCTGCGGATCGCGCGAAAGCCCCCCGCGCTGGTCAGTTTTGCAACAAAGCGGGGTGCGGTGGAAAAAACACGTGTCCGGGCCTTGAAGCGCGGCGAAATCCACCGAAACTTAACCCCATGAGGCCAGTATCGGGAGACCCGAGGAAAGGAGCGCCGCATGCCTTCGTTTTCGACCACGCTCGAGCAAGCAATTCACGCCGCACTGGCGCTGGCAAACACGCGCAAGCATGAACTGGCGACGCTCGAACATCTTCTGCTCGCGCTGATCGACGAGCCCGACGCCAGCCGCGTGATGCGCGCCTGCGGCGTCGATCTTGGCGAGCTGCGCACCACCCTGACCGAGTTCATCGACGATGATCTCTCGACGCTGATCACCGAGGTCGAGGGCTCGGAAGCCGTGCCGACCGCCGCCTTCCAGCGGGTGATCCAGCGCGCCGCGATCCATGTGCAAAGCTCGGGCCGGACCGAGGTGACGGGGGCGAATGTCCTTGTCGCGATCTTTGCGGAACGGGAATCGAACGCGGCCTTCTTCCTGCAGGAACAGGACATGACCCGCTACGACGCGGTCAACTTCATCGCCCATGGCGTGGCCAAGGATCCGGCCTTCGGCGAAAGCCGCCCCGTCATCGGCGCCGAGGAAGAGACCGCCAAGGCCGAAGCCGCGCAACCGGGCGAGGCGAAGGAATCCGCGCTTGGCAAATACTGCGTCAACCTGAACGTGAAGTCGCAAAAGGGCGACATCGATCCGCTGATCGGCCGCGCCGAAGAGGTGGAACGCTGCATTCAGGTGCTGTGCCGCCGCCGCAAGAACAACCCGCTTCTGGTGGGCGATCCGGGCGTCGGCAAGACCGCCATCGCCGAGGGTCTGGCGCTGAAGATCACCCGCGGCGAGACGCCCGACATCCTGGCGCGCTCGACGATCTATTCGCTCGACATGGGGGCGCTTCTGGCGGGCACCCGCTATCGCGGCGATTTCGAGGAACGGCTGAAAGCGGTGATGAAGGAGCTCGAGGATCACCCCGATGCGATCCTTTTCATCGACGAGATCCACACGGTGATCGGGGCGGGCGCGACTTCGGGCGGGGCGATGGATGCCTCGAACCTGCTCAAGCCCGCGTTGCAGGGCGGCAAGCTGCGCTGCATGGGCTCGACCACCTACAAGGAATTCCGCCAGCATTTCGAAAAGGACCGCGCGCTGAGCCGCCGGTTCCAGAAGATCGACGTGAACGAACCCTCGGTCGGCGACAGCATCAAGATCCTGATGGGGCTGAAACCCTATTTCGAGGAACATCACGACGTGCGCTACACCAATGACGCGATCAAGTCGGCGGTGGAACTGGCGGCGCGTTACATCCATGACCGCAAGCTGCCCGACAAGGCGATCGACGTGATCGACGAGGCGGGGGCGGCGCAGCACCTGCTGCCCGACAGCAAGAAGCGCAAGACGCTGGGCGCGAAAGAGATCGAGGCCGTGGTGGCGAAGATCGCCCGCATCCCGCCGAAAAGCGTGTCGAAAGACGATGCCGCGATCCTGCGCGATCTGGAAAAGACGCTCAAGCGCGTCGTTTTCGGTCAGGACAAGGCGATCGAGACGCTGGCCTCGGCGATCAAGCTGGCCCGGGCCGGTCTGCGCGAGCCGGAAAAACCGATCGGCAACTACCTGTTTGCGGGTCCGACCGGCGTCGGCAAGACCGAAGTGGCGAAACAGCTGGCGAACACGCTCGGTGTGGAACTGCTGCGCTTCGACATGTCGGAATACATGGAGAAACACGCGGTTTCGCGGCTGATCGGCGCCCCTCCGGGCTATGTCGGCTTCGATCAGGGCGGGCTTTTGACCGATGGCGTCGATCAGCATCCGCATTGCGTGCTGCTGCTCGATGAAATCGAAAAGGCGCATTCGGACGTGTTCAACATCCTGCTGCAGGTGATGGACCACGGCAAGCTGACCGACCACAACGGCCGTCAGGTCGATTTCCGCAACGTGATCCTGATCATGACCTCGAACGCGGGCGCCGCCGAACAGGCGAAATCGGCGATCGGCTTTGGCCGCGAACGTCGCGAGGGCGAGGATACGGCGGCGATCGAACGCACCTTCACGCCGGAATTCCGCAACCGTCTGGATGCGGTGGTCAGCTTCGCGCCGCTGCCGCGCGACACGATCCTGCAGGTGGTGGACAAGTTCGTGCTGCAGCTTGAAGCGCAGCTGATCGACCGCAACGTCCATATCGAGCTGACGCCCGAAGCCGCCGAATGGCTGGCGGTCAAGGGCTATGACGACAAGATGGGCGCGCGGCCGCTGGGCCGGGTCATTCAGGAGCACATCAAGAAACCCCTGGCGGAAGAACTTCTGTTCGGCCGCCTGATCAAGGGCGGTGTGGTCCGGGTGACGGTGCGCGACGATGCGATCGCGCTGGATGTCGAGGAACCGGGCAAACCGCGGCTGGCCGGGGCGAAACCGCGCCTGCTGCCCGCGGGCTGAGCCGCGGCTTCCGGGAACAGGCCGCGGATTGCCCCCGATCGGGCGTGACCCTGTCGGCAAGACCGTGCTAGGCTTTTCAGGCGCTCCCCAGGGGGCGCCTGATCTTTTGGGGGATGTGTCGATGCCTCTGTTCCGCCCGCGACCTTGCGGCTGCCGTGCCATCCTGCTGTCGCTGTCGCTCGGCCTCGCCGCCCTGCCGGGGGCCGTCCCGGCGCAGGACATCGTGCTGAAACAGCCGATCGCCTGCACCCTGGGCGAAACCTGCTACATCCAGCATTATGTCGATCACGGCCCCGGCCCGGAGCTGCGCGATTTCGGCTGCGGAACCGCCAGCTATCAGGGCCACGACGGCACCGATTTCGCCCTGCCGACCCTGGCCGCGATGGCGGCGGGCGTCGATGTTCTGGCGGCGGCGCCCGGCCGGGTGCGCGCCGTCCGCGATGGCGAGGCCGACGGCGCCTTTGCCGCCGGGGCGAGCGTCGCGAACAAGGAATGCGGCAATGGCGTCGTGATCGACCATGGCGGCGGCTGGCAGACGCAGTATTGCCACCTCAAGCAGGGCTCGGTCGCGGTGAAGCCGGGCACGAAGATCGGCGCGGGCACAAGGCTTGGTCAGGTCGGCCTGTCGGGCAAGGCCGAATTCCCGCATCTGCATCTGGCCCTGCGCCACGACGGCGTCGATGTCGATCCGTTCCAGCCCGATCCCGCCGCCGCCTGCGACCCCGCGCCCCGCCGCACGCTCTGGCAAGACCCGCCCGCCTATGTCGGCGGCGGCCTGCTGCAGGTGGCCTTGACCGATGCCCCGCCCGATTTCGCGGCGGTGAAGGCCGGTCTGGTGCCGCAGGACGTCCTTGCGGCCGATGCCGCCGCGCTCGTGCTCTGGGCTTACGGCTTTGACAGCCGCAAGGGCGACGTGGTGCGGCTGACGATCACCGGCCCCGGCGGCTTTGCCTTTGCCCATGACGCGGTGCTGGAAAAACCGCAGGCGCTGTTCTTTCGTTACGCGGGCAAGCGCGCCCCCGCGGGCGGCTTCGTCCCGGGCCGCTACGAGGCGACGGTCACGCACAGCCGCGACGGCGCCGAAATCAGCCGCAAGGCGGTTTCCGTCCCCCTCGCCGCACCTTGACCGGCAAAACCGCCGCGGGGGCGTTGACTCTGCCCGCGGCCTCTGTATAAGCCCCCCATCCCGGCAGCGGCGACGCTTGCCGGGGCTTTCATTGGTGTTGGTGGACCCCGCAAGGGGAAGCCTGTCGCCCAAGGCCCAAAGCCGCGGGAAAGGACAACGCCCTTCACAGACAAGAAGGAGATCAGCGATGACCAAACGCACCGCTGCCAAGTACAAGATCGACCGCCGCATGGGCGAAAACATCTGGGGCCGCGCCAAGTCGCCGCTGAACAAGCGCGACTACGGTCCGGGCCAGCACGGCCAGCGCCGCAAGAACAAGCTGTCGGACTTCGGCACCCAGCTGCGCGCCAAGCAAAAGCTCAAGGGCTACTACGGCGATCTGACCGAAAAGCAATTCCGCAAGATCTACGGCGAAGCCGAACGGGTCAAGGGCGACACCGGTGAAAACCTGATCGGCCTGCTCGAGCGCCGTCTGGACGCGATCGTCTACCGCGCCAAATTCGTGCCGACGATCTTCGCCGCGCGTCAATTCGTGAACCACGGCCACGTCACGGTGAACGGCGCCCGCGTCAACATCGCCTCCTACCGCGTCAAGGAAGGCGACGTGATCGCTGTCCGTGACCGTTCGAAGCAACTGGCGATCGTCCTTGAAGCCGCCCAGTCGGGCGAGCGCGACGTGCCGGATTACCTCGAAGTCGACCACGGCAAGATGACCGCGACTTTCGTGCGCACCCCGGCTCTGGGCGACGTGCCCTATCCGGTGCACATGGAACCGAACCTGGTCGTCGAATTCTACGCGAAGAACTGATCCGGTTCTTTGCGCTCCAAACGAAAGGCCGCCCTTTTGGGCGGCCTTTTGCGTTTTGGGCGTCCGGGTCAGCCGCCCAGCTGGATCCGGCGCCAAAGCGCGCCGCCACCCGAAAAATCGCCGCGGCGCAGATAGGCGGAATAAGAGCCCTCGGCCAGCGCCTCCAGATAGCTTTGCATCGCCGGGGTGCTGGTCAGCTGCGGCCGGACGCGCGCCCCGGAATTCAGCGAAATCGCCTCGACCGAGCGCAACACGGCCCGTTCGGTCGCGGCGCTCCAGTCGCCATCGGGATCGGCAAGATAGAGATCGACCTCGGCCAGCTCGGCCTGCACCGCCACGCGGGTATCGACCGGCAGGGCATGAAAGGCGGCGCCAAGATCGCCCGCAAGGGCGGCGGATCCGAACGGCAGGCACAGGGCGGCAAGCAGCAGGGCACGGAGAGAGGGGTGTTTCATCTGGACCTTCCAACATTTACCGACCGGCCTCCTTTCAGCCCGAAATGTGGCACGGGGCGGCGGCCGAGAGGGCAATATGCGGCTGATGTTCTAAAAATTTCCTAAAATTTGATCGGTGAGCTGCGGTCTGACGGCCTCACCGCCGCTTTCAGGCGTATTTCCGGTTGAAACAGCGCTTCCCATGCGGCTTTGCCCCGGCTATTGAGGCATCCAGGACAAGGACCTCATCATGACAGACCCGATCCGCCCCCAGCCCGGCATCCTCGACATCGCCCTTTACGAGGGCGGCGCTTCGCATGTGGCCGGCATCAGCGATGCGATCAAGCTCAGCTCGAACGAGAACCCGCACGGGGCCTCGGACCGGGCCAAGGAGGCGTTCTCGCGCACGGTGCACAAGCTGCACCGCTATCCCTCGACCGACCATGGCGCGCTGCGTCAGGCGATCGGCGACGTGCACGGGCTTGACCCCGCGCGGATCATCTGCGGCGTCGGTTCCGACGAAATCATCCGCATGATCGTCAACGCCTATGCCGGGCCGAAGGACGAAGTGGTGCACAGCGAACACGGCTTCCTGATGTATCGCATCGCGGCCTTGGGCGCGGGGGCGACGCCGGTTTCGGTGCCCGAACGCGAACGCACGCTGGATGTGGACGCGATCCTGAAGGCTTGCGGAAAAAAGACCAAGCTCGTCTTCATCGCCAACCCGAACAACCCGACCGGCACGATGGTCGGTCTGGCGGAACTCGAACGGCTGGCCATGGGCATCCCGAAACAGGCGATGCTGGTGATCGACAGTGCTTATGCGGAATATGTCGAAGGCTACGATGGCGGCGCCGAGCTGGCCTCGCGTCTGCCCAACGTGATGATGACGCGGACTTTTTCCAAGATCTACGGTCTTGGCGGGCTGCGCATCGGCTGGGGTTACGGCCCGAAGGACATCATCGATGTGCTCAACCGCATCCGCGATCCGTTCAACCTCTCGACCTCGCAGCTGGAAACCGCCGAGGCGGCGGTGCGCGATCAGGACTGGGTCGCCCAGTCGCGGTCGGAAAACGCAAGGCTGCGGCATTGGCTGTCCGAGGCTCTGGCCGAACGCGGCGTGCCCAATGACACCTCGATGGCGAATTTCGTGCTGGCGCGGTTCGGCTCGGATGCCGAGGCCGAGGCCTGCGACGAGTTCCTGAAAAAGGACGGGCTGATCGTGCGGCGCGTGGCCAGCTACGGGCTGGCGCATTGCCTGCGCATCACGGTGGGCGACGAGCCCTCGTGCCGGCGCGTGGCGCATATGATCGGGCTGTTCAAGGCGGGCGCCTCGGCATGACCCACTACAAGCGCGTCGCCCTGATCGGGCTGGGGCTCATTGCCTCCTCGATGGCGCATGCGATGCGCGAAAAGGGTCTGGCGGGCGAGATCATCGGCCATGCGAAATCGGCCGAGACCCGGGCGACGGCGCTGGAAATCGGCCTCTGCGACCGGGTTTTCGACACCGCCGCCGAAGCGGTCAAAGACGCCGATCTGGTGGTGCTTTGCGTGCCGGTGGGCGCGATGGCGGCGATTGCCGCGGAAATCGCGCCGCATCTGGCGGCGGGCGCCACCGTGACCGATGTCGGCTCGGTCAAGCAGGCGGTGGTGGCGGCGGTGGCCCCGCACATGCCCGACCATGTGCAGTTCATCCCCGGTCACCCGCTTGCGGGCACCGAACATTCCGGGCCGCGGTCCGGCTTTGCGACGCTCTTCGTCAACCGCTGGTGGCTGCTGACGCCGCTCGAGGGCAACGACCCGGCGGCAGTGGCGCGGCTGAAAGCCTTCCTGACCGCGCTGGGCGCCAATGTCGACGAGATGGAGGTGGCCCGGCACGATCTGGTGCTGGCGGTCGTCTCGCATACGCCGCACCTGATCGCTTACACGATGGTGGGCGTGGCCGACCACCTGCGCCGGGTGACGCAGGAAGAGGTGATCAAATATTCCGCCTCGGGCTTTCGCGATTTCACCCGCATCGCGGCCTCCGACCCGACGATGTGGCGCGACGTGTTCCTGACCAACCGGGAGGCGACGCTCGACATTCTGGGCCGCTTCACCGAGGAACTGTTCATGCTGCAACGCGCCATCCGCATGGGTGACGGGCAGATGCTGTTCGACTATTTCACCGAGACCCGCGCGATCCGCCGCGGCATCATCGAGGCCGGTCAGGACACCGCCGCCCCCGATTTCGGCCGCGTGCCGCCGCCGAAGGCGGAGACGCGCTGATGCGCGGTCCTCGGAGCCTTGCGCTGGCGCTGATCACGGCGCTGGCGTGTGGGCCCGTTGCGGCCGAAAGCCTGAAGACCTCGCCGCTGCCGCGCCCCCGTCCGCCAACCGCCGCCCCCCTGCCCGCCCCCCCCCTGCCTGCGGCGCCGAAGGCCACCCCGGGCGGGGTGGCGCTGCCCGCCAGCGCCGGGCAATCGCCGCTCGACACGCCGCAGCCCGCCCCGGCCGCGGGCGCCGCCGATCCCGCACCCGCGGGCCGTCACCCGGTACCGCGGCCCGCCTCGATCGCCGCAACCGCCCCGGCCGAAAGCCTGCCGCCCCCGGCCGATCCGCGCCTTGCCGGGGCGCATCCGAAACCCCGGCCCGCGGGGCTGGTGACAGAACCGCCCGCAGAGGCCGAAGCCGGTCCGGCGCCGAAGGCCGATCCGCGGCTGGCGGGGTACCGCCCGAAACCGCGCCCCGCGGCGCTCGCCGGTCCGCCCCCCGAAGCCGCGCCGCAAAAGACCGCCGCGGTCGCCCCCCCGGCCCAGCCCGCGGCGCAGAAACCGCCGCCGGGCGGTGTGCTGTCCCGGCTCTTTGGCGCCCCGCGCAAGCGCAACGCGCCCGCCCCCGAAGCCCCCGTCCCCGAGGCCCCGGCCCCCGCGCCCGGCCCGCGCGGCGCGGTCTGCGGCGTGCCCGGCCTGATCGGGCAGGAGGTGGCCCCGATCGGCAATGGCGGGCGTGGCTCGGGCTGCGGCATCGCCGCGCCGGTGAAGATCACCGCGGTCTCGGGCATCCGGCTGACGCAGCCGATGACCGTCGATTGCGCCACCGCCACCGCCTTCAAGCGCTGGGTCGACCGCGGCATCGTCCCGGCGGTGGGCGGCAAGGGCGGCGGCGTTGCGAAACTGGACGTGGGGCCGGGCTATGTCTGCCGTCCGCGCAACAACCAGCGCGGCGCAAAACTGTCGGAACATGGCCGCGGCAAGGCGATCGACCTGATGGGGCTGGTGCTGAAGAACGGCCAGGCCCTGGATGTGAAGACCGGCTGGAAAAGCCAGCCGCGGATCTTCAAGGCGATCCATGCCGCGGCCTGCGGCCCCTTCGGCACGGTGCTGGGGCCCAAGGCCGACCGCTACCATCAGGACCACATCCATGTGGACACGCAGCGCTACCGCTCGGGCACCTATTGCCGCTGAGCCAGCCGCGGCGCCGGGCCCAGCGGGATCGCCGCAAGGCTCATCCGGCCCTGCGCAAAGGACAGCGGCAGCCGCACCGACCCGTCCGGGCTTTGCCGCGCCAGATACTCGCCCATCGCCGCCAGCATCGTCTTGCGCTCGGGCGGCACCAGACCCGCGGCCAGGGCCAGATCGAGCCAGACCGGAAAATCACCAAGCGCGATCGTCAGCGTGCCCTCGGGCCAGCCCGCCGGGGTGATGCTCAGGCGGCCGGAAACGCCGATCCGGTGCCCGCCCCACAGCAGATCCGCCCGGCGCAGATCCAGCGCCGTCAGCGCGACGGGCGCCGGGGCCAAAAGCGCCGGCGGCTGCGCGAGCTCGACCCCGGCCTCAAGCGCGATGCGATCAAGCCGGTCGGGCAAGGGCGTTGCAAGCCCGGCCTGACGGCTGAGCGCCCCCGCCAGCCCGGGCGGCAGTTCCGGCGCGGCGATGGCGCCGGTCAGCCGGAAGACGCGCGGATCCGCGGTCGGCTGCAGGGTCAGCGCGATGCTCTCGGCCGCAAGCGAAGGCGCCCCGGCCGCTTCGACCCGCAGCGCCGGACGGTCGATGCCAAGCGCGATCCCGGCCAGCGGCAGTTCAGGGCCGGGCGCCAGATCAAGGCGCAGCGCCGCCGCCGCGCCGGTCAGCTCGAAGGGCAGGCCCTGCAGGATGATCCGTTGCGGCAGCGGCAGATCAAGCCGCCAGGACAGCGGGTTCCAGACCGGGGCGGTGATCGTTGCCCGCTCCAGCGCCAGGACCGTCCGGCCCGCCTCGGTCAGACGCGGCGCGTCAAGCCGCACGCCGACCCGGGCCGGAAAACCCTCGGCCGAAACCTGCGCCGCGACGGTCTTCGAGCCCGCAACCGCCGCGCGCAGCCAGGCCGCAAGCCCCTGCCCAGCGCCCCAATCGGCCAGCGCCAGCCCGCCCGCCAGAACCACGCCCCAAACCCAGACCCGCATTGCAGCCTCTTTCCAAACCTCGGCCTTCCTTTTATCCCCCGGGACCAAGGAGGGCCAGACATGCCCGAAGCGCTCTGGATTTTCGGCTACGGATCGCTGATCTGGGATCCCGGCTTCACCCCGGCCGAGGTCTGCCCGGCACGGCTTGACGGCTGGCATCGCAGCTTTTGCATGCATTCGATCCATTTCCGCGGCACGCCCGCGGCGCCGGGTCTGGTGCTGGCCCTTGATGCTGCCGCGGGCGCCCGGTGCCGCGGCCTTGCGCTGCGCGCCCCCGCGGCCGAGGCCGCCCGCATTCTGGCCGAGATCCGCGCCCGCGAACTGGTCACCGACGCCTATCTGGAACGCGCGCTGCCGGTGCGGCTTTCCGACGGGCGGCAGGTGACGGCGATCACCTATGTCATCGACCGCGCCGGGCCGCAGTATTGCGCACTCGATTTCGAGACCCAGGCGCAGACCATCGCCCATGCCGTCGGCGCGCGCGGCCCGAACCGGGACTACCTGTTCAATACCGCCGCGCATCTGGCCAGCCTCGGCCTTGCCGATCCCGATCTGGAGGCGCTGGCCGCAAGGGTGCGTGAGCTGCTGGCTTGAGGCTTGGCAGGGGGGCGCGCGCAGCCTATCCTTGCAGCAACGAGCACAAGAGGCAGAACATGCGCGCACCGGTCCGGGTCCAGGCCCCGCAGTTTTCGCAACCCGTCCGACAGATCGTCTCGATGCTGGTCGTGCTGGGGCTGGTCGGCGCGGGGGGCTTCCTGGCCTATGCCCGCATCTATCCGATCTTCCAGACCAATCCGCTGCTCAACGGGCTCATCGGCGGGGTCTTCGTGCTGGGCGTGCTGGGCTGTTTCTGGCAGGTGGTGCAGCTGGTGAAAGCCGTCAGCTGGATCGAGAGCTTCGCCGCCGACCGCCCCGGCCGGCCGATGTATCGCCCGCCGCAGATGCTGGTGCCCTTGGCCGCGCTTCTGGGCCGCGGCGGGGCCAGCCGCACCATCGCAACGACTGCTGCGCGCTCGATCCTTGAATCGGTGGCGGCGCGGATCGACGAGGCCCGCGACATCACCCGCTATCTGGCGAACCTGCTGATTTTTCTGGGTCTTCTGGGCACGTTCTACGGCCTTGCCACCACCGTTCCGGGCGTCGTCGACACGATCCGCGCGCTGGCCCCGCAACAGGGCGAGCCCGCCACCGCGGTCTTTTCCCGGCTGATGTCGGGGCTGGAGGGCCAGCTGGGCGGCATGGGCACGGCCTTTTCCTCCTCGCTTCTGGGTCTGGCCGGATCGCTGGTCGTGGGCCTGCTTGAGCTTTTCGCCACCCATGGGCAGAACCGCTTTTACGGCGAGCTTGAGGACTGGATTTCCTCGATCACCCGGCTGAGTTTCGCCTCGGCCGAGACCGAAGGCGCGGGCGAGGCCTCGGCGGTGGCGGGGGTGCTGGACCACATGGCCGAGCAGATGGACGCGCTGCAGACGCTGTTCATCCGCGCCGAACAGGCCCGCGGGCAGACCGAGACGCGGCTGGCGCAGCTGACACAGGGCTTTGCCGATCTGGCGCAGAAGCTCGGCGCCGAGGTCGAGACCCGCGCCGGGCAGGCCGAGGCTTTGGCGCGGATGGCCGAGGGGCAGGACCGGCTGATCGCGGCGCTGGACCGGCTGGCCGAACAAAGTGCCGCCGACCGCAATGCCGAGATGGATGTCGATGCGGAAATGCGGATGCGGCTGCGCTCGATCGATCTGCAGATGTCGCGGATGCTGGAGGAAATGTCCGCCGGGCGGCAGGAAAGCATGGCCGATCTGCGCAACGACTTCGCGGCGCTGACGCGGGCGCTGATGGCGCGGGCGCGCGGCGGGGAGGGCTGAGATGGCGCTCTCGGGCCGCCGCGGGCAGCGTTTCACCACCAATGTCTGGCCCGGCTTCGTCGATGCGATGGGCGCGCTGTTGATGGTGCTGATCTTCGTGCTGTCGATCTTCATGATGGTGCAATCGATGCTGCGCGACACGATCACGACGAAGGATCATGAGCTGGACGCGCTTTCGGCGCAGGTGGCGGGGCTGGCGCAGGCGCTGTCGCTGGAGCAGGCGCAGACCGAGGCGCTGACCGGGCGGCTGGAGGCTGCGGGGGCGCGGATCACCGCCTTCGAGGCGCAGGTGGCCGGGCTTTTGGCCGACAAGACGGCGCAGGAGGCAGTGATCGCGGGCCTGCAGGGCGATCTGAAATCCTCGGACACGGCCTTGACGGCGGCGCGGTTGCAGCTGGAGGACGCGCGCAAAAAGGCCGAGGAAACGCTGACGCTTCTGGCCGCGGCCGAGGCGGCGCAAAAGGATCTGCAGGGTCGGCTTGAGGTGCAGCTGAGCGCGGCCGAAAAGCAGGCGGCGCTGCAGGCGCTGGCGGAAAAGACCCTGACCGAGACGCGGGCCGAGGGCGATCGCAAGGCGGAACAGGTCGCGCTGCTCAATCAGCAGGTGGCGGCGCTGCGCGGGCAACTGTCTGATCTGCAAGCGGTTCTGGATGCGGCCGAGGCGAGGGATGCCGACGCCAAGGTGCAGGTCGAGGCATTGGGCAGCCAGCTCAATTCGGCCTTGGCGCAGGTGGCGGCGGAACAGAAACGCCGCGCCGCCCTTGAGGAAGAGGCGCGCAAGAAAGCCGAGGCCGAGGCGAAGGAGCTGGCGCGCTATCGGTCTGAATTCTTTGGCCGGATGTCGCAGCTTTTGGACGGGCGCGCGGGCGTGCGGGTGGTGGGCGACCGCTTCGTGTTCTCGTCGGAGGTGCTGTTTCAGCCCGGCTCGGCCGATCTGTCACCCGAGGGGCAGGCGCAGATTTCGCGCGTGGCCGAGACCTTCCGCGAATTGGCCTCCGAGATCCCGCCCGAGATCGACTGGCTGCTGGAGGTGGACGGCTTCACCGATGACACGCCGCTCTCGGGTCAGGGCGCGTTCAAGGACAACTGGCAGCTGTCGCAGGCGCGCGCGCTTTCGGTGGTGAAATATCTGATCGAGGCGCAGGGCTTTGCGCCGAAGCGGCTGGCGGCGGCGGGTTTTGGCGAATTCCGCCCGGTGGCGGCGGGCAAAAGCCCCGAGGCCCGGGCACAGAACCGCCGCATCGAGCTGAAGCTGACCGAACGGTAAGCGCAGTTCTATTGCCGCGGCTTGCCATGACCGAGGAAATCGCCGAGGTCACGCGAGACATTGGTCCTCGGACCGCCGGGGCGCCAAAGCGTCCCGGCCAGCGTCCGCCCCGCCCATGGCGGGCGCTGGCCTCTGTCATGCTTGGGGAAACGGCCTTGCCACGGGCCTTGCACTGACGGGCGGGAAACGCGGATCGCGTTTCCTTTTCGCCCGAAACTGTCGCTCAGGCCGCCAGATCGTGGCGCAGGATCGCCGCTTCCGAGGCGCTCAGCACGCGCCGCGCAAAGGGCCCGTAGGTCATCGGATCGGCGTCGATCCCGGGGCACAGCCGCAACAGCGCCTGTCGCTGATCCTCGGCGATGCTCTCGACCTCGGTCGCGGCGGGGTGGAAGCTTTCGGTCTCGACCCCGTTCGCCCGGATCACCTGATGGCGCGCGAACAGCAGATGCAGATAGGTGACCTCGGGCAGCCGGGTCGCAACCCGCACCGCGGCGTCATCGACCAGATCGCAGGCCTGCACCAGTACCTCGGGCTCGTTGAACAGCGCCCGTGCCGCGGCGCCGCGCACCAGCAGCCGATGCTGCGGCGAGACCAGCAGATCGGCGCCGGGCCGGATCAGGCCGAAAGCCCCCGCCCGCAGCCGCACCGCCCCAAGTCGCACTGGGCGCAGATGCGGCAGCGCGTAAAGCCTGGCCCCGCTCATCCGCCGCGCGCCGATCCACAAGATCTCCTGCGCGCCGTCATCGCGCGTCAGGACCCGGTCGCCGGGCCGCAGCGTCTCGACCGGGTGCGGCCCGGCGGGGGTGTCGATCAACGTGCCGGGCGTGAAACAGATCACCCCGGGCTCGGGCAGGCGCAGCCCCGCGGGGCGCGGATCGACGCGGCTTTCGACCAGCCACAGATCGGTGTCGCGCGGCGGCAGACCGCCCGCAAACATCAGCAGACGCGCCCGCGCCGCGGGCAGTTCGATCAGCGTGATGTCATGGGCCCGAATGCCGTCGGTCACGGTAAAGCTTTGATCAGGAAGCTCGGGCAGATCGGCCCGGGCGCGAAAGGCGGCGCTGTCGCCGCCCTCGATCGCCACGCCCAGAAGGCGGCGCACCACCCTGGCGGCGCGTTGGCGCAGCGCCTCGCTGCCCTCGGCCCCGCTTAGGATCAGCAGGTCGGTGGGGCCATCGACCCGCACCGCCTCGCCGCTCCAGCGCCAGCAGGCGCCGGTCGCAAGGCTTTCGATCGGGGCGCCTGCGGCGCCGTCGATCTCTGTCTGGTCCCACGCGATCACGAAGGTGCCCAGATAGCCCGGCTTCATTGCCTGTATGTCCTGCCTCGTTTTATGGACCCTTCGGTCCTTGATTAAGCAAAACCTAACATGGGTGATTCGGCTTGTGAATCCCCCATTTTGACCCAGATCAAGGAAAGGACGTTCTGGCGCGAAAAAGTCAGAATCGCAGCCGCAGCCGGACCGAGCCGACCAGCTGCCCCTCGGGCTGGCCGACGAATTCGCGCGAAAGCCAGGTGAGGCCGTAAAACAGCCCGACCCGGCCCAGCCGCGTCGAGATCCCGGCGCGCAGGCGGGTGCGGGTCTGTTCCGGGGCGACGCCCCAGCCGCCCGGCAGATAGGCGCTGTCGAAGAGATGCGCGACATCGGCCCCCAGCACGAAGGCGGTGCCGCCCGCATCGGTGCCGCCGATGCCGACATGGCGCTGCCCGGTGATCTCGTCGCGCAGCCAGAGCGCGCCCCGCTCGCGCTGCCCGAAGGCCAGATCGGCGCCCAGACGCAGCAGGGTTTCATCGCCCGCCCGCGCCTCGGCAAAGGGGCGCAGCTCGGCGCCGCCAAGCGCGATCGGCCGGGCGATTTCCGCCGTGACGGTCGGGTAAAGATGGTTCGGCAGCTGGCTGTCGGCGGCGCGCGGCCGGGGTTCGCCCAGCAGATCATGCAGCTGGCGCTGCACCTCGGAAAGCCCGTTCGCGGGCCCGGTCCAGACCAGGCCAAGGCCCAGATCAGCCTCGGTCTGCGGCGTGGGGGCGAACTGCGTATGCAGCGAAAACGCGGATTTGCCGACATAACGCCGATCGCCGCGCAGGCTTTTCAGCCGCGAGGGCGCGATCACCGCCCCGCTCAGCCGGTATTCGAGGATCTCGAAGGGCTGACCGGGCAGGTGCCCCTGCCAGTCCGGGCCACGCAGCCACGACAGCGTGTAAGAGCCGGTCTGCCAGCGATCCTTGCCGTCGCCCAAGGCATCGTTGTTGAGAAAATGGCCAAAGCCCAGCGGCCGGGTCTCGGCCGGGGCGGCGGGGGCAAGGGCGAACAGGCCAAGCAGGGCAAAAGCAAGCGGGATCAGGCGCGGCATGGGGCTCCAGAGGGCGGAGGGGAAGGGTTAACCTTGGTATCGCGGCGAATTCCGGCGAAACTGCGACGCGGGCGTGACATCCGGGGCGATCAGGGCGGGGCGATCAGGGCGCGGCGATCAGATCCCGGGCCAGACCGCCCGAGACCGTCAACGCCGCCTCGGGGGTCAGCCGCACCATCAGCCCCCGCTTGCCGCCATTCACGACGATCTGCGCCTGCCCCAGCGCCGCGGCCTCGAAGGCCACCGGCACCCGCTTCTTCTGCCCGAAGGGCGAGATTCCCCCGGTGTGAAAGCCGGTCAGCCGCTCGGCCTTGTCGACGGGCATCATCGCCGCCGCCTTGGCCCCGAAGGCCGCCGCCACCTTCTTCATCGAGAGCGTGCAATCCGACGGGATCACCGCGCAGGCGGGCTTGCCATCGACCTCGACCATCAGCGTCTTAAGCACCTCGGCCGGATCGGCGCCGATCGCCGCCGCCGCATGCAGGCCGATCTTGTCCTGCCCGGCGACGTAGTCATATTCGATCCGCTCGAACGCCACCTTGGCGGCCTCGAGCGCCCGGGTGGCGGGGGTGGCTGTGCTCATCGGGCTCTCCTTTCCCCTGTCTTGCCAAGACCCCTGCCCGCCGTCAACGCCCCCGTCAACGCCCGGATTCCGTTGCGTCGCAACCGCAGGATGTCCCGCCTTTGCCGTTGCCAGACACCCCCCGCCCGATAGGATTTGACGTCAGGGAAAGGGAGGAGAAGATGCAGATTTCAGAGAGGGTGTTTGTCGTCACCGGCGGCGGCTCGGGGCTGGGGGCGGCCGTGGCGCGGATGGTCGTCGATGCGGGCGGCAAGGTGGTGATCGTCGATCTGAACGCCGAGGCCGGGATGGCGATGGTCTCGGATCTGCGCGCGGCCTCGCGGTTCTGCCGTGCCGATGTGGCGCAGGAAGCGGACGGCAGGGCCGCCATCGCGCTGGCGGTCTCGGTCTTTGGGCGGCTGGATGCGCTGGTGAATTGCGCGGGCATCGCGCCGGGCGAAAAGATCCTTGGCCGCGAGGGGCCGCACCGGCTGGACAGTTTCGCCCGCGCGGTGACGGTGAACCTTGTCGGCACCTTCAACATGCTGCGGCTGGCCGCCGAGGCGATGGCGGGCAATGCCCCCGGCCCGGGCGGCGAGCGCGGGGTGATCGTCAACACCGCCTCGATCGCGGCCTTTGACGGGCAGATCGGACAGGCGGCCTATGCCGCGTCCAAGGGCGGCGTGGCGGCGCTGACGCTTCCGGCCGCGCGCGAACTCGCCCGGCATGGCATCCGCGTCGTCACGGTGGCGCCGGGGATTTTCCGCACGCCGATGATGGCGGGTCTGCCGCAGGAGGTGCAGGACAGTCTGGGCGCCTCGGTCCCCTTTCCGAACCGGCTGGGGGACCCCGCGGAATATGCCGCGCTGGTGCGTCACATCTGCGAAAACCAGATGCTGAACGGCGAGGTGCTGCGGCTTGACGGCGCTTTGCGGATGGCGGCGAAATGACGGGGGAGACGATGGATCCGGTGGTGATCGTGGGGGCGGCCCGCACGCCGATGGGCGGGTTTCAGGGCGCTTTTGCCGATCTTGCCGCCGCCGATCTGGGCGCGGTGGCGCTTGGCGCGGCGCTGTCGCGGGCGGGCATCCCCGCCGAAGATGTCGACGAAGTGCTGATGGGCTGCGTCCTGCCCGCGGGTCAGGGACAGGCCCCGGCGCGGCAGGCGGCGCTGAAGGCGGGTCTACCGCTTGCGGCGGGCGCGACGACGGTCAACAAGATGTGCGGCTCGGGCATGAAGGCGGCGATGCTGGGCCATGACCTGTTGCTGGCCGGTTCGGCGCGTGTCGTGCTGGCGGGCGGGATGGAGAGCATGACGAATGCCCCCTATCTGCTGCCGAAAGCCCGCGGCGGGCTGCGGCTGGGGCATGGGCAGGTGCTTGACCACATGTTTCTGGACGGGCTTGAAGATGCCTATGACCGCGGCCGGTTGATGGGCACCTTTGCCGAGGATTGCGCCGAAGCGTTCGGGTTCACCCGACAGGCGCAGGACGATTACGCCATCGCCTCGCTGACCCGGGCGCAGGCGGCGATTGCGGCGGGGCATTTCGCGGCGGAAATCGCGCCGGTGGTGATTTCGGGCAAGACCGAGGTCCGGGTGGACACCGACGAGCAGCCCGGCAAGGCGCGGCTGGACAAGATCGCGACGCTGAAACCGGCTTTCCGGCCGGGCGGCACGGTGACGGCGGCGAATTCCTCCTCGATCTCGGACGGGGCGGCGGCGCTGGTGCTGATGCGCGCCTCGGAAGCCGAGGCCCGCGGGCTGACGCCCTTGGCCCGGGTGCTGGGCCATGCGACCCATGCCGATGCGCCGAACCTGTTTCCGACGGCGCCGATCGGCGCGCTGAGGAAGCTGTCGGGAAAGCTCGATCTGGATCTGCGCGCGGTCGATCTGTTCGAGGTGAACGAGGCTTTCGCGGTGGTCGCCATGGCGGCGATGCGGGCGCTGGACCTGCCGCAGGAACGGGTGAACCTGCATGGTGGCGCCTGTGCTTTGGGGCATCCGATCGGCGCCTCGGGGGCGCGGGTGCTGGTGACGCTGATTGCGGCGCTGCGGACGCACGGGCTGAAAACCGGCGTCGCGACGCTCTGCATCGGTGGCGGCGAGGCCACGGCGATGGCGGTCGAGCTGATGGCGTAGGCCGGGTTCGTGCGGCTCGTTGGCCAAGGCCATCGCCTTGGCCATGCGAGACAGAGGCCCCGGGACCGCCGGGGGCCCAAAGGCCCTCGGCCAGCGCCCGCCCCGCCCATGGCGGGCGCTTCTCGCCCGCCGGGGCAGGCGCCGGCCTCTGTTGCGCTTGCCGGAAACGGTCCCCGGGACGCGGGCTCACCGGCGGGCGGGGAAAGGCGATGCCTTTCCTTTTCCGCCCGAGATCGACGGCAGCCAATTTGCCCCGCACCGCAAGGCTTCGTGTTCATGTCGCAAGGCTTCGGGTTGGCATCGCCCCCCGGCCTGCGCTAGAAGAGCGCAAGCCAAAGCCAGCCCGGAGACGCCAGATGCCGCATTATCGTTCCCGCAAATCGACCCATGGCCGCAACATGGCGGGGGCGCGTGGCCTCTGGCGCGCGACCGGCATGACGGATGGCGATTTCGGCAAGCCGATCATCGCCGTCGTCAACTCCTTCACCCAGTTCGTGCCGGGGCACGTGCATCTGAAGGACCTTGGCCAGATGGTCGCGCGCGAAATCGAGGCCGCGGGCGGGGTCGCCAAGGAATTCAACACCATCGCCATCGATGACGGCATCGCCATGGGCCATGACGGGATGCTCTATTCGCTCCCCTCGCGCGAGGTGATTGCCGACAGCGTCGAATACATGGTCAACGGCCACTGCGCCGATGCGATGGTCTGCATCTCGAACTGCGACAAGATCACCCCCGGCATGATGATGGCGGCGATGCGGCTGAACATCCCCGTCATCTTCGTTTCCGGCGGGCCGATGGAGGCGGGCAAGATCAGCCCCGACGTGATCGACCATGACCTGGATCTGGTCGATGCGATGGTGGTGGCCGCCGACGACAGCTACACCGATGAACAGGTCGAGGCGATCGAGAAAGCCGCCTGCCCGACCTGCGGATCTTGTTCCGGCATGTTCACCGCCAATTCGATGAACTGTCTGGCCGAGGCGCTGGGTCTGGCGCTGCCCGGCAACGGCTCGATGCTGGCGACCCATGCCGACCGCAAGGCGCTGTTCCTCGAAGCCGGGCGGCGCATCGTCGACATCACCAAGCGCCACTACGAGGGCAACGAACCGGGCCTTCTGCCGCGCGACATCGCCACCCGGCAGGCGTTTGAGAACGCCATGAGCCTTGATATCGCGATGGGCGGCTCCACCAATACCGTGCTGCACCTCTTGGCCATCGCCTACGAAGGCGAGGTGAATTTCACCATGGACGACATCGACCGGCTGTCGCGCAAGGTGCCGGTGCTGTGCAAGGTCGCTCCGGCGAAACAGGACGTGCACATGGAAGACGTGCACCGCGCCGGTGGCATCATGGGGATTCTGGGCGAAATGGGCCGGGCGGGGCTGCTGCATCTGGACGCCCGCACCGTGCATTCCGCCTCGATGGGCGAGGCGATCGCGACCTGGGACGTGATGACGGCGAATGATCCGGCCGTCGACAGCTTCTACCGCGCCGCGCCGGGCGGCGTGCGCACCACCGAGGCGTTTTCGACGCAAAACCGCTACAAGGAGGTCGACCGCGACCGTCAGTCGGGCGTGATCCGCGCGGCCGAACATGCGTTCTCAAAGGACGGCGGTCTGGCGGTGCTGTTCGGCAATATCGCGCTGAATGGCTGCATCGTGAAGACGGCGGGCGTGGACCCGTCGATCCTGAAATTCACCGGCACGGCAAAAGTCTTTGAAAGCCAGGACGATGCGGTCTCCGGCATCCTGACCGGCAAGGTCACCGAGGGCGAGGTGGTGGTGATCCGCTACGAAGGCCCGCGCGGCGGCCCCGGCATGCAGGAGATGCTTTACCCGACCAGCTATCTGAAATCGAAAGGCCTGGGCAAGAAATGCGCCCTGCTGACCGATGGCCGCTTCTCGGGCGGGACCTCGGGGCTCTCGATCGGCCATGTCAGCCCCGAGGCCGAGGAAGGCGGGCTGATCGGTCTGGTGGAAACCGGCGACGTGATCGAGATCGACATTCCGAACCGCAGCATCCATCTGGCGGTGGCCGAGGCGGTGCTGGACGCGCGGCGCGCCGCCAAGGGGCCGCTGCCCTGGACGCCCGCGGCGCCGCGTCCGCGCCAGGTCTCGACCGCGCTCAGGGCCTATGCGATGTTCGCGTCTTCGGCGGCAAAGGGTGGCGTGCGCATCCTGCCGAAGTGATCGCGGCATCGGCGCAGGGAACAGGCCCCCGCCGCGGGGGCCTTTTTCATCGCCGATCCTCAGGACCAGGTGTGCAAGACATGCGCGGCGGCGGCGATCATCGCCCAGATCACCCCATGCACCAGCGCCAGCGCGCCCAGCCCCGCCACCACCCCGGCCATCACCCAAAGCCCGTCCCGCTCGAACAGGCCGATGCCGATCAGCGCCAGCGCGAAGGCCGGACCGATATTGCCAAGCGGGATCGGCAGCGTCAGGACGATCGCCAGCACCAGCGCCAGAAGCCCCAGCCCCTGCTCGGCCCAGCGCGAGGACAGGAAGCTCAGCCGCGGTTGCAGCATCTTCTCGGCGCGCAAGAGCCGCGGCACGACCACCGCCGCCAGACGGGCGAAATCCGCCCGCGCGATCGAGCGTGTGGCGATGAAGGCGGGAAACCGCGGCGGCCCGCCGATCAGCATCTGAAAGGTCAGGAAGATCAGCGGCAGCCCCAGCACGGCCGAGGTCCCCGGCGGCGTCGGCAGCACGTTCGGCAGCGAAAAGATCACCAGAAGCGGGCCGAAGGCGCGCACGCTGAGCCGGTCGAGCAAATCGGAAAGCGCGATCCTTTCGCGGCCCTGATCCTCGGCCAGTTCCGTCAGCAGATCCGACAGCCGCTCGGGCCGCGGCTGACGCGCCAGACGCGCGCGCAGCTTCGCGGCGACGGCCCGGGCGCGGGCCCGGGCGGCGGGGCCGGACATCCGGCTCATGCGCGGCGCCCCGGGGGACTGCCGGTCAGGGAAGCGGGGCACATGGCAATTCGGCACGACATGAGCGGGAATCACAAGGGTCAGAAGAGGATATCTCGCAGATAGGCCGCCCCTTCGCGGCGCGCAAGTCCGCGGCAGCCGATTGTTGCGCCCGGGCCGTTCAGGGGGTGACGGCGTAAAGGATGAAACCCGAGGCCGGGGCATAGCTGTCATAAAGCGCCCGCGCCGGGGTGTTCGTCTCCGCCGTCAGCCAGCGCACCGAGCTGTAGCCGCGGCCGCGTGCAAAAGCCCGGACATGGTCGATCAGCGCCCGGCCGACGCCCTTGCCGCGCGCCTGCGGCAGGGTGAACAGGTCGCTCAAATAGACCACCATCCCGCCCGAGAGCGAGCGATGCATCAGCGAATATTGCACGAGACCCAGCGCGGTGCCATCCGCGTCGCGGGCAATGTCGGCCCAATAGGGCTCGGTTTCGGACTGGATCCAGTCCCAGACCCGAGCCTCGGCCGCGGTGGCATCGGTGCGATAAAACGCGGCATAGGCCCGGAACAGGGCCTCCCAATCGGGGCGGTCGGCGGGGGTGACGGGGGCAATGGTCAGGGTCATCGGCGGTCTCCTTTGGCACAGGGAAGCGCAGGCAGATGGCGACGGCAAGCGGGCAAAACGGGCGATCACGGCCCGGATTGCACGAAACCCGGCCCCGTGCGATGCTGCGCCATGGCCGAGATCGTCAATCTGAACCGTTTCCGCAAGCAAGCCGCCCGCGCCGAGGCCAAGGCCGCGGCCGATGCCAATGCCGCCAAATTCGGCCGCACCAAGGCGCAAAAAAAGCTGGAAGAGGCCGAGGCCGCCCGGGCTCGCGCCGCGCTTGAGGCGCATCGGCGCGCCGACGACTCCGGGGACGAGGCGTGAGCGAGGCGCCGCGCAAACATTCGCTGACGCTGGGCGGGCACCGCACCTCGGTCTCGCTCGAGGACGCGTTCTGGACCGGTTTCAAGGAGCTGGCCGCCGCCCGCGGCCTTGGCCTGAACGAGGCCGCACGCGAGATCGACGCCGGCCGCGATCCGGGCACCGGGCTGGCCACGGCGATCCGGCTTGCGGTGTTGCGCCACTACCGCGACCGCTGCACCAGCCCCGAGCGCACCGCGGCTTCGCAGGCCGCCGCCAGATCCTTGCGCGAGGGATAGTCCGACACATCGAGCGGCGCGTGGAACACCACCTCGGCCGCGCCCTGCCGGGCGACCGAGAGCACCTTGGCCAGATGCGCGGCAAAGGGCATGTCCCGCCACCAGCCGTAAAACCGCGGATCCTCGCCCTCGGGGGCGGTGTAATTCACCGTGACGGGCTGGATCTGCATCACCTTGTCCAGCCCGTGGGTGTAAAAGGCGGCAAACAGCGTCGTCTTGAACGGCAGCACCTGCAGCCCGTCGGTCGAGGTGCCCTCGGGGAAGAACAGCAGATGGTGGCCGTCGCGGATGCGGCCCTCGAACAGCGCCTGCTGCGCCTTCGCCTCGCGCGGGTCGCGGCGAATGAAGACGGTGCCGGTGGCGCGGGCCAGCCAGCCGATGAAGGGCCAGCCCGCCACCTCGGCCTTGGAGACGAAATAAAGCCGCTGGCAGGCGTTCAGGGTGAAGATGTCGAGCCAGCCGGTGTGGTTGGCGACGACGGCGCCAATATGCCGCATGGGGCGGCCGCGCACGGAATAGCGCAGCCCGAGGATGGCGAGGCAGATCCGGCAGACGACGGTGGTGATCGCCGGGGTCCAGGGCCGGTGCCCGCCATGCAGCGGCCGCTCGATCAGCCGCAGCGCGAGATGCAGGGCCAGCCCGAGCAGCAGCACCAACGCCATCGGCCCGCCGCGCAGGATCAGCCGCGCCCGCCCCGCCAGCGTCGGGGGCTTCTCGGGCGGCGGTTCGTCGCCCATCCAGATCGGCCGTGTCATCCGCGCCCCTCCGCCCGTCGGGTATAGAACTCCCGGTGCTTTTCCGACATCGCCTGCGTATCCATCAAAAGCATGACATCGGTGGTGTTGAAGGGCCGGTCGACAAAGGCGCCCTCGCCGACGAAACCGCCCAGCCGCAGATAGGCCTTGATCAGATTGGGCATCGCATCGAGCGCCGCGCGCCGGTCCAGCGCCTCTTTCGGCACCAGATCCATGTTTTGAAACTGCGTCGCGCGCGGGCGCAGCCCCTCGGGGGCAAGATGGTGGTGATGCAGCCAGGAGAGCGGCTGTCGCAGCGCCGCGACATCGGTGCCGTGAAACGAGGCGACGCCGAACAGGATCTCGATCTCATGCGCCAGAACGTAATCGGCCAGCGCATTCCACAGCATCAGCATCGCCGCGCCGCCGCGGTGATCGGGATGCACGCAAGACCGCCCCAGCTCCAAGAGCCGCCGTCCCGAGGCGCGCAGCGGCGTCAGATCATATTCCGCATCGCAGTAAAAGCGCCCGATCTCGGCCGCCCGGTCCGAGCGCAACAGCCGGTACGCCGCCACCACCCGATCCAGATCGTCTTCAGGCCGCGCCGTGTCGATCAGCACGAGATGGTCGTAAAGCGGGTCGAATTCATCGGCTTCGAGCCGGTTTTCGTGATCGATCAGCGGCCCCGCCCCGCCCAGTTCCTCGACGAAAACGGCATAGCGCAGCCGTTGCGAGGCCCTGATCTCCTGTGCATCCCGCGCCAATCTGATTTCATAAGAAAGCGGTGCTGCCGCCATGCTCAAAGCCTTCCGTCTGCGTTCACGTGTACGCGCCCGCGCGCAAGGCTGCAATGACGCGGGACACATGCCCCGCACGGCGAAAGGGTCCGGGCCGTGAGGCGGGGCTGTTAACCATTCTTAAAGCTGTTAACCTTTTATCAACCTTGGTCGGGAATAACGAGGGCAAGCTGCACCCGTCGCCCGTCGATCACCTGTTTGCCTGCATGTTCGAAATTGACCGTCACCCTGTCGCCGACGCGCGACTGCACCTGTCCCAGCCCCCAATCGGGGGCCTGGGGGTTTTTCACCAGCATCCCCGGTTCCAGAAACGCGTTCATCCTGCCCTCGCTTCGGCGACCCCCGAAAGGGAAATCCACCATGACCCATGACGCCTTCGTCCCTGCCCCGCCGCCCGAGACCGCGCCTACCGAGGCCGATCTTGTTGCTCTTGTCGGGTCGCGACTCTGCCACGACCTTATCAGCCCTTTGGGGGCGATCGGCAACGGGGTGGAATTGCTGACCATGTCCGGGCTGGCCGACAGCCCCGAAGTGCAGCTGATTTCCGAAAGCGTCGCGGCGGCCAATGCGCGGATCAAGTTCTTCCGCATCGCCTTTGGCCAGGCCTCGGCCGATCAGCGCATCGGCACCCCGGAAATCCTTGGCGTGCTTGAGGAAATCTCGCGCGGGGGGCGGCTGAAATACCACTGGCTTGGCGCGGGCGACCAGTCGCGCCGGGTGGTGAAACTGATCTTCCTCGGGCTCTTGTGCCTGGAGCCCGCGCTGCCCTGGGGTGGCGAAGTCGTGATCTCGGAAGAAGACGGCGAATGGCGTCTGGTCGCCCAGGCCAAGCGCACCAAGCCCGATCCCGAGCTCTGGGCGCGGCTTTCGGGCAGTCTTGCCACGGTCTCCCCGGCGCAGGTGCAGTTCCTGCTCTTGCCGCGCGAGGCCGGGCATCAGGGGCGGCGCGTCGTCTGGGAGGTGGCCGAGACGGGCGTCGAGATCCGGTTCTGAGCCTTTGGCCCTAGGCCCGGATCGTCCCGTCGCCGCGCACCAGATATTTGAACGAGGTCAGCTGCTCGGCCCCCACCGGGCCGCGCGCATGCAGCTTGCCGGTGGCGATGCCGATTTCCGCCCCCATGCCGAATTCGCCGCCATCGGCGAACTGGGTCGAGGCATTGCGCATCAGAATGGCGCTGTCGAGCCGTTCGAAGAACCGCGCCGCGGTGGCGTCGTTTTCCGTCAGGATCGATTCGGTGTGGCTCGACCCATAACGGCGGATATGGTCGATGGCGCCGTCCACCCCGTCCACGAGCTTCGCCGCGCAGATCATGTCGAGGAATTCGCGGCCGAAATCCTCCTCGGCCGCGGGTTTGGTGCCCGGGATATGCGCCAGATCGACCGAAACCCGCATCTCGACGCCCTTGGCGATCAGGTCTTCGATCAGCACCGCGCCGTGTCTTTCGTAAAACGCCCGGTCGATCAGCAGGCATTCCATCGCGCCGCAAATGCCCGTCCGGCGGGTTTTCGCATTCACCACCACACGGCGGGCTTTCTCCAGATCGGCCTCGGCATCGGCGTAGATGTGACAGATGCCCTCCAGATGCGCGAAAACCGGCACCCGCGCCTCGGCCTGCACAAGGCCCACCAGCCCCTTGCCGCCGCGCGGCACGATCACGTCGATATGGGCCACCGCGCGCAGCATCTCGGCCACGGCGGCGCGCTCACGGGTGGGGACAAGCTGGATCGCCGCTTGCGGAAGCCCGGCCGCCTTCAGACCCTCGACCATGCAGGCGTGAATGGCGCGCGAGGAATGGAAGCTTTCCGAGCCGCCGCGCAGGATCACCGCATTGCCCGCCTTGAGACAGAGCGCGCCCGCATCCGCCGTCACATTCGGGCGCGATTCGTAGATCACCCCGATCACGCCCAAAGGCGTGCGGACGCGCTGGATGTGCAGCCCCGTCGGCCGGTCCCATTCGGCGATCACCTCGCCCACCGGATCGCGTTGCGCAGCGACCGCGCGCAGCCCCGCGACGATGCCGCGGATACGGCCCTCGTCCAGCATCAGCCGGTCCATCATCGCGGGGGAAAGGCCTTTTTCACGGCCAAAGACCATGTCTTCGGCATTGGCGGCCAGGATTTCGTCCTTGCGGGCGGCGACGGCCTCGGCGGCGGCGATCAGCGCGGCCTCCTTGCGCGGCGCCGGGGCAAAGGCCAGCTCGGCCGCCGCGGCCCGGGCCGCCCGGCCCATGGTGTCGATCAGGGTTTTCGCATCCAGCTCGTCGCGCATCAGACATCCTCCGTTGGGCGCGTGATACGCCACGAAGGGGGAAGCGTCCAGAGGGAGGGGGAAAGTGGCGCGGTTGACGGGGCTCGAACCCGCGACCCCCGGCGTGACAGGCCGGTACTCTAACCAACTGAGCTACAACCGCGCGATGGGGGTTCACTACCGGCTGCGGCAGGGGGCGTCAAGCGGGAAAGCGCAGTTGTCTGGCGGGGGCGGTCGGGTAAGCTGGGAGGAGTGCGAGGGGTATGAGATGACCGAGGCAGAGACGGCCTATCAAGCGGCGCTGGAAGAAATCGAGCGGGTGAAGCGGGAGAAGCGGGTTGAACTGGACCTCTCTGGCGAGGCGCTCCGGGCGCTTGACCGGATTCCGTCCGCGCTTGCCGAGCTGAGGTGGCTGCAGGGGATTTATCTTAACCAAACAGCCGTCCGAGATCTGTCTCCGCTGGCCGGACTGTCAGCGCTGCAAGGTCTCCGGCTTGAGGAAACCGCCGTCTTCGATTTATCCCCGCTGGCTGGAATGACGGGGTTACAAGCCCTGTGGCTCGAGGGAACCGCCGTCCGCAATATAGATCCGCTGGCCGGGCTAAACGCGCTTCTAATTCTACAGCTCAGCGAAACAGCCGTAAGCGATCTGTCCCCGCTGGCTGGGATCACCGGACTGCAAGCCCTTGAGCTTGCCAGAAGCGCGGTGGTCGATTTGAGGCCCATTCGAGGGCTCGACAAATTGGGCACGGGTGCGCGCCCTGGCCTGCACTTCACCAACACCCCCGCCACCCGTGCCGATGCGGAACTGGCGCGGCTGTCCGATATTGACGACGACGCGATCAGAACCCGCGAAACCCTCGCGTATCTGAACACCCTCCCGCCGTGGCCCGAGCCCTATCTGCCCAAAGCCCGCCCCGACGGCAAACCGCCCGAGTGGATCGGGCAGCCTCCTGCCCCTGCCATCCCCGTATCCGCTCCCGCGCCGCTGCAGGTCATCGAAGTGGATGGGGTGTTGCGTCCAGCAATGCTAGGGGATGGGCTTGATACGAAAAACCGACTGTTGGCACAGCAGGGCTGGCAAGCCTTGCGCGACTATCTCGCCGATCTGGCCGAGTTACGCCCCCGCATCGGCAATCAGATGCCGACCATGGACAAGGCCCTGACCCGGTTCGAGGCCGGTTTGGGCGAGAATTTCGGGCAGGTGAACGCCATCGCTCTTGGCACGCATGGCAACCGGATCATACGCTTGGCCGCGACCGCGGAAGATTCGCTTGCCGCCGCCGATGCCGCCGAACTCGTGGAGTTTGCCGCCGCCATTGCGCTGTTCCTTGAGCGGCTTGCGGACTGGCGGGCCTATCGGGAGGATGCCCTTTCGCATCCCCCGAGTGCAGCAGAGGTGCAAAGCGCCCTGCCCCCCATCGAGGCGATTGTCGATGAACTGTTCGACCGCGCCGAAATCGACCCCGAGATTGGCCAAAACCTTAAAGACCAACTGGCCGCCGTGCACGAGGAGACCGGGGATGCGCTTACCGCCAAGGGCCTGATCGCCTCGACACGCAACGTGCTGGGCCGCTTGGCCGAAGTGGCGTGGCGAGGTGTCAAAACCGTTGGGAAACTCAGCGGTGAAACGGCAAGCTTTGCCGCCAATGTCCTTACAATCTTGACCACGACAAGGGACGCACTTCATACACTTGCGACGACGCTGCCCGAACAGTTCGGCTGGCTGGAGGCGGTGCTGAAGGCGCTGAAGATTTAGCGACGCCAAAACTCCGCTGGCTTCGGCCTGCCCCGCCACCCCGAAAAACAAAAGCCCCCGCTTTCGCGAAGGCTTTTTGAAAGTGGCGCGGTTGACGGGGCTCGAACCCGCGACCCCCGGCGTGACAGGCCGGTACTCTAACCAACTGAGCTACAACCGCGCATTTCTCCCGGGCCGTAACCGCGGGCGTGGGAGGCTTCTACGCATCCGCGCCCCCCCCGTCAAGCGGTCAAACGCGAAAATTTCACCACAGCAGCGCCGCGAACTCCGCCTGCTCCTCTTCGTCAAGCAAAGCCACCGCCGTGCGGCTGTCGGTCACCAGATCCTGCAGCAGATGTCCCGCCAGCGCCGCATGCAGCGCCACGACCTTGTCGGTCCCGCCCGCCAGACCGATCACCCGGCGGCGCCGGAAATCGGGCGCGGCGGGCGCCAGCGTGCGGGCGGCCAGCGCCGTTTGCAGCTCGCGGCCCTCCTCGTCGAAGAATCGGCCCAGAATCTCGCAGGCGGCGCCAAGGCCGACGATTTCCGCCAGATCCTCGGCGCCGATCATCCCGAACTGATGCAGCTGGTTTTCCGGCGCGCCGCGGCCGATGCCCACCACCCAGACCTCGGCCTGCAGCGCCATCTCGGCGACCCGGCGCAGCATCGGCTGGCGCAGCAGATCCGCCGCCTCCTCGGGCGTGGTCGCGTAAAGCGGGCTCGGAAAGGGAAAGGCCTGCGCCCCCAGCCGCTGCGCGATCTGGCTCATCACCACATGCGGATAGGCGGCATGGGCACAGGTCAGCTCGCCCAGAAGCGAGACGAAGCGCAGGTTGCCCACCCGCATCTCGGGCAGTTGCGCCACCATCGCGGCGATGGTCCGGCCATGCGACACCCCGACGATGCCCGGGGCCGAGCGCGCCTGCAGCACCCGCATCAGATGCCGGGCCGCGGCGGCGGCGATCATCGGCCGCGGCTCGGTCTGGTCGCGCGGCATCAGCGCGATGCAGACGGTGCCCAGCCCGAAACGGTCGCGCAGGCGGCGGGCGAGACGGCGGATCAGCCGCGCCCCCTCGGCGGCGCCCGGCGGCGGCACGGCCTCGCTCGGGCGCTGATCCAGCAGCGCCTGCACCCGTTCGGGCGGCAGACCAAGCCGCCAGCCGATCTCCTCGACCGAGAGGCCGCCGATGTCATGCAGCCAGCGCGCCCGCGATTCGGGCGTGTCGGGATGGGGAAGCCTGTGCGGCGGTGCGGTCATGCGCCTGATCCTCCGATACCGGCCAGAACGATGGCGCGCGGCCGCGGCTCTTCGGTCAGGTAGCGCGCCTCGAAACTGCGCAACGACAGCGGCCGCCCCAGCAGGAACCCCTGCATCGCCGGGCAGCCCTCCTCCTTCAGGATGCTGAACTGCGCCTCGGTCTCGACCCCCTCGGCGATCGCGCGCAGGCCCAGCGCCCCCGCCATCGCCAGAATCGCCCGCATCAGCGCCCGGGCGCGGCCGGGCTCGGGCCCCTCCAGACCGCGCACGAAGGACCGGTCGATCTTGATTTCCGCCACCGGCAGGCTTTGCAGCACCCCCAGCGCCGATTGCCCGGTGCCGAAATCGTCGATCGCGATCTTGTAGCCGACGTCGCGCAGCCGTTCGAGATTGCGCCGCTGCCGCAGCCCCGGCGCGGCCAGCCCGGTCTCGGTCAGCTCCACCGTCACCTGTTCGGGGTCCAGCCCGACGCGCAACAGCCGCTCGGCCAGATCGACATGGCCCGGCGCGTCCAGCGTCGTCGCATTGATGTTCACCGCCAGCGGCAGCCGGATCCCCCGCGCCGCCCAGTCGGCCATCATCATTCCGGCCAGCCGCATCACCTCGAGGTCGATCGCCGAGACCAGCCCGTCCACCTCGGCCACCGGAATGAATTCCGCAGGCGAGATCGGCCCCAGCTCGGCATCGGTCAGCCGCAAAAGCGCCTCGGCGCCGATCAGCCGGATCCCCTCGCGCACGTCGAATTTCGGCTGCAGATGCAGCTCGAAACTGCTCTCCTCCAGCGCCCGGTGCAACGCCTGCGCCACCGCGGTGCGGCGTTCGAACTGCGCCCCGATCTCGGGCGAGAACAGCGTCACCGTGTTGCGGCCGCGCGCCTTCGACTGGTGCATCGCCATGTCGGCCGCGCGCAACAGCGCCTCGGCGCAGCCGCCGGGCCCCGCGTGCAGCGCCACCCCGATCGAGACGGTCAGGAAGCATTGCCGCCGCTGCAGCCGCATCGGCCGGGCAAAGGCGCGCACGATGTCCCAGCTGCGCGATTCGGCGGCCAGCGCATCCGCCCCGGGCAGCAGCACGACGAATTCATCTTCGTTGGTGCGCGCCAGCAGCGCCCCCTCGGGCAGGCCCTGCTCCAGCCGCTTCGCCGCCGATTTAATCAGCTGATCCGCGGTCTCGTGGCCCAGCGTGTCATTGATCAGCCGGTGATTGTCGAAATCGATGCACAGGACCGCGATTCCGCCGCCCTCGGCCTCCGGACGGGTCAGCCTTTCGCCCAGACGCCGCATCATCAGATAGCGGTCGGGCAGGCCGGTCATCAGGTCATGGGTGGCGATGAAGCGGGCATTGTCGATCGATTGCTCCAGCTGCTGGCCAAGATCGTGCAGGGTGGTGATGTCCGACAGCGACAGCAAAAGCCGCCCGCCCCCGGGATCGCCCGGCAGCGGCACCAGATCGACCTGCAACAGCCGCAGCCGCCCGGCGCGGCGCAGCCGGATCAGCACCGGGCCGCTGTGGCCGGGATCCTCCATCGCGGCGGCAAGGTCCGCCCGCCCCTCCTCGATCGGCAGCACGTCGAACACCGCCCGCCCGCAGACCGCGACCGCGCCGAAACCCGTCAGCGCCGAGGCCTCGGGATTGGCGAAGACGACGCGGTCCTGCGCATCCAGCACGATCTTGCCGCTGGGCAGCGCATCAAGGATCGTCGTCAGCCGGTCGCGTTCGCGCGCCAGCTCGCCCTCCAGCGTCGAGACCGCGGTCATGTCGAGATCGCAGCCCATCAGAAAGCTCATCTCGCCCGAGGGATCCCAGCGCACGGCGCGGCAAAAGGACAGGAAGGTGACCCAATGCCCCAGCCGATGCCGCGAGCGCGACAGATGTTGCACCAGCGCGCCGCGACGCAGGCGGGCACGCGTCTCGGGGGAATCGAAGCCCGCGACATCCTCGGGGTGGCTCATCCGCGCCCAGTCGTCATGGCTCAGGGGCTCGAGCGCGTCGGGGCTGTAGCCCAGCCGCTCCTTCCACGAGGCCGACACGTTCAGCGCGCCGCTGCGCAGATCGACATTCCACGACGAGGTGGGGGTAATTCCGGCGTTTTCCAGCGTGCTGCGCGCCACCTGCAGCGCGGCATCAAGGCGAAACAACCGCCCCGAGGCCGAAAAGCGCGGGCTGACGGCGGCGGGCTCGGCCGGTTCGAGACAGGTCAGGATGAAATCCTCGCCGCCCGCCCCCCAGCGCATCCGCAACAGGATCCCCCGCGCCGAAGAGGTCTCGGGCAGGTCCAGCCCCAGCCGCGCCGGAGCGGGGCCGACGCTCAGGAAGCGGCACAGATCGGCGCGGTCGTCGGGGTGGAAAAGCTGCGCGAAGGCGGCAAGGTCAAGGGTCAGATCCCCCGGCGCACAGCCCAGAACGATCAGCGGTCCGGCGGCGCCGATCCGCAGCCGCCAGGACAGCTCGCCGACACAAGCGGACGCCAGAGCGCCGGATGCCGGATCGAAACGGGGGGTGCGAACGACCAATCTCGTCTCCGATTTCTCCCTTTTGTTGAAAATCCTAGCATGGTTTCAGGCATCGGGCGAGCGCTATCACTCACCCCGGAGCTGTCCTGCCGCGCGTCAGGAGGCCTTGGGCGGCGGGGCGCTGCGGTCGGCCCCGGTCAGGCAGATCAGCTCGGCGCCGAAGCGTGCCGCCAGCGCCCTGCCCCGGCTTTCGCCCAGCACCATGCAGGCACTGGCCAGCGCATCGGCGCGCATGCAGCTCTCGGCCAGCACCGTGACCGAGGCCGGACCGCCGATCAGCGGCGCGCCGCGCGACGGGTCCATCGTATGCGCCAGATGGCGGTCGCCGACGCGGACCCAACGCCGGTAATCGCCCGAGGTGGCGATGGCGATGTCGTTGAGTTCAAACATCGCATGGATGGCGCGATGGCCGAAATCGGGGCGTTCGAGCGCCACCGCCCAGCCGCGGTCGTTTCCGTCCCGGTCGCGGGGCGGTCTGCCGATGGCGCGCAGCTCGCCGTCGATCGCGGCCAGCGCACCCTCGATCCCCGCCGCGCGGGCGGCCGCGATCAGCCGGTCAACGCCGTAGCCCTTGGCGATGCCGCACAGATCAAGGCTCATCTCGGCATGTTTGCGGGCGCGGCCCTGCGCCGGGTCCAGGTCCAGCACCTCGAAACTGGGGCGGCGTTCCCGGGCCATCGCGGCCCGGATCGCGATTTCATCCGCGGGCACCGGGCCGAAGCCCCAGGCGCGGACGGCATCGCCCATCGCGATCTCGAAGGCGCCGCCACTTTCGCGGCCGATGAAGAGCGCCTCCGCCAGCACCTCCATCAGCTCGGGCGGCAGATCCTGCCAGACCCCGAGCCGCGCCGCATTGAAGCGCATCAGATCGCTTTGCGGCTTCCAGGTCGACATCTGCGCATCGATCCGGTCCACCTCGGCCTGACAGGCGGCGCGCAGGGGCGCGGGGTCGAAGCCCGGCTCGGGATGCAGCGTCAGCGCCCAGCGCGTGCCCATCGTCGCCCCGTTCAGCACCAGGCGGGCGGTTTCAGTAGACATCTTCGGCATAGCGTCCCTCGGCTTTCAGGCTGGCGGGCGTCTGCCCGATGGTGGACAGGATCTCGGCCAGCGCCGCGCGCACCGCCCCGGCCATGTCGCGCCCGCCGCAGACCATGATCTGCGCCCCCGCGCCGATCAGCCGCGCCAGTTCGGACGCGTCGGCGCGCAGCGCGTCCTGCACATAGGTCTTCGGCCCGTGACGGGAAAAGGCGGTGGTGAGGCGCGTCAGCTGCCCCGCGGCCTGCCAGTCGCGCAGCTCGGCCTCATAAAGCAGGTCGCTTTGCGGCGCGCGGGCGCCGAAATAAAGCTGCATCGGCTGGTGGCGGCGATTGGCACGGATGAAGCCCGCCAGCGGCGCGACACCGGTGCCCGCGCCGATCAGGATCACCGGCTTGCGGCCCTTTTGCGGCCGGAAACCGGGGTTGCGGCGGCCAAAGCCCGCGATCGTCGCGCCGGGGGCCAGATCGGTCAGCTGCCCCGAACAAAGCCCGCCCGGATGCCGACGCACGCAGATCTCCAGAAATCCGTCCTGCGCCGATGAGGCGAGCGAATAGAACCGCGGCAGGTCCGAGCCCCGGGGCAGGATGCCGATCAGATCGCCCGCCTCGAAGCGCGCAAGCCCCTGCCCGGTCAGCCGTTGCCAAAGCGTCGGGCGCGGCAGGGCAAAGCGCAGGATCGAGGTCGGCGCCTGCACCTCGGCGCCATGATCGCGCCGCGAGATCAGCGTGAGGGTGCTGGTCTTCGGCCGTTCGGGCAGATGCGTCAGATCAAGCGGCAGCGACAGGACGGCGCCCAGATCGCGGCTCCAGCGGGCGAAATCCTGCGCCGATTGCCGGTCGACGGTGGCCATCGGCAGCAGGTCCGTCCAGCCGATCCGCGCCGCCACCGCGCGCAGGCTTTCGGCAAAGCCGCAGAACTGCGGGAAGGAGCGGTCGCCAAAGCCAAGGATTGCCAGCGGCGCAGTCGGGGCGGATGTCAGCGCCGCGATGCGGTCCAGCACGCCCTTGGCGGCGGTCGGCGCTTCGCCCTCGCCATAGGTGGCGGCCAGGATCAGGAAGCGGCGGGCCTGGGGGTAGCGGGCGGGGTCGAATGTGGCCAGCGGCGCGGTGTGAACCTTTTGCCCGGCTGCGGTCAGGCCATTGTGAAGCGTCCGGGCAAAGCCCCAGGTCGTGCCGCCCTCGGAGGCCACGAGCACCACGGTTTCGGCCAGCTGGGCGCGGGCATTGCGGCGGATACGACGGGTCGCGCGCAGACCGGCCCACCAGTGTTGCGCCCCGCTCAGCGCCAGCGCGGGCACCGACAGGGACATCAGCCCCAACAGCAGACCCAGCACCGAGGCCCCCTGCCCCGTATGCAGCATCACCATGATTTCCGTGGCTTTTTCGAAAAACCCGGGGGTGGCCGAGGACAGCATCGCCCCGGTTCCCGGATCGATCAGCGCCACGCCCCCCTCGGTCACCAGCTTGAACGTGTCGGTCGGATCGTCGGGCGAGGGCAGCGAGAGTTCCCTCAGCGCATGGGCAGGGGTATTGGCCAGCGCCGGGATCTGGTCATAGGCGAGCCGCGGCAGGTTCGCCGCAGCCAGCGCGGGCGCGGGTTCCGCCGCACCATCGGGCAAAAGCGAGAACATCGACGCGGTCATCCAGAGCGCGGTGACCGAGGACAGGATCAGCCCGCCCACGGCAAAGCGCGCCAGTTCGACATGCAGCCGCCCGGCAAAGGGGCCGCGGCTGCGGCCAAACCAGCGGTTCCAGCCGCCCATCCGCCGCGCCACGAGCCACAGGCCCGAGATCGCCAGCGCCAGCATCAGCGCCGCGCCCGCCGCCGCGACCAGCCGCCCGGTGTCCCCGGCGAACAGTTCGCGGTGCAGATCGGTCAGGACCCGCGATCCCGGCAGCGGATCGGGGCTGCCAAGATCGGCGCCGGTCGCGGGGTCGATCACCGCCGCGCCGGGCCTGCCGCCCTCGAACCACCAGGCCACCACGCGCCCCGAAGGCGCGCGGCGGATCTGTTCCAGACCGGGATGGGCCGAGGCCACCCGTGCCGCCAGATCGGCGACCGTCAGCGTGCTTGCGGCCTGCGGCACGGCAAGCCGTTCCAGCGCCGGGTAAAGCGACAGCGCAGCCCCAGAAAGCGCCAGAACGAAAACCAGAAGCGCCGCCAGAAGGCCCGGCCAACGGTGCAGATGTCGCAGCACGGGAATGCCTCCTATTTCAGGGGTTTACTTGGAAACGGTCAGGCTCTGGACGAAGTATTTCCCCGCCACCGGCTTGCCCAGATTGTCCGAGGTGAGCGGGATGGTGACATCGTCGCGCACGTCCGACATCTTCTCGACCGAACTGTCGACATGCAGGACATAACCCTGATCAAACAGCGTGTCGGCCAGATCGAGGGTGATCGTCAGTTCCCGACCCGCCCCCACCGAGGCCCCGGTGATGCCATCGACCTGCGCGGTATTGCCGCCGGTCGCGGCATACCAGCCGCCCAGGTGGCTGTAATATTTCGCCTTGCCGCCCGCCATCCACAGGCTGCCGACATAGCCGCCACTCGCATCGGTGACGTAATAGGCGAGATAGGCGCCATCGCCGCCGTAGGCGCTCATCTGCGTGGTGAAGGTGACCGGGGTGGCCAAGGCCATCCCCGGAACAAGCGCGGTCGAAAGCGCCAGAGCGGTGTGAAACGGTTTCATCGCGGCCCCCTCAGTTCGTTTGCACTTGCGGTTTCGAGCCCGGCGCGAAAAGGCCGTTCGCGGGCGGGGCGACGGTGCCAGCCGCCGCCGGGGCGGCGCCGCAGCCGGTCGCGCCGGGCGGGCAGTTGCGGCCGCGACGATCATCATCGTCATCGTCGTGATGGCCGTGGTGGCCGTGATGGCCGAACCAGCCGAAAAAGCCGTCATCGTCGTCATCATCGTGGTCATTTCCGGCCAGCTGCACGGGCTGCGCGGGGGCGATCTGCGCCGCATCGGCCGGGACGGTGCCCGCGAAACGCGGCGCGTCGATCGGCGCGGCCGAAAGCGCGCCAACCACGGTCGAGGACAAAAGCACCGCAAGGGCGATCAGGGGAAGAGAGGATTTCATCTGCGATTTCCTTTGGTTGCATGAGACATGAGAGCACCCTGCCCGGACCGTGGGTCCGGGGAAGATGCTGTGTCGGGAAGGGTGGGCGACGGCTCCGACCAAGGAAAAACCGCCGCCCTGCCGGGCGGGCCCGGATCAGTCGTCGTGATGGGAGGAACGATCCTTGTCGTCGTGGTCATCGCCGCGGCGGCGGTGATGGTCATCATCATCGTCGTCGCCGCGGCGCAGGATCTGCAGCGAGCCGGGGTCCAGCCGCATCCGCACCCGCGCCCCGGTGCCGTCCCGCGCATCGACTTCGTAACAGCCGTCGTCGATCTTGATGCGCCGCACCGTCAGGCCCTGCTGTTCCACCAGCGCCCGCACCGCCTCGCGCGGTTGCCAGTCGGCCATCGGCACGGTGCAGTCATTGTCATGCGCGGCGGCGGCGGGGGCCTGCGCCAGCACCGCCAAGGCGGCGAAAGCGGACAGGAAGCGGAAAGCGGTCATCGGGTCCTCCAATCAGGATGAGGCCCTTCTGACCTCCGAAACTGACGACAAGCTGAAGCATTCGAAAAACCTGCTTCAGCTTCCCGTCAGCTTGGCACAGGATAGGGCAAGGGTGAACAAGGAGCCCCGCCATGCGTATCCTCATCGTGGAAGACGACGCCGTTCTGGGGGCCGCGGTGCGCGATCAGGTGGCGGCCGACGGCCATTCGGTCGATTGGGCGATGCGGCTTGATCAGGCCGCGGATGCGCTGGCGGTGGCGGCCTATGATCTGATCCTGCTGGATCTGATGCTGCCCGACGGCCGCGGCATCCCGTTTCTGAAAACCCTGCGCACGCAGGGGGTTGCGACGCCGGTGATCATCCTGACCGCGCTGGATCAGGTCTCGGACCGGATCGAGGGGCTGAATGCCGGGGCGGATGATTATCTGGTCAAGCCCTTCGATCTGGCAGAGCTGACGGCGCGGATCGGTTCGGTGGCGCGGCGCTATGCGGGCAATCCCAATCCGGTGCTGAAGCTGGGCGAGCTGGAAATCGACCTTGCCGCGCGCGATCTGCGCCGGGCGGGCAAGGCCGTCGCGCTGACGGCGCGGGAATGGGCGCTCTTCGAGCTGCTTCTGTCCCGCCCCGGGCAGATCTTTCCCAAACGCGATCTGGAAGACCGGCTTTATTCTTTCGATGACGAGATCGGCTCGAACACTTTGGAAGTGCATGTCTCGCGGCTGCGCAAGAAACTGGGCGCGCGCGTGATCGAGACCGAACGCGGCCTTGGCTACCGGCTGGTGCGCGGATGAAACGCCGGTCGCTGCAATCGCGTCTGGCCATTGCGGTCGGGCTTCTGGTCACCGTGCTGTGGATCGCGGCGGCCAGTGTCACCGCCTGGCGGCAAAGGCTGCAGATGGATGCGATGTTCGATGCCTCGCTGCAGGAAACCGCGCATCGGGTCTTGCCGCTGGTGGTTTCCGACATCCTGAGCCGCGGCGATCTGGTGACGGGCACGCAAAGGGTGCCCGCGGTGCGGCCGCATGACGACAGCTTCAGCTACATCGTGCGCGACGACAAGGGCGCGATCCTGCTGATCTCGCATGGGGCCGATCCGGGGCTGTTTCCGGCCTGGGACGGGATCGGCTTTCGCACCACGCAGGCGCTGCGGCTTTACAATGACGCGGCGCTGCAGGGCACGGTGCGGATCTCGGTGGCCGAGCCGATGGCGCATCGCAAGCGCATGGCTTTCGAGGTGCGGATGGGGCTTCTGGCGCCGATCGCGCTGGTGCTGCCCTTGACGCTCGCCGGGATTGCCGGGCTGATCCGCTACGGTTTCGCGCCGCTGCGGCAGTTCCGGCTGCGGCTTGCCCGGCGCGGGGCGGCCGATCTGACGCCGGTGGACGCGACCGACCTGCCCGCCGAGGTGCAGCCGCTGGCCGAGACGCTGAACGCGCTTCTGACCCGGCTGGACGACGCCTTTCAGGCCGAACGCAGTTTCGCCGCCAATGCCGCGCATGAGCTGCGCACGCCGCTGGCCGGGGCGATCGCGCAGGCGCAACGGCTGCGCGCCGAGACCACCGACCCGGCGGTGATCGCGCGGGCCAGCGACATCGAAACCGTGCTGAAGCGGCTGACCCGGCTCTCCGAGGGGCTGATGAGCCTTGCCCGGGCCGAGGGCGGGCGGCTGCGGCGCGAGGCGGTGCAGGATCTGCGCCCGGTGGTGCGGATCGTCACCGAGGATGCGATGCGGCTGGCGGGCGGCGCCAAGGTCACGCTCGATCTGCCCGAGACGCCGGTTCTGTCCGATCTCGACCCCGATCTGTTCGGCATTCTGGTGCGCAATCTGGTGTCGAACGCGCTGCGCCATGGCGCCGCGGGGGCCGAGGTGCGGTTGCGGCTGGAACCGGGGCTTTTGCGGGTCGAGAACGACTGCGATCCGGTCGCGCCCGAGGATCTGGCGCGGATCGGGGCGCGGTTCGAACGCGCCCCGGGCGCCGGGCGCGGCGGCGCGGGGCTTGGTCTTGCCATCGTGCAGACGATCCTGACCCGCGCCGGGGGCGAGCTGCGCCTGACCTCGCCCCTGCCCGGTCAGAGCCGCGGCTTTGCCGCCGAAGCCCGGTTCGCCCTCCGCCAGCAGATGTGAAAAAGCCCCGGTGCTGCGCCCGGGGCTTTCGGGGATTTCCGGGCGGGATCAGCCCTTGAGATCCAGGAAGAACTGATAGGCTTCCTTGGCCGTGTAGTTTTCATGCACGACCTTCGCCACCGCCTGGATCATCGCCACCGGGGCTTCCGACTGGAAGATGTTGCGCCCCATGTCGACGCCCGCCGCGCCCTGATCGATGGCTTTATAAGCCATGTCGAGCGCCTCAAGCTCCGGCAGTTTCTTGCCGCCTGCGATCACCAGCGGCACCGGGCAGCCCGCCGCAACCTTCTCGAAGCCCTCTTCGACGAAATAGGTCTTCACGTAATGCGCGCCCAGTTCCGCCGCGATCCGCGTCGCCAGACCGAAATAGCGGGCGTCGCGGGCCATGTCCTTGCCGACCCCGGTCACGGCCAGCGTCGGGATGCCGTAACGGGTGCCGGTGTCGATCAGCTTCAAGACGTTGGTGATCGATTTGTGCTCGTATTCCGAGCCGATATAGACCTGCGCCGCCATCGCGCAGGCACCGAGACGGATCGCATCCTCGATCTCGACCGCGACGGTTTCATTCGACAGTTCCGTCAGGATCGAATTGCCACCCGAACAGCGCAGCGCGACGGGCTTGGTGTTCGTCGGCGGCACGGTCGAGCGCAGCGCGCCCCGCGTGCACATCAGCACGTCGGCATGATCGGCGAGCGGCAGGATGTTCAGATCCATCCGCTCGAGCCCGGTGGCCGGGCCCTGGAAATAGCCGTGGTCAAAGGCCAGCATCACCGTGCGGCCGGTCTTCGGGTTGAAGATGCGGCTCAGGCGATTCTTCATCCCCCAGTCGTAATGGGCCGCGCCCTTGAGGAAGAAGCCCTGCAGATCGGCCGGTCGGTCGAGCCCGAAATCCTTGCCTTCCTTGATGTCGTCGAGATCGGCCATGGTCGTTCCTTTCAGTTCAGGCCGGAGCCGGACCCCGGTCCCGGAGGGGGCAGACGGGGTCCGCCCCCCGCCCGCGATCGGCGGCAAGATACCGTGCCCTCTGCGAATGTCCCAGCGAAGCCGTGGCCCCGCAGCCGACATATTGCCGCATCCGCAAGCCTTTGGCGCCGTTTTCAGGGGCGCTGTTTACGCAATGTTTCCGCTTCTGCCCTAGGGTCGGGGCGTCTTGGAAGGGAACAGGAACCGATGAAACACCCGTTGAAATCCGTCTCGGGCAAGCTTGGTCTCGCGGCAGGCCTTGCAATTTCGCTGATCGTTCTGGGCTATACGGCCTATAGCGGCTGGAAAACCTCGGCCCGGGTCGAGGCGCAGGTGATGGAGACGGCGACCGGCAAGGCCAGATTCGCCGCCGGCGAAGTGGCCCGGCAGATGACCGAGGCCGTCGCCACCGCCGAAGCGCTCAATGGCATGATCACCGGCTACCTGCAAAACGGCAAGGCCGAGACCTCCGAGATCATCGCGATGCTTGAAAACGTCCCGATGCGCTACGACAACCTGTTTTCCTCCTGGATGTCGGCGATCCCCGGCGGGCCGACCGACAGTTTCCTGACCGGCGCCGAGGGGCGCAATGCGGCGGGCGAGTTCTCGCCCTACTGGACCAAGGACGGCAAGGGCGGGCTGACCTTCCAGACCTTCCCGATCGATCCGAAGGAAATGTGGTTCGACGTGCCGACGAAAACCGGCAAGAGCCTGACGACAGAGCCCTATCTGACCCAGCAGGGCTATGTCGTCACCTCGATCTCGGTGCCGGTGCAGATCGACGGCAAGATGGTCGGGCTGGTCGGCGTCGACATCACGCTGGACGAGATGTCGAAGATGATGGGGGCGATGGAGACCTTCGAGGGCGGGCGGATGATGCTGGTCGATGCGGCCGGCAAATGGATCGCCAACCCCGACGCGGCGCTGTTCACCAAACCCTATGAAGGGAACGGCGCCGATCAGGTCAAGGCCGCGCTGGCCGATGGCCAGCCGCGGGTGATCGAGGGCTTTGCGGATGGCACGCGCCGACTGGTTTATCCTTTCTCCGCCAAGGGGATGAATGTCACCTGGGCGACCATCCTCGACGTTCCGGGGGCGGTCTTCACCACCCCGGTTCACCATGAGGTGCTCTCGAGCACGCTGAGCGGGCTGGCGATTCTGGTGATGACGCTGGGGGTGATCTATCTGGCGGCCTCGGCGCTGGTGCAGCGCCCGCTGGCGCGGATGCTGGCGGCGGTGAACGGGCTGGCGGCGGGGGTCTATGACACCCCGGTTGCGGGCACCGAACGGCACGACGAGATCGGCGCCATGGCCGCCTCGGTCGAGACGCTGCGCCATGTCCTGGCCGACCGCAAGCGACTTGAGGCCGAGCAGGACCGGCTGCGCGCCGAAGCCGAGACGCAGCGCCTGCAACGCGAGGCCGAAGCGGCACGGATGCGCGACGAGCGCGAGGCAGGCCGTCTGGCCGAGGTCGAACGCGACCGCCGCGAGGCCGCCGCGCTCGAAGAGGCCCGCCGCGCCGAGGAAGCGCAGCGCGCGGCCCATGCGAGCGAGCAATCGCAGGTGGTCGACAGCCTGGCCTCGGGCCTGCGCGATCTGGCGCGGGGCGATCTGTCGGTGGCGATTTCGACCCGCTTCCCGCCCGCCTATGAACAGCTGCGGATCGATTTCAACGAAACCGTGGCGCGGCTGTCGGAGGTGATGGGATCGATCGATGCCGCGACGCGTTCGATCACCGGCGGCGTCGCCGAGATCACCAGCGCGACCACCGATCTGTCGCGGCAGGCCGAAACCGCGGCGGCGACGCTGGAGGAAACCGCGGCGGCGCTGAACGAGCTGACCGCCTCGGTGCAATCGGCGGCGCAAAGCGCGCGGCAGGTCGACACCATCGTGCGCGGCGCCACGGAAAAGGCGCGGACCACGACCGAGGTGGTCGAGGAAACCGTGACCGCCATGGGCGCGATCCAGACCTCGTCGGAACAGATCTCGCGGATCATCACCGTGATCGACGACATCGCCTTCCAGACCAACCTGCTGGCGCTGAACGCCGGCGTCGAGGCCGCCCGGGCGGGCGAGGCGGGCCGCGGCTTCGCCGTCGTCGCCTCGGAGGTGCGGGCGCTGGCGCAACGCGCCTCGGAAGCCGCGCGGGAAATCGGCGCGCTGATTTCCAGCTCGGGCGATCAGGTGACGACCGGGGTCGCCCTTGTCGGCCGCGCCGGAGAGGCGCTGCAGGTCATCGTCGAGGCGATCGAGACGATTGCCGGCCATGTCGGCGAGATCGCGGCTTCGGCGGATGAACAGGCCTCGGGCATCGGCGAGATCAATTCGGCGATGAACCAGCTCGACCGCACGCAGCAGCACAATGCCGCCGCCTACGAGGAAACCGCCGCCGCCTGCATGACGCTGAGCGGGCAGACCCGCGGCCTTGAGGAAATGGTCAGCCAGTTCCGCATCGGCAGCGCGCCGTCCGACGCGCAGGACAGCGCCGCCGCCTGAGCCCCCCGCCCTGACCGGGCGGCCCTCCTCCTGCGGCGGCGCCCTCCGGTCGGACGCTCTGCCGCAGGTTTCACGTCGCCTCTGGCGTCCGCGGCGCGGGCGTGGTTGAACATCCCATGTCCATTGCATCCGAAATCGGCCTCTACCGCGAGGCGCTCGTGTTTCTCGGCACGGCCGGGGTCATCATTCCGCTGATGACCCGGTTCCGCATCAGCCCGGTGGTCGGCTTTCTGGTCGCCGGTCTGCTGCTGGGTCCGAATGCCATCGGCCGGTTTGCCGAGGCCTTCCCCCCGCTGGGCTGGATCACCATCCGCTCGCAGGAGGCGGTCGATCAGCTGGCCGAACTGGGCGTGGCCTTCCTTCTGTTCACCATCGGGCTTGAGCTCTCGCTCGACCGGCTCTGGACGATGCGGCGCTCGGTCTTCGGGCTGGGCATGGCGCAGGTGGCGCTGACCACGGCGGCGATCGCCGTGACCGCCTTTTCCTTCGGCAACCCGATCGACGCCAGCCTGGTGATCGGCGCCTGTCTGGCGCTGTCCTCGACCGCGATCGTGGTGCAGCTTCTGGCCGAACAGCACCGGCTGACCTCGGTCGCGGGGCGCAACATCTTTGGCGTGCTTCTGGCGCAAGATCTGGCGGTGGTGCCGATCCTGTTCCTGATCGTCGTCTTCGGCGAGGCCGGAAAGGGCGGCACCGAAACGATCACCCTGCAGACGGTGCTTTCGGGCCTCGGCATCGCGGTTTTGCAGGCCGTTGCCGCGATCAGCCTGATCGTCGGCATCGGCCGGGTGATCCTGCGCCGCCTGTTCCGCTCGGTGGCGCGCACCCACAACCGCGAATTGTTCATGGCGGCGATCCTGTTCGTCGTCGTCGGCACCTCGCTCTTCACCCGGTTCGCGGGCCTCTCGATGGCGCTGGGCGCCTTCCTGGCCGGGCTTCTGCTCGCCGAGACCGAGTTCCGCCGTCAGGTCGAGGTCGATATCGAACCCTTCAAGGGCCTGCTGCTCGGCCTTTTCTTCATCTCGGTCGGCATGCGGATCGACCCTGCGGCGGTGGCGCAGCATCCGGTGATGCTGGCGATGTCGGTGATCGGCATGACCGGGCTCAAGGCGGCAGTGATCGCGGTTCTGGCGCGGCTCTTCGGCCTTGCCTGGCCCGTCGCGCTCGAGGCCAGCCTGCTGCTGGCGGGCGGCGGCGAATTCGCCTTCCTCGTGCTCAGCCTGGCCAGTTCCTCGGGGCTGACCACGCCCGAGGTGGAACAGTTCATGTTGCTCGTCGCCTCGGGGACGATGCTGGCGACGCCGATCCTGGCGCGAATGGGCCGCAGCCTTGGCCAACGCAGCACCCGCGCCACCGCGCTGACCGATCTGCCCGCCGAGACGCCCGAAACCGTCGCCAGCCGTCCGCTGGTGATCGGCGGCGGCCGGGTCGGCAAGCTTGTCTGCGACGTGCTGGCGGACGAGGGCTACAACTGTCTTGTCATCGACCGCGACGCCGAGCTGGTGGCGCGCGGCCGGGCCGAGGGGCGCGACATCATCTTCGGCGATGCCCAGCGCCCCGGCATCCTGCGCAAATGCGGCATCGAGACCGCGCCGATCGTCGTCGTCACGCTGCATGACGCGGCGATCACCGAACAGGTGGTGACGATGCTGCACCGGCTGCGCCCCGAGCTGCCGGTGATCGCCCGCGCCCGCGACGCCGAACATGCGGTGCGGCTCTTTTCGATGGGCGCGGTGCAGGTGATCCCCGAAGCCTTCGAGACCGGGCTGGATCTGGCGGGTGTGGCGCTGCGTCGGCTGGGCGCCCCGGCCGAGCAGACCCATGCGCTGCTCGAATCCCGGCGCGAGGCGATGTTGCGGCTGTTGCGCAGCGACCCGGGCCCGCGCTGAGCCGGGCAGGAAACGGGCCAGCCCGCGCCTGCGCGCAAACGCACCCTTCCCAGACCCGGGGCGAGGCCGCATCATCCCGGGCATGGATGACACCCTTGCACAGAACGGACCCGGCAGCGGCCATTCGACCAATCTTGTCGGGCGGTCCTCGGCTTTCATGGCCAGCCCCGCCTTCAACGCGGCGCCGATCCCGCTGCACATCTGGGGGGTGCGGGAAATGAACCCGGCGCTCTTCGCCATGCTGGATCAGGCCGAGACCCTGGTCGAGGCGAGCGAGGCCTTTCTGGCCTATATGGTCGCGATGTTCGGCATCGACCCCGAGCAGCGCGAGGCCGCGCCGGGCAGCCGCAAGCGGTTCCGGTCGTCCTTTCTGCGGCTCATTCAGGGCTGGGGCTTCGACAGCAACGGCCCCGAGGGTGCGGTGCTGAAAGGCTGGGTCGAAAGCCGCTTCGGCATCCTGCCCAGTTTCCACAAGGAGATCATCGCCGACATCCACGGCCCGGTCTGGCAGACCTATGTCGCGGAACGGATGCAAAGCCGCTTTCATGACAATGCGATCCTCGTGCAGCTCGATCTGCTGTTCGAATTCTGCCAATGGGCGATTTCCCGCTTCGCCTTTCCGGGGCAAAGCCATGTCACGCTTTACCGCGGCATCAATGCGGTGGACCGGCACGGCATCCTGGAACAGCCGGACAAGCGCGCGGCGGTGATCCGGCTCAACAACCTTGTCTCGTTTTCCTCCGACCGCGAGGTGGCGGACTGCTTTGGCGACCGGATCCTCACGACGCGGGTGCCGCTGGCCAAGGTGCTGTTCTTTCCCGGCCTGCTGCCCTCGCATCTGTTGCGGGGTGAGCGTGAATTTCTGGTGCTTGGCGGCGCGTTTCGGGTCAGTATCGAGGATATCTAGGGGGATGCGCGATGGGCGATGTGCAGGATCGGGCGATGGCGGCCTTTCTCGGCTTTGCGCTGGGCGATGCGCTGGGGGCGAGTGTCGAATTCCTGACCCCGCGCGAGATTGCCGCGCGGCACGGCCTGCACCGCGAGATCATCGGCGGCGGCTGGCTGAAGCTGAAGCCCGGCGCGGTGACCGACGACACGCAGATGGCGCTGGTGCTGGGGCGCTCGCTGATCGCGCGGCAGGGCTTTGACGCGAAGGACATCTGCTGCGGTTTTGCCGCCTGGCTGAAATCGGGTCCGGCCGATGTCGGCAACACCTGTCGGCGCGGCATCCGGCGGTTTCTGGAGCAGGGCACGGTCGAGGGCCCTTATGCCGAGGATGACGCGGGCAATGGTGCGGCGATGCGGGTGCTGCCGGTGGCGCTGGCGACGCTGGGCCATCCCGAACGCGCCGCCGCCTGGACCGTGGCGCAGGCGCATGCGACGCACAATCACCCGCTCTCCGATGCCGCCTGTGTCGCGCTGGTGCGGATGGTGCAGGGGCTTATCCTGGGCGCGGGCGGCGCCGTCCTCGCGCAGGAGGCCGAAGCTTTGATCGCGGCGCATCGCGATTTCCGTTTCACCCCCTATCGCGGCCGGTCCTCGGCCTTCGTGGTCGAGACGCTGCAGACGGTGCTGCATTACACGCTGTCGTCCGAGAGTTTCGAAGAGGTGCTGATCGGCACCGTCAATCAGGGCGGCGATGCCGATACGACCGGCGCGCTGGCGGGGATGCTGGCGGGCGCGCGCGGCGGGATGGCGGCGCTGCCGAAGCGCTGGCTGGACGCGCTTGACCCGGCGGTGACGGCCGAGATCCGCGCTCAGGTGCCGCAGCTGCTGGCGCTTTCGGGGATCAGTGACAGCTGACGCGCCAGATCGGCCTTGCGGGCCAGAAGCTTCTCGGCCAGGCCCACGCGGCCCTTATGGCGGGCGACGACCTTGCGGATCGCCGCCTCGGGCAGGGCGATCACCACGGTCAGGGCGGCGCGCAGGGCCGCGGGCGGCATCGGCCCGAAAAGCTGCCGGGCAAAGGGGTTGTCCGGGTCTTCGCGCAGCCGCGTGACCTCGGGTACTTCGGGGCCGAAGGCGCTCCCCTTGGGGTCGCCCTGGGCCCGAAACTCCAGCGCGCCGCCGACATCCAGCGTCGTCACCACGCCGCCGATCACGCCCTGATTGTCACCCTGAAACCCGGCGGCGTCCCAGTTCGCCAGCCAAGCATGCACGCCGAACCAGTGCCAGGCCTGCGCGCGCTCGGCCTCGCTCAGCTGCGACAGGCGGGATTTCTCCAGATCGACGAAGACCGTCGCCACCTGATCTGGGGCCGCGCAGGGCAGATAGGACAGCACCGGCGCCCCGGCCAGCCGATAAAGCGCCGCCGCCAGATATTCGTTCTGCGCCTGGGCGGGGCTTTCCAGTTCCTTGACGTAGATGCGCCCGCCTGCCGCATCGGCCCAGATCCCGCCGGGGTTCGAGCCGAGCCGCCCGCCGATGCGCTCCATCTGCGCCGGATCGACCCGCGCCGGTTCCTTGATCGCAACCGTCGCGCGCACAAGCGCCAGCTGCGCGGGCGTCTCGATCGCGCCGGGCCGGGCCGTACGCACCGCCTTGACCGCCGCTTTCGGATCGGCGCCCAGTTCCACCAGCAGCCGCGCCGCGATCATCCCCGCGCGCCCCAGACCGCCCTTGCAATGCACGACGACATCGGCGCCGGCGCGCAGGGCGGACCGGATCACCCGCCCCTCGGCCCGCCAGCGCGCCTCGAAAGCCGGGGTCGGCACGGAATAATCGGCAATCGGCAGGGGATGCCAGTCCATCCCCCGCGCCCGGACCTGCGTGCCAAGCTCCGGCACCTTGAGCGCAGCCAATTCCTGCGGCTCGACCAGCGTCACGACATGGGTCGCGCCCCAGCTCGCGATAGCGTCAAGATCAAGGTCCAGATCGCGCGCCCAGGCGCCCGACATCGCGGCGCGGTCGTGCTTGCCGGGGCAGAAGGTGATGCCGATCCGGCCCAGGCCGGGCCCGGCCGGAACTTCGGCGATCTGCAACGGATGGGTAAGGCTGGTGCGGGCGGTGGCCATGATCCCCTCTCGGACGGACGGGATCAGGATAGGGGCGGCACGCGGGGCGCCCAAGGCCCGGAACGTCGCAGGGCCGGGAAAACCCGGCCCTGCGCGAAACTTACATGCCAAGCAGATTTGGCAAGCCAAGGCTGATCGCCGGGACATAGGTCACCAGAACCAGGAAGGCGAGCATGGTCAGAAGCCAGGGCCAGACCGCCACCGTCAGCTCGGTGATCCCCATCTTGGTGATCCCCGAGGCGACGTAAAGGTTCAGCCCCACCGGCGGGTGACACATGCCGACTTCCATGTTCACGACGATCATGATGCCGAAATGCACCGGGTCGATGCCCAGCCGCACCGCGACCGGAAACAGGATCGGCGCCATGATCAGCACGATCGACGAGGGCTCCATGAAATTGCCCGCGGCCAACAGCAGCACGTTGACGATGATCAGGAACATCCACCACGAGAGGCCCGCGTTGACCATCCATTCGCCCAAAGCCTGCGGGATGCCCTCATGCGCCATCAGGAAGCTGAACAGCACCGCGTTGGTGATGATGTAAAGCAGCATCGCCGACATGTTGGCCGAGGACAAGAGCACGCGGGGCACGTCGCGCAGGGTCAGGTCTTTATAGACGAAGACCGAGATCACGAAGGCATAGACGGCGCTCATCGCGGCGGCTTCGGTGGGGGTGAAGATGCCCGCATAGATCCCGCCGATGACGACGATGATCAGCATCAGCCCCCAGGCGGCCTCGCGGAAGGCGGTCCAACGTTCGCGCAAGCTGGCCTTGGCCAGCCGCGGATAGTTGAATTTGCGCGCCCGGTTCCAGGTGGTGAAGGCGAGGAAGCCTGCCAGCATCAGACCGGGCACGACGCCCGCCATGAACAACTCGCCCACCGAGGCCGAGGAAACGGGTTGGCCATCGGGCCCCGTCACCACCATCCCCGAGGTGGCGACGGCATACATCACCATCACGATCGAGGGCGGAATGAGGATGCCCAGCGCGCCGGAGGTGGTGATGACACCCGCGCCGAATTGCTTCGGAAAGCCCTGATTGACCATCGCGGGCAGGATCACCGAGCCGATGGCGACGACGGTGGCGGGCGAGGAGCCCGAGACGGCGGCGAAGAGCGCGCAGGCGATCACGCCCGCAAGGCCAAGCCCGCCGTGCCAGTGCCCGACCATCGCCGTGGCGAAGTTGATCATCCGCTTCGCCACCCCGCCATGGGTCAGGAAGTTCCCGGCGAGGATGAAGAACGGGATCGCCATGATCTCGAATTTCTCGATGCCGGTGAACAGCTTGAGCGCCACCGTGTCGATCGGCACCTCGGTCATGGTGAAGAGGAAGGTCAGCACCGTCAGGCCAAGCGAGATCGAGATCGGCATGCCGGTGAGCATCAGGGCCAGAAGCAGCCCAAAGATGATGAGGGCGCTCATGTCAGTTGTCCTTCGGTTTTTCGACAAGGTCGCGCGGCGTCAGCGGCGAATGCAGCAAGCCATCGCCTTCGGCATCGATGCCATCGGTCTCGGTGTCGACGCCATCGACATGGCCGTGGTCGTGATGCGGCAGCTCGCCGGTGCGGGCGAAGGAAAAGGCCACCTGCAGGAAGCGGAAGCACATCAGCGAAGAGCCCGCCGGGATCGCCAGATAAACCAGCCACATCGGCAGTTCGAGATCGGGCGAGGTCGAGGAGGCGTGATACATGTGCATCACGAAATTCGCGCCCAGCGTCGCGATGATGCCGGTGAACAGCGCCCCGGCGCCCAGACCCAGCAGGATGAAGAAGCGGCGTTTCGGCGCGTCGAGCCGGTTGATCAGCACGTCGATGCCGACGTGAATCCCGGTGCGCACGCCGTAGGCCGCGCCGAATTTCGCCATCCAGACGAACAGGATGATGCACAGCTCCTGCGCCCAGACGAGGTTGATGCCACGCAACGTCGTGTAAAGGCTTTTCGCGGCGGCGGCGGCACCGGTCATGCCGTGGCCGCGGAAGAAGCCGACGAAATCGGCGACGAAGCCAAGGGTGAAACGATGGGTGACCGAGACGAAGATCAGCACCGTCGCCGTCGCGATGAGCGCGGCGATCAGCACCTCCTCGGCCCGGTCGAGGATGCGCAGCATGGCGGCCCCCGCTTAGGTCGTGAAAGGAAAGGGAAAGGGCGGCCCCGCTTGGAGCCGCCCGAAGGTCTTATTCCGCCGTCGCGGCCTTGACGGCGGCGATGGTCTCGGCGCCGATGCGGCCGGCCATTTCGTCATGCACCGGGGTCAGAACTTCTTCCCAGGCGGCGCGTTCTTCCGCGGTCAGCTCGTGGAATTCGGTCTTGCCGGCGTCTTTCATCGCCTGCAGGGCCGCCTCGTTCTCTTCCTTGGCGATGCCGTTCGCGTAATCGGTCGATTCCGCCATCGCCTTTTCAAGACCGGTGCGGACATCGGCGGGCAGGCCGTCCCAGAACTGCTTGTTCACGATCACCGCATAGCCCAGATAGCCATGGTTCGAGATCGTGGCGTGTTTCTGCACCTCGTTCATCTTTTGCGTGAACATGTTCGAGGGCGGGTTTTCGGTGCCGTCGACAACGCCCGTCTGCAGCGCCTGATAGACTTCCGAGAAGGCCATGACCTGCGGCACGGCGCCCAGCGCGTTCATCTCGGCTTCCAGCACTTTCGAGGACTGGATCCGCATCTTCAGGCCGAGAAAATCATCGGGCGTCATCAGCGGGCTGTTCGCCGACATGATCTTGAAGCCGTTGTCCCAGAAGGCCAGCCCGGTGATGCCCTTGGCTTCCAGTTTCGACAAAAGCATCTTGCCCACGTCGCCTTGCGTGACCGTGTGCAGCGCGTCGTAATCCTTGAAGATATAGGGCAGGTCGAAAACCTCGAAATCCTGCACGCCAAGCGGGCCGAATTTCGCCAGCGAGGGGGCGAGCATCTGCACGGCGCCCAGTTGCAGCGCCTCGAGCTCTTCCTTGTCCTTGTAAAGCTGGCTGTTCGGATAGACTTCCACATCCACCGCGCCGTTGGTGTATTTCTCGGCCAGTTCCTCGAATTTCGTGGCGCCCTTGCCCTTGGGCGTGTCGGGGGCGACGACATGGCTGAACTTGATCACGATCGGCTCGGCGAGCGCGGGGACCGAGAGCGCAAGGCTCAGCGCGGTGGCACCGACAAGGGCGCCCAGAATACGACGGGTCAACATGTGATTCTCCTCCGGTTCCCGCTCTCCACGGCGGGCCGCGGCTTTCATGCGCAAGAATCTTGCGCAACGCTATTGCGGCTTTCCGCAATCGAAAGACATGTTATGACCAAACGAACGGGAGGGATGTGCCATTTCCAAGCTGCGCGACACCATGGGCGGCCCTGCGGGGGACGCGGTCTGGACCGTTCCGGGCCTTCTTGGCGCGCGCAAGCTCGACCTTCTGGCGCTGATCCCGCTGGTGGCGATCGTCGCGCTGATGACGCTGGTGGGCGCGCTGCTGTTTGCCGTCGCGCAATCCGATGCCAGCCGCGCCCGGGCGAAACTGGCCACCGATGCGCTGTGGGTCGAACAGACGCTGCGCTTTCAGATGGCGGTGGACGAGGATGTGCTGGTGCGGCTGGCGCTGGACGCCAGCGCCGGGGCCTCGCAACAGGCCTTGTCGGCCCGGGCCCGGCTGCATCTGGCGGCGAACCCGGAAACGCTGGGCCTGCGCTGGTATGATGCGACGGGCCGTCTGGTCGCCGCCGTGCCCGAAGGCCCGGGGGCGGCCGAGGCGACGCTGGCGCAACAGCTGCTCGCCTCGGGGGCGCTGCCGCCGCGGCCGGTCTATGGGCCGGTGCAGGACGGCCGGGTGGTGCTGGCGGAACGGGTTTCGGCCTCGGGGGGCGTGGTGGTGGCGACGGTGTCGCTGCCGATGATGCTCGAACGCCATCTGCCCTGGTGGATCGCGGAACAATACGGGGTGCGGATTTCCGACACTTCGGGGGTGCTAGCCGAGCGCGCCCGCCGCCCGATCGCCGCCGAGGCGCCGCGGCACGGCATCAGCTTCGATCCGCCGCTGGCGGGAACGACGCTGGAGATCATGGCCTATGACGCCCCCGATGCCTTTGGCAATGCAGCCCTTCTGGCGGCGATCGGGGCGCTTTCGGTCTTTGCGGTGCTGGCGATGGTGGTGCTGCACAGGAACGCCCTGCGCCGCCGCATGGCCGAGGACCGGCTGCGCGCCGAAATGGCCTTTCGCCGCGCGATGGAGGAAAGCCTGACCGTGGGGATGCGGGCCAAGGATCTCTCGGGGCGCATCCTTTATGTGAACGGCGCCTTTTGCAAGCTGGTCGGGCTGGCGGCCGAGGATCTGGTGGGGCGCCCGCAGCCGATGCCCTATTGGGCGCCCGACATCCTGGAGGAGACCCTCGCCCGGCAACGGCAATTGATCGAGGGGCAGCCGGTGCCGCAGGCCTTTGAAACCCGGTTCCGCCGCTCGGACGGCTCCGAGATTGAAGTGCAGGTCTTCGAGGCGCCGCTGATCGACGCGGGCGGCAAGCATCGCGGCTGGATGGGCTCGGTGATCGACATCACCCAGGCGAAACAGGCGGCACGGCTGGCGCGCGCGCAGGACGAAAGCCTGGCCCGCACCGGGCGGCTGGTGACCCTGGGCGAGATGGCCTCGACCCTTGCGCATGAGCTGAACCAGCCGCTTGCCGCCATTGCCTCTTATGCCGCCGGGGGGCTCAATCTGTTCGACCAGCCCGAGCCGAACCTGGGCATGCTGCGGCAAGCCTTTGAAAAAATGGGGGCGCAGGCGCGGCGTGCCGGGCTGGTGATCCGCCGGGTGCAGGATTTCGTGAAGAAGCGCACGCCGCAGCTGGCGCCGCTTGACCTGTCCGAGGTGCTGGCCGAGGCGCTGGCCATCACCGCCCCCGTCGCGCGCGAACATCGGGTGAAGCTCGCCTCGCTGATCGAGGGCCGCATCCCCGGGGTGCAGGCCGACCGCATCCTGATCGAACAGGTGCTGGTCAATCTGATCCGCAACGGCGTCGAGGCGATGGCCGAGGGCCCCCGCACCGGCGACGACCTGACCGTGCGGCTGGCCCGCGCGGGCGCCACGGTCACCATCGGGGTGATGGACCGCGGCCCGGGCATTTCCGATGCCGTCGCGGCCAGTCTTTTCGACCCCTTCACCTCGACCAAATCCGAAGGCATGGGAATGGGGCTGAACATCTGCCGCTCGATCGTCGAGATGCATCATGGCAGCCTGTCGCACGGCCCCCGCACCGGCGGCGGCACCGTCTTCACCGTCACCCTGCCCGTCCCGCAGGAGGAGGCCCCGGCATGAGTTTCACCGTTCATATCGTCGATGACGAGGAAAGCCTGCGCGACAGTCTGGGGTTTCTGTTCGCCTCGCGCGCGATTGCCACGCGGACCTGGGCCTCGGGGGCGGATCTCTTGGCGGAATGGCCGCTTGCCGATTGCGGCTGTCTGATTCTCGACGTGCGGATGGAGGGGATGTCGGGGCCGCAGCTGCTGGATGCGCTGCAGGCGCGCCCCGAGGGGCTGGTGCCGCCGGTGATCTTTCTGACCGGCCATGCCGATGTGCCGCTGGCAGTGCAGTCACTGAAGGCGGGGGCCTTTGACTTCGTCGAAAAACCCTTCAACGACAACCACATCGTCGACATTGCCCTGGCCGCGATCGCGGCCCACGCGGGCCGTCTGGCCGAGGTGCAGGCGCGCGAGGCGGTGGCGGCGCGGCAGGCCAGCCTGTCGGCGCGCGAGGCCGAGGTGATGGGGCTGATGCTGGAAGGGCTGATGAACAAGCAGATCGCCGAACGGCTGGGCATCGCCATGCGGACGGTCGAGGTGCATCGCTCGCGCGTGCTGGCGAAGATGGGGGCGCGCAACATCGCCGATCTGGCCCGGATGACCTGACTTGATTTCGGCAGGGCGTGAACATAATGTGAACATATGGTTCAGCGCACCCTGCCCGAGAAACTGTCGATTCTGGCCGACGCCGCGAAATATGACGCCTCCTGCGCGTCGTCGGGCGGCGAACGGCGCGGCTCGCGCGATGGCAAGGGGATCGGCTCGACCACCGGCGCGGGGATCTGCCACGCCTGGGCGCCCGATGGCCGCTGCATCTCGCTGCTGAAAGTGCTGCTGACGAATTTCTGCATCTACGACTGTGCTTACTGCATCAACCGGGTCTCCAGCCGGGTCGAACGGGCGCGGTTCAGCGTCGAAGAGGTCGTCAGCCTGACGCTGGAATTCTACCGGCGCAACTATATCGAGGGGCTGTTTCTGTCCTCGGGCATCATCCGCTCGCCCGACGAGACGATGGCCGAGATGGTCCGCGTAGCCCGCACCCTGCGCGAGCGCGAGCATTTCCGTGGCTACATCCATCTGAAAACCATCCCCGATGCCGCGCCCGAACTGATTGCCGAGGCGGGGACATGGGCCGACCGGCTCTCGATCAATGTCGAACTGCCGACCGAGGCCGCGCTGACGCAGCTGGCGCCGGAGAAATCGGTCAAGACGATCCACGGCGCGATGGCCGAGGTGAAGGCCCGCGGCGAGGCCGCCCGGGATCGCACCGCGCGCGGCACGCGGGCGCCGCGCTTTGCGCCCGCCGGGCAATCGACGCAGATGATCGTTGGTGCCGATGCCGCGACCGATGGCGAGATCCTGCGCAGATCCTCTAGCCTTTACAACAGCTTCGCGCTGCGGCGCGTCTATTACTCGGCGTTTTCGCCGATCCCCGATGCGTCAAGGATGCTGCCCCTGATCCAGCCGCCGCTGGTGCGTGAACATCGGCTCTATCAGGCCGATTGGCTGATGCGGAACTACGGCTTTGACGCGACCGAGATTGCCCCGCCGACCGGCATGCTCGATCTGCAGATCGACCCGAAACTGGCCTGGGCGCTGGCGCATCGGGCGCTGTTTCCGGTCGATGTGAACCGCGCTGCGCGCGAGATGCTGTTGCGCATCCCCGGCATCGGTCCGCGCAGTGTCGAGCGCATCGTGACGGCGCGGCGTCACCGGACGCTGCGTTACGAAGACCTGCTGGCCATCGGTTGCGTGCTGAAACATGCCGAGCCCTTCATCACCCTGCCCGGCTGGTCGCCCCGCGCGCTGCCCGATGACGCCAATCTGCGCGCGCGCTTTGCCCCCGCGCCGGAACAGCTGAGCCTCTTTTGATGCAGATCACCCTGCCACGCATCGGCACCGTGGCCGCCTGGCGGCAGCAGGTGCGCCGTCTGGCCGCCGCGGGCATCGATCCGGCAGCGGTGATCTGGTCGGTGGGCGAAACGGCGCCCGATCTCTTCGCCGCAGCCCCCCCGCGGCCCGCTGCGCCGACGCGGCTCATGCTCTCGCGCGAGGCGGTGGAAGGGATCGAGATGGCCTTGATGCACAGTGACCCCGAGCGGTTTTCCCGCGCCCATGCGCTGGTGCTGCGGCTCTCGCGCCGGGAGCTGCGCTGGGGGGATCGGTCCGACCCGGCCTTGCGGCGGCTTCTCGATCAGCAAAAGGCGGTCGGACGCGAGATCCACAAGATGCATGGTTTCGTGCGCTTTCGCGAGGTGACGCCGCCCGGGGCGAACCGGCGCGCCTTTGCCGCCTGGTTCGAGCCGGAGCACCCCATTCTGGAGGCCGCCGCGCCGTTCTTTGCCCGCCGGTTTGGCGACATGGACTGGCTGATCGCAACGCCAACTCTGACAGCCAGCTGTGAAGACGGAGAGATGCGGATCACCGAGACCGAGGCCAGGCAACCACCGCCCGAAGACGCGGCCGAGGAGCTGTGGCGGGTCTATTTCGCCGCGATCTTCAACCCGGCGCGGCTGATGGTGCGCGCGATGAAATCGCATATGCCGCAGAAATACTGGAAGAACCTGCCCGAGGCCGATCTGATCCCCGGGCTGATCCGGGCCGCCGAGACCCGGGTGCGGGCGATGCACGACCCCGGCACCGCCCTGCCCGCCACCCTGCCCGGTCCCCGGCTGCGCCGGAAAGCGCCTGCGGGCAGGAGCTAGCGGCCCCGGATCAGATCGGAAAAGGGTTTCGTGCCGTGATGGCGCTGCCCGAGCGGGGTGATCAGCGCCGCCGCGTCGCGTTCGGCGGCCGGGACCGCCGCGATCAGCCCCAGATCGGTCAGGTAATCGGGCAGACGGCCCGACAGCACCAGACGCCGGTCAAGCGGCAGATCGGGTTTCAGCCTGCGCGCCAGCTGCCAGACCGCGGTGGTGCAATTCGAGGTCAGCGTATTGTAAAATCTGGGCTCCTGTTCCAGCTCCTGCGCCAGCGCAAGATAGGACAGGAACATGTCCCGGATCTGCCCGGGCGTCAGATCGACCGGATAAAGCCGCACCTGTTCCTTGCGGTAATTGGTGCGCAGCTTGACGATGTCATCTTCGGTCGCCGCGATCAGCACCTGTTCGAACTGCCGGAAGAAGCCGCCGATCTCGTTGAACTTTTCGCCCCTCTCGCGGCGGATCTCGACCGAGAACACCACATGCTGGCCGGTCGAGAAGCCGAAACTGACCAGCAGATGCGCGATATCGGGGCGCGACCAGACCGAGGTGAACATGTCGAGACTGTCCAGTTTCGACAGGTCATATTCTTGCGAGATCCAGCGCGGTGTCGCCTCGGTCTCCGATGTCCAGTCGAAATCGCGGATGTTCGACAGCGTCACCCGCTCTCCCTCGATCCGCGCGGTCACGCCCCGGGCGACGTCGATCTCCCAGTCGCGGTCCTGCCGCGGCGTGATCGTGTGATACCAGAGGCCCACCGTGACCGCGGCCAGCCCGACCAGCGCCAGCGCCAGCCCGCGGTGATCGCCAAACCAGAGCCCAAGCGCAGAGAGCGCCGTCAGACCCAGAAGCGCCAGCGCGATCAGGCGCACGGGACCGGAGAGCTGCAGCCAGACCGCCGTGACGGCCCAGGCGGTGCCCGCCAGGATCAGCCCGACGACAAGGACATGGCCCAGAACATGCAACAGACGGATCATCATGGTTCTCCTTGGGGGATGGGCGGGGTGCCCCCGCCCGGCTCCGTTACAGGCTCGTCTTGCCCGAGGCTTCGGCCAAAAGACGCTCGGTCCGGGCCTCTTCCAGCTTGTTGTAGATCCGGTCCGCTTCCTCCTTGTCACGCAAGGCTTTCGACAGCGCCGCGGTGGTGTAGACAAGCATCAGCGCAGACATCGCATAATAGCCCTTGGCGGAAAAGCTCGCTTCCAGCGACCAGATCCCCCCGGCCATCATCACCGCGGCGATGGTGAACATGACATAGGTGAACAGGTTCCAGGCGTTCGAGACTTTCGGGGCATAGGTGGTCATGATGTCGATCCTTGGTTGAGATTCAATGTCCGGGGGCAGGCGTCAGAGCGATTTTTCGCGCAGCCGGGCCAGCACTTGCGCCGCCTCGTGGCGCAGGGCCGCGCCGCAGCCCGCCGCGGCAAGCCGGGCCACCGTCGCCTCGGCCGAGGCGGCGCGGCCAAGCTCGCTCATCGCGCTCTCGACCGCTTCGGCATGGGATTGCCGCGCCTGCAGCCGCGCCAGCGTCGCTTCGGCCTCGGTCAGCGAGGCCGTCACCCCGTCGGGCAGCGTGCCGCGCAGCTTATGCGTGCGGCTGGCGGCATCGGCGATCTGCCTGCCCCGCTGCAGCGCCCGCAAGCGCTGTTCGGCAAGGTTCACCGTCTCGCGCAGCCGCCGCGTCTCGGCGTCGTAATGCGCGATGGCGCGGGCGGTGGCTTCGGCTTCGGCCTGCAAATCGGCGATGGCCGTGGCAGCTTCTGTCGCCAGATCCTCGCGGCCCCGCCCCAAGGCCGCCAGCGCCCGGGTTTCCAGATCGGCGATCTGTCCCGCGATCCGCGCCGCCGATTGCTGCTCGCGCGCGGCGTAAGCCATCACCACGGCCACGGCGCGTTTCGCCCCCTCCAACCCCTCGGCCGCGTCGCGCAGCTGCTGACGCAGGATCGTCAGCGCCTGCGCATCGGTGAAAGCCTCCTCCGCATCGGCGGCTCCGGCCCGGATCAGGGTGGTGATCCTCTTGAACATCGGCGTCCTCCTCGTTATGAACGTTGTTCATGGAGACTGTATGCCAGAGTCGTGAACGCCGTTCAAGATATTTTTGAACATTGTTCACACAAACGATCGGGGGCCGGATGGGACAGAATCGCGAGGAGAAGAAAGCCGATCTGAAGGCCCGGCTGATTGCGGCGGCCGAGGCCGAGATCGCCGAACATGGTCTGGCGGGGCTGAAGGCGCGGGCGGTGACGGCGCGGGCGGGCTGTGCGCTTGGCGCGCTTTACACGGCGGTCGAAGATCTCGACATGCTGGTGGTCGAGGTGAATTCGCGCACCCTGGCGCGGCTCGGTGCGAGCCTGTCCGAGGCGATGGCGGGCGCCGCGGGGCCAGAGGCGGCATTGCAGGCGCTGGCCGCGCGTTACATCGATTTCGCTTTGGAAAACCGGGCCTTGTGGCTGGCGCTCTTCGAGCATCGCCTGCCCGAGGGGCGCGACTTTCCCGACTGGCACCGGCAGGAACACGCGGTTTTGCTGACGGTGATCGCGCCGCATCTGGCGGCGTTGCGCCCCGATCTGAGCGGCGAGGCGCTGGTGCTGCGCGGCCGCACCACCTTTGCCGCGGTGCATGGCGTCGTGCATCTGGCGCTGCAGGGCCGGTTTGTCGGCCTGCCCTTGCAAAGCCTGCGCGCCGAGGTGGCGGCCCTGGTCGAAACGATGACCGCCGGGGCGGCCGCGCTTGCGCGTTAAGCGCTGGGGGAAGCGTTCACGCGCCGACCGGGCGGATCTGCGGCGCGGCGGCGATGACCAGCGGATCAAGCCCGGGGCTGCCCGCCGCGACATGCGCCAGCAGCGCCGCCCGCATCGGGGGTGACCAGTTTTCGGAAATATGCGCGGCGACGGGTCCGGCCCCGTCGCCCGGTTGCACCGCGAAAAAGGCGGCGATCTGGTTCGCCATCCGGATGATCTTGTCGTCGCTCATTCTGCCTCCGTGTCCGTGTAAAGGGTCGGCCCGTCGGGGCCGCGGGCGATCAGCGCAAGGCCCGCGGCCTGCGCCTCGGCCACGGCCAGCGCCGTCGGTGCCGAAGCCGCGATCAGCAGCCGCGCGCCGATCATCGCCGCCTTCTGCACCAGATCGACCGACAGCCGCGAGGTCAGCACCAAAGCCCCCGCCGCCGCATCGATCCCCTGCCCCGCCAGCGCCCCCGCCAGCTTGTCGAGCGCATTGTGTCGCCCGACATCCTCGCGCAGCATCAGCATCTTCGCGCCGTCCCAGAACCCCGCCGCATGCACGGCGCGGACCGCATCCTGCAAGACCTGCCCCGCCCGCAGGGCCGCAAGCGCGCCATCGGCCAAAGGGGCGGGGGCGCCAAGCGCCAGCTTGGCGCCCCCGCCCCGGGGCGCCCGCGGCAGCGGGCGCAACACAGCCGCAAGGCTGTCGAGGCCACAAAGCCCACAGCCGACCGGACCGGCCATCGCCCGCCGCCGCGCGGCAAAGCGCTGCCCGGCCGGGGCCGCCAGCCAGCCCCGAACCTCGATCCCCTGCGGTTGCCGCACCACCTCATGGCGCAAAAGCTCCGCGCGCTCGGCAATCATCCCCTCGGTCAGGGCAAAGCCCAAAAGAAAGTCCGCAAGATCGGTGGGCGAGGCCATCATCACCGCCTGCGTCACCCCCTCAAAGACCAGCGCCACCGGCACTTCCTCGGCCAGAACCGCCCCGCCGCCACCGGGCAGGCGGACCGTGACCGCCCCGGCGGGCAGGCTCATTCGGCCGCCTCGATCCGCCGCGCGGCGGCGGCCTGCACCGCATAGTCCCGCTGCCAGTCCGAGGGCCCGTTCGACGCCGCCACCTGCACCGCCGTCACCTTGTATTCCGGGCAGTTCGTCGCCCAGTCGGAATTGTCGGTGGTGACCACATTCGCCTGCGTGTCGGGGTGGTGGAAGGTGGTGTAGACGACGCCGGGCGAGATCCGATCCGTCACCCTCGCCCGCAGCGCGGTTTCCCCGGCGCGGGACGCCAGCCGCACCCAGTCGCCGTCGCGGATGCCGCGCGTCTCGGCATCGCTCGGGTGGATCTCCAGCCGATCCTCGCCATGCCAGACGGTGTTTTCCGTCCGCCGCGTCTGCGCCCCGACGTTGTACTGGCTCAAAATCCGCCCGGTCGTCAGCAAAAGCGGGAACCGCGGCCCGGTCTTTTCGTCGGTCGGCAGATAGGCGGTGCGGATGAACCGGCCGCGCCCCCGCACGAAGCCTTCGACATGCATGATCGGCGAGCCCTCGGGCGCCTGATCGTTGCAGGGCCATTGCACCGAGCCGCGGGCGTCGAGCATCTCATAGGTGACGCTCGCAAAGCCCGGCGTCGTCGCGGCGATTTCGGCCATGATCTCCGCAGGATGGGTGTAATGCCAGCCCGCCCCCAGCGCATTCGCCAGCATCTGCGTCACTTCCCAATCGGCAAAGCCCGCCTTCGGCGCCATCACCCGGCGCACCCGGTTGATGCGGCGTTCCGCATTGGTGAAGGTGCCGTCCTTTTCCAGAAAGGTCGAGCCGGGCAGGAAGACATGGGCGTAATTCGCGGTCTCGTTCAGGAAAAGATCATGCACGATCACCAGATCCATCGCCGCGAGGCCCGCCGAGACATGCCGCGTATCGGGGTCCGATTGCAGGATATCCTCGCCCTGAACGTAAAGCGCCTTGAACCGCCCCTCGACCGCGGCATCGAGCATGTTCGGAATGCGCAACCCGGGTTCCGAAGACAGCGTCACCCCCCAGGTGCGCTCGAACAGACCCCGCGTGGCATCGTCGGACACATGCCGATAGCCCGGGAATTCATGCGGGAAACTGCCCATGTCGCAGCTGCCCTGAACGTTGTTCTGCCCGCGCAGCGGGTTCACGCCGACGCCGGGCCGGCCGATATTGCCGGTCATCATCGCGAGGTTCGCAATCGCGATGACGGTGGTCGAGCCCTGGCTATGCTCGGTCACGCCCAGACCATAGTAGATCGCGGCATTGGGCGCCGCCGCATAGGCCCGGGCCGCCGCGCGCAGGGTTTCGGCCGGAACGCCGGTCAGGCTTTCCACCGCCTCGGGCGCATAGTCGGGGTTGGCGACGAAGTCGGCGTAATCGGCCCATTCATCCCAGTCGCACCGATCCTTGATGAAGCGGCTGTCGAAAAGCTGTTCGGTCACGATCACATGCGCCATCGCGGTCAGGACGGCCACGTTCGTCCCGGGCTTCAGCTGCAGATGCCAGGCCTCGCCCCGGTGTGGCGTCTCCAGCAGATCAATCCGGCGCGGATCGACAACAATGAGCTTCGCCCCCGCCCGCAGCCGCTTGCGCAGACGGCTTGCGAAGACCGGGTGCCCATCGGTCGGGTTCGCCCCGATCACCAGCGCCAGATCGGTCTTTTCGACCGAGTCGAAATCCTGCGTGCCCGCAGAGGTGCCGAAGGTCTGTTTCAACCCGTAGCCGGTGGGCGAATGGCAGACCCGCGCGCAGGTGTCGGTGTTGTTGGTGCCAAAGACCGCGCGGGCCAGCTTTTGCACCAGATAGGTTTCCTCGTTCGTGCAGCGCGAGGAGGTGATGACGCCCAGGGCATCGGCGCCGTGGCTGTCGCGCAGCGCCCGCAGCCGGGTGGCGGTGAACTCAAGCGCCTCGGTCCAGTTCACCTCGCGCCAGGGGTCGGTGATCCTGTCGCGGATCATCGGTTTCAGGATGCGGTCGCGATGCGTCGCATAGCCGTAAGCGAAGCGGCCCTTGACGCAGGAATGGCCCCGGTTCGCCGCGCCGCCCTTCCAGGGCACCATGCGCACCAGCTGATCGCCCAGCATATGCGCCTCGAAGCTGCAACCGACGCCGCAATAGGCGCAGGTGGTGACGACTTTCCGTTCCGGCGTGCCGATCTGTTCGACCGATTTTTCAACCAAGGTCGCGGTCGGGCAGGCCTGCACGCAGGCGCCGCAGGAAACGCAATCCGAGGACAGGAAATCGGGCGCCGCGGGCGAGATCCGGGCCTCAAAGCCGCGGCCCATCACCGTCAGCGCGAACGTGCCCTGCACCTCCTCGCAGGCCCGGACGCAGCGCATGCAGACGATGCATTTCGCCGGATCATAGCTGAAATAGGGGTTGGAGTTGTCTTTCGGGATATAGAGCGGGTTCGGCCCCGTGGCATCGCGGCGCGCGAAATGGGTGTCCTTCGCCTGATAGCGGACCTCGCGCAGGCCGACCGCACCCGCCATGTCCTGCAGCTCGCAATCGCCATTCGCCGCGCAGGTCAGACAATCCAGCGGATGGTCCGAGATATAAAGCTCCATCACGCCGCGGCGCAGTTTTTGCAGCTGCGGCGTCTGCGTATGCACCCGCATCCCGGGCGCAACCGGGGTGGTGCACGACGTCGGCGTGCCCCGCATCCCCTCGATCTCGACCATGCAGAGCCTGCAGGAGCCCACCGGCTCCACGCTGTCGGTGGCGCAAAGCTTGGGGATCGAGATCCCGGCCTCGGCCGCGGCGCGCAGCACCGAGGTGCCCGCAGGCACGGTGATCTCGACGCCGTCGATGGTCAGATGCACCGGCGCGCCCTCGCGTTTCGGCGTGCCCATGTCCTGCGTCCAGTCCAGCGGGGGAAGGATCAGGTCTTTCATTCGGCGGCCTCGCGTGCGCAGGGGAAATCGGCGGGGAAATGGCGGATCGCGCTTTGCACCGGATAGGGGGTGAAACCACCCAAGGCGCAAAGCGAGCCCAGTTTCATCGTCTGGCAAAGGTCATCGAGCAGCGGCATGGCCGAAGCGTCGCCCGCCGCGATGCGGTCGATCACCTCGACGCCCCTCACGGCGCCGATGCGGCAAGGCGTGCAGGTGCCGCAAGATTCGATGGCGCAGAATTCCATCGCAAACCGGGCGAGTTTCAGCATGTCGGCGGTGTCGTCATGCACCACAAGCCCGGCGTGCCCGACCAACCCGCCCTGCCCCGCGAATTTTTCGTAGCAGAACGGCAAATGGTAGTCGGCAACCGGGTGATAGGCGCCCAAGGGGCCGCCCACCTGCACCGCCTTGACCGGACGGCCGGTGGCGGTGCCACCGCAGATCTCCTCGACCAGTTCGCCCAAGGTGATGCCAAAGCCGGTCTCGAACAGCCCGCCGCGCTTCACATTGCCGCCGATCTGCAACGGGATCGTGCCGCGGGAGCGGTCCATGCCGAAGCTTTCATAGGCCTTGGCCCCATGCGCGATGATCCACGGCACGGCGGCGAGCGACAGCAGGTTGTTCACCACGGTCGGCTTGCCGAACAGCCCCTTCAGCGCGGGCAAGGGCGGTTTCGTGCGCACCGTGCCGCGCTTGCCTTCAAGCGAGTTCAGCAGCGCGGTTTCCTCGCCGCAGACATAGGCGCCCGCGCCGACGCGGACCTCCATCTCGAACCCGGCTTCGGCCAGGAAGGGTCTCGCCATCGCGATCGCCGCGCGCATCACCGCGATGGCGTCCGGATATTCCGAGCGAATGTAGACATAGCCGCGGGTAGCGCCGACCGCGTGACCGGCAATCGCCATGCCCTCGATCAGGCAAAAGGGGTCGCCCTCGATCAGCATCCGGTCGGCGAAGGACCCGCTGTCGCCCTCGTCGACGTTGCAGACGATGTATTTCTGATCGGCCTGCGCCGCGGCGACGGTGCGCCATTTGATCCCCGTGGGAAAACCCGCGCCGCCGCGGCCGCGCAGGCCCGAGGCAAGCACTTCCTCGACCACCTCGGCCGGCGTCATCTTCAGCGCCTTGCGCAGACCGGCCCAGCCCTCACTGGCGGCGAATTGCGCCAGCGACAGGGGCTCGATCCTGCCGCAGCGGGCAAAGGTCAACCGCGTCTGGCGCTTGAAAAAGGGGATCTCCTCGACCAGCCCCAGGGCTTTCGGATGGCTCTCGGGGGCCTCGAACAGCGCGGGCACATCGGCGGGTGTCATCGGGCCAAAGCCGATCCGGCCTGCGGGCGTTTCAAGTTCCAGCAAAGGTTCAAGCCAGATCATGCCCCGAGAGCCGTTGCGGGCGATCTCGAGCCGCACACCGCGCTTTTCGGCCTCCAGCTTCAGCGCGGCCAGCACCGCCTCGGCACCGCAGGCCTTGGCGGCGGCATCACAGGGCAGCCAGATCTTCATGCGCCCAGCTCCGCCACGATGCCCGCGACCGCCGCCGCATCCAGCCGCCCGACCAGCCGGTCATTCACCATCGCCGCGGGGGCACAGGCGCACAGGCCCAGACAATAGACCGCCTCCAGCGTCACCGCTTCCGTGCCTTGCCCCAGCCGCAGCCCCAGCGCCGTTTCGAGCCGCGCCTGCACCGCATCGCCGCCCATCGCCTGACAGGCCTCGGCCCGGCAAAGCTTGATCACATGCCGCCCCGCAGGCGCCTTGCGGAAATCGTGATAAAAGCCGACCACCCCCGCCACTTCGGCCCGCGTCAGCCCCAGTTCGGCGGCGATGGGCGCATAGGTGTCGTCGGGGATGAAGCCAAAGGCCGCCTGCACGTCGTGCAGGATCGGCAAAAGCGCCCCTTCCCGGCCGTGATGGGCCACAAGAATGGCGCGCAGGCGCGCGGTATCGGTCATGTCGTCCTCCCGCCTTCAGCCTGCGACGAAGGGGCGCACAAGGCAATGCGGTTTCCGACAGGTGATGGCGGTTTTGCGAAGGATCAGCCCTGCCAGCGGCTCAGCGCGTCCTCGTCGATGTCCTTGGCGGCAACCCAGGCGGTGCCGTCGCGGCTGACTTCCTTCTTCCAGAACGGCGCGCGGGATTTCAGATAATCCATCAGGAATTCCGCCGCCTCGAAGGCCGCCACCCGGTGCCGCGCCGCCGTCGCCACCATCATGATCTGCGCACCCACCGCCAGCCGCCCGTGCCGGTGAATGACCAGCGCATCGGCCAGATCCCAGCGCGCCCGCGCCTGATCGACCATCGCCGCAATCGCGCTTTCGCACATGCCGGGGTAATGCTCGATCTCCAGCGCCTCGAGATTGCCGGTATCGTCTCGCACAAGGCCAAGGAAGCCCACGACCGCGCCGACGTTTTCGCGATTTTCGGAAAAGGCGGACAATTCCGAACCAAAGTCGAAACCGGCGTCCTGCACCCGAACCTGCATCTCAGCCCCCTGTCATCGGCGGAAAAAAGGCAACCTCGCGCACGCCTGCCAAGGGCGAGTCGAAACCGGCCAGTTGCTGATCAAGCGCCACGCGCAGCGCCGAAGTATCGGCAAAGGCGGCCTCATAGCGCGGTTCGCGGGCGCGCAGTTCGGCCACGAGGTCAAGGACGGTGGCGGCCGAGGTCTCGACCCGCTCGCGCGGCAGGCCGATGCGCTCGCGCACCCAGGCGAAATAGACGATGTCGAGCATGTGCCCCCCGGTGGTGGTTCGGGTCTAGGGTAGCGAGGCCGGGGGGCAGAGGCAACCGGGGGGGGTAGAGGGCAGCGCCCGACCCGAGGGTGGGCGAGAAGCGCCGACGGCTGAGCGCGACAGAACGCCCCGGATACGCGATCAATCTTTGCGTTTGCCGGTGGCGGAATCTGAGCTTGGAGGCTTCTTGGGAGAGCCCGACCCCGTAGGACCTTGGTAGCTATTTTGAGCATGCCCCAATCCCGACGGCGTTTTCTCGCCACTGCTCGGACGATAGACCTTTTCAACGTTTATAACGCGGTCAGTCTTCTTTTCACTCATAGTTAGTCTCCATCTGAAACTATCTCGATGTGCTTGATCTCATCTTCGCGCAACCATATGCCTCTTGCCCTCCCATCGCCTTCGAAGGGCTCAAAGTTTGAACGCCTGACATCTGCGATGAATATGTCGCGCCGATCGAGATCGGTTGAAGCTCCGGATTCTCGATCAAACCAACCGTGAACCTTTGTTCCATCAGAGAGGGTTACGATTATCCACTTCGGGTTTCGCATAGTGCCGAACATGTAGTCCCACCCGGTGGTGGCGGGATGTATTGGATTAATTCCCAAAAGCTCAAACAACTTATCAAACCACCTCTTTTGTGCCGCGGCACCAAGAAAGAATCCAATAAGTGACGGGATTCCAAACGACAGGGCTAACAGAGACCACCAATTCCAATAGCCAATAATGAAAAAAATTGAGCCGAAAACTGAGTAATACACGGCGGAGATGAACAACAACTCCACCGCTCTGTCTGCGATCTTCGGATGGCGCCCCGTGACGAAATTATTTCGAAAGTATGAAATCAACACCCCAGGAGACAGGAGTGCGACAGCGACAAGAACGTCTTGCAACTCCCCAATCCCAATTTCATCCAGGATGGCCATCTGTGTTAAATCATCCCCATTCCTCAACAAACTCCCGCCACTCGCCTTTGCTCATCCCCGAGTTGGCCTCAGTGACTATCTCGCCTTTAAGGCGACGTTTCAACACCTCTTTCGCCTTCGCGGACACACTCACCGCGCCCAGGCGGTAATCCTCGAAGGCCTCGTAGGCCTGCGGCACCCAGTCCTTCACGATGTCGCCCATGATCTGCGCATAGACCCGGATTTCATATTGCGCATGCACGTCGGCCCGCAGCCTCAGGAAGTGGAAGAGATTGTGCAGGTCGATCTTCCAATACCATTGCGTATAGACATTCGCGGGCAGGTTCATCCGCGCCAGTTCCCGCGCCAGACCCAGCTTGCCGGTGTCGGCATCCGGCGTCAGCATGTCCTCGTAATGGTCATAGGCGCGCATCGCATCTTCGCGCAGAAGATCGAGCACCCGGGCCGCCTCGGCGCCTTGCAGAACCTGACCGCGGCCTTGGTTGTTCACCACCGATTGCGCCGCCAGATGCTCGGGCGCGGGGATGTAGAATTCGCGGTCCATCACCGAATAGCGCGCGGAATATTCGTTCACATTCGCGGTGCGGTGGCGGATCCATTGCCGGGCGACAAAGATCGGCAGCTTGACGTGGAACTTGACCTCGCACATCTCGAAGGGGGTCGAGTGCCAGTGCCGCATCAGATAGCGGATCAGGCCGCGGTCATCCGACACCGCCTTGGTGCCGCGGCCATAGCTGACGCGGGCGGCCTGACAGATCGCGGCATCGTCGCCCATGTAGTCGATGACCCGGATCAGCCCGTGGTCCAGCACCGGATGGGCCTGGTAAAGCCGCGCCTCCATCCCCGCCGAGGTGGCGCGCAGCGTGGTCTGGTGCGTGGAACGCTGGGCGTCGATCTCGGCGAGCTGGTCAGGGGTAAGCGACATGGGGGCCTCCGGGCATAGAATCGCCGCGACTATATCTGGCAAAGACAGCCGCCGAAACCGCGAGATACGGTGGCGTCTCGGACAGCACTGTCGCAGCCGGGGCACGCTTGCCCGGGGCACCGGCCGCGGGGCCGTTGCAAATTGACTTTTTTGCGATTTCTCGTCAACTTTGGGGCAACGAGCAGTCAACGAAAGACGAACATAATGATCAGACGGGTTTGGCCGCTTGCGGCCTTCTTGGCGGTTGCCGCCTGCAGTGGCGCCGCGATCGTCGGCCCCAAGGATGACGGTGGGGATGGCGGCGGCGGCGGCGAGACGACGGCGATCCCGCAGGCTTTGAGCAACAACCTGAAGGCGGTCCGCTATGATGGCACGACGATGAAGGTGACCATCGACCTGCTCGATTCCACCCCGGCCGAGGTGACCTATGACCGCGATGCCCGGCTCGATGTGCCGGGCTATACCGCCTACCGCATGCAGGAGGATTCGCTGGACCGGCTCTTTGTCGCGCTGGGGGCGATTTCGGAGGACGGGTCGGTGCAGGCGGTGACGGTGGGCGACGGCGGACAGTTCAACCGTTATTATGCCGGCGGCAGCTATGACCGGGAAGGCGGCTTCGACCGGCCCGAGATCGGTACCGGCCCGGGGCGCGGGCAGGTTTCCTATGCGGGCACCTATGCCGCGGTGACAAACATCGATGCGCCGCGCGACGGCGGGCCGGATGATGTGGCGTTGCCGATCAGCGGCACGGTCGATCCGGTCAACGTTCCGGCGCAACCGGGCCGGATCACCGGGGATGTCTTCCTCAACGCGAACTTCAGCGACAATACGGTGAACGGCGCGATTTCGAACCGGGTGCTGGTCGATGCGAATTATGCGTTGGCCGATGTGATCCTTGTTCCGGGCACGATCGCCGCCGACGGCACTTTCACCGGCAGCGCCGAAAACCCGGCCCTGAGCACGATCGGCAGCTATGGCGGCATCTTCGGCGGCACCGATGCGAATTCGGTGGCGGGGCTCGTGCATCTGACCGAGTACGACCAGGCCCTGGAAAACGAACAGGAACACGGCGTTTTCGTGCTGACGCAATGCGGTCCGAACAACACGCTGCCGATCTGTGACAATGTGGCCCCCTGAAACGGGACGCCGCGCCGCCGCGGGGCTGGTGCTGGCGCTTGGCCTTGCCCTTCCGGCCGCGGCCGAGCCGCCGCACCGCCTGCCGCTTTCCGCGGCAAGCGCGGAACAGATCGGCGTGGCCGCGGTGCAGGCGCTGGCCGGACGGCAAGGCCCCGAGGCGGCGGCGCTGGCCACCGAGCTTTTGCGCCGCGATCCGAAGGACCCGCTTGGCCATTACATCTTCGCCCGGCTGGCGCTGGCCGAAGGCGACACCGCCACCGCCCGCAAGGCGGCGCGGCGCAGCTTTTTCGCCGCGCAATCGCCGCGCCAGCATTACGAGGCCGCCCGGATCGCCGGTCAGGCGGCGCTGGCCGAGCAGCGCTTCGGCGCGGCGGCCTTCTGGGCGCGGCAGACGGTGCAATATGCCCCCGACCCGCGGGCCCGCGCCGTCGGCGTGCAGGATCACCGCCGCCTTGTCGCGCTCAACCCGCTGGCCTTCAACCTGAAACTGGGTCTGCGCCCCTCGAACAACGTGAACGGCGGCGCGGACGACCGTTTCAACGTGATCGACGGCTTCGATGCGGTCGGCGTGCTCAGCGACGAGGCGATGGCGCTGGGCGGGGTGGTCGGCACCGCCGATGCCTCGGCCAGCCTGCGGATCGCCGAAGACGCGCGCTCGCAGACCCGGCTGGGCCTGAGCGGCTATGTCCGGCTGGTCGATTTCTACGGCCGCCCGACCACGACGCCGCCTTACTGGTGGGGCACCACCCGCCCTGCCCCGGTCGAGATCCGCAATTCCGACTATTCGACCGCCTCGCTGGCGACCCATCTGCAGCACAGCCGCAGCTTCGGCGCGGGACTTTTCGGCACGGCGCAGATCGAGGCCGGGCGGCTGTGGCAGGGCGGCCAGCCCGCCTATGACTGGCAGGGGCTCGCGCTTTCGGGCAGCAAGCGGCTGAACGACCGGCTGCAGCTGACCTTCGGCGCCGCGCATGAACGCCGCGACTGGGTCGCGCGCGCCCGGCTCGACCGGCGCCAGCAGCTGGATTTCGGCCTGCGCGGGGCGGCGGCCAAGGGCGGCTGGGGCCTTGGTCTTTCGGCCAGCACCCTGCTCAGCCCGGCGTCGCAGGCGCGGCTCTGGTCGCTTTCGGGCAGCGCCAGCTTTCAACCGCGGGCGCAGCTGGGCCCGGTGGCGCTCAGCCTGGCCGCCGGGGCCTCGACCACGGTTTACCCGGATTACATGGTGGGGTTCCTGCATCCCGAAGGCGGTCGGCAGGATGATGCGATCTTTGCCGAACTGGGGCTGACGGTGCCGAAACTCGGCATCGCCGCCTTCGCGCCCGAGGTGAAACTGCAGGCGGTGAAGGTGGAGAGCAATGTCTCGCGCTTCAGCCGCACCGAGCTGTCGGTGGCGGTGGGCTGGCGCTCGACCTTCTGAGGCGCTTGCCCCCGCCGGTGGTTGCGCTATCGTGGCGCCGGAAATGGAGACCTCCCATGCAGATACGCTACCTTCACACCATGCTGCGCGTGCTTGATTTGCAGCGCACGATGGATTTCTTTGCCCTTCTGGGCCTGCACGAAACCCACCGGATCGAGAATGAGCAGGGCCGCTTCACGCTGGTCTTCATGGCCGCGCCGGGGCAGGAAGACACCCCGGTCGAGCTGACGTATAACTGGGACGGTGACCCGGCCCTGCCGTCGGACAGCCGCCATTTCGGCCATCTCGCCTATGGGGTCGAGAATATTTACGACATCTGCGCGCATCTGCAGGCCCATGGCGTGACGATCAACCGCCCGCCGCGCGATGGCCGCATGGCCTTCATCCGCAGCCCCGACAATGCCTCGGTGGAGCTGTTGCAGATCGGCGAAGCCCTGCCGCCCGCCGAGCCCTGGGCCTCGATGCCCAATATCGGGCATTGGTAAGACTGCGCGATTATCACCCAGCCGCGGGGCGTTTCGCTGCGCGGCAACTTCGGCTAGAGCGGGGCGGCGGGATCAATCCCGCGCAAGACCGAGGATGCCATGCCCGCCAAAGACCCTGTCACCGCCGATCTGATCCGCCGTCTGGACGCGACCGACGCGCCGCTGCCGCTTGTACAGGCGCTTGCGCAGGATTTCGCCACCGGGCGGTTTCCCGACCCGGAACTGGCGTTGAACGGGCTGCGCGCGGCCTTGGCGGCGGCGGCGGAAACCGCCGCTCTGGCCGATGAAAACGAGACCCTGCGCGCGGTGGCGGCGCTGAATGCCGCCGGGGATCGCGCCGGGGCCGCCGCCCTGCTCGATGGCGCGACGGAAGAGCCCCTGATCTCGGCCGCGGCGCGACAGGACCGGATCTGCAACGCCCCCGAACAGGCCGCCGCGCGGCAGATTGCGCGGCTCAAGGCCGCCGCCCCCGCGGGGGGCGTGTTCCGGGCCACGGTCGATCTGCTTTATGAAAAACTTGAGGCCGGGGAAAAGGCGGGCGATCCCTTTGACATGCTTCTGGCGCTGGAACTGGCCAAGGCGCTTTACAAGCGCGCCAAGGGCGGCGAGCTGGGGCAGGCGCAGACGAGCCTTGGCAATTGCCACCAGATCATCGGCCAGTTCCGCCCCGGGCGCAAACATCTGGACCTTGCGGCCGAGCTGTTCACCGCCGCCGCCAAGGCCGTGGCGCGGACGAAACAGCCGGAAAACTGGGCCTTTTCGCAGCACAATCTGGGCGGCATCCACGAGCTGATCGGCCTGCGCCACCGTGACGGCGCGATGCTGAAAAAGGCGATCAAGGCCTATGCGGCGGTGCTCGAGGTGTTCAATTCGCAAGGCTCGCCGGTGGAATGGGCCAACAGCACGGCGGCGCGGGCGAATGTGCGCGCGGCTTTGGGCCGGATGACGGGCGATGCGGCACTGATCGAGACCGCGCTTTCGGATCTGGATTCCGTGCTCGAAGTGCTGAAACAGGACGACCATCCGGCCGAATGGGCCTCGGCGCTGGCGACGCGGGCGCTCGCCCGGCGGCATCTGGCCGAGGTGACGGGCGAGGCCGCGCCCCTGCCCGCGGCGATCGCGGAATTCGAGCAGGCCGATGCGGTTCTGGCCGGGCTGGATGCGCCCGCCGAGCGGGCACGGTTGCAGCACAATCTGGGCCTGACGGCGCTGGCCCTGCCCGGGGGCGCGGGGCTTGAGCGGGCCGAGCAGGCCTTTACGGCAGCACTGGCGCTTGGCCGTCGCGATCACGCCGATTATCGCTGGGCGGAAAGCCTGACCGGGCTGGGCGAGGTGGCGCTTTTGCGCGGCGACACCGCGGCCGCAAAGGCGCATCTGACCGAGGCGCAGGCGGTTCTGGCGCTTGATCCGGCCAGCGCCGCGCTGGAACGCTGCGCGGATCTGCTGGCCGGGATTGCGGGCTAAGATCAGGCGTTGAACAGGAAGTGCAGCACGTCGCCGTCCTGCACTTCGTAGGTCTTGCCCTCGACGCGGAACTTGCCCGCCTCTTTCGCGCCGCTTTCGCCGCGGTATTGCACGTAATCGTCATAGGCGACGGTTTCGGCGCGGATGAAGCCGCGCTCAAAGTCACCATGGATGACGCCCGCGGCGGCGGGCGCCAGCGTGCCCTTGCGGATCGTCCAGGCGCGGGCCTCTTTCGGGCCGACGGTGAAATAGGTCTGCAGGCCCAGAAGGTCGTGACCGGCGCGGATCAGACGATCCAGCCCCGCCTCGTGCAGGCCGAGTTCCTCAAGGAACATCGACGCTTCATCGGCGGCAAGCTGGGAAATCTCTTCCTCGATCTTCGCCGAAATCACCACCGTCGCCGCGCCGCTTTCCCGCGCCATCTCGGCCACGCGCGCGGATTGCGCATTGCCCTTGGCGGCGTTCTCTTCCTCGACGTTGCAGACGTAAAGCACCGGTTTCGCGGTCAGAAGCTGCAGCATCCCCCAGGCCTTGCGGTCGTCCTCGGCGATCTTGACCGTGCGCGCCGGGCGGCCCGCCTCCAAAGCCTCTTTCGCCGCCAGCATCAGCCGCGCGTCTTCCTTGGCCTGCTTGTCGCCCGCATTGATCTTGCGCGCGATGTTGCTCAGCCGCTTTTCCAGGCTTTCGAGATCGGCAATCATCAGCTCGGTCTCGATCGTCTCGGCATCGGCCAAGGGATCGACGCGACCCTCGACATGGGTCACGTCGCCATCCTCAAAACAGCGCAGCACATGGGCGATGGCGTCGGTCTCGCGGATGTTGGCCAGAAACTGGTTGCCCAGCCCCTCGCCCTTCGAGGCGCCCTTCACGAGGCCCGCGATATCGACAAAGGTCATCCGCGTCGGGATGATCTGCTTTGAGCCTGCAATCTCGGCCAGGGTGTCCAGGCGCGGATCGGGCACGGCCACCTCGCCGACATTCGGCTCGATGGTGCAAAAGGGGAAGTTCGCCGCCTGCGCCGCGGCGGTTTTCGTCAGCGCATTGAACAGCGTCGATTTGCCGACGTTGGGAAGACCCACGATCCCCATGCGAAAGCCCATGGCACACTCCTGAATTGTTTCGCGCCTCATACGCGGCCCACGCCTCGCGCGCAAGCTTGCAGGCCGTCAAAGCAGGCCGCGCCCCTTTGACCATTGATTTTCCGCGCCGCTTCCCGCAAACCCGCACGGACATTCGAAGGGGACCGCCATGACTCGCATCGACGCCAAATTCGCCGCCCTGAAGGCCGAGGGCAAGAAAGCCTTCGTCGCCTATATCATGGCGGGCGACCCGGATCTGGCGACCTCGGCCGAGATCCTGAAGGGCCTGCCCGCGGCGGGGGTGGATGTGATCGAGCTCGGCCTGCCCTTCACCGATCCGATGGCCGATGGCACGACGATCCAGCTGGCGGGGCAACGCGCGCTGGAGGGCGGGCAGACGCTGCAAAGGACGCTCGACATGGTGGCGGCGTTTCGCAAGACCGATGACACGACGCCGATCGTGATGATGGGCTATTACAACCCGATCTACAGTCGCGGCGTTCCGAAGTTTCTGAAAGACGCAAAAGAGGCAGGGATCGACGGGCTGATCGTCGTCGATCTGCCGCCCGAAGAGGATGGCGAGCTTTGCCTTCCGGCGGCCGAGGCCGGGATCAATTTCATTCGCCTCGCGACGCCGACGACCGATGACAAGCGCCTGCCGAAGGTGCTGCAAAACACCAGCGGATTTGTCTATTACGTCTCGGTCACCGGCATCACCGGCTCGCAAGCCGCGCAGGTGAACGATGTCGCGCCGGAAGTGGCGCGGATCAAGGCGGCGACCGATCTGCCGCTGATCGTCGGTTTCGGCATCTCGACCCCCGAGGCGGCGCGGACGATTGCCGCGGTGGCCGATGGCTGTGTCGTCGGCTCTGCCATCGTCAAGGAGATCGGCGCGGGGAAAAGCCCGGCCGAGGTTCTGGCCACCGTCGCGGCGCTGGCCGCGGGCGCGCATTCGGCCTGAGCGCCCCTTCTTCATGCGCCAAGGGGGGGGGGCGCTGCCCCCCGTCCTGCGGACTCCCCCCGAGGTATTTCTGGCAAGATGAATGGCAACGGGAGAGGGGCGCGGCGCCTCGCCCTGACCAGTTGCTTGCAATCCTTCCAAAGATTGGTAAGTTCACTTGACCACTTGGAGGAGGGACCCCGTGACCGTCATCACCTGCATTGACGATCTGAAGGCATTGCACCGCAAGCGCACGCCGAAGATGTTCTACGATTACTGCGAGAGCGGCTCGTATACCGAGCAGACCTTCCGCGAGAACACGACGGATTTCGCGCAGATCCGGTTGCGGCAGAAGGTGGCGGTGGACATGTCGGGCCGCTCGGTCGCGACCACGATGGCGGGCCAGAAGGTGGCGATGCCGGTGGCTTTGGCGCCGGTCGGGCTTTTGGGGATGCAGCGGGCGGATGGCGAGATCAAGGCGGCGCGGGCGGCGGCGGCCTTCGGCGTGCCGTTCACGCTTTCGACCATGTCGATCTGCTCGATCGAGGATGTGGCGGCGCAATCCCCCGATCCGTTCTGGTTCCAGCTTTACGTGATGCGCGATGAAGACTTCGTCGATGCGATCCTTGAGCGGGCGAAGAAGGCGCGCTGCTCGGCGCTGGTTTTGACGCTGGATCTGCAAATTCTGGGCCAGCGTCACAAGGATCTGAAGAACGGCCTGACCGCGCCGCCGAAGCTGACGCCGGCGAACCTTCTCGACATGGCGACGAAGCTGACCTGGGGGCGCGAGATGCTGGCCACGCCGCGCCGCTTCTTTGGCAATATCGTCGGCCATGCCAAGGGGGTGGGCGACGCGGCGTCCTTGATGAGCTGGACCTCGGAGCAGTTCGACCCCTGTCTCGACTGGAAAAAGATCGCCCGCATCCGCGATCAATGGGGCGGCAAATTCATCCTGAAGGGGATTCTGGATGCCGAGGACGCCCGCGCCGCCGCCGATTTCGGCGCCGATGCGATCATCGTCTCGAACCATGGCGGGCGGCAGCTGGATGGTGCGCTCAGCTCCATCCGCATGCTGCCCGAGATCGTCGCGGCGGTGGGCGACACCACCGAGGTCTGGCTGGATAGCGGCATCCGCTCGGGTCAGGACATCCTGAAGGCGCTGGCGCTCGGCGCCAAGGGCACGATGATCGGCCGCGCCTATGTGCACGGGCTGGGCGCGATGGGCGAAGCAGGCGTGACCCGGGCGCTCGAGGTGATGCGCAAGGAGCTTGATATCTCGATGGCGCTGTGCGGCGAGAAGCGGGTGCAGGATCTGCGCCGCGACAATCTGCTGGTGCCCGAGGGCTTCTTTACCACCTATCGCTGACAGGCTGCGGCCCGGGTTTGGCCCGGGCCCTCAGGCCCGCCGGATCCGCCTCAGCGCCCAAAGCCCAGGCAGGATCGCGGCAAGGATCAGCGCCACCGCAACAAAGGCCGCGCGCAGACCGAAGCCCTGCGCCAGCGCCCCCATCACCACCGGACCGATGAAGAAGCCGGTGAAGCCGATCATCCAGGCGCGCGAGATCGCCAGCGCCCGTTCCGAGGCCGCAACCCGTTGCCCCAAAAGCGAATTGGCCGAGGGCACGACGACCGCGACCCCCATGCCGATCAGGCCGATGCCGAAAACGGCAATCGCCTGCACCGGGGCCACGGCGGTCACCAGCGCGCCAAGGCAGCCCAGCACCGCCGACAACGCGACCAGACGCGCCTCGCCCAGCCGCGCGGCCAGCAGCTGCCCGCCAAAGCGCCCCGCCGCCATCGTCAGGCCCAGCATCGCCGGGCCAAAGGCGCCCTCGCCCGGGGCGCCGCCCAGATTGCGCTCGATATGCAGCGCCGACCAGGTCTCGGTCGCGTTCTCGGCAACGAAGGCCGCGAACAGGATCGCCGCCGCCGCCAGCGCCGCCGCCCAGGGCGTGCGGGCGGCAGCCTTGGCCGCGGCCTCCTCGGCACTGGCGGGCGCCCGCCGCGCCTCGATCATCGCCGCGGCCATCGCGACAAGGACGAGCGCCAGCACCGGCTGTACCGCCTCGGGGGAGAGACCCGCCCGCCGCGCCATCCCGGCCAGCAATGCCGAGACGGCAAAACCCGCCGAAAACAGCGCATGGTTCCAGTTCATCAGCGGCAGGGCGGTGTCGTGCTCCAGCTCGGAAATCCGCACATTCGCCGCCAGATCAAGGCTCGACATCGCCACGCCCATCACGACCAGCGCCAGCGCAAGGGTCAGACCGGAGTGGATGAACAGCGGCATCAGGGCCGCGAGCGCCAGAAACGCCCCGGTCAGCGGCAACACCCGCGGGCCCAGCCAGCGCCCGACCTGCGGCGCCAGCGCCATCGCCGCCATCCCCCCCAGAGCCGAGCCGAGCAAGAGCACGCCGAAAAGCCCGTCCCCGACCCCGGCCCGGTCCTTGAACGCGGGCATCTGCGCCGCGAAAGCGCCCCAGAACACCCCCAGCGCGCAAAGCCCGATCCCCGTCGCCCGGCTGACCCGTGCCACCTGCCGCAATGCCATTCCCGCCCCCTCAAACCGCTTTGAAACCGGTTACCACAGCCTGCGACCCGCGCCCACTCCCCGGGGGGCAGGCATCGGCACGGTTTCGCCGGGGCTGTTACCAAAGCGTGATGAAACCCCTGCAAAACAAGGCGCGAATCTGGGCGCGAATCTGCTGGACAAGCGGGGGCATCCTGTCTATCTCCCCCCGTTCATGGGCCCCACCCTTGGAGGGGGCCTCAATTTGCATTGGAGATACCAAATGGCGAAAGAGATCGAAACTCTCGTAGCCGAGGTGCGCACGGGGACGGGCAAGGGGGCCGCTCGCGCAGCACGTCGTGAGGGCAAGGTTCCCGGGATCGTTTATGGCGACGGCAAAGAGCCGCTGGCCATCAACCTCGACTACAACAAGCTGCTGACCCGCCTGCGCAAGGGTCGGTTCCTGTCGACGCTGTTCAACCTGCACATCGACGGGCAGGACGACGTCCGCGTGATCTGCCGCGGCGTGCAGAAAGACGTGGTGAAGGACCTCCCGACCCACATCGACTTCATGCGCACCCACCGCGCCTCGCGCATCAACCTGTTCATCCACGTGAACTTCGACAACGCCGAAGCCTCGCCGGGGCTGAAGCGTGGCGGCACCCTGACCATCGTGCGTCCGGAAGTCGAACTCGAAGTGCTCGCCGGGGACATTCCGGATCACATCACCGTCGACCTGACCGGCCGCAACATCGGTGACGTCATCCACATCAACGACATCCCGCTGCCGGAAGGCTGCAAGCCCACGATCGACCGCAACTTCGTCGTTGCCAATATCGCGGCGCCCTCGGGTCTCGTCTCGGCCGATCACGCCGAAGAGTGATCCTTTCCGCAAGGAAACGGGAAACGCCGGGCCTTTGCCCGGCGTTTCACATTCTGCCTCCGGCGGAGGTATTTGTGGCAAGATGAAATACCCCTTCATCTTGCCACAAATACCTCGGGGGCGCGGGGGCTGGCCCCCGCTCTGCGAGGTTTGAGACCGCCACAGGAGAGTCGCGATGCAGCTTTGGGTCGGCCTTGGCAATCCGGGGGCGAAATATGCCGCCAACCGGCACAATATCGGCTTCATGGCGGTGGATCGCATCGCCGCCGATCACGGCTTCGCGCCCTGGAAGAAGGCGTTTCAAGGGTTTGTCAGCGAAGGCCGCTTCGGCTCGGCGCGGGTGATCCTTCTGAAGCCCGAGACGTTCATGAACCTGTCCGGCCAATCGGTGCGGGCGGCGGCGGATTTCTACAAGATCCCGGTCGCGGGCCTCACCGTCTTTCACGATGAACTTGACCTTGCCCCCGGGAAATGCCGTCTGAAACAGGGCGGCGGCCATGCGGGGCACAACGGGCTGCGCTCGATCCACCAACACCTGGGCGAGGCCTATGCGCGGGTGCGGCTGGGCATCGGCCATCCGGGCGACAAGGACCGGGTGGCAGGCTATGTGCTGTCGGATTTCGCCAAGGCCGAGGCGGTCTGGCTGGACGATCTGATGCGGGGGATCTCGGACGGCGCGGCGGCGCTGGCCGCGGGCGACGGGGCGAAATTCCTCAATGCGGTGGCGCTGCGCACGGCACCGCCGCGGCCCTCGACCGGGACCCGGCCGAACGACACCGCCCCCCCGCCGGGGAAGACAGCCCCCGCCGCCGAGACGGATACACGTTCAGCGCTCGAGAAGCTGGCAGATCGTTTCAAGCGCTGATCGCGGCACCCCGGTTCAGGCGGAAAGCCGTGCGGTGTCACCTGCGCGCCGCCCCGAACGCAGCGCCCCCCCGGCCGGGATCGCACCGATCTGCGGGGCGTCAGGGCCCGGCGGTTGCGCCTGCGGCTGCTCCTGCGCGCCCATCGTCTTGCGGATCGCCTCCATCCGCGCCAGATGCTTGGCGAAATGCGCCTCCAGCCCGCCATCCAGCGCGATTTCCCGCCGGATCAGATCGACCGCCGCATCGAAAGGCAGCGCCGCGACATCGGGCAGATGCGCCAGCGTGTCATGCGGGTCCAGATCGGCCCAATCGTCGAACATCGAGCCGATATCGCAGAGCATCACCGCGCCGCGATCGGTCACCACAAGCTCGGGACGCTCGAACAGGAAGCGATAGAGAACCGCCTTCGGCCCCGGGTTCACGGTGGTCACCTGCGGCAGCAGGCCCATCACCTTGGCAGGCACCAGAAGCAGGCTCTTGCCCAGCTCCCGCGCCGCCAGATCGCTTTGCAAAAGCAGGCATTGCTCGGGCGCGACGAAGCGGCTGCGCGTGTTGTCGAAGAGACCCGGCGGCAGGCTGAGCGGCCAGAACCGATGCGGCATCGGATGGCGCAACCGCGCCAGCGGGAAGCGCTCGACCGTCAGCACGGGGGCGAGGCCGCCGGTGAAAGTCCGCAACTTCTCGCCCTCGAGGATCGAGGAGACCCGGCGCAAGCCGCGCGCGGTCTGCAGCACGGTCTCGCCATAAAAGCCCTGCGCCAGATCGAGAAACTCGTCCGTGCGCCGCAGGTGCTGCCCCGTCGTCGCCATGCGATCATCGAAATGAAACGTATCGGCGAACGTATCCCGAAACATGGTCATCTTGCGCCCTCCATCTCCCACCGGGTTCAGTCTGGGACAAGAATGTTAAGGCGCCGTTGACGAAATCCGAAAAAGACAGTCTGAAATACAGATTTGCAACCGCGACGTGCGCGGGTCCGTTCAAGACCTCTCCGAGAGGCGGCCGCCCGGCAGGTCACGATCAGGCTTTGCGGGATCGCTCCGCCATCAATGACCCAAGCCGCCACTGGGGCATCCCGCTGGCGACGTGGACATTATTGCTGTCGCACCAATATTCGACGGGCGTATCGTCAAACGACACCAGCGCACGTTGCGCCGGCTTTTCAGCAACGATCCGGCGCAGGGCCTCCCACCATTTGACCAGTGTCTTGTGACCTTGAACGACCGGATGGTGCGGCCAGGGCAAGGTATAGGTGAACTGCGTATGCTCTCCCGTCCATGGCGACAGAAGGCGCAGCAACTCCGGATGATCCCGCCCTTCATAGCTGTCGTGATAAGAGACGTCGCTTTCCGTCGGCCAGATCCAGATCTCGTCAAAGACCCTTTGCCCCCCGACCCTTCCAAGCGCGTCAAAGGCGGCGTCCACATTGCGCCGCATCACCTCGCGCAACCAGTCTTGCGCGGGGTAAAGCCGAACGGCCGTGCCATCCAAAGGCGGCCACGCGGTCGCGGAAACGACCGAAATTTCCTGCGAAAACCACGATCCGCTTTGTTCTCTCGGTCCGGTGATCTCGAAAACGATCGTGCGGGAGGGATCATCGGCAACTTCGAGACGCGCGGGGCGGACCCTCTTCAAAGGCATGCCAAGATTTGTTGCGCCGCGAAAGCGCAACCAGCCCTCCTTGTCGCGGGGCGCATAGAAGATCCTGTCAGCCGCGTCAGAGATGTGCACGCTGCCCGCTTCGTGCCCTTCCGCGGGCGTGCCCGTCCAGAGGTAATCCATCCCGACCGCGGCCCTGACCCCCGTCCCGCCGGTCGCACAGACGACCAGATGGTAATCGATCCCGGGGTTCTTTTCGGCAAGCGTCGCAACCGCCGCTGTCGGCACGGATATGCTGTCTGCGCTCAGGGCCTTGAAAGCCGTTCCGTCCTGCCCCTTGACGCCGCCATTCCACAGATGGGCATTGCTCGGCGGACACCAGGGGAAGTCATTGCCGATCTTCGCAAAATTGCTTTGAGAGTAGGCAAGGATGATCTTCTTCCCACGCCTGGCGGAAATACTCTCGTGCCACCGATCCGCTTGCTCTTGCATGCCTGCATCCCCGACCCGTTACTGGTCGAGGAAGCTGCGCAGCTTGCGCGACCGGCTCGGGTGTTTCAGCTTGCGCAGCGCCTTGGCCTCGATCTGCCGGATCCGTTCGCGGGTCACGCTGAACTGCTGCCCCACCTCTTCCAGCGTGTGATCGGTGTTCATCCCGATCCCGAAGCGCATCCGCAGCACCCGTTCCTCGCGCGGCGTGAGCGATGCCAGAACCCGCGTCGTGGTTTCCTTGAGGTTTTCCTGAATCGCGCTGTCCAGGGGCAGGATCGCGTTCTTGTCCTCGATGAAATCGCCCAGCTGGCTGTCTTCCTCGTCGCCGATCGGCGTTTCAAGGCTGATCGGCTCCTTGGCGATCTTCATCACCTTGCGGACCTTTTCCAGCGGCATCTGCAGCTTTTCGGCCAGCTCTTCCGGCGTCGGCTCGCGGCCGATTTCATGCAGCATCTGCCGCCCGGTCCGCACCAGCTTGTTGATCGTCTCGATCATATGCACCGGAATCCGGATCGTCCGGGCCTGATCGGCGATCGAGCGGGTGATCGCCTGGCGGATCCACCAGGTCGCGTAAGTGCTGAACTTGTAGCCGCGGCGGTATTCGAACTTGTCCACCGCCTTCATCAGGCCGATGTTGCCTTCCTGAATGAGGTCAAGGAATTGCAGGCCTCGGTTGGTGTATTTCTTGGCGATCGAGATCACCAGGCGCAGGTTCGCCTCGACCATTTCCTTCTTCGCCTGCCGGGCCTCCTTCTCGCCCTTCTGCACCTGGTTCACGATGCGGCGGAATTCCGAGATGTCGACGCCGACATACTGCCCCACCTGCGCCATTTCGTGGCGCAGATCTTCCACCTTGTCGCGGCTTTTCTCGAACAGCGTCACCCAGGCGCGGGCGGGTTTCGCCGACATCCGGTCCATCCAGGTCGGGTCAAGCTCATAGCCGCGATATTCGTCGATGAACTCGCGCCGGTTGATCCGCGCCGCATCGGCCAGCTTCACCATGCCAGAGTCGATCGACATGATCTTGCGGTTGATGCCGTAAAGCTGGTCGATCAGCGCCTCGATCCGGTTGTTGTGCAGATGCAGCTCGTTGACCAGCAGCACGATTTCCGAGCGCAGCTTCTGATAGGCGGCCTCCTCGGCGACAGTGAAGGTGCCGTCCTCGTTCAGCGTCGCCGACATCCGCAGATCCTGCATCTCGGCGAGTTTGGCATAGTCGCGCGCGATCAGTTCCAGCGTCTCGAGCACCTTCGGCTTGAGCGCGGCCTCCATCGCGGCAAGGCTCATGTTCGAGCTGTCGTCGTCGTCCTCTTCCTCGTCGATGCGCGAGATCGGGTTGCCGTCGGCGTCATATTCGGGCTCGTCCGAGGCCGGACGGCGGGCGGCGGGGGCGGCCCCTTCGGCGGTTTCCAGATCCAGCCCCTCGACGACCGGACCTTCGATCCCCTCCATGCCTTCCAGACCCTCGTCGCCATCAAGCGAGCGGCCAAAGGTGGCTTCAAGGTCGATCACGTCGCGCAGCAGGATTTCTTCGGACAGAAGTTCGTCGCGCCAGATCGTGATCGCCTGGAAGGTCAGCGGGCTTTCGCAAAGCCCAGCGATCATCGTGTTGCGGCCGGCCTCGATGCGCTTGGCAATGGCGATCTCGCCCTCGCGCGAGAGCAGCTCGACCGAGCCCATCTCGCGCAGATACATCCGCACCGGGTCGTCGGTGCGGTCGAGCGTCTCGCCCGCCGCGCCCGCCACCGCGATCTCGCGCGAGCCGGAGCCGGTCTCGACGACCTCGCCGCCTTCGCTTTCCTCGACTTCCTCGCCCTCGACGACGTTGATCCCCATTTCGGAGAGCATCGACATCACGTCCTCGATCTGCTCGCCCGAGACCGTTTCGGGCGGCATCACCGCATTGAGCTGGTCGATGGTGATGTAGCCGCGTTCCTTCGCCTCGCCGATCATCCGCTTGACGGCGGCCTGGCTCATGTCGAAGGAAGCGTCCTCGTCGGCGGCGGTGTCGGGCTTGGTGTCGTCGATGTCCTTGGCGGCCATGGGCGCTCCTCGTCGGGCTGCATCGGGGCTGCGCACGGGCTGGCGCACAGCGGGTCGAATCGGTTCTCGCCGTTTTATCGAATCACGGCGGCGAATCACAGGGGCGAATCAAAGGCGGAAATTCTCACCCGCCGCCGTGCTTGTCGAGCAGGGACTGCAGGAAATCCGACATCGCGGCCCGGTCCTCGCCAAGGTCGCCTGTGTCTTCAAGTTTCGACTTTCCGGCACGGTGAAAGGCTTTCGTCGCTTGGCTGATCCGCCAGGTCACACCCTCGTCGGCCAGGCCTTCAAGAGCTTCCACGGCTTCTTCGGTTTCCGCCCGCACCGCCCGCGTCGCCTGCAACTTGGCCAGTTCCTCGGCCAGACACATGCGGGCAAAGTCCCTGTCGTCACGGCGCAGCACCGGTGGGGCCGAGCGCACATGGGGATGCGACATCAGGGTTTCAAGCACCCCCGGGTTTTCGCGCGCCAAAGCTTCAGCCAAAGCCTCGGACGGCCGGTCGGCCTGCATCAGCATCGTGTCGCGCAGCCTGGCAACGCCGGGATCGGACAGGCGCAGCCGTTCGATCTGGCTTTCGAATTCCGCGACCAGCGCGGGATGGGCGCAGAGGATCGCCATGATCATCGTCTCGCGCAGCTGTTCGGCCACCGCCTCGCTGCCCGCCGAAGCCAGAAGCGAGGCGCGCGTGGCCGACAGCGGCAAGGCGGGCGGCTTCGCGCCGCGGGGGCCCGCGCCCGGGCTGCGCGGCATGCTCCAGCGCGGCGCCTGCCCGCCGCGGCCCAAGCCGAACAGCTCTTCGCGCAGCCGCTTGATATCCTCGCCGTAATGGGCGCGGATCGAGGGATCGGCGATCTTCCTGAGCGCCGCGCGCAGGCTCTTGTCGAGCGCCGCCTTGCGTTCGGGGCTGTCGAAGACCTTGCCCTCGATTTCCCGCTGCCAGAGCAGATCGACCATCGGTTTCGCGCCCGCCAGCACCCGCTCCATCGCCTCGCGGCCCTCGGCCTTGATCAGATCGTCCGGGTCCTGACCGCCGGGCAGGATGGCAAAGCGCAGCGCCTTGCCCGCCTCCAGCAGCGGCAGCGCCAGATCGACCAGCCGCAGCCCCGCCCGCAGCCCGGCCGCATCGCCATCGAGCGCGATCACCGGCTCGTCGGCAATGCGCCACATCAGGCGCAACTGATCTTCGGTGATCGCCGTGCCCAGCGGCGCGACAGCGCCGGTGAAGCCCGCCTCGACCAGCGCGATCACGTCGACATAACCCTCGGCGACGATCAGGGGCTTGCCCTTGCCGCAGGCCTCGCGCGCGGGGCCAAGGTTGTAAAGATTGCGGCCCTTGTCGAACAGCTCGGTTTCCGGGCCGTTGAGGTATTTCGCCCGCGCATTGGGGTCCATCGCCCGCCCGCCCAAGCTGATCGCCCGGCCGCGCGCGTCGCGGATGGGAAAGATGATCCGGCCGCGGAAGCGGTCATAGGGGGCGCCGCCCTCGTCGGGGCGGATGCACAGCCCGGCATCGACGATCAGGTCGGGGGCGATGCCTTTGCCGGTCAGCGCCTGATAAAGGCCGTTGCGGCTGTCGGGGGCAAAACCGATCTCGAAGCGTTCGAGCGCCGAGGCCCCCAGCCGCCTGCGCGCCAGATAATCCCGCGCCGCCGCCCCCGCCTGGGTGTTCAGCTGCAGCCGGAACCACTTCACCGCCTCTTCCATCACCCGCACCAGTTCGGTGCGCCGGTCGGCCTTTTGCGCCGCCTGCGGATCGCGGGCGGGCATCACCATGCCCGCTTCGCGCGCCAGGATCTCGACCGCCTCGATGAAACCGACATTCTCGGTTTCCTTGACGAAGCTCACCGCGTCGCCCTTGGCGTGGCAGCCGAAGCAGTAATAGAAGCCCTTGCGGTCATCGACGTGGAACGAGGCCGACTTTTCGGTGTGGAACGGACAGGGCGCCCAGAAATCGCCCTTGCCGCGGTTCGACTTGCGCGGATCCCAGATCACCTTGCGGCCGACCACCTGCGACAGCGGCAGGCGGTTGCGCAATTCGTCAAGGAAACCGGGCGGCAGGGACATGGCACCTATATCGGGATTTGGAACGCCGGTGTCGAGAGGCCCAAGGCCGAATCATAACGCCTAACAGATTAACATCTTCCTAACGGCGCCGGGGAAATCGATGCTTCGGCAAAGCATTGTCCCGAACCGCACGACTGCGCCCGCCGCGGCCCGCAGAATGTTGCAAATTCCTGTACAATCAACGCCCTGCGCCACCGATGCGCCACATTTCCGCCCGGTTCCGGCGCAAGAAGGAAGATGGAACAGTCCGGACCCCGGCGAGTCGGGGCCGGGCCGCGCACCGGATCGGAGACAGGCGATGAAACTGGGCAGTCGGGACGGGAAAGCTCGGGGCGAGAAGGCTCGGGGCGGCGGGATGCTGCGCCGACTGCTTCGCAACGAGGATGGCGCCCTGATCATCCTGTCGCTGCAGATCTTCCTGTTCATGCTGATCACCACCGGGATCGCGATCGATCTGGTCCGGGTCGAGGAACGCCGCACCCTGATCCAGAACACCATCGACCGCGCAGTGCTGGCCGCCGCCTCGCTGAGCCAGAAACGCGATCCGAAACTGGTGGTGAAGGATTATCTGACCAAGGCCGGGCTGGGCTATATTGCCAACGATGCAAGCTTCAACCCGAAGGTCGAAGGCAGCATCGCGCAGGGATGGCGGCGCGTCACCGTCGAGGTCGACGACAAGATGCCGACGATCTTCGGGCCGCTGCTCGGGGTGAACAGCCTTGCCGCCGCCGGCGACACCCAGGCGATGCAGGCGGTCGGCAATGTCGAGATCTCGCTCGTGCTCGACATTTCGGGCTCGATGGACACTGCGGTGCCGGACAATCCCGACTGCACCTACAACTGCGTCAAGTCCAAGACCCGGATCCAGCATCTGCGGGAAGCGGCGAAAACCTTCGTGAACACGGTCTTCGCCTCGGCGAATGGCGGCGTGGCGGCCGGACGCACCAGCATCAGCGTCGTGCCCTATTCGACGAATGTCTATCTGGGTCCGGAAATGCAGGAGGGCTTCCCGCTCTCGAACGATTTCACCATCACGCCCGGCAGCGGCTATGCGATGCCGCAATGCGCCGATTTCGTCGCCAGCGATTACGACACGCTGCAGATCGACGGCAAGACGCCGCTGACCCGGACGATGTACGGCAGCTCCTACAAATACGGTGACACGCTCGGCACGCTCGTGAGCAACAACAACACCGGAAACAACCCGGCCCAGGTCTGGCACAACTGCCTCGACACCGTGCAGAACAGGGTGATCCCGCTGTCCGACGACCCCGCCTTCCTGGCCGCCGACACCACGGGCTTCATCGACAAGCTGACCGTCAGCGGCTCGACCTCGATCGAACTCGGCACGAAATGGGGCCTTGCGCTGCTCGATCCCTCGGCGCGCGACGAGGTGGCCAAGATGTCCTCGGTCAGCAGCAGCTTCCGGGAAACGAAGCCGCGGCCGATCGACTATGACGGCGACACGATGAAGGTTCTGGTGCTGATGACCGACGGCGAGAACCAGTACAACTTCTCGACCCTGCCGGGATTCCGCTCCGGCCCCTCGGGGATCATGTCGACGCTGGGCGTGGACACCCTCGGCAGCTTCGGCCCCTCGGCGACGACGGCAAGCGGGATCTATTATCACGACGCCTCGAAAACCAGCGCGCCCTATTACAAATACGAGACCGGCACCTGGGTCGCCCGCAGCGCGATCACCAAGACCACGCAGGAGCAGCAGGTCCAGACCGCGACCTGCACGCAATACAAGAACTCCTGGGGGCAATGGAAATGGAACAGCTGCTCGGTGGGCACCAGCAACTGCACCCAGATCAGCGCCACCTCGACCCTGCGCACCTACACCTGCAAGAAGACCGTCACGATCGATGTCGTCACCGAAGCGCCGATCTACGACGTCAGCTATGACCATCTCTATCAGGTGAAGAACTGGAACCTGAACACCGTGGCCGGGCTTGTGGGCAAACCCTATGGCCGTAACGCCGGGGCGCAATATGACCTGATGGCGAATTCCGTGCTGGCGCGCGACACCAAGGACGCCAGAACCAAGAAGCTCTGCACGGCGGCGAAGGCCAAGGGCATCTACATCTTCACCATCGCGACCGATGCGCCCTCCGCCGCCAAGACGCTGCTGCAAGACTGCTCCAGCGGGCCCAGCTATTATTACGCGGTTCAGGGCAGCAACCTGTCGACGGCCTTCGCCTCGATCGCCGCCTCGATCTCCTCCTTGCGGCTGACGAACTGAGGCCCGCGATGAAACGGCTGCGCGTCACCTTGCGATCTGTCCCGTGGCTCGGACATCTGCTGCGCTCCGAAGAGGGCGCGGCCTCGATCCCGGCGGTGTTCTGGATGCCGTTCTTCGTGATGATGATGGTGGCCTCGGTCGAGATGTGCATTCTGGGGATCCGGCAAACCCTGCTCGATCGCGGCGTCGATCTGACCACGCGGATCCTGCGGCTGGGCGTGGCCGCGATGCCGAGCCACGACCAGCTCAAGCGCTCGATCTGCGGCAACATCGCCTTCCTGCCCGATTGCATGCAGGATCTGACCGTCGAGGTGTTTCAGGTCGACCGCGCCACCTGGAGCTCGGATCTCAACGGCCGAAGCGTGCTGTGCGCCGATTCGATCACCGAGACCAACAAGCCGGTCATTCAGCCCGGCGTCTCGGGTCAGCTGATGATCCTGCGCGCCTGCCTGCGCGTCTCGCCGATGGAGACGCTCAACCCGCTGTCTCAGGCGCTGACCCATGATATCGGCGGGGATTATGCGCTGATCACCACCACCGCCTTTGTCAACGAACCGCAGTAGGGCCCCGATGACCGCAGTCCGCAGTCCAGAACGACCGGGGGCAGAGCGCGGCGGCGCGGCCTGGCTGATGCGCCGTCTGCGCCGGCTTCTGCGCGACGAACGCGGCTCGATCCCGATCGAGGGGGTGATGGGCGCCTTGCTCATCCTTGGCTGGTATGTCATCGCCTTTCAGTTCTTCGACGCCTTCCGCGCCAAGGCGCAGACCTTGAAGGCCAGCTACACCGTCGCCGACATGATCTCGCGGGAGGAAACACCGATCGGCCCCAGCTATATGGCGGGGGCGAAGCGGATGTTCGATTTCATGCTGAACAGCGATGCCAGCCGCAGCTGGATGCGGGTCTCGATCATCTACTGCCCGAGCGACGGCAAGGCCGATACCACGATCGATTGCGACGGCAGCACCTACAAATTCGCGATCGAGAAATCCTGGGCCACGGGCGCGACCCCGGTGCATACGGCAACCACGATCAATGCCGAGAAAGACCGGATCCCGCTGATGTCCGAGGGGGATTACGCGGTGATTCTGGAAACCTCGCTCAGCTACAACCCGATCTTCGACATCGGCCAGAAGTCCCTGACGCTGGACGGCGGCCAGACCTGGACCAGCCAGGGCCTGTCCGAGCAGCTCCGGTTCTCGAATTTCATCATCACCCGCTCGCGCGGGGTGCGCAACACCTGGAGCGACGCCAGCTGATCCGGGGCCCCGACGCTCAGGCGCCGACCGCCTTGCGCACCATGTCCCAATAGATCGTCTCGATCCCCTCGCGGCTCAGCCGCCCGCCCTCGCGGTACCAGGTATTGACCCCGGTCAGCATCGCGATGATCGCCATCGCCGCCAGTTTCGTGTCGGGCAGGGCAAAGACCCCCTCGGCCTGACCGGCCCGCAAGATCGTCTCCAGCTCGGTCTCATAGGCGCGGCGCAGCGCCTCGATGACGGCGAAATTCCCCTCCGAGAGATTGCGCAATTCCATGTAGCTCAGGAACACCGCCTCGGCCCGGGGCAGGTTGTGGCGGATGTGAAAGCGCACGAAGCTCTCCAGCGCCGCCAGCGCCCCCGGCCCGCGCGGCACCCCGGCCCAGGCGGCCAGAAGCTCGTCCATATGCGTCTTGAGCAGATCGAAAAGCAGCGCCTCCTTGTCGGGGGTGTAAAGATAAAGCGCCCCCGCCTGCACCCCGACCGCCGCCGCGATCTGCCGCATCGAGACCGCGGCAAAGCCGTGCCGGGCGAAAAGGCGGCTCGCCTCGGCGCGGATGCGCGGCCCGGTGATTTCCGAATGAGACCCTGTCTTGCGTGCCATGGTCGCAGGCTATCTGAACGCGCGTTCAATATCAAACCGGCTCTGGCGGCGCGGGGCCGGGCTCCTTATGCTGGCGCGACATCACCCGGAGCCCCCATGCTGCGCCCTGCCCTGATCCTGCCGCTTGCCCTTGCCGCCTGTTCGGCCGCGCCCGGGACGGATTTCCCGAAACTGGTCCCCGCCGAGACGCTTCTGGTCGAGGAACCGCTCTCGCCCTCGCCCGCGCCGGGGCTCGAGGCCCGGGCCGAAGCCCTGCGCGCCCGCGCCGAGGCCCTGCGCGCCGAGACCCCGTGACGCAAGCCGCGCGTTGCTTTGCGCGCCGCGAAAGGCTAACAGGGCGCATCTGATCGCCAACTGCATGAGGTTCCCATGACCGCCGCCGCCGCTCGACCGCTTCGCCTTGGCATCGCGGGGCTTGGCACCGTCGGCATTGGCGTGGTGAAGATCGTGCAGCGTCACGCCGATCTTCTGGCGGCGCGCTCCGGCCGCCCGGTGGAGATCACCGCCGTTTCCGCCCGCGACCGCACGAAGAACCGCGATGCGGATCTGTCGGGCTACGCCTGGGAAACCGACCCGGTGGCGCTGGCCTTGCGCGACGATGTCGATGTGCTGGTCGAGGTGATGGGCGGCCACGAAGGCGCGGCCCGCGACGCGACCGAGGCCGCGCTGAAGGCGGGCAAGGATGTCGTCACCGCGAACAAGGCGCTTTTGGCGCATCACGGTCAGGCTTTGGCCGAACTCGCCGAGGGTCTGGGCCGGGTGATCCGCTATGAGGCCGCCGTCGCGGGCGGCATTCCGGTAATCAAGGCGCTGACCGAGGGGCTGGCGGGCAATCAGATCCGCCGGGTGATGGGGGTGATGAACGGCACCTGCAACTACATCCTGACGCGGATGGAAACCGCGGGCCTGCCCTATGACACGGTGTTCGAGGAAGCCCGGCAGCTGGGCTATCTGGAAGCCGACCCGCAGCTGGATGTGGGCGGCATCGACGCGGGCCACAAGCTCTCGATCCTCGCCGCCATCGCCTTCGGCACGAAAGTCAGCTTTGCCAATGTCGTGCTGGAAGGCATCGGCTGCATCTCGATCGACGACATCCGCCGCGCCGGTGACATGGGCTACAAGATCAAGCTTTTAGGCGTGGCGCAGATGACCGGCCGGGGGCTGGAACAGCGGATGATGCCCTGCCTCGTGCCCGCGGCCTCGCCCTTGGGGCAGTTGCAGGGCGGCACCAACATGGTGGTGATCGAGGGCGACTCGGTCGGCCAGATCGTCTTGCGCGGCGCGGGGGCGGGCGAAGGCCCGACGGCTTCGGCGGTGATGGGCGACGTGCTGGATCTTGCGCGCGGGCTGCGCCTGCCGACCTTCGGGCAACCGGCGGCGAGCCTTGCCGATCCGATCCCGGCCGCGGTTTCGGCCCCCGCCCCCTATTACCTGCGCCTCGAGCTGATGGACAAGCCCGGCGCGCTGGCCAAGGTCGCCGCCGTGCTGGGCGAGGCGGGCGTCTCGATTTCCCGCATGCGCCAATACGGCCACGAGGACACCTCGGCCCCGGTTCTGATCGTGACCCACAAGACCACCCGCGATGCGATCGACCTGGCGATTGCGGCCCTGCCCGCCACCGGCGTCGTGCTGGGCGATCCGGTGGCGCTTCGGATCGAAGAAGTCTGACCGGACCCGCCCCGGTCCGGTGCATCTGCGCACCGGACCGGGCGGGGATCCGCCGCCGCTCTCGACAGATTGAACGCAGTTTCAGATCGTTAGCGCTGTCAGACTTGTCAAGGCGGCGCGTCTCTGGCCTAGCTGTGCCAACCCAAAAGCACAGGACATGCCATGACCACCCCCACCGATTTCAATGATCGCCTGCTGTCGCTCGGCCTTGCGCGCGTGTCGGAAGCCGCCGCCCATGCCTCGGCCCGGCTGATCGGCCACGGCGATGAAAAGGCCGCCGACCAGGCCGCCGTTAACGCGATGCGCGAGCAGCTCAACATCCTCGACATCCGCGGCGTCGTGGTGATCGGCGAGGGCGAGCGCGACGAGGCGCCGATGCTTTACATCGGCGAGGAAGTCGGCACCGGCGAAGGCCCGGCGGTGGATATCGCGCTCGACCCGCTCGAAGGCACGACGCTGACCGCGAAAGACATGCCGAACGCGCTCACCGTGATCGCGATGGCGCCGCGCGGCACGCTTCTGCACGCGCCCGATGTCTACATGGAAAAGCTGGCGATCGGGCCGGGGTTCGAAAAGGACGTGGTCAGCCTCGACATGACGCCGTCCGAGCGCATCCACGCCCTGGCCAAGGCCAAGGGCTGCGCGGCGCATGACATCACCTGCTGCATCCTGGAACGTCCGCGCCACGAAGAGCTGATCGCCGAGGTCCGCGCGACGGGCGCCTCGATCCGGCTGATCACCGATGGCGACGTGGCCGGCATCATCCACTGCGCCGAACCCGACGTGACCGGCATCGACATCTACATGGGCTCGGGCGGCGCGCCGGAAGGCGTTCTGGCGGCCTCGGCGCTCAAATGCATGGGCGGGCAGATGTGGGGCAAGCTCTTGTTCCGCAACGACGACGAACGCGGCCGGGCGAAAAAGGCCGGGATCACCGATCTCGACAAGGTCTATGCCCGCGACGACATGGTCCGCGCCGACGTGATCTTCGCCGCGACCGGCGTGACCAACGGCTCGATCCTGCATGGCGTCAAGCGCAACCCGAAATTCATCGAGACCGAAACGATCCTGATGCGCTCGAAAACCGGCTCGGTGCGCCGGGTGATCTATCGCAACCCGATCCGCTGAGGCGCGGTCACGCGAACGTCACGGGGGGCTGCCGCCCCCCGCACCCCCCGCGCGTATTTTGCCAAGGAAAACCGGATCCGTTTCACCTTGGCCGAAATATCCCGGGGGTGAATTTGCCGTCAGGCAAAGAGGGGGCGGCGCCCCCGTCCGCCCGCCACTGGCGGGCGTTCCCGTTTTTCGCTAGAGCTGCGCCATGAGCAGTTTTCTCGATGTCGATACGTCGCTGACCGGGCGGCGCTGGGTCGGCCCCAGCCTGGAAGCCGACCGACTGGCCGAGGCGATGGCGCAAGCGACCCGTCTGCCCTTGCCGCTTGCCCGGGTTCTGGTCGCCCGCGGCGTGACGCCCGAGGAGGCGGCGGGGTTTCTGGAACCGACCCTGCGCGATCTGCTGCCCGATCCGCAGCGGCTGAAGGACATGGAAAAGGCCGCGGCGCGGTTTTTGCGGGCGGTGAAGCGCCGCGAGAAGATCGCGATCTTCGCCGATTACGACGTTGATGGCGGCGCCTCGGCGGCGCTGCTGATCTGCTGGCTGCGCGCCTTCAACCAGACCGCCACGCTTTATATTCCCGACCGCATCGACGAGGGCTATGGCCCGAACGTCCCCGCGATGCAGGCGCTTGGCCGCGAGCACGGGCTGATCGTCTGCGTCGACTGCGGCACGCTCAGCCATGAGCCCGTCGCCGCCGCCGCGCCGGCCGATGTCGTCATCCTTGACCACCATCTGGGTGGCGAGACCCTGCCCGCCGCGGCCGCCTGCGTGAACCCGAACCGGCAGGACGAGACCGGCGATCTGGGGCATCTTTGTGCCGCCTCGGTGGTGTTCCTGATGCTGGTGGAGGCGAACCGGCAGCTGCGCGCCGAGGGCGTCAAGGGCCCCGATCTGATGGCGATGCTTGATCTGGTGGCGCTGGCGACGGTGGCCGATGTGGCGCCGCTCTTGGGCGTGAACCGGGCGCTGGTGCGGCAGGGCCTCAAGGTCATGGCCCGGCGCGAGCGGCCGGGGCTGGTGGCGCTCTCCGACGTCGCCCGTCTCGACAAGGCGCCCACCGCCTATCATCTGGGCTTTCTTCTGGGGCCGCGGGTCAATGCGGGCGGACGCATCGGCGCCGCCGATCTGGGCGCGCGCCTGCTTGCGACCGACAGCGCCGCCGAGGCGGCCGCGCTGGCCGAGCGGCTCGACCGGCTGAACACCGAACGGCGCGAGATCGAGAATCGCGTCCGCGATGCGGCGCTGGCCCAGGCCGAGGCCCGCGGGCTGGACGGTCCGCTTGTCTGGGCCGCGGGCGCGGGCTGGCATCCGGGCGTCGTCGGCATCGTCGCCGCGCGGCTGAAGGAGGCGACGAACCGCCCCGCCGTGGTGATCGGGCTTGACGGCGGGATCGGCAAGGGCTCGGCGCGCTCGGTCGCGGGCGTCGATCTTGGCGCCGCGGTGCAGCGCGTCGCGGCCGAGGGGCTTTTGATCAAGGGCGGCGGGCACCGCATGGCCGCGGGTCTGACCGTGGCCGAGGCGCAGCTGGAGCCCGCGATGGCGCGGCTTGCCGAACTGCTCGCCCGGCAGGGCGCGGGCACGGGCGGCCCGGCCGATCTGCGGCTGGACGGTCTGTTGATGCCCGGCGCCGCGACGCCCGCGCTGATCGAGGATCTTGACCGCGCCGGTCCCTATGGTCAGGCGGCGCCCTCGCCGCGCTTCGCCTTTGCCTCGGTGGCGATCCTGAACGCCCGGCGGATCGGCGAAAGCCACCTGCGGCTCAGCTTCGGCGACGGGCTGGGGGCGAAGCTCGACGCCATCGCCTTTGGCGCCTTCGACGGCCCGCTTGGCCCGGCGCTCTCGGCCGGAGGGGCGGGCCGGTTTCATCTGGCGGGCAAGCTCGAACTGGACAGCTGGGGCGGCCGGTCCAAGGTGCAACTGCGCCTTGACGATGCAGCGCGGGCCTGACCCTGCTGCTTCAACCCCCTGTTTTCCTGTTCTTTTTGACGTTTTTTCGAGGAGGACGAAGAAAGTTTGGAAAAACTGCAAAATCCCTCTTGCGAGTCACCGGCGCCTGGCCTAAACACCGCTCACGCCGCGCAGCACAGCTGACAAAGCGAAAAGGTGGTCCGTTCGTCTATCGGTTAGGACACCAGGTTTTCAACCTGGGAAGAGGGGTTCGACTCCCCTACGGACTGCCAAATCTGCCCCCAAACATGACCGTGATGACTTGCTTCCCCGAAGCAAGGTCAGCCGTCTGCGTCCGGATTTCGACGATCTCGGACCCGGCCGCGAAGCAAGCGTATCGGCGGCGCAAAACGCCCCCATCCGACCCGGCGACAGGATGCCTCCTGCCCTGACCCCGATCGCCGCAGCGATGGGCGCAAAAGATGTATCTTGACTATTTTTATCGCCCCGCATATCCGACAAAATAAATAAGGATATGAGAGACCATGCTTGCCCCGCTTCTGATCATGTTGCGCGAAGGGCTCGAAGCTGCCCTTGTCGTCGTCATCATCGCCGCCTATTTGCGCCGCACCGGGCGGAGCGCCTGGATCGGGGCGATCTGGGTCGGCGTGCTCTTTGCCATCGCCCTGTCGCTTTTCGTCGGCGCGGCGCTGCAATTCCTGCAGGCAGGCTTCCCGCAAAAGACGCAAGAAGGCTTCGAGGCGGCGGTGGCGCTGATCGCGGTCGCCGTGCTGGTCTGGATGGTGTTCTGGATGCGCGCCGCCGCCCGCTCGATCCGCGCGACGCTCGAAAGCGGCGTCGACGCCGCCTTTGACACGTCCCCCGGTCAGGGCACGGTCTGGGCGCTGATCGCGATGTCCTTCTTTGCCGTCGCCCGCGAGGGCCTCGAGTCGGTCTTTTTCCTGCTGGCGATCTTCCAGCAAAGCCCGGGCCCCGCCGCCCCCCTCTCGGCGCTGGCGGGCATCGCGATCGCGGTGGCGCTCGGCTTCGGGATCTATTCCGGCGGCATGCGGCTGGATCTGCGCCGGTTCTTCCGGCTCTCCGGCCTCTTCATCCTGTTCGTCGCCGCGGGGCTGCTCTCGGGGGCGCTGCGCAGCCTGCACGAGGCCGGGCTCTGGAATGCGCTGCAGACCCCCGCCTGGGATCTGAGCCGGACCCTGCCCAATGCCTCGATCCCGGGCACCGTGCTTTCGGCGCTCTTCGGCTATCACGACAGCCCGACGCTGGGCGAAGTCGGCCTCTGGGCGGCGTTCCTCGCCGTGACCCTGCCGCTGTTCCTGCGCCCCGCGCCCGCTCCTCTTCCGCAAAAGGCCTGATCCGATGACCCCCCCTGTCTCCGCGCCGTCCGGGCGCCTCCTGCCGCTGCTTCTGGGCACCGGCGCCCTGCTTGTTCTTGGCGGCGTCGCGCTGTTCTGGCTCGCCTCGGCGCGGAACCAGCCGCAGACCGCGGGCGCCGTGCCGGTGACCGTCACCGCCACCGCCTGCGAACCGATGGCGATCGAGGTGCCCGCGGGTCCGACCCGCTTCCTGATCCGCAATGCCTCGGACCGGCCGGTGGAATGGGAAATCCTGAATGGCGTCATGGTGGTGGCCGAGCGCGAGAACATCGCCCCCGGCTTTTCCTCGGTGCTGAGCGAACGGCTGAAACCCGGCGTCTATGACATCACCTGCGGGCTGCTGTCGAACCCGCGCGGCAAGCTGACGGTGCTGGCCACCGCCGAAAGCGCCGCGGAAACCGCCGCGCCGCCGCTGCGCGAGCTGATCGGCCCGCTCTCCGAACGCAAGGTGCAGCTGATGAAGGCGGCGGGGAAATTCGCCCGCGCCACGCAGGCTTTGGAACAGGCGATCGCGGCGGGCGATCTGGCGGCGGCGAAGACCGCCTGGATGCGGGCCGCGGCGGACTGGGCCAGCCTGGGAACCGTCGCCCCGCAGGCGGCCGATCTGCAAAACCGCATCGCCCCGCAGGCCGCCTGGCTGGCCGCGCGCGAGGAGGACCCGGCCTTCACCGGCCTGTCCCGGATCGAATACGGGCTTTTCGCCCGTTCCTCGGTTGCGGGCCTTGCCCCGGTGGCCGCGGCGCTGAGCCGGGATGCGACGGAATTTCAAAGCCGCGTCAAGGCCTTCGACGGCACGCCCGCGGGCATCGCCGCCGATGCCGCCCGTTATGCCCGCAGCCTGGCCGATGCGACCGCCGCCGGGACCCTGACGCCCTATGCGGCCGACGACACCGTGCCTTTGGGGGCCGCGCTGGACACGCTCGAGCGCGCCCGCGCCGTGCTCGACCCGCTGCTCGCGGCCGCCGATCCGGCGCAATCGGCCCGGGTCAAGGACCGGCTTGCCGCCGCCCATGCCGCGGCAAGCGCGGTTCCGCAGGATCGCAAGGCCACCGCCGCGGCGCTGACCGCCGCCGCCGAGGCCCTGGCCGGGATCAATCCCACCCTTGGACTGGAGCCCTGAGATGAGCCCTTCTCCCTCTCGCCGTGCCGTTCTGGGCGGGCTTGGCCTCGGCCTTGCCGCCTGCCCGTTCAGCCTCGGTCTGGCCCGGGCCGAGACCGCGCCGCAGGCCCCGGCGCTGACCGCCGCGCCGCAGGCGGGCGCCAGCTCGGCCTCTGACCGCATCGCGCCGCAGGGCCGGTTTCAGGCGGGCATCGTCACGCCCCGACCGGCCTGGGGTCTGGTGGCCGCCTTCGACGTGATCGTCGACACCCCCGCCGATCTGGAACGGCTGTTCCGCCGCCTGACCGACCGCATCGCCTTTCTGACCAGCGGCGGCACGGTGCCCGAGCTGGACCCCGCCCTGCCGCCCGCCGATAGCGGCATCCTTGGCCCGGAGCTGCGCCCCGATGCGCTGACGGTGACACTGGCGCTGGGGGCCTCGCTTTTTGACGCCCATCCCTGGCTTGGCCCGCTGCGTCCGGCGCAGCTGACCCGGATGACCGGCTTTCCGAATGACGCGCTCAACCCCGATCTGTGCCATGGCGACCTTGCGATCCAGATCTGCGCGAACACGCAGGAAACCATCATCCATGCGCTGCGCGATCTGATCAAGAACCTGCCCGACCAGCTGGTGCTGCGCTGGAAACAGGAGGGCAACGTGCCCGTCATTGCGCCGCAAGCCCCGGGCGTGGTGGAAAGTGCGCGCAATTTCCTCGGCTTCCGCGACGGCTCGGCCAATCCCGACAGCGCCGATGCGGCGCTGATGGAGCGCGTCCTTTGGGTGCATGATGCCGCCGAACCGGCCTGGGCGAAAGACGGCAGCTACATGGCGGTGCGGCTGATCCGCAATTTCGTCGAACGCTGGGACCGCACGCCGCTGGCGGAACAGGAACGCATCTTCGGGCGCACCCGGATCACCGGGGCGCCGCTTGACAAGCGCGACGGCACCGAGGCGGACGTGCCCGATTACGCCGCCGATCCCGAGGGCGCCGCCACGCCGCTCGACAGCCATATCCGGCTGGCGAACCCCCGCGACGCGGGCGAGCGGCATCTGATGCTGCGCCGTCCGTTCAACTATTCGAACGGGGTGACGAAATCGGGCCAGCTGGATCAGGGGCTTCTCTTCATCGCCTGGCAGGCCAGCCTGACCGACGGTTTCCTCGCCGCGCAGACCCGGCTGAATGGCGAACCCCTTGAAGAATATATCAAACCCGTGGGCGGAGGCTATTTCTTCGCCCTGCCGGGCTTTGGCCCCGGGCCCGACGATTACCTCGGCCGTCAGCTGATCGACGCCATCGGCCACGCCCCGCAGAAGACCTGAGAAAGGACGAACCCGATGAAGATGCTGTCCCTTGCCGCCACTTTGGCCGTGCTGGCCACCCCCCTTGCCGCCGCCGATGCGACGCTCGACCTTGTGGCGCCGATTGCCGAATACAAGCTTTACGTGTCGGAAAACACCGAAGCTCTGGTGACCGACACCCAGGCTTTCGTCGCCGCGGTGAAGGCGGGCGAGATCGACAAGGCCAAGGCGCTGTTTGCGCCGACGCGGCTGTCCTATGAAAAGATCGAGCCGGTGGCCGAGCTTTTCGCCGATCTGGACGCGCCGATCGACGCCCGTGCCGATGACTACGAAAAAGCCGAGGCCGATCCGGCCTTTACCGGCTTTCACCGGCTCGAATACGCGCTTTGGGTCGAGGGCAAGACCGATCACGTCACCGCTGTTGCCGACAAGCTCGAGGCCGATGTGACGGAACTGGCCAAGCGCATCGACGGGCTGACCTTCCCGCCCGCGGTGGTGGTGGGCGGCGCCTCGGTGCTGATGGACGAGGTCGCGGCGACGAAGATCTCGGGCGAGGAAGACCGTTATTCCCGCACCGACCTGTGGGATTTTCAGGGCAATTTCGACGGCGCGAAGAAGATCGTCGATCTCTTCGGCCCGATGGTCGAGGACCGCGATTTCGTCGCCTCGGTCGAGGGCAATTTCGCCAAGGTCTACGAAACGCTCGACAAATACCGCGAGGGCGAAGGCTTCGTTAGCTATGAGAAGCTGACCGACGAGGATCGCAAGCGGCTCTCGGCGCTGGTCAACACGCTGGCCGAGGACCTGTCCACCCTGCGCGCCCGGCTCGGCCTGAGCTGAGACCGCCCCGGCAAGGCGCCCCCCGGCCCGGTCCGGGGGGCCTCATTGCGACGCAGGGGAAGGCTGTTCAGGGAATCGGAAACAGATCGGGCTATAACGGGACGAATCGACCGAACCGGGATGCCCGCGATGGCCCAGAGGACAGCACGAAAGGCGGACCGGAAAGGCCCGGCCGCGGGGGCGGTGCCGCTCAAGGCCTGGCTCTGGCGGTCTTATGTCAAGGCCGCGCTGATCCCGCTGCTGCTGATCGAATTCGGCTTCGTCGCGATCTACTGGGCCACAAGCCAGGTGGTCTATGACCGCTCCGCCGCCGCGATCACCCGGATTTCCACCGATTCCGTCCGCGACGCCGCCCTGCGCGAGGCGAATGTCATCGCGCATCGGCTGGACGCGATCACCGCGATGACCCGGATCTATGCCGCGGAAACCGGCCGCGCCCTGCAGACCCCGGCCCTCGTCTCGCAGGCGGAAAAGGACAATCACGCGCTCAGCCCGGACGGCGCCTTTCACAGCCTGCGCGACACCGGCGGCTCGGCCGTCTTCTATTCCGGCATCGTGCCGGTGGGCGAGGCGGAACGGGACAAGGTCTGGCGCACGGTGCGGCTTGATCCGCTGATGCGCTCGATCAAGGCCAGCGACCCCTTGATCGCGCAGCTTTATCTGAACACCCATGACAGCCTGAACCGGATCTATCCGTGGTTCGACGTGCTGAAGATCTATCCGCCGAAGATGGATATCCCGAGCTATAATTTCTATTACGAGGCCGATGCCGCCCATGACCCGGAGCGCGAGCCGGTCTGGACCGACGCCTATGTCGATCCGGCGGGCGGCGGCTGGATGGTCTCCTCGATCGCGCCGGTCTACAGCCCCGCGCGGCTCGAAGGCGTGGTGGGGATCGATGTCACCATCGGCACCATCGTGCAGCGCGTGCTGGACATCCGCATCCCGGGCGACGGCTATGCCGTGCTTGTCGGCCGCGAGGGCACGATTCTGGCCCTGCCGCCAAAGGGTGAGGCCGATCTGGGGCTGAGCGAGCTTCTGGCGCACAGCTACGAGGAGGCGATCCTGAAGGACAGGTTCAAGCCCGCGGAATTCAACATCTTGCAAAAGCCGATGCTGACCGAATTGGCCGGGGCGATGCGCGCCGCCCCCGAGGGCGTGCGGCGCATCGATCTGGGGCGGCCGATGATCGCCTCCTGGGCGCAGGTCGCGGGGCCGGACTGGTCGCTGCTCGTGCTCGCAAGCGAAGACAGCGTGCTGGCCGCCTCCAGCGATCTGCGCAGCCAATTGGCCTTCGTCTCCAAGGGGATGGTCGGCATCCTTCTGGTCTTTTACGCCGGGTTCTTCGCTTTCCTGTGGCGCCGCTCCGCCGCGATGAGCGCCCGGGTGGCCGAGCCGCTGGGCGATCTCGAACGCCGGATGGCGGTGATTTCGGACGGCGGCACCCTGCCCCCCGCCCCACCCTCGGCGATCGAGGAACTGCAGAAGGTGGGCGAGCATCTGGTGCGGATGGGCGACAAGATCGATGCCGCGAATCGGGCCAAGGCGAATTTCCTGTCGGCGATGAGCCACGAGCTGCGCACGCCGCTCAATGCGATCATCGGCTATGCCGATCTGCTCGAAGGCTACGAGGGCGAGCGGCTGGAGGGGGCGCGGCTCGATCAGCTGCGGGCGATCACCGCGGCGGGCTGGGATCTGGTGCGGCTGGTCGATGTGGTGCTGGATCTGAGCCGGATCGAGCGTCAGGATCTGGCGTTGAGCAATGAACCGCTGGCGCTGCGGCCGCTGCTGGAAGAGGCACTGGAAAGCCACCGCACCGAGGCAGAGAAACGGGCGATCACGCTGGATCTGGTCTGGCCCGAGGGCCCGCTGCCGCCGCTGCGGGGCGATGCGAAGATCCTGCGCCGCATCCTCGACGAGCTTTTGTCGAATGCGGTGAAATACAACCTGCCCGGCGGCCGGGTGACGCTGCAGGTCGCCCCCGAGGCGGCGGGCTTCCTGCCGTTGCGGATCATCGACACCGGCGTCGGTATCGGCGCCGAGCATCGCGACAGCGTGTTCAAGGCCTTCCACCGGCTTGGCCATGAAAACAGCACGATCAGCGGCGCTGGCATCGGCCTTGCCATTGCGAAGCGCTTCGCCGAGATCTCGGGCTGCGGCCTTGATTTCGACAGCACGGCGGGCGCGGGCAGCACCTTCACCCTGCGCATCCCGTGCCGCCCGCAGTGACGCACGGCGCGACGTCCCGGAAGACATCGGCAAAAGAAAACCGCAGATCCTGCGCCGATCGTGTCATTCTCTTTTCGGGGAGTGGTACCGCCTCCCCGGCTCGAACGGGGGACCTCTGGATCCACAATCCAGCGCTCTAACCAACTGAGCTAAGGCGGCACTGAGGGGGCATTTAGCGGGCGGCGCGGGGGAATGCAAGGGGGGAAACGCGCTCTTTGCGCGGTGCCGCTTGCTCCGCCGTCGCAGTTTGGCTAGGCACGGGCAAAATGGAGGCTCCGATGGGCATCAACGACGAAAACGACATGGCCGGCGATCTGCAGATCGGCCCCACCGATCAGGGGATGGTGCGAATCTTCGTCTCGGGCGAGGGGTTCGAGCTGCCCTTCGATTTTGACCCCGAAGAGGCCGAGGAAATCGCCCGCGAATTGATCGATGCGGCCGAGATGGCGCGGTCGATCACCGAGGGCGCCGCGAAGGGCGGCAAGCCCCGGGGCAAGCGCTAGGCCTGAAACGCCAGCCCGGAATCCGCCCGCCCCGCCAGCCGCAGCGCGGCAGTGCGGGCGAATCCCTGCAGCACCAGCTTGCGCCGCGGCGCGGCCAGCCTCGTCTCGGGCGCCAGGCGCAGGATCTCGGCACCGAAGCGGTCGGCCAGAATCAGCCCCGTCCCTTCGGGCAGGATCTCGACCGGGAAATCGGTGTCCACCGCCCAGAAAAACCGGTCGGCATAGTCCAGATAGCCCTGCCATTTCCGGTCCGAGGTAAAATCGGCGCGCGAGGACTTGCACTCGACCACCCAGATTTCGCCCTTGCGGCCCAGCGCCATCACGTCTACCCGCAGACCCGGACGGGGCACGACCTCGGGCAGACAGGCGAAGCCGTGATCCATCAGGCAGCGGCACACGCCGCGCGCCAGAAGCTGACCGGGAGAGAGATCGTTTGCCATGCGCAAGCTATGAACGAAGCATGAACACCCGTCGAGAGGGTTGACGCGCCCGTTCCGCGTGGCAAACATGCACCGCAAAACCATCAAAGGTTGCACCATGGAAGACTACCAACGCCGCCTCGCTGCCGCTCGGGCCGAACTCGAAGCGCTCGGATTGCGGGGCTTGCCGCATCCGATCCAGGACCGGGTGATGCGGCTTTTCGGCGGTGAGGCGCGGCCCTGGCCCTATCTGCCGCTCGGCGTGCGGATGAGCGCCTATGCGATCCCCTATGCCTTCATCTGGACCACGGCGAATTTCTTCCTGCGCTGGAAAGACCGGCCGATCGAGCCGGGCGAGGCGGTGGTCTCGACGGTGATGACGGTGGCGCTGTTTTCGATGCTGATGCTCGGCTATGAACTGCGGCGCTGGCAATCGGTGAAGCTGAGCCGCTGGGAAGATCTGTAACCGCCCTTGCCGCGGCGGCGCGGCGCCCCTATCTTGCGACTTGGCGGTTACTGCTCTTCGCGTGAACGGGGCCTTTTTCCAGTGGCCGATAACTATTTCCGAGGGAGCTGGCTCTGCTTTGGCCCTGGCCTCTGTATCTGGCACCCACCTGACTTGTCAGGCTCTCGGGAAATTTCGCCCCAACGGTCGCTGCGGTTTCCGCCACCTCACGACAGCCGGAAACGGAAAACCCCCCGCCTTGCGGCAGGGGGATTTTCGTCTTCCGGAGGTCTTCGCGAAACTGTCGCCAGGGAACCTCAGCGCGGGTTGCGGCCCAGCTGGCGGCGGGCGCGGCTTTCGGCGCGCACGGGCACCGGAATCGCGATCAGCCCGGCCGCCATGTCATCGCGCAGGATCGCATCGCGCTTGCCGCCGCCGGGGGGCAGATCGTCTTCGGCCATGTTCATCACGGCGATGCCGAACTGCACGGCCGAAAACACCACCGTATTGAAGGTGAACAAAAGCGCCACGGCGATGTAGCCGATGTCGGAGCCAAGGATCAGATGCCGCAGATGCGCGACATCGAAGCCCAGAAGCAACGCAACGAACACGGCCGAGAGCCCGGCCCCGATGATGACGTTGCGGATGTAAAGACGAACGAGTTCCGGCATGACGATTCCTCCGTCGTTGGAATCATTCTAGCGCAGTCTGGCGGAATTCAAACCGCAAATTTGCCGTTTTGCCGCAGTTCCGTCACAAAATATTGGTGAAGCGGCGCTTGCGGGCGCCGCGACTCGGTCAGAATGCCTCGGGGCGGACTTCGCGGGCCATGTGATCGAGCACGGCATTGACGAATTTCGTCTCTTTCCCCTCGGGGAAGAAGGCGCGGGCGACCTCGACGAATTCGTTGATCACCACCTTGATCGGCGTCGCCGGATTGACCATTTCGGCCCCCGCAGCGCGGAACAGCGCGCGCAGGACCGGGTCGATGCGCTCGATCGGCCAGGCGGCGACCAGCGCGCGGTCGGTGGTCTGGTCGATCTTCGCCTGCCACATCACCGCATCGTCCAGAAGACGGCGGAACAGGTCGTAATCGCCCTCGGCCAGTTCCTCGCCCTCGTCGTTGACCATGCCGAAGCGGAAGCTTTCGAATTCACGGGCGACGCGATCCACCCCCTGCCCCGCCGCTTCCATCTGGAACAGCGCCTGCACGGCATAAAGCCGGGCGGCCGAGCGCATCCGGCGTTTTTCTTCCGGGCTCGGCTTGCGGGGCGTCTCGGGGGTGGTCTCGGTCATGATATGCGATCCTTCGGTGGCCCGGTCAGACGGTTTCGCCCTTGGGGCGGAAGCCGATTCCCTGCGTCCGGGTGGCCCATTTGCGCGAGAGCGCGATCAGATGCAAGGCCGCAGCCGCCGCCCCGCCGCCCTTGTCCTGATCTTCGGGCTTCGCCCGGGCCTCGGCCTGCGCCCGGTTTTCCACCGTCAGGATGCCATTGCCGATGCAAAGCCCCTGCAGGCCCAGCATCATCAGCCCGCGCGAGCTGTCATTGCAGACCGTGTCGTAATGCGTGGTTTCGCCGCGGATCACGCAGCCCAGCGCCACATAGCCGTCGTAGTCGCCCAGCCGCTCGGCCATGCCGATGGCGGTGGGCACCTCGAGCGCGCCGGGCACTTCGACGATCTCGACCTCGGCGCCCGCCTTGGCCGCCACCGCCCGCGCCCCCGCGATCATCCAATCGGCGATGTCGCGGTAATAGGGCGCGACGACGATCAAAAGCTTCACCGGCTTGTCAAAGACAGGCAGCGGCAGCGTATAGTGGTTTTCGTTCGCCGCCATCTCAATACCCCCGGGTTTCGTCGATCGAAAGCCCATAGCCCTCGATGCCGACGACCTTGGGTTTCGGCGAATTCGTCAGCAGTTTCAGATGGCTGATCCCCAGCGCCAGCAGAATCTGCGCGCCAAGCCCATATTGGCGCAGCGTCTGCGGCGAGGCCTCGCCCGGCATCGGCATCTTGGCCGAGGTTTCGCGCAACAGCACGACGACGCCACGGCCCTCGGCGGCGATCGCCTCCATCGCGCGGCCCAGATCGTTGCTCTTGCCCGGACGCAGCCCCAGCACATCCGACAGCGGATCGAGCGCATGCATCCGCACCAGCACCGGCCCGGGGCCGGAAATGTCGCCCTTGGTCAGCACGATATGCTCGGCGCCTTCGGTCTGGTCGGCAAAGATCCGCATCGACCAGTCGCCGCCGAATTCCGACTGCACGGCGCGTTGCGCGGTTTCGCGCACCAGATGGTCATAGCGGCGGCGATAGGCGATCAGGTCGGAAATCGTGCCGATCTTCAGCCCGTGGCGCTGCGCGAAGGCGATCAGATCGGGCAGACGCGCCATCGTGCCGTCTTCGTTCATCACCTCGCAGATCACGCCCGAGGGGTTCAGCCCGGCCAGACGCGAGATATCGACCGCCGCTTCGGTATGCCCGGCGCGGACCAGCACGCCGCCGTCGCGGGCGCGCAGCGGGAACAGATGCCCCGGCGTCGCGATGTCCTGACGGCCCTTGCTCGGGTCGATCGCCACGGCCACGGTGCGGGCGCGGTCATGCGCCGAAATCCCGGTCGAGATCCCCTCGCGCGCCTCGATCGACACGGTAAAGGCGGTCTCGTGGCGGCTGGAATTGCTCGATGCCATCAAGGGCAGCCCCAGCGCCTCGATCCGCTCGGCGGTCAGCGCGAGGCAAACAAGGCCCCGGCCATGCATCGCCATGAAGTTGATCGCATTCGGCGTCGCCATCTGCGCCGGAATGATCAGATCGCCCTCGTTCTCGCGGTCCTCGTGATCGACCAGAATGAACATCTTGCCGTTGCGGGCATCCTCGATGATCTCCTCGATCGAGGACATCGCATCGCGGTAGCTTTGCTCCACCGGGCCCGGGGTTTCGTGATTGCCAGCTTTGTCCACCGGGTTCGTCATGCCTTCCACTCCGTCAGCCGGGCCACGTAACGGGCCAGCGTGTCTATTTCCAGATTGACCTTGTCGCCCACCCGGGCGGTGCCGAAGGTGGTCACCGCCTTGGTATGGGGAATGATATTGATGCCGAAGGTGCTGCCGTCCACCTCGTTCACCGTCAGTGACGCACCGTCCAGCGCGACCGAGCCCTTGGGCGCGATGTATTTCGCCAAAGCCTCGGGGGCGCGAAAGCTGAAGCGGGTGCTTTCGCCCTCGTCGCGCAGCGCGGTGATTTCCGCCACGCCATCGACATGGCCGGAAACGATATGGCCACCGAGCTCGTCGCCCACCTTCAGCGCGCGTTCGAGGTTGATCCGGCTGCCCACCGTCCAGCCACCCAGATTGGTCTTCGAAACCGTCTCGGCCGAGATCTGCACGTCATACCAGTCGGCGCCGGTCGCAATGACGGTCAGGCAGACCCCCGCATGGGCGATCGAGGCGCCGATCTCGACCGAGCCCATGTCATAGCCGCAACGGATCCGCGCGCGCAGATCGCCGGTGTTTTCAAGGGCGACGATCTCGCCCAGATCGGTGACGATTCCGGTGAACATGGCTTTCCCTACCGTGATTTCTTCCTGCCTAGCTTGCACGGGCCCGGCACGCAAGGCTTGCTCCCGACGCTTGGGTGCACAGCCGCGGCGCGAAAATGCGGCCCGCCGTCGCGGTGCCGCGGTTTTGCCGCCAAAACGCCGGGGCGGCACGCAATTTGTCGTGACACCCTGCAAGCGAGGGGCCAAAAGGAGGCGTTTTCACCGTGAGCCCGATGACCAGCCCTCGCCCCCGCACCTTCCTTCTGCTGCAAGGTCCGCACGGGCCGTTCTTTCGCCAGCTCGGCGCGATGCTGCGCGCCGCCGGAGCCGAGGTCTGGCGGGCAGGCTTCAACCGCGGCGACGAGGCGTTCTGGGCCGATCCGGCCAGCTACATCCGCTTTGACGCCCCCCCGGCCCTCTGGCCCACGCGGATCGAAACGCTGCTGGCGGAAAAATCCGTCACCGATCTGGTGCTTTACGGCGACACGCGGCCGGTGCACGCCCAGGCAATCGCCGCCGCGCGGGCCGCGGGCGTCACCGTGCATGTCTTCGAGGAAGGCTATCTGCGGCCCTATTGGGTCACCTATGAACGCGGCGGCGCCAATGGCCATTCCCGGCTGATGACGCTCTCGGTCGCGCAGATGCGCGCCGCGCTGGCGCAAAGCAAGATCGACTTCCCCGAGGCCCCGCCGCGCTGGGGCGACATGCGTCAGCATGTGTTCTATGGCGCGCTTTATCATTTCCTCGTCATGGTGCAGAACCGGCGCTATCGCAATTTCACCCCGCACCGGGGCGTCCCGGTCTTTGACGAATTCCGGCTTTACCTGCGCCGGTTGCTGCTGATGCCTGTGCAGGCGCTGGAACGGATGCTGGCGACGCGGCGGGTGCGGCGCTCGGGCCATCCGATCCATCTGGTGCTGTTGCAGCTGGAACATGACGCCTCGTTCCGGATGCATTCGCCCTTCGCCAGCCAGACCGAGTTCATCGATCTGGTGATGACCGGTTTCGCCGCGGGGGCGCCCCGGCATCATCACCTCGTCTTCAAGGCGCATCCGCTGGAAGACGGCCGCGCGCCGATCGCGCAGACGATCACCGCCGCCACCGCCCGGCACGGGCTGGCGGGCCGGGTGCATTTCATCCGCGGCGGCAAGCTGGCGGAACTTCTGGCGCAGGCGCGCTCGGCCGTCACGGTGAATTCGACCGCGGCGCAGCAGGTGCTCTGGCGCGGGCTGCCGCTCAAGGCCTTTGGCCGCGCCGTCTTCGACAAGCCGGAATTCGTCTCGACCCAGCCGCTGCCCGACTTCTTTGCCAGCCCGCAAAGACCGGATACGCGGGCCTATCGCGCCTATCGCCACTACCTGCTCGAGACGTCGCAAATTCCGGGCGGCTTCTATTCGGCGCGCGGCCGCCGCATCCTGCTGCGGCAGGTGGTCGACCTGATGCTCTCGCCCGAAGATCCCTATGACGCGCTGAGCGCGGGCAAAGCGGCGCCAAGGCAACAGTTGCGCGTGGTGACGTGATCGCGCTGGAAATTTTGCCGCCGCATCGCTATCGTGGCGGAAAAACAAGGCAATCCCCAGAGGAGCCCGAGCAGTGAGCGTGACTTTTCCCCGCAGGACCCTGTTGCTGGGTCTCTCGGCGGTGCTTCTTGGCACTGCCTCCTGTGGCCTGCCCCGGCCCGGCCCGAACAAGCGTGAAATCTTCGCCGGATCGGTGATGCGCAGGGGCGATGCCTTTGTCGTCACCGTCGATGACCATGTGGCGCGGGCGACCGCGGTGCAACCGGCGCTTGGCTTTTCCTCCAGCTTCCAGACCGCAGGCGTCGTCGGGTCGGACACGATCAACCCCGGCGATACATTGCAGCTGACGATCTGGGAAAACGTCGATGACGGGCTTCTGGCCCAGGAAGGCGCCACGGCCACGCAATTGACCGAAGTGCAGGTCGATGGCGCGGGCTATATTTTCGTCCCCTATGCCGGCAAGATCAAGGCGGCGGGCAATTCCCCCGATGCGTTGCGCAAGATCATCACCGAAAAGCTGGACGCGCAGACCCCCGACCCGCAGGTGCTGATCACACGCACGGCGGGGGATGGCTCCACCGTCTCGGTCATGGGCTCGGTCGGCGGGCAGGGCGTCTATGCGATCGAACGGCCGACGCGGACGCTCTCGTCGATGATCGCGCGGGCGGGCGGCGTGACGATCAAGCCCGAGATCACCAAGATCACCATCAAGCGCGGCGGCAAGCAGGGCACGGTCTGGCTGACCGATCTTTACAAGAACCCGAAAATGGATATCGCGCTGCGATCGGGCGACGTGATCCTGGTCGAGGAAGACACCCGCGCCTTCACCTCGCTGGGCGCCACCGGCGCGCAGGCCCGGGTGCCGTTCGAAACCCAGACGCTCTCGGCGCTCGAGGCCATCGCCACCGTGGGCGGGCTTTCGTCCAGCACCGCCGATCCGAAGGGTGTCTTCGTCTTCCGCAACGAACCGGCAGAAATCGCCCGGGTCGTGCTGGGCCGCAACGATCTCGTCGGCGATCAGCGCATGGTCTATGTGCTCAACCTGACCGAGCCGAACGGCATGTTCCTGGCCCGCGATTTCGTGATCCGCGACGGCGACACCGTCTATGTCACCGAAGCGCCCTTCGTGCAGTGGCAAAAGTCGCTTTCGGCGCTGACCGGATCGGCCACGGCGGCAAATTCGCTCGACAACGTCGCCTCCGGGAACTGATGCCCGAAACGGCCCACACCCGGCGGCTATTTCCCTATGCGGCCGGGTTTCTGTGGCAACCGCAGCTGCGCGCGATGCTGCGCGCGGCGGGCTACAGCCTGCATCCGGGCCTGCCCGGGCCCCGCGATCGCGTCGTGGTCTGGGGCCGCTCGCCCCATTCCGCGCGCGGCGAGGCGGTGGCGGCGCGGCGCGGGGTCGGGCTCGTGCGGCTCGAAGACGCCTTCTTGCGCTCGGTCCGTCCGGGGCGGGCGCGGGGCGCGGGCGGCCCGCTTGGCCTGTTCATTGATCCCTTCGGCGTGCATTTCGACGCCGCGACGCCCTCGTTGCTGGAGCGTCTGCTGGCAAAGGAACCTCTCGACGACACCGCGCTTCTGGATCGCGCCCGCGACGGCATCGCCCGGTTGAAGGCGCTGAACCTGTCGAAATACAATGACTTCGACGAAACCCTGCCGCCGCCCGCGCCGGGCTATGTGCTGGTGATCGACCAGACCCGGGGCGATGCCGCGATCGCCCATGGCGGGGCGCGTGCCGCCACCTTCCGCGAAATGCTGGCCGTGGCGCAGATCGAAAACCCCGGCGCGCGGATCGTGATCAAGACCCATCCCGAGACCCGGGCGGGCCTGCGCCCGGGCCATTACGGCGCGGAAGATGAAAACGCCCGGATCACGCTTCTGACCGATCCGGTCGCGCCCTGGACCCTGCTTGAGGGCGCCATCGCGGTCTATACCGTGTCGTCGCTTCTGGGCTACGAGGCGATCCTGGCCGGTCACAAGCCGCGCGTTTTCGGCCAACCCTTCTATGCGGGCTGGGGGCTGAGTGTGGATGAAACTCCGGTCGCCCGGCGGCAAAGGCGACTGACGCGCGCGCAGATCTTTGCCGTCAGCCATATTCTGGCGCCGACCTGGGTCGACCCCTGCCGCGGGCGGCTCTGCCGGTTCGAGGAGGCGGTCGATCAGCTGGAAGCCGAGGTCCGCGCCTTCCGCGCCGACCGGGCGGGCCATGTCGCCACCGGCATGCGGCTGTGGAAACGCCGCCCGGTGCAGCAGTTTTTCGGCCGCGAAAAGCCGCTGCGCTTCGTCGATCCGCCCGAGCGCGCCGCGGCGCTGGCGCAGGCCAGCGGCCGCAGCCTGCTGATCTGGGCGGGCAAGGAACCGGCGGGCTTCACCGCCCCCGCGCTGCGGGTTGAAGATGGGTTCCTGCGCTCCAAGGGCCTCGGCGCCGATCTGGTGCCGCCCTTGTCGCTGGTCACCGATGCGCGGGGGATCTACTTCGATCCGACCCGGCCTTCGGATCTGGAAGAGCTGATTTCCGGCCCCCCGCCGCCCGGCGGACTTGCCCGGGCCGAGCGTCTGATCGCGGCGCTGCGCAGGGGCAAAGTGTCAAAATACAATCTCGACGGGGATAGCCCCGATCTGCCGGAGGGGCATCGCATCCTGGTTCCCGGGCAGGTGGAGGATGACGCCTCGATCCGCCTTGGCGCGGGCAGGACTTGCACAAATCTGACCTTGCTGAGCCTTGTGCGGCAGTCAAACCCCGAAGCAATCATCCTTTTCAAACCTCACCCGGATGTCGAGGCCGGTCTGCGTCCGGGCGCCGTGCCCGAGGCCGAGGCCCTGCGCTTCGCCAACAGGATCTTGCACAAATCGAACCCGGTGACGCTGATCGAGGCCGTTGACGAGGTCTGGACGATGACCTCGCTTCTCGGGTTCGAGGCGCTTCTGCACGGCAAGAAGGTCACGGTGACCGGGGCGCCGTTTTATGCCGGTTGGGGGCTGACCCGCGACCTTGGCCCGGTGCCCGACCGTCGCAAGGCCCGGCCGAGCCTTGCGCAGCTCGCCCATGCCGCACTGATCGCCTATCCGCGCTATTTCGACCCCGTGACCCGCCGCCCCTGCCCGCCCGAGGTGGTGCTGGAACGTCTCGCCCATGGCCCCCTGCCCCGCCCGGGGCCGCTGAACCGGAGCCTTGCAAAACTGCAGGGACTGCTTTCGGGCTTCGCGTTTCTCTGGCGTTAGGCGCGCAGCCAGCGCGCCAGCAGATCGGGGCCGACCGGTTGCAGGCTGTCCAGCCGATAGCGCGGCGCCTCGGCCAGCCGCGTCAGACCCAGATCGCCGATGCCCGGCCGCGCATCGCCGCCCAGCACCACGCCCGCGGTGAAGCCGATCAGCTCATCAACCAGACCCGCCGCCATCAGGCTTGCCGCAAACTGCCCGCCGCCTTCGCAAAAGACCCGGGTCAGACCGCGCGCGGCCAAAGCCGCCAGCAGCGCCGCCGGATCAAGCCCCGCGTCACGCCCGGGAACCTCGATCAACTCGGCGCCGAGCCCGGCCCAGAAGGTCCGCGCCTCGACCGGCGCCTCGGCCCCGTGCAAAAGCCACAGCGGCGCCTGCCCGACCGATCCCGCCAGCCGCCCGCGCGGCAGATCCAGCCGTCGCGACGCCACCACCCGCACCGGCGCCCGCAAGGGCGTGAAATCGCGCACCGTCAAGAGCGGATCATCCGCCCGCGCCGTGCCGCCGCCGACCAGAACCGCATCGAACCGCGCCCGCAAGACCTGCACCTGCGCGCGCGCCTGCGGCCCGGTGATCCACTGGCTTTCGCCGCTCGCAAGCGCGATCCGGCCATCGAAACTGGCGCCCAGCTTCAGCGCGAGCCAAGGCCGCCCGCGCTCGATCCGGCTTAAAAACCCTGCCTGCGCCGCCCGCGCCTCGGCCGCCAGCACCCCGGTTTCCACCGCAATCCCCGCCGCGCGCAGCATCGCATGACCGCGCCCCGAGACCCGCGGATCAGGATCTTCCAGCGCCGACACCACCCGCGCCACCCCGGCCGCGATCAGCGCCGCCGCACAGGGCGGGGTCTTGCCATGATGCGCGCAGGGCTCCAGCGTCACATAGGCGGTGGCCCCGCGCGCCGCCGCCCCGGCCTGATCCAGCGCCCGGCGTTCGGCATGCGGCCGCCCGCCCGGCTGGGTCCAGCCCCGCCCGACGATGCGCCCACCCTGAACGATCACGCAGCCCACCGCGGGATTGGGCCAGACATTGCCCAATCCGCGTCCGGCCAGCGCCAGCGCCAGCCGCAGGAAGCGGCTGTCGGCCTCGCTCACTCGGCATCTCCAGGATGCGGGCGCAGCTCCGACACGAATTTGTCGAAATCATCCGCCGCCTGGAAGTTCTTGTAAACGCTGGCAAACCGCACATAGGCCACGGTGTCGATCCGGGCCAGCGTCTCCATCACGATTTCGCCGATCGCGCGCGAGGGGATGTCGGTCTCGCCCAGACTTTCCAGCCGCCGCACGATCCCCGAGATCATCTGGTCGATCCGCTCCGGCTCGATCGGGCGTTTCTGCATCGCGATCCGGATCGAGCGTTCCAGCTTGTCGCGGTCGAAATCCTCGCGCCGCCCCGAGGTCTTGATCACCACCAGATCGCGCAGCTGCACGCGTTCATAGGTGGTGAAGCGACCGCCGCAGGCCGGGCAGAACCGCCGCCGCCGGATCGCCACATGATCCTCGGCCGGACGGCTGTCCTTCACTTGCGTATCGACATTGCCGCAAAACGGGCAGCGCATGGCGTCCCCCCTCTCATGTTACCGCCTCATTTGGGGTCTGTCGCCCCGGTTATCCACAGGACTATAGGGGCAGGCCGAGACATCGGGTAGCGCAAATGTCACACCACCAGATCCGGGGCCGGAACTGTGGCGGCGCGGACTCAGCCCGCGACCGGCTCAGGCCTTCGGCGCGGTCGGGGCCGGGGCAGTCGGGGCCGGGGCAGTCGGGGCCGGGGCGGTCATCCGCGCGGCCGGTTGCGCGGCGGACCGGTCCCGGGCGTAGACGGCCAGACATTCGGGCATGATGCCCAGCACCTGCACCTCTTTCGCGAAGGCGGCATCGACGGCCTCGGCCGACATCGGTTTCGACTTCTGCCCCAGCGGCGTCAGCGTGCCATCGCCCTTGCCGCTCACCAGCGCGAAAAGCCCGCCGGGCTCGGCCGTGACATAAGTGAAACAGGTGCCCTTTTGCGACATCCGCGGCGCCTTCGGATCGGCGGGCAGACCCTCGACACAGGCACTCAGAACAAGCGGCAGCACCAGCAGACAGGCGGGGCGGAGCGAAGCAAAGGGCATGGCGACCTCAAGAAAATCCTGCGCCACGGTAGCAGCCTGCACGACGGGGGCAAGGTCGATCACAGCGACAGCATGGCTTTTCCTGGTGCAAATACGCCGGGGGTCCGGGGGCGGAGCCCCCGGCGGGTCGCCTCGGGCGAAGCCCGAGGCGAAATACCTCCCCCTTTCAGGACAGGGGCGGCGGTTGCCCCCGCCGCCCCTTCGGATCAAGCTCTCAAAGCTCGCCGTCGCGGCGGCGATCCTCCTGCATCTCGAACCACATCGCGTTCAACACCCCGAACATCACCGCCACCGGCAGACCCAGAAGCCAGGCGAAATACCACATGTTGCATCTCCCTCAGTAAGCATTCGGATTGCGGGCGATGTCCTCGGGGCGCACCTTGCCCCAGAGCACCTTGTAGACCCAGGACGTGTAGGCCAGGATGATCGGCAGAAAGATCACCGTCGAGACCAGCATGATGAACAGCGTCATCTGCGACGAGGAACTGTCCCAGACCGTCAGCGAGGCCGAGGGGTTCAGCGACGAGGGCAGGATGAAGGGGAACATGCTCAGCCCCACGGTCGAGATCACGCCGAAGATGCCGACCATCGAGGCCGTCACCGCCCAGCCGCTCCAGAGCCGCATCAGCACCACCGCACTGCCCAGACCCAGCACCGCCAGCGCGGGCGCAATCGCGATCCAGGGCCGGGTCTGATAGGCGTCGAGCCAGGACCCGCCGCGCACCACCTCGGACAAAAGCGGGTTCGAGGGGCCGAAGGGGTCGGGCTCGGTCACGAACTGATAGGCCGGGATGCCGAAAGCAAGCCAGACCCCCGCCAGGGCAAAGGTGACGATGGTCAAGACCCCCGCCCAGCTGCCGATCCGCCGCGCCCGCGCCTGCACCGCGCCCTCGGTCTTCAAGACCAGCCAGGTCGCGCCATGGGCGATATGCATCGCCAGCGACACGACACCGACGAACAGCGCAAAGGGGTTCAGCAGGCCCAGAAGCTTCGAGAGCGGATTGCCCGGATAGATCGGCAACAGCGTCTCGTCGAGCGTGAAGGGCACGCCCTGCAGCACGTTGCCGACCGCGACGCCAAAGATCAGCGCGGGCACCGCACCGCCGACCACCAGCGCCCAATCCCAGCGCGTGCGCCAGACGGGGCTTTCCTTCTTGTTGCGATACTTGAACCCCACCGGCCGCAGGATCAGCGCCGCCAGAACCAGGAACATCGCCAGATAGAAGCCCGAGAAACTGACCGCGTAAAGCGGCGGCCAGGCGGCAAAGATCGCCCCGCCGCCAAGGATCAGCCAGACCTGGTTGCCTTCCCAGACCGGGCCGATGGTGTTGATGACGACGCGCCGCTCGGCGTCGGATTTCGCGACAAAGGGGTTCAGCGCCGCAACCCCCATGTCAAACCCGTCGGTCGCGGCAAGCCCGATCAGAAGCACGCCCAAAAGCACCCACCAGATCACGCGCAGGATTTCATAGCTCAGAAGTTCATGCAGGATCATGGTCTTACTCCGCAGGTTTGGCAACGGGACGGCGCTTGGCGGCCCAGGCTTCGACCACCTCGATGTCATGCGTCGGCCCCTTGCGGATCGCCGCCAGCATCAGCTTGATCTCGATCACCAGAAGCACGGTGTAAAGCGTCACGAAGCCCGCGAGCGTCAGCACCACATCCCAGATCGACAGGTTCGACACCGAGAGCGCGGTGGGAAGAAGCCCATCCACCGTCCAGGGCTGACGGCCGAATTCGGCGACGAACCAGCCGGTTTCGGCGGCAATCCACGGCACCGGGATCGCGAAGACCGCCACGCGCAAGACCCAGGTCGGGAAGCGCCCGCCGCGAAAGTTCGAGGTGAAGAACATGTAGCCGATCAAGGCCAGCATGAAGAACCCGGCCGCCACCATGATCCGGAAGCTCCAGAACAGCGGCGCCACCTGCGGCACCGTCTTCCAGGCCGCTTCGCTGATCTGCGCATCGGTGGCCAGTTTCGGATCCTCGACCACCGTCGTCAGCAGCATCGCATAGCCGAGATCGGCCGAATGCGCCTCGAAGGTTTCCTTGACTTCGGGGGTGACATCGCCTTTCGCGGCGCGGATCTGCAGCAGCGCGTCATAGGCGATCACGCCCGAGCGGATGCGGGTTTCGGCCTGTGCCACCAGCTCCTTGATGCCGGGCATTTCGGTGGTCAAAGACCGCGTGCCGATCAGCCCCATCACATAGGGGATCTTGATCGCATATTTGGTTTCCCGCGCCTCCTGATCGGGGATGCCGAAGAGGTTGAACGAGGCGGGGGCTTCCTCGGTTTCCCACATGCCTTCGATCGCGGCCAGTTTCATGCGCTGGTTGTGCGTGGCCTCATAGCCCGACTCGTCGCCCAGCACGATCACCGAAAGGCTCGCCGCCAGGCCAAAGGCCGAGGCGACGGCGATCGAGCGCCGCGCAAGGTCGATGTGACGGCCGCGCAGCAGATACCAGGACGAGACGCCGATCACGAAGATCGAGGCGGTCACATAGCCCGCCGAGACGGTATGGACGAATTTCGCCTGCGCCACCGGGTTGAACAGCACGGCGTAGAAATCGACCAGCTCCATCCGCATCGTCATCGGGTTGAAGACGGCCCCCACCGGGTTCTGCATCCAGCCGTTGGCGATCAGGATCCACAGCGCCGAGAAGTTCGAGCCGATGGCGACGCCCCAGGCCACGAACATATGCGCCCGCGCCGTCAGCTTTTCCCAGCCGAAGAACCAGATCCCGACCAGCGTCGCTTCCAGAAAGAACGCCATCAGCCCTTCGATCGCCAGGGGCGCGCCGAAGATGTCGCCGACGTAATGGCTGTAATAGGCCCAGTTCATCCCGAACTGGAATTCCATCGTGATCCCGGTCGAGACGCCCAGAACGAAGTTGATCCCGAACAGCGTGCCCCAGAATTTCGTCATCTGCCGCCAGATCGGGCGGCCGGTCATCACATAGACCGTCTCCATCGTGGCGACGAGGATCGACAGACCCAAAGTCAGCGGCACGAAAAGGAAGTGATACATCGCTGTCGAGGCAAATTGCAGCCGTGACAGCTCGACTAATCCGAACTCCATCGTTCTCTCCAAGGTGGTGCGCCCGCAGCGTCCCTTGCAGGCATGTGGCTCAGCTATGGCCAAACCCGGCGACGACCACCCCTGCGCGGCCTGTCGCAGGGGGACAAATTGTCACAGCAGCATTCCGGCAAGGCGGCGGACCGGGGTCTCGGTCGGCGCCACCTTGGCACCCCGACACTTGCGGTTCAATGAATATGTTTCCGGGACTGCGAAATGCGGCTCAGCGGCGGGTGATCCGCATCACCAGTTCCTCGCGCAAAAGGCCCTCGTCCTCGCCGCTGTCGCGGGCCAGCCGCTTGAGGCCGAAATGCACCCGGGCGATGTCCTGATAATAGCTGGTGAAGGCATAGTTCACCGCCGCCCCCGCCACCGCGCCCAGAACCGGCACCGCCTGGGTGGCCAGTTTCTGCCCCAGCACGGCCGCCAGCCGCGGCGCCACCTTTGCGATCAGGCTGTTCAGCCCCGGTCCGGTGATCGTCAGCCGCGCCGCCAGAAAGCCCATGTCGGCGCCGTCATCGCGCGCCAAGGGCCCCGCGGCGGCAAAGACGCGCAGACATTCGAGCCGCACCTCGTCGCTCTCGGGGTCGAAGCCATGTTCGGCGGCAATGCCCTGAATCGCGCGCAACAGCATCGTCACGGTGAAGGGCAGTTCGGCAAGCGCCCCGGGCAGACCGCCGACACCGCCCGCCGCCCCCATCGCCGTCGCCAGCGCGGTGTTGATCCAGTCGGGCCGGTCCGCCACCACCTCGCGCGAGCGGGTGGCGACGGTGAAGGCGGTTTCCAGCGCCCGTTCGGTGGCGCCCTCCAGCCGGTCGCGGACCGGGCTGGCAAGCTTGCCCAGAACCGTCTCGGCGCCGGTGCCGACAAGCGTGATCACCTGCATCATCGGCCCCGAGGCCGCGCGATGCCGCCGCGCCAGCAGGTCAAGTTCATCCGTCAGGCGTTTGTCGGTGATCGGATACAGGATTTCAGGTTGCATGGCTCCCCCTTGGCTCGCCCGAATATGGGTAGGCCGGGCGGGGGGCGAAAGATCAGGGCAGGAACTTTTCCACCGGGCCGCGCAGGCCCGCCCAGGCGCCGGGGATCAGCTCCAGCGCCAGAACCCGGTCGGGGTTGGTGGGGGGCGGCATCTCCACCCCCGCGATCTTTTCAAAACCGAAGCGATTGTAATAAGGCGCGTCGCCCACCAGCAGCACCCGTTCCCAGCCCAGACGCCGCGCCTCGGCCAGGCTTTCATGCATCAGAAGGCCGCCCAGCCCCTCGCCCTGCCGCGTCGGGTGCACGGCGACCGGGCCCAGCAGCAGCACGCGCTGCCCGCCGACCTTGACCGGCCAGTAGCGGATCACCGCCGCCAGAACGCCATCTTCGCGCAGCACAAGGCAAAGGGGCGCCACCTTTTCGACGCCATCGCGCAGCCGGTAAGACGACAGCGCGGTGCGGCCCGGGGCGAAACACAGGTCATAAAGTGCCTCGACCTCCCACCAGTCGGCTTCGGTCTCTTCTTCGAGCTGATACATGCCCCGACCCTTTGCGATTCGCCCTCGAAAGGCGCCTAACACGCGGTTATGTCAGGTTCAAATCAAAGGAGCCGCGCATGTTCTACCGCCCCGACAAGGGTCACGACCTGCCCCATGATCCGTTCCACGCCATCGTCGCGCCGCGTCCCATCGGCTGGATCTCGACGCGCGGGCAGATGGGCGACAATCTGGCGCCCTATTCGTTTTTCACCGCCGTCTCGGCCAGCCCGGCGCAGGTGGTCTTCGCCTCGACCGCGGCCAAGCCCGACCGTGGCGACACGAAAGATACGCTGACGCAGATCCGCGAAAGCGGGGTGTTTTGCGTGAACCTTGTCACCTCGGCGCTGGCGGCGCAGATGAACGCGACGTCCGCGATGCTGGCGGCGGGGGAGGATGAGTTTCTGGCGGCCGGGCTGGAAAAGGCCGGGTGCGAGATGATCGATTGCGCGCGCGTGGCGGCGGCGCCTGCGGCGCTGGAATGCCGTCTGGTGCAGATCGTGCCGCTTCTGGGGCAGAGCAACTTTCTGGTGCATGGCGCGGTGGTCGGCGTGCATATCCGCCCCGATTGCCTGATCGACGGCCGTTACTGCCCGCCCGACCGGCTGAGCCGTCTGGGCTACATGGATTACGCGACGGTGACCGAGACCTTCGAGATGGCGCGGCCCTGAGGCGATCTGGCCGAGGCCATTGCCGAGGCCCCGCGGAACAGCGGCCCCGTGACCGCCGGGGCGCCAAAGCGTCCCGGCCAGCGCCCGCCGCGCTTCTCGCCCGCCGGGACGGGCGCCGACCTCTGGTGCGTCTTGCTGAAACGGTCTTGGCGCAACCCGGGCGCAACGGGCGGGGAAAGGCGGTGCCTTTCCTTTTCCGCCCGAACCGGCCCTCGGCCGGATCAGCCCCCGGCAATCCGGCGTTTGCCCGTTTCGATCGCCTGGTCGAACAGTGCCATGTAGCGCGGCGCGACCTGGTCCAGATGATAGGCCCGGCCGCGCTTTGCCGCCGCCGCCCCCAGCCGCGCGCGCAGGGCCGGATCGCCCGCCAGCCGCTCGATTGCGGCGATCCACTGATCATCCTCGCCGTTTTCGCCCACCGGCAGAAGCACGCCGTTCACCCCGTCCTCGATCATCTCGGGGGCAAAGGTGGCGTTCGAGGCGATCACCGGCTTGCCGCGGGCGAGGATCTCCATCAGCCCCCAGTTCCCCACCCCGAAGCGCAGCGGGTACAGGAACAGATCGACCTGCGCCAAAGCCTCGACGAAGGTGTCATAGGGCAGCTTGCCCGGGAACAGGATGCGCTCGCCCCCGGCCGGATAGCTCCGCACCAGATATTCGGCGAAACTGGCGCCCTTGCCAAGGGCCTTCTCGACCCATTGCTGTTCATAGCCGTAGGTCGTGGCCTTGGGATCGCCGATCGCGGCGAAGCGCAGGCCGAGCCGATCCGCCGTGCCCTCGCGCACCAGCCGGTCGACCAGCCGCACGAAGATGTCGAAGCCCTTGCAATTCGACAGATCGCGGGCGGAAAAGCCGATGGTGAAGGGGCCCGGCGGCGCGGGCGGCAGCGGCTTGATCTCGAAGCCCTCGAACTGCACCGCCACCCGCGGCTGCAGCTCGGCAGGCAGAAGGCTGCGCGCATAGGCCGAGGGCACGATGGTCAGATCCGATTTCAGGATCTGATGGAAGCTCAGCATCTCCATGTTGCGATCGGAAAGCCGCTGGCTCAGATCGGGCGGATAGCGCTTGTCCCAGCCATGCGCGGCGTAGCTTGGAAACTCGATATAAGAGGCGATGGCGGCGTCGATCTCGTCATAAAGAAACAGCGGCGCCCCCCACATGCCATGGGCGAAGACCAGATCGATGCGGGTCTTGCGGCGCAGCTCGGTCAGCGCGCTCAGCACGCCGCGCGAAATCCGCGCCGAGCGTTCGGCCTTGTCGGAGTAATAATAGCCCTGCGCCCCGGTGATCGGCCCGTCGGGGGTGAAGGGCAGCAGGCGGCTGAATTTCGCGCCATGTGTTTTCACATGGCCCCTGGAGGTCAGATACCAGGTTTCGGCCAGACCGGCGGCGTGCAGATATTCGGCCAGGCCGTTGAATTGGCCCGGCGTGACGGCGGAAACAAAGACGATCACGGGTTTCATGGCCGCAGGTTAGGCGCGGGGAAATGGCCGTGCAAGCGGGGCTCTGCCCCGCACCCCGAGGTATTTCGGGCAAGATGAAAGATCAGCGTTTCAGCCGCCTTGCCCCCGCCAGAAGCGTGTAGACCCCCGAGGCGACGACAAGGGCGGCGCCCGCCAGCGTCGCGGCATCCAGACTTTCGCCGAAGACAAGAATGCCGAGGCCCAGCGCGAAGATCAGCCGGGTGTAACGGAAGGGGGTGACGACGGCGACCTCGCCCGTCCGCATCGCCTTGGTCAACGCCCAATAGGCGGTGACGCCAAAAAGCACCGCGCCAAGCACCGGCAACAGGTTTGCGGGGGCGGGCACCACCGCGCCGCCGGTGACGGCAAGGATGAGGCCGCCCGCCGGGATCAGCGCGGCAAAACCGTAAAGCCCAAGCTGGAAATTCGTCAGCACCTTGGGCGCGGCGCGGGTGGCCAGATCGCGCCCGGCAAAACCGAGAAGCCCCAGAACCGTCCAGAGCGCGGCGGGCACGAAACCGTCGAGCCCCGGGCGCAGGATCACCAGCACGCCCAGAAAGCCGATCGCCACCGCCGCCCAGCGCGCCGCCCCCACCCGTTCGCGAAAGATCAGCGCCGCCCCCGCCACGACGACAAGCGGCGTCGCCTGCAGAATCGCCGAGGCGTTCGAAAGCGGCGTCAGCGCGATGCCGAGCGTGTAGCCCAGCCGCCCGGTGATCTCGAACCCGGCCTTGATCCCCATCAGCCGGCTGGCCACCGCCGGATGCCAGAGGCCTTGCCCCGAGGCGAGCGCCAGCGCCGCAAAGCAGATCATCCCGCCCACGCCAAAGAGCATCAGCACCTCGCCCACCGGCAGGCTTTGCGCCGCCTTCTTGACGAACATGTCTTCCAGCGCGAAGAGCGCCATGGCCAGCGTCATCAGCCCCGCGCCGCGGATGTTTTCGGCGCCCAGTTCGCTGCGGTGATCCATGCTCTCTCCCTGCCCCTGAGGTGTAAATATGACGCGGAGCGGCGGAGTTCTATGGTCTTTTCCGTTCCGCCGCGCCCGCCTAAGCTGCGCGCGGCCGCGAAGGGCCAGGGCGAGGACTTTGGAATGACTGCAGACCGGATGATCGGGGTGATGGGGGGCTCGGGTGTCTATGACATCGACGGGCTCGAAGAGGCGACATGGCAACCGGTGGAGACCCCCTTTGGCGCGCCCTCGGACGAGATCCTGACCGGGCGGCTCCATGGCGTGCGGATGGCGTTTCTGCCGCGGCATGGGCGGGGGCACCGCTTCACCCCCTCGACGGTGAATTACCGCGCCAATATCGCGGCGATGAAGATGATGGGCGTGACCGATCTGGTCGCCGTCTCGGCCGTGGGCTCGCTGAAAGAGGACTATGCGCCCGGCGATTTCGTCATCATCGATCAATATATCGACCGCACCTTTGCCCGGGTGAAGAGCTTTTTCGAGACCGGGCTGGTGGGGCACGTCTCGGTCGCGCATCCGGTTTGCGGGCGGCTTTCGGCCCATTGCGCCGAGGCCGCGCGGGCGACCGGCGTGACGGTGCACGAGGGCGGCACCTATGTCGCGATGGAGGGGCCGCAATTCTCGACGCTGGCCGAGAGCCGCCTCTACCGCAGCTGGGGCGCCGATGTGATCGGCATGACCGGGATGCCCGAGGCGAAATTGGCCCGCGAGGCCGAACTGTGCTATGCCTGCGTCGCGATGGTGACCGATTACGATTGCTGGCACCCGGACCATGATGCGGTCGATGTGGCGCAGGTGGTGGCCACGGCGATCGCCAATGCCGGAAAGGCGCGGTCGCTGGTCGCCGCCCTGCCCGCGCTTCTCAAAGGCCCGGCCACGCCTTGCGAAAAGGGCTGCACCCATGTGCTCGATGGCGCGATCATGACCGCCCCCGCCAAACGCGACCCCGAAGTGATTGCCCGACTGATGCCCGTGATGGGCCGCGTCCTGAAAGGCTGACCGATGAAGACCGTCAAGGATTACATCCGCACCATCGCCGACTTCCCGCACGAGGGGATCATGTTCCGCGATGTCACCACGCTTTTCGCGGATCCGCGCGGCTTCCGCATGGCGATCGACCAGCTTCTGCACCCTTGGGCGGGCGAGCAGATCGACAAGGTCGTCGGGCTTGAAGCGCGCGGCTTCATTCTGGGCGGCGCCATCGCGCACCAGCTTTCCAAGGGCTTCGTGCCGATCCGGAAAAAGGGCAAGCTGCCCGGGCAGACGATTTCGCAATCCTACAAGCTCGAATATGGCGAAGCGATCATGGAGCTGCATGACGACGCGATCCAGCCGGGCGAGAAGGTGCTGGTGGTCGATGATCTGCTGGCGACGGGCGGCACCTGCGAGGCGGCGATCAAGCTGGTCGAGCGTCTGGGCGGCGAGATTGTCGGCTGTTCCTTCATCGTCGATCTGCCGGAACTGGGCGGGCGCAACCTGCTGCGCGATCTGGGCATGCAGGTGCATGTCCTGTGCGAATTCGACGGCGCGTAAGGCGTTGACAAGCAGCCTTTCCGGGGCCTCCGCCCCGAAAAGGCTGCCCCCTCATGCTATATCGGTCGGCGTGCGCAAGGCCGCGATCAGCGCGGTCAGCTGCGCGATTTTCGGCGTCAATTCCCGCGCTGCCGTGTCGGCCGCGTCCTTTGCGGATGCGGCCAGGAGGTCTTGTTGCACCAGTTCGTCGTGCAAATACGCCTGCATGGCCGTATCTCCGACAGAGGTGAAGATCGCCAGTGTGTCCCGCATTCCCGCGGCGAATTTCGCCCCGACTTCCGCTGCGCGTTGCGCTGCGTCCAGTTCGGCCTGCCAATAATTCAGCTGCGCCTCCTGGCCCTTGATCGCGGCCTTGTCAGTCGCGGGAACGGGCGGACCGATCACGTCGATCAGCCGATAGACTTGCCCCGGGACAGACGCGTTCAGATTGGTCAGCATTTGGTTTCTCCAATCAACTCCCGGATGCAGTCATGCGCGAAACAAGTTTCAATCCCGTTGTTTTCTCCCGACCGGGCCCCGTTTCGTTTGTGACCACGATCCGATCCATGCAATTGCCACGCGCACGTCGCCGTGTCCGCGCTGCTGCGCTTGCTGCTCGCGATGGGGCAATCCTGGACCAGTGAAGACGGGTTCCGCCGTGCCGTCTATATCTCGGCAGGGCTGTTCATGACGCAGATGGTGTTCAAGATTGTGACCGCGTGAGAGAAGCTCAGGGGAGTTAACAGCATTAACCTTTTGGCAACCCGAATCGCGGTACTCAGAGCGGGCCTGATGGTTCGGCTGCTTGCAAACACGTGAACCAAAAGTGCAGCGCCCTGCCTACCCCGGCAGGGCGCATTCCTTTCCGGCTCCGCTCAGCTTGCGGCGGGCAGGATCACCCCGGGATTGAGGATGCCGCGCGGATCCAGCGCCGTCTTGATCGCCCGCATCATCGCCATCTTCGCCGGGGCCGCGCTGCGCGCCAGCTCGCCCACCTTCAGCCGCCCGATGCCGTGTTCCGCCGAGATCGAGCCGTCAAACCGCTTGACCACCAGCCGATGCACCGCCGCCATCACCTCCGAGCGGATCGCCTCGTACTCCTCGCGCCGCCGCCCCTCGGCCGGGAAGACGTTGAAATGCAGATTGCCGTCGCCGACATGGCCGAAACAGTTGAGCCGGAAATCGCCGATCTCGCGCAGCATCTCCGTCGCGGCGGCGATGAAGGCCGGGATGTCGGCCCCCGGCACGGCGATGTCATGGCTGGAAATCGCGCCGATGCGGCGGTTCGCCAGCGGGATCGATTCGCGCATCTGCCATAATGCCGCCGCCTGCACCCCCGATTGCGCCACGACCGCATCGCTCACCAGATCGCCCGCGGCCTCGTAAAGATCGGCGAAAGCCGCTTCGGCCTCCATCCCGGCGGGCAGGCCCAGCTCGATCAGCACCGACCAATCGGGATCGGCGGCAAAGGGCAGCGCCACCTCGGGGCCGACTTCGCGCAAAAACGCCAGCCCCTGCCCCGAGATCAGCTCGAAAGCCGAGACACAGCCCGCAAACCGCGCCTGCGCCAGACCCAAAAGCGCCACCGCCGCCGCGGGCGAGGGCACCGCCAGCAGCGCCACCCCCTCGACCGCGGGGGGCTCGTGCAGCCGCAGGCTGGCCGCGGTGATGATGCCCAAAGACCCTTCCGAGCCGATGATCAGATCACGCAGGTCATAGCCGGTGTTGTCCTTGGCCAGACGCTTCAGCCCGTGCCAGATCGTGCCATCGGCCAGCACCACCTCGAGCCCCAGACAGAGCGCCCGCGCCGTGCCATAGCGCAGCACGTTCACCCCGCCCGCATTCGTCGCGAGACAACCGCCGATCTGCGCGGAACCTTGCGACGCCAGCGTCAGCGGAAAGCGCTTGCCCACCGCCGCGGCCGCGTCCTGCACCGCCTGCAGCGTCGCCCCCGCCTCGATCACCAGCGCCTGGCCATCGACCTGCCGCACCGCCCGCATCCGCTCGAGGCTCAGAGCCACCGGCACCGGCCCCTCGGACGCCACCTGCCCGCCGACAAGCCCGGTGCCGCCGCCAAAGGGCACGACCCCCACCCGTTCGGCATGACAAAAGCCCAGAAGCGCCGAGACCTGCGCCACCGTTTCGGGCCGCGCCAGAACGCCCGCCTGGCCCCGCCAACGCCCGCGCGGCTCTTCCAGATAGCGCGGCTCGGCCGCGCCCAGCCACAGCCCAGGCACCGCCACGGCCAATCGTTTCACAAAAGCAGCATCCGCCGGGTTCAGCACGGCTTTCCCCTTCATCTTGCCTCAAATACCTCGCGGGGGGTCCGGGGGGCGCGAAGCCCCCCGGCTTCCTCAGCCGATATCGGTGCGCCCGCGCCGATCCGGGCGCAGGTTGGCGTAAAGCACATGGTTGCGCCAGCGCCCGTTGATCTGCAGATAGGCCTGCGAGACGCCCTCGTATTTGAAGCCGGATTTCTCCAGCACCCCGCGCGAGGCGGCGTTTTCCGGCAGGCAGGCGGCCTCGATCCGGCTCAGATCCATCGGCCCGAAGGCGTGATCGACCACCGCCGCGATCGCCTCGCGCATGAAACCCTGCCGGGCATGGCGCGCGCCCACCCAATAGCCCAAAGTCCCCGCCTGCGCCGGACCGCGGCGGATGTTGTCCAGCGTGATCGCCCCCAGCACCCGCCCCGTCGCCCGCTCGATCAGGAAGAACGGCAGCGCCGTGCCCGCCGCCTCGGCCCGGGCCGCCCAGTAGACCCGGTTGGCAAAGGCCTTGCGGCCCAGATGCTCGGCCGACCAGGCGGGTTCCCAGGGCGTCAGGAAATCGCGGCTTTCGGCACGCAGCGTGGCCCAGTCGCGGAAATCGGAATGCGCAGGCAGACGCAGCGTCATCCGCTCGGTCTCGACCTGGGGTTTCCGACGCCGCAGGAACATCAGGCCGCGAGCCTCCGCCGCAGCCCCGCCAGATCGGGCGCCGCTTCGGCGGGCCCGTAAAGCGCCAGCGCCGTGCGGTCCTGCGCGATCATCCGCCCGGCATAAGAGCGCACCGCCTCGACCGTCACGCCATCGATCAGCGTCGAGACTTCCTCCAGCCCCGGCACCCGGCCCCAGATCGCCAGATTGCGCGCCATCCGCTCGGCCCGGCTGGACGGGCTTTCCAGCCCCATCAGCATCCCCGCCTTCATCTGCGCCCGCGCGCGCGCCACCTCGGCCTCGGTCATGTCCTCGGCGGCCCGTTTCAGCTCGTCGATGGTCAGACCGCAAAGATCCGCCACTTCCTCGCCCGAGGTGCCGGCATAGATCGTGATCATCCCGGTGTCGTCATAGGCCCCGGCCTGGGCAAAGATCGAATAGCACAGGCCCCGTTCCTCGCGGATCTTCTGGAACAGGCGCGAGGACATGCCGCCGCCCAGCGCCGTCGCATAGACCTGCGCGGTGTAAAGATCGGCGTCGCGATAGCCCGGCCCCTCGAAGGCCAGCGCGAAATGCACCTGTTCCAGGTCTTTCAGCTCGCGCCGCTCGTTGCCCGACCAGCGCGCCAGCTGCACCGCGGGGGCGCCGATCGGGCGCAGATGGCCGAAAAGCCGCTCGGCCTGTTTCACGATCGCGGCGTGATCCACGGCGCCTGCCGCCGACAGGATCATCTGATCCGGCCCGTAATGCTCTGCCACGAAACGCTCGAAATCGGCGCGGCCGAAGCGCTCGATGTTCTCCGACGGCCCAAGGATCGTGCGCCCCATCGCCTGATCGGGATAGGCGGCCTCCTGCAGCCAGTCAAAGATGATGTCGTCGGGCGTATCGAGCGCCTGACCGATTTCCTGCAAGATCACATGGCGCTCGACCTCGATCTCGCGCGGATCGAAGACGGAATTCAGCACGATGTCGGAAATCACGTCGAGCGCCAGACCGACATCGGCCTTGAGCACGCGGGCGTAATAGGCCGTCGCCTCGCGCGAGGTATAGGCGTTGATATAGCCGCCCACATCCTCGATCGCCTCGGCGATCTGAAGCGCGGTGCGGGTCTTCGTGCCCTTGAAGGCCATGTGTTCCAGAAAATGCGCGATGCCGTTCTGGTCCAGCCGTTCATGGCGGCCGCCCGCCAGAACCCAGACGCCGACCGAGGCCGAGGCAAGGCCCGGCATGCGCTCGGTGACGATGCGCAGGCCATTGGGCAGCGTGGTCAGCTCGATCATGCCCGGGACTCCCCAAGCGTTCTGGCCTTGCGGATCAGCGCTTCCAGCGCCGCCAGATCATTGGGCACCCGCGTCACCCGCTCGGGGCGGTCGAACAGATCGGCCATGCGCGGCGGCAGCGGCGGGCGGATACCGGTGGCGGCCTCGACCGCATCGGGGAATTTCGCCGGATGCGCGGTGGCCAGCGTCACCATCGGCACCTCGGGGCGGGTGTGCGCATGACCCACCCGCACGCCCACGGCCGAATGCGGGCACAAAAGCTCGCCCGAACGCGCCAGCTCGTCAGTGATCGTCTGCGCGGTCTCGGCCTCCGACACGCGGCCCGAGGCATAGGTCTCGCGCAGCGCCTCCAGCGCCCCTTGGCTGACGGTGAAGCCGCCCTTGCTCTTCAGCTCCTCCATCAGCTGCGCCACGGCGGCGCCGTCCTTGCCATAGGCCCAAAAGAGCGCGCGCTCAAAATTCGAGGAAATCTGAATGTCCATCGACGGGCTGATCGAGGGTTTCACCCCGTCCATCCGGTATTCGCCCGTCGTCAGGCAGCGGTGCAGGATGTCGTTCTGGTTCGTGGCAATCACCAGCTGCTCGATCGGCAGGCCCATTTCCCGCGCGATGAAACCCGCGAAAATATCGCCAAAGTTCCCCGTCGGCACGGTGAAGCTGATCTTGCGGCCGGGCGCGCCCAGGCTGACCGCGGCGGTGAAATAATAGACCACCTGCGCCAGCACCCGCGCCCAGTTGATCGAGTTCACACCGGCCAGCCCCACCTCGTCGCGGAAGGCGAAGTCATTGAACATGTCTTTCAGCCGGTTCTGGCAATCATCGAACGTGCCCGACAGCGCCAGCGCATGCACGTTGCTCTCGGGCGGCGTCGTCATCTGACGGCGCTGCACATCGGACACGCGCCCATGCGGAAACAGGATGAAGACATCGACATTCTCAAGGCCCTTGAAGGCCTCGATCGCCGCCGAGCCGGTGTCTCCGCTGGTGGCGCCGACGATGGTGATGCGCTTGCCCTGTTTTGCCAGCGCGATCTGGAACAGCTGGCCGATGATCTGCATGGCGAAATCCTTGAACGCCAGCGTCGGACCGTGGAAAAGCTCGAGCAGGAAATGCCCGGGCGCAAGCTGCACCAGCGGCGCCCGCGCCACATGGCCGAAGCCCGCATAGGCCTTGGCGATGGCGCCTTTCAGCTCTGCCTCGGTGAAAGTGTCGCCGACGAACGGCGCCATCACGCGATAGGCCACCTCCTCGTAGCTTTGCCCCGACAGTGCGGCGATCTCGGCCTTGCTCAGGCTCGGCACCGTTTCGGGGACGTAAAGTCCGCCGTCGCGGGCAAGCCCGGTCAGCATGGCTTCGGCAAAGCTCAGGACCGGGGCCTGCCCCCGGGTGGAGATATAACGCATCATTCGCCCTTCGGTTTTGATGCTGCGTGATACGCGAGAACGAAAACCTTGTCAGCCCCAAGCATCAAGGCCGGGGCCTTGCCGCCTTCGCTTTTGCGCGATTGCCTTTCCTTTCGCCCGGGGCGGCTATATCTGCAAGGAAGCACAAAGGAGCCGCAGATGAGCCAGGACCGCTTCGCCCCCTTCGAGACGCAGATCGACGAGGCCTCCGCGCTGGCGATCTTGCACGCGGCGACGGCGGGGGCCGATGATGGCGAGCTGTTTTTGGAACGGATGCGCTCGGAGAGCCTCGTCTTCGACGATGGCCGGGTGAAGACCGCCTCTTATGACGCCTCCGAAGGCTTCGGGCTGCGCGCCGTGCGCGGCGAGGTGACGGGCTATGCCCATGCGACCGAGATTTCGGAAGCCGCGCTGAAACGGGCGGCGGAGACGGCGCGGCTCGCCGTGGGCGATGGCGGCGGGGTGATGGCGCCGCCGCCCGCGCGCACCAACCGGCATCTTTACGCCGCAGCCGATCCGATGGCCGATGCCGCTTTCGGCGCGAAAATCGACATCCTGCGCGAGATCGACGCCTTCACCCGCGATCTCGACCCGCGCGTGGTGCAGGTGACGGCGACGGTGGCGGCCAGCCTGCAGGAGGTGTTCATCCTGCGCCCCGAAGGCGGGATCCTGTCCGACATCCGGCCGATGGCGCGGGTGAATGTGTCGGTGATCGTCGAGGAAAACGGCCGGCGCGAAAGCGGCACGAATGGCGGCGGCGGCCGGATCGGTCTGGCGGGGCTGATCGCGCCCGGCCACTGGCAGCCCATCGCGCGCGAGGCCCTGCGGATCGCGCTGGTGAACCTGTCGGCCGAACCCGCGCCCGCGGGGGCCTTTGATGTCGTGCTGGGTCCGGGCTGGCCGGGGGTGATGCTGCATGAAGCCGTGGGCCACGGGCTGGAGGGCGATTTCAACCGCAAGAAATCCTCGGCCTTTTCCGGCCGGATCGGGCAGCAGGTCGCGGCGAAGGGGGTCACGGTGCTGGACGACGGCACACTCCCCGACCGGCGCGGCTCGATCAGCATCGATGACGAGGGCACGCCCTCGAACCGCACCGTGCTGATCGAGGATGGCGTGCTGGTCGGCTACATGCAGGACCGGCAGAACGCCCGGCTGATGGGCGTTGCGCCGACCGGCAATGGCCGCCGCGAGGGGCACGCCCATCCGCCGATGCCGCGGATGACGAACACCTACATGCTGGCGGGCGAAACGGACCCCGCCGCCATCGTCGCCGATCTGAAGGACGGGATCTATGCCGTGGGTTTCGGCGGCGGGCAGGTCGACATCACCAATGGCAAGTTTGTCTTCAACTGCACCGAGGCGTATCGGGTGAAGAATGGCCGGGTGGGCGCGGCGCTGCGCGGGGCGACGCTGATCGGCGATGGCCCGGCCGCGATGAAGCAGATCCGCGCCATCGGCAACGATCTGGCGCTCGATCCCGGCATCGGCAATTGCGGCAAGGCCGGGCAATGGGTGCCGGTGGGCGTGGGGCAACCGACGCTCTTGATCGGCGGGCTGACCGTGGGCGGCTCGGCCGCCTGATTCGCCGCCGCCCGGCCGCTTTTGCGCATGGATGCACCGAAACACCGTGCCGATCCGGGCAGTCTTCGCAATTGAAGCGTGTTATCGGAAAATTTTCATCAACTTTGAGGCGAATAGTTGTCTTGGTAATTATTTGTTAAGATTAATGGGGCAATTTGATCTTGCGACGAGGCGGAGGGACGGATGAAAACAAGTTTGTTTTCTTACCCCACCCCCTTCACCCCACCCACCACGGAAGAAGACGAGCTCTCGTTTCTCCGTCTCGCTCGCTCCCGTCGTGTCGGGGCCACGACCTTCCACCGATTGCTGAAAGACCATGGCAGCGCCGCCGCCGCGCTGGACGCGCTTCCGGGCATCGCCCGGGCCGCCGGATCTTCCGATTACAGCCCCTGCCCGCCCGGCGTGGCCGAGGCGGAACGCGCCGCGGGCCGTCGTGCCGGGGCGCGGCTGCTTTTGCCCGGGGGGCCGGGCTATCCCGCCGATCTGCTCGATTTTCCCGATGCGCCGCCGCTGCTTTGGGCGCGCGGCCGGGTCGATCTGCTCGCCCGTCCGCGGGTGGCGGTCATCGGCGCGCGCAATGCCTCGTCGCTGGGGCAGCGGATGGCGCGCAAACTGGCCGAGGAGATGGGGCGGGCGGGATTCGCCGTCGTCTCGGGGCTGGCGCGCGGCATCGACGCCGCGGCGCATGACGCCGCCCTGCCCACCGGCACGATCGCGGTGATGGCGGGCGGCATCGAGGTGATCTATCCGCCCGAGAATCGCGATCTGGCCGGGCGCATCGCCGCCGAAGGGCTGCTGCTGTCGGAACTGCCCCCGGGCACCGAGCCGCAGGCGCGGCATTTTCCGCAGCGCAACCGGATCATCGCGGCGCTTTCCCGGGCGACGCTGGTGGTCGAGGCCGCGGCGCGCTCGGGCAGCCTGCTCACCGCGCGGATGGCGCTCGATTACGGGCGCGAGGTGATGGCGGTGCCCGGTCATCCGATGGATGCCCGCGCCGCAGGCTGCAACATGCTGATCCGCGACGGCGCGGTGCTGATCCGCGGCGCCGAGGATGTGATCGAAGCGATGGGCCTTGCCGCCCCGCCCCGACCGGACCCGCGACCGCCCTCCCAGCCCGACACACCGCCGCAACCCGCCGCCGAGAAAACCGTCGCGAAAACCGTCGCGAAAGCCGCCGGGACGGGGCTGCGCGCGCGGCTGCTTGCCCTGCTCGGCCCCGCGCCGACGCCCGAAGATACAGTGATCCGCGATCTGGGCATCGATGCCGCCACCCTGTCGCGCGAGGTGATCGGCCTTGAAATCGAAGGCGAAATCACCCGTCATCCGGGCGGGCTGCTCAGCCGCGGCTGATTCCGGGCGCAACTGATCCGGGCGCGGCCTCACATGCCGCCGCAGGCCTCGGGAATCACGTCGCGAAATTCGGCGCAGATCGGCTCCCAGGAATACCAGACATCGGTGGCGCCCACCGCATGATGCACCGCCACCCATTGCCGTCCGGATTTCACCCAGAGCGCCTCGACATGATCGCCCCCTTCGGCCAGCTCCGGGTCGAATTCCTCGCGCAGCACCATCGGCGTCTGCGCCATGTCGATCCGCCCGCCGCCCGGGCGCTGCGGCACCAGCGTGGCAAAGGCGTGATCGCCCTTCACCCGCATCTCGGTCACCACGAATTCGACCGGCGCGCCCAGCTGCCACTCCACCCTCGGGCGCAGCGCATCGAGCAGATCCCCCCGCAGTTGCGAGCCCCGCGCCGGGCTTTCCCAGTCGCCCGCCGCCGCCGTGCCAGCCGCCAGGACCATCCCCAGAATCGCAATTCCCCGCATCTTTCCCCCTTTCCGCCCGTACCGGCTGCGACCGAAGCCGGATTGACATTTGCCGCAAACCCCCCACATGTTCCGCCGCCAAGCCGTTTGCACGCGTGTTCGAGAGGAAGTCATGGCCGTTGTCGTTGTCGAATCCCCCGCCAAGGCCAAGACGATCAACAAGTATCTGGGCTCCGACTATACCGTTCTGGCCTCCTTCGGTCACGTCCGCGATCTGCCGCCCAAGGATGGCTCGGTCGATCCCGAGGCGGATTTCGAGATGAAATGGGAAGTCGCGGCGGACAGCAGGAAGCATATCAAGGCGATCACCGACGCGCTGGCCAATGACGACGAACTGATCCTCGCCACCGACCCCGATCGCGAAGGCGAGGCGATTTCCTGGCACCTGCAGCAGGCTTTGGCTTCGAAGCTGAAGAAGAAAAAGGTCAGCCGCGTCACCTTCAACGCGATCACCAAATCGGCGATCACCGAGGCGATGAAGGCGCCCCGCGAGGTCGATCAGGCGCTCGTCGATGCCTATCTGGCGCGGCGGGCGCTGGATTATCTGGTGGGGTTCAACCTCTCGCCGGTGCTGTGGCGCAAGCTGCCGGGCGCGAAATCGGCCGGTCGGGTGCAGTCGGTCTGCCTGCGGCTGATCGTCGAGCGCGAGATGGAGATCGAGGCGTTCCGGGCGCGGGAATACTGGACGGTGACGGCCGAGCTGACGACGCCGCGCGGCCAGACCTTCACCGCGCGGCTGACGGTTCTGGGGGGCAAGAAGCTCGACAAGTTCGACCTGACGACGGCGACCGACGCCGAACTCGCCGTGCAGGCCGTGACGAGCCGCGATCTCACCGTGAAATCGGTCGAGGCGAAACCGGCCACCCGCAACCCCTATCCGCCCTTCATGACCTCGACCCTGCAACAGGAGGCCTCGCGCAAGTTCGGCATGGGCGCCAAGGCCTGCATGTCGGCGGCGCAACGGCTTTATGAGGCCGGGCACATCACCTACATGCGGACCGACGGCATCGACATGGCGCCCGAGGCGGTGATGGCCGCGCGTGACGAGATCAAGCGCCGGTTCGGCGAGAAATACGTGCCCTCCTCGCCGCGGATGTACAAGAACAAGGCGAAGAACGCGCAGGAAGCGCATGAATGCATTCGCCCCACCGACATGAGCCAGAGCCCGGACAAGCTGAAGCTCGCCGATGATCAGGGCAAGCTTTACGACCTGATCTGGAAGCGCACCTTGGCCAGCCAGATGTCGGCCGCGGTGATGGAACGGACCACGGTCGATGTCGGATCAAAAGACAACGAGGTCGAGCTGCGCGCCACCGGCCAGGTGGTGACCTTTGACGGCTTCCTGAAGATCTACGATCAGGGCCGCGACGATGACGAGGGCGAAGATGGCGCCCGGCTGCCGCAGATCATGGCGGGCGAGCCCGCCAAAAAGGGCGCGATCACCCCCGAGCAGCACTTCACCCAGCCGCCGCCGCGCTACACCGAGGCGACGCTGGTGAAGCGGATGGAGGAGCTTGGCATCGGGCGGCCCTCCACCTATGCCTCGATCCTGACGACGATCGTTGACCGCGGCTATGTGCGCAAGGACAAGAACCGGCTGATCCCCGAGGACACCGGGCGGCTGGTGACGGCCTTCCTGTCGAACTATTTCCGCCGCTATGTCGAATATGATTTCACCGCCGATCTGGAAACGGAGCTGGATGACATTTCCGCGGGCGACCGTCCCTACAAGGACGTGCTGGCCAGGTTCTGGCGCGATTTCTCGGCCGCTTTGGGCGAGACTGCGGATCTGCGCATCGGCGAGGTGCTCTCGAAGATCGACGAGGTTCTGGGCCCGCATCTTTACCCGGCGCGCGCCGATGGCTCGGACCCGCGCTCCTGTCCGGTCTGCTCGGCCGGTCGGCTGCATCTGAAGACCGCGCGCTCGGGCGGGGCCTTCATCGGCTGCGGCAATTACCCGGAATGCCGTTACACGCGGCCGCTTTCCGCCCCTGCCGATGGCGAAGCGGGCGTTCTGGATGGCAAGGTGCTGGGCGAGGACGAAGGCGCGCAGATCACGCTGCGCGTCGGCCGTTTCGGCCCCTATGTGCAAAAGGGCGAGCCGACGGAGGAAGCGCCGAAACCGCCGCGGGCGAGCCTGCCCAAGGGCTGGTCGCCCGAAAGCATCGATCTGGACCGCGCGTTGCAGCTTTTGAACCTGCCGCGCCCGATCGGCAATCACCCCGAAGACGGCGCTTTGGTCGAGGCGGGCATCGGCCGCTTCGGCCCCTATGTGAAGCACAACAGCACTTACGCGAACCTGCCCGATGTCGAGGAGGTCTTCACCATCGGCATGAACCGCGCGGTCGAGGTTCTGGCGCAAAAGGCGGCGCGCGGCGCGGGTCGGGGCGCGGCGGCGGCGCAACCGCTGAAAGACCTGGGCGAGCATCCCGATGGCGGCGTCGTGCAGGTGATGCCCGGCCGCTACGGGCCCTATGTGAAATGGGGCAAGGTCAATGCGACGCTGCCCAAGGACCTTGCCCCCGAGGCGATGACGCTGGAGGAAGCCCTGCCGCTGCTGGAGGCCAAGGCGAGCAAGGGCGGCAAGAAGGCGGCGCCGAAAAAGGCCGCCAAACCTGCCGCCGAGAAGAAACCGGCAGCTAAGAAGGCCGCGACCAAGACGGCTACGAAGACCGCCGCCAAGAAGCCCGCGGCGAAGAAGGCCGCCCCGAAAAAGGCCGCGCCCGAAGGCGACGTGGTCGAGGACTGAGCCCTCGCCGCGACGCGGCAATTGACACCGTGCCACGGCCTTGCGAAGCTTTGCGCAAGGTAACGGGAGGGTTTCATGAACAAGATCTACGGCTCGGCGCGGGAGGCCCTTGACGGGCTTCTCTCCGACGGGATGATGCTGGCGGCGGGGGGGTTCGGCCTGTGCGGCATCCCCGAACTGCTGATCGACGCGCTGGTCGAAAGCGGCATCAAGGATATCACCATCGCCTCGAACAACTGCGGCGTGGACGGCTTCGGTCTGGGCAAGCTGCTTGATACCCGGCAGATCCGGAAGATGATCTCCTCCTATGTCGGCGAGAATGCCGAATTCATGCGCCAGTATCTGTCGGGGGAACTCGAGCTGGAATTCAACCCGCAGGGCACGCTGGCGGAACGGATGCGGGCGGGCGGCTGCGGCATTCCGGGGTTCTACACGAAAACCGGCGTCGGCACCGTCGTTGCCGAGGGCAAGGAACACAAGGACTTCGACGGCGAGACCTATATCCTCGAACGCGCCATCACCGCCGATGTCTCGATCGTCAAGGCGTGGAAGGCCGATCCCTCGGGCAATGCGGTGTTCCGCAAGACCGCGCGCAACTTCAACCCGCCCGCCGCCATGTGCGGGAAAGTCTGCGTGATGGAGGTCGAGGAGATCGTGCCGCTGGGCGCGCTTGACCCCGACCATATCCACCTGCCCGGGATCTATGTGCACCGGCTCATTCAGGGCCAACACGAGAAACGGATCGAGCAACGCACCACCAGAAAGCGGGAGGCCTGAGCCATGTGGGATCGCAACCAGATGGCGGCGCGGGCCGCCAGGGAACTGAAAGACGGGACTTATGTGAACCTCGGCATCGGGATTCCGACGCTCGTGCCGAACTTCATCCCCGAGGGCGTCAGTGTCACGCTGCAATCGGAAAACGGCATGCTCGGCATGGGGCCCTTTCCCTTTGAGGGCGAGGAAGACCCCGACCTGATCAACGCGGGCAAGCAGACGATCACCGAGCTGCCGCAGACCGCCTATTTCGATTCTGCGACGAGCTTTGGCATGATCCGCGGCGGCAAGATCGCGATGGCGATCCTCGGCGCGATGGAAGTGTCCGAACAGGGCGATCTGGCGAACTGGATGATCCCCGGCAAACTGGTCAAGGGCATGGGCGGGGCGATGGACCTTGTGGCCGGGGTCAAGCGTGTCGTCGTGGTGATGGATCACACCAACAAGGCGGGCGAATCGAAGGTGCTGCAGGCCTGCACCCTGCCCTTGACGGGCAAGGCGGTGGTGGACCGGATCATCTCGAACCTCGGTGTGCTGGATGTCGTGCCGGGCGGGCTGAAGATCGTCGAGCTGGCGGACGGCGTGACCGAGGCGGAGCTGCGCGCCGCCACCGAGGCGACGATCGTCGATTGAGTGTCAAGGCAGGGCCCCGCCTGCGGCGGGGCTTTGCGCCTGCGGCGCGAAGGGCGTATTTGGGCCAGGAAAAAGCAACGGGTCCTTTTCCTGGTGCAAATACGCCGGGGTGAGCGGCAAAGCCGCGAGGGGCAGCGCCCCTTTCTTTTGGGGAAACAGGGTTCGCGAATGCGTAAAAGCGTCATCTTGCCGCCCAAGTTGCCCCGTAGATCACCGGGCATGATGCGCCAAGGCCCCGACAGACTTGCCCCCGATCCCGCGCGCCCCGGCCGCGAACAGGCCGTGGTGTTCGGTCTGATCGCCCTTGTCGGGCTCGGGCTCGGGCTCTGGAGCCTTGGCACGGCCACCGGCTGGGCCGAGATCGGCGCGCAGCTGGCCCGGTTGCAACCCTGGCAGGTGGCGGCGCTTCTGGCGCTCTCGGCGGGGAATTATCTGCTGCGCAGCCTGCGCTGGCACGGGCTGGCGCGGCGGCTGGGCCTGCCGACCGGCTTTGCGCAGAACCTGCGCCATTACTTCGGCGGCTTTGCGCTGTCGGTGACGCCCGGACGGCTGGGGGAACTGGTGCGGATGCGCTGGCTGAAGCGCGAAACCGGCTGGGCACCCGAGCGCACGGCGCCGCTTGCCCTGATGGACCGGGCGGGCGATCTGGCGGTGATGGCACTTTTGCTGGCGCTGGGGCTGACGCTTGCCGCGGGCAGGATCACCGGGGCGGCGCCGGTGGCGGCATTCGCCCTCGCCGCGGCCATATTCGCCACGCGGCCGCGGCTGCTTGCTGCGCTCGTCACCCGGCTTTACCGCAGCTTCGGCCGATTTCCCCGGCTTTTTGCCCGCGCCCGCGGCGCCGCACGCTTGCTGACGCGGTTCTGCCACGGCCCGACACTGGCGCTGGTGCTGGGGCTCGGCTTTCTGGGCTGGCTCGCCGAGGGCTATGCCTTTCACCTGCTTCTGGGCTTCCTGGGCGCCGAGATCGGGCTGTGGAAAGCCGTCTCGATCTTCGTCTTCGCGACGCTGGCGGGCGGTCTGACCGGCGCCCCCGGGGGCCTTGGCGGCGCCGAGGCGGCAATGGTCGCGCTGCTCTCGCTGGAGGGTGTGCCGCTGGAAACCTCGGTTCCGGCGACGGCGGTGATCCGGCTCACCACGCTCTGGTTCGCCATCGCCATCGGTCTGGCCGTCTTCCCCGTCGCCGAACGCGCCGCCGCCCGGGCGGCGGCATAGGGGCGGCGATGTCCTTCAAACACAAAGATTATGCCGGGTGGGGGCGCGCGCTGCGGGCCTCGGGCGCGGTGGCAAGACCGGACCGCGCCAGCGCCCTTGCCGCGCTGCCCGCCGCCCCCGCCTTCGGCATGCGCCGCTCTTACGGCGATGCCGCGCTGAACCATGGCGGTCGCGCCATCGACATGAGCGGGCTGGACCGCTTCCTTGCGTTTGATGCCGGGACCGGGATCCTCGAGCTGGAAGCCGGGGTCCGCATCGGCGATGTGGCCGCGGCCTTCGCGCCGCGCGGCTTCCTGCCCGCGGTGATGCCCGGCACCGGCTTTGCCACGATCGGCGGCTGCATCGCGCAGGATGTGCATGGCAAGAACCACCATCACGCGGGCAGCTTTGGCGCCCATCTGGCCGAGATCACGCTCTGGCAGGGGGGCAACCTTGTCACCGTTCTGCCGGGCACGGCGCTCTTTCGCGCCACCGTCGGCGGGCTGGGCCAGACCGGGACGATCCTGCGCGCCAAGCTGCGGCTGGCGCCCTGCACGGGCACGGTGATGCTGGTGACCGAACGGCGGGCCCGCGATTGGGAGCAGCACCTGAGCCTTTTGGACAGCGCGACCGCGACCCATGCCGTGGGCTGGATCGACGCGACGGCCACCGGCGCGCAGATTGGGCGCGGCATCGTCGAGGAGGGCGAGCTCGCCCGCGGTCTGGTGACGCAACGCCCCAAAGCGGCGAAAGTGCCACTGGATGCGCCGCAGTTTGCGCTCTCGGCCCCGGTGGTGCGGGCCTTCAACGCGGCCTATTATGCCCGCGTGCCCGCCGCCGGGCGCACCGTGCTGCGGCCGCTGGCGGATTTCTTCTTTCCGCTCGACAGGATCCTCGACTGGAACCGGCTCTACGGCAAACACGGCTTTCACCAGTTCCAATGCGTCGTGCCGCTTCAGGCCGCGGGCGCCTTGCGCAAGATGCTCGAACGCATTGCGACGTCGGGCCTTGCCTCGCCCTTGGCCGTGCTCAAGCGCATGGGGCCGGGGCGGGCCGGGTATCTCTCCTTCCCGATGGAGGGATATACGCTCGCCGTCGATTTCCCGAACCGGGCGGCGGCGCGCGATCTGATCCGCGTGCTGGAGGAAGACACCACCGACGCGGGCGGGCGGCTTTATTTCGCCAAGGATGCGCTGGCCGAGGGGGCGCGGATCGCGGCGATGTATCCCGAACTGGACGCCTGGCGGCAGGAGGTGGCGAAAGCCGATCCGGCCCGGGCCTATGAGACCGACCTTGTGCGTCGGCTGAAGCTGAGGAGCCCCTGAGATGCAGAGCTGGATCATTTTGGGCGCCGGATCCGAGATGGCCCGCCCCTTCCTGCGCCGTCTGGCGGGCACGGGCGCGGTGCTGTTCCTTGCCGGTCGCAACCTGGCCGAGCTGGAAACGCTGGCGCAGGATCTGCGGCTTCGGGGCGCGGCGGCGGCCGAGGTTCTGGCCTTCGATGCCCGCGACAGCGCCAATTATCCCGCGCTGGTGGCCCGGCTGGCGGCATGCGAGGGCGTGCTGAACGCGGCCTCTTTCGTCGGATCGATGCCGGATCAAACCGCCATCGACGCCGATCCCGGGTTGATCGCCGGGGTCATCGCCGACAATTTCACCGGCCCTGCCACTTTCCTCAGCCTGCTGGCCCCGGTTCTGGAAGCGCGCGGCACCGGGGTCGTCGTCGGCGTCGGCTCGGTCGCGGGCGACCGGGGGCGGATCGGCAACTATGTCTATGGCGCGGCAAAGGCGGGGTTTGCGACCTATCTGTCGGGGCTGCGCAACCGGCTGGGCCGCCGCGGCGTGCATGTGATGACGGTGAAACCCGGCCCTGTGGAAACCCGGATGACCGCGGGGATGAAGCTGCCCTTCATGACCACGCCCGAGGCCGTGGCCGAGGACATCCTGACGGGCCTCGAAAAACGCCGCAACGTGATCTACACGGCGAAGATCTGGGGGCTGGTGATGCGGGTCATCCGCGCCATCCCCGAGCCGCTCTTCAAGAAACTCTCGCTCTGATCAGCCGAATTTCGGGGCCCGCCCCGCCATGTTCGCCGCGATCACCTCCATCTGGTCGGGCTTGCCGATCAGCGCGATCTGTTCGCGGCTTTCCAGCGCCAGCACCTCGGCCGCGGGCGCGGCATAAGCGGTGCCGACCAGCCGTTTCGCCGCCCGGATCGCCGAGGGCGAGCGCCCGGCAATCGCGCGCGCCAGATCGAGCGCCCGGACCAGCGGATCCTCGGCGATTTCGGTGACCAGACCGAGCCGCAGGGCTTCATCCGCCGAGATTTCCTCGGCCGTGTAGGTCATCCGCCGCAGCACGTCGGCGCGCAGAAGCTCGGGCAGGGTCACCATGCCGCCCATGTCGGGGATCAGGCCCCATTTCATCTCCATCACCGCAAGCCTTGTGCCCGGCGCGGCAATGCGGATGTCGGCGCCTGCGGCCAGCTGCAGCCCGGCGCCAAAGGCGACGCCCTGCAGCGCGGCGATCACCGGCACCGGCAGCGCCCGCCAGCACAGCGAAAACTGCTGGAACCGGTTCGCCGCGCCATGGCTGCGCGGCGCGATCAGCGCCTCGGGGTCGCCGATCGCCAGCGCCGCGAAATTCGCCACGTCCAGCCCGGCGCAAAAGGCCCGGCCCTCGCCGCGCAGCACCACCGCGCGCAGACCCGGCTCGGCGGCCAGCTGTTCGGCCACGGCAATCACCGCGTCGATCATCGGAAAATCGACGGCATTCATCTTCTCGGGGCGGTTCAGCGTCACCACCGCCACCCCCTCGACCCGTTGCAACGTCACCCGGTCCATCGTATCCCCCTGCTTAGCCTTTCGTTTGCGGCATCAAACCATATCCCGCCCGCCCGCGCCCGCATGACGCTGCGAAACGGGCTTTACGCAGGGCGCCAAAGCCCCTAGCCATGGCGCATGACCCAGATCCGCCTCACCCCCCTCGTCGCTGGCCTGCCCGCCACCGTGCCCTTTGTCGGGCCCGAAACGCAGGAACGCCTGCGCGGCCGCCCGTTTCGGGCGCGGCTTGGGGCGAATGAGAACGGCTTCGGGCCAAGCCCCCGCGCGATTGCCGCGATGGCGGCGGCGGCGGGCGAGGCCTGGATGTATGGCGACCCCGAAAACCACGATCTGAAGGCGGCGCTGGCCCGCGCGCACGGCTGCACCCCGGAAAACGTCGTCGTGGGCGAGGGGATCGACGGGCTTCTGGGCACTCTGTGCCGGATGGTTCTGGAACCGGGCGATGCCGTCGTGACCTCGGACGGGGCCTATCCGACGTTCAATTTCCATGTCGCGGGCTTTGGCGGGGTCTTGCACAAGGCGCCCTACCACAATGACGCCGAAGACCCCGAGGCGCTTCTGGCGCTGGCGCAGCAGGTCCGGCCGAAACTGCTTTACATCGCCAATCCGGATAATCCGATGGCCAGCCATCACCCGGGCACGGTGATTGCGGCCATGCTGGATCATCTGCCCGAGGGCACGCTGATGGTGCTCGATGAAGCCTATGTCGAACTGGCCCCCGAGGGCACGGCGGCGCCGGTTGCGGCGGAGGATCCGCGGGTGATCCGGTTGCGGACATTCTCCAAGGCGCATGGGCTGGCGGGCGCGCGGGTGGGCTATGCGCTGGGCGCCGCGCCGCTGATCGCCGCCTTCGACAAGATCCGCAACCATTTCGGCATGAGCCGGATCAGCCAGGCCGGTGCCCTTGCGGCGCTCTCGGACACCACCTGGCAGGTCTACATGCGCCGCCTTGTCGCCGCCTCGCGCGACCGGATTGCCGCGATCGCGGCGGAAAACGGTCTGACCGCCCTGCCCTCGGCGACGAATTTCGTCGCGGTGGATTGCGGCGCCGACGCGGCCTTTGCGCAAGCGGTGCTGGAGGAACTGACCGCCGCCGACATCTTCGTGCGCAAGCCCGCCGTCGCGCCCATGGACCGCTGCATCCGCATCTCCTGCGGGCCCGAGCCCGAGATGGCGGCACTGGCCGAAGCCCTGCCCGGCGCGCTCGCCCGGGCGCGGGCCCGCTGAGGCCGGGGCCTTCTGTTACCGCTCACGCAATTGCGCACAGCCTTGATTTGCGCGCGGCGGCCTTTCGGCCCAAGCTGGGGCATATCCCCGAGGAGGACCCGACCATGCATAAAACATCCCGTTTTCTGACCGTCACCGCGCTTGGCCTTGCGCTGGCGCTGCCCATCGCCGCCACTGCCCATGCCGAGGGCGCGATGGAGGGCCATTCCGGCCATGCGATGAGCGCCACCGCCGATGCCGCCCCCTCGACCACCGCTTACATCGACGCCAATGCGAAGATGCATCAGGCGATGGCGATCGACTTCACCGGCAATGCCGATGTGGATTTCGTGCGCGGCATGATCGGCCACCATCAGGGCGCCATCGACATGGCGAAGATCGTGCTGGAAAACGGCGCCGATCCCGAGGTGCGCAAGCTCGCACAAAACGTGATCGCGGCGCAGACGGCCGAGATCGACTGGATGCAGAAATGGCTTGAGACCCACGCGCCGAAGTAAGGCTCAGCCCGCGGCAATCACCGCGGCGGCGGATTGGATGCCGCTGCTGCCATGGGCGATGCCCAAAGCCTGCAGACCGGCCTCCATCGTGGCCAGAACGCCCAGCACCATATGCGCGTTCACATGGCCCATGTGGCCAACGCGCAGGAAATCCCCGGCTTCCGGCGTGCCGGGCGCCGCCATGCCAAGACCGATGCCCAGCGTCACCCCCGCCTGCGTCTCGCACCAGGCGCGCAGCCGTTCCGCGCCGCCCTGCCCGATCCGCGCCGCCGTCACCGCGCCCGAGCGATGCGCCGCCACCGGCACATTCAGCGCGATGTCGCCGCCCTGGCCCCAGGCGTCAAAGGCCGCGGCGACGCTGCGGGACAGCGTCCGGTGCCGCGCCCAGACCTGCGGCAGGCCTTCCTCGTCCAGAATCATCTTGAGCGATTCCGAAAGCCCGAAGAGATGATGCGTCGGCGCCGTGCCGCCGAATTGCTGCCAATATTCCTGCGCGAAGATCCGCGCCGTCCAATCCCAATAGGGCGTGACCAGATCGGCGCCCCTGGCAACCGCCACCGCCTTGTCGGAGACCCAGACGATGCCCAGACCCGGCGGCACCATCAGTCCCTTTTGGCTGGCCGCGACCATCACATCGACGCCCCAGTCATCAAAGCGGAATGCGTCACAGCCAAGCGAGGCGATGCAATCCACCGCCAGCAGCGCCGGATGGCCCGCGGCGTCGATCGCCGCCCGCACCGCCGCCACGTCGTTCAGCACCGAAGACGCGGTATCGACATGGGTCAGCAGAACGACCTTGATCTTGCGGGCCGTATCGGCGCGCAGCGCGGCCTCGACCCGGGCCGGATCGACCGGCGCCCTGATGCCGAAATCGAGCGTCTCGACCGTCACCCCCAGCGCGCGGGCATGCTGCGCCCAGCCCAGACCGAACCGCCCGGTGATCAGCGAGAGCGCGGTGTCGCCGCGCGAAAACAGGTTCGAGATCGCCGCTTCCCAGGCGCCATGGCCATTCGCCAGATAGATCGCCACATGGCCCGAACTTTGCGCCACACGGCGCAGATCGGTCATCACCCGCGCGGTCAGCTCGATCAGATCGCCCTCGTAGATGTTCGGCGCGGCGCGGTGCATGGCGTTCAGCACCCGGTCGGGCATCACCGAGGGGCCGGGAATGGCAAGATAGGAACGTCCCTGGGCAAGGCTCATGCGGTCTCTCCGGTTGATCCGACAGCGGTACCGAAGCCCCCCGGGCCGGTCAACGGCCGGGCTTGTACCCGTCACAAGACCGGGCGCAGCTTGTGACGCCCCGGCTTTCACGGTATCGATCCGCCATGCCACAGGCAAAGATCGAGGACCGCGTGACCAGTTCTTCCCCCTCCGCCCCCTCCTCGTCGCGCATCTTCGCGCGGGTCTGGCGCGATTATCTGCGGCGGCAATGGCTGCTGATGGCCGTCGCCATGCTGCTTCTGATGCTGGAAGGATCGACGCTCGGCCTGCTCAGCTGGATGATCGAGCCGCTTTTCGACCGGGTCTTCGCCCAGGGCCAGAGCGGCGCGGTGATCTGGGTGGGGTCTGCGATCTTCGGGCTTTTCCTGATCCGCGCCATCACCTCGGTCGCGTCGAAAACGCTGCTGACCTCGGTCGCGCAGGCCTCTTCGACGGCGATGCAGATCGACATCGTCCGCCATATCCTGCGGCTGGATCAGAGCTTCTTTCAGACCAACCCGCCCGGCGCGCTGATCGACCGGGTGCAGGGCGACACGCTGGCGGTGCAGGGCGTCTGGAGCGTCTTCGTCTCGGGGGCGGGACGGGATGCGGTCTCGCTGATCTCGCTCTTTGTCGTGGCGCTGTCGATCGACTGGCTCTGGACGCTGGCGGCGCTGATCGGGGCACCGCTGCTGATCGCGCCGACCGCGATGGCGCAGCGCTACATCCGCCGCAAGACCCGGCAGATGCGCGACGAATCCGGCCAGCGCGCGACGCGGCTGGACGAGGTGTTCCACGGCATCGCGGCGGTGAAGCTTTACCAGATGGAGGAATACCAGCTGGGCCGTTTCACCGGGCTGGTGCACCGGATCCGCCGCGCGATGGTGAAGATGAGCTTCTCGCAATCGATCGTGCCCGCGCTGATCGACGTGATGACCGGGCTTGGCTTCTTTGCCGTGCTGCTGATGGCCGCCCCCGAAATCACCACGGGCGAGCGCACGGTGGGCGAGTTCATGTCCTTCTTCACCGCGATGACCCTGACCTTTCAGCCGCTGCGGCGGCTGGGCGGGCTCGCGGGCACCTGGCAATCGGCCCGCGCCAGCCTCGAGCGGCTTTACGAGGTGATCGACATCGCGCCCGGCGTCTTTGCCCCCGCCAGCCCCGCCCCGGCCCCGGCGACGACGCAGATCCGCTTCGATCAGGTCGACCTTTCCTACGGTCAGAAGCCTGTCCTGCGCGGGCTCTCCTTTACCGCCGAGGCGGGCAAGACCACCGCGCTCGTCGGCCCTTCGGGCGCCGGGAAGTCGAGCGTCTTCAACCTGCTGACGCGTCTGGTCGAGGCGCAATCGGGGGCGATCACCTTGGGCGGCGTGCCGATCACCGCGCTCGATCCGGCTGTGCTGCGCGGACTTTTCGCGATGGTGACGCAGGATGCGGCGCTGTTTGACGAGACGATCCGGGAAAACATCCTGCTGGGCCGGACCGATGTCGCGCCCGAGGTGCTGGCCCGGGCCATCGAGGTGGCGCATGTGCGAGAATTCACCGAGGCGATGCCGCTTGGCCTTGATACGCCCGCCGGACCACGCGGCTCGGCGCTCTCGGGCGGGCAGCGTCAGCGTGTCGCCATCGCCCGCGCGGTGCTGCGCGATGCGCCGATCCTGCTTCTGGACGAGGCGACCTCGGCGCTTGACACCGCCTCCGAGGCGAAGGTGGCCGAGGCGCTGGCGACCCTCTCGCAGGGCCGCACGACGCTGGTGATCGCGCATCGGCTGTCCACCGTGCGGCAGGCCGACAAGATCGTGGTGATCGTCGAGGGACAGGTGGTCGAGGAGGGCACGCATGACGATCTGCTGGCCCGCGGCGGCGCCTATGCCGGTCTGTGCCGGATGCAGCTTGTGGAATGAGCCCGCCGCCCCATAATGGAAAAAAAGGGGGGCGCCATGCGCAAGATCTTCGACATCACCGGCCAGGACCGCGAGCATTTCCTGCAGGGCCTTGTGTCCAATGACCTGCGGCGGCTGGCCGAGGGGCCGGTCTACGCCGCGCTGCTGACGCCGCAGGGCAAATATCTGGCGGATTTCTTCCTGATCGCGCGGGGCGACACGATTCTGCTCGACATCGACGCCACCCTGGCCGAGGCGACGCTTCGGCGGCTGGCCATGTATCGGCTGCGCGCCGATGTGGCGATCGCACCCTCGGCGCTGTCGGTCTTTTGCGGCACCGGCCCCGCGCCCGAGGGGGCCCTGACCGATCCGCGCCATCCGGCGCTGGGCTGGCGGCTTTACGGCGACCGGGACGGCGATGACGGCAGCGATTGGGACGCGCTGCGCGTGAACCATCTGATCCCCGCCACCGGCATCGAGCTGACACCCGAGACCTATATCCTCGAAGCCGGGTTCGAGCGGCTCAACGGCGTCGATTTCCGCAAGGGCTGCTATGTGGGCCAGGAGGTCACGGCGCGGATGAAGCACAAGACCGAGCTGCGCAAGGGTCTGGTGCAGCTGGCGATTTCGGGCGCGGCGCCGGTGGGCACGGCGATCGAGGCGGGCGGCAAGGTCGTGGGCACGCTTTACACGCAATCGGGGGGCAAGGCGCTGGCGCAGCTGCGGCTGGACGCGCTGGAGGGGCCGATGACGGCCGGTGACGCCCGGCTTCGGGCCGCGGAGGCGATCACAAAGGCGTGATCACCGCGTCCGATCTGCGGCGCGCCCAAAGGACAGGCGACGACGCGCCTCCGAAGCGCAAAAACGCGGCGCCGCGATATGGCCCTTGTTTTGCACGCTGCAGACTTGAACGCAACGGTTTGGTAACCATATATGCGCCGGTGTTGCCGTTAACGGCACCTAAATACGGGGGCTGTTGCGGCAAGCCATGCGTCAGGTGCATGTCGGACATGCCTTACAGGGCATATCGAATCGGTGGGCAGGGGGCCTAGATGGCCGTCACGCCAGCAAACGCAAGAGCAATAACAAAGGACGGAATAATGCGCGATTTCGTTGACGGCTCCGCATTCAACTATGAGCAAGGTCAGAGGGCGCGCAAGCTGTTTGCCGCGGTCGTCCTGGCGGCTCTGGATGATGCGATTGCCGATGACAAGAAATACGGCAACGGCCCCGAGCAGATCGCCCGCTGGGCGCGCTCGCGCGATGGACGCGAGGTCTTGTCCTGCGCCGGGATCGACCCGAACGAGCGCGTGGTCAAGGGGCTGATGGAATTCGTGTCGAAAGGGGTGCGGACCTCGGTGGCACTGTCGCGCGAAGAAAGCGAACGGCGGATCGCGGCGGAAGAGGCGGAAGCGGCCTGACGGCCCCCGCCCTGCCCGGAAAAACAAACGGCGCGCCCTGGGCGCGCCGTTTCATTTTCGCTTTGCGTTCCGGCCCAGTCGTTCCGGCTCTGTCGTTTCCGGCACCGTCAGGCGGCACGGAAGAACGCGACACGGAAGAACGGGGCCCGAGGCCCCGCCCCCGACGCCGAGGTCGCCCGGATCAGTCGTAATCCTGCCCCAACAGGGCGCGCTGGATCTCGCGGCGCACCAGTTTGCGGACATTCTGGGTGATCCGCTCGCCCAGGCTGCCGCGCAGCTCCTCGCGCACGAGCTGGGCCACCATGTCGCGCAGCACCGCCTCGTCGATCAGCCCGTCCTCATAGGACGGCACCAGCTCTTCGGCGTAAAGCTCCGCGGCCTCCTCCAGATCCTGCGCCAGCTCCTCGCGCAGCTCTTCGTAGCTCGACCGCATCGTGGCGGCGGTCTGCACCGTTTCCTCGGCTTCCGAGACGGCCAGACGCCGCGGCGGGGTCCGGCGCGCCAGATTGAGCGTCGCCTCGGCCCAGTCCATGCCGACGCCCGGCTCTTCCGGGCCGGTCTCGGCCTGCCGTTCGGGATCGGCCATCTCGGCCTGCAGCTCCGCCGCATGATCCTGTTGCGCCAGCAGTTCCGCCTCGGCGGCCGCTTCGATCGCCTCCTCGGCGGCATCGGCGCTCCAGGCCTCGGCGCCGTCCGCCTGCGGATCGGCCCCCGGCTCTGCCAGCACGACATCCTCGGCCGGCGCGGTCTCCTCGGCCGACGGCTCCGCAAGGGCTTCCGGCGCGGGCGTCTCGATCGCCTGACGCACTTCGGCCTCGAAGGCGTCGGGCAGCTCTGCCGCGGCCGCTTCGGGCTCCAGCGCGAAGGGATGGCCGGTGTCCGGTTCGAAGTCGAAGCCGCTTTCGGCCACCGCCGCCTCAAGCTCGGCAATCGTGCTTTCCAGCCGCGACAGCTCGTCGCCCAGATCGATCGCCGTCCCGGTCCCCGGATCGGCGACCTCCTCGGCCAGCGCCGCATCGCCCTCGCCCGCGGCATCGATCGCGCTCGAAGCATCTTCCAGCACGACCCCGGTTTCGGCCAAAGCCGCCTCGGCCTCGGCCAGCAGCACCTCGGCCTCGGTCATCGGACGCGACGCGGGCACGACGGCAAAGGGACGGATGTCGGAGGGCGAGACCGCGGCGGAGGGCTGCAGCAGGAACGGCGCCGAAGCATCGAAAGCCGGGCCGACATCGGCCGCGGCAGGGGGCTCGGCGGCGGTGTCGACAGCGGGTTCGACAGCAATTTCGGCAGGGGCCTCGGCGGGCAGGAGCGGCGCGGCCGCCTCGGCTTCCTCGGCCAGCGCGGGGTCGAGCGCAAGGGCAGGCGCGACAAAATCAAGGATCTCGGCCTCGACCAGTTCCGACTCGGGCTCCACCATCCTCTCGGGGGAGGCCATCGCCGCGGCGCCGATCTCGGCCTGAAGGTCTACGTCGACCCCGTTTTCGACCTCGGCGGCGCTCTCGACCTCGTCCGCGATCTCCGCCTCCGCCTCATCCTCGCCGATTCGCAGCGCCGGGGTCAGCACCAGGCATTCGGCCTCGGCCGCAAGCGGCGCGGGCTCTGCCGCAACCTCGGGCGGCGCGGCGGGCGCAGGGGGCGGCACCGGCATCGGCCGCGCAGCCCCGGCATCGCGCGAGACCAGACGACGGATCGACGACAGGACGTCTTCAATTTCGATTTTCGTTTCGGGTTCGGACATCATGCTCCCAATCCTGCTCTCTGGCCGACACTAGGTCCGGCTGTTTGAATGAAGCAGAATTCCTCCTCCCGTGGACGACGTCCGAGGGAAGCCGGGTCACACCCAGTCACAGCCACGCGGTGCACAAGAACTCAGTTCTTGCCGATGGCGCGCAAGACACGATCAAGAGCCTTGCCCTGATCGCTGAGAGGCGCGTTCTGCACCGCATTGTAGTAGGCTGCGGGGTCATAGGTGGGGATCCCGAGCTTGAGGTTTTCTACCGTCAAGAGTCCCATAGCGGACAAAAGTTGATAATATGCTACCTGCAAAGAGGCTTCCGCCGTAATCCGCGAAGCTTTCGCGTCCAGAAGGTCCTGTTCGGCATTGAGCACGTCCAGCGTGGTCCGCGCGCCCAGCGTCGCCTCCTCGCGCACGCCCTGATAGGCCAGATCGGCAGCCTGGATCTGCTGGTCATAGGCGTTGATCTGCGCCCGGTAGACATCGATGCCCGCAAAGGCATTGGCGACGGCCTGCGCCACCTCCACCCCCGCCTGGCTCAGCCCGGCCCGGGCCTTGTCGCGGTTGGCAACGGCCTTGCGATTGGTCGAGGCGATGGCGCCGCCGGAATAGATCGGCTGCCCGATCGACAGCGTCAGGGTGGACTTGCGCCCGGTGTCCTTCGGATCCGCCAGCTGCGCCGCTCCGGTCACTGTCGGCAGATGCTGGGCATGGGCCAGTGCCACGCCCAGATCGGCCGCCGAGACCAGATGCTGGGCCTGCTTGATGAAGGGATGCAGCCGCAGCGCCGTCGCATTCGCCTCGGCGGTCGTCTTCGGCAGCTTCGGCGCCTTCGGCAAGGACGAGAGCCGCTCGGGATAATGACCGATCACCGCCTTGTAGGCCTCGCGCGCGGCCTTGTATTGCCCCTGCGCCGCCGCCAGCGAGGCCCGCGCCCCGGCCAGAGACGCCTCGGCCTGCGACACGTCGGTCTTCGTCACCTCGCCGACGTCGAACCGATCCTGCGCGGCTTTCAGCTGTTCCGAAATCACCCGCACCGAATTCTCGGTGATCGCCACCTGTTCGGCCGTGGCCTTGGCATCGGCATAGGCCTTGACGGCAGAGAGCAGCACATCCTGTTCGGTCGACAACAGCGCGGCGCGCGTGGCCAGGACGGTCTCTTTCTGGATATCGACCGTCAGCCGATTGCGGCCGAAGTCGAACAGCGTCCAGTCGAGCGTCAGCGCCATCGTCGCCGACAGCTCATCCCAATGGCCGTCACAGCTGGTCTGGAAAGTGGACGGCATGTTGCAGCGGCTGCGGGAAAACTCCGCCCCCCATTTCGCCACCGGACGCAGCGCCGCCACGGCCGTTGCCACATCCTCGTCGGCCGCCCGCAGCGTGGCGCGGTTCTGGTCCAGCAGATGCGAGACCTTGTAGGCCGAAACCAGCGCATCGGCCAGCGTCTCGGCCGAAGCGGAGAGCGACCCGGCCAGAAGGCCAAGCCCGGCGACGGTGGCCAGAAGAAGGGGTTTGAACGTTCTGCGCTTCATGCCTCGGATCCTCTTGCTGCACCGCTGCCCGGCGGCTGTCCCGCCGTTCTACGGCGATAACATTCGTTTCCGCCGATATGAGCCCAATTCGGCACCAAAGGCAATCAGAGGACGAATTCTTTTGCGCAGGTGAACCCCGGAAGCACCGGTGCCGCGGCGTTGAACGCGTCGCGCCAGGCCACCACGCCATCGATCTTGCGGCCGATCCGCGCCGTGCCCAGCTGCCCCTGCAGGAAAATTGCCGTGATCCGGCCGCCTTCCCGCAGCTGCGCCGCGATCGCGGCGGGCACCTGTTCGACGCCGCCTTCGATCACGATCGCGTCATAGGGGCCTTCCTCCGCGGCCCCTTCGGCCAGCCGCCCTTCCACGACGGTCACGCCCTCGATGTCCTGCACCGACAGATGCGCCTCGGCCGAGGCGGCCAACGCGCCCTCTTCCAGCGCGACGACGGCCTGCGTCATCCGCGCGAGGACGGCAGAGGAATAGCCCATGCCCGCCCCGATATCGAGCACCCGGTCCCCGGGCTGGAGATCGAGCGCATCCAGCATCTTGGCGAAATTGCGCGGCTCGAGCAGCCAGCGCCCGTGCCCCAGATCGAGATTTTCGCCGACATAGGCGGCCTCGCGGCGGGCGTCGGGCACATAGGCTTCGCGGGGGACGGCCAGCATCGCTTCGATGATCGGGAATTTCGTCACGTCATTGGGGCGAACCTGGGTGTCGACCATCATGGTGCGGCGGGCGGCGAAATCCGGCATGGGGGAACTCTTCCGTCTGAGCGTTGCGTTGCGCGGTTTTGCCACAGAAGTCGCAAGGGAGCAACGGTCCGGTGGCGGGCCGCGCCCGGTGTTGCATACCATGGTGCACGGAACAAGCGGCAAAGTCGGCGCAAGACCCCTTGCACGGCGGGCGCTGATTGGGTAGGTGAATGTCACCTCACGGCGGCGGGTTGGCGGAGAGGTTACGCAGCGGATTGCAAATCCGTGAAGACCGGTTCGATTCCGGTACCCGCCTCCAGTTCCCCGGCAGGGTCGAGAGGCGTTCAGACCAGCCCCTCATCCTTGATGTTCAGCACCACGCCGCAATGCTTGCAGTGCACCGCATCGGCGTCATGCAGCATCAACCCGCAGCTGGGGCATTTGTGACGCACCTTCAGCGGCCGGAACAGCACCTGCGCCAGCCGCAAAAACAGCGTCACGCCGACGATCATCACCAGCACCGAGATCATCCGCCCCGAGGTGCCCTGCAGCGTGATGTCGCCAAAGCCCGTCGTCGTCAGCGTCGTCACGGTGAAATAAAGCGCATCGGCATAATTGCCGATCTGCGGATTGCGCCCGGCCTGGGTGGCATGGATCAGCCCCGTCATCACGAACAGGAAGACCGCCAGATTGACCGCCGCCAGAATCACCTCCTCATGCTTGCGAAACAGCCGGAAATCCTGCCGCAGCCGCCCCAGCATCTGATAGGCATGCAACAGCCGCAAAGTCCGCAGCACCCGCAGGAACCCAAGCTGCGCCCCCAGCAGCGGCGCGAGGAACGACAGCATCGCCACCACATCGGCCCAGGTCGTCAGCCGCCGCCAAAACGCGGCCTTGCGCTCCTCGACCGCGACGCGCGCGACGAAATCCAGCACGATCACCGCCCCGATCGCCACATCCGCCACCAGAATCCACGGCGCCATCGGCAGGAACGAGGTCACGATCACGAACAGGATCGTCGCCATATCGAAGGCCAGCAGCGCATAGCGGAACCGATGCGCCCGTTTCGAGCGCCCGTGATACAGGTTGCGCAACTCTTTCAGCATCCGTCCCTCCCGCATGGCCTTTGGCGGCCGCCTGTGGCGGCTCACCCCTTCCCCAAAGGCCCCGTTTCCCCTATCTAGCCACAAACTTCCCTTTCCCAAGGTGCGCGCAATGGCTTCCTATCAATATGTCTACCACATGGATGGCGTCTCGAAGACCTATCCCGGTGGCAAGAAATGCTTCGAGAACATCCGCCTGAACTTCCTGCCGGGCGTCAAGATCGGGGTCGTCGGCGTCAACGGCGCCGGGAAATCGACGCTGTTGCGCATCATGGCGGGCATCGACAAGGATTTTCAGGGCGAGGCCTGGGCCGCCAAGGGCGCCAAGGTCGGCTATCTCTCGCAGGAGCCGCAGCTGGATGAAACGCTGAGCGTGCGCGAAAACGTCATGCTCGGCGTGGCGGAAAAGACCGCCAAGATCGCGCGCTACAATGATCTGGCGATGAACTACTCCGACGAGACCGCCGACGAGATGGCGCGTCTGCAAGACGAGATCGACGCCGAGAACCTCTGGGATCTCGACAGCCAGGTCGATATCGCGCTCGAAGCCCTGCGCTGCCCGCCCGACGATGCGAATGTCGCGACGCTTTCGGGCGGGGAACGCCGCCGCGTGGCTTTGTGCAAGCTGCTGCTGGAAGCGCCCGACATGCTGCTCTTGGACGAACCGACCAACCACCTTGACGCCGAAACCATCGCCTGGCTGCAAAAGCACCTGATCGACTACAAGGGCACGATCCTTTGCGTCACCCACGACCGCTATTTCCTCGACGACATCACCTCCTGGATCCTGGAACTCGAGCGCGGCCGCGGCATCCCCTATGAGGGCAACTATTCCGCCTGGCTGGAACAGAAGGCCAAGCGGCTGGAACAGGAAGCCCGCGAGGACAAGGCCAAGCAGAAGGTCATGGAGAAGGAGCTGGAATGGATCCGCGCCGGCGCCAAGGCCCGGCAGGCGAAATCCAAGGCCCGGATCGCGGCTTATGACAAGATGGCCGAGGAAGGCGTCAAGGAACGCGTCGGCAAGGCGCAGATCATCATTCCGAACGGGCCCCGTCTGGGCGGCAAGGTGATCGAGGTCGAAGGCCTGAAGAAGCACATGGGCGACAAGCTTCTGATCGAGAACCTCAGCTTCTCGCTGCCGCCGGGCGGCATCATGGGGGTGATCGGTCCGAACGGCGCCGGGAAATCGACGCTGATCAAGATGATCATCGGTCAGGAAGCGCCCGACGAGGGCACGATCATCGTCGGCGACACGGTGAAGCTGGCCTATGTCGACCAATCGCGCGACGCGCTCGATGCCGAGAAGAACGTCTGGGAGGAAATCTCGGGCGGGGCGGAGCTGATCCAGCTGGGCGATGCGACGGTGGCCAGCCGCAGCTATGTCGGCGCCTTCAACTTCAAGGGCGCGGACCAGCAGAAGAAAGTGGGCCAGCTCTCGGGCGGGGAACGCAACCGCGTGCACATGGCGAAGCTCTTGAAATCGGGCGGCAACGTGCTGCTTTTGGACGAACCGACGAACGATCTGGACGTGGAAACCCTGCAGGCGCTGGAAGCGGCGATCGAGGATTTCGCGGGCTGCGCGGTGATCATCTCGCACGACCGCTTCTTCCTGGACCGTCTGTGCACGCATATCCTGTCGTTCGAGGGCGACGCCCATGTGGAATTCTTCGAGGGCAACTTCGAGGATTACGAAAACGACAAGATCCGCCGTCTGGGCCCGGATGCGGTCGAGCCGAAGCGGGTGAAATACAAGAAGTTCACGCGGTAATCTTCACCCCCTTTACTTGTTCAAAAAAAGTTCCATGCTGGCCTTATCGGAGGTCAGCATGGAACAGTTCTCACTCGCGTCATTTATCAAAATATGCCTTATGGACACGGGCTCACGCATTTCAGAGCTTCGCAAAAAGCTCGAAAGCCAGGGAGGTTACGACTATTACAACTCCTTCTCCCGATCCGTTGTCGCCTATATCGAAGATGGCAATAGAGACCGCGCAAACGAGATACTTGCCGAGCCGAGAAACGATCATGAGCGAAGCAAGAATACGAGATGCTTCGAAGCATTCGTCGCAAAATTCGGAACAACAAGAAGCTTAGCCGCGGTGGCGGAAAAGAAAAGTTGGCAACCGCCGAATGCCAATTTTTCCATCAATATCTCGCCATTGTTTGAGATTGAGAAAGCTGGAACTCGGCAAGTTTTCGCGACATGGGCTCTTCAGAAGCCTGAACTTTCACAAAAATACGGCGCGGTTGCATGCTACATAATGAGACAGGCTTTTTCCGGCCACTCTTTAGCAAACGCGGGATTTTATTTTTACGACCTGACAGGCGGGAAAATTTATTCTGAGCGACAAATTAGCAACTCAACGAGCCGCATGTTCGCAAGCGACATCAGATGGCTATCTTATGAATTGACCGAAATGCTATGATCCTCACCCGCATCCTTACCACCCTTCCCGACACCACCTCGGCACAGGCCCTCGGCAAGGCGCTCGTCACCGCGCGGCTGGTCGCTTGCGCCCATGTCTCGGCGCCGGGCACGTCCTTCTACATCTGGGAGGGACAAGAGGAGCACAGCCCCGAGGTGCAGCTCTGGCTCAAGACCACGCCTGACCGCGCGGCCGAGGCCGTCGCGGAGCTTGCCCGGCGGCATCCCTATGACTGCCCGATGATCCTGTCCGATACGGTCGAAGCCAATCCCGCCTATGCCGCCTGGGTGGCAGAACAGGTGGTATAAGGGTCGCTGGCCCTTTGCCTGATTCCGGGCGTTCGGGACTCAGATCGTGCCCCCGGAACGACTTGACCCCGCCGAAGGGCGGGGTCGCTGGCCCTCGCAAGCGTGCTCGGGCGTTCGACGCTCAAATCGTTCCACTGGAACGATTTGACCCCGCCAAGGGCGGGGTCGCGTCTCACTCATCCATCTTCAGCGCCGCGATGAACGCGCTCTGGGGAATCTCCACCTTCCCGAACTGGCGCATCTTCTTCTTCCCGGCTTTCTGCTTCTCCAACAGCTTCTTCTTCCGCGTCGCGTCGCCGCCGTAGCATTTCGCCGTCACGTCCTTGCGCATCGCCGAGAGCGTCTCGCGCGCGATCACCCGGCCGCCGATCGCCGCCTGAATCGGGATCTTGAACATGTGCCGCGGGATCAGATCCTTCAGCTTCTCCACCATCGCCCGGCCCCGCCCCTCGGCGCGGTCGCGGTGCACCATGATCGAGAGCGCATCCACCGGCTCATCATTCACCAGGATCGACATCTTGACCAGGAAATCCTCGCGGTATTCCGCCAGCTGATAGTCGAAGCTCGCATAGCCCTTGGTCACCGATTTCAGCCGGTCGTAGAAGTCGAAGACCACCTCGGACAGCGGCAGGTCATAGACCACCATCGCCCGCGAGCCCGCATAGGTCAGATCCATCTGGATGCCGCGGCGATCCTGGCACAGCTTCAGCACATCGCCCAGATAATCGTCGGGGACCATGATCGTGGCCTTGATCCGCGGCTCCTCGATATGATCGACATAGGTCAGGTCGGGCAGGTCGGCGGGGTTGTGCAGGTCACGGACCTCGCCGTCCTTCATGTAAAGCTTGAACACGACCGAGGGCGCGGTGGTGATCAGATCAAGGTCATATTCGCGTTCCAGCCGGTCGCGCACGACCTCAAGGTGCAACAGCCCGAGGAAGCCGCAGCGGAAGCCAAAGCCCAGCGCGGCCGAGGTTTCCATCTCATAGGTGAAGCTCGCGTCGTTCAGCGCCAGTTTCTCGATCGCGTCGCGCAAGGGCTCGAAATCATTCGCATCGACCGGGAAGAGACCGCAGAACACCACCGGCTGCGCCGGTTTGAAGCCCGGCAGGGCGGCATCGCAGGGTTTGCGTTCATGGGTGATCGTGTCGCCCACCCGGGTATCGCGGACTTGTTTGATCGAGGCGGTCAGAACGCCGATCTCGCCCGGCCCCAGCTCGGCGATATCGACCATCTGCGGCTTCAGCACGGCCAGCTTGTCGATCCGGTAGCTCGCCCCGGTCTGCATCATCTTGATCTGGTCGCCCTTGCGCACGACGCCATCCATGACGCGGATCATCACGACGACGCCCAGATAGGGGTCGTACCAGCTGTCGACCAGCATCGCTTTCAACGGCGCATCGACATCGCCCACCGGCGCGGGAAGGCGGTGCACGATCGCCTCCAGCACGTCGGGAATGCCAAGCCCGGTCTTGGCCGAAATCGGAATCGCCTCCGACGCGTCGATGCCGATCACATCCTCGATGTTCTTCTTCACCGCATCCGGGTCGGCGGCGGGCAGGTCGATCTTGTTCAGGACCGGCACGATCTCGTGCCCGGCGTCAAGCGCCTGATAGACATTCGCCAGCGTCTGCGCCTCGACACCCTGCGAGGCGTCGACGACCAGGAGCGAGCCTTCGACGGCGCGCATCGAGCGGCTGACCTCATAGGCGAAGTCGACGTGGCCGGGGGTGTCGATCAGGTTCAGGATGTAGGTCCGCCCATCCTTCGCCGGATAGTCGATCCGCACGGTGTTCGCCTTGATGGTGATGCCGCGCTCGCGCTCGATATCCATGCTGTCGAGCATCTGCTCTTTCATGTCGCGCGCGGCCACCGTGCCCGTCATCTGGATCAGACGGTCGGCAAGCGTGGATTTGCCGTGGTCGATATGCGCCACGATGGAGAAGTTCCGGATGTGATCGAGCTTTTTCATGGGCGCGCAAATAGCAGCAATTCAAGGGTGCGGGAAGGGGGATTGCGGCGGGTGACCGGGCCGCGGCGCCGCGGCGGAAACGGGCGGAAAACCGCGATGGCACGGCCGTTGACGCAACCACAGGGCGAGTGGTAGCGTTATCGGGCCAGACCATCGGCGCCTTGCAGACGAATGACCGGACAATCTCATCAAGGGAGGAGAGAGAGAATGTCGAGACTCGATTGCACTGCCGTGACGCAGCCTGTCGACACCGGAGGCTGAGGCGGATCATGACCATGCAGACCACACTCAATCTGCCGCTCACCCTCACCGCGCTGACCACCCGCAGTGTCGGGCTGGTCTCCTTCATCCGGCTCAAGGGCCATCTGCCCGATGCGGGCTGGACCGTGACCGGCGAGGCGGCGCTGACCACCTCGGGGGTGCTGCTGTCGCTGCGTACCCGTCGGCGCCCCGGGGCATTCCCCGAGGCCGCGCAGCCGTTGGCGCTGGAATATGCGCTTGGCCAGCTGCGCCCGGGCGAGCGCCCCTATCGTGTCACCTGTGACGGGGCCCTGCTGGCCGAGGGCCGGTTGATGTTCTGAACCGGGCTGCGGGCGGCACATGCAATCGCGGTTGACGCCGCCCGCGGATCGCGCCAGATCATGCAGGATGAAGCGCGGAGGCCCCCGATGATCCTGTCCGTTCCCAACATGACCTGCGGCCATTGCAAGGCCAGCGTGGAAGCCGCCATCACCGAAGTGGGCGGCAAGGCCCTTGTCAGCCTGGAAGACCGCGAGGTCGAGGTGAACGGCCTGCCCGAGGAAACCGTCCTGGCCGCGCTCAAGGCCGCGGGCTTCGAGGCCGAAGTCATCGCCTGACCCAGATTTCGGTGAAAATCCGTCTCTTGCCGCCAGATCTGGCGGCATTTGCGCACAATCGGCGGAAAGCCGCCGAAACTATTGTGCCTGCTTGTCGAATCCCCTAAAACACCGGTCAAATCGACGGGATACGGGCGTGAACCCGACCCGCAACCGAAGAGCAGAGCATGATGAAATATCTTCTTTCCGCCGCCTTGGTTCTTGCGGGAACCACGGCTTTTGCCGGTCCCATCGACACCGCCTGTCAGCGCGCCGGACGCACCGCCGATCGGGCGCTGTGCGGCTGCATCCAGCAGGTCGCCGACCAGTCCCTGTCGCGGTCGGACCAGCGCCGGGCGGCGAAATTCTTCGAAGACCCGGATCAGGCGCAGGAAACCCGCGTTTCCGACCGCGCCGCGGATGAGGATTTCTGGCTGCGCTACAAGGCCTTCGCCCAGACCGCCGAAGCTTACTGCGGGCGCTGAAGCCGCGCCAGCAACGCCCTTGCGCCTGCCTCGATGATGTCGAGGCAGCCGTCGAAATCGCGGGTGTAATAGGGGTCGGGCACCTCGGACACGCCGCGTTCGCCCTGCAGGAACATTTCCAGCCGCGCCGTCGCATCGGCGGGCCGCAGCGCCTGCGCATCGCGATAATTCTGCCGGTCCATCGCCAGAATCAGATCGAAGTCGCGGAAATCCGCCGGTTTCAACTGCCGCGCCCGCAGCGCGCTCAGGTCATGGCCGCGCGGGCTGGCCGCCGCCTGCATCGGGCCATAGGGCGGCTCTCCGACATGCCAGGCACCGGTTCCGGCGCTGTCCAGCGTGACGGACACCCCGGCCTGTTCGGCCAGCGTGCGAAAGACCCCCTCGGCGGCGGGGGAGCGACAGATGTTGCCAAGGCAAAGAAACAGGATACGCATGAGCGGTGCTTACCAAGGGGAAACGCCGATGGCCAGAATCGTGATTCTCACAGGTGCGGGAGTTTCCGCCGAAAGCGGCCTGCGCACCTTCCGCGCCAGCGACGGCCTGTGGGAGGACCACCGGATCGAGGATGTGGCAACGCCCGAAGGCTTTGCCCGCGATCCGGCCTTGGTGCACAGGTTCTACAACCAGCGCCGCGCGGCGGCGGCGGCGGCCCTGCCGAATGCCGCCCATCTGGCCCTGGCGCGACTTGAAGCCGCAGGGGCGCATCAGGTTCTGGTGGTGACGCAAAATGTCGACGACCTGCACGAGCGGGCGGGGACGCGCAACCTGATCCACATGCACGGCACGCTGAGGGGCGCGCTTTGCGCCACCTGCGATCATCGCTGGCCCGCCCCCGCCGAAATGGCGCCGCAAGACAGCTGCCCGCGCTGCGGCCATCCCGCGACGCGGCCCGACATCGTCTGGTTCGGCGAAATGCCCTGCCGGATGGAGGAGATCTGGACGGCGCTGCGGGCGGCCGATCTCTTCGTCTCGATCGGCACCTCGGGGAATGTCTATCCGGCCGCCGGTTTCGTCGCCGATGCCCGCCATGCCGGGGTGGCGACGCTGGAGCTGAACCTCGAGCCCTCGCAGGGGACGCGGCTCTTCGACGAGGCCCGGCACGGCACGGCGACACAGGTGGTTCCGGCCTGGGTGGATGAGATGCTTTGCACATGAATCGCTTGACGCGGGGCGGCTTTGGCCCTATGCTCCGCGAACGGATTTCCGGGCACCGCGCACAGCGGGTCCCGCAGTATTGGAAGTGGGCCGCGTCGCCCGAGGAAACGAAGGAACAACGCCATGTCGCGCGTCTGCGAACTGACCGGCAAAGGCCCGATGTCGGGCAACAACATCAGCCACGCGAACAACAAGACGCGTCGCCGCTTTCTGCCGAACCTGAACGAAGTCACCCTGATCTCGGACGTTCTGGGGCAATCGTTCCAGCTGCGCGTCTCGGCCGCCGGCCTGCGCACCGTCGATCACCGTGGTGGTCTGGATGCTTTCCTCGCGAAAGCCTCGGATGACGAACTTTCGGTCAATGCGCTGAAAATCAAGAAAGCCATCGCCAAGGCGCAAGCCGCCGCGTAATCGGCTGCCGCCTGATCGGCTGATCCACGGATCGAAAACCCCGCCTCTGGCGGGGTTTTTTCATCTCAACCGCGCAGCGCCGTTTTTCATCTCAACCGCGCAGCGCCGCCAGCATCTCGGCCGCCGCCACCGCGGGCGCCGTCTGCCCCCCGGCCACGGCGCTGCCCAAAGCCTGCATCCGCGCCCGAATCGCCGGATCGCTCACCAGCCGTGCCAGAAGCCCCTCGCGCACTTCGGTCTCGAACCAGTGCCGCGCCTGTTCGGCCCGGCGGCGCTCGAAATGCCCGTGTTCCCGACGCCATTCGGCCAGCCGTTGCATGTCTTCCCAGGCGGATTTCAGCCCTTCCTCGGCCAGGGCCGAGACCGCCACCGCCTTCGGAAAGCCCTCGGGATCTTGCGGACGGCGCCGCAACAGCCGCAGCGCGCCCGCGTAATCCGCCATCGTCCGCAAGGCCGCCGGTTTCAGATCGCCATCGGCCTTGTTGACCAGAATGATGTCGGCCATTTCCATGATGCCGCGCTTGACGCCCTGCAATTCATCGCCGCCCGCAGGCGCCATCAAGAGGATGAACAGATCGGTCATCTCGGCCACCAGCGTTTCCGACTGCCCGACGCCCACCGTCTCGATCAGCACCACGTCAAACCCCGCCGCCTCGCACAGGCTGACCGCCTCGCGGGTGCGCCGGGCGACGCCGCCCAGTTGCGCCTGGCTGGGCGAGGGCCGGATGAAAGCCGCAGGCTCGCGCGAGAGCCGCTCCATCCGGGTCTTGTCGCCCAGGATCGAGCCGCCCGAGCGCGCCGAGGACGGATCGACCGCCAGCACCGCGACCCGGTGCCCAAGCCCGACCAGCATCATCCCGAAGCTTTCGATGAAGGTCGATTTTCCGACGCCGGGCGTGCCCGAAAGCCCGATCCGCAGCGCCTGCCGCCCGGTGCCCAGCAGATCCAGCAGCGCCGTCGCCTGCGCCCGGTGATCGGCGCGGCCCGATTCCACCAGCGTGATCGCCCGGGCCAGCGCCCGGCGTTCACCGGCCAGGATGCGGGGGGCAAGATCGGCGGCGGTATCAGGGGAAAAGGTCATGGCGGGCCTGTGCGAAACGGTGCCGATCGAACGAAATCGTCAGCCGGCGTGAAACGGTTTCGGTTTCATGCCCTCAACGGGCGGTGTATGTCCAGTCCGAAGGCATCCGCAGAGCAGGCCCATGACAGCAGTCCCCACCCTTTCCGTTTTCATCACCGGCCTTGCGCTGGCGCTGGCCCAGCCCGCGCTGGCCGATCAAAGCGACCGCATCGTCTTCGACATCCTGCTCAAGGGGCTGAAGGCCGGAGAGCTGGCGATCGACGGCAAGATCGCGGGCGGGGCCTATGCCGCCAATGGCGTCGTCAAGACGACCGGCCTTGCGGGCATGATCAAGAAGATCCGCTACGACGCCACCGCCAGCGGAAGCTTTGCGAAATCCCGCTTCACCCCGCGCGCGGTCGAGGTCGCCTCGCAGCGCGGCGATGACCGCTCGAAGAACACGATGATCTACAAGAACGGCACCCCCGCCTCGGTCAGCCACGAGCCGCCGCGGGTGCCGCGCCCGACCGATGTCGATCCGGCGCAACAGGGCGGCACGATCGATCCGCTGACCGCGCTTTACGCCGTGCTGCGCGATGTCGACCGCGACGAGGCCTGCCAGCTGAACGTCACCATGTTCGATGGCGTGCGGCGCTCGCAGGTGGCGCTGTCGGCGCCGCAGGCGCAGGGCGAAGGCATCGTCTGCAGTGGCGAATACCGCCGCATCGCCGGGTTCAAGGACAAGGAAATGGCGGAAAAGACCCGCTTTCCCTTCACCCTCACCTATGCGCCGACCGGCGACGGCACGCGGCTGCGGGTGGTCGACATCGCCACCGACACGATCATCGGCCAAGGCCGCCTGACCCGGCAGTGACGGCCGCGCTTCCCATTGATGACATCCTGCCCGACCTGTGCGACGCCCTGCGTCGCGCCGGGCGGGCGGTGCTGATGGCGCCGCCGGGCGCGGGCAAGACCACCCGCGTTCCGCTGGCGCTGCTTGATCTTGTGCCCGGCCGCATCCTGATGCTGGAGCCGCGCCGTCTGGCCGCCCGCGCGGCCGCGGAACGGATGGCGGAAACCCTGGGCGAGACGGTGGGGCAACGCGTCGGCTACCGCATCCGCGGCGAGGCGAAGCTCTCGAAAGCGACGCGGATCGAGGTGGTGACCGAGGGGATCCTGACCCGGATGATCCAGTCCGACCCGGAATTGACCGGCATCGGCTGCGTGATCTTCGACGAATTTCACGAACGCTCGCTGAATGCCGATCTGGGCCTCGCGCTCGTGTGGGAGGCGCGCACGGCGCTGCGCCCGGATCTGATGCTCGTCGTGATGTCGGCGACGCTGGATGCCCAGCCGGTCGCCGCGCTGCTCGACGACGCGCCGATCCTGCGCTCCGAGGGCCGGGCCTTTCCGGTCGAAACCCGCTGGCTGGGGCGGCCGCTCGCAGCGGGGATGCGGCTGGAACCCGCCGTGGCCGGTCTGGTCGAGCAGGCCGTGGCGGAAACCGCGGGCGGCGTTCTGGTCTTTCTGCCCGGCGAGGCCGAGATCCGCCGCACCGAATCGCTTCTGCGCGACCGGTTGCCCGCGGGGGTGCAGCTGCGCCCGCTTTTCGGCGCGATGGATTTTGCCGCGCAACGCGCCGCGATCGCGCCTTGTGAGAACGGTCGCAAGGTGGTGCTGGCCACGTCGATCGCGGAAACCTCGCTGACAATTCAGGATATCCGCGTCGTCGTCGATGCCGGCCGGGCGCGGCGGCTGCGCTTCGATCCCGCCTCGGGGATGGCGCGGCTGGTGACCGAGCGCGTCTCCCGCGCCGAGGCCGAGCAACGCCGCGGCCGCGCGGGCCGCGTGGCCGAGGGCATCTGTTTCCGGCTCTGGACCAGGGGAGAGGAAGGCGCGCTGCCCGGCTTCGCGCCGCCCGAAATGGCGGTGGCCGATCTGGCGGGCCTGGCGCTGGAGCTTGCGCAATGGGGCAGCGACGGCGCGGATCTGGCCTTTCTGACCCCGCCGCCGGGCCCGGCTCTGGCCGAGGCGCGGGCGCTGCTCGAAAGCCTTGGCGCGCTGACGGGCGGCAGGATCACCTCGCATGGCAAGGCGCTGGCCGCCCTGCCGCTGCACCCCCGCCTTGCCCATATGCTGGTGACGGCCGGGCCCGAGGCCGCAACGCTCGCCGCGCTTCTCGAAGAACGCGACCCGATCCGCGGCGCCTCGGCCGATCTGAATTTGCGCCTTTCGGCCATCGCCCACCCGGGCCGGTTTGAGACCGACCACCCCGGCCAACTGCACCGCGGCACCATCGAGCGCATCCGGCTGGAAGCGAAGCGCCTTGCCCGCATGGTCACGCCGGTTGCCGCGCGCCATTCCCCGGCCGAGATGCTCGCTCTGGCTTACCCAGACCGGATCGGACTGCGTCGCAAGGGCGATGCCGCGCGCTATGTGCTTTCCGGCGGCAAGGGCGCGGTGGTGGACGAGGCCGACGGTCTGGGCAAGCACCGCCTCATCGTCGCCTCGGATCTGGATGGCGACCCGCGCGAGGCCCGCGTCCGGCAGGGCCTCGCACTTGCCGATGCCGAGCTGCGCCGCCTTTATGGCGACCGCATCGCCTGGGTCGATCGTTGCGAATGGAGCAAGCGCGAGGGCCGCGTGGTGGCCCGGCGGCAGGAACGTTTCGGCGCGCTCGTGCTCGAAGACCGGCACTGGCCCGAGGCCCCGCCCGAGGCGATGGCCCGCGGCGCCTTGGACGGGCTGCGCCAGATCGGCCTGACGCTCTCGCCCGGCGCCGCCCGTTTCCGCGCCCGGGTGAACATCCTGCGCGCCGATGGCGTCGATCTGCCCGACCTTTCCGATGCCGCGCTTCTGGGCTCGGAAGTGCTGCTGCCCTGGCTGAAGAAAGCCCGGACCGAGGCGGATCTGCGCGCTCTCGATCTGACCGAGGCTTTGCGCGCCCAGCTTGACTGGGGCCAGATGGCCGAGCTGGATCGTCTCGTGCCGGGTCATTTCGAAACGCCGCTCGGGCGGCGCGTGCCGATCGACTACGGCGCCGAGGTGCCGACGATCGAGGTGAAACTGCCCGAGATGTATGGGGTGAGCATGCATCCGTCAGTGGGGCCGAAGCGGCACCCGTTGCGGATCGCGCTTCTGTCCCCCGGCGGCACGCCGATCCAGGTGACGATGGACCTGCCCGGCTTCTGGGACGGCTCTTACGCCGAGGTGCGCAAGGAGATGCGCGGCCGCTATCCGCGCCACCCCTGGCCGGAAAACCCGCGCGAGGCCGACCCGACGACGCGGGCGAAACCGCGCGGCACCTGAAGGCCGCGGAGTCTCGCCCTGCTGCCGTTTTCATCTTGCCTTAAATACCTCGGGGGTCCGGGGGCAGCGCCCCCGGCCTGGCCTCACTTGCCCAAAGCCCAGCGCATGATCGCCTTTTGCGCATGTAGCCGGTTTTCCGCCTCGTCGAAAATCACCGAATGCGGCCCGTCCATCACGGCACTGGTCGCCTCGTCATTGCGATGCGCGGGCAGGCAATGCATGAACAAAGCATCGGGTTTCGCCTTGGCCATCAGCGCCTCGTTCACCTGATAGGGGCGCAGCTGGTTGTGGCGGCGTTCCTTGGCCGATTCCGGGTCGTGCATCGACACCCAGGTGTCGGTCACGACCAGATCGGCGCCTTCGACGGCCTTCGCCGGATCGCGCTCGATCACCACATTCGCGCCCTTGCCGCGGGCGAACTCGATCCAGTCCCGTTCCGGGTCAAGCGTCTGCGGCCCGGTGAAGGTCAGATCGAACCCGAACTGCCCCGCCGCCTGCAGGAAGGAGGCGCAGACATTGTTGCCGTCGCCCGACCAGACCACCTTGCGCCCGGCAATGGGCCCGCGGTGTTCTTCATAGGTCATGATGTCGGCCATGATCTGGCAGGGATGGGTGCGGTTCGTCAGCCCGTTGATGACGGGAACCGAGGCATATTCCGCCATCTCGAGCAGCGTCGCCTCTTCGAAGGTGCGGATCATGATCAGATCGACATAGCGCGAGAGCACCCGGGCGGTGTCGGCGATGGTCTCGCCATGGCCCAGCTGCATCTCCTTGCCCGAGAGCACCATCGTCTGTCCGCCCATCTGCCGCACGCCGACATCGAAGCTGACGCGGGTCCGGGTCGAGGGTTTTTCGAAAATCAGCGCCACCATGCAGCCCGCCAGCGGCTGATCGTCATCCAGCGCGCCTTTCGGGCGGCCCAGGCGCGCGGTCTTCATCGCGCGGGCGCTGTCGATCATCGAGCGCAGATCGGCCGGGCTGGTGGTGTGGATATCAAGAAAATGGGTCATGTCGGTTTCCTTCCCGTCAGGCCGGGGGGCCCTGCCCCCCGGTCCCCCCGAGGTATTTGAGGCAAGATGAAATCAGGCCGGTTGGGTTTCGAGCGCGGTGGCGGCGGCATCAAGGCGGCGGACGGCCTCGGCCATGTCGTCTTCGGAGATGGTCAGCGCGGGCAGAAGCCGCAGCACGTTATCCGCCGCGGGCACGGTCAGCAGGTTCTGCGCGTAAGCGGCCTTGACCAGATCGGCAGGGGGCAGCTTGCACCGCAGGCCGAGCATCAGGCCTTGACCGCGCACCTCCTCGAAGAGGTCGGGATGGGCGGCGACCAGCCCTTCAAGCCGCTGGCGCAGGAAGCCCGCCTTGCGGCTCACTTCGTCCAGGAAACCCGGCGCGGTGACGATCTCGATCATCTTCGCGCCGATGGCGCAGCCCAGCGGATTGCCGCCATAGGTCGAGCCATGCGTGCCCGCGATCATCCCCGAGGCGGCATCTTCGGTGGCCAGCACCGCACCCAGCGGGAAGCCGCCGCCGATGCCCTTGGCCACCATCATCACGTCGGGGGCGACGCCCGCCCATTCATGCGCGAAAAGCTTGCCGGTGCGGGCGACGCCGCATTGCACCTCGTCGAAGACCAGAAGCGTGCCGGTGGCGTCGCAGATCTCGCGCAGGGCTTTCAGGAAACCCTCGGGCGCGGGGCGGATGCCGCCTTCGCCCTGAATCGGCTCGATCAGGATCGCGGCAGTGGTCTCGGTGACCGCGGCTTTCACCGCGTCAAGATCGCCCCAGGGCAGATGGACGAAGCCCGGCAGCAGCGGGCCGAAGCCCTTGACCATCTTTTCCGTCCCCGCCGCGGCGATCGCGGCCGAGGAGCGGCCATGGAAGGCCCCCGAAAAGGTCAGGATCTCGGTCCGCTCCGGCTGGCCCTTTTCGTAGAAATGCTTGCGCACCATCTTCACGGCAAGCTCGCAGGCCTCGGTCCCCGAATTGGTGAAAAAGACGGTATCGGCGAAGGTCTGCGCCACCAGCATGTCGGCCAGCCGTTCCTGTTCCGGGATCCGGTAGAGGTTCGACACATGCCAGAGCTTGCCCGCCTGTTCGGTCAGCGTCGCGACCAGTTCGGGCGCCGCATGGCCCAGCGCATTGACCGCGATCCCGGCGCCCAGATCAAGATATCGGCTGCCATCCGCGGTCCAAAGCCAAGAGCCCTCGCCGCGCACGAAGGCGAGGGGGGCACGGGTGTAGGTCGGCAGCACGGAAGCGATCATTTGCGGCTCCTGAAAAAGGAAGGCCAAGGCGTGCAACAGGCGCGGGGCGGCTGTCAACGGTCCGGGACCTTCGGGGGCGGTTTTGTGGAAAGGGTGTGGCGAGAAGCCACGGCAGATCGGACGTCAGGCGCGAAGGGCGCGACGTCGGGGACGGGCAAAGAGGGCGGTCCGGGTGATCATTTCCCCCGCTTAGCGGCCGCCTGACGCAAAGTCAAAGGAAATGACCGCTTCACGCTTTTGCGAAAGATGCGCGGCAGATACGCATCTGTCTTGGCCCCGAGGGGTCTTGCCCCTATGATCCCCGCGACTTGAGGAGGACCCCGCATGATCGTCGAGACCGGCCATTTCGCCCTGATCCTGGCCCTGTGCGTGGCGCTGGTGCAGGCGGTCATTCCCCTGGTGGGGGCGCAAAAGGGCTGGTCGGGCTGGATGGCCGTTGCCACCCCCGCGGCGCTGGCGCAGTTTTTGCTGATCGCCACGGCCTTTGCCGCGCTGACCTATGCCTTTGTGACGTCTGACTTTTCGCTGAAGCTCGTCTATGAAAACTCGCATACCGACAAGCCGATGCTCTACAAGGTCACCGGGGTCTGGGGCAACCACGAGGGCTCGATGCTGCTCTGGGTGCTGATCCTTGCCATGTTCGGCGCGGCGGCGGCGGCCTTTGGCGGCGCGCTGCCCGAGCGGCTGCGGGCGCGGGTGCTGGCGGTGCAGGGCACGATCGGGCTGGCGTTCCTGGTCTTCGTGCTCTTCACCTCGAACCCGTTCCTGCGGCTGGAAGACGCGCCCTTCAACGGCCGCGACATGAACCCGCTGCTGCAGGACCCGGGCCTCGCCTTCCACCCGCCGTTCCTTTACCTTGGCTATGTCGGGCTTTCGATGGCCTTCAGCTTCGCCGTCGCCGCGCTGATCGAGGGGCGGGTCGATGCCGCCTGGGCGCGCTGGGTCCGGCCCTGGACGCTCGCCGCCTGGATCTTTCTGACCATCGGCATCGCGCTGGGGTCGTGGTGGGCCTATTACGAACTCGGCTGGGGCGGCTTCTGGTTCTGGGACCCGGTCGAAAACGCCTCGCTGATGCCCTGGCTTCTGGCGGCGGCGCTCTTGCATTCCGCCATCGTCGTCGAAAAGCGCGAGGCGCTGAAAAGCTGGACGATCCTGCTGGCCATCATGGCTTTCGGCTTTTCGCTGATCGGGACGTTCCTGGTGCGGTCCGGGGTGATTTCCTCGGTGCACAGTTTCGCCAATGACCCCGAGCGCGGGGTGTTCATCCTGCTCATCCTCGCCTTCTTCACCGGCGGCGCGCTGACGCTTTATGCGGCGCGGGCCTCGGACATGCAGGCGAAGGGGCTGTTTGCCATGGTCAGCCGCGAATCGGCGCTGGTGGTGAACAACGTGCTGCTGGCGGTGGCGGCGCTGGTCGTGTTCACCGGCACGGTCTGGCCGCTGATCGCGGAGCTGTTCTGGGATCGCAAGCTTTCGGTGGGGGCGCCGTTCTTCGAAAAGGCCTTCACCCCCTTCATGATCGGGTTGGCGCTGCTTCTGCCGCTGGGGTCGATGATGCCGTGGAAACGCGCAAGCCTTGGCAAGCTGGTGCGGCCGCTGGTTCCGGCGCTTGTGCTGACGCTGGCGGTGCTGGCGCTGGTCTGGACGCTGGCGACGGGGCGGCCGATGCTGGCGCTCGGCGCGGCGGGGCTGGGCGCCTGGATCGTCTTTGGCGCCCTGGCCGAGCTGTGGCAACGCGCAGGGCGCAGGCCGGGGCGGATCCTGCGGCTGCCGCGCGCGGATTGGGGCAAGGCCTTTGCGCATGGCGGGCTGGGCATCGTCTTTGCGGGCGTCGGCCTGCTGATGGCGGGGCAGATCGAGGATATCCGCGTGGCGAAGGCGGGCGACAGTTTCGATGTCGGCGGCTACACGATCACGCTCGTTTCCGTCGATGACCTGCCGGGGCCGAACTTCACCGCGAAAACCGCGACGATGGAGGTCCGGCAGGGCGACAAGCTGGTGGCGACCCTGCATCCCGAAAAGCGCATCTATCCGGTGCAGGCGATGCCGACGACCGAGGCCGATATCGACAACGGCTTCTGGCGCGATGTCTATCTGGTGATCGGCGACCCGCAGGAGGGCGGCGGCTGGGCGGTGCGGACCTATATCAAGCCCTTCGCGAACTGGATCTGGGCGGGCTGTCTTCTGATGGCCTTTGGCGGCGGGCTGAGCCTGACCGACCGGCGCTATCGCAGCGCGGCCGGGGCGCGGCGGGCGGTGCCGGACACGGCTGTTGCGGCGGAGTGAATGATGCTGAAACGTCTTGCGCTTTTGCTGCTTCTCGCCACCCCCGTTCATGCGGTGCAGCCCGACGAGGTTCTGTCCGATCCGGGGCTTGAATCCCGGGCGCGGCAGATTTCGCAGGTGTTGCGCTGCCCGGTCTGTCAGGGCGAGAATATCGACGAATCGAATGCCGGGGTGTCGCGCGATCTGCGGCTTGCGGTGCGCGAGCGGCTGGTGGCGGGCGATACCGACGCGCAGGTGATCGACTACATCAAGGACCGCTTCGGGGAATATGTGCTGTTCGAGCCAGAGCACAGCGGGGCCAATCTGATCCTCTACTGGATCGGGCCCGCGGTGCTGGTGGTGGCTTTGGGCGGGATCTTCCTGTGGCTGCGCGGGCGGCGGCGCGACGAAGATCTGGCGCCGGTGCTTTCGGCCGAGGAAGAGGCGCGGCTGAAAGACCTGCTGAAGGATTAGGGGTTTCGCCCGCGGCTTGCGCCCCGGGCGACCCGCGGGGGGCGCTGCCCCCCGCACCCCCCGGGATATTTGCGCCAAGGTGAAAGGCAGTCGGGGTTTCGGGATTTTGCCCGGCCATGGTTCGATCTGCTGCCCTGTGACGTTTGGTTTCGCTTTGCCTTTCGGCCCCCGCGCGGCAAGCTGGGGCAAAGAGGAGGCAGGCGATGACCTATCACACCATCCGCTACGAGAGTGCCGAGGGGCTGGCGGTGATCACGCTCGATCGGCCCGAGGTAATGAATGCGCTGAATGCGGCGATGCGGCGCGAACTGACCGAAGCGCTGCACCGGGCGCGGGGCGAGGCGCGGGCGATCGTGCTGACCGGATCGGGGCGGGCCTTTTGTTCGGGGCAGGATCTGGGCGATGGCGCGGCCGAGGGGCTGAACCTGGAAACCGTGCTGCGCGAGGAATACGAGCCGCTTCTGCAGGCGATCTACAGCTCTCCGCTGCCGGTTCTGGCGGCGGTGAACGGCGCGGCGGCGGGGGCCGGGGCCAATCTGGCGCTGGCAGCCGATGTGGTGATCGCGACGCAGTCGGCGGCCTTCATGCAGGCCTTCACCCGGATCGGACTGATGCCGGATGCGGGCGGAACCTGGTGGCTGCCCCGCCAGGTCGGCATCGCCCGCGCCATGGGGATGGCGCTTTTCGCCGAGAAGATCGGCGCCGAGGAGGCCGCGCGGATCGGGCTGATCTGGGAGGCCGTGCCCGATGTCGATTTCGAACATCACTGGCGGGCGCGGGCGGCGCATCTGGCCAAGGGGCCGACGGCGGCCTTTGGCGCGCTCAAGCGGGCCTTCCATGCCGGTCTGACCAATCCGCTGTCGACGCAACTGGCGCTGGAGGCGCGGCTGCAAGGCGAGCTGGGCCGCAGCGCGGATTTCCGCGAAGGCGTGCAGGCCTTTCTGGAAAAACGCCCGCCGCGGTTTTCCGGCCGCTGAGCCCTTGCCCCGCCGGACCGCCCGCGCTACCCAGAACCGGCCGCGGGCGTGGCGAAATGGTAGACGCATGGGACTTAAACTCCCTCGGAGGCACCTCCATGCCGGTTCGAGTCCGGTCGCCCGCACCAGCCTGCCTGCCGGGATGAACCTTGCTGTCAGGCGCGTTCGGCCCTAGATCGGACGAAACCGAAGGGAGAGCCGATGGCCCGCAGACCCGCCACCCCGCTGGAAGACCGCCCGAAACCGAAACGTGTGGGTGCGATCCGGGGTCTTGCCCCCTTCATCTTCCCCTATCGCCGTCTGGCGCTGGCCACCGCCGCGGCGCTGGTGCTGACCGCGATGGTGACGCTGATCCTGCCGATCGCCGCACGCCGCCTGGTGGACGGGTTCCAGCAGGGCGGCGAGATGCTCGACAGCTATTTCCTGGCCGCCCATGTCATCGCCGCGGCCTTGGCACTGGGCACCGGGCTGCGCTACTGGCTGGTCACCCGCTTCGGCGAGCGCGTCGTCGCCGATATCCGCAAGGCGGTCTTCGGCCGGGTCATCAGCCTGTCGCCCGCCTTTTACGAAAAGATCCTGACCGGCGAGATCATCTCGCGCATCACCACCGACACCACGCTGATCCTGTCGCTGCTCGGCTCCTCGATCTCGGTGGCGGCGCGCAACATCCTGATCCTGCTGGGCGGGTTGACCATGCTTCTGGTCACTTCGGCGAAGCTGACCGGGCTGGTGCTGCTGATCGTGCCGCTGGTGATCGTGCCGATCGTCGTCATGGGCCGCCGCCTGCGCCGGCTGAGCCGCGAAAATCAGGACTGGATCGCCTCTTCCTCGGGCTCGGCCTCCGAGGCGCTCAGTTCCGTGCAGACGGTGCAGGCCTTCACCCATGAGGCGCTGACCCGCAAGGCCTTTTCCGAGGTCACCGAAAAGGCCCTCGCCTCGGCCAATGACCGCATCACCACCCGCGCGATCATGACGATGATCGTGATCTTTCTGGTCTTCGCCGGGATCGTCGGCGTGCTCTGGATCGGCGCGCGCGACGTGCAGGCGGGGCTGATGACGGTGGGCCAGCTGGTGCAATTCGTCATCTATGCGATCATGGTCTCGGCCGCGGTCGGCGCGCTGACCGAAATCTGGGGCGAGGTGCAACGCGCAGCGGGGGCGACCGAGCGGCTGGTGGAGCTGCTGCATGCGGGCGATACCGTGACCGATCCGGCGCGGCCCGTGCCCCTGCCCCGCCCGGTGAAAGGCGCCATCGCCTTTGAAAATGTCACCTTCCAGTATCCGTCGCGGCCCGAAACCTCGGCGCTGAACGCGGTCAGCCTGCGGGTTGCGCCGGGCGAAACCGTGGCGCTGGTCGGGCCCTCGGGGGCGGGGAAAACCACGATCATCCAGCTGATCGAGCGGTTTTATGACCCCGAACAGGGGCGGATCACCCTGGACGGGATCGACCTGCGCGATCTGGCCCGGGCGGATTATCGCAGTGCCCTCGCGCTTGTGCCGCAAGATCCGGTGATCTTTGCCGCCAGCGCCCGCGAAAACATCCGCTTCGGCCGCCCCGATGCCAGCGATGCCGAGGTCGAGGCCGCCGCCCGGGCGGCTTATGCCCATGATTTCCTGACCGCGCTGCCGCAGGGCTTTGACACCTATGTGGGCGAGCGCGGCATCATGCTCTCGGGCGGGCAGAAGCAGCGCATCGCCATTGCCCGGGCGATCCTGCGCGATGCGCCGGTGCTGCTGCTGGACGAGGCGACCTCGGCGCTGGATGCGGCCTCGGAACGCGCGGTGCAGGCGGCGGTGGATGATCTGCGCGCCACCCGCACCACGATCATCGTCGCGCATCGGCTGGCCACGGTGAAAAAGGCCGACCGGATCGTCGTCTTCGATCAGGGCCGGATCGTCGCGCAGGGCACCCACGAGGCGCTGGTGGCCGAGGGCGGGCTTTACGCCGAACTGGCGCGGCTGCAATTCACCGACGGGGCCGGCACATGACCTGAGCTGTCCCTGCGTCATGCCCGCCATGACGTGACGTTCGCGGCAATCCCGCCCTTGCCCGGCTGCCGCTTTATGACGCATTCTGCGCACAAGGCCTGCGGAGGAACGGGCCGGGGGAGGACACCATGACCGAGACCTATGCCACCGTGGCCGATCGCGACCGCGTCGAAGGCCAGATGCCCTGGGAAGACCGCGACCGCGCGCTGACCCTGTATGATTTCCTGTCCCGCGTGACGGCGAAGCACGGATCGCGACCCGCGCTGACGTTCCAGATCACCTCCGGGCCGAAGGATCATTCCCTCACCATGACATGGGCCGAAGTGCTGGCCCGGGTGACGCAGGCGGCGAACCTTCTGCGCCGGATGGGCGTGGGCGAAAACGACACGGTGGCTTACCTGCTGCCGAACAGCCTTGAAACCGCGGTGGTGCTGCTGGGCGGCGCGACGGCGGGGATCGTCAATCCGATCAACCCGTTGCTGGAGCCCGAGCAGATCGCCGCGATCCTGCGCGAGACCAGGGCGAAGGTGCTGGTGACGCTGAAAAGCTTCCCGAAATCCGACATCGCGCAAAAGGCGGCCGAGGCGGTCAAGCACGCGCCGAACGTCAAGACGATCCTTGAGGTCGATCTGAACCGCTACCTGACCGCGCCGAAAAGCTGGATCGTGCCCTTTGTCCGGCCGAAAACGCATTTCCGCCATCACGCCGATGTCTATGATTTCAACACCGCCTGCGACGGCCAGCCCGCCGACAGGCTGGTGTTCGCGGATGCGAAAGCCGACCGCGTCGCCGCCTATTTCCACACCGGCGGCACGACCGGTATGCCGAAAGTGGCGCAGCACAAATATTCCGGCATGATCTACAATGGCTGGCTCGGCGGCACGCTTTTGTTCCGCCACACCGATGTGATGATCTGCCCGCTGCCGCTCTTTCACGTCTTTGCCGCCTATCCGATCCTGATGTCGGCCATTCATTCCGGCGCCCATGTCGTCTTCCCCACCCCGGCGGGCTATCGCGGCGAGGGGGTCTTCGACAATTTCTGGAAGCTGGTCGAACGCTGGCAGGTGACCTTCCTGATCACCGTGCCCACCGCCATCGCCGCGCTGATGCAGCGCAAGGTCGATGCCGACATCTCATCCCTGCGCACGGCGATCTCGGGCTCCGCCCCCCTGCCGGTCGAGCTTTACAACCGCTTCAAGGACGCCACCGGCGTCGAGATCTGCGAGGGCTACGGGCTGACCGAAGCCACCTGCCTTGTCTCGATCAACCCGGTGGACGGGCTGAAAAAGGTCGGCTCGGTCGGCATCCCCCTGCCCTATTCCCATGTCCGCATCCTGCGCAAGACCGAGGCGGGCTTCACCGAATGCGCCCCCGACGAGGTGGGCGAGATCTGCGTCGCCAACCCCGGCGTCTTCGACGGCTCGACCTATACCGAGGTCGACAAGAACCACGATCTCTTTGCCGAGGAACGCTTCCTGCGCACCGGCGATCTGGGCCGGATCGACCCGGACGGCTATCTCTGGATCACCGGCCGGGCCAAGGATCTGATCATTCGCGGCGGCCACAACATCGACCCGGCGGAAATCGAGGAGGCGCTGCTGTCGCATCCCGCCATCGCCTTTGCGGGTGCGATCGGCCAGCCCGACGCCTTCGCGGGCGAGCTGCCCTGCGCCTATGTCGAGCTGGTCAAGGATGCGACGATCAGCGCCGACGAGCTGATGGCGCATGCCAAACGCCACATCCACGAACGCGCGGCGGTGCCCAAGCATATCGAGGTGCTGGACGAGCTGCCGAAAACCGCGGTGGGCAAGATCTTCAAGCCCGAGCTGCGCAAGCGGGCGATCACCCGGGTGCTGGATGGCGCTCTGGCCGAGGCCGGGTTGCCGGTGCAGGTCGTCGCGGTGATCGAGGACAAGAAACGCGGTCTGGTGGCACAGCTGGCCACGACCGGCGCGGCCGATCAGGAGAAGATGGCGCATGTTCTGGGGCAGTTCACCGTGCCCTGGGCCTGGGCCGAGTGACCGGCGGCGACAGGGCCTATTTGCGCTTGGAAGAGATCAGCGGTTCGGCAAAGTGACCTGATCCGAGCGGGCGGCGGTGCCGCCGCCTGCAGCGCCGCCGAGCGGATCCGGCTCACCGAGGCGAAGCGCAGCGGCGGCCTTCTCTCTGAAACGCGAAAACCGCAAGGACCATTCCTTTCCGCAACCGGAGCGCGGCCGCGACGCCTGTGTCCCGCGTCCCGCCACACGGACGGGCAGGCAGGCGCGGTTCTTTCGGAGCCGCCCGTTTCGCCTGCAAAATGAAAAACGGCCCCCGAAGGAGCCGCTTTCCGAAATCCCGTGCGCACAGGCTCAGGCGATGGCGAGGTTGATCGCCGATTCGCGGCCGTCGCGGCCTTTTTCCAGATCGTAGTTGATCGCTTGGCCGTCATTCAGGCCACGCAGACCGGCGCGTTCAACGGCCGAGATGTGGACGAACACGTCCTTGCCGCCCGATTCCGGGGCGATGAAGCCGAAGCCTTTGGTTTGGTTGAACCATTTCACGGTGCCCTTGGCCATCCGTTGTCTCCTTCTATATGCCGCCCGCAGGATTGCGGCGGCCCGGCTCAGTCACGTCACGATCGAGAACTGTAGCCGCAAAGGGAGCAGGTCGTCGAAAAGGCGCGGTGCGCAAGGCTAGGATATGAAGCCTTCGCCCACGCATTGCAAGAAAATTGCGCGTGGGGGTGGCGCGGCAAAAAGCCTATTGCAAGCGCCCCCAAAGGTCGTAATCCGACGCTTCCTCGACCGTGACCGTCACCATATCGCCGGGGGAAAGCTCTTCGAACCCCTCGTCGATGAACAGATTGCCGTCGATTTCGGGCGCATCGGCGCGGGTGCGGCAGGTCGCCCCCTCGTCATCGACGGCATCGACCAACACCTGTTGCACGGTGCCGACCTTGGCCGCCAGCTTCGCCTCGGAGATCGCCTGCGCGGCCTCCATGAAGCGTTCCCAGCGTTCCTGTTTCACTTCCGCAGGCACATGGCCCGGCAAATCGTTCGACCGCGCGCCCTTGACGTTTTCATACTGGAAGCAGCCGACACGATCGAGCTGCGCCTCGGCCATCCAGTCGAGCAGATACTGGAACTCCGCCTCGGTCTCGCCGGGATATCCCACGATGAAGGTCGAGCGCAGCACGATCTCGGGGCAATCGGCGCGCCAGGCGGCGATTTCATCCAGCGTTTTCGCGCTGGCGGCGGGCCGGGCCATGCGTCTGAGCGTCTCGGGGTGGGCGTGCTGGAACGGGATATCCAGATAGGGCAGCACGAGGCCATCCGCCATCAGGGGAATCAGCTCGCGCACATGCGGATAGGGATAGACGTAATGCAGCCGCACCCAGGCGCCCGAGGGCTGGGCAAGCCGCCCGAGTGCCCGTGTCAGATCCGTGATATGCGCCCGGACCTCGGCGCCTTTCCAGGCCGTCGCCTCGTGCCGCCGGTCCAGCCCATAGGCCGAGGTGTCCTGGCTGATCACCAGCAGCTCCCGCACCCCCGCCTCGAGCAGCTTTTCCGCCTCGCGCAGCACCGCATGGGCCGGGCGGCTGACCAGTTTCCCGCGCATGTCGGGGATGATGCAGAACTTGCAGGCGTGATTGCAGCCCTCGGAGATCTTGAGGTAGCTGAAATGCCGCGGCGTCAGCTTGATTCCGGTGGCGGGCAGCAGATCGACGAAAGGGTCGGGCTGCGGCGGCACCGCGCCATGCACGGCATCGAGCACCTGCTCGTATTGCTCGGGCCCCGTCACGGCCAGCACTTTGGGATGCACGCCGGTGATGAATTCGGGCTCGGCGCCCAGACAGCCGGTGACGATCACCTTGCCATTCTCGCTCAGCGCCTCGCCGATGGCTTCAAGGCTTTCGGCCTTGGCACTGTCCAGAAAGCCGCAGGTGTTGACGATCACCGCATCGGCGCCCTGATAGCTGGGCGAAATCGCATAGCCCTCGGCCCGCAGCCGGGTGAGGATGCGCTCGCTGTCCACAAGCGCCTTGGGGCAGCCCAGCGAGACCATGCCGATCGTCGGCTGGCCCGGGCGGGGGGTGTCAGTGACAAGCGCTTTCGGCGCAAGATCGGGGCGGAGGTTGGGCGGGTTCTGGCTCATGGGGGCGATATACACCGCCTTGGGGGGCCGCGGGAAGCGCCTTGCGCGACAGGGGAGGGTTGCGCAGGATGGCGGGGTATTGGAGGTGCCGGGATGGCCGACAAGAATTTGAACGAAGCGTTTGCGTGGGTGAAGCGGCAGCTGAGGCGGGAGCTTTGGCCGCGGGAGAGACAGTTTATTACAAAAAGGGGATGGGCTTGCCCCGATGGTTTCGAACGCTCGAACCCGCAACGACCCAAGACCGACGACGACAGCAATCGGTTCGATGCAAGGCTGATCCGCTGGCTGCTGACACAAGAAATCCCCGGCATCATCTGTCGTCCCGGAAAGGTGACAGTCTTGGGGCTCTGGATCGAAAAAAAACTCGACCTCGGCTTCATGGATTGCGAGCGGGCACTCGTCGCGAGGAGTTGCACCTTTAACGAGGCTCCTGTCCTGCGAAACGCACAGCTGAACGGGCTCTATCTGACCGGCTCGGCCCTGCCCGGTCTCGATGCCGTCGGTCTGACCTGCCATGGAAAGATTCAGCTGAACCAAGGCTTCAAGGCGGATGCTTGCGTTCAGCTTGGCGGAACCAAGATCACCGGACAATTTGATTGCAGAGGCGGCCACTTCGCATCGGAGAAGGGCCCTGCCCTCAACCTCAGTTCCGCCGAGATCGGCGCGGATGTCTTCTTGAACGATGGCTTTACCGCGCATGGCGCAGTGAACCTCGTCCGTGTGGATATAAAGGGGCAACTCACCTGCAATGGTGGCAGATTCGAGGCGACGGGCGGCCACGCCCTGAATTGCAACGCCGCCGTGATCGGCGCAGATGCGTTCTTGCGGAACAATTTCAATGTGACGGGGAAAGTGGACTTCGCCCGCGCGCTGGTGACGGGAAATCTGCAATGTGAATCCGCAAAGATCGAGGGAGTGTTTGACATCGAGGCCGCAAAAATCGGCGGCGGGTTCTTCTGGCAAAAGATCTCGGGCAAAGTCGAGGTTCTCAAACTGATAGAAACCCGCCTAGGCCGATTGAACGACGATGTCACCTCGTGGCGCTGCGTCGAGAGACTCGAACTGTCCGGGCTTCGCTACGACTCGATTCAAAGCGACATGACGGTGCAGGATCGCCTTGCCCTTCTGGAGCGCAAATGGGAGCGGGTGATCCCTTTCTCCAACGGCACAGCCCCCAAACGCAACGACTTTGACCCACAGCCCTATAGCCAACTGGCGAAGGTCTATGACTCCATGGGCCATCGCATGGATGCGGCCAAAGTTCGCTTTGCCCGGGACGATCGGCTCATGTGGACCGCCTTTTTCAGGGCGATGCGGCAACCGAAGCCTGACACGCTCGGAAAAGCGCTTGCCTGCGTTTCCTTGGTCTGGGGCTATGTTTACCGCGACACTTTCGGCTATGGTCACGCCCCCTTCAAAGCCTTGCGCACTGCGCTTTTGGTGCTGATCGCGACGTGGTGGCTTGCCGATCAAACCTATCAGCGCGGAGAGTTCGCACCAGCCTCGCCCGTGGTGCTGGCCTCACCCGAATGGCTGATCGCCAGCGCCTTTGGCTGCCCGGGGGCGCAGGAGCCGGGCTGCACCATGCCGCTGCGACGGTGGGAGCAAAGCGTGGCCTATCGCGACTACGAGACCTTCTCCCCCGCCCTATACGCCCTTGATCTGTTCCTGCCGCTCGACACCTTGGCGCAGGAGGAGAGCTGGGCGCCGTCCAAGGATCGGGGGCCCTGGGGCTGGACGCTTTACTGGGGCCGCTGGCTCATTCAGCTGTCGGGCTGGTTGCTGCTGACCACCGCCGCCGCCGTGTTCTCGGGGGTTCTGGGGAAGAAGGACTGAAACGAAAAGGGCGCCCGCAGGCGCCCTTGTGCATTCCGATCCGTCGCCTTACCGCCGCCGATCCCGGCGGGCGCTCATCGGTTGGAAGGCCACCGAGACATGCGCCTCGCAATAGGGTTTTCCGGCCGAGCTCGGCAGGCCGCAGAAGTAGAAATTCTCGGTCGCCGGATCGCCGATCGGCCATTTGCAGGTGCGCTCGGTCAGCTCCATCAGCGAAATCTTGCGCGAGCGCTTTTCGACCTCGCGGACCGAGGCCAGCGTCTCGGGGCTGATTTCGTTCAGCGAGGGTTGCGGCGGCAAGGGCTGGCCCGCGGGCACCAGCGCGGGTTTGCGCACCACGCCCGGCACCGGGGCGACGGCGGCAACCGGCTGCGGCGCGGCGGGGGCCGGGCGCGGCGGCACGGCGGCAATCGTCGGGCGGACCGGCTCGGGCTCGGGCTCGACGCGCGGGGCAGCCGCGGCGGCGGGCGCGGCCACCGGCTCGGGCGCGGCGGGCTTGGCCACTGCGGCGGGCGCCGCCGCCGGGGCGGGCGTGGGCGCCGCCCCCTCGACCCGGTTCGACAGGCCCAGACGATGCACCTTGCCGATCACCGCATTGCGCGTCACCCCGCCCAGTTCCTTGGCGATCTGGCTGGCCGATTGCCCCTCGGTCCACATCTTTTTCAGAAGTTCGACACGTTCATCGGTCCAGGACATCGGCGCACCTTGTTTCTTCGCCCCGCGGGGGCGGCGTTCATCCCCCGTCCGGGCATCCCGAGCGGGCATCCCCCATCGGGGCGGTCTTGACCCATTTTAGCCGGGACGGTGCGCAATACAAGGACCGTCCCGGAATTTCAAGGGCGACCGAAAGACCCGGCGTCAGAACCGGGCCGCGGGGCGGCGCGAGGACAGCTGCAGGTTGGTTTCCGTCCGCCCCACCCCCTCAAGGCGGCGGATCGACAGGATCGTCTCGTCGAGTTCCTCGAGCGAGCGGGCGCCGATTTCCGCCATCAGATCCCATTGCCCGTTCGTCGTATGCACCGCCTGCACCGGCGGCAGGCCGAGCAGGCGGGCGATCACCTTTTCGGTCGCCCGCCCGTCGACGGAAAGCAGCATCAGGCCCCGCACCGGCGCGGCAGAGACATCGGCGCGCGTCATCACGGTGAAGCCCGAGATTTCGCCGCGCGCCACCAGCCGCTCGATCCGCGCGCGCACGGTGGCGCGCGACAGACCAAGCTGCACCGCCAGATCCGACACCGCGGCCCGGCCGTCGCGGCGCAGCGCCGCGATCAGCCGTTGGTCGGTGTCATCCAGACGCTCTGCCCCGCGGGCGGGTTCGCCCCACATGGCCTCAGCCCTTCGCGGCGAGGATCGAGGCTTCGAGGATGTCCAGCGCCTCGTCAAAGACCGCGTCCTGGATCGTCAGCGGCGCGAGGAACCGGATGACGTTGCCGTAAACACCGCAGGTGAGCAGGATCAGGCCGCGGCTCAGCGCCTCTTCGCGGACGCGGTTGGTCATCTCCGGGTTCGGCATGTCGGTGCCCGCCACGTTGAACTCGACCGCGTTCATGAAGCCCGGGCCGCGGATGTCGATGATCTCCGGCACGCTGTCACGCAGGCCCGCCAGACGCTGTTTCAGCCGCGCGCCCAGACGCTCGGCGCGGGCGCAAAGCTGTTCGTCCTCGATCACGTCCAGCACCGCATGGGCGGCGGCGACGGCAATCGGCGCCCCGGCATAGGTGCCGCCAAGGCCGCCCGGGTTCGGGCTGTCCATGATTTCGGCCTTGCCGGTCACCGCCGAGATCGGGAAGCCGCCGCCCAGCCCCTTGGCCATGGTGGTGATGTCGGCGGCAACCCCGTGATGTTCCATCGCGAAAAGCTTGCCGGTGCGGGCAAAGCCGGTCTGCACCTCGTCGGCGATCAGGACGATGCCGTGCTTGTCGGCGATCTCGCGCAGTTTGCGCATGAAGCCTTCGGGCACCGGATAGAAGCCGCCCTCGCCCTGCACCGGCTCGACGATGATCGCGGCGACGCGGGTGGGTTCGATGTCGGCCTTGAAGAGACGTTCCAGCGCCGCCACGGCCTCCTCGCCCGTCACCCCATGCAGCGGGCAGGGGAAGGGCAGGTGCCAGACGTCGTTCATCATCGGGCCGAAACCGGCCTTGTAGGGCTGAACCTTGCCGGTCAGCGTCATGCCCATGAAGGTGCGGCCGTGAAAGCCGCCCGCAAAGGCCACAACGCCCGCGCGGCCGGTGTGGTGACGGGCAATCTTGATCGCGTTTTCAACGGCTTCGGCGCCGGTTGTGGCGAAGATCGTCTTCTTCGCAAAGTCACCGGGCACGGCGGCGTTCAGACGCTCGGCCAGGGTGACGTAGTTTTCGTAAGGCACGACTTGGTGGCAGGTGTGGGTGAAGGCGTCGAGCTGCGCTTTGACCGCTTCGATCACGCGCGGGTGACGGTGGCCGGTGTTCACCACGGCGATCCCCGCGGCGAAGTCGATGTAACGGGTGCCGTTCTTGTCCCAGATTTCCGCGTTTTCGGCGCGTTCGGCATAGATCTGCGTTGTCACGCCAACGCCCTTGGCGATGGCGGCGGCACGGCGGGCGGACAGGTCGGGCGAGGTTTGCACGGTCATGAAGGGGCTCCGATTCGAGATATCGCATCCTCTCACTTTGCATTTTTTCTGCAAGAAAATTCTTGGCAAGATCGGTAGCAAGGCGCATCCTGCCCGGGTAAGGCAGGTGAAATGACCGAGTCGCACGCAGATACGCCCGAGGAAGAACCGCTGTTTCGGGTGGCCGAGGCCGCGCGGGCGGCGGGCGTGGCGTCGTCCACCCTGCGGCTGTGGGAGACGCAGGGGCTGATCGCGCCGCAACGCCGGGCCTCGGGGCAGCGGCTTTATTCGGCCGCCGATGTGGCGCGGCTGCAGCGCATCGCCTATCTGCGGCGTGAGGCCGGGCTGAACCCCGCCGCGATCCGCGCGACGCTGGAAAGCGAGAACGACGCCCCCGCGCCCCCCGCGATCACCAATGAACCGCTTGGCACGGCGCTGCGGGCGCTGCGGCAAAACCGCGGCGAGACGCTTGACACCGTGGCGCAGGCGCTGGGGGTTTCGGCCTCGGCGCTGTCGACGCTGGAACGCACCGGGGCGGGGGTCAGCTTCAAGACGCTGGCCGATCTGGCGCAATATTACGGCACCACCGTGTCGCGGCTTTCCGGGCAGGAGGAGGTTGGCCAACCCGTCGTGCGGGCGGGCGCGGCGCGGGTCTGGCCGATGCCGGTCGAGGGCGTGCGGGTCGAGGTTCTGGCCGAGGGGCGGCGGCAGATGGATTGCCACCGCTTCATCCTCGCCCCCGGCGCGGCCTCGGAGGGCGGTTACGGCCACGAGGGCGAGGAATTCATCACCGTGCTGGAAGGCCGCTTCCGACTGACGCTGGACGGCACCGAGCTGCACGAATTGGGCGTCGGCGACAGCATCTATTTCGAAAGCCGCCGCCCGCATGCCTGGGCCAATGCCGCCGACGGCCGCACCGTGGTGATCTGGGTCAACACCCCGCCAACCTTCTGACATCCCCGAAGGCCACACCTTTGCGTGAAGCTCTTGCGAGGATCGCGCGCCGCGGTCACTCTGGGCAAAACCCCGGAGGTTCCATGCGTGTCGCCGTTCTTGCCCTTGCCCTGATCGCCCTTGCCGCCTGCAAGGAGGACGCGGCGCAGACCCCGGCCGATCCGCTGGCCCTGATCGGCACCGGAACCGAATGGACCATCACCGAGATCGCGGGCGCCGCCGTGCCGGAGGGCGTCCGCGTCACCCTGCTGTCGCCCGAGCCGGGGATGATCGCGGGCACGTCAGGCTGCAACCGCTATGCGGGCCGGATCGAAACCCGCGAGGGCGCACTGCATGTGGGCGCGCTGGCCGGAACCCGGATGATGTGCCCGCCCGCGCAGATGCAGGTGGAACAGGCCTTCCATTCGACGATCGGCGCGGTGACGGCCTTGCGGCTGACGGGTCCGGCGCTGGACTTCACCGATGCCGCGGGTCAGGTCATTCTGCGCGCCAGCCGCTAGAGGCTTGACGCAAAACCCGTCTTCGGGAAGGCTGGGGCGATGTTCCCGATCCGCGATCATAACCCCTCGACCCGCACCCCCTGGGTGGTGCGCGGGCTGATCCTGCTCAACGTGCTGATCTATGTGCTGACCGCCGAGTGGGGCGGGCGGATGTTCGGGCTTTGGCAATGGGGGGCGCTTTACCCCGAGGCGATCAGCCATGGCGTCTGGCTGCACGGGCTTGTCACGCACATGTTCCTGCATGCGGGCATCATGCATATCGCGGGCAACATGCTGTTTCTGTGGGTCTTTGGCGACAACCTTGAGGACCAGCTCGGCCATTTCGGCTTTCTCGTCTTCTACTTGCTCGGCGGGCTGGCGGCGGCGGGCGCGCAGATCGCGGGCGATCCTTTCAGCGGCGTGCCGATGGTCGGCGCCTCGGGCGCGATTGCGGCGGTGATGGGCGGCTATCTGCTGCTCTTCCCGAAAGCCCGTGTCGACATCCTGTTCATCTTCTTCATTGTCTACAAGATCTTCACCATCCGCGCCTGGATCGTGCTGGGCTTCTGGTTCGCGGTGCAGCTTTTGAATTCGCTCGGCGGCTCGGCCGATGGCGTGGCGTACTGGGCGCATGCGGGCGGCTTTCTGGCCGGGCTGGCGCTGATGGCGCCGCATTTCCTGCGCCTGGGCGGGCCGCTTTTCTGGCGGAACCATGGCGGGCTGCCGCCCAATCCCTCGATCGACTATGTGGCGACCCGCGTCCCGGTGGTGCGGCGCCGCCGCTAACGCCCGCCGATCAGCGGCCCCGGATCATCGCAGCCGCGCGTTCAGCGATCATGATGGTGGGCGCATTGGTGTTGCCGCCGATCAGGCTGGGCATAACCGAAGCATCGACGACCCGCAGCCCCGCCACGCCGCGCACCCGCAGCTCCGGATCGACCACCGCAGCCGCATCGGTGCCCATGCGACAGGTGCCGACCGGGTGATAGATCGTGTCGGCGCGCGCGCGGATATCGGCCATCAGACCGGCGTCTGACCCGTCCTGCGGATAAAGCCGCGCGCCGCGCCAGGGCGCCAGCGGCGCTGCCCGGGTGATCTGCTCCAAGAGCCGCGCCGCCCGCAGCATCAGGGCTTCGTCACGCGGATCGGCCAGAAAGGCCGGATCGATCAAGGGCGCCTTGCGCGGGTTTTTCGACGCCAGCCGCACCGTGCCGCGCGATTGCGGCCGCAGCACGCAGATATGCGCCGACCAGCCGTCCGCGACATGCAGCTTGCGCATGTGCTGATCGACGATGCCGACGACGAAATGGATCTGCAGATCGGGGATTGCGACCTCGGGCGCGGAGCGCAGGAACGCCCCGCCCTCGGCCATGGGCGAGGCGAAAAGCCCCTCGCCATGCCGCATCCAGCCGCCCGCCGCCCTGGCCAGCCGCCACAGCCCGCGCGGATTGAGCCCCACGACATCGCGGCGGGGCGAAAAGTGGGAAATCGTATAATCCAGATGATCCTGCAGGTTTGCCCCCACCCCGGGCAGATCCTGTACGACATCAATACCCAGATCGCGCAGATGCGCCCCCGGCCCGATGCCCGAGAGCATCAGAAGCTGCGGCGATCCAAAGGCCCCAGCGGACAGGATCACCTCCCGCGCCGCTTCCAGCCGCAGCCGCTTACGCCCCTGCCGCACCAGCGCCCCGGTGGCGCGGCCCTCGGAAATCAGCACCTTTTCCGCCCGCGCCCCGGTCAGCACGGTCAGATTGGGCCGGTCCATCACCGAATGCAGATAGGCCGCCGCCGCCGAACAGCGCTCGCCCTTCCTCGGCCCGTCCCAGAATTGCGTCACCTGATAGGGCGCGGCGCCCTCCTGACACGCGCCGTTGAAATCGTCCGTCGGGGGGCAGTCCACCGCGCCACAGGCCTGCACGAAAGCGCGGGTGATCGGCCGCGGGCGGCGCTGGTCGCCCACTTGCAGCGGGCCTTCCGCCCCGTGATGCGCGGACGCGCCGCGGATGTTGCGTTCGGATTTCAGAAACCACGGCTTACAGGCGGCCCAGTCCCAGCCCACGGCCCCCTCGGCGGCCCAACGGTCGTAATCCGAGGGATGGCCGCGCAGATACAGCATCGCATTGATCGCCGAGGAGCCGCCCAGCCCCCTGCCCCGCGGCTGAAACCCCCGCCGCCCGTTCAGACCGGGCTGCGGCACCGTGTGCAGCGCCCAGTTGTGGGCACCCAGATAGCCCGGCACCAGCGCCGCCACCAGCGCAGGCGCCCGCACCAGAATATCCCGCGCCGCATCGCCCGCCTCGACCAGACAGACGCGCGTGCCCGGATCCTCGCTCAGCCGCGCCGCCAGCACCGATCCGGCCGAGCCGCCGCCCAGAATGACATAGTCGAAATGCATCAGGCTCCCCCGTTTCCGAGAGAGCCTAACCGGTTTTTCACATCCGCAAAGCGTGACTTCAGGTCACTTCCGCTGCACGCCGCCGGTGGCCTTGGTGACCTTGTCCACGACCTTCGCCGCCACCGCCTCGATCTCGGCATCGGTCAGGGTCTTGTCGCGCGGCTGCAGCCGGACCGAGAGCGCGATCGACTTCTTGCCCGCGCCCATCTGCTCCTCGGCCTTGGCGCCGGTGAACTGGTCAAAGACCGAAACCGCCTCGATCAGCGCCTTGTCGGCCCCCATCGCGGCATTGACCGCAGTCAGCGCCTCGACGCCCGCATCGACGACAAAGGCGAAATCGCGCTCGACCGCCTGCAGATCCGAGAGCGCCAGCGCAGGCCGGGTCGGCGTCTTGGCTTTCGGGAAGGGCACGGCTTCGATCCAGATCGTGAAGGCAACCGCAGGCCCCTTCACCCCCATTTCGCGCAGCACCTTGGGGTGCACCTCGCCAAAGCTCGCCAGCGCATTCGGGCCAAGCGCGATGGTGCCCGAGCGGCCCGGATGGAACCAGCCCGCCACCTTGCGGTTGACCTGCACCCGCGCGGGGGCGCCAATCGCCGCCAGCACCGCCTCGACATCGGCCTTGGCGTCGTAAAGATCGACCGGACGGCGCGAACCAAAGGGGTCGCGCGGCGCCAAGGCGCCCACCAGCAGCCCCGCCGCCTGCACCGCCTGATCGCCCGGCTCGCCACCGCTGAAGGCGGGGCCAACCTCGAACAGCGCCAGATCGGCAAAGCCGCGCGCCTGATTGCGCGCCGCCGCCTGCAAAAGCCCCGGCAGCAGATCCGGGCGCAGATGGGTCATCTCGGACGAGATCGGGTTTTCGATCCGCGTCGCCTCAAGCCCGCCGCCGAACAGCGCCGCCGACTTGGCGTCGATGAAGCTGTAGGTCACGCATTCATTGTAGCCAAGCGCCGCAATCGTCCGCCGTGCGGTGCGTTCGCGGGTCTGGATCGGCGTCAGCACCGGGCCGGGAACGCCCGTGGTTTCGCGCGCCATCGGACGGCCCACCAGCTTCGTCAGCGAGGCGATCCGCGCCACCTCCTCGACCAGATCCGCTTCGCCCAGCACGTCGGGCCGCCACGAGGGCGGCGAGGCCATGTCACCGTCAAAGCTGAAGCCAAGCGCGGTCAGCGTCTCGCGCTGCGTGGCCTCGGGGATCTCCATGCCGACAAGGCTGATGACCCGGGCCGGGTCGAGCTTGTAGGCGCGCTTGGTCACCGGCACGGCGCCGTCCATCACCACATTCGACGCCTCGCCGCCGCACAGATCCAGCACCATCTGCGTCGCCAGTTCCAGCCCGGGCAGGGTGAAGTCCGGGTCCACGCCGCGTTCGAACCGATAGCGCGCGTCCGAATTGATCTTCAGCGCGCGGCCGGTGGTGGCAATGGTGATCGGATCCCAATAAGCGCTTTCCAGGAAGACATCGGTGGTGTCTTCCGTGCAGCCCGAAAGCTCGCCGCCCATGATGCCCGCAAGGCTTTCCGGTTCCTTGTCGTCGCAAATCACCATCTGACCGGGGCGGAGCGTGTAGGTCTTGCCGTCAAGCGCCAGAAGCTCCTCGCCGCCCTTGGCAGGGACAATCCGCAGGTTCCCCGCCACCTTCGCCGCGTCAAACACATGCAGCGGGCGGTTCAGGTCATAGGTGAAGAAGTTGGTGATATCGACCAAGGCCGAGATCGGCCGCAGCCCGATCGCCCGCAGCCGCGCTTGCAGCCAGTCGGGGCTTTGCCCGTTCTTCACGCCCCGGATCAGACGCCCGGCGAACAGCGGGCAGCCCTTTTCCTTGAGGGCGGCGTCGATTTCCACCTTGATCGGGCTCTCAAAACCTCCCGGCAGGGCCTCGATGTCCAAAGGCTTCAGCCGCCCCAGACCGCGCGCCGCCAGATCGCGGGCGACACCGCGGACGCCCAAAGCATCGGGGCGGTTCGGCGTGATCTTGATATGGATCATCGGATCGACGGCCTCGGGGCGGTTTTCCGCCAGCCAGTCGATGAATTTGCAGCCGACCTCGGAATTCAGGCTGTCCTCGGGCAGCTCGATGATGCCGTTATGCTCGTCCGACAGCTCCAGCTCGCGTTCCGAGCACATCATGCCGTGGCTTTCCACGCCGCGGATCTTGCCGACGCCCAGCGTGGTGTCGATGCCCGGCACATAATCGCCCGGTTTCGCCAGCACGACGGTGATCCCCGCCCGCGCATTCGGCGCACCGCAAACGATGACCTTTTCGCCCTCGTCGGTCAGCACGCGGCAGACCCGCAGCTTGTCGGCATCGGGGTGCTTTTCGGCATGCAGCACCTTGGCGATGGTGAAGGGGGCGAGTTTGGCGCCCGGGTTCACCACCTCCTCGACCTCAAGGCCAAGGTCGGTAAGCGCGTCGGCAATCTCGGTCACCGAGGCTTCTGTTTCGAGATGGTCTTTCAGCCAGGAGAGGGTGAATTTCATTGGTTTCCGTCCTTCAATTGAACGATTGAATTTAGCTCAGCGTAGATCGTTTTAACGCACGAGCTCAATTCAACCGACGTCTCATCGTCATTGTTTTGATTTGAGGAAGCCATACTCCGCCATTCATCCGAAAACTTGCTGTCGTTGTTCGGACTCGACATTTTACTCTCCGCCAGCAAAGCGGATAACGCGATAACCAATCTATTTCGGGACGCGTGAATAGTGTTGACGGCCTCATCCACCACCGCGTTTCCTATTATTGCTTTCACTCGTATTTGTGCCCGTCGAAACCTCAAGAAAAGTTCGTCATATGTTCCCATCCTCGACAGCTTGCGCTCAAAATACACGAGAGAATTTTCTTTATTCACCCCTACAAGAGACATTGATGGATGACGAATGGCTCTGAACGCATCTTCCACTTCGAAAGCTAGCGAAACCAATTCTTCCGCAATCTCTGCCCGTCTCTTAGCTCTCGCCTCAGCGCGCCAAGCTTCAACCTGCCTGTTAGCAGCGATAACTGCGATGGCTGCGGCCATTACCGGGCCAAAGAACGTGGCGAGAGAGGAAGACATATTTCCATGTTTCTCAAAAAAGGCGGCAATAGAAACAAACCAAGCAACATTGTTAGTGACCGAAAGTATCACTAACAAAGTAGCGTAGATTACCCCCCACGCCAGCCCTTTCACTTACTCAACCCCCCGAACACCGTCGGCAGGTCCAGCGCGGCGAACCCATAGTGCTTCAACCAGCGCAGGTCGCTTTCGAAGAACGCGCGCAAATCCGGGATGCCGTATTTCAGCATCGCGATCCGGTCGATACCCACGCCGAAGGCAAAGCCCTGATATTCGGTCGGATCAATGCCGCCCGCCGCCAGAACCTTGGGATGCACCATGCCGGAGCCGAGGATTTCCAGCCAGGAATTGCCCTCGCCGATCTTCAGCTGGCCGCCCTCCCAGGAACAGCGGATATCCACCTCGGCCGAGGGTTCGGTGAAGGGGAAGTGGCTGGCGCGGAAGCGCAATTCGACCGAGGGCACCTCGAAGAAGGTCTTGCAGAATTCCTCCAGCACCCATTTCAGGTTCGCCATCGAAATGTCGCGGCCGATCGCCAGACCCTCGACCTGATGGAACATCGGCGCGTGGGTCTGGTCCATGTCCATGCGGTAGACGCGGCCGGGGGCAATCACGCGGATGGGCGCGCCCTTGGCCTGCATAGCGCGGATCTGCACCGGGCTCGTGTGCGTGCGCAGCACATGCGGCGGGCGCGGGTCGGCCGGGTCGCGCGCCATGAAGAAGGTGTCATGCTCCTGCCGCGCCGGGTGTTCGGGCGCGATGTTGAGCGCGTCGAAATTGTACCAGTCGCTTTCCACCTGCGGGCCTTCGGCGACGGCAAAGCCCATGTCGGCAAAGATCGCGGTGACTTCGTCCATCACCTGGGACACCGGGTGGATCGTGCCAGCCCGGCGCGGACGGCCGGGCAGCGTGACATCGAGCCATTCCGATTTCAGCCGCGCATCGAGCGCCGCATCGGCCAGCGCCTCTTTCTTCGCGCGCAAAGCGGCGTCGATCTCGTCCTTCAGACGGTTCAAGGCCGCGCCGGTGGTGGTGCGTTCCTCGGGCGTCATCTGGCCCAGTTCGCGCATCTTCAGGCTGATCTCGCCCTTCTTGCCAAGGGCGGCCAGACGCAGCTCCTCAAGGCTCGCCTCATCCGCGGCGGCGCCGATGCCTTCGAGATATTTCGCCTTGAGCACATCGAGCGTGGTCATGAGGTCTCTCCTGCAAGTGGGTGCGTCTTGCTAGCCGCCCCCCGGGCTGATTTCAAGCGCGGGAACGAAAAACCCCCGCGACGGCGGGCGCCGCGCGGGGGTTCCGTTTCCCGTCAGTGGGGAATTACGCGGCCGCGGCGGCTTTGGCCTGGGCAACGATGGCCGCAAAGGCCTCGGGCTCGTGGACGGCCAGATCGGCCAGAACCTTGCGGTCCACTTCGATCCCGGCCAGCGCCAGACCGTTGATGAAACGCGAATAGGTCATTTCCAGATCGCAGGCGCGGACGGCCGCGTTGATGCGCTGGATCCACAGCGCGCGGAAGTTGCGCTTGCGCTGCTGGCGGTCGCGCGTGGCGTATTGCATCGCCTTGTCGACAGCCTGGGTGGCGGTGCGGAAGTTGCGCGAACGGGCCGAGTAGTAGCCTTTCGCCTTCTTCAGGACTTTCTTGTGCGAGGCGTGAGTGACCTTGCCGGATTTGACGCGGGACATTGTTCAGGCCTCCAGATCAGCGGTTGTAGGGCATGTATTTCTTGACGATCTTCGCGTCCGCATCGGACAGGATCATCGTGCCCGCGCTGTCGCGGATGAACTTGGTCGAGCGCTTGATCATGCCGTGGCGCTTGCCGGCCGGACCCGCGATGACCTTGCCGGTCGCCGTGAATTTGAACCGCTTTTTCGCAGCGGATTTGGTCTTCATCTTGGGCATTTTCATCTCCTTTTCGAGAGTGAACGCACGACTCGGCATGCCACTGTTGGCCGGCCGTGCGGGATAGATGCGGGCAGATAGCCGCGGCGGCGGCGCTTGGCAAGCGAAAAGCGGTCAGTGGTTGAGGAAACGGGCCAGAATCCGGGCGAAGGTTTCGGGGATCTGGCCGGGCGTGTAGCCGCCCGGCTTCGTCGCCATCGCCAAAAGGATCAGCCCGCCGCCGATCATCACCGCCAGCGCCGCCGCCCGCGGCGGGCGGCTGTCGGCAAAGGCCGAAAGCACCGCCGGGATCGCAAAGGCCGAAACAAGGATCCCCAGCACGAGAAACAGATCGCTGTCGAGCATGGCACCCTCCCGGCAAACCTTTAACGAAGGTTACTCCGGGTCGGTGCGGTAGATCAATCTTTCGTCGCAGGGCGCCACGCGCAGGATGTTCGTCGTGCCCTGCACGTTGAAGGGCACCCCGGCGATGACGATGATCTGATGGCTTTCATCGGCGAATCCGTAATCGCGCGCGGCGCGGGCGGCATTGACCACGGCTTCCTTGAAGCGGCTGACCTCGTCGCAGCGCACCGCATGCACGCCCCAGCTCAGGCAGAGCTTGCGCAGCGTCTGGGTGATCGGCGAAAGCGCGATCACCGGCACGCGGGGCCGTTCGCGGCAGACCAGCGCCACGGTCTTGCCCGATTGCGTGTAGCAGCAGATCGCGGAAACATCGGTGGTTTCGGCGATCTCGCGCGCGGCGGCGACGATGCCGTCGGCGACGGTCTGGCGCTTGGCGCTGCGCGAGGCCTCGATGATGTCGCGATAGGTGGGATCGCTTTCGACCGAGCGGGCGACGGCGTTCATCGTCTGCACCGCCTCGACCGGATAGCGCCCGGCGGCGGATTCGGCCGAAAGCATGATCGCATCGGCGCCCTCGTAGATCGCGGTGGCGACGTCGGAGATTTCGGCCCGCGTCGGCATCGGGCTTTCGATCATGCTTTCCAGCATCTGCGTCGCCACGATCACGGGCTTGGCCGCCGCGCGGCATTTGCGGATCAGCCGTTTCTGGATCGGCGGCACGGCTTCGACCGGCAGTTCCACCCCCAGATCGCCGCGCGCGACCATGATCCCGTCCGAGACCTTGAGGATCTCGTCGAAGGCACGTTCGGCCTGCGGTTTCTCGATCTTCGACAGCACCTGCGCCCGACCGCGGGCGAGCGCTTTCGCCTCGATCACGTCCTCGGGGCGCTGCACGAAGCTCAGCGCCAGCCAGTCGGCGCCCAGCTCGCAGGCGAATTCCAGATCCTCGCGGTCCTTGGCCGAAAGCGCGGCGAGCGGAAGCACCACATCGGGCACGTTCACGCCCTTGCGGTTCGAGATCGTGCCGCCGACGGTGACAACGCAATCGGCGAAATCCGGGCCGCAGGCGGTGACGCGCAGGCGGATCTTGCCGTCGTTCACCAGCAGTCGGGAGCCGGTTTCCAGCGCGGCGAAAATCTCCGGATGCGGCAGACAGACCCGGTGGCCGTCGCCCTCGGTCGGGTCGAGATCGAAGCGGAAGGGCTCGCCCTCCTCCAGATCGGCGGCGCCGAAGGCAAAGGTGCCGACGCGCAGCTTCGGGCCTTGCAGATCGGCCAGCACCGCGACCGGACGGCCGGTGTCGGCCTCGATCTGGCGGATGATGTCATAGCGGACCTTGTGTTCGGCATGGGTGCCGTGGCTCATGTTCAGGCGGAACATGTCGGCGCCGGCCTCGAACAAAGCGCGGATGGTCTTGTAATCGGAAGATGCGGGGCCAAGCGTGGCCACGATCTTGACATTGCGAAGGCGTCTCATGCGTCCTCGGGCGTTGGTGTTGCAGTCATTTCGTGGGCCGTTCCCAGCTATGGCGCAAAATGTCGCGCAGGGCAACTGGAACACCGGGCCCTGCTGACGTAAATCTGTTGTGAGCGACAAAGGCAAAGAAAGCATGACCGAAGCCTGTCACATTCATGGCGAAACCCGCCCCGGCCGCTGGCTGGTCACCGTCGATCACGCCACCAACCGGGTGCCCGACTGGGTGGGGGGCGGCGATCTGGGCATCGCCCCCGAGGACATGAGGCGTCACATCGCCTGGGATCCGGGCGCGCTGGAGGTCGCCCGGCATCTGGCAGAGGCGCTGGACAGCCCGCTGATCTGGTCGGATTTCTCGCGGCTTGTCATCGATCCGAACCGCGGCGAGGACGACCCGACGCTGGTGATGCAGCTTTATGACGGCACGATCATTCCCGCCAACCGCCATCTCTCGGCTCCGGCCATCGAGGAGCGGCTGGCCCGGCTTTACCGCCCCTATCACGCCGCGCTGGCGCGGCTGGCGGCGCGGCGGACGGATACGGTGATCTGCGCCATTCACTCCTTTACCCCCTGCCTGCGCGGGCGCAGCCCCCGGCCCTGGCAGGTGGGCGTGCTGCATTCGCCGCGCGACACCCGCCTGGCGCTGCCGCTGATCGCCGCCCTGCGCGCCGCGGGGCTGTGTGTCGGCGACAACGAACCCTATGCGGGCCATCTGCGCGGCGACAGCATCGACCGGCATGCGCTCGACACCGGGCGGCAGAACGTGCTGATCGAGCTGCGCAACGACCTGATCGCGACCGAATCGGGACAGGCGCAATGGGCCGGGGTGCTGGCGCCGATCCTGCGCGCCGCCCTGACAGCGGCTGAAACAGTCACCCCCTGACCGCGGCATTGTCTCCACAAAAAGCGGCAATTCCCCGCGGGTTTGCCACTTTCGTTGCCGCTCCCGGGCGGGGGTGTTAGCCATTCGTTTACGGATTTTCAAAACCAGATCAGGAGCGCAGTCTTGGGCAGTCTCATTCTTCTTTCGCTTTTCCCGGCGCTTCTTGTCGGCATGGTCATGAATGCGCAAGATGACGACGATGACGGCGGCGAGGCGGCCGCGAACAAGATCTTTGGCGACGCGAAGGCGAACGAGATCGAGGGCACGGACGGCAGGGACTATATCGACGGCGGTCATGGCCATGACACGATCGATGGCGGCCTGGGCAACGACACGCTGCGCGGCAATCTGGGCGCCGACGAGCTGACCGATTTCTTCGGGGCAAACACGCTGCACGGCGGCTACGGCAACGACTATCTGACCGCGCTGGATATCCGGAGCGGGGCCTCCGACCTGCTTGATGGCGGCGGCAACAACGACACGCTGCTGGGCGATGACGGCGACACGCTGCTGGGCGGCGACGGCACCGACTATTTCCGCGCCTACTGGACGCCGGGCAGCAATGCCTTGACACTGAGCGACTTCGACCCGACCGGGGGCGAGCGATTCTCGATCGAGATCGATGACGCCGTGACCGAAGAGACGGATTTCCACCTTGAAACCACCGAGGGCGGGGTGAACCTGATCCTCGACGGCGAGACCGTCGCCTGGTTCGAGGGCGGCGACATCGACGCGCTGGCCCCGGCCGTGACGCTGACCCAGACCGACAGCGACACCAACCTGCATCCGACGATCCCCGGCGAGACCGCGACCGGCACCGCGGGTGCGGACGATCTCGAGGGCACGACGGCCGACGACAGGATCGAGGGGCTGGCCGGGAACGACACGCTGGCCGGTCTGGCGGGGGCCGACACGCTGTCGGGCGGCGCGGATGACGACAGCCTGGACGGCGGCGCGGGCAATGACGCGCTGGCGGGCGATGACGGGGCCGACACGCTTGCGGGCGGCGCGGACGATGACACGCTCGACGGCGGCGCGGGCAATGACGCGCTGGCGGGCGATGACGGGACCGACAGCCTTGCGGGCGGCGCGGGC
>NZ_QKZO01000001.1:391697-499662 GCF_003254295.1 Rhodobacter capsulatus
TGACGGGACCGACAGCCTTGCGGGCGGCGCGGGCGATGACACGCTCGACGGCGGCGCCGGGGAAGACAGCCTGGACGGCGGCGCGGGCGACGACGCGCTCGTGGCGGGGTCCGGCGACGTGATGACCGGCGGCGCGGGGCGCGATTCCTACGACATCACCTGGAGCCCGGGCGACGCGCCGCTGACACTCACCGATTACGGCGACCTCACCGGCGCGGCGGCGGGAAGCTTCGAGACGGTGCTGATCCGCGACGACGCTTTCACCGCCGACATGGAATTCCGGCTCGACACCGTCGAGGGCGGCGTGGTGGCGATCGTCGATGGCGAGACCGTAGCCCTGTTCCGGGGCGCCGATCTCGAGACCCTGTCCGAACACCTGACGCTGCAGGATGCCGCCGACAACAGCTACACGCCGGATGTGCCCACGCCCATGATCCACGGCACCGATGGCGCCGACAGCCTGACCGGCACCGCGGCCGACGAGGCGATCTACGCCCATCTTGGCGCCGATACGGTGCTGGCGGGCGCGGGCAATGACACTGTCTCGGGCGGCTATGGCGCCGACGACCTGCGCGGTCAGGACGGCAACGACAGCCTGCTGGGCGGGGCGCAGGACGACAGCCTCGACGGCGGCGCGGGCAATGATTCCCTGCTGGGCGAAAACGGCAACGACCGGCTGAGCGACCGGAGCGGCGCGGATCTGCTGGATGGCGGCGCGGGCAATGATCTGCTGATCGCCACCGACGATCCCGCCTCGACGGCCGCCGACACGCTGCTGGGCGGCGCGGGCGATGACACGCTGATCGGCGACCTGCTGGACACGATGACCGGCGGCGAGGGCGCGGATGCCTTCACCACTGGCTACACTTCGGCCGGGGACAGCGCGCCCGAGGTCGTCGTGGTGACCGATTTCACCGTCGGCACCGACCGGCTGGTGCTGGAGGACGTGCCCGCCGATGCGGTGATCAGCATCATCGATCGCGACCTGGGGGCGGTGGTGCGGGTCAATGGCGCGGATGCGTTCCGGCTGCACGGCGTCGCCGCCAGCGACATCACGCTCGACATGATCACCGTCACCCCCGCCACGGCGGCCTGAGCGGCCGCCGGACCCGACCGCAGGGCCCCGTTTCGGCGGGGCCTTTTGCTGTCGTGACGCAAGCCGCCGCAATCCTCCCCGATGCGCGGGATGGTTATCAAAGCGTTGACAATCGGGCCGCGACCGGGCGGCAACGCCCTTGCGGTGCGGGCGCCAAGGCCTCATTCTGCCGGAAAGACGAGGGGTTTTCCGATGCTTGGCTTGTTCATCGCGGTTTCTTTCGCGCTGGCTCTGGTGGTCTGGGCCGAACGGCACCCGCCATCCGGCACCGCAAGTCCCGTCGCAGACCTTGCGGCCGCACGCCGTTCCCCGGCTGCGGCTGCGGCTGCGGCTGCGGTCGAAGACCTGCCCCGGATCCGCGGCTTCCGCCCGGGCGACGTGATCGAGCTGGAGATCATCGGCCCCCTGCCCCGTCCCGAAGACCTGCGCTTCGACCAGGTCGGGCACGATGCGCGGATGCTGCTGGACGACCTGCCCGCGCTGATCTTCGAGGGCGTTCCGGTCCGCCATCTGCGCCCCGCGCAGATCCGTTTCCGCAGTCCGCAGGCGGCCTGACCGGCCGCAGCGGACGAAAAAGCCCCGGGCAGGGCTGGCCCGGGGCTTTTTATTTTCCGGCGTGCAGGCGGATCAGATCGCCGCCTTGCGGCCTTCTTCCAGATAGATCTCGCGCAGCCGCATCGCCACCGGACCGACCTTGCCGCCGTTCAGCGCCACGCCGTCCACTTCGACGACCGGCATCACGAAAGCCGAGGCCGAGGTGAAAAACGCCTCGTCGGCGGCCTGCGCCTCGCTGATGGTGAAGGGGCGTTCCTCGATCTCCATCTGCGCCTCGGCGGCGTATTTCAGAAGCGAGGCCCGGGTGATCCCGTGCAGGATGTCGTTCGACAGCTCGCGGGTGATGATCTTGCCGCCCTTGACGATATAGGTGTTGTTCGACGAGCCCTCGGTCACGAAACCGTCCTCGACGAACCAGGCGTCATGCTTGCCCGCGGCTTCGGCGGCCATCTTCGCCATCGACGGGTACAGCAGCTGCACCGTCTTGATGTCGCGGCGATGCCAGCGCAGATCCGGGATCGAGATCACCTTGATGCCGGTCTTCGCCTTCGGATCGTCCGCCAGACCCGGCTTCGACTGGGTGTAAAGCACGATCGTCGGCGGCGTGCCCGCGGGCGGGAAGTGGAAATCGCGGTCGCCCGCATTGCCGCGGCTGACCTGCAGATAGATCATGCCATCAACCAGATTGTTGCGCGCGATCAGCTGGCGGTGGATCTCCAGCCAGTCCTCGCGGCTCAGGTTGCCGGTCATCTGCAGCTCCGCCATCGAGCGGGAAAGCCGGGCCAGATGGCCTTCGAATTCCAGGATCTTGCCCTCAAGAACCGAGGTCACTTCGTAAACGGCATCGCCCATCACGAAGCCACGGTCAAAGATCGAGACCTTGGCCTCTTCCTCGGGCAGATAGTCGCCATTCAGGTAAACGGTGCGGCTCATGCGCGTTCCTCCTCAGCCCCAGAGCCCCGGCTCGGGGGGATAAACCATTCCGTCCGCATAGCGCAGCGGGCTTTCGCGGTCTTGGGCCAGAAGCAGGGGCCCGTCAAGATCGACATAGGCCGCAGCCTGCGCCACAAGGGTCGCAGGCGCCATCGCCAGCGAAGATCCGACCATGCAGCCGACCATCACGCCATAGCCTTCGGCCAGCGCAGCTTGCCGCAAGGCCAGCGCCTCGGTCAGCCCGCCGGTCTTGTCGAGCTTGATGTTCACAAGATCGTATTTGCCCTGCAGATGCGAAAGCGACTTGCGGTCATGGCAGCTTTCATCGGCACAGACCGGCACCGGACGGGCAAGGCCGATCAGCGCCTCGTCATCGATCGCGGGCAGGGGCTGCTCGACCATCGCCACGCCCAGCCGGACCAGATGCGGCGCCAGATCGGCGTAAACCTCGGCCGACCAGCCCTCGTTCGCATCGACGACGATCACCGATTTCGGCGCCCCCGCCCGCACGGCCTCCAGCCGCGGCATGTCATCGGGCGTGCCGAGCTTGATCTTCAGGATCGGCCGATGCGCGTTCTTCGCGGCCGCGGCCCGCATCTGTTCCGGCTCGGCGAGCGACAGGGTGTAACAGGTGACTTCCGGACCGGGGGCGGAAAGCCCCGCCAGCTCCCAGACCCGCTTGCCCGCGGTTTTCGCCTCCAGATCCCACAGCGCACAATCCACCGCATTGCGCGCCGCGCCCGGCGGCAGGGCATCGTAAAGCCCGGCCCGGGTGATGCCCGCGGGCAGCCCCTCGATCTGCGCCGTCACGCTTTCCAGGCTTTCGCCATAGCGCGCGTAAGGAACGCATTCACCCCAGCCGGTCACGCCCCCGCGCGTGATCCGCACCGTCAGCACTTTCGCCTCGGTCCGCGAGCCGCGCGAGATGGTGAACACCTCGGCCAGCCGGAACGTGTCGGCCGTTACGGAAATCATCTTCCGCCCTTTCATCTTGCCCCAAATCCCTCCGCCGGAGGCTCCTGCCCCCGGCACAGGCGCACGGTCTCAGATCGCGGCGAGCGCGTCCACCAGCTTCGTCGCGCCAAAGCGGAAGGGATCGGTGGCGGGCAGACCCATCTCGGCCTCGACCTTGGCAAGATAGGCGCGGGCTTCGGCCTCGGGCATGTTCTGCGTGTTGATCGAGATGCCGACAACCTTGCACGCCGGGTTCGCGACCTTCGCCACCTGCAGCGCCAGATCGCGCAGCGCGTCAAGGCCCGGCAGCTGATAGCCCGGCAGGCCGCGCATATGGGCACGGGTCGGTTCGTGGCACAACACCAGCGCATCGGGCTGACCGCCATGCACCAGCGCCATCGTCACGCCGGAATAGCTGACGTGGAACAGGCTGCCCTGCCCCTCGATCAGATCCCAGTGATCGGCGTCATTGTCGGGCGTCAGCCATTCGACGGCCCCCGCCATGAAATCGGCAATCACCGCATCAAGCGGCACGCCGTCGCCGGTGATCAGGATCCCGGTCTGCCCGGTGGCGCGGAACGTGGCCTTCATGCCGCGCGCGCGCATCTCCTTTTCCATGCAGAGCGCCGTATACATCTTGCCGACCGAGCAATCGGTGCCCACCGCCAGCATCCGCTTGCCGCTCCGCTTCACGCCGTTGGCGATCGGATAGTCCACCGTCGGCACCCGCACATCATGCAGCTGCCGCCCGCAGGCCTTCGCCACAGCGACAAGGTCTTCCTCGTCGCGAAGCAGGTTGTGCAGGCCCGAAGCCAGATCGAAGCCCTCTTCCAGCGCCATGATCAGCACCTTTTTCCAGGCCTGCGAGATCACGCCGCCGCGGTTCGCGACACCGATCACCAGCGTCTTGCAGCCCGCAGCCTTGGCGGTGGCGAGGTTCATCTCGGGCAGGCCCAGATCGGCCTTGCAGCCCTCCATCCGGTATTGGCCGACGGCATATTCCGGCCGCCAGTCCTTGATGCCCTGCGCCACTTTCGCGGCCAGCTGGTCGGGCGCATCGCCAAGGAACAACAGATAGGGGGTTTCGATCAGCGACATGGGAACCTCGGCGGGTTGGAAAGGGTTTCGCAAGGTATGACGCGACAGCGCCCGGATTTTCTTGGAAAGATGCGGCGGAACCGCGAAAACTCTACAACTTTCTTGCGCAATATTGCGATTTCACCGCAGCTTCTTCCAAGTTTTCCGCACGCCGCAAAATTCATCACCCTTTGGCGCCGATGCTGCAGCCGCAGAAATTCCTTGCGCGCCGCGGCGCAACAATATATCGCAAACGCAACGCATCCCGTAACTTCATTGCCGAGAGACAGATGAGCTTCCGCACCCAGCCCCCTGCCCCCGCCCGCCTCAACCGCTGCCAGCTGTTCGGGCCGGGTTCGCGTCCGGCGATCTTTGAAAAGATGGCGCAATCGGCGGCCGATGTGATCAACCTCGACCTGGAAGACTCGGTCGCGCCCGATGACAAGCCGCAGGCGCGGCGCAACATCATCGAGGCGTCGCACAACATCGACTGGGGCAACAAATACCTCTCGGTTCGGATCAACGGCCTCGACACGCCGTTCTGGTATCGCGACGTGGTCGAGCTGCTGGAAGAGGGGTCCGAGCGCATCGACCAGATCATGATCCCGAAAGTGGGCTGCGCCGCCGACGTTTATGCGGTCGATGCGCTGGTCACCGCGATCGAGGCCGCCAAGGGGCGGAAGAAACGCATTTCGCTGGAAGTCATCATCGAATCGGCCGCGGGCATCGCCCATGTCGAGGAGATCGCGGCCTCCTCTCCGCGGCTGCAGGCGATGAGCCTTGGCGCGGCGGATTTCGCGGCCTCGATGGGCATGGCCACCACCGGCATCGGCGGCACGCAGGAAAACTACTACATGTTGCATGCGGGCGTGAAACACTGGTCGGACCCCTGGCACTGGGCGCAGGCCGCCATCGTCGCCGCCTGCCGCACCCATGGCATCCTGCCGGTCGACGGCCCGTTCGGCGATTTCTCGGATGACGAGGGCTTCCGCGCGCAGGCTTTGCGGTCGGCCACTTTGGGCATGGTCGGCAAATGGGCGATCCACCCGAAACAGGTCGCCTTGGCGAACGAGGTCTTCACGCCCTCCGACGCCGCCGTGGCCGAAGCGCGCGAGATTCTGGCGGCGATGGAAAAGGCCAAGGCCGAGGGCGCCGGCGCCACCGTCTACAAGGGGCGGCTGGTCGATATCGCCTCGATCCGGCAGGCGGAAGTGATTGTCAGACAGGCGGAAATGGCTAAGGTCTGAGCACCGTGTAAACGATTCGTGACCGAATCGATTCGGATCCCGGAGTGGCAGGGAGGGGAGGCCCGGCTGCATGAGGGAACAGGAACGCCCCGGACCCGCGCCGGGGCGTTTCCCCATTGGCCCACCCCCGACCGGCTGACCACGACGGGTTGCCCCGACTGGCTGGCCGCGCCCGCGGCACTCTGCCCGGTTTTCCCTGCGTCAGTTGCAAATCCCGGCCCGCGCGGTCATATAGGCCACGACTGCGTTACGGAGGCTTCGATGACGACCTATCTCGAGTTCGAAAAGCCGCTCGCCGAGATCGAGGGCAAGGCCGAGGAACTGCGGGCGCTGGCCCGGGCGAATTCGGGGATGGATGTCGAAAAGGAAGCGGCCGCGCTGGACAAGAAGGCGGCGCAACTGCTGACCGACCTTTACAAGGATCTGACGCCCTGGCGGAAATGCCAGGTGGCGCGGCATCCCGACCGGCCGCATTGCCGCGACTACATCTACGAGCTTTTCACCGAATACACGCCGCTGGCGGGCGATCGCAACTTTGCCGATGATCACGCGGTGATGGGCGGTCTGGCGCGCTTCGACGATCAGCCGGTCGTCGTGATCGGCCATGAAAAGGGCCACGACACCGCATCCCGCATCGTGCACAATTTCGGCATGGCCCGCCCCGAGGGCTATCGCAAGGCGATCCGGCTGATGGACATGGCCGACCGCTTCGGGCTGCCGGTGATCACGCTCGTCGACACGCCCGGCGCCTATCCGGGCAAGGGCGCCGAGGAACGCGGCCAGGCCGAGGCCATCGCGCGCTCGACCGAAAAATGCCTCTGCCTTGGCGTGCCGGTGATTTCGGTGATCATCGGCGAGGGCGGCTCGGGCGGGGCCGTGGCCTTTGCCACCGCCGACCGCATCGCGATGCTGGAACATTCGGTCTATTCGGTGATCTCGCCCGAGGGCTGCGCCTCGATCCTGTGGAAGGATGCCGAGAAGATGCGCGAAGCCGCCGAGGCCTTGCGGCTGACGGCGCAGGATCTGAAGAAGCTCGGCGTGATCGACCGGATCATCGCCGAACCGCTCGGCGGAGCGCAGCGCGACCGCAAGAAGACGATTGCCTCTGTCGGGGTCGAGATCGGCAAGATGCTGGCGGATCTGAAGGGCAAGAAACGCGCCGAGATCCTGGCGGCGCGGCGCAAGAAATTCATCGACATGGGCTCGAAGGGTCTGGCGGCGTAAGTCGCGGACCCTGCGACATGAAAAAGGGCGGCCTCGGCCGCCCTTTTTCATTCACGAAATGCCCAAAGCTCAGCCGATCTTCAGCCCGGCCTCGGCCATCAGGCTGTCCGAGGCGGTTTCGATCTGCGCCTCGATCACCTTCATGTAATCCCCCATCGGCATGCCGGGCGCGATCGTGGGCAGGAATTCCACCACCGCCAGCCCGGGTTTGCGCAGGACGGCCTTGCGCGGCCAGAACACGCCGACATTCGTCGCCACCGGCACGCAGGGCAGGCCCAGTTCGGCATAAAGCGCCCCGGCACCGATCTTGTAGGGCTTTTTCACCCCCGCCGCGACGCGGGTGCCCTGCGCGAAGATCACCAGCTGCCCGCCCGCGAAACGCGCGTTCTTCGCCTGTTGCAGCATCCCCTTGATCGCCGCGCCGCGCTTGCCGCGATCGACCGGGACGCAGCCGATCAGGTAGGCATACCAGCCGACGAAGGGGGTCCAGACCAGCTCCTGCTTCATGATGAACTTGCCGCGCGGGATCGCCGCATAGATCATCAGAATGTCGAAGAAGCTCTGGTGCTTGGCGGCGATCAGCACGTCGCCTGTCGGGATCTCGCCGCGGTATTCGGTCTTGATGCCGACCATCCAGCCCGCGGTCCAGCACACCCATTTGCAATAGCCCCGGCAGACATGAATGGCGGCAGACCGCCCGCCGATCAGCGCATAGGGCAGCCCGAAGACGGCATAGACCGCCAGCATCAGATACATCTGCGCGATGAACAGAACCGAGCGGATATATTGCAAAACGATCATCAGCGAATTCCCCTGAGCATGCGCAGCGCCGCGGCGCGGGTGGCGCCAAAGGCCACTAGCGCAGCCAGCACCGGCAATGCAAGCGGCCAAAGCCAGCCCCAGCCGGTGAAACCAAGCCCGGTCAGGAAGCCGCCCGCCGCATCGGCCGCGGGCAGGGCCGCCACCGCCGCCATGCCCAAAGCCGTGCCCAGCGCCGCCCCCGCGCCCGCGCGCTTCGTGAAGCGGCGCACGAAGGCCCCGGCGATGAAGGCATCCTGCGCGCCCACCAGCCGCAACGTGCGGATCACCTGCCCGTTCGCCGCAAGGGCCGCCTGCGCCGCCAGCGTGATCATCCCCGCCATCGCACCGCCGATCAGCACCAGCGACAGCCAGCCCAGAAGCCGCAACCGGCTGGCCGCGGCGATCAGCGGCTTGCGCCAGCGGGTGTGGTCATCGAGCACCGCCCCGGGCGCCTCGGCCGCCAGCCGCAGCCGCAGCCCCTCGGCGTCGATGCCCTGCCCGGTCTCGGTCAGCTCGACCAGCTTCGGCAAGGGCAAGGTGTCCACCGGCAGATCCGGCCCGAACCAGGGGTCGAGCAGCTTGCGCATCTCGCCCTCGTCCATGGCGCGGTAGCTGGCCACACCGGGCGTCGTTTCCAGCGCCTCAAGCACCGCGCGCAGCTGCGTTTCCATCTGGTCGGGCGGCGCCGAAATCCGGATCGTGGCCGAGCGCGCCAGCGCCTCGGACCAGCGATCGGCCAGCCGCCCCGAGGCCAGCGACAGCGCCAGCGCAAAGACCGCCAGAAAGGCCATCGCCGCCGAGGTGAGCACGGTCAGATTGGCGGTGAAGCCGGTGGGCGGCACCACCCGGTCGGCGGTCGACAATTCAGAGCCGAAAGGATTGAACCGCATCACAGATCCGCCCCCGCCAGTTGCAGCCGCCGGTTCGCGATCCGCAGCACCCGCGCCGAGACCTGCGCCTTCGCCTGCCGGATCAGGTTCAGATCATGCGTCGCGATCAGCACGGTCTTGCCCAGCTTGTTCAGCTCCATCAACAGCGACAACAGCCGCAGCGACATTTCCCAATCGAGGTTGCCGGTGGGCTCGTCGGCCAGAATCACCTCGGGCGAGGTGATGATCGCCCGCGCTAAGGCCGCCCTTTGCCGCTCGCCGCCCGAAAGCTGCGGCGGCAGCGCGTTCATCTGCGCCTTCAGCCCGACCCAGGCCAAGAGCTCGGCCAGCTCCATGCCGTCGATCGGCCGCCCCGACACCGTCAGCGGCAGCGCCACATTTTCCGCCACCGAGAGGTGATCGAGAAACTGGCAGTCCTGATGCACGACGCCGATGCGCTGGCGCATCCGGGCGATGTCATCGCGGCCCATCGTGCGGGCGTCCTGACCGTAAAGCCCCATGAACCCCGAAGAGGGCAGCAGTTCGGCATAGCACAGTTTCAGGAACGTCGTCTTGCCCGCACCCGAAGGCCCGGTCAGGAAGTGAAACGACCCCGGCACCAGCTTCAGCGTCATCTCCGCCAGCAGCTCGCTTCCGCCATAGCCGACGGCAACATCCTGCAATTCGATCACTGCGCGGCCCCTCCCCTGTTGCCCCCTTTGCGGGCGGCACCTGCGACACACTCAAACTATTGGAGTTTGTTTCTTTGCTTGCTACAACAAGCTGGTAGAAAAGGCCAGAATGGCAAGCGAGGGGCGAGGCTGGGAACCGGATGCGGCTGATCTGCCCGAGATGCGGTGCGCAATACGAGGTGGATGACGTGGTCATTCCCGCCGCGGGGCGCGATGTGCAATGTTCCGGCTGCGGCCAGACCTGGTTTCAGCCCAGCCGGGCGATGCTGGATGCCGCCGCCGATCCGGCGCAAGCCGCCGGTGACGCCAGCGCGCCCGGGGCGCCGCAAGACCCGTCTGCCGCGCCCCAGATCACCGCAGACCCGGAGCCCGAGGCTTGGCCCGAACCGCGTCCCGAAGACTGGCCCGATGTCGACCCCGTGCCGGAACCGGCGCCGCCCACCGTCCCCGAGGTCACCGTCGCCGAAGTCACCGTCCCCGAGGTCGCCGGGGCAGAGATCGCCTTGTCCGAAACCGGGGCCCCGGCGCTCGAAGGGCTGGACTGGGCCGTGCCGCCGCAGGCCGACACGGAACCCGAACCGGCCGATCTTGATCCGGCCGAGGTCGAGGCCGATGTGACCCAGGCCATTGCCGAGCTGATGCGGGCCCATCCACTGGCCGCGCCCGTCGCCCCCGAGGCCCCCCCGGCCCCGGCGTTCGCGACGCCCGCCCCCGTATCATCGCATGGCCCCGTATCGCCCGCCCCCGTATCGGTAGGGCCGCATCCCGTGCCGCCCGCCCCGCAGCCGTCTCCGCCACCGTCCGGCGATCTGGGCCCGGCGCCACGGGCGGGGGCGATTCCGCGCCGCCCGCTCGACGAAAACCTGATGGCGATCCTGCGCGAAGAGGCCGAGCGCGAAGCCGCCGCGCGCCGCGCAGAGGGCGCGGGGCTCGAGACGCAGGACGAAATGAACCTTGATCCGGTGCTGCCGCCGGTAGCGCCGCCTGCTCCGGTGCCGCCTGCTCCGGTGCCGCCTGTCGCCGTGCCACCTGCTGCGGTGCAGCCGCAGCGCGTGGCCCCGCCGCCGCGCGCCGAGCCGCGCCGGGTGCCCGATTTCAGCGATCTGACTTCCGTCGACGCGGACGACCCTCTCGCCGATCCGACCGGGGCACCCGATGCCTCCCCCCCGGACAGCCCCGGGCGCGCGCCGCGGCGTCAGCGTCTGCCCGACATCGACGAGATCAATTCCAGTCTGCGGGCCAGTGCCGACCGCGCGGGCGACATTGCCGCCCAGGGCACGCTGCAGGGGCGGCAAGACACGCGCGCGGGCTTCCGGCTCGGCTTTTCGACGGTGCTGCTGCTCGCGGCGCTGGCGCTTCTGGTCTATGCCTATGCGCCGCAGCTGGCCGGGCGGGTGCCCGCGCTGACGCCGCTGCTGGACAGCTATGTCGCTGCGGTGGATGCGGCGCGGATCTGGCTCGACGGGCAATTGCGCGCGGTGATCGCCGCGATGCAGGCGGAGGCGCCGCAGGGCTGATCGGATCGCTCAGGGCGTCGCGAAGCGATCCAGCAGGCGCCGCAAATAGTCGCGTTCGGGCTCGGGGCGGCTCCGCTCGGCGGTGCGGCGGCGGATTTCATCCAGAAGATCGCGGGCGCGCCGATAGATGTCGTCGCCCTTCAAAAGATCCGAGTCGGTGCCGATCCGGCTGCCCTCGCCCGTCGCCCGGCCCAAGGGATCGCGCGGCAATTCGCGTTCGCCATGCCCGCCCATCGCATCGCCGCGCCGCTCCATCCCCTGCGCGCCCTGCCCGGTCTGGCCCTGCCCGCCCTCCTCGGCCAAGGCCTCGCCCAGATGGCGCATGCCCTCGCGCAGCGCCGCGATCGCATCGGCCTGCCGGTCCAGCGCGCCGCCCAGATCGCCGTCCTTCAACGCCTGTTCGGCGCCGTCCATCGCTTCCCCGGCCCCTTCCAGAGCCTGTTCGGCCTGTCGCGCCGCCTCGCCGTCTAGCCGCGGCATCAACCCGCGCTGGCGTTCCAGATCCCGGCGCAGCGCATGCTGCCGGTCTGCCAGATCCTGCCCCGTCAGGCCCTGCCCCGGATCATCGCCCCCCGCTTGCGGCGGCTCCCCGGGTTGCGGTTGCATCTGCGGGCCGCCCGGTCCCGGCTGTTCCAGCCCCGGATCGATGCCCTCGGGCTGCGGGCTGCGTTGCATCTGCCGGAAGGCATCGTCGGACAGCTTCTGCTGCTCGCGCAGCGTCTGGCCAAGGTCTTTCATCGCCTTGCCCCCGGGGCCGTCGCCCTCGCCGCCCTCGCCCTGGGTGACCTTCATGTTTTCCATCAGCCGCGCCAGCTGATCGAGCAGCTCCTGCGCCTCGGCCATCTTGCCTTCCTCCATCAGACGCTGGATTTCTTCCATCATCTGCTGGATCTGATCGCCGGTGATGCGCTGGCTGTCCTGCTTCTGGCCGAATTGCGGCCCCTCTTCCTGATCGGTGGCGCGCTCGGCCAGCATCTGCAGATAGCGGTCGGTGGCCTCTTTCAGCTCGGCCATCAGCTTGGCGATCTCGTCCTTCGAGGCGCCGTTGCGGATCGCCTCGCTCAGCCGTTCTTGCGCCTGCTGCATCGCCGAAAGCGCATCGGCCAGACCGCCATCTTCCAGCAATTTCGCCAGATCCCACAACACCTTGGCCACTTCGTCCCGGGCTTCGGGGGTCAGGGGCGCGCCTTCCAGACGTTCGATCTGCGCATGCAGCGCCTCGGCCATCTGCGGCAGCGGGAACAGCTTCTCGGGCCGGTTCAGGATCGCCCGCAGAAGCGCGGCCGTGCGGGGGGCGTTTTCGCGCGACCACAGAAGATCGCGGCGCAGCTCGATCAGCGCCGCCGCGCGCGGGTCAAAGAACCGCCGCCCGGGCAGCTCGAAGCCCTGATCGCCACTCGTGCCGGTCTGGCCCAGCCCGTCCTCGACCGAGAGCGACAGCTTCACCGGCAGGTTCGCCCAAGGGTGTTCGGACATGTCCTCGGTCAGAATTTCGGTGAAATCGGCGCGCGAGCCGGTGATGGGAAGCGGCAGATCGAAGCTCAGATCGGGGTGCGGCTCGGGGGCAATGGCCAGCCCGTAGCGGCGGTCGATCGCGGCCAGATCAAGGCGGATCTGCGCCTGCCCCCGGATCACGCCGTAATCATCGGTGGCGTGGAAGGGCTGCGCCAGCTTGCCATCGGCGCGCCGTTCGGCCAGCCGCGGCAGCTCGACCGCGGGGGCGGCATCGGAGAGCAGCGTGACGCGGAAGCTGCGCCCCATCCGCCCGCCGATCTCGATCCCGCCGGAGCGACGGGCCGTCAGATCAAGGCTTTGCACCTCGGCGTCGTCGGTCTTTTCGGGCGTCGCGGCGGGGCTCGAGACGGTTTCGGTGAAGGGCACCGACCCGGGCGAGCCGTAAAAACGGAAGCTGAGTTTGGTGCCCTCGGGCAGGACCAGATCTTCGCCCTCGACGCCGTTCAGATAAAGCCCGGGCTTGCCGGTGTAGCGCGGCGGTTCGGCCCAGCCTTCCCAGGCGGGGCCCATCGCGGCCTCGGCGGCGCCGGGGGGGCGGGGATGTTCAGGCGGAGTGAAGATCGCCAAAGGCGCGCCGAAGATCAGCGCCACGGTGACACCGGTCAGCGCGGTTATCCGCAGGCCGTAAGGGTCGCGCGGCGCCAGATCGGGCACGGGCAGGGGGGCGCGGGCGCTGGCGGCGCGTTCGGCCATGCGACCGCGGTGCAAAGCCCAAAGCGCGCGCGTTGCCGGATCGGTCTCGCCCAGCGCAAGACTGTCGGTCAGCGCGGCGAGCGGTCGGCCGGGCAGCGTCGCATCCAGCCGGGCTATCGCCTCGGCCCGGGTGGGGATGCGAAACCGGCGCAGCCCGGGCGCGGCCAGCACGACGGCCAGAAAGCCCAGACAACCGGCCAAAACGGGCCATTGCCGCCCGCTCAGGTAATCGGGCAGGCGAAAGGCCAAGAGCGTGAAGGTGATCGCCGCCAGCGTCAGCAGCGGCCAGAAGGCGCGCAGCAGCCGTTCGGCCAGCATCGCCGCCCGCGTCAGCGCGATCGGTCGGGCCAGCGGGGCGAGCGGGTCGCCCGGAAGGGGCGGCGGCGGCGGCATCGGTCCTTTCCGGCCCCGACTACGGGATCAGAGCCATTCCGGGATGCTATCGCGGGCCAGCATTTCCTCAAAGCTCGGTCTTTGCCGGATGACGGCGAAGTGATCCCCGCTGACCAGCACCTCGGGGATCAGCGGCCGGGAATTGTATTCGGACGCCATCACCGCGCCGTAAGCCCCCGCCGAGCGGAAGGCGACCAGATCACCCTCGGCCATCGGCGGCAGCTCGCGGCCCTTGGTGAAAGTGTCGCCGGTTTCACAGACCGGGCCGACGACGTCGAAGGGCTGCGCTTCGGTGCCCGGCGCGGGCTCGATCACCGGAACGATGTCGTGATGCGCGCCATACATCGAGGGCCGCACCAGATCGTTCATCGCCGCATCGACGATGAGGAAATTGCGCCCCTCGCCTTCCTTGAGCCAGATCACCGAGGTCACCATCAGCCCGGCATTGCCGGAAATCAGCCGCCCCGGCTCGATCTCGATCTCGCAGCCCAGATCGCCCAGAACGCGCGCGATCATCGCGCCGTAATCGGTGGGCAGGGGCGGCGCCTCGTTCGAGCGCTGGTGATAGGGGATGCCAAGGCCGCCGCCCAGATCCAGGCGGCGGATCTTGTGGCCATCCTCGCGCAGCGCCAGCGTCAGCTCGCGGACCTTGGTGAAGGCGGCTTCAAACGGCGCCAGATCGGTCAGCTGGCTGCCGATATGCACATCGACGCCGATCACCTCGATCCCGGGCAGTTTTGCGGCCTCGGCATAAACCGCGCGGGCCTTGGCAATCGGGATGCCGAACTTGTTCTCCGACTTGCCGGTGGCGATCTTTTCATGGGTCTTCGCGTCGACATCGGGGTTCACCCGCAGCGCGATCGGCGCGGTGACGCCCAGCGCCGTGGCAATTTCCGAAATCGCCCGCAGCTCGGGTTCGCTTTCGACGTTGAATTGCCGGATGCCGCCGGTCAGCGCCAAGGTGATTTCCGCGCGCGTCTTGCCGACGCCGGAAAAGACGATGCGGTCCCCCGGCACGCCCGCGGCTTTCGCGCGGCGGTATTCGCCGCCCGAGACGACATCCATCCCCGCGCCCAGATCGCCGAGCAATTTCAGCACGGCCAGGTTCGAATTCGACTTGATCGCGAAACAGACCAGATGATCGGTGCCCGCCAGCGCCGCATCGAAAAGCTGGAAATGCCGGGTCAGGGTCGCGGCGGAATAGACGTAAAACGGCGTGCCGACAGCCGCGGCGATCTCGGGCAGGGCCACGTCCTCGGCATGCAGCACGCCATTGCGGTAGAGAAAATGATCCATCGCGCCCTCCGACTGTTCGGGCGTTCTTAGCCGGTCGGGCCGGTCAAGAAAAGCGGTCTCAGAGCCCCATGCCCAGATGCAGCCAGCCCAGCCGCGTGCCAACCGTGCCGCGGCCGTTGCTGTTCACCCCAAGCCGCATCGGGCCGACGCCGGTCGACACTCCGGTCGTCACCTGACCGGCCGGATTGGCATGGACATTAGTCCGCGGCCCGGCACAGGCCGCAAGCAGAATGAGCAGCAGCGGCAGCGCGATCCTCACAGCCGGCCCGCGACGCCCATCCGCGCCTCGCCCGAGACCGAAAGTCCGGGGGCCGTCGACTGGGGCGACTTCGGCGGGCCGTCGACGCCGCAGGCCGCGGCGAAACTCAGAAGCGACAGGGCCAAAAGGATACGCATGAAACCTCCGATGTCAGGCCAGAAGCCCCTGCCAGCGCGCCACCTGGGCGCGGACCTGATCGGGGGCGGTGCCGCCGTAAGACTGCCGCGAGGCGACCGAATTGTGAACCCCAAGCACGGAATAGACCGCCTCGGTCAGCGCCGGATGGGCGGCTTTCAGCTCTTCAAGGCTCAGATCGGGCAGATCGCAGCCCTTCTTTTCCGCCAGCGCCACCAGCGCGCCGGTGACATGATGGGCGTCGCGGAAGGGCAGACCGGCCTCGCGCACCAGCCAGTCGGCCAGGTCCGTCGCGGTGGAAAAGCCCGAGGAGGCCGCCGCTTCCAGTTTCGCGGTGTTCACCGTCAGATCCGACATCATCCCGGTCATCGCCGCAAGCGCCAGCATCAGCGTGTCGGCAGCGTCGAAAACCTGTTCCTTGTCTTCCTGCATGTCCTTGGAATAGGCGAGCGGCAGGCCCTTCATCACGGTGAAAAGCGCGACAGCCGCGCCCAGCACCCGGCCGATCTTGGCGCGGATCAGTTCCGCCGCATCGGGGTTGCGCTTTTGCGGCATGATCGAGGAGCCCGTCGACCATTTGTCCGACATCGCGACAAAGCGGAACTGCGCCGAGGACCAGATCACCAGTTCCTCTGCCAGACGGCTGAGGTGGACCGCGCAGATCGCCGCCGAAGACAGGAATTCGAGCGCGAAATCACGATCCGACACGCCATCCAGGCTGTTCGCCATCGGCCGGTCAAAGCCCAAGGCTTGCGCCGTCATGTGCCGGTCGATCGGAAAGCCCGTGCCCGCCAGCGCCGCAGAGCCGAGCGGGCATTCGTTCATCCGCGTGCGCGCGTCTTCAAAGCGGCTCCGGTCGCGGGCGAACATCTCGACATAGGCCATCATGTGATGGCCCCAGGTGACGGGCTGCGCCGTCTGCAGATGGGTGAAGCCCGGCATCACCCAATCGGCGCCCTTCTCGGCCTGCGCCACCAGCACCTTCATCAGCGCGGTCAGCGAGGTGATCGCAGCATCGGCCTGATCGCGGACCCAGAGCCGGAAATCGGTCGCCACCTGATCGTTGCGCGAGCGCGCCGTGTGCAGCCGCCCCGCCGGTTCGCCGATCAGCACCTTCAGCCGCGCTTCCACATTCATGTGAATGTCCTCGAGCGCGGTCGAAAACGGAAAATCCCCCGCCTCGATCTCTGACAAGACCGTGAGCAACCCTTCCCCGATCGCCTCGGCATCGCTATTCGTAAGGATACCCGTCGCGGCCAGCATCGCCGCATGGGCCCGGCTGCCGCGGACATCCTGCGCGTAAAGCCGCTTGTCGAACGAGATCGAGGCGTTGATCGCCTCCATGATCGCGTCCGGACCGGCGGCGAAGCGCCCGCCCCACATGGCGTTCGAGGTTTTCGTGTCGTCGGTCATCGTCAGGCCCTTCGTCGGAGGCATCATGCTGCGGTTGTTCGTCCTTTATACGGCCCTTGCCCTTTGCGCAAATGCCGCGCCCGCCGCCGATCTCTCGGCCCTGAAACAGGGCGAGATGAAGAAACTCGCCGTTTTCACCGAGCCGCTGCCCCTGCCCGAGATCCCTTTCGTCGATGAAACCGGCACCAGCCACCGGCTTGCCGATTATCGCGGCAAGGTGGTGCTGTTGAACCTCTGGGCGACCTGGTGTGCGCCCTGCCGCAAGGAAATGCCCGATATCGCGGCGCTTCAGGCCGAGATCGGCGGGGATGATTTCACCGTGCTGACGGTGGCCTCCAGCAATCGCGACACCCAGGCGAAGGTGGGCGCGTTCTTTGAAAAGCAGGGGATCACCCAGCTGCCGCGGATGATCGACGAGACCGAACGGCTGCCGCGGGCGTTGGGGGTTCCCGGACTGCCCGCCTCGTTTCTGATCGATCGTCGGGGACAGATCGTGGCGCAGCTCTTTGGCCCGGCCGATTGGTCAAGCCCGGAAGCGAAAGCCGTGATCGCGGCGTTGCGCGCCGAGTGATCAGCGCGATTCGGCGCGCATGAACTGGCTCATCGAGGAGCCGATCTCCTCCGACAAGCGCATGATCGACTCGAGCCGGTTCTTGATGTCGGCGTGGAAGATGTCGAGCTGATCGATCGTCGCCGAAAGCCCGCCGCTGCTGTCGCGCATCCGCCCGCATTCGACGCGGCCCAGCACCCGGATCGTGTCAAGCCCCAGCATCAGGCGGCGAATCTCGGCGCTGGCGCGAAACAGTTCCTCGGCATGGCCGACGGCGCGCATCATCGCATCGCGCGTGTCGGTATAGGACCGCGCCTCAAGCTCGCGCAACAGCGCGCGTTCGACGTTCCAGTCGATTCCCTCGACCTGGGCGACATCGCGGAACCCGGCGTTCATTTCCTTCAGCACCCGGTTGGAGCCGAGCAGGAACAGCGCCCGGGCCGCCTGCCGCGACACCCGGTCACACAGGTTGTCGCGTCCGGCGACGAAACTGCGCAGCCGCTCGGAGATCACCAGCGACGAGGCCTTGTAATTCTCCGAGATCGCCGAGACCGGACCGCCCGAAGGTTCCAGCCGCGAGGCGACGATGCGCATGTTGTTCGGGATCGACTGCAACGCCTCGAAGCTGCGCAGAAGCTTGGTCTGTTCCTGCGTCACCCGCTCGAGCGACTTGTTCATGTCGATCAGCCGCTGCGTGCGCGGATCGGCCGGACGGCCAAGCCGCGCATCCCGCGCCGCAAGTTCCTGCCCGAGCGCGAAGGCCATGTAGCTTGTATAGCTGGAAAATCCCTCGGCCAGGGCAAGGGCGCGCAACTCTCCGGCGCTGACCTCGGGGTCGAGCCGTTCGGCCCGTTCGCGCGCGCTGAGTTTGGTGTAGACATCGCGGAACCGCTCGAAAAGCGGCGTCGACGGCTTCAGCCGCACCGACAGATAGCCGCCATCGACCGGCATCAACACGGCGAAGACCCAGTAGATATCGCCGTTGCGGACGCGGTTCTTGACATAGGCCCCCATCGGATGGCCGGCGCCAAGCGCACTCCACAGGATGCGGAACACGCCGCGCGGCGTGTCGGGATGCCGGACAATCTTGTGCGGAGATCCGAGGAGTTCGGACCATTCGAAGCCCGAAACGCGGTGGAACACCTCGTTTCCGGCAATGATCACCCCGCGCTTGTCGGTGCGGGAGTAAAAGAGCTCGTCAAAGCCGAAAGGGGCTTCGTTCTCCTGCGATTTGGAAAGGTCGGTCGGCGCGGTCATGATTACCCTGAAGCTGGACACTGCAGCAACCATAGCGCGTCACGGTAAGCGAAACGTATACAACCGAAGGTTTATCTGGAAAGGTTCTCATTAACCACGCAATGCGGAAAGTGTGGCGCTTTACCAGTTGTTAGCCGAAATCGCGGAATCTGGCACGGAACCTGATGGAGGGGCCGATGTCGAAAATTCCGCTGTCGCTGCGCGAGTCGCTCGATCCGGCCGAATCCAGTCCGCTGACGTTCGCCGTCGCCCAACGTGACCGGGAAACCCTCTCGATGGTCACCCGCGCCGTGGAACGCCGCGACGTGGTGCTGGCCTTTCAACCCGTCGTGCAGACCCTTCGCCCCGACCGCCCCGCCTTTTACGAGGGGTTGATCCGGGTGCTTGACGACACCGGCCGGGTGATTCCGGCGCAAGATTTCATCGGCGCCGCCGAAACCACCGAGATCGGCCGCAAGCTTGACTGCCTGGCGCTGGAAATGGGACTTCTGTCGCTCGCCGAGGATCGCAGCCTGCGACTGTCGGTGAACATGTCCGCCCGCTCGATCGGCTATCCGGAGTGGATGCGCATTCTCAACCGCGGCCTGGCGATGGACGACCGCATCGGCGAAAGGTTGATTCTGGAAATCACCGAATCCTCGGCGATGATGATGCCGGAGCTGGTCTCGGTCTTCATGCAGGACATGCAGACGAAAGGCATCTGCTTCGCGCTGGATGATTTCGGCGCGGGCTATACCTCGTTCCGCTATCTGCGCGAATTCTACTTCGACATCCTGAAGATCGACGGCCAGTTCATCACCGGCATCGCCCGCAATCCCGACAACCAGATCCTGACCCAGGCGCTGATGTCGATTTCCCGGCATTTCGAGATGTTCACCGTTGCCGAAGCCGTCGAAACCGCCGAGGATGCGGCCTGGCTGACACGTGCGGGCATCGACTGCATGCAGGGCTATTATTTCGGCGCGCCGACGATCATGCCGCCGTGGAAAGCGGCCACGACCCACAAGGCCGGGATCTGAGACCCGGTCCGATGCCTCGATTTCTCCGCGCAACAAAATTGCGCGAACCGGCGTCAATATTGCCAAATCTGCTTGACCTCCTGCGGCCTTTCGGCATGCTGCACAGCGGCAATGGGCGCCTTTGCGCCCGAAATCCTGTGAGGAGGGAACTTCATGACCAATGTCGTCATCGTCTCGGCGGCCCGGACCGCCGTGGGCAGCTTCAACGGCGCTTTCGCCAACACGCCCGCGCATGAGCTGGGCGCCGCGGTGATCGAGGCCGTGGTGGCGCGGGCGGGCATCGACAAGGCGGAGGTCTCGGAAACCATCCTCGGTCAGGTGCTGACCGCCGGTCAGGGCCAGAACCCGGCGCGTCAGGCGCATATCATGGCCGGTCTGCCGATCGAATCGGCTGCCTGGAGCATCAACCAGGTCTGCGGCTCGGGCCTGCGCACGGTGGCGCTGGGCGCGCAACACATCCAGCTGGGCGATGCGGCGATCGTCGTGGCCGGCGGTCAGGAAAGCATGTCGCTGTCGCCCCATGTCGCGCATCTGCGCGCGGGCACCAAGATGGGCGACATGAAGATGATCGATTCGATGATCAAGGACGGGCTTTGGGACGCCTTCAACGGCTATCACATGGGCCAGACCGCCGAGAACGTCGCGAGCCAATGGCAGATCAGCCGCGAGATGCAGGACGACTTCGCGCTCGCCAGCCAGAACAAGGCCGAAGCGGCGCAAAAGGCGGGCAAGTTCGCCGATGAAATCGCCCCCTTCACCGTCAAGACCCGCAAGGGCGACATCATCGTCGACGCCGATGAATATATCCGCCACGGCGCGACGCTCGAATCGATGCAGAAGCTGAAACCGGCCTTCACCAAGGACGGCACGGTGACCGCGGGCAACGCTTCGGGGATCAACGACGGCGCCGCGGTCGTGCTCTTGATGACCGAGGAAGAGGCGGCGAAACGCGGTCTGACGCCGCTGGCCCGCATCGCCTCTTATGCCACTGCGGGGCTTGACCCGTCGATCATGGGCTGCGGCCCGATCCCGGCCTCGCGCAAGGCGCTGGAAAAGGCGGGCTGGAACGCCGCCGATCTGGACCGGATCGAGGCGAACGAGGCTTTCGCGGCGCAGGCCTGCGCGGTGAACAAGGACATGGGCTGGGACGTGTCGAAGGTGAACGTGAACGGCGGCGCCATCGCCATCGGCCACCCGATCGGCGCCTCGGGCTGCCGGATCCTGAACACGCTTGTCTTCGAAATGAAACGCTCGGGGGCGAAAAAGGGTCTGGCGACGCTCTGCATCGGCGGCGGCATGGGCGTGGCCATGTGCCTCGAAGGGCTCTGAGACCCACTTTTTTCTGCAAATGCGAAAAACGGGCGCGCAACAATATTGCGCGTCCTGCTTATTTTAGGTAACAGCATTTCAACAAGGATGATCTGAGGAGGAATCATGTCCAGAGTTGCACTCGTCACCGGGGGATCGCGCGGCATTGGCGCCGCGATCTCGATGGCGCTGAAAGAAGCCGGTTACACCGTCGCCGCGAACTATGCCGGCAATGACGAAGCCGCCGCGAAATTCACCGCCGAGACCGGGATCAAGACCTACAAATGGTCGGTCGCCGATTACGACGCCTGCGCCGCGGGCATCGCCCAGGTCGAGGCCGATCTGGGCCCGGTCGACGTGCTGGTGAACAATGCGGGCATCACCCGGGACGCGCCGTTCCACAAGATGACCCGCGAGCAATGGGATCAGGTGATCGGCACCAACCTGAACGGCATCTTCAACATGACGCATCCGCTCTGGACCGGCATGCGCGAGCGCAAATTCGGCCGGATCATCAACATCTCCTCGATCAACGGCCAAAAGGGCCAGTTCGCCCAGGCGAACTATTCGGCGGCGAAAGCGGGCGACATCGGCTTCACCAAGGCGCTGGCGCAGGAAGGGGCGCGGGCGGGGATCACCGTCAACGCGATCTGCCCGGGCTATATCGCGACCGAGATGGTGATGGCGGTGCCGGAAAAGGTGCGCGAGCAGATCATCGCGACGATCCCGGTCGGCCGTCTGGGCGAAACCGGCGACATCGCGCGCTGCGTGGTCTTCCTCGCCTCGGATGATGCGGGCTTCATCACCGGCGCGACGCTGACCGCGAACGGCGGCCAGTACATGACCTGATTTGCTCTTGGCAAAACGGTTCGGGGCCCGCATCTTGCGGGCCTCTTGCATTTCGGGGGCCGGATGATGTCACGCAACCAAGCCACGTTGATCGGTTTTTCCGCCGTCGCGCTCTGGTCGCTTCTGGCGCTGTTCACCGTGGCCTCGGCGCCGGTGCCGCCCTTGCAGCTCAATGCGCTGTGCTTTGCCATCGGCGGCGGCATCGGCCTGATCTGGGTCGCCGCGACGGAAGGATTCGCCGTGCTGCGGCAGGTGTCGTGGAAGGTCTATGCCTTCGGCACCGCGGCGCTGTTCGGCTATCACCTGATCTATTTCTCGGCGCTGCGTCTGGCCCCGCCGGCCGAGGCGAGCCTGATCGCCTATCTCTGGCCGCTGCTGATCGTGGTCTTTTCCGGCCTGCTGCCGGGCGAGCGGCTGAACCGGCTGCACATTTTCGGGGCAGTGATCGCCTTTGCCGGGGCGGCGCTGATCGTCGCCCGCGGCGGCATCTCGGCCAATGCCGAATCGCTGCCGGGCTACGGGCTGGCGTTCCTTTGTGCGCTGACCTGGTCGGGCTATTCGCTGCTCTCGCGCCGGATGGGCAAGGTGCCCACGGCCGCTGTCGCGGTCTATTGTCTGGCCACGGCCGTGCTGTCGGCGCTGGCGCATCTGGCGCTGGAAGAGACGCTCTGGCCCAGCGGCGCCATGGGCTGGGGGGCCGTCATCGCGCTGGGGCTGGGCCCGGTGGGGCTGGCCTTTTACACATGGGATGTGGGGGTGAAGCGGGGCGACATCCAGATGTTGGGGACGGCTTCCTATGCGGCGCCGCTTCTGTCAACGCTGGCGCTGATCGGAGCGGGGATCGCGGCAGCGTCACCCGTTCTGGTGCTGGCCGCCGCGATGATTGCTGCAGGTGCCTTTCTGGCCGCTTGGGGCAGTCGGCAAGGCTAGGGATCGGCCCCGGGGCCGATCCGGAAATCAGACCGCCACGCCTTCCAGCCGGGCGATTTCTTCCTTGAGCCGCAGTTTCTGTTTCTTCATCTCCGCGATTTGCAGGTCATCGAAGCTGGGCGTGCGAAGCGCCACTTCGACTTCCGCGGACAGAGCCTGATGTTTCTTGCGAAGTTCAGCGATATGCGAACTCACGGACATGGCAGTCTCCTCTTTCCTTGTTCGGTAGGTCGATTGCAGCACGTTTTCGAACGCTTGTCACGCGCTTGTCGTATTGCCGCGCGAAAATATGAGCCGGTTTCACCGAACAATATTGCCACGGAATTAAGGCGTTAGCGGCAGCGCTTCGCCGCAGCGCAGCACTGCTTGCGCAGCATCGGTGAGGTCTTCGGCATCGCCCTGATGCGCAGGCAGCGCATGCAGCACGAAGGGCGCCAGAAGCCGCAAGGGCGCCTTGCCCCCCTTGCGCGCGGTCACGATCACCCGCCCCGCCGCGCGTCCCTGCCGCGCCGCGATCGGCAGCACCGAGACCGAGCCCCCCTGCCCCGCCAGCGCCGTCAGAATATCACCCAGCCGGTCGGCATTCTGGATCAGCGTCAGCCAGCCACCCGGCTGCAGCCGCCGCATCCCCGCCCGCACCCAATCGGCAAGCGGCGTCACCTCGCGCTGGGCCCGTTCGCGGCCCGCATCCGCCGCCGCCGTGCCGCCCGAGGCCGCAAAGTAAGGCGGATTGGCGATCACATGATCGTAATTGCGCGCCCGCAGCGCCGCGGGCATCCGCGCCAGATCGCCCTCGAACACCTCGAGCGCGATGCCGTTCGCCGCCGCATTGCGCCGCGCCAGATCGGCGTAGTCCGGCTGCAGCTCCAGCCCCGCCTGCACCAGCCCCGGCACCCGCCAGCCCAGACACAGGCTCGCCACCCCCGCCCCGCACCCCAGTTCCAGCACCGATTGCCCCGGTTTTGCGCCGCAAGCCGCCGCCAGAAGCACCGGATCCATCGCCGCGCGATAGCCCCGGCGCGGCTGCGCCACGGTCAGACGACCGTCCAGAAACCGGTCGAAGCTGCAGTCCTCGGGCGGAAACATCACTCTTCCCACAGCCCTCAGTCTTCCCACAGCCCGTTGTCGCGCAGAATTGCCTGCGCCAGCAACCACTCCGCATCGGCCACGGCCAATCTGCGCGGCAAAATGCCGAGGCTGCCGTCCAGAATGCTCATGTGGACGTCCCACTCAAAGGCCGTTATACCCTCGCCCTCAAGAAGGGCCATCGCCATGGCGATCCGAACCGGGTCGGTGGTGCGCAGAAGCTCTTTCATCGCTCGACTTAAGGGCAGCTTTGTCCCCCTGTCGAGACGGAAATTGGGCCGGGAAACTGGGAAGGAAGACCGATGAGCCTCGACGACAAGGCGACGAAACCGCACGACCGTCTGGCGCAGGCGCTGGCCGAGGACATGGCGGCGGTGAATGCGCTGATCCGCGAGCGGATGAGTTCGGAACATGCCCCCCGCATCCCCGAGGTCACGGCGCATCTGATCGAGGCCGGCGGCAAGCGGCTGCGGCCGATGCTGACCCTCGCCGCGGCGCGGCTGGTGGGCTATGGCGGCCCCTATCATGTGCATCTGGCGGCGACGGTCGAATTCATCCACACCGCGACGCTTTTGCACGATGACGTCGTCGACGAAAGCCGCCAGCGTCGCGGCCGTCCGACGGCGAACCTGCTTTGGGACAACAAATCCTCGGTTCTGGTCGGCGATTATCTGTTCGCACGCTCGTTCCAGCTGATGACCGACACCGGCAACATGCGGGTGATGGAGATCCTGGCGAATGCCTCGGCGGTGATCGCCGAGGGCGAGGTGCTGCAGCTGACGGCGGCGCAGAACCTGGCAACGACCGAGGACATCTATCTGCGGGTGATCCGCGGCAAGACGGCGGCCCTCTTCTCGGCCGCGACCGAGGTCGGCGGCATCATCGGCGGCGCCCCCGAGGAGCAGGTGAAGGCGCTTTACGATTACGGCGATGCGCTCGGCATCGCCTTCCAGATCGTCGATGACCTGCTGGATTACGGCGGCAAATCGGCCGAGATCGGCAAGAACACCGGCGACGACTTCCGCGAGCGCAAGCTGACGCTGCCGGTGATCAAGGCCGTCGCGCTGGCCGATGACGAAGAACGCGCCTTCTGGAAGCGGGTGATCGAAAAGGGCGACCAGCAAGAGGGCGACCTTGAGCACGCGATGGCGCTGATGACGAAACACGGCACGCTGGAAGCCACCCGGCTGGCGGCGATCGGCTGGACCGACACCGCCCGCAAGGCGCTGGCGAAGCTGCCCGATCATCCGCTGCGGCAGATGCTGGACGATCTGGCCGATTACGTCGTCGAACGGGTGCGCTGAGCGCCCGGCCCGAAGCCCCCGCCCGCGCGCCCCTACGGGCGCTCGGGCCGCAACAGGATATGGGTCGCGGTGCGGCGTTCCTCGACCAGCCGCCAGCCCGCATCGGCAAGCGCGGTCACGATCTCGTCGCGCCGCGTTTGCCCGGTGGGGCACAGCGGCACCAGCACATGATCGGCGGCCGCGATCCCCGGCGTGCCGCCGTAATACCAGGGCGCGGCGCCCTTGACCGGCTCGAACGGCCCGTAAAGCCACAGCGCCGAGAACAGATCCGCCACCAGCACCCGCGACCGGGCATAGCCCGCCTGCGTCAGATCGGCGGCCACGGTCTCGAACCAGGCGTCATAGCCCATCAGGATCTCGCATTGCGGCAGGGTCTCGCCGTTCAGCACCGCGGCCCGCCGCGGCGAGGCGCCACTGTCGCCCCGGCGCGCATAGGCGGCAAAGGGCTGCCCCGGCGCATCCGCCGCCTGTTTCTGCTCCACCCGATAGACGCGCGCGGCGATCACCCGCAGGTCGGCCTCCTGCGGCCGGGCGGACAGCAGCGGCACGCTTTCTGACGGTTCGACAAAGGCATGGCGCAGCGGGCTGGTGAGCAGATTGACCATCGGCCCCGTCGCCAGCGCCAGCGCCGCAACCCCGGTGGCCAGCAAGGCCTCGCGCAGCGGCCAGCCAAAGCCGTTCGAGATCCTCCCCTCGGGCCGCAGGGCCAGCGCGATCAGCCCCACCAGCACCAGCCATTGCGGATCGTTGCCGTAATTCTGATAGGTCACATAGGCGAAGGCGGGCACCAGCCAGAGCAGAGCCAGCCCCTCGGCCCGCCGCCCGGACTGGCGCAGAAAGATCACCGTGGCCAGAGCCACCAGCGTCGCCGCGATGTGCTTCGGCGCCGCCAGCACCCCGCCCAGACTGTCGCCCGGCGCGGCCCGGGTGGTCGAGCCCGCCACCGTCAGCAGATCCCGCAGATAAGCGGCCCAGAAGCCCGGACCAAGCAGCGCCGTCACCACGGCCAGCACCAAAAGCCCCGACAGCACCGCCACGCCCAGCGTGCGCAGATCCCGCCGCGCCAGCAGCGCCACCACCAGCGCCGGGGCCAGCGCCGCGACATAGGTCACCTTGACCAGCCCCAGCCCCGCCATCAAGACCCCGATCAAGGCGCCATCCAGCCGCGCGCGGCGCGGCCCGAGCGGCTCCAGCACCGCCAGCGCCACCGCCACATAAGCCATCGCCCAAGCCCAGCGGTTATAATGCATCGAGACCGAAAACATCGGCTTCGTCTCGCCATGCACCAGCGCCAGCACCATGCCCAGCACATAGGCCCCGAAGATCCAGGCCAGCCCGCCCGGCAGCCGCGATTGCGCCGCGCGCAGGATCGGCAGGAACAGCACCGCCGCCACCGCCGCCTGCGCCGCCAGAAACGCATGACCAAGCCCCAGCCCCGCCTGCACGAAAGCCACGATCGGCCAAAGCCCGGCAATGCCGAGCGGCGTCATGAAATCGCGATGCGGCATCTGCCCCATTTCGGCCATGCGCAGCACCAGATCGGCCAGATGCAGCGTGTCGCCCTCATGCTGGGTCACGAGCAGACCGCCTGCCAGAAACGGCGCCGCCGCCAGAACGGCCCCGCAAAGCGCCAGCCCCAGCGTCAGGGGCAGCACAGCCGCCGCGTTTGACCTGCCCGTCATCCCGGCCTCTCCGCATCTTTTCCCATTTTTGGCCACAATAGCCCGGCAGGATGCGGCTGTGAATCCCGAAGCAAAGCCGAAGACGACGAGCCGGAGCAGGACAGATGAACATGATCGCCCAGAACGTGATCGCGCCGATCCCGCCCCGGACCCTTGCCGATACCGGCCTGAACACGGTGCTGATGCGGGACATCCTGCTCAAGACCATGTTCCGCACCAACATGGACACGGTCAGCGGCCTGGCCCGGCTGATCTGCCTGCCGATCGCGCTGACCCAGGAGCTGGTCGACATGGGCCGCAGCCAGCGCCTGATCGAGGCGATGGGCACGCTGCACGCCAATTCCGGCGGCGAGATGGGCTATCAGCTGACCGAGGGCGGCAAGGCCCGCGCGCTGGATGCGCTGACGCAGTCGGAATATTACGGCGCGATGCCGGTGCCGCTGGCCGACTACGCGGTACAGATGCGGAAACAGTCGATTCGCAACATCCAGCTGACCCGGCCGCAGCTGATGGCGGCGATGGGGCATCTGGTGCTGCCGCCGACGCTGATCGACCAGCTTGGACCGGCAGTGTCCTCGGGGCGGTCGATCCTGATGTATGGCCCGCCCGGCAACGGCAAATCCTCGATCTCGAACGGCATCCGCGACGCGATCGGCGACCGGATCTATGTTCCGCGCGCGGTCGAATATGCCGGTCAGGTGATCGTCGTCTATGACCCGATCGTGCACACCGCCGCCAGCGAGGATGTCGAAGACCCGACCAGCCTGCGCAAATCCGGCAACCGCTTCGACAGCCGCTATGTCTGGTGCGACCGGCCCACGGTGATCACCGGCGGGGAGCTGTCGCTTGACATGCTCGACCTCACCTACAACCCGACGGCGCGCACCTATACCGCGCCCTTGCAGATGAAGGCCTCGGGCGGGGTCTTCATCGTCGACGACCTTGGCCGTCAGGCCGAGCCGCCGCAGAAACTGGTCAACCGCTGGATCGTGCCGCTGGAAGAAAGCCGCGACATCCTCGCGCTGCAATCGGGCGAGAAGTTCGAGGTGCCCTTTGACACGCTCGTCATCTTTTCCACCAACTTCCACCCGAACCAGATCTTCGACAAGGCGGCGCTGCGGCGGATCTTCTTCAAGATCAAGATCGACGGGCCCAGCCAGTCGGATTACCTGAAGATCTTCTCGCTTGTGGCGAAAAAGCGCGGCATGCCGCTGGGCGAAGCCGCGCTCGTGCATCTGCTGAAGGTGAAATACCCGACGATCAACAATGTCTATGCGAATTATCAGCCGGTCTTCCTGATCGACCAGATGATCGCGATCTGCGACTTCGAGGGCATCCCCTATCAGATGTCCCCCGAGCTGATCGACCGCGCCTGGTCGAACATGTTCGTGCGCGAGGAAGCGATCCTGCACTGATCCGCGACAAGGCCGAACCGGGCCTAGCGCGCGACCATGGCCTGCGGCGCCTGCGCGCCGGTCTCGGCCTGCGGCGGCATCTCTTGCAGGCCAAGCGCCAGAACCGCGGGCGCATTGCCCCGCGACACCGGAACCTGCGTGCCGTCCTGCAGCGCCAGGCTGACCTTGCCCTGCGCCCGCATCACCCCCCGGATCGCCTGCCGCGCCACCCAATGCGAGCGGTGCACCTGCAGCCCCGCGACCCCTTCGGCAGCGCAGATCGCATCCGCCATCCGCAGCAGCACGGTTTCCGATCCGGCCTCGGTGAAGACCTCGACATAATGGTCGCGCATCTGCAGCCGGATCAACGGCGCGCGCAGCTCCGGCGACAGCCGCGCCATCAGCCGCGCCGCGGCGTCACGCGCGGGCGGGGCCGCGGCGGCGAGAGCCGGGGCGGACAGCGCGGGGTCTGGCTGCGCGGGGTCTGGCGGGGGCGCCACCGCCGCGGCGGTCCCGGGCCAGGTCGCCGCCACCGCATGCCGCAGCGTCGAGGTGATGATCGACATGATGAAGATGTACCCCGTCATCGCCGGGGTCGAGGGCACATGCTGCTCGGGCCCCGCCACGGCCCGGGCCAGCGCCAGAAACAGCGGCGTCAGCCCCAGCGTGGCCAGAACGGCGATCAGCGGCGCCTCGGGCCAGAAGCTGCGCAGCCCCCAGCAGTCGCGCACGACCACCCGCAAAAGACCGCCCGCCAGCACGCCAAGGCCGATGGTGATCGGCCAAAAGGCGACGCGTCCGGTCAGCGGAAAGTGCTCGGTGCCGAAGGGGCTGGCGACGATGCCGAAGATCGAGGTCACCAGCCAGACCACCGGAATGACGGGCTGCGCCATCGCCCGACCATAGGCGCACAGGAACTTGCGCGTGCTCGCAAAAGAGGGCATGGCCCCTCGCCCCATTCAAAAACCTAACCATGTCAATATGCTAGCGGCACAACCGCGCACAGGCAACCGGGATTGTGGTCACGGCTGACAGGCGCGGAAAACATGGCCCGATCTCTGATCCGCAGGCGGGGTCAGGCGGTCAGGCCCTCGGGCTCGGCCAGACCCTGCGCCCGGCAGCAGGCGGTCAGCGTATTGGCCAGCAGGCAGGCGATGGTCATCGGCCCGACGCCGCCCGGAACCGGGGTGATCGCGCCCGCCACCGCGGCGGCGCTTTCAAAGTGGACATCGCCCACCAGCTTGCCCTTGCCGTCGCGCTCGATGCGGTTGATGCCGACGTCGATCACCGTCGCGCCCGGTTTCACCCAATCGCCCGGGATCATCTCGGGGCGGCCCACGGCGGCGACCAGAATATCGGCGCGCCGGCAGACCTCGGCCAGATCCCTGGTGCGCGAATGCGCGATGGTGACGGTGCAGCTGTCGCCCAGCAGCAGTTGCGCCATCGGCTTGCCGACGATGTTCGAGCGCCCGACAACGACCGCAGTCAGCCCCGCAAGCGATCCGTGATGGTCGCGCAGCATCATCAGGCAACCCAAGGGCGTGCAGGGCACCATCGCCTTCTGCCCGGTGCCCAGAAGCCCGACGTTCGAGATGTGAAACCCGTCCACGTCCTTGGCCGGATCGATCGCATTGATCACCAGATCGCTGTCCAGATGCCCGGGCAGCGGCAGCTGCACCAGAATCCCATGCACCGCGGGATCGGCATTCAGCCGCGCGATCAGGGCCAGAAGATCGGCTTCCGAGGTCTCGGCGGGCAGCTTGTGCTCATAGGAATTCATCCCGACTTCGCGGGTCTGGATGCCCTTGTTCTTGACGTAGACCTGGCTGGCCGGGTCTTCGCCCACCAGCACCACGGCCAGACCCGGGGTCAGACCGGTCTCCGCCCGCAGCCGCGCCACATGGGCCGCGACCTGCGCCCGCACCTTGGCCGCGAAAGCCTTGCCGTCGATGATCTTCGCGCTCAAATCCCGTCTCCCTTGCCCAGAACCCGCTCTTCGCGGGCGATCGACCATTCCACCATCATCCGCCACATCGCCTCGATCAGCTCGGGGTCCATCCCCCGCGCCTCGGCGGCGGTGCGCGCATTGCCCACCACTTCCTCGACCCGCGCCTTGATCCGCGCGGGCATGCCCTCGGCGGGCTTGAGTTCGGCGGCACGGTCAATGAACCGCGCCCGATCGGCCAGCAGCGCGACGAGGCGCAGATCCAGCGCATCGATCTCGGCCCGCAGTTCGGCCATCGAGGTGATTTCGGAGGGCTCTTTCATCGGCAAGTTCCGCTTTTATGCCCTGCTCCTATCGCACCTTGTCGCCCGCTTCTCAACCCCGCCTCAGAACAACCCCTCGATCTCGCCTGCGGCATCAAGGCGGATCGTTTCCGCCGCCGGATGCCGGGGCAGGCCCGGCATCGTCATGATCTCGCCGCAGATCGCCACCACGAAGCCCGCGCCCGCCGCAAGCCGCACCTCGCGCAGCGGGATCGTATGCCCCGTGGGGGCGCCGCGCAGCTCGGGATCGGCGGAAAAGGAATATTGCGTCTTCGCCATGCAGATCGGCAGGGAACCATGGCCCGCCGCCTCCCAGGCCGCCAGCTGCGCCCGAACCGCCTTGTCCGCCGTCACCGCCTCGGCGTGATAGATGCGCCGCGCGATCGTCTCGATCTTGTCGAAAAGGCCCATGTCGTCGGGGTAAAGCGGCGCAAAACGGGCCCCGGTCTCGCACAACTCCACAACCTTGCGCGCCAGATCGGCGGCGCCCGGCCCGCCCTCGGCCCAGTGCCGACAGGAAATCGCCGCAACGCCAAGGGCCGCGGCGGCTTCGACAATCGCCGCGACCTCGGCCGGGGTGTCGGCGTCAAAGGCATTGATCGCCACCACGACGGGCACGCCGAAGCCGCGGGTGTTGGCGATGTGGCGGGCCAGATTGGCGCAACCGCGCCGCACCGCACCCACATCCTCGCGGCCCAGATCCTCGCGCAGGGCGCCGCCATGCATCTTCATCGCCCGCACGGTGGCCACGATCACCGCCGCGGCGGGCTGCAACCCGGCCTTGCGGCATTTGATGTCGAAGAACTTTTCCGCCCCCAGATCGGCGCCAAAGCCCGCTTCGGTCACCACGTAATCGGCCAGCCGCAGCGCGGTCTTCGTGGCGATGACCGAATTGCAGCCATGCGCGATATTGGCAAAGGGCCCGCCATGCACGAAGGCGGGCGTGTGGGCGATCGTCTGCACAAGATTCGGCTGCAACGCCTCTTTCAGCAGCACCACCATCGCCCCCGCGGCGCCCAGATCGCGGCAGGTCACCGCGGTCTTGTCGCGCCGATAGGCAACGACGATCCGGCCCAGCCGGTCCTCGAGATCGGCCAGATCCTCGGCCAGACACAGACAGGCCATGACCTCGGAGGCCACGGTGATGTCGAAGCCGGTCTGGCGCGGATAGCCGTTCGCGGCCCCGCCCAGACCCACCACCACCTCGCGCAGGGCACGGTCATTCATGTCCATGACCCGCCGCCAGACGATGCGACGCTCGTCGATCTGCAGCGCATTGCCCCAATGGATGTGGTTGTCGATCATCGCCGACAACAGGTTGTGGGCCGCGGTGATGGCGTGGAAATCGCCGGTGAAATGCAGGTTGATGTCTTCCATCGGCAGCACCTGCGACAGCCCGCCCCCCGCCGCGCCGCCCTTCATGCCGAAATTGGGCCCAAGCGAGGCCTCGCGCAGGCAGATCGCCGTCCGGTGGCCCAGATGCGCCAGCGCATCGCCCAGACCGACCGTGGTCGTCGTCTTGCCCTCGCCCGCGGGTGTCGGGTTGACGGCGGTGACCAGGATCAGCCGCCCCATCGGCCGCTCCGCAAGCCCGGCGACGAAAGCGGCCTCGAGCTTGGCCTTGTCGCGGCCATAGGGGATCAGCGCCGCCTCGGGAATGTCCAGCTTGGCGCCGATCCGGGGAATGGGCCATTTCTCGGCCGCCCGGGCGATCTCGATATCGGTTCTGACGGCCATGCGATCCTCTCCTTCGTGGCTTCGCACGCGGCGCCCGCCCCCGATCGACAAGCTAGCCGCTCGTTCCCCGGGGGCAGTCCGCAATTGCGACGCCGCAATGCCCGAAACCGCCCCGCCTGCGCAAGATGGCACCGTTTTCCCGTGGCACCAAAGTGCTGCGGAAATTAAGCTTGTCCGGCAACCGCAGATTGACAAGGTTGCGTCTCATTTTCCGATGAACAACAGGCAGGGGCCGGAATGACGGACAACATTTATTACGTCGAAGATCTTGTCAGGGGCGGGACGACCGTCACCCTGAGCGATGACGGCACGGGGATCGACTGGCTGATGCTGCGCAATTCCCATGATGGCGCTGCGATCAGCCTGTCGTGGTGGTCGGTGCGTGGCCTCAGCACCGAGGCCGAATCGATCTATGTCGACAATGACATCACCGCAGAGCTGATCGTGCTCGGGCGGATCGAGAACGCCCGCGGCGCCGCGGGCGACGACTGGATCCGCGGCAACGAGCTTGGCAACCAGCTCTTCGGCGACGAAAACGCCGCGGGCGTCGGCGGCGCGGACACGCTCGACGGGGCCGAGGGCAACGACTCCATCTACGGCGGCAGCGGCAACGACGAGATCCTTGGCGGCACCGGCAACGACCTGCTGTTCGGCAATGCGGACAATGACACGATCCTTGGCGGCAGCGGCCGGGACACGATCACCGGCGGCACCGGCGCCGACTGGCTGGACGGGGGCGCGAATGCGGGCGACCTGCTCAGCTACGCCCAATCCTCCGCCGGGGTTCGGGTGGTCCTGAGCTACGGCGCAACGACACGCGGCACCGGGGGCGATGCCGAGGGCGATCGCATCACCGGCTTCTTCGACATCGTCGGCAGCGCCCATGACGACAGGCTGTTCGACACTGTGATCACCGATCTTGCGCAGGGGTTCAATGCCAATTTCTTCGACGGCGGGCTGGGCAACGACCTGCTGTCGATGGGCGGCGGCAACGACACCGCGCTGGGGGGCCGGGGGGATGATACGCTGCAGGGCGGCAGCGGCAACGACCTTCTTGATGGCGGCATCGGCCGCGATGTGATCCAGGCGGGCAGCGGCAATGACACCGTGACCGGCGGTCTTGGCACCGACCGGATCAACGGCAACAGCGGCAATGACCGGATCGACGGTGGCGACGGCAACGACACGTTGGCGGGGGATGCAGGCGATGACGTGCTGATCTCGGGCCGCGGCTCCGATCTGCTGACCGGCGGCTTCGGCGCCGATCGGTTCGTCTTCGCCAATGTCTTCGACAGCGGCGCCGGCGCGGGCTTCGACACGATCACCGATTTCAAGGGCGCCGAGGGCGACCGGATCGATCTTTCCGGCATCGACGCGAACCGCAATGCGCCGGGGGATGCCGCCTTCACCTTCCTCGGCACCAAGGCCTTCACCGGCGCCGGGGCCGAATTGCGCATCGTCGGCGGGGCAAACGGGTGGCGGGCGCTGGCCGATCTCGATGGCGACCGGGTGGCCGATTTCGCCGTGACGCTGTCGGGCAGCGATCTGCCGATGCCGGTGGCGGACAACTTCCTGCTTTGATCGCGCAAGAAAAAACCTGCGCCGGTTCCCCGGCGCAGGTCTGATTGACGGAGCTGTCGCGATCGCCTCAGGCGTTCGGCTCGGGCGCGATGCCGGGCTTGGCCACGGGCTTCGTGCGCGGCAGCGAGGTCACCGTGGGCAGGCTGCCCGAGGGCCGGTCGTCATCGCCGCCCAGGGCCTCGCCCGCCATCACCTTGCGGATCTCGTCGCCGGTCAGGGTCTCGTATTCGAGAAGCCCCTGCGCCAGCCGTTCCCATTCCTCGATATTCTCCTCAAGGATGCGACGCGCCTCGATATAGCCGTTCTCGATCAGCAGGCGGACCTCTTCCTCGATCAGTTCCTTGGTCTTGGTCGAAACCGAGAAGCCCGCGGTATTGCCCTGATAGCCCTCATGCGCCTCGGAATAGTCGATATTGCCGACCTTGTCCGACATGCCCCAGCGCATCACCATCGCCCGGGCAATCGCCGAAGCCTGCATGATGTCGCCCGCGGGACCGTTCGAGACCGCTTCCTCGCCCCATTTCAGGATCTCGGCCGCCTTGCCCGCCATGGTCATGGCGATCTTCTGCTTGGCCTCGTCCTTGTGGTAGTTCAGCCGGTCCATTTCGGGCAGGCTGACCACCATGCCCAGCGCCTGACCGCGCGGAATGATCGTCGCCTTGTAGACCGGATCGCATTTCGGCAGCTTCATGCCGACGACGGCGTGACCGGCCTCGTGATAGGCGGTCATTTCCTTCTGTTCGGGGGTCAGCACCATCGAGCGCCGCTCGACCCCCATCATCACCTTGTCCTTGGCGTTTTCGAAATCTTCCATCGTCACGAAGCGACGGCCGACCCGCGCCGCCATCAGCGCGGCCTCGTTCACCAGGTTCGCCAGATCAGCGCCCGAAAAGCCCGGCGTGCCGCGCGCGATGGTGCGCAGATCGACATCCGGCCCGCGCGGAACCTTGTTGGCATGCACCGAAAGGATCTTTTCGCGCCCCTTGATATCGGGGTTCGGCACATGGATCTGCCGGTCGAAGCGGCCCGGGCGCAACAGCGCCGGATCGAGCACGTCCTTGCGGTTGGTTGCCGCGACGATGATGATGCCTTCGTTCGCCTCGAACCCGTCCATCTCGACCAGAAGCTGGTTCAGCGTCTGTTCGCGTTCGTCATTGCCGCCGCCGATGCCGACGCCCCGGGCCCGGCCCACCGCGTCGATCTCGTCGATGAAGACGATGCAGGGCGCGTTCTTCTTCGCCTGGTCGAACATGTCGCGCACGCGCGAAGCGCCGACGCCGACGAACATCTCGACGAAATCCGAGCCCGAGATGGTGAAGAAGGGCACCCCGGCTTCGCCCGCAATCGCGCGGGCCAGCAGGGTTTTCCCGGTGCCGGGCGGGCCGACCAGCAGCGCGCCTTTCGGGATCTTGCCGCCCAGACGGCTGAATTTCTGCGGGTTGCGCAGGAACTCGACGATTTCCTCAAGCTCTTCCTTGGCCTCGTCGATGCCCGCGACATCGTCAAAGGTCACCCGGCCGTGCTTTTCGGTCAGAAGCTTGGCCTTGGATTTGCCAAAGCCCATCGCGCCGCCTTTGCCGCCGCCCTGCATCCGGTTCATGAAGAAGATCCAAAGCCCGATCATCACCAGGAAGGGCAGCCAGACGCCCAGGATCGACATCAGACCCGATTGCTGCTGCTTGACCACGTTGACGGTGATGCCCTTGGCCACCAGCTTGTCGGCGATGGCGTCGGTGCCTTCCTTTGTGGTCGCATAATTGTCGCCCTTGCCGTCCTGATAGCGCACGTCCTCGCCATCAAGCTGCACCTGCTTCACGTCGCCCTTGTCCACGGCGGCGATGAAGTCGGAATAGGACACTTGCCGGGCATTGAGCGGACCCTGCCCGCTGCCGAGCAGGTTGAACAGCACCAGGATGAGCACGAACAGCAGGGCCCAGAAGGCGATGTTGCGCAGATTGCCCAAGAGAAACCTCCGAAGAATGAGAGGGCACCGCATTGGGTGCGGTGCCTTTGATGTGAAAATAGGGATTAAGTGCGCAGGTTCAACGTCTGATTAGCGAGACTGTGAAGCTTGGCCGCATCAAACGCGCCTCATAGCCGTTTTTCCAGCCCGCAACCGGCGCGGCGATCAGCGTTTCCCCCTGCCAGAGCGCGGGCGAGGCCAGCAGGCTGGCGCGCGGAACCGCACGGCGGCGGCCCTCGCCCAGCTGGCGCAGCCCCTCTGGCCCCAGCGCCGCCAGCGTCAGCCCCGGCTGCTCCGGCCCCTCGATCCGCCAGCCGTCCCAGGTCTCGCCGAAGCCGACACGCAGAGCGGCCACCGCCCGCAGCTCCCGGGTGATGCGGATCGCGTCATCGGTCACCAGAATGCGACAGCCGTGCAGGGTGCGGTCGCGCCGGGTGCGCCAGGTCGTCAGCACGTCGATCACCTTGGCGGCGCGCGGCGGATACACCGCCCCCGACACCCAGAGCAGCGCCGCATTCAGCAACCGCCGCCCGGTCTCGGGGTCGAAAGCGTCGCGAAAACCATGCGCGTCGATCACCACATCGCCCGCGTCGACATGCACATGCGCCTTGACCAGATGCTCGAGCGAGCACAGCACCGATTGCTCGGCCATCGCCAGATGCCCCACCACCGTCGAGAGCGTGCCCGCCGTGATCCCCAAAGGCGCCAGCGCCGCCAGCGCCTTGCGCGCCTTGACCCGGTCGAAGCGCTCGTTCGCATTCGACGGATCCTCGATCCAGCCGATCCCCTGCCGCTGCAGATGGTCGCGCAATTCAGCGCGGGTCTGGCTCAGGAACGGCCGGAACCAGAGCACGCCCGCGCTTTCGAAGCTTTCGCGCATCCCCGACAGGCCTTCCAGCCCGGCCTCGCGCGCAAGACGCATCAGGAAGGTCTCGGCCTGATCGTCGCCGGTGTGACCCAATGCCACGGCCCCGATGCCGCGCGCCTGCGCCCAGGCACCGATCAGCCGAAACCGCGCCCGCCGCGCCGCATCCATCAGATTGCCCCTGGCGCCGCGGCCATCCCAGCGCAGGGTGCTGTGGGCAATGCCGCGCCCGGCACAGAAGCGGGCGACAAAGGCCGCCTCCTCGGCGGCTTCGGGGCGCAGGCCGTGATCGACCGTCACCGCCTCAAGCGGATGCAGCGCCGACAACAGCACAAGCGTCGCCAGTGAATCCGATCCGCCCGAAACCGCCACCGCCAGCCGCGGCGCGGTCATCACGGGGCGGACGGTCTCGAAAGCGGCATCGGCAGCCCAAAGCAGCAGGCCGTCTTCGGGCGGAACATCCCCGCGCAGCAGCGCCGCGCGCAGGCCCTCGGGATCGGTCACCGGCAGCCAAGCGAGGCTTGCGCCGCAGCCACCTTGCCCGCCGCCTCGGAGGAGGGGAACCGCGCCGGCACCTCGGCCAGCGTCGCACAGGCTTCGGTCTGCTGCCCAAGCGTGCCCAGCGCCTTGCCCAATTCCAGCAGGTCGTCGGCGGCCCGCTTGCCCTCGGGCTCGGCCGAGAAGCCGTCCAGCCAGGCCCGGGCCGCGCCCGGAACATCGCCCGCCTTCATCAGCGCCTCGCCGCGCAGATAGCCCGCGTCACCGGTCAGGGGGCCGCCCGGGTAGGTTTCGGCAAAGGTCTTAAAGAGGTCGGCAGCGGCGCGAAAGTCACCTTGATCGAGCACCCCCTTGGCCCGATCGAAGTCCGCTTGTTCGTTCATCGCCATGGTGCCGCCCGAAGGGGCCGCCCCGCCCGAAGCCGCCGGTGCCGCAGCCGCCGCAGCATCCGCCGCCGGAGCCGCGCCCCCCAGCGGTTGCGCCTGCCCGACGCTGGAGGGGTCGCAGCCCTCTTCCAGTTCGCAGACCCGGAATTCCAGATCGCCCACCCGGTTGGTGCCGTCCTTGACGACCTTGTCCACCCGGTCCTTGAGCTGTTCGGTCATCGCGGTGAGGCGGGTCAGCTCCGCCTCCATCGTGTCCATGCGCTGCAGCGCCGAGGCACCGCCCGCCGCCTGCAGGCCGCTCGCCCCCGAGGCGACGAGTTCGCCGCGCAGCTCCTGCAGCTGCGCCGACACCTGCGCGAGTTCCGCGCGGATGTCGGCCAGCGTCTGTTTGTCGGCAGCAAAGGCGGGCGCGGCCAGCGCCAGCACCAGTGCCGTCCCCAGCATCACCCGCCGCATCTGCCTCAGCTCCCGGCGCCGACCGAGATCACGGTGACCGCGCGCCGGTTCTGCTCGAAGCAGCTTTCCGCGGCGCAGGTGGCGATCGGCCGTTCCTTGCCGTAGGACACGGTGCGCAGCCGGGTCGCGGGCACGCCCTGCGAGATCAGATATTGCTGCACCGAGCTGGCGCGACGGGCGCCGAGCGCGAGGTTGTATTCGCGCGTGCCCTGTTCGTCGGCATGGCCTTCGATGATCGCGGCATAATTGCCGTGGCTGTTGAGCCATTGCGCCTGCCCCGAGAGCGTCGCGCGGGCCTCGTCGGTCAGGGTCGACTGGTTGATGACGAAGCGCACGGTGTCGCCCACCTTGCCCGCGAAATAAGCGGGCGAATTCGGGTCGTTGATCGAGCCCTGCGAGACGCCGCCCGCCTCGCCATAGGCGCCGCCCGGATCGACAACGCCATTCGCGCCGTTCTTCGAGGGGTTGTTGCAGGCCGCGAGCGCGATCATCGCCAGGCCGAACGCCGCTTTGGTTGCAAGATGCATGTTGTACCGCCTTTTGTTGCTTATGCCGTTTCGGCACACAGTATCAGGTTTGGCTGCGCTTGGGAATCAGGGCAGAAGCGGGCCCCAGGTCGGGTCGGAGGCGCCCCCCACCCCCGCAACCGCCTTCAGGTTGCGCCCAGTGATATCGACCGTGTACATCTTCGCCGCCCCGGCCGCGCCGGGGCTTTCGCGGGTGAACATCAGCACACGGCCGTTCGGCGCCCAGGTCGGGCCCTCGTCAAGATAGGAGGCCGTCAGGTCGCGTTCCTCCGAGCCGTCGGTGCGCATCACGCCGATGAAGAAACGTCCGCCCGACTGCTTGGTGAAGGCGATGAGATCGCCGCGCGGCGACCAGACCGGCGTGCCGTAGCGGCCGTCGCCGTTCGAGATCCGCACCGGCTCGCCGCCGCTGGCCGACATCACATAGATCTGCTGCGTGCCGGACCGGTCGCTTTCAAACACGATCTGGCTGCCGTCCGGGCTGTAGGAGGGCGCGGTTTCGATCGCGGGCGAATTCGTCAGCCGCTCGACACTGCCGCCCGAGACCGACATGCGATACAGGTCGGTGTTGCCGTTCTGCTCCAGCGAATAGACGATCGAGCCGCCATCGGGCGAAAACCGCGGCGAGAAGGTCATCGTGCCCGGCACTTCGGGCAGAAGCTTGCCAGCGGCATTGCCGACCGACATCATCTTGATGCGCGGGAAGCCGGTCTCGAAGGTGGTATAAAGGATACGATCGCCCTGCGGCGAGAACCGCGGCGCCAGCACAATGGTCGAGCTGTCGGTCAGATAGTTCACGTTCTCGCCATCGTAATCCATGATCGCAAGACGTTTCTGCCGCTGCCCCTTGGGCCCGGATTCCGAGACATAGACGACGCGGCTGTCGAAATAGCCGCTTTCGCCGGTGATCCGCGCATAGATCACGTCGGCGACCTTGTGCGCCAGCCGCCGCCAGCTTTGGGGCGACGCCGCCAGCTGCTGGCCGTCGCCCAGCTGGGTGTTGCCGTAAACGTCATGAAGGCGGAATTTCACCACCACCTTGCCGCCCGACATGCCGACCGAGCCGTTGATCAGCGCCTGCGCATTGATCGCCTGCCAGTCGGCATAGCTGACCGGGGTGTCGAAGCTGCCGAAGCGCTGGATATGCGCGCCCTCGGGGATTTCGCGGAACAGGCCGGTGCCCGAGAGGTCGTCGGCGATCACCCGGGTGATCTGGCTCGCCAGACTGCCCGCGCCCTCGTCCACGAAAGAGGGCAAAGCATAGGGAAGGGGCTCGATCACGCCCTCGTCCAGTTCGATGCGCAGCGGTCCCTGTTGGGCCGCCGCCAGTCCCGTTGTCAGCATCAGCGCCGCCGCCGCGGCCAAAATCCAACGCACCATGTTCCGTCCTCGTCCGGGCCTTGCGCCCTGTTCTATCCGTATTTTCCAGCCGCCCGTCATCACAAGCGCCTGACCGCCCGCGGTTGCCCGCTATTTCATTCGCATCTTCGTCGGGTTGAAGACGATCTCGATCTGCTGCCACCAGCCGAATTTCTCGCTCGGCAGCGGGAAGCCATCCGAGCCGCAGCGCACGATCGCCCGCCGCGCGGCTTCAAACGCCTGCCGCGCCGCCGCATCAGACCCGCCCGTGGCATCGATCATCTTGATCGAGCTGACCACCGGCTTGCCGTTTTCCTGCATGTCGACCCGCACCGTGACCGTGGTCCGCAGCGCCTCCGACGAGAGCGCGCCAACGTTCCAGCAGGCCTTCACGTCAACGATCAGCGCCTCTTTCTCGCCCGCCGTCACCGGGGGACCGTTCTTCGCGATGCCAAGCCCGCCGGTGCCGGTGTCGGCGCCGCTGTCGCTTTCCGCGCCCATCGCCTCGGCCAAAGCATCGGCCACCGCATCCGCACCGGCAGGCTTCGACGACGCGGGCTTGGCCGGTTTCGCGAGCTTGTCGGACTTCGGCTTCGCCGGCTTGTCGGCAGCCTTCTCGGCGGGCTTGTCCGCCGGTTTCTCGGCAGGCGTGTCTTCCGCCGCGGCGGTCTCGGTCTTTTCAGGCGGTTTCACCGCGGGCTTGGCCGGTTTCTTCGGCGGCCGCGGCGAGGATTTCGGCGCCGAGGTCGTCTCCTGCTCGACCGGCTTCGCCTCCTCGGGCACGATCTCGGTCGCGGCCTCGGGCGGCGCGGCCTGTTCCTTCGGCTTTTCGGCCGGTTTCTCGGGCTCCGGCTGTTCCTCGGGCCTGGTTTCCGGCTCGGCCGTTTCCGAGACTTTCACCTCGGGCGCAGGCGCCTCGGCGGGTTTCGGGGCCACGCGCTGCGCCGGTTTCGGCTGCGGCCGCGGCGAGAAGTCGGGCGCTTCGGTGTCTTGCGGTTCCTCGACCGGCGGCATCATCGAGGGCGGCACCTCGGTCACCTCGGCGGGCGGCGTCGGCGGCACGATTTCGGACAGATCCGGCGGCGGCTCGGGCTTGGGTTCGGGCGGCACCGGCTGATCGGGCACGGCCTCGGGGGTCGGCGCCTCTTCGGCCGGGGGCTCCTCGGGGGCGGGCTCGGCCGCCGGTTCCTCAGGCTGCGTGGGGGCGGGCTGCGCGGCGGCAGCCCCGCCCGCCTTCGGCGCGGCCGCCTGCATCGCGGCGAATTCGGCTTCGGAGATCATCCCGGCCGGTTTGATTTCCACAGGCTCGTTCGGCTCGGGCTTGAACCATGCCGTGCCGATGATCGCCCAGAGGATCACCGCGATATGCAGTGCCGCCGAGACGCCCGTGCCGATCCGTTCCGCCCGATCCATGCGCATGGCGCGCCTCAGTTCCCTGTGTTGGCCGCCGGGCCCGGCTGTGCCGTGGCGCCGGTCAGCGTCGGCCCGCCCGGGTCGGTCACGAGGATGATGTTGGCAAAGCCCCCGGCGTTCAGCGCGCCCATGACTTCAACCACACGCGAATAGGGAATGCCGCCATCGGCGCGCAGGAAGACCTTGTCGCTTTCGCGCTCGGCCGAGACCGCGCGCAGCCGGTTCACCAGATCTTCCTCGGGGACGGGTTCGTTCATCAGCGAGATCGTGCCGTCCAGCTGCAGCGAGATCGCCAGCGGCTCTTCCTGTTCCGTCGGCACCGCCTTGGCGGCGGTTTTCGGCAACTCAAGCGGCACCCCAACGGTCATCATCGGCGCCGCGACCATGAAGATGATCAGCAGCACGAGCATCACGTCGACCATCGGCGTGACGTTGATTTCGGCCATGACGGCATGTTTGCCCTTGCCGCCGCGGCGGCGTCGGCTGCCGCCTCCGCCCTTTTTCATCACCCCCGCGCCCATCGCTTACGCGTCCAGCTGGCGCGAAAGGATGGTCGAGAATTCGTCGGCGAAGGCCTCGTAGCCCGAGGTGATCTTGTCGGCGTCGGAGGAAAGCTTGTTGTAGGCGATGACCGCCGGGATCGCCGCGACAAGGCCGATCGCCGTGGCGACAAGCGCCTCGGAGATCCCGGGCGCGACGACGGCGAGCGAAGTGTTTTGCGAAATCGCGATTTCCTCGAAGGCGACCTTGATCCCCCAGACCGTGCCGAAAAGCCCGACAAAGGGCGCGGTCGAGCCGACGGTCGCAAGGAAAGACAGGCCCGAGTTCAGCGCCTCGCCCTCCTTGGCGATCGCCACATCCATCGAGCGCTCGATGCGCGCCTGCGCCCCGGTGATCAGCTCGCCGTCATGGCGGTGGCTGCGGCGCCATTCCAGCATGCCCGCGGCAAAGATGCGCTGGGAGGCGCCATCCGGGGCCGGTCCGATCTGGTCGAAAAGTTCGTCAAGCGGCTCGCCCGACCAGAAGGCGCGGTCGAAGGCATCGGCCTCGGCGCGGGCGGCGCGGAACGAGATATACTTGCGGATCATGATCGACCACGACCAGAAACTGGCCAGAGTAAGCATGATCATCACGAGTTTCACGGTCAACGAGGCGCGCACGAAAAGCGCAAGCAAGGAGAAATCCATCTCCGGCGCCGCTGCCGCCATGGCAAGGGTTTGCTGGTCCATTGGTCACTGCTCTCATACGGGGCCTGTTTCTCGGGCCTCTTAGCAGTGATTCTACCGGATATTGAGGGGTAAAGCCATAACAACTGCGTCATTGTTGTGGCCTGATTGCTGCCTTGCAGCGAAATCAGTGCAGTTTTGGCGCGATCTTCGCCCGGATTTCGGCCGGAAGCCGCGCCGCGGCGCCGGTTTCGGTCAGACAGGCCAGGGTGACCGTCGCGGTAAAAAGCTTGTCATTGCCCCGCCAGACCGCCTGATCCAGCACGATCCGCGCCCCGGTTTCGGCAATCAGATCGGTCGTCACCCGCAATGCGTCATCGTATTTCGCCGGTTTCAGATAATCCGCCTCGACCCGGCGCACGGCAAAGACCAGCCCGTGATCGCGTTTCAGCGCCAGCTGATCGACGCCCAGCGCCCGCACCCATTCGCTGCGGCCGCGCTCGATGAATTTCAGATAATTCGCGTAATAGACGATGCCCGCCAGATCGGTGTCTTCGTAATAGACGCGCAGGATGAAGTCGTGGCTCATGCCGCCCCCCCGAGGCCGATCCGCGCCGCCAGCCGCAGCGCATGGCTTTTGTCCGTCGCGCAGGCGGGCAGCACCGGATCATAGGCCGCCCGGATCACCGCGGCGATCTCGGGGCGGATCACCGCCACGCCCCGCGCCTCGGCCAGCGGCGGATGGGTGGCAAAGGCACGCTCGCCCCAGGTCAGGATCATCTGCACCGCCTGATTGAGCGCGATCGTCTCGGCCGGAACCTCATCGAGCGCCGCATCCATGCGGATGAAGGAAAAACAGGCGCGGATGGCACCGGCATCGTCAAAGCGGAAGGTGCGGAACTGGTTCGCCCCGGCATCATCCAGCCGCGCGACGATATCGGAGAGCCCGTCGATCATCTGGTCAAGGTTCGGCACTTCCAGCAATTCCTGCCAGTCGCGAAAGAAGAAGATCATCAGATTGGCGCCGATCTCGGCATCGGTTTCGGCCATCTTCGCCTTGGCAAGCACCACCACCGCCTCGGTCGCGCCCTTGACGACGGCAAGGGTCGCCGCATCGACGCCAAAGACCACCGGCACGATCGGCCGCCCCCAGCGCGCAAAGCGGTAGCCCGCGGCCCCGGTGAACAGCGCCGCGATCTCCTCGGCGCCTGGCATCGTGCTTGTGTCACTCATCTCCACCCCCATTCGCTGCGCGGCAGCGTAACCGCCGCGACGGGGCTTGCCAAGGCTCAGACCGCGAGCGTCGCCGCCACCGCCCGCTGCCAGCGGGCCAGTTTCCGCGCCCGGTCCGTCTCGGCCATCGCTGGGGTGAAGCGGCGGTCGAGTGCCCACTGCGCCGCGAACTCCGCAGGCGGCGGGCAGATCCCGGCACCAAGCCCGGCCAGATAGGCGGCGCCCAGCGCAGTGGTTTCGGTGATGACGGGGCGGTCGACCGGGGCGCCCAGAATGTCGGCGAGATATTGCATCGTCCAGTCGCTGGCCGCCATGCCGCCATCGACGCGCAGCACGTTTTGCCCCGCCGCGCCCCAATCGGCCCGCATCGCCGCGAGCAGGTCGCGCGTCTGCAGCCCGACACTTTCAAGCGCCGCACGGGCAAATTCGGCGGGCCCGGTGTTGCGGGTCAGCCCATAGATGGCGCCGCGACAGTCGGGGTTCCAGTAAGGCGCCCCCAGCCCGGTAAAGGCGGGCACGATCACCAGATCCTGCGCCGGATCGGCGGTCTCGGCCAGATTTTGCGTCTCGGCCGCCCGCGCGATCAGACCCAGCCCGTCGCGCAGCCATTGCACCACCGCCCCGGCGATGAAGATCGAGCTTTCCAGCGCATAGGTCGTCTCTCCGTTCAGCCGATAGGCGATGGTGGTCAGAAGCCGGTTTTGCGACACGACGCGCGTCGCCCCGGTGTTCAACAGCGCAAAGCAGCCGGTGCCATAGGTCGATTTCAGCATGCCGGGGGCGAAACAGGCCTGCCCCACCGTCGCCGCCTGCTGATCGCCCGCCACCCCGGTGATCGGGATCGCGGCGCCAAAGAGCGCCGGATCGGTGGTGCCGAAATCATCGGCGCAATCCTTGACCTCGGGCAAAAGCGCCATCGGCACGCCCAGAAGATCGCAGATTTCCGCGTCCCATTCATTGCGGCCGATGTCGTAAAGCAGCGTCCGCGCGGCATTCGTCGCATCGGTCGCATGCACCCGGCCGCCGGTCAGCCGCCAGATCAGGAAACTGTCGATGGTGCCAAAGGCCAGCTCCCCGCGCGCGGCCCGTTCCCGCGCGCCGGGGATCGTGTCGAGCAGCCATTTCACCTTGGTTCCCGAGAAATACGGGTCGAGCAGCAGGCCGGTTTTCGCCGTCATCCTCGCCTCGTGGCCCGCCGTCCGAAGATCGGCGCAAATCTCCGCGGTGCGGCGATCCTGCCAGACGATGGCATTATGGATCGGCACGCCCGTTGCCCGGTCCCAGATCACCGTCGTTTCACGCTGGTTGGTCAGGCCCAGCGCCGCCACCGGACCGGCCTGCGCCAAAGCCTCGCGGATCGTCGAGAGGACGGTGGCCCAGATCGCCTCGGGGTCATGTTCGACCCAGCCGGGCGCCGGGAATATCTGCGGAAATTCGCGGCTTGCCGTGGCCACGGGGCGCAGGGCCGCGTCAAAGACAATCGCCCGGGTCGAGGTCGTGCCCTGATCGAGCGCCAGAATCCGCGTCATCGCGCCCCCCGTTCCCGCATGAACCGGTCCAGCACCGCGATCTGATCGGCACTCAGCCGCAGCCCCAGTTTCGTGCGCCGCCAGACCACATCCTCGGCCCGGCGCGCCCATTCGCGGTCCATCAGCCAGATCACCTCGGCCTCGGAGAGGCCTGCGCCGAAGTCGCGGCCCAGATCGGCGCGGCTTTTCGCTTCGCCCAGAATCGCGAAAGCCTCGGTGCCATAGGCCCGCGCCATCCGCCCCGCCCCCGCCTGGCCCAGAAAGCCATAGCGCACCCGCAGCCGCTCGATCAGCGCCTTGATGCCGGTCTGGAAGAAATCCCCCCCGGGCAGCGGCACGCGGGCGGTCCAATCGGGCCCAAGGCCGGGGAAATGCGGCGCAAGCTTCGCCAAAGCCGCCTCGGCCAGACGGCGATAGGTGGTGATCTTGCCGCCGAAGACATTCAGCAAAACCGGCCCCTCGGCCTGCAGATCCAGCACATAATCGCGCGAGGCCGCGGTGGCGGAACTGGCGCCATCGTCGTAAAGCGGCCGCACCCCGGCATAGGACCAGACCACATCCCGGGCGGTGACGGGCTTGGCCAGATATTGCGAGACGAAGGCCAGCAGGTAATCGCGCTCGGCTTCGGAACAGGTCGCGGCCTCGGGGGCGGCGTCATGCGCGGCCTCGGTGGTGCCGATCAGCGAAAAATCCTGCTCGTAAGGAATGATGAAGACGATCCGCCCGTCCGCACCCTGCAGGAACAGCGCCCGCGGATCGTCATGCAGCCTGCGGGTGACGATATGGCTGCCGCGCACCAGCCGCACCTGCGCCGTGGGTTTCGGCCCTTCGATCAGCCCCAGCACCTGCCCGACCCAGGGCCCGGCGGCATTGACCAGCCCGCGCGCCAGATGCACGGCCTTGCCCGCGGGCCCCTCGGTCTCGATGCGCCACAGATCGCCCTGCCGCGCCGCCGCCGTAACCCGGGTGCCGACCAGCACCTTGGCCCCCCGCGCAGCGGCATCGCGGGCATTCAGCACGACAAGCCGCGCATCCTCGACCCAGGCATCGGAATATTCCCAGGCCAGCGCCATCCCCGGCTTCAAGGCCCGGCCGATCTTGTCGCGCGTCAGATCCAGCCTGCGCGTGCCCGGCAGGATCTTGCGCCCGCCCATGTTGTCGTAAAGGAAAAGCCCCAGCCGCAGAAGCCAGGCCGGACGCCGCCCCTTCATCCAGGGAAAGACCAGGTTCAACAGCCGGCTGGTCGGCGTCGTCGTGTCGAACCTTATCCCCGCATGGACCGGCAGCACGAAGCGCAGGGGCCAGGAAATATGCGGCATGGCGACCAGCAGCGTCTCGCGTTCCTCCAGCGCCTCGCGCACCAGCCGGAATTCGAAGAATTCGAGATAGCGCAGCCCGCCGTGAAAGAGCTTGGTCGAGGCCGAGGAGGTCCCCTGCGCCAGATCCCCCTGTTCGGCCAAGGTCACCGAGAGCCCCCGCCCCGCCGCGTCGCGGGCGATGCCGCAGCCGTTCACCCCCCCGCCGATGATGAATAGATCGACGACCCCGGGTTGATCGCTCACGGCTGCCTCCTGCGCTTTTGATCCGATGATGGGCTTTTCCCGCGGTTTGGCAAGCTGTGACGCAGCCGCCCGGGGGCCTTCGCGCTTGCCCGCCCCCAACGCCGCGCCTATAACGCCGCCATGACCGGGCTTTGCTTCATACATCGAATTACCGGCCCGGCGCTCTGACGCGTCAGGGTTGCCGGGAGACGTTGCAAAGCCCCGGGCGCATTGCGCCCCTATGTCCGATCCAGCCTGAATGGACCCATGATGAGCGCCGACACGCCCGAAACTGCCGTCGATTACCGCGACACCGTCTTTCTGCCCGAAACTGACTTTCCGATGCGCGCCAACCTTCCGGGCCGCGAACCCGACTGGCTGGCCCGCTGGGAAAAGATCGGCATCTATGACCGCCTGCGCGAAAAGACCGGCCGGGCGCCGTTTGTCCTGCATGACGGCCCGCCCTATGCGAACGGCCATCTGCACATCGGCCATGCGCTGAACAAGATCCTGAAAGACTTCATCGTGCGGTCGCAACAGATGATGGGCCGCGACGCGCGTTACGTTCCGGGCTGGGACTGCCACGGCCTGCCCATTGAGTGGAAGATCGAGGAACAATACCGCGCGAAGGGGCTGAACAAGGATGACGTGGACACCGTCTCCTTCCGTCAGGAATGCCGCCGCTTCGCCGAGGGCTGGATCGACATCCAGCGCGAGGAATTCAAGCGTCTGGGCGTCACCGGCAAATGGGAACGCCCCTATCTGACGATGGATTACCACGCCGAGGCGGTGATCGCCGAGGAGTTCATGAAGCTTCTGATGAACGGCAGCCTCTATCAGGGCTCGAAGCCGGTGATGTGGTCGCCCGTTGAAAAGACGGCCCTCGCGGAAGCCGAGGTCGAATATCACGACCACACCAGCCACACGATCTGGGTGAAGTTCCCCATCGTTTCGGTTTCCATGAGCCCGACACTAACGTCACTCTCTGGTCTCAACCCGTTCGATGCTTTGGTGGGCGCAAAAGTCGTAATCTGGACCACCACACCTTGGACAATTCCTCAGAACCGTGCGGTAGCCTATAATCCCACGATAAAATATGGCCTCTTTCAAGTAGATGCAGTCAGCGAGGGAGCACTGGCAGTAGCAGGCGAGCGGCTTCTTATCGCTGATAATTTGGCGGAACAGACGTTTAGGCAGTCAAAAGTTGAGTCATATACTCGGCTCGCAACCGTTTCTTTCTCCGGCATTGAAAGAATCAAACTCGCCCACCCCTACCGTGGCATCGAGGACGGCAACGGCGAATGGGATTTCGACGTGCCGATGCTGCCGGGCGACCACGTCACCGACGACGCCGGGACGGGCTTTGTCCACACCGCGCCCAGCCACGGCGATGACGACTATCAGCTGGGCCTGAAATTCGGCCTGCCGATGACCTACAACGTCGAGCCGGACGGCAGCTACCGGGCCTCGCTGCCGGTCTTTGGCGGTCAGCCGATCATCCTGCCCGATGGCAAGGAAGGCCCGGCGAATGTCTCCAACATCAAGGCACTGCACGCGCAGGGCGCGCTTCTGGCCAAGGGCAAGCTGAAGCACTCCTACCCGCATTCCTGGCGCTCGAAGGCGCCGCTCATCTACCGCAACACGCCGCAATGGTTCGCCGCCATCGACGTGAAGCTGGAAGACGGCATGGGCACCTATGGCGACACGATCCGGCAACGCGCGCTGACCTCGATCGACCAGCTCGTGCAATGGACCCCGCCCACCGGCCGCAACCGGCTTTATTCGATGATCGAGGCCCGGCCCGACTGGGTGCTGTCGCGCCAACGCGCCTGGGGCGTGCCGCTGACCTGCTTCACCAAGAAGGGCGCGCAGCCGACCGACCCCGATTTCCTGCTGCGCAACCCCGAGGTGAACGCCCGCATCTCTGCGGCCTTCGAGGCCGAGGGCGCCGATGTCTGGTATACCGACGGCTTCAAGGAGCGGATGCTGGGCAATGTCGTCAACCCCGACGATTACAACCAGGTCTTCGACGTGCTGGATGTGTGGTTTGACTCTGGCTCGACCCATGCCTTCGTGCTGCGCGACCGCGAGGATGGCACGGCGGACGGCATCGCGGACCTTTACCTCGAGGGCACCGACCAGCACCGCGGCTGGTTCCACTCCTCGATGCTGCAGGCCTGCGCCACCAAGGGCCGCGCCCCCTATCGCGGCGTGCTAACCCATGGCTTCACGCTCGATGAAAAGGGCATGAAGATGTCGAAATCGCTGGGCAATACCGTCGCGCCCGCGGATGTGATCAAGGATTACGGCGCCGACATCCTGCGGCTTTGGGTGGCGCAATCGGATTACACCGTCGATCTGCGCATCGGCAAAGAGATCCTGAAAGGCACCGCCGACAGCTACCGCCGCCTGCGCAACACGTTGCGCTTCATGCTCGGCGCGCTCTCGGGCTTTGCCGAGGAAGAACGCGTCGCCCCGTCCGAGATGCCGGAACTGGAACGGTGGGTGCTGCACCGTCTGGCCGAACTCGATACGGTGGTGCGCGATGGCTATGCGGCTTACGACTTCCAGGGCGTGTTCCAGACCCTCTTCACCTTCTGCACTGTCGATCTTTCGGCCTTCTGGTTCGACATCCGCAAGGACGCGCTTTACTGCGACGCGGCCTCCAGCCTGCGCCGCCGCGCCGCTCGCACGGTGATGGACGAGCTCTTCCAGCGGCTGACGAAATGGCTGGCGCCGATGCTGCCCTTCACCATGGAAGACGTCTGGCTGTCGCGCTTCCCGGGTGAAGCGAATTCGGTCCATCTGGAGGATTTCGCCGCCACACCCGCCGACTGGTTGAACCCGGATCTGGCGGCGAAATGGGACGGCATCCGCCGCGCCCGGCGCGTGGTGACGGCGGCGCTCGAGGTGCAACGCACCGCCAAGGTGATCGGCGCCAGCCTTGAAGCCGCCCCGGTGGTGCATGTCGAGGACCAGGCGCTGGAAGCCGCGCTGAAATCGGTCGACTTCGCCGATATCTGCATCACCTCGGACCTGAGCCTGAGCACCGACCCGGCCCCCGCCGAGGCGTTCCGCCTGCCCGAAGTGCCCGGCATCGCGGTGATCTTCGAGGCCGCCGAAGGTGCCAAATGCGAGCGCTGCTGGAAGATCCTGCCCGATGTGGGCAGCCACAAGCATCCCTGCACCTGCGCGCGCTGCAATTCGGTGCTGGGCTGAAAACAACCGGCGCCGGGGGCTTCGCGCCCCCGGACCCCCGCGAGGTATTTGTCGCAAGATGAAAGGCAGACAGGCTTTGCTTTCATCTTGCGACAAATACCTCGGGGGGAGTCCGCTTGCGGACGGGGGGCAGCGCCCCCCTTGCCCCGCCTGCCATCCCTCGTTACCGATGTGACGATTGCATGACAGCCGGAGGCCGCGGCGATGAGCCTTTCCATTCTTCTCGCGGTTCTGGCCGCCGCTTTCCTGCATGCGCTCTGGAATGCGCTGTTGCGCTTTGGCGGATCAAAGATCCGCGCCATGGTGATGCTGAGCTACATGGAAGCGGCAGTGGGCCTGGCGATTGCACTCACCCGCCCCTGGCCCGAGGTCGCGGCCTGGAAATGGGTCATCGCCGCAAGCTGCGTGCATTTTTTCTACAAGTATTTCCTCGCCCATGCTTATGAACAGGGCGATCTGAGCCGGGTTTACCCGATTGCGCGCGGCACGGCGCCGATGATGGTCGCCATCGTCTCGGCGCTTTTCGCGCTCGATACGATCGAACCGCTTGGCTATGTCGGCATCGGCGTTCTGGGGCTGGGCATCCTTTTCATGGCGCGCGGCGTTTTCACCGATGGCGAGAGCCGCAAGCTTCTGCCCTTTGCCTTCGGCTCCGCCTGCGCCACCGCCACCTATACGCTGACCGACGGGCTGGGCGCCCGCGTCGCCGGGGATGCGGCGGGCTATGTCGGCTGGCTGATGGTGGGCGGCGGGCTGCTGTTCGGGCTGGTGATGACCTTCAGTCGGCCGAAGGGCTTCCTGACCGTCGCGCCGCTGAAGGATTGGGGCATGGCGGCGGCGGGGGCGGCGGCCTCTTATGGCGCCTATGCGATCTCGATCTGGGCGATGACCAAGGCGCCGATCGCGCTGGTGGCGGCAACCCGGGAAACCGCGATCCTGTTTGCCGTGCTGATCGGCTGGTTGGTCTTTGGCGAAAAGATGACCCGGTCGAAGGCGACCGCCGCCGTGCTGATCGTGGCGGGGGTGGTGCTGACCCGGCTTTAATCGTGGTGGCGCGCGGGGAGGATCTGCTGCGCGATGCCCGCGAACATCAGGTAGACCGAGGTCACCACCAGACCCCAATGCGCCCAGGAGCCTTCCTCGAAATTCACCCAGGCGGCGCGGGCGGCAAAGGCGGTCCACAACAGCGCCATCGTCAGCGACAGCGGCCGCCAGCGCAGGGTGCGGGTCGGGTGGATGAATTTCAGCGGAAAGAACATCGCCACCGCCAGCGCCAGCACCACGCCGAGCGTGATCCAGTACGACGGCCAGATCGCGAAAAGCACCAGAACCACCATGTTCCAGCAGGCCGGAAAGCCGGAGAAAGAGCAATCCTTCGTCTTCATCCGGGTATCGGCGAAATAGATCACCGAGGCATAGGTGATCGCAATGATGGCCAGCCACCCGGTCCAGCCCGGCAGCAGCCCCGATTTGAACAGCGCATAGGCCGGGATGAAGACATAGGTCAGATAGTCGACGATCAGATCCATCAGCACGCCGTCATGCGTCGGCCAGTTGTGCTTGGTGTCGAACCGCCGCGCGAGCGGCCCGTCGACGCCATCGACGATCAGCGCCACCACCAGCCACAGGAACATCAGCGACCATTTCTCCTCGACCGCCGCCAGCATCGCCAGCATCGAGAGCACCGCGCCGGTGGCGGTCAACAAGTGAACGGAGAGAGCCTTGAAACGAATGTCCATGCCCCCTTCCTGCCCGAAACCGCTCAGGCGTGCAAGACGGGCCGAGGGCAGAGCCCGGCCCGTCCCGGGGTCACGATGTCGCTTACGCAACCGCCTTGAGCAGCGACAGGAACTGGTTTGCCGTGTCACGGGCGGTCGTCACCTGTTCCGAAGACCCGCTTTCCGAGGTCATCGCGGTGAAAAGCGACTCGTAAAGCGATTGCGCGGAGGTGGCGCTGCTCGAGGTGGTGGTGTCGTCCTCGTTCTCGGCCTCGTTTTCCGCGCCCGGCGGCGGGCCCGAGGGCGGCGGGCCGGGGGGCGGACCCGACATGCCCTGCATGCCGCCCGCCCCGCCCGATTTCATCGCGTCTTCTGCCGCGGTGAATTCGGTTTCGGTCAGAAGGCCGTCGCTGTCGGTGTCGATCGTGCCGAACTGCGAGGACAGCAGATCGGCCACCGGGCTGGCGTCGATTTCCGCTTGCGACAGCGCGCCGTCGCCATCGGCATCGTCATTGGCCGCCAGCGCCTCGAACAGCGACTGGCTGTCGGCCCCGCCCGACGCCGAAGTCGGCGGCGGAGGGGGCGGGGGCGGCGCACCGCCGGTGGCAAAGCTCGCCGCGCTGGACGAGGAGGTCTTGGACGAGGAACTGCCCGAGGTTTGCTGCAACAACGCCAGCGCGCTGCTGCTCGAGTACCCGGACAGCGAAGTCAGGGAAGTCACGCTCATCATACGATCCTTTCTGGATGACAACGTGCCCCGACGCTGGCCCCAGATGATGAACGAAACCTTTTTTTCGGCCTAAACCTTGGTTTGAAACCGCTTGGATTGTAGCGGGTTAGCTGGGTTTATGGCGCGATTTCGGTTCAGGCGCGCGGATGGGCCGCCTGATAGACCTGCATGAGTCGCGCCTGATCGACGGCGGTATAGACCTGGGTCGTCGCCAGGCTGGCATGGCCCAGCAATTCCTGAATCGCGCGCAGATCGCCGCCTTCGGCCAGCAGATGCGTGGCGAAACTGTGCCGCAGCGCATGCGGGGTCGCCGTCGCGGGCAGACCGAGACCGAGCCGCGCCCGTTCCATCGACTTCGCCACCAGCCGCGGATTGAGCGGACCGCCGCGGGCGCCACGGAACAGCGGCTCATAGCGCGACATCGGGAAGGGGCAGAGCCGCAGGTAATCGGCCACCGCTTTGCGCGCCGCCGGAAGCACCGGCACCAGCCGTTCCTTGTCGCCCTTGCCGCGGACCCGCAGCACCTCGGGCAGCGGCGCATCCGAGCCTTTCAGCGCCAAAGCCTCGGAGACCCGCAGCCCGCAGCCATACATCAGCGTCATCACCGCCGAATCGCGCGCCGCTATCCAGGGCTCCTGCGCCTGCACCTCGACCTGTTCCAGCACCTCGGCCGCGGCCTCGACGCTCAGCGGCCGGGGCAGCTTGCGCTGATATTTCGGCGCCTTGGCAGACAGAACATGGGTGGCGTCAAAGCCTTCGCGCGCCGCCAGCCAGCGGATGAAATTCTTCACCGCCGAAAGCGCCCGCGCCAGCGAGCGGCCCGACAGGCCGCGGTTGCGTTCATGCGCCATCCAGGCCCGCATGTCGGATTGGCCAAGCCCGGCCAGTTGCGCCAGACCGAGGCTTTCGCCCCGGTGCCGGTGCAGGAAGGCCAGAAATCCGGCCACGTCGGAACTATAGGCCGTCAGCGTGTGACTGGCCGCCCCGTCGATCGCCCGCAAGTGACTGATCCACAGGGCCATCGCCGTCCGTGCGGCGGGCGAGACCCCCACCGACATCAGTTCAGCCAGCGCCGCATGCCGCGCTCGAACACGCCTGCGAAGAAGGCCAGCAGGTCGGTGCCTTGCGAGGGCTTGAATTGATGCGGGTCTTCGGCGCCCATCACCAGCATGCCGGGCAGACGCCCCTCGCCCAGATCCAGACGCATCAGCGCCTCGGAGCGGATCCAGCTCGCGGCCTCGCCATAGATCGCTTCGGAATGCGGCAGGGTCTGGCGCAGCACCACCGGGCGGACCTGCCCGCCACGACCGGCGCGCATGTATTCCTGGATGAAGCCGGGCTCGGCCACGCACAGAACATCGCCCAGACGACGCAGCGCCGGATCGCTGTCATCTTGCAGCGTTTCCAGCACCAGCTTGACGCTGTCCACCCGCAGGATCTCGGCGACTTCGGTGCCGAGGCTCTTCAGGAAGCTCTCGAAATCCACCGGATCGAGCATGCGCAGCACGGCACGGTGGATCTGGTTCGTCCCCGAGAGATTCTCGTAGGCCGCGGCGATCACCGAACGGTGCGTGTCCTCGAGCCGGTCCAGGCGGCGTTCCAGCCGCTCCATCGCCACACCGCGCAGGTCGACGATATTGGCGCCCATGGCGCGTTCGTTCGCGGTGATCAGCGCCCGCATCAGATCGCGATCCTCAAGGATCACGTCGGGATCGGAGATGATCTTGTCGCGCAGTTCAGGTGCAAAAGCCGTGTCGGTCATGCCAGCCTCTCGTAAGCGGGTTACAGGTAAATTGACACAGATTCTGGTTAAATGCAGGTTAAATTTGTTAACAATAATAAGAGGCCCGCCGAATTCGGCGGGCCCGGGCTTTCGGATCACGGAATTCAGACGATCGACTGGCCGGTTTTCGCCCAATCTTTCAGGAACTGCTCCAGCCCCTTGTCGGTCAGCGGGTGGTTCGCCATCGCCTTGATCACCGAGGGCGGCGCGGTGATGACATCGGCGCCGATCCGGGCGACGTCGGTGATATGGTTGACCGAGCGGATCGAGGCGGCGAGGATCTCGGTCTTGAAACCGTAATTGTCATAGATGGTGCGGATGTCCTCGATCAGCTGCACGCCATCAAGGTTGATGTCATCCAGACGGCCGATGAAGGGGCTGATGAAGGTCGCGCCCGCCTTGGCGGCCAGGATCGCCTGCGCCGCCGAGAAGCACAGAGTGACGTTGACCATGTGGCCTTCGGATGCGAAAGCCTTGCAAGCCGTCAGGCCCGCCCAGGTCAGCGGCACCTTGATGGCGATGTTGGAGGCGATCTTGGCCAGTTTCAGCCCTTCGGCGATCATCTCGGGCGCCTCGGTCGCCACCACCTCGGCCGAGACCGGGCCCGAAACCATGTCGCAGATTTCCTTCGTCACCTCGAGGATGTCGCGGCCCGATTTCAGGATCAGCGACGGGTTGGTGGTGACACCATCGACCATGCCGAGATCGTTCAGCTCCTTGATGGCTGCCACATCGGCGGTATCGACGAAGAATTTCATGAAGGGCCTCCTGCGCTCTGTCTGGCCGCGATTTAGCGCAAACAGCCGGAAATGGCGAGAGCGGAATCGGCCGCAAGGGGGGGCTTGCCGCCCCCCTCGGCCTGACGGCCTCTCCCCCCGCGCGTATTTCGGCCAAGAAAAAGCCCGTCCGTTTTTTCTTGGTGCAAATACGCCCGCCGGAGGCGTTGCGGGGCGCGGGGCCGGGCATGTCTGAGCCGGGCTTCTTTCCCGAAGGCGCCCGCGTCTCGGTCTTGACCGCCGAGCCGATCGGCAAGCCTCTGGATTACCTTGCCCCCGAGGGCGGTTGTTTTCCCGGCGCCTTCGTCGAGGTGCCGCTCGGGCCGCGCCGGGTCGTCGGCGTCGTCTGGGGCGCGGGCGACGGCCGGTTCGAGGCGGGCAAGCTGCGGGCGGTGTCGCGGGTGCTGGACGTGCCGCCGATGCGGGCGGAATTGCAGGACTTCCTGATCCGCATGGGGACTTACACGATGACCTCCCTGCCCGCGGTGCTGCGGCTCGCCACGCGCACGCCGGGGCTTTTCGATCCGCCCGGCGCGCGGCGGATCTATCGGCTGGGGACGGTGGCGCCGGGCAAGCTGACCGAGGCGCGCCAAAAGGTTCTGGCGGTGCTCGGCGATCACGGCGGCGCGGGGTTCTACCTGACCGAGCTGGCACAGCTTGCGGGCGTCACGCCGCAGGTGGTGAAGGGGCTCGTCAAGCTCGGCGCGCTCGAAGAGACCGAGCAGCCCCGCGACCTGCCGCTGCCGAAGCTCGATTTCACCCTGCCGGGCAAGGTTCTGTCCGAGGATCAGGCGGCGGCGGCCGCGGCGCTGAAGGGCGAGGGCTTCGGGGTGACGCTTTTGAAGGGCGTCACCGGCTCGGGCAAGACCGAGGTCTATCTGGAAGCCGTGGCCGACTGTCTGCGGCGTGGGCGGCAGGCGCTGGTGCTGCTGCCGGAAATCGCCCTGACCTCGGAGTTTCTCTCGCGCGTCGAGGCGCGGTTCGGCGCAAGGCCCGGCGAGTGGCATTCGGGCGTCACCCAATCCGAACGGCGCAGGCTGTGGCGGATGGTGGCGAGTGGCGGCGCGCAGATGGTGGTGGGGGCGCGCTCGGCGCTGTTCCTGCCGTTTCAGGACCTTGGGCTGATCGTCGTCGACGAGGAACACGACAACTCCTACAAGCAGGAGGAGGGCGCGCTTTACAACGCCCGCGACATGGCGGTGCTGCGCGCCTCGCTGGTGGGGGCGCAGGTGGTGCTGGCCTCGGCCACGCCCAGCCTTGAAAGCTGGGTCAACGCGGCTTCGGGGAAATACCGCCGCATCGATCTGGCGGCCCGTTTCGGCGCTTCGGAGCTGCCCGAGATGCGCGCCATCGACATGCGCGAGGAACGCATTGAACCCGTGCACTGGATCTCGCCCAGCCTTGTCGGCGCGGTGCTGGCGACACTCTCGCGCGGGGAACAGGCGATGCTGTTCCTCAACCGTCGCGGCTATGCCCCGGTCACGCTCTGCCGCGCCTGCGGGCAGCAGATCGGCTGCGATCATTGCGACGCGCGGATGGTGGAACACCGCTTCCTCAAGCGCCTTGTCTGCCATCAATGCGGCGAGACGAAACCGATCCCCACCGCCTGCCCCTCCTGCGGTGTCGAGGGCAAGCTGGCCCCCGTCGGCCCCGGGGTCGAGCGGCTGGCCGAGGAGGTGGCGGAACGCTTCCCCACGGCGCGGGTGGCGGTGCTGTCCTCGGACCTGTTCGGCTCGGCCCGGGCGCTGAAGGAGGCGGTGGCAAATATCGCGCAAGGCGGCGCCGACATCCTCATCGGCACGCAGATCGTCGCCAAGGGGCACAATTTTCCACTTCTGACGCTGGTCGGCGTGATCGATGCCGATCTGGGCCTGCAGGGCTCCGACCTGCGCGCGGCGGAACGCACCTTTCAGCTGATGCGACAGGTGGCGGGCCGGGCGGGGCGGGCGGAAAAACCCGGGCTGGCGCTGCTTCAGACCTTTCAGCCCGAACATCCGGTGATCCGCGCCATTCTGGGCGGCGACGAGGAGGCGTTCTGGAAGGCCGAGGCCGAGGGGCGCCGGGCGGCGAATGTGCCGCCCTATGGCCGGATGGCGGGGATCATCCTTTCGGGCGCCGAGATCGAGCCGCTTTTCGCCTATGGCAATGACCTTGCGCAGCACGACGGCCCCCTGCGCCACATCGGCGCGCAGCTTTACGGCCCCGCCCCCGCCCCCATCGCCCGCATCCGCGGCCGCCACCGGGTCCGCCTCCTGATCCGCGCCGACAAGACCGCGCCGCTGCAACAGGCGATCCGGGCCTGGCTGCGCGGGGTGAAACAGCCCAATTCCGTCCGCCTGGCCATCGACATCGACCCGCAAAGCTTCCTTTAGACCCGCTTTCGATTGACCGCCCGCCGCTTTCGCGCCATTGGGGGCAAAACCAACGGAGCCCGCCCATGACCACCTTCACCGCCTTTGCCGTCCTGCCCGAGCGCGAGCTTGCCGACGATCTGGCCGAGCGGCTGGAAGATCTGGACCCCGGCCCCTATGGCGTCGGCGTCTTCGAGATCGAGGATGGCTCGGGCAATTTCGAGGTCGGCGCCTATTTTCTGGACCGCCCCGATGACATCGTGCTCGATCTGCTCGCCGCCGCCTATGGCGCTACCGGCTTCGTCATTTCGGAACTGCCGGAAACCGACTGGGTGGCGCATGTGAAGCGCGAACTGGCCCCGGTCGTGGCCGGGCGCTTCTTCGTGCATGGCAGCCATGATGCCGACAAGGTGCCCGAGGGGTCGATCCCGCTGCTGATCGATGCCGCCATGGCCTTCGGCACCGGCCATCACGGCACGACGCTGGGCTGCCTGACCGCGCTTGACCGGCTGGCGGCCGAGGGGATCCATCCGCGCAGGACCATCGACATCGGCTGCGGCACCGCCGTTCTGGCGATGGCGGCCGCGAAGCTCTGGCCCGAGACCGTGCTGGCCTCCGACATCGACCCCGTCGCGGTCGAAACCGCCGCGGCGAATGTCACCGGCAATGATCTGGCGGGCCGGGTGATCTGCCTGCAGGCGGCCGGTTTCGCCCATCCCGAGCTGCAATCCGCTGCCCCCTTCGACCTTGTTTTTGCCAATATCCTGAAAGGCCCGCTGATCACGCTCGCCCCCGACATGGGGCGGTTTTGCGCCGAATCGGGCCGTGTCATCCTCTCCGGGATCTTGATCGAGCAGGGTGACGAGGTGATCGACGCCTATCAGGCGCAGGGCTTCCGTCTCGTTTCGCGCGACAATCACGGCGATTGGACGACATTGGTTCTGCAGCGGAGCTGATCCGCGGAAAGCCATCTCGCCGGAGCGGCGAAATTCGGGCATGATTGTTAATCAGTCGTTAGGCATGTTGCCCGCGACCGGTTTTGAGTGGAGCCCGTCATGCGTCGTTCGATCAATGCGGATTTCGAAGACCGCCTTGCGCGGATCGACCGGATTCACGCTGCTGGCGGGGCTTTCGAGGCGTCAGGGGCGCTTGGCCGCGCCTATTTCGACAGCCACCGCCCGAAGGAGCGCCGCCGCTTTCCCTGGCGGGCCGTGGCGATGCTGCTTTTGGGGATGCTGCTGTTCAAGGGCGCGATCCTGGCGCAGGTCGGCCCGGAAACCTATGCCCGCCGGGTCGAGGTCCTGCGGCAAGGCTCTGCGCTGGAACAGGCGGGGGCCTGGGTGTTGCAAGCCGATGCGCCGACGCGATTCATCGCCGCGCAGCTGCGCGCGCTGCTGTTCTGACCGCGATTTCGGCGTGAAAAAGCCGCGCAGGGCGCTGCGCGGCCTTTGGTAATTCCCGCGGCTTCAGCGGCCGATGCCGTCGATATCGAACCGCGTCAGGCCGATATCATTGAGTTCCCGGTCGCTCAGCCGCGCAAGCGCCCGCCGCGTCAGCCGGGCGTCGTTCCACAGCGTCATCGCGTCGATCAGGCGGGCAAACATCCCGGCCCGGCCATGGCGGGCGGAAAGGGCGAGGGTGTCGAGGGCGGACATGATACGGTTCCTTTGTATTCTGCCGATTTGTTAGGCGTCTCTTTGTTGACTGAGCAGTTAATCAAGGCAACTGGCGAAAACAAGCGCCCCCCGGTCAGCCCCGCCATGCAGTTTTTGCATGGCTTTTCGGACAGTTGACGGCTTCGTGACCGGCCCCGGCATTTTGTCGTCCCGCTTCGTCATTTTGCTGGCGCATTCGGCTGCGAAGCGTCGCTTTGCGCCGTTTGATGATCGTTTCGCCGCCAGGGCGCAGAGCTGTCGCCGCCGCTTTGCGCTTTCCGATGTTCTGCTTTTGTGCTAAATGCGGAAAAAATGCCACAGGCAAAAGGGCAGTCACATGCGGGTGATCGGGATCGATCCGGGGTTACGCAACCTCGGCTGGGGGGTGATCGAGGTCGAGGGCGCCCGCTTGCGGCACATCGCGAATGGAATCATCCATTCCGAGGGCACGGATCTGGCGAAACGCCTTGTCGTGCTGCATGCGGGCCTGACCGCGGTGATCGCGGCGCATCGCCCCGAGGCCGCGGCGGTGGAACAGACCTTCGTCAACAAGGATGCGGTGGCGACGCTGAAGCTGGGTCAGGCGCGCGGCATCGCGCTTCTGGTGCCCGCGCAGGCCGGGCTCGAAATCGGGGAATATGCGCCCAATGCGGTGAAAAAGGCCGTTGTGGGGGTGGGTCACGCCGACAAGGCGCAGGTGCAACACATGGTGCGCCACCAGCTGCCGGGCGTCGTCTTTGACGGGCCCGATGCGGCGGATGCGCTGGCCATCGCGATCTGCCACGCCCATCACCTGCAATCGGCACGCCGCGCCTCGGCGGCGATGCTCGGCCGCGGCGCGCTCGAAATCACCGCGGGGCAAGCCCGGATCCGGAGGACAGGCGCATGATCGGACGCATCGCCGGGATCATCCTGCACCGCGCCATGGACCATGTGCTGATCGACGTGCGCGGGGTGGGCTACATCGTCCATGTCTCCTCGCGCACCGCCGCGAACCTGCCGCCGGTGGGCGAGGCCTGCGCGCTTTACACCGAGCTTCTGGTGCGCGAGGACCTGTTGCAGCTCTTCGGCTTCCCGACGCTGATCGAAAAGGAATGGCACCGGCTGCTGACCTCGGTGCAGGGGATCGGCGCCAAGGCTTCGCTGGCAATCCTTGGCACGCTGGGCCCCGAGGGCGTCTCCCGCGCGCTCGCCCTTGGCGACTGGAACGCGATCAAGGCCGCCCCCGGGGTCGGGCCGAAACTGGCGCAGCGCGTGGTGATGGAGTTGAAGGACAAGGCGCCGACGGTGATGGCGATGGGCGGCACGCTGACCGTCGACACCGCCCCCTCGGACGAGGTGATCGAGGCCGCGCCACAGCCGGTCAAACGCCCCGCCCCCGCCGCCACAAGGCAGGTGAACTTCACCGCCGAGGCGCTCTCGGCCCTGACGAACCTCGGCTATTCCCCCTCGGATGCCGCCACCGCCGTCGCCCGGGCCAGCGAAAACCCCGAGGCCACCGACACCGCGAAACTGATCCGCACCGCCCTGCGCCTGCTCGCCCCAAAGGACTAGCCTTTTCATCTTGCCTCAAATACCTCGGGGGTGTGGGGGCAGCGCCCCCACCCTCGTTGAAAGCCCGCCATGACCGAACCCGATCCAACCCTTCGCCCCGACCGCCTGCCCGAGGACGCCGACCGCGCCCTGCGGCCGCAGGTGCTCGAGGATTTCGTCGGTCAGGCCGAGGCGCGGGCGAACCTGCGCGTCTTCATCGAAAGCGCGAAGATGCGCGGTCAGGCGATGGATCACACGCTGTTTCATGGCCCGCCCGGGCTTGGGAAAACCACGCTGGCGCAGATCATGGCGCGGGAGTTGGGGGTGAATTTCAAGATGACCTCCGGCCCGGTTCTGGCGCGGGCGGGCGATCTGGCGGCGATCCTCACCAACCTTGAAAACCGCGATGTTCTTTTCATCGACGAGATCCACCGGATGAACCCGGCGGTCGAGGAGGTGCTTTATCCGGCGATGGAGGATTTCGAGCTGGATCTGGTGATCGGCGAGGGCCCGGCCGCGCGCACCGTGCGGATCGAACTGCAGCCCTTCACCCTGGTCGGCGCCACGACCCGGCTCGGCCTGCTGACCACGCCGCTGCGGGACCGCTTCGGCATTCCGACGCGGCTGCAATTTTACACCGAGGACGAGCTCGACCTCATCGTCAGCCGCGGCGCCCGGCTTCTGGGCATTCCCGCCGACCCGGACGGCACGCGCGAGATCGCCAAACGCGCCCGCGGCACGCCGCGGATTGCGGGCCGCCTGCTGCGCCGGGTCGTCGATTTCGCGCTGGTCGAGGGCGACGGGCGGCTGACCCGCAAGCTGGCCGACAATGCGCTGACCCGGCTCGGCGTCGATCATCTGGGGCTCGATGGCGCCGACCGGCGCTACATGATGCTGATGGCGGAGCATTACGGCGGCGGGCCGGTGGGGGTGGAGACGCTCTCGGCCGCGCTTTCCGAAAGCCGCGATGCGCTGGAAGAGGTGATCGAGCCTTACCTGTTGCAGCAGGGTCTCATTCAGCGCACGCCGCGCGGGCGGATGCTCGGCCACCGGGCCTGGCGGCATCTGGGGCTCGAGGCGCCGCAAGTCCCGCCGCAAACGCAAGTTCCGGTCCAGACCGACCTTTTCGACGCGGGCTGACTGGACGCGCCGCGGTGGCGGTGTATCCTTGGCCCATGTCCACGCCCCTGCCCCCCCGTTTTCCCGTCACCGAAGCCCAGATCGAGGCCGTGGTGGCCGAGTTCTATGCCCGCGTCCGCGCCCATCCCGATCTGGCGCCGATCTTTGCCGCGCATGTGACCGACTGGGCGCATCACGAGGCGAAGATCGCCCGGTTCTGGAAGGGCTCGATCCTGCACATGCAGGGTTACGAGGGCAGCCCGATGATCTCGCATCGCCGCGCGGGCGATGTCGAGGGCGGGCATTTTCCGCTGTGGCTTGCGACCTTCGATGCGGTGCTGCACGACACGCTTGACCCGGCGGCGGCGGCGGGCTGGTCGGCGCTTGCGCATCGGATCGGCAAGGGGCTGCGGATGGGGGTCGAGGATGTCGGCCGCCCGGCCGGGGCGGTGCCCAACCTGCGCTGAGCGCCCCTTCCCGGCCCGGGAAAGGGCGTATTTGGACCAAGAAAAAGCCGAAGGCTCAGTCTTCGTCTTTCGATCTGGTGAAGACGCCTTTCAGCGCGCCGCCGGTCAGTTGCGTGACTTTCGGGCGCGGCAGCGCGGCGAAGGGCATCGGGCGGCAGACCTCCATCGCGGCGATGCCGACCCGGGCGGTCAGCGCGCCGTTGATCACGCCCTCGCCGAAGCGGCGCGAGATTTTCGCGGCCAGATGGCCCCCGGTCATCGTCTCGATCAGATCATCGCCCGCGGCGACGGCCCCCGTCGCGATCACATGCGTCATCACCGTGCGGGCCAGCCGCAGCGCCCCAAGGCTGCCCGCGCGGCCGCCGTAGATCTCGGCCACGCCGCGGATCATCCGCAGGTTGGCAATCAGCGCGGTGGCGACATCGGCCAGCGCCAGCGGCACCAGCGCCGTCACCGTCGCCACCGTGCGCGCGGCGGCCTCGATCTCCAGACGCGCGGCAGCATCGAGCGGCGCCATCAGCTCGGTTTCGGTCAGCCGCAGCAGGGTTTGCGTGTCAAGCTGCTCGGGCGCGCGCTCGCGCAGGCGGGCGAGCGACCATTTCATCTCGGGCCGGGCGGAGTAAAGCTTCGCCATCCGGTCGACCGCCTTGCGCGCGGCGCGCAGATCGTCGCGGTTGCCCGCCTCGATCACCTCCTGATGCAGCTTGTCGAGACGGCCAAGCTTGGCGAAGGCGGTCAGCTCGCGCAGGGCCACCAGAACGCAGGCGATCAGGAACAGGATCAGAAGCCCCGTCGCCACCCAGCCCAGCATCGGATTGGCGGCGAAAAGCCCGGTGACGAAATTCCACAGCGCGACGGTGATCAGGAAGCCCACCAGCGCCCCGGTCGCCTGCCAGAAGAACCGCGTCAGCCGCGAGCGCGGCCGGGCGGCGAGTTTCGCCGCGATCTGCATGGCGCGGCCCTGCGGGGCGGCGTCGAAAGCGGGTTGATCGATCACCGGCGGCGCCTCGGCGGGCGAGGCGGGCGGGGCGTCCAGTTCCAGAATGACAGGTCGTTTCACAGCTTGTCCCCGATCAGGAATTCGGCGGCGCGGTCGATGCGGATATGCGGCGGGCCCTCGCCCGGGCGCAAAACGCCCGGCGCGGGCGCAAAGTTCATCAGGCCGAAATCGGCATCCAGCCACTCCTCGGCGCCGTCGCGGGCGGCGGTCAGGAGTTCCGCCGGATCGGCGGGCAATTCGCCGGGATAAAGCGCGACCGAGCGGCCATCGGCCAGGCGCCCGCGCACCGCGGGCAGATCCTCGCCGCCATGGGGGATGATGTCTTCGGTCGTCGTGCGCAACGAGGCCAGCGACATCGCCGCGGTCTCGGCCCCGGCAAAACTGGCGCGGTCCTTGGCCTCGCGCAAAAGCGCCTCGGTGATCGCGGTCAGTTTCGCATGCTGGATGTGGTGCAGATGATCGGCCTTGGTCGCGGCGAACAGGATCCGTTCGACCCGTTTCGCCCCCAACAGCGTCAGCAGGAACCCGGGCACGCCGGGGCGGAAGGCCGTCAGGATCGCCGCCATGGATTGGCGCAGATCTTCGAGCGCCGCGGGCCCGGCATGGATGGCGCCGAGCACATCGACCAGCACCACCTGCCGGTCGATGCGGGCGAAGTGATCGCGGAAGAACGGTCGCACCACCTCGCGCTTGTAGGCCTCGAACCGGCGTTCCATCTCGCGCCCAAGCGAGTCGCGCGGATAGGTGGCGGGCGGGATCGGCGCGAAGGTCAAGACGGGCGAGCCCGCCATTTCGCCCGGCAACAGGAACCGCCCCGGCGAGCAATCGGAAAACCCGGCCTCGCGCGAGGCGATCAGATGCGCGGTGAAGGCTTCGGACAGCGCCTTCGCCGCGGTCTCGCTGAAGCGGGCGTAAAGGTCGATCTCGTCCAGCGTTTGCAGGAAGGCATCCGATCCGGGGCGGCCGGGCAGACGGTCAAGCACGCCCGCCGACCATTCCTCGAAGGTCTTGTCGATCAGCCCAAGATCCAGCAGCCATTCGCCGGGATAATCGACGATGTCGAGATGCACGGTGCGCGGCTTGTAAAGCGCGCCCAGCATCCCCGAAGGCTGCAGCCGGAAGCTGAGCCGCAGTTCCGAAACCGCCCGCGTGCCCTCGGGCCAGGCGGGATTGGCGCCGGTCATGCTGGCGAGATGGCTTTCATAGTCGAACCGCGGCACGGTGTCGTCGGGTTGCGGTTTCAGATAGGCGGCGCGGATGCGCCCCGCCCCGGTCAGCGCGGGCATCCGGCCGCGGTCGAGCAGATTGGCCACCAGCGAGGTGATGAAAACGGTCTTGCCCGACCGCGACAGCCCGGTGACGCCCAGCCGGATCACCGGCTCGAACAGGGCTTCGGAAACCGAGGAGCCGAGCCCCTCGATGCTGCGGCCGATGTCCTCGGCAAGGTCGCTGATGCCCACTGCGCTGCCTTTCCCGGTCGTTCTGGTTGCGCCGAAGATAGGCATTGCGCAAAGCGATTCACAGAGGGGAAAGCAGCGCACCCCCGGGGGCATTGCGCAAAGCCAAAAGCCGCGCTATCGCCGGGACATGCCCAGATTTGCCTTCAGGATCGAATATGACGGCGGCCCCTTTGCCGGGTGGCAAAGACAGGCCATCCTGCCCTCGGTGCAGGGCGCGGTGGAGGCTGCGCTGGCCCGGCTTGAACCCGGGGACCACACGATTGCCGCCGCCGGGCGGACCGATGCCGGGGTGCATGCGACGGCGCAGGTCGCCCATGCCGATCTGACGAAGGACTGGGACCCGTTCCGGCTCTCGGAGGCGCTGAACCACCATCTGCGCCCGGCTCCGGTGGCGATCACCGCCTGCGCGCGCGTCAGTGACGATTTCCACGCCCGGTTTTCCGCGCGCGAGCGGCGCTATCTGTTCCGGCTGGTCAGCCGCCGCGCCCCCGTGGTGCATGACCGCGGCAAGGTCTGGCAGGTGCAGAACCCGCTCGATGTCGCGGCGATGCGGGAAGGGGCGGCACAGCTGATCGGGCTGCACGACTTCACCACCTTCCGCGCCGCGATGTGTCAGGCGAAATCTCCGGTGAAGACGCTCGACGAAATCGCGATCACGGAAATCGCCCTGCCGAGCGGGCAGGAAGTTCGCTTCCATCTGCGCGCGCGCAGCTTCCTGCACAATCAGGTGCGCTCGATCGTCGGCACGCTGGAACGGGTGGGGGCAGGCGCCTGGGCGCCCGAGGATGTCGGCCGGGCGCTGGCCGCGCGCGACCGGGCCGCCTGCGGGCCGGTCTGTCCGCCGCAGGGGCTTTACCTTTGCGGCGTGGGCTACCCCGAAGATCCGTTTGCCTGAGTCATTCGGCGGGCAGGTCCGCGGCGCGCTCGTTGCGCTGCGCCTGCACGACCTGACATTGCAGCGCCGAAGCGGGCAGGCTTTGCGGCGCATATTCCGGCACCGCCCGCGCCACGACCGCAATCATGTCGGTCTCCGAGCCGCGGTCGATCGCCTCGCGCAGATCGCGCAGCGCCGCCGCCGTGGCCAGTTCCGACAGGTGATCTTCCCGCACCGAGATGATCTTCGGATGCGCCGTCGTCTGCGCGCCCTTGCGCACCATCAACTCCTCGTGCAGCTTTTCGCCCGGACGCAGCCCGGTGGTGACGATCTCGATATCGCCATCGGGGGTGTTCGCGTCGCGCACGGTGAAGCCCGAGGTCTCGATCAGCCGCCGCGCCAGATCGATGATCTTCACCGGCTTTCCCATGTCCAGAACGAAGACCTCGCCTCCCTCGGCGAAGGAGCCCGCCAGCAGCACCAGCCGCGAGGCCTCCTGGATCGTCATGAAATAGCGCGTCACCCGTTCGTCGGTCAGCGTCACCGGGCCGCCGCGGGCGATCTGTTCCTGAAACAGCGGCACGACCGAGCCCGAAGAGCCGAGCACATTGCCAAAGCGCACGATCGAGAACACCGTCCGCCCCGGCCGCGCCGCCAGATCCTGCACGATCAGTTCCGCCAGCCGCTTCGAGGCGCCCATCAGATTGCCCGGCCGCACCGCCTTGTCGGTGGAGACCAGAACGAAGCGCTTGACCTGCGCCTCCCGCGCCGCCCGCGCCAGCACGGCCGTGCCCAGCACATTGTTCGCCATGCCCGCCCGGGCATTGATCTCGACCAGCGGCACATGCTTGTAGGCGGCGGCATGCAGCACGATGTCGATGCCATGCCGGTCCAGCACCTGCATCACCTGCACCCGGTCGGCGATCGTGCCCAGAACCGCCACGATCTCGACACCGGTCGCCTCGGCCAGAAGCCGCATCTCGGCCTCGGCATTGTAAAGCGCCAGCTCGGAAAGTTCGTACAGCACCAGCGTCTTCGGACGGCAGACCACGACCTGACGGCACAGCTCCAGCCCGATCGAGCCCCCCGCCCCGGAAATCAGCACATTGGCATCGCGATAGGCGTTGCGGCCCGCGGTCAGCTCATGGTTGAGAGGGTCGCGGCACAAAAGCCCCGCGGTGCCCGCCGGGCGCATCAGGTCAAGCAGTTCCTGACCGCCGTGGATCTGGGTGAAGGCGGGCAGGCTGTGCACCTGCAGCCCCAGCTTTTCCAGCCGTTGCGACAGGAAGGTCTGCTTGTCGCTCGAGACCGAGGGCATCGCCAGAATGACCTGATTGATCTTGTATTGCTCGATCACCCGCGCCGCGTGAACGCCGGAATGGATCGGCACGCCGTTCATCGTCATGCCCGCCAGCGTGGCGTTGTCGTCCAGAAAGGCGCAGACGACGAAATCGTCGCTGTTGCGCAATTCGCGCGCCAAGGCCATGCCGGTGCGGCCCGCGCCATAGATCGCCACGCGCGAGAGGGTGCGGGAATTGCGATAGATCGCCGTCAGGATCCGCGTCAGCGCCAGCCGGGTGAAGAAGAAGGCGGTGAAATAGAGCAGGCCGAAGACCACATGCAGCCCGGGCGATTGCTCGACCGCGGCCAGGTCCGATTGCACCGCCGAGGTGATCGCCAGCGCCGAGGCGAGGATCGCCGAGCGCACCACCGCCTCGCCCTGATATTCGCGCAGCTTGATCCGCGACAGGCCCAGAAGGCCGCTCAGCACCCCGGCTTCGGCGATCAGCAGCGGCTGCTCCAGCGCATGCGCCCGCAAAAGCGGCAAAAGGGCGGTGCCCTCGTTCAGCAGCACCAGCGCAAGGCAAAAGCTCAGCGGCACCAGCATCAGATCGATCGCCATCAGGATCGAGGACTTCTGCCTGCGGCTGAGCGAGATAATGGACTTCAAGAGCACCGCCAGCCCCGCTCCGAGATATGTATTGCGACTGCAGCATACCCTGTGCCCGGTTTCGGTCAACGGGATGCATCCAAAATCAGCGGCTTGTCGCTAAACCATTGCAAAAAGGACGCGCCATCGGCGGCAATCAGCTTATCATCCGTGCAATGGTGCGCCCGATCAGCCGCAAATCGAGGCAGACCGAGGCGTGACGCGCATAAATCAGATCCAGTTTCGCCTTGGCCGGGATGCAGATGCGGCAATAGAGGCGGTCGGTCTCCTCGGCGCTGCGCGAGCGCGCCAGCAGCCATTCCTCGTGCCGGTGATAATGGATCGAGGCCAGCCCGGTCACGCCGGGGCGGGATTTCAGCACCTCGGCATAGATCCCGGGGAAGCGCTCGACATAGGAGCGCAGCGGCGGACGCGGCCCGACGAAGCTGATGTCGCCGCGCAGGATGTTCCAGAGCTGCGGCAGCTCATCAAGCCGGAAGCGGCGCAGCAGCCGGCCGACCGGGGTGATCCGCCCGGCCTTGTCGCCGCCCGAGACGCCCGCATCGGTGGCGACCACGGTCATGGTGCGGAATTTCCACAGCCGAAAGGCGGTGTCGGGCGTCTTCATCCGCTCGGCGGCATAGAAATAGGGGCGGCCCTGGGTCAGCGCCAGCGCCGCCAGAACCAGCAGGCCCAGCAGCCCAATCACCGGCAGGATCAGCAGCGCAAAGCCGATGTCAAACAGTCGTTTCGTCAGGCTCATGCCCGTCCCTCCTCGAACCGCAGATCGGCGATCAGCCCCGCCGCGGTGACCGGCAGATCGGGCACGAGGCCCAGCGCCAGCGCCCGATCGACCGCAAGCTCCACCGAGGCGATCGCCTCGGGCGGGGCCGGATCGGCCTGCCAACTTTCCCCCGCCGCGCGCAACAGCGCCTCCATGCCCACGGCCCCGGGCAGCGCCAGATTGATCACCCCGGGCAGCGTCGCCCCGCCGCCCGCCGCCAGCCGCACCAGCCGCGCCAGCGCCCGCGCCAGCGCCTGCGGCCCGATGTAGCTGCGCCGCGGTGCAAGCCCGTCGGCAAAAACATGCAGCCGCCGCCCGCCCGGCGGCGCGGCCTGCCCCAAAAGCGCATCCGCCCCGGCGACATTGCCGATCCGCAGCACCACCGCGCCGGGCCGCCCGGCAGCCACCGCCTCCATCGCCACCTTGGCGCGGCCGTAGTCCGAGACCGGCGCGGGCGCGTCCTCCTCGTGGCAAAGCCGCCCGGCAGGCCGACCATAGACCGCCGCCGAAGAGGCCAGCAAGACCGGCCGCCCCCCGGCCCGGTCGAGCACCGCCGCCGCCAGATCGCGATGCGCCGCCATCTCCGCCGCCGTGCCCCGGGTCGGACCGGCCAGCAGCAGCACCGCCGCGGCCGACGCCACCGCGCGGGCCAGCGCCTCGGGCTCGGCCAGCGGATCGAACACCACCGTCGGGCCGCCGAAAGCGGCGAAATCCTCGGGCCTGCGCGCCTGCCACACCGTCTGCGGCGCGACGCCGCCGGACAGGCTCCAGACCCGGCGCAGCAACCCGCCCAGCCGCCCGGATCCGCCCAGAACAAGCAGGCGCGGAAACTCTGGCTTGAGGTTTGATCTGAATGACCGCATAGACTTGGCTGCCGTGGATCTGCTGACTCGTCGCTGCAACGAGCCTTAGCATCCGATGCGCGGCGCGGAAACGGGGGAACGTGAATGGCTTCGAAACCGGGACTCATCGTCGCCGTGATGCTGGCTGTGGCCGCTTCGGGCTGCACCTTGCCGCGCGGCGCGGCGATGCAAAGCGAGATCCTGAAGAACGCCTCCGACAAGACCCCGGAGTTTTCGCATTACCCGGTGGATTCGAAACTGCTTGCCGAGCTGCCGCACTGGCCCTCGGGCAAGGCCGCGTCGCACCGGCGGTCCTGGATCAAGGGCGGCAGCGGCGGCGCCGGGCAGGTTCTGGCGGCGGGCGACACGGTGTCGCTGGCGATCTGGGAAGGCGGGCAGAACAAGCTTCTGACCAGCGAGGGCGCCCCCACGACGCAGATCGCCCCCACCACCGTCTCGAACAGCGGCCAGATCTTCGTGCCCTATGTCGGCGCGGTGAAGGTCTCGGGGCTCAGCGTCGAGGCGGCGCGCGAAAAGGTGCAGCAATCGGTTACCGCGCTGATCCCCGAGGCGCAGGTGCAACTGGCCGCGACGCCCGGCAAGGGCAATGCCGTCTCGCTGATCGGCGGCGTGTCGAGCCCGGGCACGATCCCGCTGATCGACCGCTCGCTGACCGTGCTGGGCGCGATTTCCGAAGCGGGCGGCGTGCAATCCTCGATCGAGAACCCGCAGCTGCGGCTTTACCGCGGCGGCAAGGTTTATGAAACCTCGTTGCAACGCGTGCTGGACGATCCGGCGCTGGATGCCGGGCTGCGGCCGGGCGACAAGCTGATGGTGCTCAAGGACGATCGCAGCTTCCTCGCGCTCGGCGCCTCGGGGGTGGAAAAGATCATCGCCTTCCCGAAAGATCATGTGAATGCGCTTGAGGCGGTGACGCTGGCGGGCGGCATCAGCGACACCCGCGCCAACCCCAAGGGCGTGCTGATCTTGCGCGAATATCCGGCCAGCGCGGTGCGCAGCGAGGCGACGCAGGGGCCGCAGAATGCCCGGGTGGTGTTCTCGATGGATCTGACCTCTTCCGAGGGGCTGTTCTCGGCGCAGAATTTCGAGGTGCAGTCGAATGACCTCGTGCTGGCCACCGAAAGCCCGCTGGTCAACACCCGGACGATCCTGGGGCTCTTCGGCTCGACGCTGGGTCTGGCGCGGACGGCGGACACGATCACGAACTGATCCCCTGTCCCCGATACAATCCGGTCTCTGGACCTTTGGGCGCGGCTGTGGCTAGGGTCGCGGCCGACAAAGGAGACCGTCATGGCATTCGGAACGAATATCCGCACCTGGTTCGAGGGACGCTGGCACGAGGGCGACGTCGCCGTCATGCGCGCGGCCGATCACGGCATCTGGCAGGGCTCGTCGGTGTTCGACGGCGCGCGGCTGTTCGACGGGCTTGTGCCCGATCTTGACCTGCATTGCGCGCGGGTGAACCGCTCCGCCGCGGCGCTGATGATCACGCCGACGATCGATCCCGCCGAGATGGTCGAGATCGCCCGCGAAGGCCTGCGCAAATATGCGAAAGGCGCGGCGGTCTATGTGCGGCCGATGTATTGGGCGCTCGACGGCTCCGATCTGGGCGTGGCCCCGCAGGAGGGCGCGACGGGTTTCGCGCTTTGTCTGGAAGAGGTGCCGATGCCGCCCGCCGACAGGGCGACGACGCTGACGACAACGCAATTCCGCCGCCCGGTGCTCGCTGACAACGTCTGCAACGCCAAGGCGGGCTGTCTTTATCCCAACAACGCCCGGATGCTGGTCGAGGCCAAGCGCAAGGGCTTCGGCAATGCGCTGGTGCAGGACGCGATGGGCAATGTCGCGGAATCGGCGACGGCGAACGTTTTCATCGTGAAGGACGGCGTGGTGCTGACGCCGGTTGCGAATGGCACCTTCCTTGCGGGCATCACCCGGGCGCGGCACATGGCGAACCTGCGCGCCGCCGGGGTCGAGGTGCGCGAAGCCGTGCTGACGCTCGAGGACGTGCGGGCGGCGGACGAGGTGTTCCTGTCGGGCAACTTCGGCAAGGTAACGCCGGTGACGGGCTTTGAGGACGTGACCTATGCCCATGGCCCGATGACGAAACGCATCCGCGAGATCTACATGGACTGGGCGCTTTCGTCGCCGCTTTGAGCCAGTTGCCAAAGGGTCCGGTTCCGGTCCATGATGGCCGCAATCCGGAGGACAGGATGCGCAAGTTTCTCGTGGTGCTGGACCAGACCCGCGAATGTCTGAATGCGATGCGCTATGCCGCGATGCGGGCGGCGCATACGGGCGGGGGCGTCACCATCCTGTCGGTGATCCCGCCCGATGATTACCAGCACTGGATCGGCGTCGCGGAAATCATGCGTGCCGAAGCCCGCGAAACCATCACCGCGCATTTCGAGGTCTTCGCGAAATGGATGCGCGACAAGCAGGGGGTGAACCCCGATCTGGTGATCCGCGAGGGCGATCCGGTGACGGAGATCATGGCGCTGGTGCGCGAAGACCCGGAAATCGGCGTGCTGGTGCTGGGCGCGGGGACGGAAAAATCCGGCCCCGGCCCGCTGGTGACGCAGCTGTCGCGCAGCTCTGGCAGCCTGCCGATCCCGCTCACCATCGTTCCGGGCGACATGTCCAAGGAACGGCTGGAATCGATCACCTAAGCCGCCAATCTTGACGGTTTCGGTCGCCAAGCGCATATAGACCGCAAGCCAAGGAGGCGCCCGATGTTCATCCAGACCGAGACCACCCCGAACCCCGCCACGCTGAAATTCCTGCCGGGCCTTGACGTGATGCCCGAGGGGGTCGCGGATTTCACCTCTGCCGAGGCCGCGCAGGTCTCGCCGCTGGCGGGGCGGATCTTCCGCGTCGCAGGCGTCAAGGCGGTGTTTCTGGGATCTGATTTCGTCACCGTGACGAAGGACGAGGCCACCGAATGGGCCCATGCCCGCCCCGCGATCATGGGCGCGATCATGGAACATTACCAGTCGGGCCAGCCGGTGCTGATGGGCGCGGCCGCGGGCGGCCACACCGAGGGCAGCGCCGACACCGGCGAAGACGGGGCGATCATCACCCAGATCAAGGAATTGCTGGATACAAGGGTGCGCCCGGCGGTGGCGCGCGACGGCGGCGACATCACCTTCCACGGCTTTGAAAAGGGTGTCGTCTATCTGCACATGCAGGGCGCCTGCGCCGGTTGCCCGTCCTCCACCTACACGCTGAAGATGGGGATCGAGAACCTGCTGCGCCACTACATCCCGGAAGTGAGCGAGGTCCGCGCCGTTGCGCAGTGAGCCGCTCGTTCTGGGCTTTGATACCTCGGCCGCGCATTGCGCGGCCGCTTTGGTTCGGGGCGACACGGTTCTGGCCGCCAGCGCCGAGGATATGGCCAAGGGGCAGGCCGAACGGCTGATGCCGCTGCTGGAAGAGCTGCTGGCCGAGGCGGGTCTGGGCTGGCACGATCTGGCCGCGATCGGCGTCGGCACGGGCCCCGGCAATTTCACCGGCGTGCGGATCTCCGTCGCCGCCGCCCGCGGTCTGGCGCTGGGGCTGGGCATCCCGGCGGTGGGCGTTTCGGTCTTCGAGGCGCTGGCTCAGGGTGCCCCGCGCCCGGTCGCGGTGGCCCTCGATGCGCGGCGCGACGAGGCCTATGCGCAGCTCTTCCCCGCGACGGGCGCCGAGGCGCCGACCCTGACCCCCGCCGCCGATCTGGCGCAGGCTCTGGCCGGGGTTCCGGTGATCGGCCTTGCCCTGCCCCATTCGGCGCCGCTTGCCCCCTGCCATCCGCTGGCCGTGGCGGTGGCGCTGGTCGCGGCCTCGAGATGCGGCACGCCGCAGCCCCGGCCCGCGCCGCTTTACCTGCGCGGCGCCGATGCCGCGCCGCCCTCGGACCCGCCGCCGGTGATTCTCGACTGATGACCCCCGAAGCCCTGGCCGATCTGCATGCGCGCTGCTTCACCACGCCCCGGCCGTGGTCGGCGACGGAATTTGCCGATTTTCTGGGCTCTCGCTTCTGTTTCCTGCTGACCGAACCGGCCGGTTTCCTGCTTGGCCGGGTGATCGCCGACGAGGCCGAACTGCTGACCGTCGCCGTCGATCCGGCGGCGCGGCGGCAGGGCATGGGGGCGCGGCTTCTGGCCGGCTTTGCCGCCACCGCAAGGGCCCGCGGCGCCACCACCGCCTTTCTGGAAGTCGCCGCCGGAAACACCCCGGCGCAGGCGCTCTACCGGCAGGCGGGCTGGGTCGAGGCCGGGCGGCGCAAGCGCTATTACCACGCCCCCGACGGCACCGCCGAAGACGCGCTGGTGCTGGGATGCGACCTGTCGCGCGGCTGAGGCCGTGCCGCGAAGTCCCCCTTGACCCCCTGCCCCGGTTCTGGCCCTATCGGCAGCGGGTTGCCCATCCTCGCCGGGCGGACCAGAACGGACAGAGGCCGCCAGAACCGGCGGCCATAGTCGACAGGAGAGATGTCATGAAGAACGTTTTGCTGGGAACCGTCGCTTTCCTCGCGGTGGCTGCGGTCGGTGGGTATGTCCTCGTCCTCAAGCCCGGAGCGTCTTCCGCCCCGCAACCCGCCCCCGCGGCCGCCGCCCCGGCTGCCCCGGCAGCGGATGCCACCGCCGCGGCCGGTCCGGCGCTGATCTTCGATCTGGGCGGCAAGTTCGACAAATCCTTCAACGAAGCCGCCTTCAACGGCGCGCAGAAATGGGCGGCCGAGACCGGCGCGACCTTCAAGGAACTGGAAATGCAGTCGGAGGCCCAGCGCGAACAGGCGCTGCGCCGCTTCGCCGAGGCGGGCGCGAACCCGATCGCGATGACCGGCTTCGCCTTTGGCGACGTGCTCAACACCGTCGCCCCGGACTATCCGAACACGAAATTCGTCATCGTCGATGCGGTCGTCGATCAGCCCAACGTGCGCTCGGTGGTGTTTCAGGAAGAACAGGGTTCGTATCTGGTCGGCATGATGGCGGCGATGGCCTCGAAGACCGGCACCGTGGGCTTTGTCGGCGGCATGGACATCCCGCTGATCCGCAAGTTCGAATGCGGCTATGCGCAGGGCGCGAAAGCGGCGAAACCCGAGATCAAGGTCGTCTACAACATGACCGGCACCACCCCCGCCGCCTGGAACGACCCGGTGAAGGGCTCGGAGCTGACCAAGGCGCAGATCGCGCAGGGCGCCGACGTGGTCTTTGCCGCCGCGGGCTCGACCGGGCTTGGCATCCTGCAGACCGCCGCGGATGAAAACATCCTCGGCATCGGCGTCGACAGCAACCAGAACTTCCTGCACCCGGGCAAGGTCCTGACCTCGATGATCAAGCGCGTCGACGTGACGATCTATGACGCGTTCAAGGAAGGCGCCGCGATGCAGACCGGCACCGTCGTCGCCGGGCTGAAGGACGAGGGCATCGGCTATGCGCTCGATGAACACAACGCCAAGCTGGTGACGCCCGAGATGAAGGCCGCGGTCGATGCCGCCGCCGAAAAGATCAAGTCGGGCGAGATCAAGGTGCATGACTACATGACGGACAACACCTGCCCGGTGAACTGATGGCATCGGCCACCGACACGGGGCGGCAGGCAACTGCCGCCCCCGCGGCCGGGCCGCCTGCGATCGAGCTGCGGGGGATTTCGAAATCCTTCGGCGCGGTGCAGGCGAACCGGGACATTTCGATCCGCGTGCGGCCGGGCACGATCCACGGCATCGTCGGCGAGAACGGCGCGGGCAAATCGACGCTGATGTCGATCCTTTACGGCTTTTACCGCGCCGATGCGGGCGAAATCCTGATCGACGGCCGCCCGACCGAGATTCCCGACAGCCAGGCGGCGATCCGCGCGGGCATCGGGATGGTGTTCCAGCATTTCAAGCTGGTGCCGAACTTCTCGGTGCTGGAAAACGTCATCCTGGGCGCCGAAGACGGCGCGCTGTTGCGCCCCTCGCTCGCCAAGGCGCGGAAAACGCTGGCCGATCTGGCGCGGGACTACGACCTTGACGTCGATCCCGAGGCGCTGGTCGAAGAGCTTTCCGTGGGCCACCAGCAGCGCGTCGAGATCCTCAAGGCGCTTTATCGCCACGCCGACATTCTCATTCTGGACGAGCCGACCGGGGTTCTGACCCCGGACGAGGCCGACCATCTGTTTCGCATCCTGCGCGGGCTGAAGGCGCAGGGCAAGACGATCCTTCTGATCACCCACAAGCTGCGCGAGATCATGGAGATCACCGACGAAGTCTCGGTGATGCGCCGCGGCGAGATCGTGGCGACCGTGACGACGGCAAAGACCAGCCCCGAACAGCTGGCCGAGCTGATGGTGGGCCGCAAGGTGCTGTTGCATGTGCCCAAGGGCTCCGCCCATCCGGGGCGCGAGGTGCTGCGCATCGAGGATCTGCGCGTCACCGATGCGCAGGGCGTGGCGCGGCTCAAGGGCGTCAGCCTGACGATCCGCGCGGGCGAGATCCTCGGCATCGCGGGGGTGGCGGGCAACGGCCAGTCGGAATTGTTGCAGGTGCTGGGCGGTTTCGCCAGGGGCAGGGTCAGCGGCACGATCGCGGTGGACGGGCAACAGATCCCCGCCGCGGGCAAGGGCGCGACCGGCCAGACGCGGCGGCAGATCGGGATCGCGCATGTGCCCGAGGATCGCCACCACCTCGGCCTGATCCTTGATTTCACGGCCTGGGAAAATGTCGCCTTCGGCTATCAGGCGGCGCCGGACTATCAGGCGCATGGGCTGTTCATGGACAATGACGCCATCCTGCGCGACACCCGGGGCAAGATGGACCGCTTCGACGTGCGCCCGCCCGATCCCATGTTGCCCGCGAAAAGCTTTTCCGGCGGCAATCAACAGAAAATCGTGCTGGCCCGCGAGATCGAGCGCAATCCGGTGCTGCTGCTGGTCGGTCAGCCGACGCGCGGGGTCGATATCGGCGCCATCGAATTCATCCACCGCCGCATCGTCGCGCTGCGCGACGCGGGGGCGGCGGTGCTGCTGGTCTCGGTCGAACTGGATGAAATCCTGTCGCTCTCGGACCGCATCGCGGTGATGTTCGACGGCCAGATCATGGGCGAACGCCTGCCCGCCGAGACGAACGAACGCGAGCTGGGCCTCTTGATGGCCGGGGTCGCCAGCACCGCGGGGGCCGCGTGATGGAGAAACTTCCGGCCTGGGCCGATCTGGTGCTGGTGCCGTTGATTTCGCTTTTGCTGGCGGCGCTGATCTCGGCGCTGGTGGTGCTGGGCATCGGCGGCGACCCGATCGAGGCGGTCTCGGTGATGGTCAAGGGCGCGCTTGGCTCCGCCTATGGCTGGGGCTACACGCTTTACTACACCACGTCTTTCATCTTCACCGGGCTTGCGGTCACCGTCGCCTATCACGCCAGCCAGTTCAACATCGGCGGCGAGGGACAGGCGCAGCTGGGCGGCCTTGGCGTCGCGCTGGTGCTTCTGGCGGTCGACTGGCCGCATTGGTCGGTGGCGCTGCTTGCGGCAAGCCTCGGCGCGGCGGCTTTCGGCGCGGCCTGGGCGGCGATCCCGGCCTGGCTGCAGGCGAAACGCGGCAGCCATATCGTCATCACCACGATCATGTTCAACTACATCGCCGCGGCGCTGATCGTCTATCTGCTGGTCGAGGTGCTGCGCCCGGTAGGCCAGATGGACCCGGCCACGGCGCGGTTTCCGGCCGCAGCGCATCTGCCAAGCTTCGGCGAGATCCCGGGCCTGTCGCTGATCTTCTCGAAACAGGTGCCCGCGAATATCAGCTTCTTTCTGGCGCTCGCGGCCTGTTTTGCGGTCTGGGCGCTGTTGTGGCGGACCCGGCTGGGCTATGAGATCCGCGCCTTCGGCAAATCCGAAAGCGCCGCGGTCTATGCCGGGATCTCGCCGACCCGGGTCATCCTTGTCTCGATGCTGATTTCGGGCGCGCTGGCCGGGCTGATGGCGGTCAACAACGTCATGGGCGAGGCCGAACGGCTGATGCAGAACGCCTCCGAAGGGGCCGGGTTCATCGGCATCGCGGTGGCGCTGATGGGGCGCAACCACCCGCTGGGGGTGTTTCTGGCGGCGCTGCTGTTCGGCGTCCTCTATCAGGGCGGCGCCGAGATGGGGCTTTGGACCAATATCCCGATCGAGCTGCGCACGCTGTTGCAGGGGCTCGTGATCCTCTTCACCGGTGCGCTCGATACGATGGTGCGGATGATGCTGGTGCCCGCCTTCCGGCTGGTCGCGGCCAGACGCATCGGGGGGGCCGCGTGATGGACTACATGACGCTGATCGAGATTCTCGGCTCGACGCTGCGCCTTGGCACGCCCTTGCTGCTCGCCTGCATCGCCGGGCTTTATTCCGAACGCGCGGGCATTTTCGACATCGGGCTGGAAGGCAAGATGCTGATGGCCGCGATGGCCTCGGGCGCGGTGGCGGCGCTGAGCGGCTCGGCCTGGATCGGGCTGGGCGCGGGCATCCTTGCGTCGCTCCTTTTCGCGGCGATCCATGGGCTGGCCTCGATCACCTTCCGCGGCAACCAGCTGATTTCCGGGGTGGCGCTGAACTTCGTCGCCTCGGGCGCGACGATCCTGATCGCGCAGACGCTGTTCGGACAGGGCGGCCGCACGCCGCCGCTGACGGGCGAGGCCCGGTTCGGCCCCATCACCCTGCCCTTTGCCGAGGCGCTCTCGGGCGTGCCTTTCCTTGGCCCCTTCTATGGCCGGGTGATCTCGGGACAGTCGCTGCTGGTCTATCTGGCGCTGGCCACCGTGCCGCTGACCTGGTGGCTTCTCTATCGCACCCGCTTCGGGCTGCGGCTGCGCGCGGTGGGCGAAAACCCGGAATCCGTCGATACCGCCGGGGTTTCGGTGGTGCGGCTGCGCTATACCGCCGTCGCGCTGACCGGGGTTCTGTGCGGCATTGCCGGGGCCTATATGGCGACATCCCTGCAGGCGGGCTTCGGCCGCGAGATGACCGCGGGGCGCGGCTATATCGCCTTGGCCGCGCTGATCTTTGCGAAATGGCGGCCGTGGCAGGCGCTGTGGGCGACGATGCTGTTCGGCTTCCTGCAGGCGCTCGCGCTGCGCCCCGACGTGATCGACGCCGCGCTGCCCGGCAGCCTGACCATCCCGGTCTCGTTCCTTGACGCGCTGCCCTATATCCTGACCGTGATCGTGCTGGCGGGCTTCGTCGGCCGCGCCATCCCCCCCCGTGCCGGAGGCCAACCCTATGTCAAAGAGCGCTGAACTTGCCGATCTGATCCGCGCCCGCGCCGGGGCGGAGCCGCCCGCGATCGGGCTGATCCTCGGCTCGGGCCTTGGTCACATCGCCGAAGAAGTCGAGGGCATCTTCATCGATTACGCCGAGCTGCCGGGCTTTCCCCATGCGGGGGTCTCGGGGCACAATCCGAAGCTGGTGATCGGCCAGCTTGAGGGCGTGCGCGTCGCGGTCTTCGGCGGGCGGGTGCATTACTACGAACACGGCAACCCGGCCGAGATGCGGCTGCCGCTGGAAATCCTGCGCGATCTGGGCTGTTCCGAAGTGCTGCTGACCAATGCCGCGGGCTCGTTGCGCGACGACATCGGGCCGGGCGATCTGATGGCGCTCTGCGATCACATCAATTTCGCCGGGGTGAACCCGCTGATCGGCGAGCCCACCGAGGCCCGCTTCGTGCCGATGACCGAAGCTTACGATCCGCAGCTGCGCGCCGCGCTGCAAACCGCCGCCACGGCCGAGGGCATCGCGCTGCCCGAGGGCGTCTATTGCTGGTTTTCGGGCCCGTCCTTCGAGACCCCGGCCGAGATCCGCGCCGCGAAAATCCTCGGCGCCGATGCGGTCGGCATGTCGACCGTGCCCGAGGTGATCCTGGCCCGTTTCCTCGGCCTGCGGGTGGCTGCGGTGTCGATCGTCACCAACATGGGCGCGGGGCTGTCCTCCGAGGCGATCAGCCATGACCACACCAAGGCGATGGCCCCGCTTGGCGCGGCGAAATTCGAACGCATCCTGCGACGGTTCCTGCGGTCTCGATAACGTTACGGCAAGCCCCTCTTGCTACGCTTTGCCGCACGGGGCATGGTGGGGCAACCAAGCCGTCGGACACCCATGCAGATCTACCTCCCCATCGCCGAGGTATCGGTCAACCTCTTCCTGTTGCTGGGTCTGGGCGGCCTTGTCGGGCTGCTGTCCGGCCTTTTCGGCGTCGGCGGCGGCTTCATCATCACGCCGCTTTTGTTCTTCATCGGCATTCCGCCCACCGTCGCCGTGGCCACGGGGGCCAATCAGGTCGTCGCCTCCTCGGTCTCGGGGGTGCTGGCGCAGTTCCGGCGCAAGGCGGTCGATGTGCCGATGGGGATGGTGCTGCAGGCGGGGGGGATCCTCGGCTCGGGGCTTGGCATCCTTGTCTTCAACTGGCTGACCCGATTGGGGCAGGTCGATCTGGCGGTGCAGCTGGCCTATGTCGTGTTTCTGGGCGGCATCGGGGCGATGATGCTGCAGGAATCGATCCGTGCCCTGCGCCGCGCCAATCGCCCCGGGGCGGTGCGGCCCCGCGATCAAAGCCGCAAGCTGGTGCACCGGCTGCCCTTCAAGATGCGGTTTCGCACCTCGGGGCTGTACATCTCGGTCATTCCGCCCTTCGTCATCGGCATGGCCGTCGGCGTGCTGGCCGCGGTGATGGGGGTGGGCGGCGGCTTCATCATGGTGCCCGCGATGATCTACCTGCTCGGCATGCCGACCAAGGTGGTGATCGGCACCTCGCTGTTTCAGATCCTGATCGTCTCGGCCTTCACCACGCTCTTGCATGCGATCACCAACCAGTCGGTCGATGTGATGCTGGCGCTTTTGCTGATCGTCGGCGGCGTCGTCGGCGCGCAGATCGGCACCCGCCTTGGCGCGAAGCTGAAGGCGGAACAGCTGCGCATCCTGCTGGCGCTGCTGGTGCTGGCCGTCGCGCTGAAACTTGGCCTTGATCTGGTCTTGCCGCCCTCCGAGCTTTACAGCCTGCAGACGGGGGCCTCGCGATGATCCTGCGCGCGCTCCTGCTGCTGCTCCTGCTGACCCTGCCCGCCCGGGCCGAGCGGGTCGTGGCGGGCATCAGCGCCGACAATATCGGCATCACCACCGCCTTTGACGGCTCTTCGATCCTGATCTTCGGCGCGGTGAAACGCGCCGCCCCCGAGCCCGACGGCCCGCTGGGCGTCATCGTCACCCTGGAAGGCCCGCCGCAAAAGGTCACCGTCCGGCGCAAGACCCGCGAGATGGGGATCTGGGTCAACAGCGACAAGATGGTGATCGACTCGGTGCCCAGCTTCTATGCCGTCGCCTCCTCGGCGCCGCTCGACCGCATCCTGGCGCCCGAGACGGATGCGAAGGAACGCATTTCCGTGCCCGTCGCGGTGGAGGCCTATGCCGGGCCGCTCGGCCGCAGCGACGGCCGCCCCTTCGCCGAGGCGCTGTTGCGGCTGCGCGCGGGGTCGGGGGCCTATACGGTTTCGGAACGCGCGGTGACGCTGGCGGCGGACACGCTGTTTCGGGCCGATTTCGACCTGCCCGCGAACCTGATCGAGGGCGATTACACCGCCCGCATGTATCTTCTGCGCGAGGGCCGGGTGATCGACCAGACCTGGGCGCCGATCAAGGTGCGCCGGATCGGGCTGGAACGCTTCACCTATGTCCTGTCGCGCGAACAGCCGCTGGCCTATGGGCTTCTGTCGCTGGGGCTGGCGATCTTTGCGGGCTGGGCGGCGGCGGCGGCGTTCCGGCTGATCCGCAATTCCTGACCGTTTCGGAACGCCCTGCCTTCAGAACGCCCTGAACGTCATCGTCGTCAGGGTGCGGGCGATGCCCTCGATGCCGAACAGCTTTTCGTTCAGCCAATGGCCGACATCGGCCTCTTCCGGGATATAGACCTTGGCGATCAGGTCGAACTCGCCCGAGGTGGAATAAAGCTCGCTCACCACCTCGCGTTCATAGATGGCATCGGCCACGGCATAGGTCTTGCCGGGCTGGCAACGGAACTGGACGAAAACGCAACGCATCGCGGGCCTCCATGGGGCGGGGCAGATTGGGGTTGCAGCCAGATTAGGCGCGGACGCCGGAAAGGAAAAGCCTCACTCTTCCTCGGGGGCAAGCGTCAGCGCCGCGGCGGCACTGGGCAGATCGTCGATGCCCAAGGGCGCCGAGGGCCGCGCCAGCATCGACTTGGTGATCCACAAGAGCCGGTGTTCCGCCCGGGTGATCGCCACATAAGCGAGCCGCTTCCACAGCGCGATCCCGGCCTCGCTGCGCCCGGTGCGGAAGGCAGCATAGATGTCGGGGGCGAAGACCTGCACATCGGGCCATTGGCTGCCCTGCGCCTTGTGGATGGTGACGGCGGCGCCATGCAGGAAGGTCGCCCCCATCCGCGCGGCAAAGGGGATGAAGGGCTCTTCCTCGTCCGGCATCTCGATCTTCACGATCGAGGCGGCGGACAGCCGCGGATCCTCGGCGCCGATCACATGCAGCCGCGAAAAGCCGGGCTTGCGGCCGGGACCAAGATAGATCACTTGCGCCCCCTTGATCAGACCGCGGGCCTCAAGGTCGATACGCTTCTTGCGATGCTTGAGCGGCAATTCGATCCCGTCGCAGATCAGCGGTTCCCCGGGCAACAGCGCATCGGCGGGGGCGCCATGGGCATTGCGGAAGGCCTGAATGAGCCGGATGCGGGTGGCATTGCGCCAGACCAGCACCGGCGAGCGCGCCATCAGATCGCTTTCCACCCGCTCGGCCCGGACCACCCGCGGATCGCGCCGCGCCGCCTCTTCGACCATCCGCTCAAAAGTGTAGAAATCAAGGCTCTCGTCGGCCAAGGCATGGGCCAGATCGAGGATCGGGTTGTCATCGGCCTGCCGGTGGATGCGGTGCAGCGCATGCACCGAAGCCTCGGGCAGGCGTTCGAAACTCATGTGGCCGGACTGGTTCACCGGCGCGAGCTGCGCCGGATCGCCAAACAGAACCAGCGTCGGGAAGATCTCCTTCAGATCGTCGAACTGGCGTTCGTCCAGCATCGAGGCTTCATCGACAAAACCGATGTCGAGCGGGTCTTCGCGCCGCTTCCAGCCCGAGATGAAATCCGACCCGCGCAGCCCCGCCGCGGCCAAGGCCCCGGGGATCGACTTGTTGGTCTCGTAGAACGCCTTCGCCCGGTCGAGCGCCAGATCGGTCAGCCCCTCGATGCGCAACAGGTCGAGGTTCGGCCGCTCGCCCTGCCCCGCCAGCCATTCCGCGATCGCCTCATATTCCGGATGATAGACGGGGGTATAAAGGATGCGGTGAATGGTGGTCGCGGGCACGCCGCGCGAACGCAGGACGGAAGCCGCCTTGTTCGTCGGCGCCAGGATCGCCAGCGTGCGCCGGTCCTTGCGCCGCTTGCCCTCCCAATCGCCCGAGACAAGCTCGACCCCCGTGGCCTCCAGCGCCTTGTAAAGCTCGGCCAAAAGCAGGGTCTTGCCCGAGCCCGCCTTGCCGATCACCGCCATCACCGAGGGCTCGCCGCCCTCGGGCATCACCGTGCCATCGACAAGATCGACCCCCGCGCGTTCCAGCGCAGCAGCGACGGCATCCCAGGCTTCGGCCTGATCTTCGGAAAAGGTGACGGTGGCAGGCAGGCTCATGGCCGCGACCCTACACGGCACGCCCGGCTTTCGAAAGGCACGAAATCACCCGCGGTGGGAGCCTCCGGCGGAGGTATTTGACGCAAGATGAATGGGGCTTGTTTCATCTTGCCCCAAATACCTCGGGGTGAGACGGGATCGAGCAAGCGTCCAGGGAACGCTTGCCCCGTCGAACGGGCTGCCCGTGGCAGCCCTGGGGGGCAGCGCCCCCGCTTCCACGGCTCAGGCCGCGACCGTCTCCGGGGTCGCAAGCGCAACGATGTCCATCATGATCCGGTTCAGTTCGAAATCCTTCGGCGTATAGACCCGGGCCACGCCCATTTCCTTGAGCTTGACCGCATCTTCCTCGGGGATGATGCCGCCGACGCAGACCGGAATATGGTCAAGCCCCGCCGCGCGCATCCGTTCCATCACCTCGGAGATCAGCGGCAGATGCGAGCCCGACAGGATCGAGAGGCCGATCACATGTACCTCTTCGGCGGCGGCCTGGGTCACGATCTGCTCGGGCGTCAGGCGGATGCCCTCGTAGGTGATGTCCATCCCGCAATCGCGGGCGCGGAAGGCGATCTGCTCGGCGCCGTTGCTATGCCCGTCAAGCCCCGGCTTGCCGACCAGGAATTTCAGCCGCCGCCCCAGTTTCGACGACACCGCATCGACCGCGGCGCGGATGTCATCGAGCCCCTCGGTCCGGTTCGACGGGCTGCGCGAGACCCCGGTGGGCCCGCGATATTCGCCATGCACGGCGCGCATCACCCCCGCCCATTCGCCGGTCGTCGCCCCGGCCTTCGCCGCCGCGATCGAGGCCGGCATGATGTTCTTGCCCGCCGCCGCATCGGCACGCAGCTGTTCCAGCGCCACCGCCACCGCCACCGCATCGCGCGACGCCCGCCAGGCCTGCAGCCGGGCAATCTGATCGGCCTCCACCGCCGGATCGACAGTCATGATGCCGCCATCCGACCCCACCAGCGGCGAGGGCTCGGCCTCGGTCCAGCGGTTCACGCCCACGATCGTGGTCTCGCCGGTCTCGATATTGCCGACGCGGGCGGCGTTGCTGTCGACCAGACGCGCCTTCATGTAATCGATCGCGGCAATCGCGCCCCCCATCGCATCGAGGGTTTCGAGCTCCTGCCGCGCCCCCGCCTTCAGGCTTTCGACCTTCGCCGTCACCACCGGATTGCCGTCGAACAGATCGCCATATTCCAGCAGGTCGGTCTCATAGGCCATGATCTGCTGCATGCGCAGCGACCATTGCTGATCCCAGGGCCGCGGCAGGCCCAGCGCCTCGTTCCAGGCGGGCAGCTGCACCGCCCGCGCGCGGGCATTCTTCGACAGCGTCACGGCAAGCATCTCGATCAGGATGCGGTAGACGTTGTTTTCCGGCTGCTGCTCGGTCAGGCCCAGGCTGTTCACCTGCACGCCGTAGCGGAAGCGGCGGTATTTTTCCTCGGCGATGCCGTAGCGCTCGCGGCAGATCTCGTCCCACAGCTCGGTGAAGGCGCGCATCTTGCACAGCTCGGTGACGAAGCGGATCCCCGCGTTCACGAAGAAGGAAATCCGCCCCACCATCGCCGGGAATTCCGCCGCCGGAACCTTGCCCTTGAGGTCATCGAGCACCGCAATGCCGGTGGCCAGCGCAAAGGCCAGCTCCTGTTCCGGCGTCGCCCCCGCTTCCTGCAGGTGATAGGAACAGACGTTCATCGGGTTCCATTTCGGCAGGTTCTGCGCCGTATAGGCCGCGACGTCGGTGATCATCGTCAGGGACGGTTTCGGCGGGCAGATATAGGTGCCGCGCGACAGATATTCCTTGACCAGATCGTTCTGCACCGTGCCCTGCAGCTTCGAAACATCGGCGCCCTGCTCCTCGGCCACCGCGATGTAAAGCGAGAGCAGCCACGGCGCCGGGGCGTTGATCGTCATCGAGGTGTTCATCTGCTCGAGCGGGATCTGGTCAAAGAGCGTGCGCATGTCGCCCAGATGGCAGACCGGCACGCCGACCTTGCCCACCTCGCCGCGCGCCAGCACGTGGTCGCTGTCATAGCCCGTCTGCGTCGGCAGATCGAAGGCCACCGACAGACCCGTCTGCCCCTTGGCCAGGTTGGTGCGATAAAGCGCGTTCGACTTCGCCGCCGTCGAGTGACCCGCATAGGTGCGGAACAGCCAGGGGTGATCCTTCTTGGGCTTCATCGTCTCGGTCATGGCGGCCTCCGGCGTCGATTCTGGTTTCGCAAGAATGTTGCTTTGAAAGACCTGATAGGCGAAAGAATGTGTCCCTGTCAATTCGCCGCAGTGCGGCAAGATGCGGACGGAAAATCTGCGCGGCCTTGCAACACGGCGCTTGCCGCCGATCACGTTTCTATCATCCTTGCCGCGATGGCGCGTTAGGCCATCCACACAGGGGGACGAACATGTTGCACAAAAGACTTGTGACTGCGCTGGCCTTTGCGGCCGTCGTGGGGTCGATTGCCTCGCCGGGTTGGGCGTTGAACCGTCATGTGACGGTCGTGAACAACACCGGGTTCACCATGGTGAAATTCTACGGCTCGAACACCGGCTCCGAAAATTGGGAGGAAGACATTCTCGGCGAGGACGTGCTGCCCTCGGGCGCGTCGGTCGACATCAATTTCGACGACGACTCGGGCTATTGCAAGTTCGACTTCAAGGCGGTCTTCGAAGACGGCGACGAGCTGGTGCGCCAGAACGTGAACGTCTGCGAAGTCAGCACCTTCACTTACAACTGAGCCCTCGGGCCCCGGCGGCCGCGCCCTGGGTGCGGCCGTCTGTCTCGATAATGCTGCGCCCGCTCGGTCATAAAATTACAAAAACCTAACGTCACCAATTGCATTGTTGCGTAGCCAAGTTTATTTACTCCTCGGACCCCGCGCTGATTCTGCACCGCGGCGAAAACAGGAGACGCTGATGGCCCTCGATCAGAACACCGGCATCGCGCCTTATGAGGCGCCCGAGAAAGACCTTTACGAAATCGGCGAGATGCCGCCGCTCGGCTATGTGCCGAAGAACATGTACGCCTGGGCGATCCGCCGCGAGCGTCACGGCGAGCCCGAGCAGTCGTTTCAGGTCGAGGTCGTGCCGACCTGGGAGATCGACAGCCACGAGGTGCTGGTGCTGGTGATGGCCGCGGGCGTGAACTACAATGGCGTCTGGGCGGGGCTTGGCGTGCCGATCTCGCCGTTTGACGGCCACAAGCAGCCCTATCACATCGCGGGCTCGGATGCGTCGGGGATCGTCTGGAAGGTCGGTTCCAAGGTCAAGGGCTGGAAGGTCGGCGACGAGGTGGTGATCCACTGCAACCAGGACGACGGCGACGACGAGGAATGCAACGGCGGCGATCCGATGTTCTCGCCCAGCCAGCGGATCTGGGGTTACGAAACCCATGACGGCAGTTTCGCCCAGTTCACCCGGGTGCAGGCGCAGCAGCTGATGCGGCGTCCGCAGCACCTGACCTGGGAGGAATCGGCCTGCTACACGCTGACGCTGGCCACCGCCTACCGGATGCTGTTCGGCCATGCGCCGCATGACCTGCAGCCCGGTCAGAACGTGCTGGTCTGGGGCGCTTCGGGCGGGCTGGGCAGCTATGCGATCCAGCTGATCAACGCGGCGGGCGGCAATGCGATCGGGGTGATCTCGGACGAGGACAAGCGCGAGTTTGTCATGGGGCTGGGTGCCAAGGGCGTGATCAACCGCAAGGATTTCAAGTGCTGGGGCCAGCTGCCCAAGGTCAACACGCCGGAATACAACGACTGGCTGAAAGAGGCGCGCAAGTTCGGCAAGGCGATCTGGGACATCACCGGCAAGGGCGTGAACGTCGACATGGTGTTCGAGCATCCGGGCGAAGCGACCTTCCCGGTCAGCTCGCTTGTCTGCAAAAAGGGCGGCATGGTGGTGATCTGCGCCGGCACCTCGGGCTTCAACTGCACCTTTGACGTGCGCTACATGTGGATGCACCAGAAGCGTCTGCAGGGCAGCCACTTCGCGCATCTGAAGCAGGCGGCCTCGGCGAACCGGCTGATGCTGGAACGGCGGCTCGACCCCTGCATGTCCGAGGTCTTCCCCTGGGCCGAAATCCCCAAGGCGCATACGAAAATGCTGCGCAACCAGCACAAGCCGGGCAACATGGCGGTGCTGGTGCAGGCGCCCACGACCGGACTGCGCACGTTTGAGGACGCGCTGGAAGCCGGTCCGAAAGCATAAGTTTCCTCCGAAACGCTTGTGAAACCCGCGCCCCCCGTGGCGCGGGTTTTGCATGTCTGCCATGCGTTAAATCAACATTGTTTAGGTATTCCTTGACCGGCGCCGTCCTGCGCGTCATGCTTGGACGAAGCGGGGGGCAATCGTGCAACGGATGGTCAGGGACGAGACGGACAGCGCGAAGATCGGCACCGACCATTCGGCGATGCGGGCGCGCAACGAACGGCTGGTGCTGTCGCTGATCCGCCGTCACGGCGCGCTGGCGAAATCCGAAATCGCGCGGCTGACCGGGCTTTCGGCGCAGACCGTGTCGGTGATCATGCGCGGGCTTGAAGCCGCCGGGCTTCTGACCCGTCAGGCGCCGGTGCGCGGCAAGGTCGGCCAGCCCACGGTGCCGATGTCGTTGGCGCCCGAAGGCGCGTTGTTTCTGGGCCTCAAGGTCGGGCGGCGCCGGACCGAGATGGTGCTGATCGACTTTCTGGGGCAGGTCCGCGGCGCGCAGGTGATGCGGCATGACTACCCGACGCCCGATGGCGTGCTGGACTTTGCCCGCAGCTCGGTCAGCGCATTGACCGAACCGCTGCCCGAGGATTTGCACAAGCGGATTCAAGGGCTTGGCATCGGCCTGCCGTTCCAGCTCTGGGACTGGGCGGGCACGCTTGGCCTTGCCTTCAACGCGATGGACGATTGGCGTCACCGCGATATCCGCGCCGAGCTGGCGCTGGAAATGCCCTGGCCGGTGCTTTTGGAAAACGACGCCTCGGCCGCCTGCAATGCCGAACTGGTTTTCGGCAAGGGCCGCCTGCCGAAGGATTTCGTCTATGCCTTCCTCGGCTTCTTCGTCGGCGGCGGGCTGGTTCTGGGCGGCTCGATGTTTGCCGGGCACAGCGGCAATGCCGGGGCGCTGGCCTCGACCCCGGTGCCTGACGGCAAGGGCGGCGCGCGGCAGTTGGTCGAGGTGGCCTCGCTTTCGGCTTTGGAACGGGCGCTGGCGGCGCGCGGGCAAAGCGGGGCGTTTCTGTGGGAATCCGCCCCGGATTGGGAATTGGACGAAGAGATCGTCGCCCCCTGGCTGGCCGAGGCGGCCAAGGGGCTGGCCCATGTCGCGGCCTCGGCGGGGGCCCTGTGCGATCTGCAGGCGATGGTGATCGACGGCTGGCTGCCGGAGCGGTTGCGGGCCCGGCTGATCGCGGCGATCGAGGCGGAACTGGATCGCATCGACCTGTCGGGGATGGCGCGGCCGCGGATCCTGGCGGGCACGGCGGGGCCGCAGGCCCGCGCGCTGGGCGCAGCAAGCCTGCCGCTTTCGGCGAAGTTTCTGGTCGAATTCGCCGCGCTGCCCGACGTGCCCGATCGCGACTAGGCCGCAAGGCCCCGCATCGCCACGATCTGCCCGATGGCGCGATGCAGCGGCACGGTGCCGAACATGTCGGCCAGCATGCGGATATCGGCCCGGATCCCGGCCAGACGACCGCGTTTGGCACCTTTCCAGGGGCTGGCCACCCCGGGCCAGCGCACGATGGCCAGCCGCGCCCGCGCCGCGATCAGACGGCGGTTCAGGTGCATTTCCAGCCCGAAGCGCGGCAGCGCCCGCAGCGCCTGCGGATCGCCGATCAGCGCCCGGCGCAGAACCCGCTCGCCCGAGATGTAATCCAGCCCGATCAGCCGCCACGGCCAGGGCGCATTGCCGCGCAGCGAGATCGCCACATCGGCCCGCCCGGATTGCACCGGGTCGATCAGCGCGGCAATCGCCTCGGGCGCCAGTCCCAGCAGATCGCTGTCCAGAAGCAGGATCAGCTCGTGGCGGGCCACCTCGATGCCGACCGAAACCGCCCAGCTCTTGCCCCGGTTCGGGCTTTGCCGGATCAGCCGCACGCCCGGCACCTGCGCCGCCACTGCGGCGGTGCCGTCGCTTGAGCCGTCATCGACGACGATCACCTCGTCGATCAGCGGATGGCCGACGACACTCTGCAGCACGGCGGCGATGCGCGGGGCCTCGTTATAAGCGGGGATGATGCAGGAAACGCCCATGGCCTACACCTTCGCTTCCTGCCCGGGCGCGAGCGCGTTGCCGCGCCATTCAAACCCGCGCGACCGCCAGGTGGCGACCCAGAGCGGGGCGAGCAAAAGATCGCGCAGCACCATGGCGAGGATGTCGATCCGCCGCGCAGGCCAGCCCGCGACGCGGTTCATCGCCACCTCGACGCCATACCAGAGCGCGAGGAAAGGCAGCGCCAGCGCCGCCGTCCAAAGGCCGAGCGCCGGGATCAGCGCGGCCAGCGGCACGAAGGGCCCCAGCAGGATTTCCGCGGCAAAGAGCGCCGGGAACCCGTCGCGCCGCACCCGCGCCCAGCGCAACTGCCGCTTCCAGACCGCGGCAAAGCTGCGCTTGCCGATCGGCTGGGTAAAGGCCCGCCGCGTCAGCCGCACCTTCAGCCCCTGCGCCCGCACTGCCTTGGTCGAGGCGACATCTTCGGCCAGATCGCGGCCCAAAGCCACCAGACCGCCCGCGTTTTCCAGCACGTCGCGCCGCCACGCCAGTGTCTTGCCCTGCGCGAAACCGTTGCCCAGGCTGTCCGCGGCCAGCTGCCAGCGATCCTGAAACCCGTCCAGAAAGGCACATTCCAGCGCCGCCCAGAGCCCCTCGGCGCGGATGCCCACGGGGGGCGAGGTGACCAGCCCGGTATCGGGGCGGAAGGTGGCGAGGATCTGCTCGATGTAATCGCGCGGCAACAGCAGGTTCGAATCCGCCATTGCGACGATTTCGCCCCGCGACGCGGTCCAGCCCTTTTGCAGATTGTTGAGCTTGGGGTTACCGGTGATCCGGTCCTCGCCAATCAAGAGCTGCGCCCGCGCCTGCGGGTACTCGGCAATCAGGGCGCGCAACAGCGCCACGGCGGGGTCGTCCTCGACCGCGGCGCAGAAGATGATTTCGAGGTTCGGATAGCTGAGTTCAAAGGAGGAGCGCAGGGTTTCGGCATCATGCGTGTCCAGCCCGCAGACCGGACGCAGAAGCGTCACCAGCGGCGGGTTGGCGGGCAGGACGGTCGGCGCGGGGCCGCGATAGCGCCAGGCGGTCAGCGCGGCAGAGGCGACATGCAGGGCAGCGGCCAGACCGGCAAACCCGGCGAGCGTTTCGGCGATCATGCGTCCACCTCTTCCATCAGACCCTGGCGGACCGGGGCGGCTTCGACCTCGGCGCGCCATTCCACAAGTTGGAGTGCGCCCTCGAAGGTTTCAACCAGCGCGGTCCGGCTGTCGACCCAATCGCCGCAATTGGCATAGGTGATCGGGCCGCTTTGCCGCAGCGCCGCCTTGTGGAAGTGACCGCAAATCACCCCGTCGTGCCCGGTCGTGACCGCCATCGCGGCCAGACGCTTTTCAAAACCGTTGCCGACCATCATCAGCGCATTGACGCCGCAGATCGCCCATTCGAAGATCCCGCGCTTAGCCGAGGGCCGCAGCCCGCGCAGGGCGTGATCGACCGCGCGCAGCGCGGCATCGAGCCGCGAGCCGATCCGGGTCATGACATGAAAGCGGAAGATCCGCGCATCGACCTGATCGCCGTGCAGCACCAGATAGCGGGTGCCGTCGGCGGCGACATGGGTCAGGCTGTCGGTCAGCTCGAAGCGGTCGAAGCGGCCGGTCGCGATCTCGCGCAGCGGCGCATCATGGTTGCCGGGCAGATAGACGACGCGGGTGCCGGTGTTGGCGCGGTTGCCCAGCTCGGTCCAGATCGCATCCTGCAGCCCGCCCCAATGCACCCGGCCGGGGTGCCAGACATCGAGGATATCGCCGACAAGATAGATCGTCTCGGCCTCGACACTGTCCAGAAACGCGAGGATCTCGGCGGCGCGGCACCCCCGCGCCCCCAGATGCAGATCGGACAGAAAGAGGCTGCGGTAACGACGGCGCAGACGGGTAGCGGAAGCGTCGAACATGATCATTCCCCGTTGTCGATGCGTTTGCACTATCAACAACCGGGAACGACGCTTCCGTTGCAGCTTCACGAAGATTTCATGACGCGGCGCCGCAATGCAGCGACAGGCTGTCGCATTCCCGGGCAAAGCGCTTGAAAAGCCCGACGCGCGGGCGCTTCGGGCGGATTTAGGTCCGCTTCGGACTCAGCCGCGGGCGAGCAGCGCCGAGGGGCGGTATTGCGCGATGGTGCGCGCGACCAGCCCCGTCACCACCACCTTGATCAGATCGCCCGGGATGAAGGGCGCCATGATCAGCGTCGCGGCCCAAAGGCTCATCGGCGCGTCCCCGGGGTTCAGCCCGGCGTTCTTCACCAGCCAGAAGCCAAGGATGCCCAGCGCATACATGATAACGATCCCGCCCAGCGTCGCGCCGATCCCGGCGGCAAGGGCGACCGGAACGCGGCGCAGGCGCTCGACGATCAGGCCGGTGACGAAGGCGGCCGGAAGCCAGCCGATCAGGAAGCCCGCGGTCGGGCCGACGAAGATGCCAAGGCCGCCGCGGCCGCCCGCCAGCACCGGCAGGCCGATCGCCACCAGCGCCTGCACCAGAAGCACCGCCAGCGCGCCACGCCAGCTGCCCAGCACCGCGCCCGCCAGCATCACGCCCAGCGACTGCAGCGTGATCGGCACGCCAAAGCCCAGCGGAATCGCGGGCACGAAGCCAAGCGCGACGATCAGCGCGGCGAAAAGCCCGATCAGGGTCACGTTACGTTCCAACTGTGTCTCTCCCTTTGCGCGGCAGGGCCAATCCACCGCGTGCGCGCAAGGCATCGGCCATATGATCCGCATCGTCAAGCAGCGAAAACGTCAATGGCGCAAGGAGTTTCATCCGCGGCTTGCGGGCGGAGCGGGCCCGCCAGGCCTCGGCCAAAATGTCGTGACGGGCGCGCAGGACCGGCACGAAGCGGATCACCAAAGCCACCGAAATCGCCGGGACACGCGGGGAAATCCCAAGCCGCGCAAGCGGTTGCGCCAGCCATTCGATCAGCGCCACGATCTCGGGCAGCGGCGTCGTCAGGGTGACGAGATTGGCCAGACCGACCATCGCCAGCACCCGCAGGCCGAACACAACCCCCAGCTGAAAACGCCCCTGCGCCGTGTCCCAGAGCAGGATCACCGCCACGATCCAGACCAGCGGACGCAACGTCACCAGGCTTTGCCGGATCGCCCCGCGGCCGAGGCTGGCGGTCAGGGCGGCCACGACCAGCACCGCCGCCCCCTGCCCCGCCAGACTGCCGATCCGCATCAGGGCGATCATCGCCACGGCGAGCAGGCCGAATTTCACCGCCGCGGGCAGCCGATGCGCCCAGGTGCGATAAGGCAGCGCCAGGCTCAGCATGCGCCCTCGCGCGCCAGCGCCTGCATCGCCGCGATGTAGCGCGGCAGCACCTCGGCGGGCGGGCCGTCGGCCTCGATCCGGCCGGCCTCCAGCCACAGGACGCGGTCAAACCCGCTCAGCCGCGACGGGTCATGCGTCACCAGCACGACATTTTGCGCCAGCCCCGCGATCCGCGCCTCGATCGCAAGCGCGGTGGGCAGGTCAAGCGCGTTGAACGGCTCGTCGAACAGGATCCAGTCCGGCTCCATCGCCAGGACCGACATCAGGCACAGAAGCTGGCGCTGCCCCTGCGAGAGCGTGTGGCACAGCCGGTCGCCCCAGTCCGCGCGCCCCTGCGCCGCCAGAACGGCCTCGGCCCGGGCCAGCGCCGCGGCGCGTTTCAACCCCTTCTGCTCCAGCCCGAAGGCGATCTCGTCACGCACCACCGGAAAGATGATCTGATGATCGGGGTTCTGGAACAACAGCCCCACCGTGCCCAGCGCCCCGGCGCGGTCGGCGGCGACATCGACGCCATTCACCATCACCCGGCCCTTTTGCGGCGCCACCAGCCCGGTGATCAGCCGGATCAGCGAGGATTTGCCCGCGCCATTGCGCCCGACGATGCCGATGCGCCGCTCGGTCAGGCGCAGGGTCAGGTCGGAAAACACCTCGGTCCCGTCGCGGTCCAGCGTCACATGTCCGATATCGATTGCCTGCATCATGGCCTCCGGCTGCTGCCTTGCCCGCTTGGCGCCGCAAGGTCAACCGCGAAGCGGTGGCGATTGCGCGACGGGGGTGATAAGGCTGGCCGTGGTGGGCGGAATCATGTCGCCGATCCTGACCCATCGCCTCGCAAGGCCCAAGACCGAAGGCTCGATGACCGAAACCTGTCTTTCCCCCGCTGACGCCAAGGCCGAACTGGCCCGCCTGACCGCCCCGGTATCGAAGCAGCTGCGCTCGGCCGGGATGCTGGCCTCGCTTTCCGAAGTGCTCTGGGCGGCGCAGGCGGCGCTGGTCGCGCTGGCTTTGGGGGGGCTTGTCGCCCCGCCCGCCAGCCTGAGCGTGCCGCAGGCGGCCTTGGGCTTCGTCTTCGTGATGCTGCTGCGCGCGGGGCTTGACGCTGCGGCGCAGGCCCGCGCCAACCACGCCGCGACGACGCTGGTGGCGGCCGAACGCGCCCGGCTGCTGACCGAGGCGGCGCGGCTGGACGCCCGCGCCACCGGCCTTGCCCCGGCGCAGCTGGCCAGCCTTGCGGGCGAGAAACTGGCGCTGCTTGGCCCCTATGTCTCGCGCTTCACCCCGGCGATGACCCGCTCGCGCATCGTGCCGATCGTATTTCTGGCGCTGGTGGCGCCGCTCTCCTGGGTCGTGGCGGTGATCTTCCTGATCGCCGGGCCGCTGATCCCGGTCTTCATGGCGCTGATCGGGATGGCGGCGCAGCAGGCGTCCGAGCGGCAGATGGCGCATCTGGGCACGCTGAACGGCACGCTGGCCGACCGCATCGCCGCCAGCGCCGATCTGCGGCTGCTGGGCGCCGAGGCCCGGGCGGGGCGCGAATTGTCGATCGTGTTCCATATCCTGCGGGCGCGGACGATGAAGGTGCTGACGGTGGCCTTCCTGTCCTCGACCGTGCTCGAACTCTTTTCCGCGCTGGGCGTGGCGCTGGTCGCGGTTTACGTCGGCTTCAACCTGCTGGGCGAGATCACCTGGGGCTCCTGGGGCACGCCGCTGCATCCGGCCGGGGGGATCTTCCTTTTGATGCTGGCGCCGAACATGTTTCAGCCGATGCGCGATCTGGCCGCGGCCTGGCATGACCGGGCCTCGGCCTTTGCCGTCGCGGGCGAACTCAAGGCCGCCAAGGCGATGCTGTCCGAAGAAGGCCAGATCATGGGCACGGGCGCTGCGGCCAAGGCGCTGCCGCCCGCGGTTCTGTCCTGGGCGGGGCTCGCGCTGCGGCCGGGCCCCGGGGCGGCGCCGATCGCCCTGCCCGACGGGCAGGTCGCGCCCGGTGAGGCCGTGGCGATTTCCGGCCCCTCGGGGGCGGGGAAATCGACGCTGATCGCCGCGCTCGCCGGGCTGATCCGTCCCGATGCGGGCGAAATCCGCTGGGGCGAAACCGTGCTGGCCGAGGACAGCGCCGATGCGATCCGGGCGGGGATGGGCTGGCTGCCGCAGGCGCCGCAATTCATCGCCGCGCCGCTGTCCGAGGCGATCACGCTCGGCCGTCCGGGCGATCTTGCCGCGGCGTTGCGGGCCGCCCATGCCGAGGAAATCATCGCCGCCCTGCCCGAGGGGCTGGCAACGCCGCTCGGCGACATCGGCGGCGGGGTTTCGGGCGGCGAGGCGCGGCGGCTGATGCTGGCGCGCGCCCATCACGCCCAGGCGCATCTGATCCTGGCCGACGAGCCCACCGCCGATCTGGATGCCGAAACGGCGCAGGCGGTTCTGGCCGGGCTGATGGCACTGCGCGATGGCGGCGCGGCGCTCTTGATTGCCAGCCATGACCCCGCCGTGATCGCCGCGATGGATCGCGTCATCACCCTGGGTCACGATGCGGAGGACCGGACATGATCGCGCTTTTCCGTCTGGCACGGCGTCTGTCAGAGGCCGAACGCACCGCCTTTCTGCGCGGCCTTGCACTGATGGTGACGGTGCTGGTGATGGGCGTCGCCCTTCTGGGCCTGTCGGGCTGGTTCGTCACCGCCGCCGCCGCCGCGGGCATCGCCGGGGTCATCGGCTTCGATTTCTTCCGCCCCTCGGCCGGGGTGCGGTTTCTGGCGCTGGGCCGGGCGATGGCGCGCTATGGCGAGCGTCTTCTGACCCATGACGCCACTTTGCGCGCGCTGGCGGGGATGCGCAGCGCGGTCTATGCCGGGATCACCCGGCTGCCGCATGAGGTGCAATCGCGCCTGCGCGGCGCCGAGGCGCTCAACCGCATCACCTCGGATATCGACGCGCTCGACGGGCTGATGCTGCGCCTGGTGCTGCCGCTTTCCGCCGCTGTGGCGGGGCTGGCGGCGGGCACGCTGGCGATCTGGTTTCTGGTCACGCCCGCCGCCGCGTTGGCCGTGGCGCTGATCTATGCGCTGGGCGGCACGCTGGTTCTGGTCGTGACCGCCCGCATCGCGCATCGCCCCGCCGCCGAGGCCGAGGCCGGGCTGCAGGGGCTGCGCGCCGCGGGGCTTGATCTGATGCGCAACCGCGCCGATCTGGCGGTGGCGGGGGCGCTCGACCGGCTGACCGGGGTGGCGCTGGAGGCCGTGACCGCCGAGGAAACCGCGCGCAACCGGCTCGATGACATTGAACGGCAATCCTCCTCTGCGCTGGCGCTGACGGTGGGCAGTGCCGCCGCCGCCGCGCTTTATCTGGGCGGCAGTGCCGCCGAGGCCGGGCTGATCTCTCCCGCCCGCGCCGCGATCGGGTTTTTCGTCGCGCTGGCGCTGGCCGAAAGTCTGGGCGCGCTGCGCCGGGGTCTGGCCGAATGGGGTCGGATGCAGGGCGCCGCCGAACGGGTTCTGCGCCTGACCGACACGCCGCCGCGGCCCGATCCGCAGGTGGTGCCGCTGCCCTTGCCGGAAAAACCGCTGCTGAGTGTGACCGACCTGCGCCACCGCCGCACCGGCGCGCAGCGCGACAGTTTCGGGCCGGTCAGCTTTGAGTTGATCCGCGGCGAGACGCTGCTGATCACCGGCCCTTCAGGGGTCGGAAAATCGACGCTTCTGGCCACGCTCGCCGGGCTGACGGCGCCGGTCTCGGGGCAGATCCTGCTCTCGGGCGTGGCGCTTGCGGATTGGTCCGAGGAGCTGTTGCGCTCCTGGCTGACGCTGGTGCCGCAACGCTCGGCGCTGATGGCGGGGACCGTGGCCGAGAACCTGGCGCTGGCCCTGCCCGAGGGACAGCCGGTCGACGAGGCGCAGCTCTGGCAGGTGCTGGAGGCGGTCGATCTGGCCGGGCCGCTGCAGGCGCGCGAGGGTCTGGCGACGGCTCTCGGACCGCATGGATCGGGGCTTTCGGGCGGTCAGGCGAAGCGGCTGGCGTTGGCGCGGGCGCTGTTGCGCCGCCCCAAGGTGCTGCTTCTGGACGAGCCGACCGAGGGGCTGGATGCGCCGACGGCCACGGCGACGCTGCAGGGCATCCGCAAGCTCTTGCCGGAAACCGGGATCGTTTTCGTCAGCCACCGCAGCCCCGATGCCGATCTGGCCGACCGGGTGCTGCATCTGGCCGAGTGACCTGCCCCCGCTCAGCTGCGGGGGGTCAGTGTCAGCCTGATCCCGGCATCGGACCGCACCGTCAGATGCGCCACCGGCATCGGCACCGCGCCCGGGACCGGATCAAACCGGAAGGCGCGCAGGAACATCGACAGCAAAAGCGGCCCTTCCGCCATGGCGAAAGCCGCGCCGGGGCAGACCCGCGGCCCCTCGGAAAACGGCACATAGGCGTCGCGCAGCCCGGCCTTGCCGTTCTCCGTCTCCCAGCGGCCGGGGTCGAAAGCGTCCGGGTTGTCCCAGATCCGTTCATGCCGGTGCAGGTGCCAGGGGGAAACGATGATCTGCGCCCCCTTTTTGACCTTCCGCCCGCGGAAGGTCATCGGGCAGGCGGCTTCGCGCACGAACATCGGCACCGGCGGGTAAAGCCGCATCGCCTCGCGGAACACCGCGCGCGAGAGTTTCAGCCGGTTGACGATGGAAAACACCGGCACGCCATCGCCCAGAACCTCGGTCGCCTCGACGGCCAGTTTCTCCTGCCAGTCGGGATGGGTAGCGAGCAGATAAAGCGACCAGGCCAGCGCCGCGGCCGAGGTCTCGTGCCCGGCCAGGAAAAAGATCGCCACCTGATCGACCATCTCTTCGGTCTCGAAGACCCGGCCGGTTTCCGGGTCGGGCGTCGTCATGATCTTCGTCGCCAGATCGTCGGGCGCAGTGCCGTTCTCGATCTCCCCCGCCCGCATCCGCGCCAGCTGCCCGATCAGCGCCCGGATTGCCCGGGCAGTGTCGCGCGTCTGTTTCGAATGGAAACCGGGGACCCATTTCGGCAAGGGCAGGATCGCCGCCAGATTGGCCACCGGATGCGCCGCCTGATGGGCGCGGAACCCTTCAAAGGCCGCCTGCGCGATCTCATGCTCGATCGGCATCGAGAACATCGTGCGGAAGATCACATCCATCGCCACATGGCTGGTTTCCGCCTCGATCTCCAGCGGTTGCCCATCGGCTTTCGCCCGCAGCCGGTCGACCGCCGCGACGCCGCTGTCCCACATCGCGGGGAAAACCTCGCGCAATCTGCCGCCCTCGAAAGCCGGGTCGATGATGCGGCGCTGATGTTCCCAAAGCGCGCCGTTGGTGATGAAGACAGAGTCGCGCAAAAGCGGCTTCAGGCCAAAGCGGATGCGCTCGGACTTGGGGAACTCATGCGGCGAGCCGCGCAGGACGCGATGCACCAGCTCGGGCTCGTTGCACAGGAAGGACCGGAAGAACGGCGTCTTCATCTCGGCCATCCAGGCCCGGTAAAGATGCGCGGGCTGCGCCGAAAGGATGTCGCGCTGAAACAGCCGCAGATATTCCAGAAGCGAGACCTTGCCCGCGCGCGCCTGCGGTTTCGGCGGCAGGGTCACTGCGGGCGGCGCGGCGGCGGTTTCATCGGTCATCGGCGCACTCCGGTTCTGCATCTGGGGGCTCGGGGCCATCGGTCGGGTATCCGGAGAGGTTTCGGGCTTGTCAGTGACGGCTATCACAGGAAATTGCCCTTGTCCGCCCCGTGATACCTTGGGTCGCACTCGCCCGCGCCGGGAAAGACGCGTAAAGTCACGCGACCCCACTCCGCCGCAAAGGCCGTTCGTCCATGCTCGACGCCCTCGACACCCCGGCGCATCCCTGCGGGAAGTGCCTCTTTTACGAAAAGAGCCTGTGGAACCCGGTGGGCCTTGGCGGCGTCTCGGTGCTGGCCTGCGGCTTTTCCCGCCGCGATGTCGCCGCGGGCGAGGTTCTGTTTGAACAGGGCAGCCGCAACAAGGGCGTCTTTTGCATCTCGAAGGGGCTGATCGCGCTGCGCAGCCACAATCCCGACGGCTCCTCGACGCTGATGCGGCTCGCCTATCCGGGCGAGATCGTCGGCTTCCGCTCCTTCCTGAGCCATGGCGAGCACCAGACCGAGGCGCGGGCCTTGATGCCCGCGCGGGTCTGCACCGTGGCGCGGGGCAGCGCGGAAAAGCTTCTGCGCAACAGTCCCGCGATCATGGAGCGGCTGATGGTGCGGGCCGTGGCGGAAATCGACCGCAGCCATGCGCGGATCATCGCGGCGGCCACCACCTCGAACAAGGACCGGCTGGAACAGTTGCTCGGTTGGCTGATGGCGCGGCATGGCGCCCGCATCGGCGCCGAGATGCGGATGCAGTTGCCGATGACGCGCTCTGACCTCGCCGATCTGATCGGGGTGCAGCGGGAAACCATGTCGCGGCTGATCAAGCGGCTGGAGGAAGACGGCGTGTTCCGCTTTTCCGGCCGCGAGGTCTGCATGCGGGTTCCGGGCGATCTGATGGCGCAATGCTCCGACGCCGAACGCGAAGAGGTCCGGCTGCTGGTGCAACGGCTGCGCTGAGATCGCTCAGCGCGGGCTCAGCGCCAGCCAGATCCCGTCGCGACCGCGCACGGTCAGCTGCGCCACCGGCATCGGCTCGCGCCCGGGCACCAGCGCGACGCGGAAATGCTTCAGCATCATCGCCAGAAGCAGCGGCCCCTCGGCCATGGCAAAACCCGCCCCGGGGCAGACCCGTGGCCCGGCCGAGAACGGCACATAGGCCAGACGCGAGCTTTCCCGCCCCTCGGGCGTGTCCCAGCGCGTGGGGTCGAAATCGTCCGGGTCCTTCCAGATCCGCTCGTGCCGGTGCAGGTGCCAGGGGCTGACCACGACCAGCGCGCCTTTGGGCACCTTGCGACCACGGAAGGTCTCTTCCTGCACGGCCTCGCGCAGATACATCGGCACCGGCGGGTAAAGCCGCATCGATTCGCGAAACACCGCGCGGGCCAGTTTCAGCCGCGGCACCGAGGAGGCATAGATCTTTTCGATGTCGATCACCGCCTCGGCTTCCTCGGCCAGACGGTCCTGCCATTCCGGGTAAAGCGCCATCAGGTACAGCGACCAGGCCAGCGCCGCCGCCCCGGTCTCGTGCCCGGCCAAAAGGAAGATGCCGACCTGATCGACCATCTCGCCCGGGCTGAAGCACTTGCCATCCTCGGGGTCGGGGGTGGTCATGATCCGCGTCGCCAGATCATCAGGCGCGGTGCCCGCGGCGATCTCGGCCGCGCGGGCCTCGACAAGACCGGAAATGAAGCCGCGGATCTGTTTCGCCGTCTTCGCCGTCGCACCAAAGCGCAGCCGCGGCAGCCAGCGCGGCAGGCTGAACAAGGTCCCCGTGTTCACCATCGGCCGCGAGGCCTGATGCGCGCGGAAAGCATCGAAAACCGCATTCGCCGTCGCGTTCTCGACCGGGATCGAAAAGAGCGTGCGGAAGATCACATCCAGCGCGATATGGCTGGCCTGGCCCTCGACATCGACGGGGCGGCCATCGGCGAGCGGTTTCAGCCGCTCGACGCCAGACAGGGCCGCATCCCACATCGCGGGCAGCACGTCCTTGGTGCGGCCGCCGTCAAAGGCCGGGTCGATGATCCGGCGTTGCCGTTCCCATTCCGGGCCGTTGGTGATGAAGATCGAATGGCCCAGAAGCGGCGTCAGCCCCTCGAAAAGGCGCAGCGATTTCGGGAAATCCTCGGGGCGGCGGGTCAGGATCAGATCGACCAGATCGGGGTCGTTGCACAGGAACGAGGTGAAGAAGGGCGAATGGAATTCGGCCATCCAGGCGCGGAACATCCGGGCGGGTTGCACGGCCAGGATGTCCTGGCGGATCAGGCGGAAGAAATCGCGCGGGCCGACGCGCTCGGGCCGGGGCGCGGGCTTGACCGGGCGGCGATGCGCAAAGGGGCATTGCGGCGCTTCGGCGGAACGGTCGGCGGCGTCTTTCATCGGGTCTCTCACCTTGGCCTGCTTCGGCCCCTTGTGGCATGAAGCAGGCGCAGGCTTGGTGACCATCGTCAAGTCGATGCTGCGATCTCAGTCGGCGACAGGCAGCAGCACGGGCTCGGCCCGCCACTCGGCCGGGAAGATCCGCTCCAGCGCGGCGATTTTCGGCCTGTCCACCGTGACGATATAGGGGTGGTCGGGGTTCAGGCTCAGGAAGTTCTGATGATAGGCCTCGGCCGGGTAAAAGGCGGCGCCGGGGTCCAGCTGCGTGACGATGGCGGCCTCAAAGGCCCGGGCGCGGCCCAGCTGGTCGATATAGGCTTTCGCGATCCTTGCCTGATCCTCGGTCACGGGAAACAGCGCCGAGCGGTATTGCGGCCCGACATCGGGGCCCTGCCGATTGAGCTGCGTCGGATCATGCGCAACGGAAAAGAACACATGCAAGAGCTCGCCATAGCTGATCTGCTTCGGGTCGAAGACCACCTGCACGGCTTCCGCATGGCCGGTGTCGCCGCCCGAGACCTGATCGTAACGGGCCGTCGCCGCCGTGCCGCCCGCATAGCCCGAAGTGGCGCTGATCACGCCGTTCAGATGCTGAAACACCCCCTGCACGCCCCAGAAACACCCGCCTGCGAAGATCGCGGTTTCCGGGCCGGTCATCGCCGCCGCATCCACGGCTGGCGGCGGGATCACCCGGAATTCCTCGGCAAAGGCGGGGGGCGCAAGGGCAAGCGCAAGGGCAAGAACAAGGCGGCGCATGGGGCGATCCTTTATCCAAAGGTGAAGGCGAAGGCCTGAACGCCGGGGGCGTCGAAGCGGATCTCGAACAGGTGGTCGGTGACCGGCCCCTTGGCGCGGTAAAGCTGATAAAGCCGGTCTTCGGTCACGATGCCCCGGCCCGCGGCATCGACGTCAAGCCCGGCATCGGCGCCGGGGGGCTGCCCGTCGATCGTCACGGTAAAGGGCACCGGCGCGGCGCCGGGGGCCAGCACCAGATGCAGGTCGCGGGCGTGAAAGCGCATCGTCACGCTGCCGCCGGGGGCATTCAGCTGCGCGGCCTCGGCCCCCACGGTCCAGTCGCCCGCCAGCGCCCATTCGTTGAGCCGCAGATCGGGCGCGGTGTAGCGGTGCGGCTGATCGGCGATCAGCCCCTCGGCGTTCAGGTTGCCGCTGGCGCGGGCATGGCCCAGATAGGTCTCGGGCGAGAGCACATCGCGCATGTCGGCGGGGGCAGAGACGCCCGCGGCCTGCACCTGCGCTGTGGTGTCGGGGCTGGCCCCGGCCTCGGCCAGAAGGCTGCGGATCACCTGTTCGGACTGCTCATAGCCGCCCTCGCCGAAATGGTGGTGACGGATCTGCCCCTTGGCATCGATGAAATAATGCGCGGGCCAGTAGCGGTTCGAAAACGCCCGCCACAGCGCGTAATCATTGTCGAGCGCCACGGGATAGGTGATGCCCAGATCGCGGACCGCCTTTTCGACATTGGCCGGGTTCTTTTCAAAGGCGAATTCCGGCGCATGCACGCCGATCACCACCAGCCCCTTGTCGCGATAGGCGGCATCCCAGGCCTGCACATGCGGCAGCGCCCGCAGGCAGTTGATGCAGGAATAGGTCCAGAAGTCGATCAGCACGACCTTGCCGCGCAGTTGCGCTGCGGTGAGCGGCGGGGAATTGAGCCATTGCACCGCGCCGGTCAGATCGGGCATCTGCCCCTCGACCGGCAGGGCCTCGGGCTGGCCCTTGGCCACCATCGCCGGGCCCGCCATCATCGCGGGGCCTCCGGTCATCGCAGGCCCGCCCGTCATCGCAGGCCCGCCCGTCATTGCCGGACCACCCGTCATCGCCGGGGCGGGTTGCATCACCGTGCTGCCCTCGGGGCCGAAGCGGGTCAGCAGCGCGGCTTCGAGCCGGTTCGTCGAGGCGGTCGAAAGCCGGGTCAAAAGCCCGGTATCGAGCCCCAAAGCAATCGCCGCGACCGCCGCCAGAACCAGCGCGCCCAGACCACGCCGCAGCCCCTCGCCAAAGCCAAGGCTGCGCTTCATCAGCGCGAAGACCCGCCCCCCGGCCAGCAGCGCCACGGCCAGCGCCGTCGCCGCCCCCAGCGCATAGGCGAACAAAAGCCCCGTCGTCGCGACGCTCGCCCCGTTCAGCGCCGCCCCGGTCAGGATCAGGCCAAGGATCGGCCCGGCGCAGGGCGCCCACAAAAGCCCGGTGGCCACGCCCAAAGCGGCCGAACCGAAGGCCCCCTCGCCCCGCCCCGAAGCGCGGTTGCCCAGCGCGACAAGCGGCCGGGTCAGCCGTTCGGACAGCGCGGGGAACAGAAGCATCAGCCCGAACAGGCCCAGAAGGGTCAGCGCGATCCCCCGCCCCCAGCCATTTGCCGTCACCGCCCAGCCGCCGCCCACGGCGGCAAGGCTTGCCACCGCGGCAAAGGCCAGCGCCATCCCGGCCAGCATCGGCAAGCCATTCGTCAAAAAGGGTTTTCCGGCGCGGGCAAAGACGAAGGGCAAAACCGGCAGGATGCAGGGGCTGAGGATCGTCAGCACCCCGCCGAGCCAGGCCAGAAGGGCAAGGGTCATCGCTTAGGTCTCCGGGGTGAAGGTCATGGCGACGCCGTTCATGCAATAGCGCAGCCCGGTCGGTGGCGGGCCGTCCTCAAACACATGGCCCAGATGGCCGCCGCAGCGGGCGCAATGCACCTCGGTCCGGGTCATCATCAGCGCACCGTCAATGCGGGTGCCCACCGCGGTTTCGGAAATCGGCTGGTAGAAACTGGGCCAGCCGGTGCCGCTGTCGAATTTCGTCTCGGACGAAAACAACGCCTGCCCGCAGCCCGCACAGGCAAAGCTGCCTTTGCGGTGTTCCTGCTCCAAGGGGCTGGTGTAGGGATATTCCGTGCCCTCCTTGCGCAGGACCGAATAGGCCTCGGGCGACAAGAGCTTGCGCCACTCCTCGTCGCTGTGCACGACCTCGAATGTTTCGGCGGCGGCCTTGTGCGCCGCCAGCCCGACGGCCGCCAGACCGGCCGAAAGAAGAAGATGTCTCCGGTTCATGCGCTCCTCCGCAGCTTGATCCGAAGCATCAATTAGGGCGCTAACGGCCGCCGTCACGCGGCCGCGGGCAACGCTTTCGTGAATGCGCTAAAAGATCGCGTGATCGCCGCGGTCATCGGCAATCTCGCCGCGCAGCATCGCGGCGACGTAATCCTCGAACCGCTCGGTGCCATATTCCGGCGTCGCATCAGGATCATAGCAGCCCTTGACCGGGTTCCACAGCAGCATCGATTCCGAGGCATAATAGCGCCCGATCCGGGCCAGCTCCGCCTTGGCGGCCAGTTTCGGGGAAAATTTGCCCAAAAGGCTCAGAACGCCGACGATCGCATCCATCAGCTTCGGCGTCACATGCCGGATCTTCACCGGCTTGCCGGTCAGCCGCTCCAGCATCGCCGCCTGATCGAGCGGCGTGAGCGCGGGCCCGGGGCCGCCGATGGGCAGCACTTTGCGGATCTTCTCGGGATCGCTCAGGCAGGAGGTGATGAACCGCCCCAGATCGGCATCGGAAATCGGCTTGCAGGCGGTGATGCGGCCATCGCCGAAGACCAGGAAGGGCTTGCCCGCCTGCACCCGCGGGATCTGCCCCGAAAGCGATTTGAAAAACGCCGTCGGCCGCACGATCGACCATTCCAAGGGCGAGCCGCGCAGCTGCGCCTCGAAGGCCAGTTTCGCCTTCTGGAACTCCAGATAGGGTTTTTGCACGCAAATGGCGGAGAGCAGCACGAATTTGCGCACCCGCGCCTCCATCGCCGCTTCCAGCGCATGGGCATGGGCGCGGTCGTCGATCGCCCAGGCGTCGGCGGGCAGCCCGGTGCGCGAGGCAAGACAGGACACGATCGCCGCGCAGGGATGATCTTTCAGCACCCGGGCGACGGTGTCGGGATGGCTCACGTCGGCCTCGATCAGCGTGCAGCCGGGCAGCTTCGCCGGATCGGTGCCCGGACGCACCAGCGCCCAGACGCCATGCCCGGCCGCCAGCAGCGCAGCGGCAGTGGCGCGGCCGATGGTGCCGGTGCCCCCCAGCAAAAGAACACGGTATTTCAGATCGTTCATCGCAAGGCCCCCTCTTCGCGCCCGCACCTTAGCAGGATGCACGGGCGCGGCCAGATGCAGTTTGGCGCAGGGCCAAAGGAAGGGGGCGCAGCCGCCCGGCCGCGCCCCCCGCCCTGGTCGTTCGATCAGTTCTTGCCGACGATGACGTCGGAGGCCTTGATGATCGCGCAGGCCTCGTCGCCGACCTTCAGCGCCAGATCGGCGGCGGCTTCATTGGTGATCGAGGCGGTGACGACGGTGCCGCCGATGTCGATCTTGACATGGGTGGTGACATTGCCGGTCTCGACAGCGGTCACCTTGCCCGCCAGAATATTGCGTGCGCTGAGTTTCATCGGGGGGTCCTTTCCCGGAGAGATTGAGTCGATTTTTGCCAATTTCTTGCGGCAAGGCCAGTGTTAACCTTTGCTACCTCTTTGACAATATGAGAAAAATTTACATATCGGAGCCATGCGGTGATCGCATGGCTCCTCCTCCGGCGGCGGGACGCGCGCTCAACCCTCGGGCACGGTCAGAAGGTCGGTCAGCGCCGAGAGCGGCAGATCCAGACGACGGATCTGCAGCTCTTCCAGGAACTTCTCCTCCATCTTCGTCAGCGGCCCGGGGATCACCGCGACATGGCCGGGGGCAGAACGCTTGGCGATCTGGCGGGCATAGATGCGCAACAGCTGGTCATCGAAGCGGCAGCCCAGGAACAGGAACGGCCGCCCGGTGCGGCGTTCGCGCACCTCTTCGGGGATCGGCGTCTGGATGTCGATCTCGGTCAGCACCTCGACGTAATCGGCGTCCGAGAGCAGGAACGAAGACCCCATCCGCACGAGGCCATGCGGCTTGTAGATCAGCGATGTCCACGCCGGATCGGCGGCGGCGACGGGGGTGCCGAAACTGTCGAAGGCGGCGGTGAAAGCGTCGGAATGCGTCCCTGCCCGGCTGATCCCCTGCACATGGCCCCAATCGCCATCGCCGGGGCCGAAGGCGCGCAGGAGACCCTCGTCATACCAGGTGTCGACGACCATCGGCACCCGCATCGCGGCCAGCCAGTCATGCACCGGATTGGGCCGGTCGGGGCGGCCGACGAAAGCCTTGCGCACCAGCGCGTCGAGCGTGGCGCGGAATTTCCGGCTTTCGATATATTGCGCCACCGCCCACAGATTGCCCGCGGCGCGGCGCGGCACCCGGACCTCGGCTTCCAGCCTGCGGCACAGCTCGGCCGTCGTGCCGGGCGCCTGCCCGCCCGACAAGGCCGAGACCTCGGGGCCCAGATAGGGGATGCGACGGCCCGCCCCCACCTCGGCCATGACGGTTTCCAGAAGCGCGATGTCGGTCATGCTCAGTCCTCGTCGGAAATCTTGCGCGCCTCGACCGTCACCGGCAACTGCGGCGGCGTGTCGAAGGCGGGCATGGCAAAGACCCAGCCATTGGCCAGCTTCGCCCAGCCGCCCCAAAGCCCGGGTTTCTCCTGTTCGACCACCATTTCCTCGAGGTCCTTCTTCGGCACATAGGCTTCGATCCCCTTGGCGGTTTCGCGAATCATCACTTTCATCGGGGCAGTTCCTTTGCAGTTTGCGCAAGGCTTGCGCGGGTCACGATATGGGATTGCAGCGCATGTTCGGCCTCGCGCGCGGCAAGGGTCCCGGCGGGCTTGATTTCCTTTTCGCGCATGCCGACGATCGAGCCGCGCTCGATGAAGTCGATGGCGTAGATGTAGAATTGCGACAGGAACACGCCGATGTCGCGGACATAGCCGACATCGCCCTTTTTCACCACGATGTCGCCGATCTCGAACCCGGCCATGGTGCCGTCGTTCTTCACCTGCTTGCGGGCGATCACCTTGTCGCCCGGCCGGTAGGCGGGGGCGCGGTAGACCTCGATTTCACGGTCGTCGGTCGACATGGGTCACTCCTTCATATGGGCAAGCCGCTGGATCGCGGTCTCGCGGATGATCTCTTCGGGGTCTGCAACAAGGCGGCGCAATTCCTCGCGCCCGCCTTCCTCGGCAACGGCGTGGCGGACGCGGATATCGTCATCCGTCACGAACAGCCCGGGCCGCCGCCGCGCCGCCATGCGCCGCACCAGCGGCTCTGGGTCGGTGCGGAAACGGTCGAGACAAGCGGGCGCGATGCGACGGGCGACCTCGGCGCGGACCTCGGGATCGGGGTCGGCACAAAGCATCGGCAGCATCCCCGGCTCGGCACGCCGGGCAACGATCAGCCGGACATGGCCGTCCCTGTCCTGCAGCATCGGCAGCAGTTGACCGGGCGGCAACCGATGCGCCACCGCAATGCGCACGGCGCGGTCCGGGTCGCGGATCAGCCGTTCCGCATGGGCCGCGGGCAGGCGCAACACCGCCATGCCGCGCACGGCAGGATCTTCGTCGGCCAGAAGCCGCGGCAGCCGGAAGACCGAGGCCGTCCGCGCCGCCTGCACCCGGGTTTCGAAATGGGGATGGCTCAGGTTTTCATCGGCCAGTTCCGGGTTGAGGGTGAAGAACCGCTCGATCCGCTTGGCGTAGCGATCATTCAGGCAGGACCAGCCCAGCCCGCATTGCCCGCTCTCCAGCCGGTCATGGAACCGGCAGGCGCCGCATTCCAGCGCCTTGCCAGTCCAGTCGAGCGGTTCGGGGCCTTCGGGCATGCCTGAATCCTTACGCGGTGATGGCTTGTTTTTGGGCCATTCTTTCGCGGTAGAGGGTTGAGATTGCGGGTTCGATATAGTCCTGCGCCCAGCTGTCGAGCGCGGTGATTCCGGCGGCGGCCAGGCCCTCGCGCGGGCAGTCGCCGATCTTTGCGACCAGGACCGTGTCGATGCCGTCAAGCGCCGCGATGACGCGCTCGAGCCGGTCTTCCTCGCCGCCGCCGTCGACGCAATAGTTGTCGCAGCGGCGGTGAAAGGCGAAGCGCACGCCGGTCGCGTCGACCTCGAAGACCTGGAACTCGGTCGCATGGCCGAAATGCTGGTTGATCCGGCCGCCGCCCTGGGTCGTCACCGCCACCAGAAGCTTCGGCGAGCTCGCCGCGCAGGCCGCCTCGGTCGCTTCCTGCGCGGCTTTTGCCGCGGCGCGGCGGTCTTCGCGCTCGGCCCCCACCCAGTCGCGATAGGTTTCGCGCGCCGCGCCGTCATAGACCGGCGCCTCGGGCACCAGATCCAGGGTGAATTCCTGACCCCGATCCTCGCCAAGAAACCCCACCGCATCGGCGCGGCACTGGCGGCAGTGCTTCATCAGATTGGCGCCGCCCGCGCAGGCCTCCTGCACCGCCAGAAGCTCGGCCGCGGTGGGCCCGCGCTGCCCGGTCAGACCGAAATGCGTGCCATGTTCGGGCGCCGAAATCAGCGGCATGATGTTGTGCAAAAACGCGCCGCGGCGTTTGACTTCGCGGTTCACCTCCAGCAGGTGTGCGTCATTGATGCCGGGGATCAGCACCGAATTCACCTTGACCAGAATGCCCCGCGCCACGAGGCCGTCCAGCGCCTCCATCTGCCGTTCGTGCAGGATGCGGCTGGCTTCCACGCCGTAGATCCGCTGGCGGTTGTGAAAGATCCAAGGGTAGATCTTTGCCCCCACCTCGGGGTCGATCATGTTGATGGTGATCGTGACGTGATCGACATTCATCTCGACCAGCTCGTCCAGGTGATCGGGCAGCGCCAGACCGTTCGAGGACAGACACAGCTTGATATCGGGGATCTGCGCCGTCACCAGCCGAAAAGTTTCCCTTGTTTTCTGCCAGTCATAGGCGCTGTCGCCCGGCCCGGCGATGCCCAGAACCGAGAGCTGCGGCACTTCGTTGGCCACCGCAATCACCTTGCGCGCGGCCTGCGCCGGCGTCAGCCGCTCCGACACCACCCCGGGGCGGCTTTCGTTCGAACAATCGTATTTGCGGTTGCAGTAATT
>NZ_QKZO01000002.1:0-142592 GCF_003254295.1 Rhodobacter capsulatus
CGCCACCGAAAGCTTCTCCGACGTGCCCCTGCGCCGCATCCCCGGCGGTTACGAGGCCGTTCTGGCGGGCAAGGCGCTCAAGCGCCTGATCGCCGCCGCCTTCGAGGGCGCCTCGATCGAGGTCTGGGGCGGCGATCTGAGCGCGCATGGCCTCGATGTGACCGACATCCGCATGGCGGGCGCCACCACCACCGTCACGCTGATGAGTTCGGGCGCGAAGGCGTTGCACTGAGATCCGGGGCAGGTGCGCTTGCCCCAGACGTCGAGAAGGCCCAGGCGAAACCTAAACCTCGGGCACCAATGAAGAGCCTGATCGACGAACCTGGCCCCTGTCCGCAAGGACGGGGGCCTTTTCCCTGACCGCCCGCCGGGGTGCGAGGGGGCGGGGGCGGGGCGGGCGGTGGCGGGGGGCCTAGCTGCGGTCCTCGACCTTGACGATGCGGCCATCCTCCAGCGTCAGGATGCGATCGGCGCGATCCAGAATGCGGCTGTCATGGGTCACCAGCAGTGTCGTCGTGCCCCGCGCGCGGCCCATGCGCCGGAGCAGGTCGACCACCCCGGCGGCGCTGTCCTTGTCCAGCGCGGCGGTGGGTTCGTCGGCCAGCACCAGCGCCGGATTGCCGACCAGCGCCCTCGCCACCGCGACGCGCTGCTTCTGCCCGCCCGAGAGCTTCGCGGGCAGGTAATCGACCCGGTCCGACAGCCCCACCAGCCCCAGCACCCGCGCCGCCGCCGCGCGTGCCGTGGCCTGGTCGATGCCCGGATGCACCTGCAGCCCCATCATCACATTCTGTGCCGCGGTCAGGCTTTCGTGCAGGTTGTGCATCTGGAAGATGAAGCCCAGCCGGCGTCGCAGCGCCACCAGATGGGCCTCGGGGGCGCCGTGCAGCTCCTGCCCCAAAAGCCGCACCGACCCCGCCTGCACCGACCGCAAGCAGCCAAGCAACGTCAGCACCGTGGTTTTCCCCGATCCCGAGGGCCCCATCAGCACGGTGAAAGACCCCCGCGGCAAGGCCAGCGAGACATCGAACAGCGCCTGTTTGCGGGTCTCCTCCCGTCCGAACCAGTGGTTCAGCCCCGCGGCGGCAATGGTGATCCCGGTCATCGCCCCCCTCAGAACAGATCGGCCGGATCGGCGGCGGCCAGACGGCGCGTCGCGATCGCCCCCGACAGCGCCGAAAACGCCACCGTGCCCAGAAACACGCTGGCCGCCATCCCGGGTGTCATCCGCAGGGGCAGGGTGGTGACCTTGCCCATCAGCGCCAGAATGCCGCCGCCAAAGATCAGCCCCGGCAGGAAGCCAAGACAGCCCAGCACCAGCGCCTCTTCGAAGACCACGCCAAGAAAGAAGCCGGGCCGGTAGCCCATCGCCTTGAAGGTCGCATATTCGCGCAGATGGTCGGCCACGTCCGAGGACAGCACCTGATAGACGATGACCAGCCCGACCAGCACCCCGATCAGCACGCCGAAGCCGAAGATGACGCCGGTGGGGCGGCGGGTCTGCTGATAGCGCAGATCCTCGGCTTTGGCCTCGGCAAAGGTGCGGATCCGCAGCCCGGGGTCCGACAGCTGCGCCCGCAGCCGGGTCACCACCGCCGCGGCCTCGGCCCCGGGGACAAGGCGCAGCAGGATGTGGTCGGGCGCGCCCGCGCGGCGGGCGGGAAAGAGCCGCAGGAAGGTCTGGTCGGAGACCAGCATGTAGCCGTCCGCGCCGAAACCGCCGCCGCCCGCAAAGGTCGACCAGGCGGTCAGCGTGCGGTTCTCGGTCTCGAAGGACAGCGGCGTCGCCGGGCTGATCGCGGCGGCTTCAGTGCGTTTGAAGCCGCGCGCCAGACGGTCGAGCACCGCGCCGTCGCGCAGCTGCAGGAAGCCCGCCGTCGGGGCCAGCGCCGGGGCCAGGAACTGCGGCTGGAACGGATCGACGCCGAAGGTGGTCAGGCTGATGTCGGTCATGCCCCGGTCCCACGGCACGTTGGCGACGTAAAGCCCCATGCCCTCGGCCACCTCGGGGTCGGCCAGGGCCTGCCAAAGCCATTGCCGCGCGACATTGGCGCCATCGGTCAGGGTGTTGGCATCCGGGGCGGAAATCAGGATGTCGGCGGTGAAGAAGGCATAGGGGCGCACGGTGGCCGCGGACATCGAATTCATGATGCCAAGCTGCACGAAGACCAGCACATTGGCAAAGGCCACCCCCGCCAGCGCGGCGAAAAACCGGGTGCGATTGTGCGTCAGCTGCAGCCAGCCCACCGGCAGCCGCCCGAACAGGCGTTGCAGCAGCCAGCTCATGGTGCCGCCCCCGCCGCCGCCTTTGGCGTCGCCGCGGCCCCGGAGCCGGGCGCGGTGTCGATATGGGCGATCACCTCGAGGCCGGTGAAGCGGGCGGCCCGCCGCGAGGCCTCGGGGTCGAGCGTGATCCGCACCTTGACCACCCGCGCATCGGTATTGGCGGCGCTGTCGTCAGAGATCAGCCCCTGCCGCCCCACGGTCAGCCCGATGCTGTCGACCCGGCCGGAGAGCGGCGCGGCAAAGGCGCGCGACAGCAGCGTGACCCGCTGCCCCGGCTGCACCAGGCCGATGCGATCCTGCCAGATCTCCGCCTCGGCGCGCATCCGGCCCAGATCGCCCATGGTCAGGATGCCCTCGGTTCCGGGCTTGCCGCCGGGCCGGGCGATCACCTCCAGCACCGTGCCCGAGATCGGCGCCACCACCAGCGCCCGCGCGAGGTCAAGCTCGGCGCGCGCCAGATTGGCCGCGGCGGCGGCCAGATTGCGCTCGGCCACCGTCACGTCTGGCTGCGCCGCCAGCGCCGCCGGGGTGAACCGCGCCAGCGTCGCCTCGGCCCGGATCACCGCCAGCCGCGTCGCCTCGGCGCTGGCGCGCACGGCCTCCAGCGTCGCCGTCGTCGCCACGCCGCGCCGGTGCAGGGCCTCGGTCCGGGTCAGGCTGGTCGCCGCTTCGGTCGCGGCCGAACGGGCCTGATCCAGCGCCGCCCGCGCCTCGTCGCGGCTCGAGGCGACCGTGGCCTTCACCTGCACCAGCGCCGCTTCGCGCACCGCAAGCTCGGCCCGTGCCGCCAGAACCGCGCTTTCAAGCGCCGCCTGATTGTCAAGCCGCGCCAGCGGCTGGCCCTTGCGCACCTGCGCGCCCTCGGCCACCAGCAGCTCCGCCACCCGCGCATCGCCCGAACCATAGGGCGCCGCCACCACCGCCACATCGCCCCGCGGCATCAGCCGCGCCAGCCCGACCACGTCCTGTGCGGCAAAGGGCGCCTCGGGCGCCACCGCCACCGCCGTCTCGGGCGCAGGCGCGCGGCGCGTGGCCAGGAAAGCCGCCGCCGCCGCCAGCACGATCAGCCCGGCCAGCGCCAGCCACCGCCCCCTGCCGGGACCGGGCGCGGGCAGATCAAGCCGCTCCGTGTCGGGGCCGGTCTGCATCGGCAATGTCGCGGCGCTGTCTTCGGTCATGCTGCAGTCCTTTTGCCCGCCCCATTCGGCCCCCAAATCCGGCCCGTGCAAGGGCCGGACCGTCGCGCCCCGGCCCGGCTCCTAGCGCAGAGCCGGTCCGCTGTCGGTGACGCAGTCACAAGCCCCGGGCACTTGATGTCACGGCCGCGTGATCCGCTTCGATCCGCGGGAAGGCGGGGCAGGGCAGGGCCGAGGCGGTTGCCCGCGCCGCGCTGTGGCGCGACAAGCAGGTGGAATATTCCCGGCTGCGCACCATCACCGGGCATTACGAAAGCTTCTGGCAGATCACCCGCGATGCGCTTTGCGTCACGCTGGAACGGCTGGCGGGCGGGATCGAGCCCGCCGCGCAGGAACTTTTGCTGTCGGTCCATGCCGAGCTGCCGGCGCATCCGGAAACCGCCCGGGTTCTGGAACGGTTGCAGGGCGCGGGCCTGCCGCCGCGGATCCGGTCTTCGTGTCGTCGAACGGCCGGAACATCGGCTGCGCCGCCTGGTTCGGCGACCGCAGCTTCCGGGTCAGTCGCACCGCCGCCCCGCGGAGCGCATCGGCCGCTCTCTGCGCCATCTGGCCCGGCATCTGGGGCTTGCCGACTGATCTTTCGGCGCAGGTTGCGCAACCGCACCGCCCTGCGCCGGATTTGCCGGATCACCGATCCGGCAGGCTGCGCCGGTAGGTCAGGCCGTTGGCTTCCAGCAGCTGCGCATAGACGACCCGGTTCTCTTCGCGCCGCTCGACAAAGGCGCCGACCTGCGCGTCGATATCCTCGGGCAATCGGACCGTGCCCTGATCCTCGTTCAGCAAGAGATCCGGATTGCCGGTCGGGATCTTCGCGAAGTCGATCAGCTCGTGGGTGCGCGAGTCATGCGGCAGCAAGGTTGCCCGCACCCCCGAGTTCAGCGCCAGGATCGCGCCGTGCAGCCGCGTGCCGATCACCCCGGCGCGCGACTTCAGGAACCCGGACCAGTCGTCGATCGAGGTGAAGACCTTGCCATGGGCGCGCAGATAATCCTGCAGCTCCGTCACGGTGGCTTTGCCGTAAAGCTTGTGCAGCCCGGCCTCCTCCGCGGCGCTGGCCCAGCCCTCGCCCATGGCGCCGTCGAACAGGCTGATTTCCAGCCGTTCGGACTGATAGATCATGTCCATCTCTGCCCGGCCGGCGATCGAGAATATCTTCCGGTCCAGGGACCGCGTCCGCAGATACTGCGGCGACATGACATACCGCGTGCCCTGCAGGATCAGATCCTCGCTCGGGGGGGGATCGATGTCTTTCGGCAGGTCCATGTAAAGCGAGGGGCAGCCCGTCACCACGGTATTGTGGCAGCCCAGATGCGCCAGCACCTTGCGGGTGAATTCGCCGCGCACCGAAATATGCTTGCAGCGCTCGGTCAGGATTTTCGTCAGATCGATGGCGCCTTGCGACAGCTTGAGGCTGGACGGATCCGCCCCCGCCGAGGCGGCCTGCGCGCCAAGCCCGATGCAGGTGATCGGAATCTCGATCCTTTTCAGCAGATTGACAAGGCTGCCAAGGGTTTCGCCGCGGTCGATCCAGTTTGCCGCGGGCATGACGACATGATCGTATTCCGCGTTGATCTTGTCCGGATCGAAATTGAAACCGATCCAGGAGATGTCACCGGCGATATTGCGATAGGTCGCCTCGGTGAACATGTAATTTCCGGTATTGGTCCGGATCGGAGAGCCGGGAACAGGCTTTCGCCGAATGGTGATCGCTGCAATTTTCATGGTTCAGTCCCTGTTGCCCATTCCTTCACAAAGGCGACAGCCGAAACCCCGCAAGGGGGCGCGGCATGTCCGGAGTGCCTTCAGGGCGATCTGCAGGCCTTGCGCGCAAGCACAGTTCCGGATCGGTCCCGTTCCATCCCGAAAGGCCGGCCATTGCATTCGGGGGGCGTATCACGGTCCAACCTCTTTGTGTCAGAGGTCACTACCCCATCCCCGCGCGTGCTGTCGACAAGATTCTTGACCGGCCCCAAGGCCCGCCGCTCACGAGGCAAAACGGCTTTTCGGCATCCTGAGCGGCTCGAAAGTCTCGGCCGAGGCGCGGTTCCAGCGGTCCAGCCAGGCCTGCAGATCGGGGTGGGTCGAGCCGGTCAGCAAGAAGCCCTCGGGCAGATCCTCGAAGACTTCGTTGCCATCCTGAAAGGCATTGTCCTTTTCGCGGAACATGAAGTGATAGGGCAGGAATTCGGAGGGATGCGAGAGTCCGGCGGCCCCCACCAGCTCGCCCAGCGCCTTGAGCGTGTTGCGGTGAAACCGCGCGACGCGCTGGGTCTTGTCGGTGACATCGAGCGCCTTCATCCGGCGCGGATCCTGCGTCGCGATGCCCGCGGGGCAGCGGTTGGTGTGGCAGGATTGCGCCTGAATGCAGCCGATCGCGAACATGTAGCCGCGCGCCGAATTGCACCAATCCGCCCCCAGCGCCATCGCCCGCGCGATGTCATAGGCCGAGACGATCTTGCCCGCCGCGCCGATGCGGATGCGGTCCCGCAACCCCGCCCCGCGCAGCAGATTGTGGACGAAATGCAGCCCCTCGAGCATCGGCATGCCGACGCGGTTGACGAATTCCAAGGGCGCCGCCCCGGTGCCGCCCTCCTTGCCATCGACGACGATGAAATCGGGCGTCGTGCCGGTTTCCAGCATCGCCTTGACCAGACACATGAATTCGCGCCGATGCCCGATGCAGAGCTTGAAGCCCACCGGCTTGCCCCCCGACAATGCGCGCAGCTGCCGGATGAAGGCCATGAATTCCAAAGGCGTCGAAAATGCCGAATGCGCCGCGGGCGAGACGCAGTCGCGCCCCATCGGGATGCCGCGCGCCTCGGCGATCTCGGGCGAGATCTTGGAGGCGGGCAGCATCCCGCCATGGCCGGGCTTGGCGCCCTGGCTCAGCTTGATCTCGATCATCTTGATCTGCGGATCGCGGGCCTGGGCGGCGAATTTCTCGGGCGAGAAGCTGCCATCATCATTGCGGCAGCCGAAATAGCCCGACGCCACCTGATAGACCAGATCGCCGCCACCCGCGCGGTGGTAGCGGCTGATGCCGCCCTCGCCGGTGTCATGGGCAAAGCCGCCCAGTTTCGCGCCCCGGTTCAGTGCCGAGATCGCATTGGCCGAGAGCGCGCCGAAGCTCATCGCCGAGATGTTGTAGACCGAGGCGTCATAGGGCTGGGCGCAGTCCGGCCCGCCGACGCGGACGCGGAAATCGGTGTCCTTGATCGTCTTTGGCACGATCGAATGCGTCAGCCAGTTGAAGCCCGAGGCATAGACGGATTCGACCGTGCCGAAGGGGCGCTTGTCCTCGACCCCCTTGGCGCGCTGATAGACAAGAACGCGGGTCTGCCGGCTGAAGGGCACCTCGTCGCGGTCGGATTCAAAGAAATACTGCCGGAATTCCGGGCCGACGCTTTCGATCATGTAGCGCAGATGGCCGATCACCGGATAGTTGCGCAAGATCGCGTGGCGGCTCTGGCGCAGGTCGTAAAGGCCGACAAGGCTCAGCCCGGCCGCGATCCCGAAGATCGCCAGCACCCAAAGCTGCGGCACGAAGATCAGCACAAGGCCGAAGATCCCGGTCAGAAGCAGGACCGCAAGGAAGGGAATGTAGCGGATGTTGAGGCGCAGCTTGGGCATGGCGGGCTCGCGGATGAGGGGCATCGCCCAATTTGAAAGCACGCCGCCGGGCCGGTGACAAGCACGCGCTGTGTAAAGATGTGTCCGTTGCCGATGGTATCTTAGCCGCCGGTGCCGCTCTCGGTGCCGCGCCGGGCGGCTTCGGCCGCTTCGGCCGCCCGGGCGACATGGCCCAGCCAGTTGCGGAACGCCGCCAGCGGCGGATGCGGGCCGCGGCCGCGCGGCGCGCACAGATAATAGGCCTCGTCCGAGCGCATCCGCGCCGCGAGCGGCACCACAAGCCGCCCCGAGGCGATCTCGTCCTCGATCAGGAACTCGGGCAGAAGCGCGACGCCCAGCCCCACCATCGCCGCCTGCGCTACGGTGGCGAACTGGTCGAACAGCATCCCGTGCAGCCGTTGCGGCGCCATCCCGGCGCGCGCGAAGAACTTTTCCCAGGCATCCGGGCGCGAGGTCAGATGCAGAAGCGGCGCCGCGCGCAGCTCTTCCAGCGTCGCAAAGCCATGCCGCGCCGCCAGATCGGGGGCGCAGGCGGGCACCACATGTTCGCCGCGCAGCCAGCTGCAGTCGGCCCCCGGCCAGTCCGGCACGCCGAAATGGATCGCGGCATCGACGGCCTCGGTGGCGAAATCGAATTGCGTCAGCCGGGTCACAAGGTTCAGGGAGATCCCCGGATGGGCGTTCAGGAAATCGGGCAGCCGCGGCGCCAGCCAGCGCGTCCCGAACGTGGGCAGGATCGCCAGCGTCAGCGTGCCGCCGCCCGGATTGGCGCGCAGCGTCAGCGAGGCGGTGGAGATCTTCTGCAGCGCCGCCCGGATCTCGCGCGCATAGGCTTCGCCGCCCTGGGTCAGCCGGATCGTCTGCCTTTCGCGGTGGAACAGCTCGGTGCCCAGCTGCGTCTCCAGCGCCCGGATCTGCCGCGACACCGCGCTTTGCGTCAGCGACAGCTCCGCCGCCGCCGCGGTGATGCTTTGCCTGCGCGCGGCGGTCTCGAAGGCCTGCAACAGCGAGAGCGAGGGCAGGAAACGGCGCGGGGTCTTCATCTTTGCCTCCGGTCTTGCCTCTTTCTGCTGCCTCTCGCCCCGTTTCTCAAGGGTTTTCGCCTTGGTCCGCGAAAAGGTCATTCCGAAACGGAATGACCTGAGACGCATCGCGAATTGGCCCTGGCGCGCGAAACCGGGCAGGAAGGGGCCGGAACAGCCCCGCAGGAAGGTTTGATGCGCAACGATCCCCGCTCGCATGGTCTTTGGGAGGTCTCGGCGCCGCAAGCGCCGGTGACCGCGCCGCTCTCTGGCGCGGCCGAGGCCGATGTGGTGGTGATCGGCGCGGGCTTCACCGGGCTTTCCGCCGCGCTGCATCTGGCCGAGGCGGGCAAATCGGTGATCGTGCTCGAGGCCGATCAGATCGGCTTTGGCGCCTCGGGGCGCAATGTCGGGCTGGTCAATGCCGGGATGTGGGTGCTGCCCGAGGCGATGCCGCAGGCGCTGGGTCCGGTCTACGGGCCGCGATTGCTGGCGGTTCTGGGCGCGGCACCGGCCGAGGTCTTCGCGCTGGTGCGCCGTCACGGCATCGCCTGCGAGGCGGTCGCGCGCGGCACGCTGCACTGCGCGGTGGGCGCCGCGGGGTTGGCCGAGATCACCGAGCGCGCCCGGCAATGGGCGGCGCTGGGGGCACCGGTCGAGGTGCTCGATGCCTCTGATACGGCGCGGCGGCTGGGGGGCGGGCGCTATGCGGGGGCGCTGCTGGATCGGCGCGCGGGCACGCTGCAGCCCTTGGCCTATGTGCGCGGTCTGGCGCGGGCGGCGCGGATGGCGGGGGCGCGGATCTGCACCGAAAGCCCCGCGACCGGGGCCGGGCCGCAGGGCGCGGGCTGGCGGGTCACCACCCCGGAGGGTTCCGTGCAAGCCGCATGGCTGATCGTCGCCACCGACGCCTATAGCGGGGCGCTGTTTGCCGGGCTGCGCCGCGAACAGGTGGCGTTGCCCTATTTCAACATGGCGACGCCGCCCTTGCCCGAAGGGGTCCGTGCCGGGATTTTGCCCGGGGGCGAGGGCTGCTGGGACACGCGCGCGGTGCTCTCCTCCTTTCGCATGGATGCGGCGGGGCGGCTGGTCTTCGGCTCGGTCGGGCGGCTGGGCTGGGCGGACCGCGCCATTCACCGCGCCTGGGCCTTGCGGGCGCTGCACCGGATCTTTCCGCAGCTGAGCGGCATCGGCTTTGAAAGCGACTGGTTCGGCCGCATCGGGATGACCGCCGACGCCCTGCCGCGCCTGCATCTGCTGGGGAAAAACGCTTTGGCGATCGCGGGCTACAATGGCCGCGGCATCGCCCCCGGCACCGTCCTCGGCAAGGCTTTGGCCGAGCATGTGCTGGGCGCGCGGGCGATCGAGGCGATGCCCTTGCCCGTCCGCCCCGTGACCCCGGCGCCGTTGCGCCTGGCTCACGAGGCCGGATACAGCATCGGCGCGGCGGCGGCGCATCTGCTGGCCGACCGGATCTGAGGAATGACGATGCCCATCCGCCCCCGTTTTCGCCTGCCTTTCGGCCCGCAAACCACGATGGCCGCCGCAGGCGTGCTGTCGCTTGTGCTGCTGGCCAGCCTTGTCGCGGGCAGGATCGGCGGGGCCTGGCTGCCGGGGGCAGGGGGGCTCTTGATGCTTTCGGCGATCACCGCCATCGTTCTGGCGCTGGTGCGCCTGCCCCGCGTCTCGCGCATCGCGCAGGTGTTTCTGGCGGGCGCCATTCTGGCCACGCTGACCGTTGCGGTCTTTCTGCCCAAGGCGCTGCCCGCGATGCAGGCGGCGCTGATGCAGGGCACCGCCTTTTCCGCCTTTCTGACCGCGCTCGGGCTGATCCGCGCCCCGGTGCGGCGCTCAACCCTGATCGCCCGCGCGGCCGAGGGGCTTTTCGCCCATTCCGCCCGCGCCCGGGTTTTCGCCGTCTCGCTGGGCGCGCAGGGGATTTCGGTGCTGTTCAACATCGGCACCATCGGGATGATCTCCGACATCGCGCGCAACCATGATGCGGCGCGCAAGGCGGCGGGCAAGCGCGGCATCGACAGCCGCGCGATGACGCTTGCGGCGCTGCGCGGCACGCTGCTGATGACGGTCTGGTCGCCGATCGGGCTGGGCTTTGCCATCGTCACCAGCGCCATCCCGACGCTGGATCCGGTGCGCTTCTTCGGCCTTGCCTTTGGCATCGTCGCCGTCCTGTCGCTTGCCGCCGCGCTGCTGGACGCCGCCGCCACCCCGGTTCCGCAGGGCCCGCGCCCGCAAGATCCCGCCCCCGAGGGGGCGGGCCGGGCGCTGGCGCTGGTGCTGGCCGCGATCGCCGGGCTGATCGCGCTGACCCTTGCCGCGCATCGGCTGCTTGACGTCAGCTTCCTGATCGCCGCCTGTCTGGTGCTGCCGCTTCTCGCCGCGCTCTGGCCGCGGCTGGAGCCGGGGTTGCGCGGGGCGGGCACGGACGGCGCCCTGACCCGGCTTTCGGCGGCCTCCGAGGGGATGGCGACCGAAAGCACGATCTTTCTGGCCGCGGCGGTGATCGGCGCGGCCGTGGCGGCGGCGGCACAGGCGGCGGGGATCGACGCGCTGATCGCGGGCGGCCAGATTCCGGCGCTGGGCGTGATCCTCGCCTGCCTTGTCGTCATCCCGGCCGTCGGCGCGGTGATGATCCCGCACACCATCGTGATGATCATGGCGGCAAGCCTTTTCGGGCCCGGGCCGGTTGGCGCCGATCACCCCTATGCGCTTGGTCTTGCGCTGCTTTTCGCCTGGGCGCTGGCCATCGCCGCCTCGCCGATCTCGGCGATGTCGATCATCACCGGGCGCGAACTCGGCGTCACGCCGCAGCGCGTCACCTTTGCGCTGAACCTGCGCTTCACCCTGGGACTGATGGCCGCCGCGGCGCTGGTCGTCGGTCTTGTTTACAGCTTCGACTGACCCGAAAGGACGCCCGATGACCCTGCGCGACGAGACCCGGACCCTGCTGTCCCGCCTTGGCGTTCCCGCCTCTGCCCATGAGGGCGGGCCGATGGCGAGCTTCTCGCCGCTGACCGGCGCGCAGATCGGCGCGCTGACGCCCGAGACGGCCAAAACCACCGCTGCCGCGATCGGGCGCGCCGCCGCCGCCTTTCGCAGCTGGCGGCTGGTGCCCGCGCCCAGACGCGGCGAACTCGTCCGGCTCTGGGCCGAGGAGCTGCGCGCCGCCAAGGCCGATCTGGGCCGTCTTGTCGCGATCGAGGCGGGCAAGACCCTCTCCGAAGGGCTGGGCGAGGTGCAGGAGATGATCGACATCTGCGATTTCGCGGTGGGTCTCTCGCGGCAGCTTTACGGGCTGACCATCGCGACCGAGCGGCCGGGGCATCGGATGATGGAAAGCTGGCACCCTTTGGGGGTCGTCGGCGTGATTTCGGCCTTCAACTTCCCCGTCGCGGTCTGGGCCTGGAACGCGGCGCTGGCGCTGGTCTGCGGCGATCCGGTGCTTTGGAAACCTTCGGAGAAAACCCCGCTGACCGCGCTTGCCGCGCAGGCGGTGCTGGAGCGCGCGCTGGCGCGGTTCGGCGCCGCGCCCGAGGGGCTGGCGCAGCTCTTGATCGGCGGGCCGGAGGTCGGCGAAGCGCTGGTCGAAAGCCCGAAAGTGGCGCTTATTTCCGCCACCGGCTCGACCCGGATGGGGCGGATCGTCGGCCCGAAAGTGGCGGCGCGGTTCGGCCGGTCGATCCTCGAACTGGGCGGCAACAATGCGGGCATCGTCTGCGCCTCGGCCGATCTTGACATGACCCTGCGCGCGGTGGCCTTTGGCGCCATGGGCACGGCGGGGCAGCGCTGCACGACGCTGCGGCGCCTGTTCGTGCATGACAGCCTTTATGAAGCGCTGGTGTCGCGGCTGATCCGCGCCTATGCCTCGGTTTCGGTCGGCAACCCGTTGGAAACGCAGGCGCTTGTCGGCCCGCTGATCGATGGCGCGGCCTATGCGGCGATGTGCTCGGCGCTTGATGCCGCGCAGGCCGCGGGGGGCATCGTGCATGGCGGCACCCGCGTCGCCTGCGGCCCCGACACGGCCTATTACGTCCGCCCGGCGCTGGTCGAGATGCAGGCGCAGATCGGCCCGGTGCTGGAGGAAACCTTCGCGCCGATCCTTTATGTCATGCGGTTCTCCAGCCTGCAGGCGGTGATCGAGGACCATAATGCCGTCGCTGCGGGTCTGTCCTCGTCGATCTTCACGCTGAATCTGCGCGAAATGGAGCTGTTCCTCTCGGCCGCGGGCTCGGATTGCGGCATTGCGAACGTCAACATCGGCACCTCGGGCGCCGAGATCGGCGGCGCCTTCGGCGGCGAAAAGGAGACCGGCGGCGGGCGCGAAAGCGGCTCGGACGCCTGGAAGGGCTACATGCGCCGCGCCACCAACACCATCAACTATTCCCGCGACCTGCCCTTGGCGCAGGGCGTGGTTTTCGACATCGCATGAGGATCGGATGACCTTGCAAGACCAGACCGCCGCTTTCCGCCCGGCGGACCGCATCGCCGCCCTGGGCGTGTCCGAAATCCTGCAGATCGGCGCGAAGGCCGCGGCGATGCAGCGGGCGGGGCGGCCGGTGATCATCCTTGGCGCGGGCGAGCCCGATTTCGACACGCCCGAGCATGTCAAACAGGCTGCCGCCGAAGCGATGGCGCGGGGCGAGACGAAATACACCGCGCTGGACGGCACCCCGGCGCTGAAGGCGGCGATCGTGGAAAAGTTCAGGCGCGAGAATGGCCTGGACTACAAAGTTGCGGAAATCACCGTGGCCACGGGCGCCAAGCAGGTGCTTTACAATGCGATGATGGCGACGCTTGATCCGGGCGACGAGGTGATCATCCCGACCCCGTGCTGGACGTCTTACTTCGACATCGTCCGCATCGCGGGCGGTGTGCCGGTGGCCGTGCCCTGCGACGGCGCGCAGGGTTTCAAGCTGCGGGCCGAGGCGCTTGCCGCCGCGATCACGCCGAAGACGCGCTGGCTGATGCTCAATTCGCCCTCGAACCCGACCGGGGCGGCCTATGCGGAGGCCGATTACCGCCCGCTGCTGGAGGTGCTTTTGGCCCATCCGCAGGTCTGGCTGCTGGTCGACGACATGTATGAGCACATCTGTTACGAGGGCTTTCGTTTCACCACCCCCGCCGCGCTGGAGCCGCGGCTGAAGGGGCGGATCCTGACGGTGAATGGCGTTTCGAAAGCCTATGCGATGACCGGCTGGCGGATCGGCTATGCCGGTGGGCCCGAGGCGCTGATCAAGGCGATGGCGGTGGTGCAGAGCCAGTCAACCTCTTGCCCCTCCTCGATTTCGCAGGCCGCGGCGCTGGCGGCGCTGAGCGGGCCGCAGGATCTGCTGGCCCTTCGCGCCGCCGATTTCCAGCGCCGCCGCGATCTGGTGGTGGCGGGGTTGAACGCGATCCCGGGGATCACCTGCCGGGTGCCGGAAGGGGCGTTCTACACCTTTGCCGATTGTTCCGGCCTGATCGGCGCGACCACGCCCGAGGGCGGCACGATCACCACCGACCGCGATCTCTGCGCCTGGTTGCTGGAAACCGCCGAGGTGGCGATGGTGCCCGGCGCGGCCTTTGGCCTCTCGCCCTATTTCCGCATCTCCTACGCGACCTCCGAGGCCGAGCTGCGCGAAGCCTTGGCGCGGATCAGCGCCGCCTGCGCCCGGCTGCGCCCCGCCTAAGCCTTTGACAGCAGCGAACAGGCCCGGCGCAGGCAGAGCTCGTAGCCCTCGGTGCCAAAGCCCGCCATCACGCCATCGGCCCGGCCCGAGACATAGCTGTGATGGCGGAAGGGCTCGCGCTTGTGCACGTTCGAGATGTGGCATTCGAACACCAGCCCGTCATAGGCGTTCAGCGCGTCAAGGATCGCGACCGAGGTATGGGTGAAGGCGCCCGGGTTGATCACGATCGCGGCGGCCTCGTCGCGGGCGCGGTGGATCGTGTCGATGATCACGCCTTCATGGTTCGACTGAAAGAACTCCACCGTGACACCAAGGCTTTCGGCCAGCGCCCGGCACCGGGCCTCGACATCGGCCAGCGTCTCGGCACCGTAGATTTCCGGCTGGCGCTTGCCCAGAAGGTTCAGGTTCGGGCCGTTCAGGATGAAGATTTTGTGCGACACGGGCGGTCTCCTGCGATTTGCGCCAAACTAGCCCGCGGCGGGGGCAAGGGCCACCGAAAACCGGCCCGGCGTCATTTCGGGGCGGGGCGGCTGGGCGCCTCACCGGTCCAGCTGCGCCAGGCCCGCCAGAACACCGTGCCATCGGCGTAGCCAAGCGCCTGCGCCACCGCCTCGACCGAAAGGCCGCGTTCGCGCAAGAGCACTTCGGCCCGGCGTTGCCGCTGCCGGCGCAGAAGCCCGCTCAGGCTCTGCCCCTCGGCGGCCAAGCGGCGTTGCAGGCTGCGCGGCGCCATCCGCAGCGCCGCCGCAATGGTTGGCAGATCGATCGGCCGCACCCCCAGATACAGGTCGATCAGCGCCTCGACCTGGGTGACAAGGTTTTCGGCGCGGCCCGCATCGGCGGTCAGATCCTGCAGATGCCGCTCGATCAGCGCGATCATGTCGGGGTCTTCGGCGCGGTGCACCCGGTCGGCCTCGGCGGCGGAAAGGACGATGGCATTGACGGGCTGCGAATGCCGCACCGGGGCGCGGAAGAGCGCCTCGAGCCGCGGCTTCTCGGCGATCGGCGGATGGGTGAAGCGGATCTCCAGCGGCCGCCAGCGCGGATCAAAGGCGCCGCGGATCAGCCGCGAGACCGCCGCCAGACTGAATTCCGTATCCTGACGCGAGGCGATCAGCACCGGCGCCGTCAGCCGGTAGGTGAAGACCAGCTGATCGTCCTCGGTGGTCAGGTTCGATTGCGTGGCGCTTTGCAGCGCCCCCGACCAGCGCGCGAAAGCCGAAAGCGCGCTGCGGATCGTGCCCGCCTGCACCGCGCGCAGCCCGATCGGCGCCAGATTGCCCGGTCGCATCCCGAAGCCCAAGCGTGCGCCAAAGAGCGGATCCCCCGCCAATTCCGCCGCAGTCTCGAAAATCGAGAGATAACTTTGCAAGGGAATCGCTTCGTAAGGGTCGGCCAGCACCTCGGGCGAGAGCTGCTCGCGGGAAAGCAGAGTTTTCAACTTGCCCGGATCATCGGCAAAGTATTCCAGAATTGGCCCAAAAATCAGGGCCCTGACAGACAGCATTCCGGGCAGCGGGGTGCTGATCGTGGACATTTTTCCTCATTTCCCCGCCTTGGGGGTGCATTGGCGCAAACTATCGGATTTTTGGCGCGTTTTGCAATGGCCGCTCTTGTCCTGCCGCCTGCAGACCGGTTCCAAAGAAACCGAAACAGGGATCGGTAAAATGGAAAATCAACCGGGCGCAAACCGCCTGCAGGCCAATTCGATCGGGCTTGCGCATATCATCTTCTTTGTCGTCGCGGCCGCCGCGCCGATGACCGCGGTCGTCGGCGCGACCCCGCCCGCCTTTGCTTTCGGCAATGGCGCGGGGGTGCCGGGCGCCTTCATTCTGGCGGGGATCCTTTACCTGCTCTTCTCCGTCGGCTTCACCGCGATGACCCGCCACATCAGCGGCGCCGGGGCGTTTTACGCCTATATCACCCGCGGTCTGGGCAGCCCGGCGGGCATCGGCGGCGCGCTGACGGCGCTTCTGGCCTATTTCGCCATCCAGATCTCGGTCTTTGCGCTGTTCGCCGTCTTCGTCTCGGGCTTTGCCGCCTCGCTCGGCCTCGATCTGCCCTGGTGGGTCTGGGCCTTTGCCGGGCTGGCCATCGTCGTCGCTCTCGGGCGGCGTCACATCGCCGTTTCGGGGGTGATCCTTGGCCTGTGCATGATCGCGGAGCTGGTGATCCTTCTTGTCCTTGATCTCGCGATCCTCGCCCATGGCGGCGGCGAGGCGGGGATCTCGGTCTCGGGCTTCCGGCTCTCCGAGGTCTTCGGCCCCGGCCTTGGCGTCACCATGGTCTTCGTGCTGGGATCTTACGTCGGCTTCGAGGCCACCGCGATCTTCGGAGAGGAAGCCTCGAACCCCGACCGCACCATCCCGCGGGCGACCTATATCGCCGTGATCCTGATCACCGCCTTCTATGCCTTTTCCACCTGGGCGATCGTGCAATATTACGGCCCCGACAAGGCGCAGGCCGCAGCCGCCGCCTCGCTCGAAGGGTTCTATTTCGCCCCGATGCAGGCGCTTCTGGGCGGCTGGGTGGTGAAACTGGCCAATATCCTCCTCATCACCAGCCTTTTTGCCTGCCTGCTCTCGTTTCACAACACGCTCAACCGCTATTTCTACGCGCTGGGGCATGAGGGGCTGCTCTCGTCGCATGTGACGAAAGTGCATGACGATCACGGCTCGCCGCATGTGGCGGGGCTGGTGCAGGCGGCGCTGGTGGCGACGATCCTGGGCCTCTTCGCGCTGATCGGCGCCGACCCTTATGGCGTCGTCTTTTCCTGGATGTCGGCGCTGGCCGTGCTCTCCATCGTCGCGGTGCAGATCATGGTCTCGGTCGCCGTCATCGCCTTTTTCCGCCGCGACAGCTTTGGCCGCTCCCCCCTTGTCACCCTTGTCGCGCCGGTGCTGGCGACGCTTGGCCTGATGACCGCCTTTGGTCTGGTCTGGTCGAACCTCTCGATGCTGACCGGGTCCGAAAGCCCGATCGTGCAGGCCTTCCCGGTGATCGTCGTCTGCGTCGCCGCCTCGGGCTCGCTTCTTGCCCTGCGCATCAAGCGCGTCCAGCCCGAGCTTTACGCCCGCCTTGGCCGCGCCTTCGACTGAGCCTTTCCCGCCCTGCCACGCGGCAGGGCATCCCTTCCCAAACCAGTGAGAAATTCCATGAACGCCGAAACGCGTATCGACTTTCTGTACCTTTCCGAACCCGACATGATCAAGGCGGGCGTCACCGACATGGCCGCTTGCGTCGATTGCATGGAGGAGATGTTCGGCCTGCTGCATGTGGGCGATTACCGCATGGCCGGGCCGAACAATGACAGCCACGGCGCGATGGTGGTCTTCCCGGCGGAAAGCCCGTTCCCGACGATGCCGAAACCCACCGCCGACCGCCGTTTCATGGCGATGCCCGCCTATCTGGGCGGCCGGTTCTGCACCACCGGGATGAAATGGTATGGCTCGAATATCGCGAACCGGGACAAGGGCCTGCCGCGCTCGATCCTGATGTTCACGCTGAACGACACCGAGACCGGGGCGCCGCTCGCGCATATGTCGGCCAACCTCTTGTCGGCCTATCGCACCGGGGCGGTGCCCGGCGTCGGCGCGCGCCATCTGGCGCGGCCCGATTCAAAGGTCGTCGGCATCCTTGGACCCGGCGTGATGGCGAAAACCACGCTTTCCGCCTTCATGGTCGCCTGTCCGGGCATCGACACGCTGAAGGTGAAAGGCCGCGGCGAGAAGAGCCTGCAGACCTTCCTTGCCTGGGTGGGCGAGACCTATCCGCAGATCACCTCGGTCACGGTCGTTGACAGCATCGAAGAGGTCGTGCGCGGCTCGGATCTGTTCAGCTATTGCAACTCGGGCGAGACGGGCGATCCCTCGACCTATCCGATCGTCAAGCGCGAGTGGGTGAAACCCGGCGCCTTCATGGCGATGCCCGCGGTGTGCAACATCGACGACGGGATGCAGGCCCCCGACGTGCGAAAAGTCCTTGATAACACCGGGCTTTACGAGGCCTGGTATGAGGAGGTGCCAAAGCCCGCGCACAACACCATCCCCGTCATCGGCGTCAAGTTCATGGACATGATCGCCGAGGGGAAACTGACCCATGACGATCTGGAAGACCTTGGCGCTATCGTCGCGGGGGATGCGCCGGGGCGCAAGAACGATCAGGAAATCATCATCATGTCGGTGGGCGGCATGCCGGTCGAAGATGTCGCTTGGGGCACGGTGCTGTATCGCAACGCGCTGGAGCGCGGCATCGGCGTCAAGCTGAACCTTTGGGACGAACCCGTCCTGCGCTGACCTTTCGGGGGGCCAAGGCCCCCCGAATCCTTGCGCTGACCCACAGGGGGCGCAGGCCCCCCGAACCTTCAGGAAAATCCATGACAAAGATCGTGAAACTGAAATCCGGCGCGGTGCTGGAGGAGAAAAGCAGCTATTCCCGTCTGGTCGCCGTGGGCGACTGGATCCATGTCTCGAACACCGCCGGGCGCAACCCCGAGACGAAGCTGATCCCCGAGGATGTGGCCGCGCAGACCCATCAGGTCTTCGCCAACATCTCCCGCGCGCTTGCGGCCGTGGGCTCGGGTCTGGGCGACGTGATCGCCGCCCGCGTCTTCATTCAGGACCCCGCCGACACGCCCGCGGTGATGGAGATCTTCGCCGAGGTCTTCCGCGGCGTCGATCCGGCGCTGACCGTCACCTGCCCGCCGCTCGGCTCGACTGTCTACAAGGTGGAGATCGAAGTGACCGCCTGGCGCGGCGCGGCGCAGGGCGCCGAAGTGATCCGGCTGGGGGTGTAAGCCATGGAACCGCTTGCCATTCTGCCGCCCTCCACCGCCGACATTCCGGCGCAAACCACCGTCGTCGTGATCGGTGCGGGCATCGTGGGCTTGTCCGCCGCGCTGACGCTGATCGAGCGCGGCATCCCGGTGACGGTACTGGAAAAGGGCCGCATCGGCGCCGAACAGTCGGGCCGCAATCTGGGCTGGGTGCGCAAGACCTCGCGCGCGCCCACCGATGTGCCGCTCGCACAGGCCGCCGACCGGCTTTGGGCCGAGATGCCGGCCCGGATCGGCGCCGATTGCGGCTATCGCGCGGCGGGGATCCTGTTCGTCACGCGGTCGCAAAAGCAGATGGGGATCTACGAGGACTGGCTGAAGGCGGTTTCGGCCCTTGATCTGGGCGCCAGCCTGCTCTCGCCCAAGGACATCGACCGGCTTGTGCCCGGCGGGCAGGGCGACTGGCTGGGGGGCGTGCACACGCCTTCGGACGGGCGGGCGGAGCCCTCGCTCGCCTGCGCCGCACTGGCCCGGGCGGTGCTGGCGAAGGGCGGCCAGATCGTCGAAAACTGTGCCGTGCGCAGCCTGTCGACGGCGGCGGGCAAGGTCTCTGGCGTCATCACCGAACGCGGCGAGATCGGCTGCGAAAAGGTGATCCTGGCCGCCGGGCTCTGGTCGCGCCGGTTTCTGGGCAATCAGGGCATTTTCCTGCCGACGCTGCCCTTGATCTGCTCGGTCCTGCGCACCGCGCCGATGGAAGGCCCCTGTGACACCGCCGTGGGCGGGCCGGATTTTTCCTTCCGCAAGCGTCAGGATGGCGGCTTCACCATCACCCAGCGCGGCCGGCTCGATGCGCCCCTGACGCCCGATCACCTGCGGCTGGGCCTGCGTTACCTGCCGGTTCTGCGGGCGCAGAAAGGCGCGACGCAGGTGGGATTGGGTCGTCACTTCCTGCATGAACTTCTGTCGGCAAGGCGCTGGAAAGACGATCAGATCACACCCTTCGAGCGCTGCCGGATCATCGACCCCGACGTCAACCCGGCCCTGAATGCCGAGGCGATGGCGGCGCTGCGCAAGGCCTGGCCCGTCTTCGATCAGGCCCGCGTCGCCGCCGCCTGGGCCGGGATGATCGACGTCACCCCCGACAGCGATCCGGTGATCGACACCGTGGCCGCGCTGCCCGGGCTGATCCTGGCCACCGGCTTTTCGGGCCACGGTTTCGGCACCGGCCCGGCGGCGGGGCAGCTGGCGGCCGATCTGGCGACGGATCACGCGCCGATCGTCGATCCCGCGCCCTATCGGCTGGCGCGGTTCTGACCCGGGGGGCCATGAAACCGCTGGCCAAACGCCGGATTTCATGGTCCCCTGCCTGCATCGCAACCTTGGGAGGGGTCGATGCGCAGGCTTTCATCCCTTGTCCTGTCGCTGGCGCTCGGGCTTGCCGCGGTGCTGCCCGCGCTGGCCGCCGACACCGTGCCCGGCACCGTGCCCGGCACCGTGATCGAGGATTTCACCATGCAGCCCGAAACCCGCTGGCGTTTCTTCACCGATGCCGTGATGGGCGGCGTCTCGACCGGGCGGCTGGAGATGGTTTCGGGCGAGGGGCCGCCACATGCCCGGATGACCGGCCATGTCAGCACCGAAAACAACGGCGGCTTCATCCAGATGCGGCTCGATCTGGCCGCGCCGCCGCCCGCGGGCACGACCGGGCTGCGGCTGATCGTGCGCGGCAATGGCCAGCGTTACTTCGCGCATCTGCGCAATGGCGCGACGCTGATGCCCTGGCAATACTATCAGGCGCCCTTTGAGGTCACCCCAGACTGGGCCGAGATCCGGCTGCCCTTCACCGCCTTTCGCGCCTCGGGGCGGCTGATGCCGGGCACGCCCGCGGTGAAAAGCCTGCGCTCGGTCGGGGTTGTCGCCTATGGCCGCGCGCATGACGCGGAGATCGAGGTCCGCGAGGTCGGTTTCTACTGACCTTGCCGGACTGGCCACACCGGACTGGCCGCGACGGGTTTGCCCGCCACGGCCGGAACCGCCTCACTCCCAGCCGGTCAGGCCGGTGGCGGTGGTGCCGGTGGCCCAGATCCGCCGCGCCCAGATCGAATGTTGCCCGACCGGCAGCGGTCCGGTGGTGCAAAGGGCGCCGGTGCGGGCATGGGTGTATTTCACCACCCCCCCGGCAGTGCCGATGGTCACCGCGCGTACCGGCACCGGCAGATCGGTGCTGTCCGAGGGCGTGACGGCAAAGGCGGACAGGGCCGGGCCGGTGATGCCGGGGGCACTGGCGCTGAAATGATCGGGCATCGGGTGTTCCTTTCCTGAATGCGACCGGCACGGCGGCGCGGTCCGAAGCGCTTGGCGCGACCGCGCCCCCGGCACGCAAAGGCGCCGACAGGGCCGAAGTCCCGCAGCCGGAACTCTAGGCGCGGCGGGCTTAGGAAAGGGTAGGTCCGGCGCGCGCTGCCCCGGCCCCGGAAAAGCCCCGGAAAACCTCTGAAACGGCGCGAAAAATCCCCCGGGCGCCGGTGCGGATTAGGCTTTCCTTCAGCGCTTGGCCTCATGCTGCGCCAGACCGCGGCTTCCGCAAAGGCCACCGCATGACAGCTCTGCCCCGCTTCCTTGTCGCCTTCGGCTCTGCGCTCGGCCTGCTTTGGGCCGCGGCGGCGCCGGGGCTCGGCTCCGATCTTCCCTATGCGGGCGCCTGCGAGCTGACGCGCGACGGCGGCGTCTATTACCGCGGCATCTGCGCCATCCGCCGCGCCCCGATCCCCCCGGACCCCGGCTGCACCGGCGAGCTGATCTCGCTGCAGATCCCCGGTCGCGGCGGCGCCGATCTTCTGCGCGGCACCGGGCCCGGCTGCGCCTCCGATTTCCTCGGCAGCCCCGTCACCTTCATCGCCGAGGATGTCGAGGGCTGGCTGGTCATCACCACCGAGGCGGGCAGGATCTTCCGCGTCGATCCGGGGCCGGACCCGGCCTTGCCCGCGCTGGATGCGGTTCTGGCGGGAATGGAGCTTTGCGCCCCCGCGGCCCCCGCCCGCGCCCTCCTTGCCAGCCTGCGCGACCGCTTCCCGCAGGCCGCCACCGCGCCCGAGGGGCCGCTTGCCATGGACGACCTGCCGCTGCCCTGGCCCGCGGGCGGCTGGCTTGCCCCCGAACAGATCCGCGCCGAAAAACGCGGCGCCACGCTCCGGATCGAGCTGCAGCTGCAGGGCAGCTTTCTCGGCCTGCCGCTGTCGCGGCTGCACCTCGGCTTCGGGCCCGATGGCGCGCTTCTGACGCAAGATCTGGTCTTTGCCGTGCCCCGCGCCCGGCTGGGCAAGCTGCGCGATCTGCCCGAGCGACCGCGTCCGGCCGCGCCCGGCGGCCCCTTTCTCGCCCCGGGCGAGCCGGGCACGCTGGCCTGCCGCCCCGCCCGCTGAGCCCGCCCGCTCAAGCCGCTTGCCCCTTGACCCCGCCGCCCGCGGCGCCATACTGGGCGGGCCGGGCGCGGAAACCGTGGCGCCAAGGGGCGAATGCAACTGTCGGGACGGTCCGATCGAAAATCGGGACGCCACGGGCGACACTTTGCCATGTTCACCTTTTCTGCGCCGCTGCGGCGGCTGATCTATGTTCTCGCCTTCGAAGCGGGGGCCATCGCGCTCTCGACGGCTTTGCTGACCCGGCTCAGCGAGGGCCCGGCGGCCGAGTCGCTTGGTGTCTCCGTCCTCGTGACGGTGATCGCGCTGATCTGGAACCTCGTCTTCAACACCGGCTTCGAGGCGGCCGAACACCGCTTCCGGCTGCGCCGCACCCTTTGGCTGCGCGCGCTGCATGCGCTGGGCTTCGAGGGCGGGCTCTTCCTGTTCACCGTGCCGCTCTACATGGGCTTTTACGGCGTCACCTTCACAGAGGCCGTCGCGATGGAGGCGGTGCTGCTGCTGTGCTTCCTGATCTACACCTTCTTCTTCACCTGGGGCTTCGACCGGCTCTTCCCGCGCCCGCCGCTGCCCGCCCGGGGCTGACCCGCTGGGCTGCCCGGCCCTTGTTTCCAAGGCTTGCGTTGACGCCCGCCCGGCTTCGCCTCTAAATGGCGCAGGAACTGAACAAGGACACAAGATATGGCCCTCACGGCGAAGCCTTTGAGTGCATTGGGGCTGACCGCCCGCCCGGGAAGCGACGTTGCGGTGACGGGCCTTGCGGTGGACAGCCGCCTCGTCAAGCCCGGGCATCTGTTCGCGGCGCTGCCCGGCACCAAGCTGCATGGCGCAACCTTCGTGACGGCAGCGCTGGAGCGCGGCGCGGGCGCGGTGCTGACCGACCGCGCGGGCGAAGACATCGCGCGGCAGGCGCTGGCGGGCAGCGCCGTGCCGCTGCTTGTCGTCGAGGATGCGCGGCTGGCGCTTTCCTGTGCCGCGGCGCTGTTCTTCGGCGCGCAGCCCGCGACGATGGTGGCGGTGACCGGCACGAACGGCAAGACCTCGGTTGCGACCTTCACCCGGATGATCTGGCAGGCGCTTGGCCTTGACGCCGCCAACATCGGCACCACCGGGGTCGAGGGCGCCTTTGCCGCGCCCTCCAGCCACACCACGCCCGAGCCGATCACCCTGCACCGGCTTCTGGCCGAGATGGCGGCGGCGGGCGTCACCCATGCGGCGATGGAGGCAAGCTCGCACGGGCTGGCGCAGCGGCGTCTGGATGGCGTGATGCTGAAAGCCGCCGCCTTCACCAATTTCACCCAGGATCACCTCGATTACCACGCCAGCTTTGACGAGTATTTCGACGCCAAGGCCGGTCTCTTTACCCGCGTCCTGCCCGAGGAGGCGACCGCGGTGATCAACACCGACGATCCGAAGGGGCCGGGGCTCGCGGCGCTGGCGCAGGCGCGCGGGCAAAAGCTGATCCGGGTCGGGCATGGCACTGTCTGCGAGATCCAGCTGCAGGGGCAGCGTTTCGACGCGGGCGGGCAGGATGTGCGGTTTCTCTGGCAGGGCGGGCCGCAGATGGTGCGCCTGCCGCTGATTGGCGGCTTTCAGGCGATGAACGTGCTGACCGCGGCGGGGCTGGTGATCGCCTGCGGCGCCGAGCCGAAAGCGGTCTTTGACGCACTGGGGCAACTTGCGACGGTGCGCGGCCGGATGCAGCTGGCCGCGACGCGCACGAACGGCGCCACCGTCTTCGTCGATTTCGCCCATACGCCCGATGCGGTCGAAACCGCGCTCCGGGCGCTGCGCCCGCATGTGCTGGGCCGCATCATTGCCATCGTCGGCGCGGGGGGCGACCGGGACCGCAGCAAACGGCCGCTGATGGGCGCGGCCGCCGCGGCCCATGCCGATGCGGTCATCGTCACCGACGACAACCCCCGCACCGAAGACCCGGCCTTGATCCGCGCCGCGGTGATGGCGGGGGCGGGGCCGGAGGCTGCCGAAGTGGGCGACCGCGCCGAGGCGATCTTGCGCGGTGTCGATGCGCTGGGCCCGGGCGATGCGCTGTTGATCATGGGCAAGGGGCACGAACGCGGCCAGGTCATCGGCACCGATGTCTTCCCCTTTGACGATGCCGAACAGGCCTCGATCGCCGTGGCTGCCTTGGATGGGACGATCTGACATGGCTGTTTTGTGGACCTCGATCGATGCGGCCGTCGCCACCGGCGGGCGCGCCACACGGCCGTTCATGGCGACGGGGCTCTCGATCGACACCCGCTCGATCCGCCCGGGCGAAATGTTCGTGGCGCTGAAAGACGCGCGCGACGGCCATGATTTCGTGGCGGACGCGCTGAAAAAGGGCGCCGCCTGCGCGCTGGTCAGCCGCATCCCCGAGGGCTGCTCCGAGGAAGACCCGCTGCTGCTCGTGTCCGATGTGCTGACGGCGCTCGAAGATCTGGGCCGCGCCGGGCGGGCGCGCACGCGTGCGCAGGTGATCGCGGTGACAGGCTCTGTCGGCAAGACCTCGACCAAGGAGATGCTGCGCGCGGTGCTCTCGGCGCAGGGCCGCGTTCATGCCGCCGAGGCCAGCTTCAACAATCACTGGGGCGTGCCGATCACGCTGGCCCGGATGCCCGCCGAGGCCGATTTCGCGGTGATCGAGATCGGCATGAACCACCCGGGGGAGATTTCGCCGCTGGTCAAGATGGCGCGACCCCATGCCGCGATGATCACCACGGTCGCCGCGGCGCATCTGGAGGCCTTCGAAACCCTCGACGACATCGCCCATGAGAAGGCCGCGATCTTCGACGGGCTGGAGCCCGGCGGCACCGCCGTCGTGCCCACCGGCCTTGCCGCGACGGAGATCCTTTTGGCTGCGGCAAAGGCGCGCGCCGGGCAGGTGGTGACCTTTGGTCCGGCGCCCGGATCGGACTACCGTCTGGTCAGTGCCAAGATCGCGGGCGACGCCACGATCGTGCAGGCCGAACAGGCCGGAAAGCCCATGCTTTTCAAGGTGATGACGCCCGGAAAACACTTTGCGAACAATGCCTTGGGGGTTCTTGCCCTGGCGCGCGCGGTGGGCGCCGATCCGGCCGTGGCGGCGCTGGACATCGCGCTTTGGGCGCCCCCCGCCGGGCGCGGCACGCGCGAGCGGATCTGGCTTGATCTGATTGACGAAGCGCAAAGCTTCGATCTCTTCGACGATGCCTTCAACGCCAATCCCGCCTCGATGGAAGCGGGTCTCGAGGTGCTCGCCGGACAGGTTCCGCGCGACGGGGTGGGGCGGGTCAAACGCGGCCGTCGGGTGGCCATTCTGGGCGACATGCTGGAGCTTGGCGCGGGGGAGGCGCGGCTTCATGCCGCGATTGCCGAACTGCCCGCAATGGTATCGATAGACATCGTGCATCTGGCCGGACCGCGGATGCGGGCGCTTCACGAAGCGCTGCCGCGGGAGAAGCGGGGCGAATGGGTCGAGACCGCCAGGGATCTGGCCGCCCGCGCGCCGCATCTGGTCGATGCAGGGGATGTGGTGCTGGTAAAAGGATCGAAAGGCTCGAAGGTTTCGCTCGTGGTTGACGCGCTCAGAAAACTCGGTCAGCCCGGCGCGGCAGAGGCCTTCAAGGGAAAAGAATAATGCTTTACTGGCTTGCGAACCTTTCGGACGGGGGCGATTTCTTCAACCTCTTCCGCTACATCACCTTCCGCGCCGGTGGGGCCTTCTTCACCGCGCTGATCTTCGGCTTCCTGTTCGGGCGGCCCTTGATCGACATGCTGCGCCGCAAGCAGGGCAAGGGCCAGCCGATCCGCAACGACGGCCCTGCCACTCATTTCGCCAAGGCGGGCACGCCGACGATGGGGGGCTTGCTGATCCTCTCGGCGCTGCTTTTCGCGACGCTGCTTTGGGCGCGGCTCGACAATGGCTATGTCTGGATCGTGCTGGGCGTCACCTATGGCTATGCCGCGATCGGCTTTGCCGATGATTACGCCAAGGTGACGAAGCAGAACGTCAAGGGCGTCTCGGGGCGCACCCGCATGGCGCTGGGCCTCGCACTGGCCGCGCTGGCGGCGGTCTTTGCCGCGCTGATGCATCCGCCGGAACTGACCAACATGCTGGCGCTGCCGGTGTTCAAGGACGTGCTGATCAACCTTGGCATCTTCTTCGTGCCCTTCGCGATGTTCGTGATCGTCGGCGCCGCCAATGCGGTGAACCTGACCGACGGGCTGGATGGTCTGGCGATCATGCCGGTGATGATCGCGGCCGGAACGCTGGGCGGCATCGCCTATGTCGTGGGTCGGGCCGACTTCACGCAATATCTGGGCGTCAATTTCGTGCCCGGCACCGGCGAGCTGTTCGTCTTCACCGCCGCGCTGATCGGCGGCGGGCTCGGCTTCCTGTGGTACAACGCGCCGCCCGCGGCGGTGTTCATGGGCGACACCGGCAGCCTTGCCCTGGGCGGTGCGCTGGGCGCGATTGCCGTTTGCACGAAGCACGAGCTTGTCCTCGGCGTCGTCGGCGGGCTTTTTGTCGTCGAGGCGCTCTCGGTCATCATTCAGGTGGCTTACTTCAAGGCCACCGGCAAACGGGTGTTCCTGATGGCACCCATCCACCACCACTTCGAGAAGAAGGGCTGGGCCGAACCGCAGATCGTGATCCGTTTCTGGATCGTTTCGCTGATCCTTGCGCTGATAGGCCTTGCCACGCTGAAGATCCGCTGACCCTTGAAAAGGAAGGAAGACCCGCATGATCAAGAACTTCACGGACCCGCTGAAAGTCACGGCGCTGCTGCTGCCGTGCCTCGTGTTCTTTGCCAACCTGACCGGCATGAGCAATCTGACGCTGGGCTGGGGCCCGGTTTTCGCGCTGACCGTCGGCACGCTGGCGCTGTGCAAGTTCCTCGACGTGATCGTCGGCGCCGATACCCGGCCGATGACCGCCGAGCGCGCCCGGACCTCGGTCTGGGTGTTCCTCGCGCTTCTGAACGTCGTGGCGCTGATCTTCGCGATGACGCAGCCGGGCCTTGCGCCGGTGGCCTTCGCGGGCGCCGTCGTGCTCTGCTTCGTCTCGATCGCGGGCTATGCGCTGAAGAAGCGCTGAGACCCTGACATCGGCGGGGGCGCAAGCGCCCCCGATGCGGCCGCCGGGCCTTGCCGCCCGGCACCCGATACGTCCTGCGGGCGCCGGATCGGGTGTTTCGCCGCGCTGCCCGCGCTTTGGCCGCCGCGCCCCAGAACGCGCGCCCCGGCCCCTCAAGGATGTGCGGCGGCCCGGGAATGCGGGCAGACCGGGCCGACCGCCGCCTTTCCTCCCACGCCGTCCGTCAGGTTCCGCTTTTGACAAAGCGGGTTGCGCCGCCTGCGGCGTCGCCCGAAAGGGGGGCTGCGCGCCCCCCTCTTGGTCCGCTGGCGCGGCCCAATTCACCCCCGCGGGATATTTCGGCCAAGGTGAAACGGGAAGAAGGGCTTTTCCTTTCATCTTGGCTCAAATATCCCACGGGGGTGCGGGGGTGTGAAACCCCCGCAGCTTACGGAGGTCGCGGATGATACCGGTTCAGGGATATGAGGGCGCGCGCGTCGCGGTGCTGGGGCTCGGGCGCTCGGGTCTGGCGACGGCGGCGGCGCTGAAGGCAGGGGGCGCGCAGCCCGTGCTGTGGGACGACAGCCCCGAGGCCCGCGCCAAGGCCGAGGCCGCGGGCTACAGCTGCACCGATCTGACCCGGCAGGGCGCCTTTGAGGGCATCGCGGCGCTGATCACCTCGCCCGGCATTCCGCATCTTTACCCGCGCCCCAATCCGGTCATCGCCGCGGCGATGGCGGCAGGCGTTCCGGTCGACAATGACATCGGGCTGTTCTTCCGCTCCTGGGCGACGGCGGGCTGGGACGATTTCGACGTCACGCCGCGCAGCATCTGCATCACCGGCTCGAACGGCAAATCGACGACGACGGCGCTGATCCACCACATCCTGAAACACGCAGGGCGCCCGACCCAGATGGCGGGCAACATCGGCCGTGGTGTCCTTGACCTTGATCCGCCCGTCGATGGCGAGGTGGTGGTGCTGGAACTGTCGAGCTACCAGACCGATCTGGCCCGCGCGCTGACCCCCGACATCGCGGTTTTCACCAATCTTTCGCCCGACCACATGGACCGCCATTCCGGCATGGGCGGCTATTTCGCCGCCAAGCGTCGTCTGTTCGCCGAAGGCGCGCCCGACCGCGCGGTGATCGGCATCGACGAGCCTGAGGGCGTCTATCTGGCCAATCAGATGGCGATGGGGCGCGAGGATGACCGGGTGATCCGGGTTTCCGCCGCGCAGAAACTGGGCGATTTCGGCTGGTCGGTCTTTGCGCGCAAGGGGTTTTTGGCGGAGTGGCGCAAGGGGCGGCAGGTCGCCTCGATCGATCTGCGCGCCGTCAAGGCGCTGCCCGGCGCGCATAACCACCAGAACGCCTGCGCCGCCTATGCCGCCTGCCGCAGCCTTGGCCTGGCGCCGAAGCTGATCGAGGAGGCCTTTCACAGTTTCGGCGGGCTGCCGCACCGCAGCCAGACCATCGCGGAAAAGCGCGGCGTGCGCTATGTCAACGACAGCAAGGCCACCAATGTCGACAGCGCGGCGAAGGCGCTGGAGGCGTTCCAGAACATCCGCTGGATCGTCGGCGGCATGGGCAAGGAGGGCGGCGTTGCGGCGCTGAAACCGCTTTTGGGCACTGTGAAGAAGACCTATTTCATCGGCCATTCGGGGCGCGATTTCGCGCTGGAACTGGCCCCGCTCGCGCATGAGATCTGCGAGACGATGGAACGCGCCGTGGCCCGCGCCGCGGAGGAGGCCGAGCCCGGCGATACCGTGCTTCTGGCCCCCGCCGCGGCCAGTTTCGACCAATATCCGAATTTCGAAAAGCGCGGCGAGCATTTCACCGCGCTGGCGCAGGCGCTGCCCGACTGAGGCGGCGCTTGCGGGGGGCCGCGCGGGCGGCCATACTCGTCCCGAACCCGCAACAGGCGAGAGCGCAGCGATGATGGTGTTTCCCCGCGAGAACCTCGTGTTCTTCGCGGTTCCGAAAACCGGCACCACCGCGATCGAGGCGGCGCTGGACGCCCGCGCCGCGATCGTGCTGCGCGATCCGCCGCAGATGAAGCACCTGACCGTGGCCAGCTATGCCCGGGTGCTGCAGCCGCTTCTGAAGGCCGATTACGAGATGATGGCGGTGATCCGCCATCCGCTCGACTGGCACGGCTCGCAGTATCGCTATCGCAGCCGCCCGGCGCTGAAGGGCACGGCGCGCTCGACCGCAGAGGTCAGTTTCGCCGATTTCATCGCGCGGATGCTGACGCCCGGCAACCCCGAGGCCGAAGGGTCGCAATCGCGGTTTCTTTGCCTGAAGGACGGCAGCTGCCCGGTGCGGCATCTGTTCCGCTACGAGGCGCAAGACCGCATTCTGGCCTTTCTGGCCGAGCGCTTCGGCGGCCCGGTGGCGCTGCCCGTCGTCAATGTCTCGCCCCGCCGCGCGCTCGATCTGCCCGAGGCGCTGCGCGCGGCGCATGAAACCCGGTTTGCCCGCTGCTATCACATGTGGGAGACGGCGCAGCATTGAGGAGGAACGCATGACCGAAAGCCTGACCGGCCGTTGCCCCTGCGGGCAGGTGAGCTACCACCTGACCGCGGCGCCGATGATCACCCATGCCTGTCATTGCAGCTGGTGCCAGCGCGAGACCGGCACCGCCTTCGCGCTCAACGCGATGATCGAGACCGACCGGCTGCAGGTCACGGGCGCGGTCGATTACGTGCTGACGCCCTCGGCCTCGGGTAAGGGGCAGGAGATCGCGCGCTGTCCCAGCTGCCGCGTCGCCGTTTTCAGCCATTATGCCGGGGCAGGGCGGGCGCTGGCCTTCGTGCGCGTCGGCACGCTGGACAGCCCCGCCGCCTGTCCGCCCGATGTGCATATCTTTACCGCGACGAAACAGCCCTGGGTGGTGCTACCCGCAGGCGCGCAGGTGTTCGAAGAATATTACAAAAGCGCCGAGGTCTGGTCGCCCGAAGCGCTGGAGCGGCGCCGCGCGGCGCTCTCACGGGTGGGCTGAGCCCGCCCGCCACGCGGTGCTTTTCAACCGGCCCCCTTTGCGCTAGGGCTTCGCACGACGAATCCGACGGAGACAGCGATGACCGAGCGCAAGAATGGCCTGACCTATGCCGATGCAGGCGTGGATATCGACGCGGGCAATGCGCTCGTCGAACGGATCAAACCGGCGGCGAAACGCACCAGCCGCCCCGGCACTGTCTCGGGGCTGGGTGGCTTCGGCGCGCTGTTTGATCTCAAGGCCGCGGGCTACAATGACCCGATCCTTGTCGCCGCGACCGATGGCGTCGGCACCAAGCTGCGCATCGCCATCGACACCGGCGTCGTCGATACGATCGGCATCGACCTTGTGGCGATGTGCGTGAACGATCTGGTCTGTCAGGGCGCCGAGCCCTTGTTCTTCCTGGATTATTTCGCGACCGGCAAGCTTGAGGTCGCGCAGGCCGCCACCATCATCGAGGGCATCGCCGAGGGCTGCGCGCAATCGGGCTGCGCGCTGATTGGCGGCGAAACCGCCGAAATGCCGGGCATGTATGCGAAGGACGATTTCGATCTGGCGGGCTTTGCCGTCGGCGCGATGGAACGCGGCTCGGATCTGCCCGCGGGGGTCGTGGCGGGCGACGTGCTGTTGGGCCTTGGCTCGAACGGCGTGCATTCGAACGGCTACAGCTTCGTGCGCAAAGTGGTGGAACTGTCGGGCCTTGGCTGGGATGCGGCCTCGCCGTTTTCCGAGGGCACGCTGGGGCAGGCGCTGCTCGCGCCGACCCGGCTTTACGTGAAACAGGCGCTTTCGGCGATCCGCGCGGGGGGCGTGCATGCGCTCGCCCATATCACCGGCGGCGGGCTGACGGAAAACCTGCCGCGCGTGCTGCCGGAAGGGCTGGGTGCGACGATCGATCTGTCCTCCTGGCCGCTGCCGCCGGTCTTCCGCTGGCTGGCCGAGACCGCGAACATGGCCGAGCCGGAACTGCTCAAGACCTTCAACTGTGGCATCGGCATGATCTGCGTTGTCGATGCGGCGCAGGCCCCGGCGCTGAAGGCGCTTCTGGAAGCCGCGGGCGAAACCGTGACCGTGATCGGCACCGTGACCGAGGGGCAGGGCGTCGCCTATACGGGCAAGCTGTTGTGACCACCCGCGTCGCGATCCTGATTTCGGGCAGCGGGTCGAACATGATCCGTCTGGTCGAGGACATGCAGGGCCTGGGCCATGCGACGCCGGTTCTGGTCGCCTCGAACGACCCGACGGCGGCGGGGATCGACCGCGCCGCGCGTCTGGGCGTGGCGACGGCGGTGATCGATCACCGCCCTTTCGGTAAGGATCGCGCGGCGTTTGAGGCGGAACTGCTGAAACCGATCCTGATGGCCGAGCCCGATGTTCTGTGCCTTGCGGGCTTCATGCGCGTGCTGACGCCCGAGTTCGTGACGCGCTTTGCCGGTCGGATGCTGAACATCCACCCGTCGCTTTTGCCGAAATATCCGGGGCTGCACACGCATCAGCGCGCGATCGAGGCGGGCGATGCCGAGGCGGGCTGCACCGTGCATGAGGTGACACCGGTTCTGGATGACGGCCCGATCCTCGGTCAGGCGCGGGTGCCGGTCGTGGCGGGGGACACCGCCGAAACCCTGGCTGCCAGGGTTCTGGCGCAGGAACACAAGCTTTACCCCGCCGTGCTGCGCCGCTTCGTGACCGGCAACCGCAGCCGTCTGGATCTCTAGGCAGCCAAGCCCTGTTCGGGCGGAGCAGGAAAGGCACGGCCTTTCCCCGCCCGTATCGCAACAGCCGCCGCAAGACCGTTTCCCCAAGCGCAACAGAGGCCAGCGCCCGTCCCGGCGGGCGAGAAGCGCCCGCCATGGGCGGGGCGGGCGCTGGCCGAGTGCCTGATGCACTCGGCGGTCACGGGGCTGATGTGCCACGTGACCTCGGCGATGGCCTCGGTCAAGACGGCGTTGCCTGCCGCCCGGCTCACAACCTTTTGTGCATTCCTGCAACGACACGCTTTCCTTTGTGCGGACAAATGCCTAAACCGAAGACATGGGCGGGATGACCCCGCGATCCCCGGGAAAGGCACGATGCAGACGATTACCACCACCGACGCACTGGAGCAGTTCTGCACCCGCGCCAAGGCTGCCCCCTATGTGACGGTCGATACCGAGTTCCTGCGTGAACGCACCTACTGGTCGAAGCTCTGTCTGGTGCAGATGGCGCTTCCCGGCAAGGACGGCGAGGCGGTTCTGCTCGATCCGCTGGTCGAAGGCCTGTCGCTCGAACCGCTTTACGACCTCTTTCGCCACCCGGGCACGGTCAAGGTCTTCCACGCCGCCCGGCAGGATCTGGAGATTTTCTTCACCGAGGCCGGGGTCTTCCCGCTGCCGCTGTTTGACACCCAGGTCGCGGCGATGGTCTGCGGCTTTGGCGAGCAGGTCGGCTACGAGACGCTGGTGAAGAAGATCGCCAAGCAATCGCTCGACAAGACCTCGCGCTTCACCGACTGGTCGCGTCGCCCGCTGACCGATGCGCAAAAGGCCTATGCGCTGGCCGATGTCACCCATCTGCGAGTGATCTACGAATTCCTCTCGAAAGAGCTGAAGAAATCGGGCCGCGAGCAATGGGTCGAGGAGGAAGAGGCGATCCTTCTGAACCCCGAGACCTATATCACCCGCCCCGAGGAAGCCTGGGAACGGGTGAAGACGCGGACGAATTCGGGGCGGTTCATGGCGGTCGTGCGCGAACTGGCCCGCTTCCGCGAAGCTTACGCGCAGGGCAAGAACATCCCGCGCTCGCGCGTCTTCAAGGATGATGCGCTTTTGGAGCTGGCCTCGACGAAGCCGGTGTCGCTGGAGGAGCTGGGCAAGTCGCGGCTTTTGCTGCGCGAGGCGCGGCGGGGTGACATTGCCGAGGGCATCATCGCGGCGGTGAAGGCCGGGCTTGAAACCAAGCCCGAGGATTTCCCGCGCGTGCCCGATGAAGATGCGCAGCTGCAGGTGAACACGGCGCTCGCCGATCTGCTGCGGGTGCTTTTGAAGGCGAAATCCGAAGAGGCCGGGGTGGCGGCGAAGCTGATCGCCACCGCCTCGGATCTGGACCGGATCGCCGCGGGCAAGCGCGATGTCGGCGCGCTGACCGGCTGGCGGCTCGATGTCTTTGGCAATGACGCGCTGCGGCTGGCCAAGGGCGAGATCGCGCTGACTGCTGCGGGCGGCTCGGTGCGGGTGGTGCAGGTCTGAACCTGCCACGGTTTTTCGGGCGGAGAAGGAAAGGCAGCGCCTTTCCCCGCCCGTGTCGTAACCGCTGCAGCACGACCGTTTCCCCAGGCACGACAGAGGCCGGCGCCTGACCCGGCGGGCGAGAAGCGCCCGCCGAGGGCGGGGCGGGCGCTGGCCGGGGACCTTTGGGCCCCCGGCGGTCCCGGGGCTGATGTGTCGCGTGACCTCGGCGATGGCCTCGGTCAGATCAGACGGCCGCGTCAGAACGGCACGTCGTCGAGCCCCACGGCGGGTTTCAGGAACCCGGCCTTGACATGTTTCGACCCGGCTTTCTCGAATTCGATCAAGGCGGTATCGCCTTCAAGGTCGATCACCTCGCCATAGCCGAACTTGACATGGAACACCCGGTCGCCAATGCCGAAGGCGAGGCTGTCCACCGTCGTCACCGTGCGCGCTTTGAGGCGCGGCGGCGTGCTGGCGCGGCTTTCCATCCGCTTCCAGCCCGGGGAATTGTAGACATCGGCCTTGGTCGCGCGGCTCTCCAGACTGCCAAAGCCGGTCTGCGTCGCCGCGCCGAAGCCGCCGCCGTAAAGCCCGGGCGGGGTCAGGATTTCGACATGACGGACAGGCAATTCATCGATGAAGCGCGAGGGCAGCTGCGACTGCCATTGCCCGTAAACCCGGCGGTTGCCCGCGAAGGAAATCGTGCAAAGCGCCTCGGCCCGGGTGATGCCCACGTAAGCCAGCCGGCGTTCTTCCTCCAAGGCGCGCAAGCCGCCCTCGTCCAGCGCGCGCTGGCTCGGAAACAGCCCATCTTCCCAGCCGGGCAGGAAAACCGCGGGAAATTCAAGGCCCTTCGCAGCGTGAAGGGTCATGATCGAGACCTTGTCCTCGGACTGGTCCTTGTCATTGTCCATGATCAGCGCGACGTGTTCGAGGAAGCCCTGCAGATTCTCGAAGCCTTCCAGCGCCTTGACCAGTTCCTTGAGGTTTTCCAGCCGCCCCGGCGCCTCGGGCGTCTTGTCGGCCAGCCACATGTCGGTATAACCGCTGTCCTCCAGAATGGTTTCGGCCAGCCGCACATGATCGGCGTTTTCCAGCACCGCCGCATGCCAGCGCCCGATGCCGTCGAGGAACGCGCGCAACGCGCCTGCCGCCTTGCCGCCAATCGCGCCCTGTTGCAGCGCGGCTTTCGCGCCCATGACCAGACCGGCTTCGGCCTGACGGGCGCAGGTCCGGATCATCGCCTGTGCCTTGTCGCCCAGACCCCGTTTGGGCAGGTTCACCACCCGCTCGAAGGCCAGATCGTCATCGGGGGAAACGGCGAGGCGGAAATAGGCCATCGCATCGCGGATTTCCTGCCGTTCATAAAACCGCGGTCCGCCGATGACGCGATAGGGCAGGCCGATGGTCAGGAACCGGTCTTCGAAAGCCCGCATCTGATGGCTGGCGCGGACCAGAATCGCCTGTCCGTTCAACGGGATGGGATCAAGGCCGCGGGTGCCGCGCGACAGGCTCTCGACCTCTTCGCCGATCCAGCGCGCTTCCTCGTCGCCGTCCCAATGGCCGATCAGTCGCAGCTTTTCGCCGCCCTTTTCCGCCGTCCACAGCTCCTTGCCCAGCCGGTCGCGGTTGGCGGCGATCAGGCCGGAGGCAGCCGCCAGAATATGTTCGGTCGAGCGGTAGTTCTGTTCCAGCCGCACCACCACCGCGCCGGGAAAATCCTTTTCGAACCGCAGGATATTGCCCACCTCGGCGCCGCGCCAGCCGTAGATCGACTGGTCGTCATCGCCCACACAGCAGATGTTGCGATGCCCCTGCGCCAAGAGCCGCAGCCACAGATATTGCGCGGTGTTGGTGTCCTGATATTCGTCGACAAGGATATATTTGAAGCGCCGCTGATAGTCGGCAAGCACGTCGGGGTGACGCTGAAAGATCGTCACCATGTGAAGCAGCAGATCGCCGAAATCGACGGCGTTCAGCGTGCGCAGGCGGTCCTGATAGGCGGCGTAAAGCTCGGAGCCGCGGTTGTCGAAATGCGCCGTCTCCTCGCCGCGGACATGCTCGGGCGTCCAGGCGCGGTTCTTCCAGCTGTCGATCAGCCCGGCCAGCTGCCGCGCTGGCCAGCGTTTTTCGTCCATGTTCGCGGCGATGATCAGCTGTTTCAAAAGCCGGATCTGGTCGTCGGTATCCAGAATCGTGAAGTTCGAGCGCAGCCCGACCAGTTCCGCGTGACGGCGCAGCTGCTTGACGCAGACCGAGTGGAAGGTGCCCAGCCACGGCATGCCTTCGAGCGTCTGCCCCATCAGACGGCCGATGCGGTCTTTCATTTCCCGCGCCGCCTTGTTGGTGAAGGTGACGGCCAGAACCTCGTTCGGCCGGGCGCGGCCGGAATGGATCAGATGCGCGATGCGCGAGGTCAGCGCCTTGGTCTTGCCGGTGCCCGCGCCCGCAAGCATCAGAACGGGGCCGTCGAGCGCCTCGACTGCCCGCCGCTGCGCGTCGTTCAAGCCATCCAGCCAGGGCGTGCCAACCGGCCCCCGCGCCGCCATCATGGCGCGTTGCGACAGGCTCAGCCCGCCGAAATCGTCATCATCAAGGATACTGCTCATGGGACGCCACTATAGCTTGCGTTCCGGCAAAGCCAAGATCCGTTCGACTTTTGTTCGCATGGGGGCGGGTTGATTTTTCCTTGAGAGTGATGCAACCTTGGGTTGATAATGTGAATTTTTTAGATGAGGCCGAGTTGTGTTGACGAACTCCTGCGCGAAGTTTTCCTTTCTTCTCAGCCGGGCCGATGCTCTCGCATGGGAGCATCTTCCGAACCGGATGAACGGGTTTCAGCGGTTTCTTTTGACGGCTTGGTTGATCTCTGCAGCGTTCTGGGTGCTGGTGCTGCCCTTGGGCGTGCAAGCTCCCTGGGGGATGATACTGCTGGAGCTGCTGCCGTTTTTTCTTTTGCATTATGGACTTGCTGCTGTCGTGCTGTCGGCTTGGGCTCGGATACAGGCAAAGCGACGTATCCCGGTACCCGTCGAGGCCCAGCTGGAAGACCTTGGGGAAAGTCTGGTTTGGACGCTTGGTATGCGCCCATCTGTCATGATTGCGCCTGAGGCGATCCGCCAGGTGCGTCTGGGGCCCGGCCATGTCTTCATCGAAGCGCCGCCAGAGCTGATCATCATCCCGAGGCCCGTCTTCGGAACGGCGCAGGCTGCGGAAGACTTCGCGATGCGATGGGAAGAGCGTCGCACCATGTGTTTTCTGTAACTCAAACCCCCCGGGCGATCCCGCGCGGCAAACCCGATGCCGATGCGCGATCCCCCGGGGGGCGCGGGTCACACGGGCGGAAGGGGCGCCTTCCGCACCGCGTCACCCGGCATGCACAAGCGATGCGAACAATTTCGGATCAAGGCTCGCGCTGGCGAAAGTGGGGCCTTCCGTCAGCACGGCCACCGCATCGTGGCTGTGCAGGCTTTCCTGATGGCTGGCGATGACGCGGAAATCCGCCACCCGCGGCTCGGCCATCAGCCCCGCCGCGAAAGAGCGCACCGCATCTTCGACAAAGATCGGATTGGCGGCGTTCAACTCGGCAAAGGCCTGTTCGTCCTCGCGCTTCACCATCACCTGGGTTTCCGTCGGCACATTCGCCCGGGCAATCTCGATCAGGTCTTCGAACCAGAGTGTCTTGCCCGGCTCGATCACCACCGAGATCCGCGCCACCGAGCGTTGCGAATGCGGCGTCGCCAGCCGCCCGCGGCGGATCCGGGCATCTTCGCTGAGTTCGAGCGAGCAGGGGCAGGTCGAGGAATAGACGTAATCGAGATGCACGATCTTGGTGCGCACCCCCGCCTGTTCGACCAGCTCCAGCGCGATGTCGTAATATTGCCAGCCGCGCAGGCCGGACCGCAGGCTGTCGACCTGCAAGGGCAGCGAAAACCGCATCATCAGCCGCGCGTCGAAGCTTTCCAGATGGTCGATATAGTCATCCAGCGCCGCCGCCATCACCTCGAAGGAAAATTCGCTTTCCGAATGGGCATAGAAGCTGCGCAGGATGCGCGACATGTTGATGCCCTTCTTTTCCGCCTCAAGGCTGACGGTGCCGGTGACCGAGGTTTCCAGCATCACATCGCCACCATCCCGCAGCTTGTAGCGGATCGGCAGGCGGAAATTCGAGATGCCGACATGCTCGATCCGGGTCTTCGCGCCGCGGATCAGCGAGGACGGCCCGTTCTGCAGATCGGGCATCGCGGCCTTGTAGGCGTCATCGGGGCGGAATTCGGCGTCATAGACGCGGGCCAGCTCCGGATAGGGGCCGGGCACCGGGGTGAAAAGACGGGCAATCGCCGGGTCAAGCGCCGCCACCTCGGCGGGATGCGCCTGTGCCACAAAGGCCCGCAGCAGCTCAAGCGCGGCCTTGGCTTCTGCCGTGTCGGGCGTGTCGATGCGTCCGTGGATATTCATGGCGTCTCCCTTTCGCCTGTCGCGCAAAATTCGATATGGGAGTGAGACGCGGAAAGTCCAACCGAAGTTGCACAAGAAACGACGAAAGCGCCGGGAAAATCTTCTAAACTGCAATGCAATTCGCGTCAGGGTTGAAAGCGGAGGGGCGCATAGCGTCCCTCTGCTTTCAAGATCCCAGCAATTTCAGGGCCTTGCGCCTGATCCGCGCTCAGCCCGCCTCGCCGCATTCGCCCAAAGCGACTTCCAGCGCCGAGCGGATGTCCTCGACCAGATCGGCCGTATCCTCGATGCCGAAGGAAATCCGCACCAGACCGGGGGTGATGCCGATCAGGGCCCGGTCCTCATCGGTCAGGTTCTTGTGCGTCGTCGTCGCCGGATGCGTCGCGATCGATTTCGCATCGCCGAGGTTGTTCGAGATCGACACCACATCGAGCGCGTCCAGGAAGCGGAAGGCGACCTCCTTGCCGCCCTCGAAATCGATCCCGAGCATCGTGCCGCCCGCGCCCATCTGCGCCATCGCCAGCGCATGTTGCGGGTGGCTGGCCAGCCCCGGATAGATCACCCGGTTCACATGCGGATGGCCGTCGATCGCCTCGGCGACCGCCTTGGCCGAAGCCGCCTGCGCCCGCACCCGCAGATCCAGCGTCTGCAGGCCATTGAGCAGCAGCCAGGCATGAAACGGGCTCATCGCGCCGCCGGTGTGCTTGACGTAGGTTTCCAGCGGGCCGCGGATGAAGTCGCGCGTGCCGCAGACGACCCCGCCCAGCACCCGGCCGCCGCCGTCGATGTGCTTCGTCGCCGAATAGACGATGACATCGGCGCCAAGATCGACCGCGCGCGAAAAGATGGGCGAGGCAAAGGCGTTGTCGACCACGACGAGGGCGCCGACCGCATGGGCGATTTCCGCCACGCCCTTGATGTCGATCACCTCAAGCCCCGGATTGGACACGCTTTCGAAGAAGCAGATCTTTGTCGTGGCCTTGACCGCCGCGCGCCAGTTTTCAAGATCGGCGCCGTCGATCAGCGTCACCTCGACGCCGAAGCCCGCCAGCACCTTGAGCACATGCAGGCAGGACCCGAACATCTGCCGCGCCGCGACGACATGATCGCCGGTCTTCAGACAGCAGCTCAGCGCGCCGTTGATCGCCGCCATGCCCGAGGCGCAGGCAAAGGCATCCTCGGTGCCCTCGATCGCGGCCATCCGGTCTTCGAACATCCGCGTCGTCGGGTTGCCGTAACGGGCATAGATGAATTCATCCTCGCCGGCCTCGATGAACCGCGCCTCGGCGGCCCCGGCCGAGGGGTAGATGAACCCCTGTGTCAGAAACAGCGCCTCGGCCATTTCGCCGAACTGGCTGCGCCGGATCCCCTCGTGGACCAGTTTCGTGCGTGTGCGCCACTCGCTCATCGTCGTCTCCCCGGGATCTTGCGGAATTTCTTCGGATAAGCCGCTGTTTGGCATGGGTCAAGGCCGGGACCCGTTCAAACCTTTAAGAGAATCACATGCGCCCGGAAAATGACCAGCGCAACAGACCCGAGGAGGTGCCCAATGAAAGTCGTATCCATCGTAGGCCCATCGCAGGCCGGCAAGACCACGCTTGCCGAGGCGTTGGCCACGCTCGAAGGGGCCAAACCGCGCAAACATGTGCTTTTCGGCGAGACCGCCGTGACGCGCTTCGCTTTCATGGGGGAAGACTGGGCGCTTCTGGACGCGCCCGGAGGGGCCGACCATCTGCCGCAGCTTGGCCCGATGCTTGCAGCCTCGGATGCCGTCGTTTTGTGCATTCCCGCCGAGACCGAGGCGGCGGTGCTCTGCGCGCCCTATCTGCGGCTGGTCGAGGCCGCGGCCCTGCCGACCTTCATCTTCATCAACAAGATCGACATCGCGCAGGATCGCACCAGTGAAATCGTGGCGGCGTTGCAGAATTTCTGCCCGCATGGAATCGTGCTGCGGCAGATCCCGATCCGCAAGGACGGTCAGGTGATCGGCGCGGTCGATCTGATTTCCGAACGCGCCTGGGAATATCACGATCATGCGCGCTCCTCGCTGATGGAACTGCCCGCCGAAATCCGCGACCGCGAGGCCGAGGCGCGGGCGGAACTGCTCGAACATCTGGCCGATTTCGACGAGGCGCTTTTGACCGAGCTGATCGAGGATCAGGCCCCGATGACCGACGAGGTCTATGAGGTCTCGACCAAGGTCTTGCAACATCACGATCTTCTGCCCGCGCTGCTGGGTTCGGCCGGGCATGGCAACGGCATGATGCGGCTGATGAAAAGCCTGCGTCACGAAGTGCCGGACGTGGCGGAAACCCGCGCGCGCATCGGCGCGCTGGCGGTGGGCGCCTTGGCCGATACGGTCAAGCATCTGGGCAAGACGGTGCTGATCCGCGCGCTGTCCGAGGGGGTCGCGCCCGGGGCGAAGCTCTGCGGCGCGGCCGTGGGCTCGATCGTCGATGTCGATGGCAAGACCCCGCTTGGGGCGCTGAAGGCCGGCGAGATCGGGCTGACGGTGAAGACCGATCACCTCAGCCTGACCGGCCCGCTTTACACCGGCGAAGGTATCCTGCCCAATCCCGACTGGATGGCGCCGCATGCGGCGAACCACCGGCTGATCCTGGAACCCGAAAACGAGCGCGACGAGACCCGGCTGGCCGCGGCCCTGCCGAAATTGCTGGAAATCGACCCGGGGCTGAGCCTTGGCACCGATCCCGCGACCGGCAAGACCGTGCTGGGCACGCAGGGCCCGCTGCATCTGCGCCGGGTGCTGGAAAAGCTCGAGGCCGATTTCGGGCTGAAACTGGCCACGGCACCGCTGGTCGCGGCTTTGTGCGAAACCATCACCGGCACGGCGCAGAAACAATATCGCCACCGCAAGCAATCGGGCGGCGCGGGGCAATTCGCCGATGTGGTGATCGAGGTCAGCCCGCTGCCCCGCGGCGAGGGCTTCCGCTTCACCGAAACCGTCAAGGGCGGCGCGGTGCCGCGCAATTACATCCCCTCGGTCGAGGCGGGCGCGCGCGAGGCTTTGGCGGCCGGGCCGAAGGGGCATCCGGTGGTGGATCTGGCGGTGAACCTGTCGGACGGCAAGCATCACGCGGTCGACAGTTCCGATCACGCTTTCCGCACCGCGGGCAAGATGGCGCTGCGCGAGGCGCTGGCGGAAATCGGCACCGTCGTTCTGCAGCCGGTCAGCAAGGTGGTGATCTCGGTGCCCGCGACCTATGCGGGCGGGCTTTCGCCGCTCGTGTCCGGGCTCAAGGGGCAGGTGCTGGGCTTTGCGGCCGATCCGGCCGCCAAGGGCTGGGATCTGTTCGAGGCGCTGATGCCCGCGTCGTCGCTGCCCGAGCTCTTCCAGTCGCTCGGCGGCGCCACCCGCGGCACGGCCAGCTTCACCGCCACGCTCGATCACTACGAAGAGCAGTATTGAGCGGCTGATCCGACCGAAAAAGGGCGGTCCCCCGGGGCCGCCCCTTGCGATTTCCCGCCGCGCTCAGCGGCTGATCGCGTTTGACCGCCGCGGTCAGCGGCTGATCGAGCGCTGGCTGTCGGCGCCGATCACCACGACCTTCGTCACCTCGGCCAGCACGACATTGTCGATGAAGGCCGCCGCCGTCACTTCGCGCGATTGCGCGGTGCTGACGCGGGTTGCCGCCGGGCTGCCCGGATCGGGCCAGGCGACGACGAAGCGATAGGTCATCACGCCCTCGACCGGCTTGCCGTCGTTCTCCGCCAGAAGCTTCGCCCCCCACCAGCCCTGTGTCGGCGTCAGGCCGGTGGCGGCGACGATCGCGCCGCCCTGGGTCTGTTTCACTTCGATCGCGGTGACCTGGGCGATCAGCTCGCGCGGGTCTTTCTTGACGTCGGGGTAGCCGTCCTTCGGCGCGAGCGTCATCACCTCTTCATGCTTGAACCAGTTCCACGGGTTCAGCTTCGACTGTCCGCAGCCCGCAAGCGCCACGGCCAGCGCAAGCGAAAGGGCCACGGGGGCGGGGCGGAGACGCAGGAACATCGGGCACCTCGGGAGGCTTGGGTCGGGTCTTGCCTTGGGTAGCCGATCCGGCCCGGTTTGAAAAGCGGCGTTTGGCCCGGCGCTTGCGCGCGCCGCCGCGCAGCTCTTGCCGCGCCGCCGCATGAAGGCTAGGCAAGGGAAAACGCAGGAGTTTCCCATGGCCAGCCCCGCCTTTGAAGAGATCGCCGAAACCTTCGACTTCCTCGACGATTGGGAGGAGCGCTACCGCCATGTGATCGAACTGGGCAAGGCGCTTCCCGCGCTCGATGACGCGCTGAAAGTGCCCGCGACCAAGGTCGAGGGCTGCGCCAGCCAGGTCTGGCTGATGCCGCGGATTGCGGGCACCGGGCCGGGGGCGGTCTTCGATTTCGAGGGCGCCTCGGATGCGATGATCGTGCAGGGGCTGATCGCGCTGTTGCACGCGCTTTACGCCGGTCTGATCGTCGCCGAAGTGGGCGCCATCGATGCGAAGGCGGAACTCGGTCGGCTGGGTCTGAACGAACATCTGTCCAGCCAGCGCTCGAACGGTCTGGCGGCGATGGTCGAGCGCATCCGCAAGCTGGCCGCCGAGGCCGCCGCCGCCTGAGCCCTGACCCTGCACATCCGCACAGATCCTGCGCGGGCCTTCCCCCTTTGCGCAAGGACGTGGCTTTGCTACGTTTTCGCGAAAGGAGCATGACATGGACAAGAGCGGACATCGCCCGGTCGTGGGGATCATCGGCAACCGCGGGCTGATCAACGACCGCTATCCGATCCACGAGGGCGGGCAGATGAATTCCTGCGCCGTGGCCAATGTCGCGGGCTGTCTGCCGCTGCTGATCCCCGCCGATCCGACGATGGTCTCGGTCGCGGAGCTGATGCGGGTCTGCGACGGGTTTCTGCTGACCGGCGGGCGGCCGAACATCCATCCGTCGGAATATGGTCACGCGGAAACCGACAGGCACGGCACCTTTGATCGCGCCCGCGATGCGATCACGCTGCCGCTGGTGCGGGCCTGCGTTGCGGCGGGGCAGCCGTTTTTCGGCATCTGCCGCGGCTTTCAGGAGGTGAATGTGGCGATGGGTGGCACGCTGCATCCCGAAATCCGCGAATTGCCGGGGCGGATGAACCACCGCATGCCGCCCGAGGGCACGCTGGAAGAGGCCTTCGCGCTGCGCCATCGGGTGGTGCTGACCCCCGGCGGGCGCTTTGCGCGGCTCTTCGGCACCGAAGAGGTGATGACCAACACCCTGCACGGGCAGGGAATTTGCCAGCCCGGGGCGCGCATCGTGATCGAGGGTCGGGCCGAGGATGGCACGCCCGAGGCAATTTTCGTGGACGGCGCGGCGGGGTTCACGCTGGCCGTGCAATGGCATCCCGAGTGGAATGCGGCGAGTGATCCGGTCTCGCGGCCGTTGTTTCAGGCTTTTGGCGAGGCGGTGCGGGATTTTGCCGCCGCGCGCCGGTGACGGGCGGCGCAAGGGCGTATTTGGACCAAGAAAAAGCGGAAGCTATTTCAGGTATTTCGAGGCTTCCTTGCGGGCAAAGGGCTTGAGCGTTGTGCCGTGCTCGGCCAGCCAGTCGCGGACCGCCGCGGCATCGTGTTTCGACAGCTCGCGCAGCCACCAGCCGATGGCTTTCTGGATGAACCAGTCGCGGTCGGGGGCGAGGCGGAGGCACCAGCCCAGCACGCGGGCGCGGGCGGCCTGTTCGGCGGCGTCGGGGTGGTTCGATTTCGTGAAGGGCAGGGTGATCACCAGCGCGGCGCGGCGGGTCCACATGTTTTCCGCGTCCAGCCAGGTCTCGATCTCGTCGAGCCGTTCGGGCGCGCCCGCCAGCCGCCGCCCGCCCGCATTGCAGGCGTGATCGGCCGCGGCCCAGGCGTCGAAGCCGGGCACCCAAGCAGCGATGGTGCGCCAGACCGCGTCATCGGGGCGGATGCGCGCCTGTGTCAGCAGTTTCGCCGCCGCGATCTTCGCCTCGTGAATGTCGCTGTGCCAGAGCCCGTCGGCCAAGGCGATGCGTTCCTCCAAGGTCGCCTGTGCCCGCCAGAGCCGCGCCATATCCTCGATCAGCGGCACCGACACGCCCAGATAACGCCGGTCCACTTTATGATAAGCTGCGGCCCCCAAAGCCTTTTCCGCATCGCCGCAGGCTTCGAGCGCGGCAATCGCCTCGGCCAGACTGGGGGGCGGGCCAAGGTCGTCTGCCGCCGCCGCTTCCTCGTATTGCGTGTAATCGGCATCCGAGGCGGCATAGGCCGCGGCTTCGGCGGCAAGGGCCGCTTCCTCCTCGGTCAGCGGCCGGTCTTCGGCGACGATCACCCGGGTTCCGCGTTTGCGTCCCATCATTCCACCGTCACGGATTTCGCCAGATTGCGCGGCTGATCGACATCCGTCCCCTTGGCGATGGCGGTGTGATAGGCGAGCAGTTGCGCGGGCAGCGCATAGAGGATCGGCGCGAAGGGCTCGGCCACTTCGGGCAGGCGCAGGCTGGCCCAGGTGCCCTCGGCCGCGGTGGCGATGCCCCGCCCGTCGGTGATCAGAAGCACCTTGCCGTGCCGCGCCATCACCTCCTGCATGTTCGAGACGGTCTTGTCGAACAGCCGGTCATGCGGGGCGAGAACGATCACCGGAACCATCCGGTCGATGAGCGCGATCGGCCCGTGCTTGAGCTCGCCCGAGGCATAGCCCTCGGCGTGGATGTAGCTGATTTCCTTGAGTTTCAAGGCGCCTTCCAGCGCCAGCGGATACATCGGCCCGCGTCCGAGGAAGAGGATGTCCTGCGCCTCGGCGAGCTGGCCCGCAAGTTTCGCGATCTCGTCGGAGGTGGAGAGCGCCGCATTCATCAGCCCGGGCAGGGCGCGCAGCGTTTCCAGATGGCCCGCCAGCTGATCGGGGCTCAGATGGCCGCGGTCGATCCCCGCCTTCAGCGCCATCACGGCGAGCGCCAGAAGCTGGCAGGTGAAGGCCTTGGTCGAGGCGACACCGACTTCGACGCCCGCCAGGATCGGCAGCGCCAGATCGGCCTCGCGCGCGATCGAGGAGGTGGGCACGTTCACCACGGCGATGGTTTTTTGAACCTTTTCCGTGCAATAGCGCAAAGCGGCCAAGGTGTCCGCGGTCTCGCCCGATTGGCTGACGAAGATCGCATAGCTGTTTGCGGGCAGCGGCGGCTCGCGGTAGCGGAACTCGGAGGCCACGTCGATTTCGCAGGGCAGGCCCGCCAGTTGCTCGAACCAGTATTTCGCCACCGAACAGGCGTAGAACGCCGTGCCGCAGGCCACCAGCGTCAGCCGCTCAAGGCCGGAAAAATCCAGCTCGGCCGGAAGGTTGACGCCATCTTGCGTCAGGTAATGGCGCAGCGCATCGCCCAGAACCACCGGCTGTTCGGCGATTTCCTTGGCCATGAAATGCTTGTAGCCCGCCTTTTCGACCCGAGTCGAGGACAGGTCGATCCGGGTTTCTTCCCGGTTCGCCCGCCGCCCCTCGGCGTCGAAGATCTCGGCCCCCCGACGGGTGACGAAGGCATGATCGCCCTCGGCCAGATAGGTGATACGGTCGGTGAAGGGCGAGAGCGCGATCGCATCGGAGCCCACGAACATCTCGCCGTCCCCGTGCCCGATGGCCAGGGGCGAGCCCTTGCGGGCAGCGATCATCAGATCGTCCTCGCCCTCGAAGAGCCACAAGAGCGCGAAGGCGCCCTCGAGCTTTTGCAGCGTTGCCACCGCGGCCTCGCGCACCGACAGGCCGCGGTCGATGAAGAGCCGCGTCATCAGCGCCACGGTCTCGGTGTCGGTCTGGGTTTCGGGCGCGATCCCGGCCTTGGCCAGTTCGGCGCGCAGCGCGCGGAAATTCTCGATGATGCCGTTATGCACCACCGCCACCGGCCCCGAGCGATGCGGATGCGCATTGACCGTGGTGGCCGCCCCATGCGTCGCCCAGCGGGTGTGACCGATGCCCGCCTTGCCCGCGAGCGGTTCATGCACCAGAAGATCGGAGAGGTTCACCAGCTTGCCCACGGCGCGGCGCCGGTCAAGTTTGCCGTCGTTTACCGTGGCGATGCCCGCCGAGTCATAGCCGCGATATTCCAGCCGCTTGAGGCTTTCCACCAGCAGCGGCGCCACTTCGTGATTGCCCAGAACGCCAATGATCCCGCACATTTACGCGCCTTTCTTCTGCGCGGCCTTTTTCGCGCGCAGCATCTCGAACAGTTTTACCGCCAGTCCCGGTTTCGTCACCTGCTTCGCCCGCCCCAGCGCGACGGCGCCCGGCGGCACATCCTCGGTGATCGTCGAGCCCGAGCCCGTCAGCGCGCCATCGCCCACCGTCACCGGCGCCACCAGCATCGTATCCGAGCCGATGAAGACATTGGCGCCGATCGTCGTGCGGTGCTTGAACACGCCGTCATAATTGCAGGTGATCGTGCCCGCGCCGATATTGGTGCATTCGCCCACATCGGCATCGCCCAGATAGCTCAGATGCCCGGCCTTGACGCCCTCGCCGAGGATCGAATTCTTCACCTCGACGAAATTGCCGATATGCACATCCTCGGCCAGTTCCGTCCCGCCGCGCAGCCGCGCAAAGGGCCCGACAGAGGCCCCGCGCGAGATGTGGCAATCTTCCAGATGACAGAAAGCCTCGATCGTGGCCCCGCTTTCGATCGTCACATCGGGGCCGAAGACGATGTTCGGCCCCAGCACGACATCGCGGCCGATGCAGGTGTTCAGCGCGAAATAAACCGTGGACGGATCGACCATCGTCACGCCGGTTTCCAGCGCCTCGGCGCGGGCGCGGGCCTGAAAGGCGGCCTCGGCGGCGGCCAGTTCGGCGCGGGTGTTGATGCCCAGCGTCTCGGCCTCGTCGCAGCGCACCACCTCGGCCACATGGCCCTTGGCGCGGGCATTGGCCACGATGTCGGTCAGGTAATATTCCCCCGCCGCATTGTCGTTGGAAAGCGCGCGCACAAGGCTTGCCAAAAGCCCGGCATCGCAGCAGATCACCCCGGAATTGCAAAGGGTTATCGCGCGTTCTTCCGCCGTTGCATCCTTGAATTCGACGATCCGCTCCAGCCGGTCGCCCGTTGCGATCAGCCGCCCGTAGCGGCCCGGATCGGCGGCCTCGAAGCCCAGAACGACGACATCGGCCGTGCTTTCGACCAGCCGTTCCAGCGTTTCCGCCGCGATGAAGGGGGTGTCGCCGTAAAGCACGACCACCTTGCCCTCGAAGGTCGCCAGCTGCGCCAGCGCCTGCGCCACCGCATGGCCGGTGCCCAGCTGTTCGGCCTGCAGCGCGATCTCGGCCTCGGGTTCGATCTTGCGCGCGGCCTTTTCGACCAGATCGGCGCCATGGCCGACGACGACCACCACCCGCTCGGGATCAAGCCTGCGCCCGGCCGCCAGCGCATGTGCCAGAAGCGGCGCGCCGCCCAGACGGTGCAGCACCTTCGGCAAGTCGGAATTCATCCGGGTTCCTTGCCCGGCGGCAAGGACAATCAGGGCAATGGCCATGGGAACGCCTTTTCTTCTGCTCTCGCCTGTTTTACCGATACCCTATCTCGCTGCAAGAGGGCGAGGATCACGCAATCTTTCGCGGGCGTAACAGTATCTTTCGGGGGCGCATAGAGTGGCAACGGTGGTTTTCGATCTGGACGGCACGCTGGCCGATACCTCGGCCGATCTGATCGCGGCGGCGAATGCCTGTTTCGTCGCCCGGGGCCTCGAGCCGGTGCTTGACCCGGTGGCGGATGCGCTGACCGCCTTTCAGGGCGGGCGGGCGATGCTGGCGCTTGGCCATGCACGGCTTGGCACGCCAGATCCCGCACCGCTGGTGAACGAGGATTACTTCCGCCTGCTTCTGCATTACGGCGAGAATATCTGCGTGCACTCAAGGCTTTATCCGGGGGCCGCCGGGGCGGTGGCAACGCTCAGGGCGGCCGGTTACCGCACCGCGATCTGCACCAACAAGCCCGAGGCGCTGGCGGTGCAGCTGCTGGATGCTTTGGGGGTCGCGTCGCTTTTCGATGCGCTGGTCGGCGCCGACACGCTGCCCACGCGCAAGCCCGATCCCGCGCCCTATCACGCCGCGGTGACGCGGGCGGGCGGCACGGTCGCGCGATCCTTGCTCGTGGGCGACACCGTGACCGATCGCGAGACCGCCCGCGCCGCGGGCGTGCCCTGTCTGCTTGTGGCTTTCGGTCCCGAGGGCCGGGCGATCGAACGCCTTGCCCCCGAGGCGATGCTGGACAGTTTCGCCGATCTGGCCCTGCGCGTGGCGCAATTCCTGCCGCGCCATGGCTGACGTGCCAAACCCCCGCCGCGCGACGGTCTTCATCCTGATCGTCGTCTTCTTCGACATGGCCGGGCTCGGGTTGATCCTGCCGGTCCTGCCGCATCTGATCGAGGATGTGGGCGGGCTGCAGCTGCAGGATGCGGCGCAGGTCGGGGGCTGGCTCTATGCGGTCTATTCGCTGGCGCTGTTCCTGACGGCGCCGCTTCTGGGGGCGCTCTCCGACCGTTTCGGACGGCGGCCGCTTCTGCTTTTGTCGCTGGCCGGGCTTTGCGTCGATTACGTCCTTTGCGCGCTGGCGCCCTCGCTGTTGTGGCTTTTCCTTGCGCGGATCGTGGCGGGGATCTGCGGCGCGACGCAGGGCATCGCCAATGCCTATGTCGCCGATTTCACCGCGCCCGAAGACCGCGCCCGCGCCTTTGGCTGGCTTGGCGCGGCGCTGGGGCTGGGCTTCGTGCTCGGCCCGGCGTTGGGCGGGTTGCTCGGCGCCTTTGGGCCGCGGGTGCCGTTCTGGGCCGCCGCGGCGCTGGCGGCGCTCAATTTGCTCTGGGGTCTCAGGGCCTTGCCCGAAACCCTTGCGCCCGAGAACCGCCGCGCCGTGGTCTGGCGCGAGGCGAACCCGTTCGGCATCCTCACCGTCTTTCGCCGCCACAAGGGGGTGCTGCCGCTCGTCGCGATCTACGGGCTCTATTTCTTCGCCTCGGCGGTCTATCCGGCGGTCTGGTCCTATTGGGGGATCGCGAAATTCGGCTGGTCCGAACTGACCATCGGCGTCTCGCTGGCCGCTTTCGGCATCGTCTGGGCGCTGTTTCAGGGGCTTTTCACCGGCCCCGTGGTCGCGCGCATCGGCGAGCGGCGGGCGGCGCTTCTGGGCCTTGCCATCGCCGCTCTGGCCGCCGCCGGCTACGGGCTTGTGCCCGGGATCATCGGCGTCGTCGTGCTGTTGATCTTCCACGGCCCCGAGGGATTTGCGCAACCGGCGCTGACCGCGATGATGTCGGCGCGGGTGCCCGAAGGTGAACAGGGCGCGCTGCAGGGCGGGCTGGGCGCGGTCACCAACCTGATGATGCTGGCCGGAACGCTGTTCTTCGCCCAGGTCTTCGGCTATTTCCTTTCGGATGCGGCGCCGGTGCGAAGCCCCGATGCCGCCTATTTCGCCGCGGCGGCGCTGCTGGCGGTGCCCTTCGTGATGCTGCTGCGCAGGAAAGAGACATGACGGACACGGTCTTCACCGGCAATTTCACCCAGCAGGAACCGATCGACGAGGCCGCCATCGCCGCCGCCGTCGCCCTGCTGCGTTCGGGGCGGCTGCATCGCTACAATGTCGCGCCCGGCGAGATCGGTGCGGCGGCGGCGCTGGAGGTTGAATTCGCCGCCTTTACCGGGGCGAAATACTGCCTCGCCGTCGCATCGGGCGGCTATGCGATGGGCTGCGCTTTGCGCGCCGCGGGGGTTGGCCCGGGGGATCGCGTCTTGACGAATGCCTTCACGCTGGCGCCGGTGCCCGGGGCGATTGCGGCGCTTGGCGCCGAGCCGGTTTTCGTGGAAGTCACCGAGGATCTGGTGATCGACCTTGAAGACCTTGATCTGAAAGCCAAAACCACAGGCGCGCGGGTGCTTTTGCTGTCACACATGCGCGGCCATATCTGCGACATGGACCGGCTGATGGAGAGTGCGACCGCCGCCGGGCTTCTGGTGATCGAGGATTGCGCCCATACGATGGGGGCGCGCTGGCGCGGCGTGCAATCCGGGCGGCATGGGGCGGTGGGCTGTTATTCGACGCAGACCTACAAGCACATGAATTCGGGCGAGGGCGGGCTGATCGTCTCGGACGATCCCGTCATGATGGCGAAAATGATCCTGCTTTCAGGGTCTTACATGCTTTATTCCCGCCATGCCGCCGCCCCGCCGCCCGAGGTCTTCGAAGGGCTGAAATATGACACGCCCAATGTCTCGGGGCGGATGGACAACCTGCGCGCGGCGATCTTGCGGCCGCAGATCCCGACGCTGCCGGACCGGATCGGGCGCTGGAATGCGCTGTACCGGGCGCTGGAGGCGGGGCTTTTTGCCACGCCGGGGCTGCGGCTGATCGCCCGGCCCCAGGCCGAAGCCTTTGTCGGCTCGTCCTTCCAGTTCCTTTTGCCCGGCTGGGCGGGCGATCGCATTCTTTCCCTCGTGAAGGCTTGCGCCGCGCGGGGGGTGGAGCTGAAATGGTTCGGGGCAAAGGAGCCCGTCGCCTTCACCTCGCGCCATCAAAGCTGGCGCTTTGCCCCCGCGCAGGCGCTGCCGCGCACCGATGCGGTGCTGGCCGGGCTGCTCGATCTGCGGCTGCCGCTCACCTTCTGCGAGGCCGATGCGGCGCTGATTGCCCGTATTGTCGATGACGAAGTCCGCCGTCTTCAGCGCTGATCGCCCAGCAGCCGCTCCTGCCAGGCGGCATTGTTGATCGGCGCCTCGACCAGCGCGAATTCGAAACTGGCGAAAGCGCAGGGCAGGCGCAGCGTGATATCGGCCAGCACCAGCCGCTCGGTGCCGAAATCATGCGTCTCGACCTCTTCGCTCAGCAGCACCACCGCGATGTCGGGGCGGCCAAGCCGCAGCCGCATCAGCGGCTCCGTCATCTCCGAGATCCCGCCCAGCGTGTCTAGATCGACCAGCAAAAGCGCGCCCTGCGGTGCCGACCAGACCGGCGCGGTCGGGTGCAGCGCGCCGATGCGGCGGAACGGCAGGCCGTGATCGGCCAGCCAGTCAAGGCAGGAAAGCCCCGCGCCGCCGCGATGCGACAGGACATAGACGACCGAGACCGCGTCTTCGTCGAGGCCGTAAAAGCGGGCGGCGGCGGGGGCGACCGCGACCGGCACCGGCGCGAAGCCCCGCAGGGCGGCGGTGGGGGTGATCGCCGGAGCCGTGGCGGACCGGTGCCGGGCCGGCGCCGCTGCGGCGGCGCGACCGATGCGCTGAAGGCCGATGCCGGGCGCGATGCCCGCGGTCCCGAGCGGCTGATCGGCGGCGGCGATCACCGCGGCGGGCCAACCCGGGGCGCTCGGCGCCGGGCTCAGCGCGGCACGCAGCCGGACCAGGACCCGGCCCAGCCAGGGCCCGAAAACCGCAGCCGCCGCAACGGGTTGCGAGGATGTATGCGTCCAGACCATGCGGCCCTCCCAGTGCTTAACCTGAGTGCAAGGTTAATTGCCGTTAGGGAATCCGGGCAATGTGTCGGAGGGATGACAGCGCACGCGAAAGGATAGGTCCGTGGCCTCGGGCGCTCAGCCCTGGGACGCGGGGGCCGCTTCAAGCCGGGTCCGGGTCTCGGTCCAAAGCGCGTCAAGCGCGTCAAGGGCGGCACCCGTCGCCGCATCGGGGGCCGTTCCCGGCGTGGCGGGTCGCAACGCGACCTCGATCGTCTTGAGCCGATGATGTAGCCGTTCCGCCCCGAGCAGCGCCGCCGAACCGGCGAATTTATGCGCCAGCGCTGCGGTTTCCGCGGGGCGCTCCTGCGCCGTCGCCCGTGTCAGCGCCGCGACCATCGCCGCGCCCTCGGTCAGGAAGCGCTGCAGCGTCTGCGCCATCATCTCGGGGCCCAGCGACTGCGCCAGCTCGGCCCGGGTCTCGGCCTGCACCAGCGGCAGCTCGGCCTCCGCGGCGGGCGCGGGCGGGGCCGCCAGCGGCCGTTGGCGCAGCCGCGGGCACAGTTCCTCGGCCAGCACCTGATCCAGCATCTTGCGGGTGATCGGCTTCGAGATCACCCGGCAGACCCCGGCCGCTTCCAGACTGTGGCGCGCCTCGGGCAGGACATTCGCCGTGATCGCGATGATCGGCGTCTCGTGGTTCGGCCCGGTCCCGGCCCGGATCGCCTCGGTCGCATCGACGCCGTTCATCCGCGGCATGTTCAGGTCGATCAGGATCACGTCATAGCGACGCTCCGCCGCCTTTTCGACCGCCTCGACGCCGTCGCGGGCCTCGGCGATGCTGTGTCCGGCCCGGCGCAGCATTTCGCACAGCACGACGCGGTTGATGTCATTGTCCTCAACCACCAGCACCTCGACCGAGGTTGACAGACGCAGCGCCGGGCCATCATCGGCGGAACAGGGCGCCGCACCGGGCGCCGCAGCGTTGGGCGCAAGTGGAGCGGGGGGCGCGGGCGCCTTCACCACCGGCATCGGCGCCACCGGGGCTTGCAGGCTCAGCACCACCGGCGCGGGCAGGCTGATCCAGAAGGCCGACCCCTGTCCGACGTCGCTTTCCACCCCGATCTGGCCGCGCATCGCCCGCATCAGCCGCCGCGCGATCGACAGGCCCAGCCCCGACCCCGTCGCCTCGCGCGAAAGCTCGGGATCAAGCGTGACGAAATCGTCGAAGATCCGCTCGGTCTCGGCCGCGGGAATGCCGATGCCGGTGTCGATGACCCGGTATTCCAGCTGGCCCTGATCGCGGTGATAGTCCGCTTCAAGGGTGATCGTGCCGTCGCGGGTGAACTTGATCGCATTGCCGACGAGGTTGAGCAGCACCTGCCGGATCCGCATCGCATCGCCCTCGACCGCCTCAGGCAGGCGTCCCGCGGTGCGCGTCGACAGCCGGTTGCCGCGCGCCGCCGCCGCCCCCGCCTGCATCTGCACGATCTCGTCGAGCACCGACATCGGCGCGAAGGGCTCGCGCGTCAGCGACAGCTTGCCCGCGTCGAGCCGTTCGACATCCAGCGTGTCGTTGACATGCGACAGCAGGATTTCGCCCGCCTTCTGCATCGAAGCGAGCAGCGCGGTCTGGCTGGCATCAAGCGGGGTTTCGCGCAAGAGTTCCAGCGTGCCGAGCAGCCCGTTCAGCGGCGTGCGCATTTCGTGGCTCATCACCGCGACGAATTCCGCCTGCGCCTGTTCGCCCGCCATCGCGGCGTCGCGCGCGTCGATCAGCTCCTTTTCGGCGGCGACGCGGTCGGTGATGTCGCGCATGTAGCCGACGAAGATCTCCTTGCGGCCGATCCGGGTGGCGGTCACCGAAATCTCGGCCGGGAAGACCGAGCCATCCTTGCGCCGCGCCTGCAGCCCGATCAGCCCGTGTCCGGCAATCCGCGGCACGCCGCCGGTGCGGTAGCGCTTGAACCCCGCCACTTTCGCCGCTTTCATCGCCTCGGGCACGATCAGGTCGTTGAGATTCCGCCCCACCGCCTCGTCGTGGCTGTAGCCGAAGACCCGTTCGGCGGCGCCGTTGAATTCCAGCACCTTGCCCTCGTGATCGACGACGATCACCGCGTCGAAGGAGGTGCCGATCACCGCCTCGAGCCGGGCCTTGGCCGCCGAGAGCGAGCCGGTCTGCCGCATCCCGAAGCGCCAGAGCGACCAGGTGATCACCAGCCCCGCGGTGATCGCGGCCAAAAGCGCCGTGGTCAGCGAGGCGAGCAGCATCAGCGAAGAGAACACCCTTTCGCGCTGTGCCATCGCCCGGCTGGCGAATTCGCGCACGCCTTCGAGCGAGATCTTGCGGACGTCGTCTTCAAGCGCCCCGGCGCGGTCGCGCAGCGCGGGCAGGGCGGGGGCAAGCGCCTCGGGGCCGGCATCGACCAGCTCTGCCGTCTCGTGCAGGAAGGCGTCGATGCGGCCGATCTCGGGGCCTGCGACCTCGGGGGTGACGATGGACGCAAAGCCGCGCCCCTCGAGGATCGTGTGCACGCGGCTGTAGAAGACATCGAAGCTGCGGCCGAATTCCGCCATCGTTTCAGGGGCGTCGGGGCGGGCGCGCAACAGCGCCCCGTCCATGTGGAAATATTCCACCTCAAGCTGGGCCAGTGTCCATTGCAGGCTGTCGGAATTGGCGATGGCGAGATTGTCGATTTCCGACTGCACCATCACGCCGTAGCGGTAAAGCGCCCCCACCGCGCCAAGGAACACCACGACGAGCCCTGCGAACAGGAACGGGCGCAGGCGTCGCCGAGAGCCGAGAAACGGGGGGAAACTGTCCGACATGAAACCGATGCGAAAGGGGGCAGGCTCCCCGGGTTAAGGCAGAACCTCGATCCGGTCGACCTGCCAGACGGACCGGGAATAGACGACTTCGTTTCTGAACTCTGGGGCGGAATCATAGGGATAGACAAGCCAGAGCGGGCCCTTGTCGCGCACCTTCATCGGCTTGCCGTCGCGCAGGTCGGCCAGCAACGCGCCGCCCGCGACCACTTCGGAAACCGGGATCTGCACCGAATAATCATTGACCGCGGTGATCTTCAGCGTGCCGCCCGTGACCCCCAGATGATCGATCAGGCTGCGCAATTCCACCCCCGAGAAGCTTTGCACGCCCTCGGTCCAGATCGTCGAGGTGGCGAACTCCCGGCGCGGCAGCGCGGCCAGCATCGCCGCGTCGAATCTGGCCATCCCGATGCCGTCGGTCCCCGCGATCCGGCCGGTGACGGTCAGCATCACGGGCCCTGTGGGCGCGGGCAGCGCGGCTGCAGGAGCCGGGGCCGCAGACTCGGCCAGCGCGGATTGCGCCGGAAGGGCAAGCCCCGCGGCGACAAGCAGGAAGCGGCTCAGGATAAGCACGGCCTTGGCCGTCTTGGTGAAGATAGGCATGTCTTTCCCCCGTTGGATCCTGCACGATCGCGGGATTGTCGCATAGCCCTCCGGTCAAGCCATGCGGAATTAAGTATGTTTACCTATCCGAAAGGATAGGAGTACCCTTCGATGGGGGACCTCTGCAGCGCTTAGGGCGAGCGCGTCAGAAACTTCCCGTCGCGGTCTTGAAATAGCCCGCTTTCTTTAAGATTACCTTTCCGCAACCCCTGCGGGAGAGGCTTGGGCCGAGATTTTCGGAGGTGAAGGTGAGATTGCTGATTGCCGACGACCATGATCTCGTGCGCGATGCGATCGCGGCGCTGTTGCGCGCGGGCGGCTGCGACGAGGTTGCCGTGGCCGGAACCCTGCCCGCGGCGCTGGCGGCGGTGCAGGCCGCGGTGCAGTCCGGGGGCGGCTACGATCTGGTGCTGCTCGATTACGACATGCCGGGGATGGACGGGCTTGAGGGCCTTGCGCAGATGAAACGCGCCTTTCCCGCCCAGGCAGTGGCGATCATCTCGGGCGTCGCCCGGCCCGCCGCCGCGCGTGAGGCGCTGGAGGCCGGGGCGATCGGCTTCGTGCCGAAGGCGATGCCCGCGCGCTCGATCATCGGGGCGGTGACCTTGATGGCCTCGGGCTCGGTCTTTGCGCCCTTCGACTTTCTCAAGCAGGAGGAGCCGCCGGTGCAGGGCGGGCTGACGGCGCGCGAAACCGAGGTGTTGCGCGGCCTCTGCGCCGGGCGGACGAACAAGGAAATCGCCCGCGAGATGGATCTGCAGGAGGTCACGGTGAAGCTGCATGTGCGCACGCTGACGCGCAAGATCGGCGCGCGCAACCGCACCCATGCGGCGATGATCGCCCGCGAAAACGGCTGGTTCTAAGGGGCAAGCCCCTGTTTTACATTGTAAAGGCGGTGCCGAAGCACCGCCTTTCGCCGCCGGATCGAGTGGGTCGGCGGCGCGCCGGTCCGCCTATGATTGGGTCAGGCGCGGACCGGCTTGTCCTGTCAACGGCGCGTGGGGAAGGGCAGCACCTGCGCCGGTTGCACGCGCTCGGCGCGTGCGGAAAAGGGCGAGACCCGGCGCGGCCGTTGCGCCGTGGCGGCCTGCGGAAACACCACCGGTTCCATCCGCTCGATCGCCCGGGTGAGGGCGGCGGACACCTCGCCAAGCCCCTCGTTGCGGCAATAATCGTTCATCTCGATCAGCACGGCATAGATCCAGGCGTGCTGACCGGCAGTGGCGATCGGGCTCATGGCGCGGCTCTCTGTCGTTATCCTTGACAAGATATTTACCAACTCCCGCCGCCCTTGGCGCCTGCGCGGAAGGCCAGCGGCCCTGCGCGAAAGCGTGCGACCTATCCTTTCGTATGCACGCCCCGCCGAAGTGACGTTGCGGCACCTCGGCTTGACGGAATCGCCCGGCACGGGAATAAATGAACAAACGTTCAATAATCCGGGGAGGGGAAGATGTTCGCAGGCTCGATGCGGTTCGATCTGGGGGAAGACATCGGCGCGCTGCGCGACATGGTGCAGGCTTGGGCGCGCGACCGGCTGGCGCCGATCGCCGCCGCGGTCGATCGCGACAACCTGTTCCCGAACGAGCTTTGGGCAGAGATGGGGGCGCTGGGTCTTCTGGGCATCACCGTGCCCGAGGAATACGGCGGCTCCGGCATGGGGTATCTGGCCCATGTGGTGGCGACTGAGGAGATCGCCCGGGTCTCGGCCTCGATCTCGCTCTCATACGGGGCGCATTCGAACCTCTGCGTCAACCAGCTGAAGCTGAACGGCACGGTGGAGCAGAAACGCAAATACCTGCCCGATCTGGTCTCGGGGGCGAAGATCGGCGCCCTGGCGATGAGCGAAAGCGGTGCGGGCTCGGACGTGGTGGGGATGAAGCTGCGGGCGGAAAAGCGCGGCGACGTTTACGTGCTCAACGGCCACAAATATTGGATCACCAACGGCTGCGATGCCGATACGCTGGTGGTCTATGCGAAAACCGATCCGGCGGCAGGCTCGAAGGGGATTACCGCCTTCATCGTCGAAAAGGGGATGAAGGGGTTCTCGACTTCGGCGCATTTCGACAAGCTCGGTATGCGCGGCTCGAACACGGCGCAGCTCTTTTTCGACGATTGCGAGGTGCCCGCGGAAAACGTGCTCGGCGCCGAGGGCAAGGGCGTGCGGGTGCTGATGTCGGGGCTGGATTACGAGCGCGTGGTGCTCTCGGGGATCGGGACGGGCATCCTGATGGCCTGTCTGGACGAGGTCGTGCCCTATGCGCAGACGCGCGAGCAATTCGGCCAGCCGATCGGGACTTTCCAGCTGATGCAGGCGAAGATCGCCGACATGTATGTCGCCGCGAACACCGCCCGCGCCTATACCTACGAGGTGGCGAAAGCCTGCGACCGCGGCGAGGTCACCCGGCAAGATGCCGCCGCGACGGTGCTTTATGCCTCCGAACAGGCGATGGTGCAGGCGCATCAGGCGGTGCAAGCGCTGGGCGGGGCCGGTTTCCTCAATGACTCGACCGTGTCGCGGCTTTTCCGCGACGCCAAGCTGATGGAAATCGGCGCTGGCACCAGCGAAATTCGGCGTATGCTGATCGGACGTGAACTGATGGAGAAATCATGATGCGTTCCGAACCGATTGTCTTTGCCCTTGCTTTTGCCCTTTCCGTTCCGCTTGGTCTCGCGCCCCATGGCGTGCGCGCGCAAGATCTGCCGACCGCTGCCACGGCAGACATTCCCGAGACGGTGAAAGAGTGTTTTGTCGATTACGACCCCCGCGCCGAGGGGCCAAGCTGCCTTGGTCAGGCCGCGCAGGGCTGCACCGCCGCCGCCACGGACTCGACGCGTGACATCATTGCTTGCATCGACGCCGAGACCGCCGCCTGGGACGGGCTTCTGAACGCCGAATATAAGGCCCGCCGGGCCGAGATGACCGCGCCGGGCCTGGCCGAGCGGTTGCAGACCGCCCAACGCGCCTGGATCGCCTATCGCGACGCCGAATGCGGGCTCGAGGTGGCGCGCTGGGGCGATGCCACGCTGTCGGGCGTGGTGGGGGCGAATTGCCGGATGGAGATGACTGCCACCCGCGCGTCGGAACTGCGTGACAAGAAGGCTGATCCATGAAGCTGACCTCTTCTGTGCTGTCCGGTTCGGACAGCTTTCGCGCCAATCGCGCCGCGCATCTGGCGCTTTTGGACACCGTGCGCGAGGCCGCCGCCCAGGCGGCCGCGGGCGGCGGGCCTGAGGCGACGAAGCGCCACACCGCGCGCGGCAAGATGGCGCCGCGGGAACGGGTGGCGGCGCTTCTGGACCCGGGCAGCCCGTTTCTGGAAATCGGCGCCACCGCGGCGCATGGGATGTATCACGGCGCGGCACCCTGCGCCGGGGTGATCGCGGGCATCGGTCGGGTGAGCGGGCAGGAGGTCATGGTGGTGGCGAACGACGCCACCGTGAAGGGCGGCACCTATTACCCGATGACGGTGAAGAAACACCTGCGCGCGCAGGAGATTGCGGAAGACTGCGCGCTGCCCTGCGTCTATCTGGTGGACTCGGGCGGCGCCAACCTGCCCAATCAGGACGAGGTTTTCCCCGACCGCGACCATTTCGGCCGCATCTTCTACAATCAGGCGCGGATGTCGGCCAAGGGCATTCCCCAGATCGCCGTCGTCATGGGCTCCTGCACGGCGGGGGGCGCCTATGTGCCCGCGATGTCGGATGTGACGATCATCGTCAAGGATCAGGGCACGATCTTTCTCGCCGGTCCGCCCCTGGTGAAAGCCGCCACCGGCGAGGTTGTCTCGGCCGAGGATCTGGGCGGCGGCGAGGTGCACACGCGGCTTTCCGGCGTGGCGGATTATCTGGCCGAGGATGACGCCCATGCGCTGGCGCTGGCGCGCCGTGCCGTGAGCCACCTCAACCGCGCCAAACCCGCGACGGTGCAATGGCAGGCGCCCGAAGACCCGGCCCATGACCCCGAAGAGATCCTCGGCGTCGTTCCCGCGGATCTGCGCACGCCCTATGACATCCGCGAGGTGATCGCGCGCGTGGTTGACGGCTCGCGCTTTGACGAATTCAAACCCCGCTTCGGCGAGACGATCGTGACCGGGTTTGCGCATGTGAAGGGCTGCCCGGTGGGGATCATCGCCAACAACGGGGTGATCTTTTCGGAAGCCGCGCAAAAGGCCGCGCATTTCGTCGAACTGTGCTCGATGCGAAACATCCCCTTGGTGTTCTTGCAAAATGTCACCGGCTTCATGGTCGGGCGCAAATATGAAAACGAGGGCATCGCCCGGCATGGGGCCAAGATGGTGACCGCCGTCGCCACGACGAACGTGCCGAAGATCACGATGCTGGTGGGCGGTTCCTTTGGCGCGGGCAATTACGGCATGGCGGGCCGGGCCTATTCGCCCCGGTTCCTCTGGAGCTGGCCGAATTCGCGCATCTCGGTGATGGGCGGCGAGCAGGCGGCGGGGGTCCTTGCCACGGTCAGGCGCGAGGGGATCGAGCGCAAGGGCGGGCATTGGTCGGCCGAGGAAGAGGCCGAATTCAAACGCCCGACGCTCGAGATGTTCGAGCGCCAGAGCCAGCCGCTTTACGCCTCGGCGCGGCTTTGGGATGACGGCATCGTCGATCCGCGCAAGACCCGCGAGGTGCTGGCGCTCTCGCTCTCCGCCAGCCTTTGCGCGCCGATCGAACTCCCCCGCTTCGGGATCTTCCGCATGTAACTTTCAATGCCTCCGGCGGAGGTATTTGCAGCAAGATGAAACCCCATACCTTTCATCTTGCGAAAAATACCTCGGGGGGCCCGGGGGGCAGCGCCCCCCGAACGCTCGAGACATGGGGCAGCGCCCCCCGCCGCAGACCAAGGAGACCGCCATGTTCGCCAAGATCCTGATCGCCAACAGGGCCGAGATCGCCTGCCGGGTGATCGACACCGCCCGCCGTCTGGGCGTCGCCACGGTCGCGGTCTATTCCGATGCCGATGCGGGGGCGCGCCATGTCGCGATGGCCGACGAGGCCGTGCCTATCGGCGGGCCGCGCCCGGCCGAGAGCTACCTGCGCGGCGCGGCGATCATCGACGCGGCGCTGAAAACCGGGGCCGAGGCGATCCATCCGGGCTACGGGTTCCTCTCGGAAAACCCCGATTTCGTCGATGCCGTTCAGGCGGCGGGGCTCGTTTTCATCGGCCCCTCGGGCGATGCGATCCGGGCGATGGGGCTCAAGGATGCTGCCAAGGCGCTGATGGCAGAGGCGGGCGTGCCCGTCGTGCCGGGCTATCATGGTGACAATCAGGACCCGGAGCATCTGGCGGGCGCGGCCGAGGCGCTGGGTTATCCCGTTCTGATCAAGGCGGTGGCGGGCGGCGGCGGCAAGGGGATGCGCCGCGTTGACCGCGCCGCGGATTTCGCCGCAGCCCTTCTCAGCGCGCAGGGCGAGGCGCAGACCGCCTTTGGCAACCCCGCCGTGCTGATCGAGAAATATGTCGAAAAGCCCCGCCATATCGAGGTGCAGGTCTTTGGCGACGGCACCCGCGCCGTGCATCTTTATGAGCGCGATTGTTCGCTGCAACGCCGCCATCAGAAGGTGATCGAGGAGGCCCCGGCGCCGGGCATGACGTCTGAGATGCGCGCCGCCATGGGCCAGGCCGCCGTCCGCGCCGCCGAGGCGATCGGCTACAGGGGCGCGGGCACGGTCGAATTCATCATCGATGCCTCGGACGGGCTGCGCCCGGATCGGTTCTGGTTCATGGAGATGAACACCCGCCTGCAGGTCGAGCATCCGGTCACCGAGGTGATCACCGGCGTCGATCTGGTGGAATGGCAGCTGCGCGTCGCCTCTGGCGAGCCCTTGCCCGCGCGGCAGGAAGACCTGACCATACGGGGCCATGCGTTTGAGGCCCGGCTTTACGCCGAGGATGTGCCCGCAGGCTTCCTGCCCGCGACGGGAACCTTGAAACATTTGCACTTCCCCCCCGGGGTGCGCGTCGAAACCGGGGTGCGGCCGGGCGATACGATCAGCCCCTGGTATGACCCGATGATCGCCAAGGTGATCACCCACGGCCCGACCCGCGCCGCCGCCTTGAATGCGCTGGCCCGGGCGCTGGAGGCCACGCAGGTGGCGGGCACGGTGACGAATCTCGGCTTCCTCGCCCGGCTTGCCCGCCATCCGGGCTTTGGCGCGGGCGATGTCGACACCGGGCTGATCGCCCGCGATCTTCAGACCCTGACCGACCCGTTGCCGGTGCCGCCCGCCGCGCGCGCGCTCGCGGTAATCGCCGCCGCCGGGCTGCATCAGACCCCCGGCAGCGGCTTCACCCTTTGGGCACCCTTGCGCCGCCCGGTGCCGTTCGAGGAGCCCGCGCATTTGCAAGTCACCGGCCCGAACCGGATCCGCGTCGAGATCGGCGGGCAGGCGCAGGACTGCGTGCTGCACCCCGATGGCTGGTGGGTCGATGGCGCCAAGACCGGGGCGCAGATCCATGTCGCGGAAGACGAGATCACCGTCTTCCTGCAGGGCGCGCATCGCTTCGCCCGGCCCGATCCGCTCGCCCGCGAAAGTGGCGCTGCCGCCTCGGGCCTCACGCTTGCGCCGATGCCCGGTCTGGTGAAAGCTGTCTTCGTCGCGCCCGGTGCGCAGGTGGTGGCGGGCGACCGGCTCGCCGTGCTCGAGGCGATGAAGATGGAACATACGCTTTGTGCCGCGCGGGCGGGCCTTGTGGCCGAGGTGCTGGCGGGCGCGGGCGATCAGGTGGAGGCCGGGGCGGCGCTGATCCGTCTGGCCGAGGAGGAAGCGGCATGACGATTCTGCATCACATCCCGGGCTCGCGCTCGCATCGGGTGCTGTGGTTTCTGGAGGAACTGGACGAAGAGGCCGAGATCCGGGTCTGGTCGCTGACCGATGGCAGCCTGCGCGGCCCGGAATTCCGCGCCCTGTCCCCGGCCGGGCGCATCCCGGCGCTGGAGATCGACGGCCGGGTGATCTTCGAATCCGGCGCCATCACGCAATATCTGACCGAGACCCGCGGGCGGCTTGCGCCGATGCCCGGCGACCCCGAGCGGGGGGCGTTCCTGGAATGGGTGCATTTCGCCGAAACCCAGGGCAACATCCTGCAAGCGCTCAACATTCATCACATCTTCCTGCGCCCCGAAAGCGCCCGCTCGCTGCCCTTGATGCGGCTCGATACGAAGCGGCTCGAAATCACCCTGCATGCGCTGGAAGCCCGGCTGAGCGGGCGGGACTGGATTTTGGGGCAATTCTCGGCTGCCGATTGCATGTTCGGCTTCAACATGGATGCGATGTTCCGCTTCGTCGCGCGCGAAAAATTCCCCGCCATCGTCGGCTGGATCGCCCGGGCGCAGGCGCGGCCCGCCCATGTCCGCGCCGTTGAACGCGGCGGGGCGACGATCTATGCCCGCGACTTCTACGAGTTGCCCGATGGCTGAGCGGGTCGAGATCGTCGAAATGGCGCCGCGTGACGGGCTGCAGAACGAGGCCCGTTTCATCGCCACCCCCGCCAAGATCGCGCTGGTCGATGCGCTCTCGCAGGTGGGCTTTCCGCGGATCGAGGTGGCGTCCTTCGTCAGCCCGAAATGGGTGCCGCAGATGGCCGATGGCGCCGCCGTGCTGGCGGGGATCGCGCGGCGTCCGGGCACGCGCTATGCGGCGCTGACGCCCAATCTGCAGGGCTTTCAGGCGGCGCTCGCGGCGGGGGTGGACGAGGTGGCGATCTTCGCCTCGGCCTCGGAGGGGTTTTCGCGCGCCAATCTGAATTGCACCATCGCCGAAAGTCTGGCCCGCTTCGCCCCGGTGCTGCAGGCGGCGCAGGCCGGGCTGGTGCCGGTGCGGGGCTATGTCTCGATGGTCACCGATTGTCCGTTTGAGGGGCCGATACCGCCCGACAGGGTGGCGCGGGTGGTGGCGGCGCTGCGCGATCTGGGCTGCTACGAGGTCAGTCTGGGCGACACGATCGGGCAGGGGCGGCCGGAGACGGTCACGGCGATGCTGCGCGCGGTCTTGAACGAGATGCCGCCCGCGCGGCTGGCCGGGCATTTCCACGACACCGCGGGGCGGGCGCTGGAGAATGTCGAGGCGAGCCTTGCGCTGGGTCTGCGGGTTTTCGATGCCGCGGCGGGGGGCTTGGGCGGCTGTCCCTATGCGCCCGGCGCGGCGGGGAATGTGGCAACGGAAAAGCTGGCGGCGCGGCTTTTCGCGCTCGGGTTCGAGACCGGGCTTGATCCGGCGGCGCTGACCCGGGCGGCGGCCTTGGCGCGCAAGCTGAAGGGGGAACAGGATGTTTGAGACGATCCGGATCGAGACCGATGCGCGCGGCGTGGCGTGGCTGTGGCTGGCGCGCGCGGCCAAGCACAATGCGCTGGATGCGCGGATGATTGCGGAAGTGAGCCGCGCCATCGGGCAGCTGGGCGCCGATCCCGCGGTGCGGGTCGTCGTGCTGGCGGCCGAGGGGGCGAGCTTTTGCGCGGGCGGCGATCTGCGCTGGATGCAGGCCAATATCACCGCCACGCCCGAAGACCGCGCCGCCAGTGCCCGCAGCCTGGCCGCGATGCTGGCCGCGCTGAACGACTGCCCCAAGCCGGTGATCGGGCGGGTGCAGGGCAATGCCTTTGGCGGCGGCATCGGCATGATCTCGGTCTGCGATGTCGCGCTCGCCGTGCCCGAAGCGCGGTTCGGCCTGACCGAGACGAAGCTTGGCCTGACGCCCGCGACGATTTCGCCCTATGTCATCGCCCGGATGAGCCCGGCCAAGGCGCGGGCGGTCTTCATGTCCTCGCGGCTGTTTTCGGCCACCGAAGCGGTGGGGCTGAACCTGCTCGCGCGCACCGTTCCGGCCGCCGATCTGGACGCCGCGATCGAGGCCGAAGTCACCCCCTATCTCGCCTGCGCGCCCGGCGCCGTGGCCGAGGCGAAGGCGCTGGTGCGCGCCTTGACGCCGGGGCTCGACTCGGAGGCGCAGGAGCGCACGATTGCCGCGCTTGTGGCGCGTTGGGAAAGCGCCGAGGCGCAGGAGGGTCTGGCGGCGTTCTTTGACCGGCGGGCGCCTCACTGGCTTGTGAACTGACAGATTCGCAATATTATTTCGCGCATTGGCCGATTCGGCCCGGTCCTTGCCCCCGCCTTGGGGCGAGACATGTTGCCGCATTGCGGCAACGCCTTGTCGCAGCGGCGAAACGTCTCAAATCCGGTGTGCATCGGTATACAAAATGCGACTCAAACCCAGAATCCGGGCCTCGCGATGTTGACCGGAGGGGGGGAGAGGGCTATTCCTCGCCTTGCCGCCCCCGCGCACGGGAAGGTGAGGTCGGGGGCAAAAGGGGTCAAAAGATGCAAGACGCGCTCACGCATGGAATGTTGCGGGAATATCTTCCCATACTCGTCCTTCTGGCCATGGCGATCGGGCTTGGACTGATCCTGATCGGGGCCGCGGCGATCATCGCCTATCGCAATCCCGACCCGGAAAAGGTCTCGGCCTATGAATGCGGCTTCAACGCCTTTGACGACGCGCGGATGAAATTCGACGTGCGCTTCTATCTGGTGTCGATCCTGTTCATCATCTTCGATCTGGAAGTGGCGTTCCTGTTTCCCTGGGCGGTGGCCTTTGGCGACCTGTCGATGACCGCCTTCTGGTCGATGATGGTGTTCCTTGGCGTGCTGACCGTGGGCTTTGCCTATGAATGGAAGAAGGGGGCGCTGGAATGGGCGTGATGACCGGCTCCAATACCGCCGCCGCCGACATGGACGTGGCCACAGCCGCGCTCAACCGCGACCTGCAGGACAAGGGTTTTCTGCTGACCACCGCCGAGGACATCATCAACTGGGCGCGCAATGGCTCGCTGCACTGGATGACCTTCGGTCTGGCCTGCTGCGCGGTCGAGATGATGCACACCGCGATGCCGCGCTATGACGTGGAACGCTACGGCTTCGCGCCGCGCGCCAGCCCCCGGCAATCCGACGTGATGATCGTTGCGGGCACGCTGACGAACAAGATGGCGCCCGCGCTGCGCAAGGTCTACGACCAGATGCCGGAACCGCGCTACGTGATCTCGATGGGCAGCTGCGCCAATGGCGGCGGCTATTATCACTACAGCTATTCGGTCGTGCGCGGCTGCGACCGCATCGTGCCGGTCGATATCTATGTGCCCGGCTGTCCGCCCTCGGCAGAGGCGCTGATGTATGGTATCTTGCAGTTGCAGCGCAAGATCCGCCGCACCGGCACGCTGGTGCGCTGAGGAGGATGAGCATGAGCGAAAAGCTGCAAGACCTCGCGGCGCATGTCGCGCAGAAGCGTCCGGCCGAGGTGATCTCGGCCGAAGTGGTGCAGGGTGAGCTGACGGTGATCGTCAGGCCCGAGGGGATCGTCGGTTTCGTGCAGTTCCTGCGCGATGATGCCGCCTGCCGCTTCACCACGCTGGTCGATCTGACCGCCGTCGACTGGCCCGAACGCGCCGAGCGCTTCGAGATGGTCTGGCATTTCCTCTCGATGTGGAAGAACCAGCGCATCCGCGTCAAGGCGGCCCTGCCCGAAGACGTGATGTGCCCCTCGATCGTGGACGTCTATCCGGCGGCGAACTGGTTCGAGCGCGAAGTCTTCGACATGTTCGGCATCCTGTTCTCGGGCCATCCGGACCTGCGCCGGCTGCTGACCGATTACGGCTTCCGCGGCCATCCTTTGCGCAAGGATTTCCCGACAACGGGCTATCTCGAGCTGCGCTACGACGAGGTGCAAAAGCGCGTCGTCTACGAGCCGGTGAAGCTGGCGCAGGAATACCGGCAATTCGATTTCCTCAGCCCGTGGGAAGGCGCGCAGAGCGTGCTTCCGGGCGACGAGAAGCGCAGCTGATCCGGCACCGGAACGGCTGAGGCAAGCAGCACAAGGGGAAGAGGCATGGACGGCGACATCCGGCACAACAGCTACGACGACGGCTCGGAAGACATGCTGGCCGGCGAGCAGAGCATCCGCAATTTCAACATCAACTTCGGCCCGCAACACCCTGCGGCGCACGGGGTTTTGCGGATGGTGCTGGAGCTGGACGGGGAGATCGTCGAACGCGCCGATCCGCATATCGGGCTTTTGCACCGCGGCACCGAAAAGCTGATGGAAAGCCGGACCTATCTGCAGAACACGCCCTATTTCGACCGGCTCGACTATGTGGCGCCGATGAACCAGGAACATGCCTGGTGTCTCGCCATCGAGAAGCTGACGGGCACGGCCGTGCCGCGCCGCGCCTCGCTGATCCGGGTGCTGTTTTCGGAAATCGGCCGCATCCTGAACCACCTGCTGAACGTCACCACGCAGGCGATGGACGTCGGCGCGCTGACGCCGCCGCTCTGGGGCTTCGAGGAACGCGAAAAGCTGATGATCTTCTACGAACGGGCCTGTGGCGCGCGTCTGCACGCGAACTACTTCCGTCCGGGCGGGGTGCATCAGGATCTGCCGCCCGATCTGATCGACGATATCGAGATCTGGGCCAAGGCCTTCCCGCAGGTGCTGGACGATATCGAGGGGCTGCTGACCGAAAACCGGATCTTCAAGCAGCGCAATGCCGATATCTGCATCATCACCGAAGCCGAGATCGAAAAATGGGGCTATTCCGGCGTGATGGTCCGCGGCTCGGGCCTTGCCTGGGATTTGCGCCGTGCGCAACCCTATGAATGCTATGACGAATTCGACTTCAAGATCGCCATCGGCAAGAATGGCGACTGCTATGACCGCTACCTTGTCCGCATGGCCGAGATGCGCGAGTCGACGAACATCATCCTGCAGGCCTGCGCGAAACTGCGCGCGCCGGACGGGCAGGGCGACATCCTTTCGCGCGGCAAGCTGGCGCCGCCGAAACGGGCCGAGATGAAGACCTCGATGGAGGCGCTCATCCACCATTTCAAACTGTATACCGAGGGCTTCAAGGTTCCCGCGGGCGAGGTTTACGCCGCGGTCGAAGCGCCGAAGGGCGAATTCGGCGTCTATCTGGTCGCCGATGGCACCAACAAACCCTATCGCGCGAAGATCCGCGCGCCGGGCTATGCGCATCTGCAATCGATCGATGCCGTCGCCAAGGGACACCAACTGGCCGATGTCTCGGCCATCATCGGCACGATGGACGTCGTGTTCGGGGAGATTGACCGCTGATGCTGCGCCGCTTGCACGCCACCCAACCCGAAAGCTTCGCCTTCACCCCCGCCAACCGCGCCTGGGCGGAGGCGCAGATCACCAAATACCCCGAGGGCCGTCAGGCCTCGGCGGTGATCCCGCTGCTGTTTCGCGCGCAGGAACAGGAAGGCTGGCTGACGAAGCCCGCGATCGAATACGTGGCCGACCTGCTCGACATGCCCTATATCCGCGTGCTGGAAGTGGCGTCTTTCTACTTCATGTTCCAGCTGCAGCCCACGGGCTCGGTCGCGCATATCCAGGTCTGCGGCACCACCAGCTGCATGATCATGGGCTCGGAAAACCTGATTTCGGTCTGCAAGCGCAAGATCTCGCATCACCCGCATGCGCTGTCGGCCGATGGCAAGTTCAGCTGGGAAGAGGTCGAATGCCTGGGCGCCTGCGCGAATGCGCCGATGGCGCAGATCGGCAAGGATTACTACGAGGACCTGACCGAGGCGGGGCTGGAGCGGCTGATCGACGATCTGGCCGCGGGCAAGACGCTGGTGCCGGGCTCGGAAATCGGGCGGTTCGGGGCGGAACCCGCGACCGGCCTGACCAGCTGCACGGCGACGCCCGGCGCGCGCGAGGTGCAGAACGGCTCGGTCGCGCGGGCGGTGGCGGTGGGCGATGGCACCCGCCGGATCGACGGGACCGAGGTGCGGCTTTCCGCCCCATGGCAGGTCTCGGGGCAGATGGGCGCGATCGGTCTGATGGCTGCGCGGCCGCGCTCGGCGGTGCAGCAGCAGGCGGCGGCCGAGGCGGCGAAAGCGGCGGCGACGGCGGATCTGGCCGGGGGGACGTCAACCCCGGCTGTGCAGGGCGCCGGGGCGGCGGCGAAAGCCGCTCAAACGGCTGAAACCGCTGCGCAGAAACCGCTTGCGCTGGCCGCGGCACGCGACGGCAAGGCCGATGACCTGCAGAAGATCGAGAGCATCGGACCGGCGCTCGAGGCGCTTCTGCACGATCTGGGCATCTTCCATTTCGACCAGATCGCCGCTTGGGGCGTGGCCGAAATTGCCTGGATGGACGGCAATCTGAAGGGCTTTCCGGGGCGCGCCAGTGGCGACCGCTGGGTGGTTCAGGCGAAGATCATCGTCGAGGAAGGGCTTGACCGTTTCCTCGAACGGGCGAAGACAAACAATTACTGAAGACGGACGACTGATCTGAAGACTTGAACGACAACCTACAGAGGCCGGGACGGCGTGACGTCCGCCCCCCGGCACGGAAAGAGGGAAAGGAAAGGCAAAATGTCGACGAACGACACAGACTGCCAGACGAAAGCCCGCAAGCTGGGTGGTTGGCTCGGAGCCGCGATTTTCTTTGCACTTTGGCTTCTGGGTTCGGTGGGGATCTGGATGGCGGCGATCGCCGGGGTGATCTCTGCGCTGATCCTTGCGCGGCTGATCTGCTGGGCGACCTGCGGTCTGCCCGAACCGAAGGCGCCGATGACGGCCGAAGAGGGCGCCGCGCTGCGCCGGGCGGTTCCGGCCGCGGCGCCTGCGGCGGCGGTGAAGACCGCCGAAGTGCCGAAAGCGCCTGAACCGGTGCAGGCCGCGCCGGTGAAAGCCGCGCCGGTCGCCGCGCCTGCGGTGGCTCCGCTCAAGGCCGCCGAACCGGCGCCCGCGCCGGTCGTTTCGGCGCCGAAACCGGCTGCCAAACCGGCGCCCGCGCCGAAAGGCAAGCAAAAGCCCCGTCGGGGCTGAGGAAAGACCCCGCCCGGCGCCTGGGGAGAGGCGCTGGTGCGGCAAGACAGGATCCCGAGCCCTGCGGGGCTCGGGATTTCCCGGACAGAGGTCCGGAAGCGCCGGGTTGCGGCCCGGACGAGGGAGACCGTGTGTATCGCAGCGCCGATGCCGCGCGGGCCGGGGACCGGCCCCCGCCGAAACCGAGGGAATGGACATGCTCAACGATCACGATCGCATCTTCACCAACATCTACGGGATGCACGACCGCTCGCTGAAGGGCGCGATGGCGCGTGGTCACTGGGATGGCACGGCGGCGATCCTGGGCAATGGCCGGGACTGGATCATCGAGCAGGTCAAGACCTCGGGGCTGCGCGGACGCGGCGGCGCGGGCTTTCCGACCGGGCTGAAATGGTCGTTCATGCCGAAGCAATCCGACGGGCGGCCCTCGTTTCTGGTGATCAACGCCGATGAATCCGAGCCGGGCACCTGCAAGGACCGCGAAATCATGCGCCACGATCCGCATACGCTGATCGAAGGCGCGCTGATCGCCGGTTTCGCCATGGGCGCACGGGCGGCCTATATCTATATCCGCGGCGAATATGTCCGCGAAAAGGAGGCCCTGCAGGCCGCCATCGACGAATGCTACGAAGCCGGGCTGATCGGGCGCAACGCCTGCCGCTCGGACTATGATTTCGACGTCTATCTGCACCACGGCGCGGGCGCCTATATCTGCGGCGAGGAAACCGCGCTGCTGGAAAGCCTTGAGGGCAAGAAGGGGATGCCGCGGATGAAACCGCCGTTCCCGGCGGGCTCGGGGCTTTATGGCTGCCCGACCACGGTGAACAACGTCGAATCCATCGCCGTCGTGCCGACGATCCTGCGCCGCGGCGGCGCCTGGTTCGCGGGCATCGGGCGGCCGAACAACACCGGCGTCAAGCTCTTCGCGATGTCGGGGCACGTCAACACGCCTTGCGTGGTGGAAGAGGCGATGTCGATCAGCATGAAAGAGCTGATCGAGAAACACGGCGGCGGCGTGCGTGGCGGCTGGAAGAACCTGAAAGCGGTGATCCCCGGCGGCGCGTCCTGCCCGGTCATTCCGGCGCATCTGTGCGAAGATGCGATCATGGATTACGACGGCATGCGCGAAAAGCAGTCGTCCTTCGGCACCGCCTGCCTGATCGTGATGGATCAGCAGACCGACATCATCAAGGCGATCGCGCGGCTGTCGCAGTTCTTCAAGCACGAAAGCTGCGGCCAGTGCACGCCCTGCCGCGAGGGCACCTCGTGGATGTGGCGGGTGATGGAGCGTCTGGTGACCGGCGAGGCCGAGGTCGAGGAAATCGACATGCTGTTTTCGGTGACGAAACAGGTCGAGGGCCACACGATCTGTGCCCTTGGCGATGCTGCCGCCTGGCCGATCCAGGGGCTGATCCGGCATTACCGCGAGGAGATCGAGGACCGGATCAAGGCGCGCAAGACCGGCCGCATGGGCGCGATGGCGGCGGAGTGATCTGAGATGGCCACCGGCTCGGGCAGCTTTCACAGGATCACGACGGGGGGGACGGCGACGGTTGCGGCGCTGGCCTGCGCCTGTCTGCCTGCGTTGGCCGAGGCGCCCGATTACAGCCTGCGCGCCTCGGGCTACATCCCCGATCTGTCGCGGCATCTGCGCCTCTCCGAAGGGGTGCGCGGGGCACGGGTGGAGTATTTCGGTCAGGTGATGACCGGCGGCCAGCATTGCGAAAAGAACGCCAAGGGGCTGGAAGAGTGCATTTCCTGGGACGGCTTCGCCTCGGCCTTCGAGGTCGAGTACGAGGGCGTCACCGAGACCGACGAGCGCGCGCTGAAAAAGGGCGTGCTGCTGGTGGTGGATGTGGTCTGCCCCTCGTCGCGGGCGATCTCGCGCGATCCGGCCGAGGTGCGGCGGCTGGCGGCGGGCGTCTATCGGCTGGATCTGGCCTGTCCGCGGGTCAACGAGAGGAAGGGCTACTGATGCGGGCGCTGCTTCTTCCCCTGCTGATGGCGGGCTGCGCCGGTGCGGCGCCGATGCCCGATGGCGGCGCCCGGGCGCCGCGCATGGCCGAGGTCGCGGGCTATACCGGAACCTTCCTGCCCACCGGCGAGCTGGCCGTGCACCGCACCGCCACGCCCTTCCGCATGGACGAGGGCGCCGAGGCGAAACGCGCCGCCAATGCGCTGTGCGGCGGCAAGGTCGCCTCGGGCGATCGTGACAACTTCATCGATGATTTTTGGGTCTTCCCCGGAGGCTGCGCATGACGACCGAGGCCAAGAAATCCGCCTGGAAATTCCGCTTCGAAGGCGAGGATGTCGCCGCCGACATCCGCACGAAATATGGTGCGGGCGGCGATCTGGTCGATATCTACGCCGCGGCGAACGGGCGCGAAGTGCACAAGTGGCACCATTACCTGCCGATCTATGAGCGCTATTTCGAGAAGTTCCGCGGCAAGCCGGTGCGGATGCTGGAAATCGGCACCTGGCGCGGCGGCTCGCTGGCGATGTGGCGCGATTATTTCGGCCCCGAGGCGGTGATCTACGGCATCGACATCAACCCCAAATGCAAGGCCTATGACGGCGAGGCGGCGCAGGTGCGCATCGGCTCGCAGGCCGATCCGAAGTTCCTGGCCGAGGTGATCGCGGAAATGGGCGGCGTCGACATCATTCTGGATGACGGCAGCCATGTGATGAAACATGTCCGCGCCAGCCTGCGCATGCTGTTTCCGCAGCTGGCCGAGGGCGGCGTCTACATGATCGAGGACATGCACACCGCCTATTGGAAGAAGTTCGGCGGCGGCATGGACACCTCGGACAACATCTTCAACTTCGTGCGCAAGCTGATCGACGACATGCACCGCTGGTATCACGGCGGCAAGCCGCGGGTGCCGCTGTTCGGGCCGATGATCTCGGGCATCCATGTGCATGATTCGATCATCGTTCTGGAAAAGGGCCCGGTGCATCCGCCGGTGGCCTCGATCCGTGGCGGACGTGCCGCCGAAACCGCCGAGACGGACGCCAGCGCCAGCTGACCGGCCAAGACCAACGACCCGGGCATCGCCCCGCCACCGACTGCAAGTGGAGAAGAAGCGTGAGCACCCTGCGCAAGATCATCATCGACGGCATCGAGGTCGAGGTCGATCCCAGCCTGACCCTGATCCAGGCCTGCGAACAGGCGGGCATCGAAGTGCCGCGGTTCTGCTATCATGAACGGCTGTCGATCGCGGGCAACTGCCGGATGTGTCTGGTCGAAGTGGTCGGCGGACCGCCCAAGCCCACCGCCAGCTGCGCCATGCAGATCAAGGACTTGCGCCCCGGCCCGAATGGCGAGCCCTCGGTGATCAAGACCAATTCGCCGATGGTGCGCAAGGCGCGCGAAGGCGTGATGGAATTCCTCTTGATCAACCATCCGCTCGATTGCCCGATCTGCGATCAGGGCGGCGAATGCGATCTGCAGGATCAGGCGATGGCCTATGGCGGCTCGGTCTCGCGCTTTCGCGAGGTCAAGCGCACCTCGGACAACCTGAACCTTGGCCCGCTGGTCAAGACCGAGATGACGCGCTGCATTTCCTGCACCCGCTGCGTGCGCTTCACCACCGAAGTCGCGGGCATCACCCAGATGGGCCAGACCGGGCGGGGCTGCGACAGCGAGATCACCAGCTATCTGAATTGCACGCTCGACAGCAACCTGCAGGGCAACATCATCGACCTCTGCCCGGTCGGCGCGCTGACCTCGAAACCCTATGCCTTCACCGCCCGGCCGTGGGAGCTGGTGAAGACCGAAAGCATCGACGTGATGGATGCGCTCGGCTCGAACATCCGCATCGACGCCAAGGGCCGCGAAGTGAAGCGCATCGTGCCGCGCAACCATGACGGCGTGAACGAGGAATGGCTGAGCGACAAGGGCCGCTTCATCTGGGACGGTCTGCGCCGCCAACGCCTTGACACGCCTTACATTCGCGAAGGGGCCAAGCTGCGCAAGGCGAGCTGGTCCGAGGCGCTGGCGGCTGCGGCCGCCGCGATGAAGGGACGCAAGGTTCTGGGTCTCGTCGGCGATCTTTGCTCGACCGAGGCCGCTTTCAGCTTGAAAAATCTGATCGAAGGGCAGGGCGGTTCGGTCGAATGCCGCACCGATGGCGCGCGTCTGCCGATCGGCAACCGCTCGGCCTATGTCGGCAATGTCGCGATCGCGGACATCGACGACGCACAGGAAATCATCCTGATCGGCACCGATCCGCGGACCGAGGCGCCGGTGCTGAACGCCCGCATCCGCAAGGCCTGGGCCAAGGGCGCCGTGGTCCGGCTCATCGGCCCGGCGGTCGATCTGACCTATGAGTATGAGCATGTCGGCACCGACCGCGCGGCCTTGGCCGGGTTGAAGGCGGGCAAGGACGCGATTGTCATCGTCGGTCAGGGCGCGATTTCCGAGGCCGATGGCGATGCGGTCATTGCCAATGCGATGGCGCTCTCGGGCCGGATGCTGATGCTGCACACTGCGGCGTCGCGTGTCGGCGCGATGGATGTGGGGGCGGTCACGAATGGCGGTCTGATCGCCGCGCTCGAGGGCGTGCAGGTGATCTACAACATGGGTGCCGACGAGGTGGAGATTGCGCCGGCCTCCGAAGGCGGGCCGTTCGTCATCTATCAGGGCAGCCACGGCGACCGCGGTGCTTCGCGTGCCGACATCATCCTGCCGGGCGCGGCCTATACCGAAGAACACGGGCTTTTCGTCAACACCGAGGGGCGTCCGCAGCTGGCCTTCCGCGCCACGTTCGCGCCGGGCGAGGCCAAGGAAAACTGGGCGATCCTGCGCGCGCTTTCGGCGGAACTGGGCGCGGTGCAGCCCTGGGACAGCCTGGGCGGGCTGCGCCAGTCGATGCTGGCTGCACATCCGCATCTGGGCGACATCGACGATCTGGCCGAGAACGGCTGGACCCCGCCCGAGCGGCGCGACATGGGCAAGGCGAGCTTCCGTCTGGCGCTTGGCGACTATTACTTCACCAACCCGATCGCGCGCGCTTCGGTGGTGATGGCGGAGTGTTCGGCGCAGGCCAAGGGGCGCAAATCCCCGGCCGTGGCGGCGGAGTGAGCGCATGACCCCGTCCCCGATCCTTCCCGTGGCGCTTCTGACCGGCCTTGCCGCCGGGCTGAGCGGCTGCGCCGAAGCCGGGGGCGGGGCGGTCTCGGGCGCGACGATCACCTATGAGGGGGTCGAGACGCATCTGCTCGATGACGATCTGGTGGGATTTCAGGTGGCGCTGTCGGGCACCACCAGCAAGGCGGCGGTGACGGCTTATGCCGCCTGCGCCGCCGCACAATATGCGCAGATCCGCGGCTTCGGCTTTGCCCGGCATGTGCGCACCAACGTGACACGCTCGGGCGGCAGCCTGCAGGCGGATGCGGTTTACCTCATCTCGCCGGCGCTGCCGCGGGGCTTGCGCACGATCGATGCGGAAGTGACCGTCGCCGATTGCCACGAGCGCGGCATTCCGACGGTTTGAAACGAATGATGCAGGACGGATCCGAGGGACAACATGGCTGACTTCTGGGCAACATCACTTGGACAGACCCTCATCCTGCTGGCGCAGGGTCTGGGCATCATCGCTTTCGTGATGATCGGCCTTTTGCTGCTGGTCTGGGGCGACCGCAAGATCTGGGCGGCGGTGCAGATGCGCCGGGGCCCGAACGTGGTGGGCGCCTTTGGCCTTTTGCAATCGGTGGCGGATGCCGCCAAATATGTCTTCAAGGAAATCGTCGTCCCCGCGGGCGTCGACAAGCCGGTCTATTTCCTTGCGCCCATGCTCAGCCTGGTGCTGGCTCTTCTGGCCTGGGTCGTCGTGCCCTTCAACGAAGGCTGGGTGATGGCCGACATCAACGTCGCCGTCCTTTTCGTCTTCGCGGTCTCCTCGCTCGAGGTTTACGGCGTGATCATGGGTGGCTGGGCCTCGAACTCGAAATACCCCTTCCTCGGCTCGCTGCGCTCGGCGGCGCAGATGATTTCCTATGAAGTGTCGATGGGTCTGATCATCGTCGGCGTGATCATCTCGACCGGCTCGATGAACCTTTCGGCCATCGTCGAGGCGCAGCGCGGTGATTTCGGCCTTCTGAACTGGTACTGGCTGCCGCATCTGCCGATGGTGGCGCTGTTCTTCATCTCGGCGCTCGCCGAAACCAACCGTCCGCCCTTCGACCTGCCGGAGGCGGAATCCGAACTCGTGGCCGGGTTCATGGTCGAATATTCCTCGACGCCCTATCTGCTGTTCATGGCGGGCGAATATATCGCCGTCTGGCTGATGTGCGCGCTGACCTCGGTGCTGTTCTTCGGCGGCTGGCTTTCGCCGATCCCGGGCGTGCCCGATGGCGTGCTCTGGATGGTGGCCAAGATGGCCGCGGTGTTCTTCGTCTTCGCGATGGTGAAGGCCATCGTGCCGCGCTACCGCTATGACCAGCTGATGCGGATCGGCTGGAAGGTGTTCCTGCCGCTCTCGCTCGGCTGGGTCGTCGTCGTGGCTTTCCTTGCGAAATTCGAAGTGCTGGGCGGCTTCTGGGCCCGTTGGGGGATTGGCGCATGAACGTGAAGGATCCGAACCGCGAAACGCTGAGCCTGACCCTTGACGGGCGTGTGGTGAAGCTCGTGCCGGTGATCGTCGAGGGCTACCGGCTGGAAGTGGATGGCAAGAACGTGACTTCGTTCCTGTCGAAGACGCCGCCGATCATGCGGGCGGTGGGGGCGCTGGAAGGGCGCGGAGATTTTGGCGTGGGCGACCTCGAGGTTGCCTCCGACAGCCGGAAATGGACCGTTTCCGGCCCAGTCAAGCAAGACACCGGCAAGACCGATCCGGCGGAGAAGAACTGATGGCTTTCGATTATGTTCGCGCAGCGAAATACTTCGTCCTGTGGGACTTCATCAAAGGCTTCGCGCTGGGGATGAAATATTTCGTGGCGCCCAAGCCCACGCTGAACTACCCGCATGAAAAGGGGCCGCTGTCGCCGCGCTTCCGCGGCGAACATGCGCTGCGCCGCTACCCCTCGGGCGAGGAACGCTGCATCGCCTGCAAGCTCTGCGAGGCGATCTGTCCGGCGCAGGCGATCACCATCGACGCCGAACCGCGCGACGATGGCTCGCGCCGCACCACCCGTTACGACATCGACATGACCAAGTGCATCTATTGCGGCTACTGCCAGGAGGCCTGCCCGGTCGATGCCATCGTCGAGGGGCCGAACTTCGAATACGCCACCGAGACGCGTGAGGAACTGTTCTACACCAAGGAAAAACTGCTGGAGAACGGCGCCCGTTGGGAGGCCGAAATCGCCCGCAACATCGAGATGGATGCACCCTACAGATGAACGCGGATTTTCAGAAGCTTTTCATGGCGATGATGGAGCAGGGCACGGAAATGGCCCGGATGTTCAACCCGGCTCTGGAGAGCTTCAACCCCAAGGCCTTCGAGAAGATGTTTCCGACCATGCCGGCCGACATGCTGGAAATGTGGTTCGGCAAGACCTTCAACCGCGACGGGCTGGATGCGCGCACCCGGCTTCTGGTGACGCTGGCGGGGCAGGTGACCCTGGGCGCGCAGGCCGAGGCGCCGGTCCGGCTGACCATCCGCCATGCGCTTGAAGCCGGGGCAACCGAGCGGGAGATCGCCGAGGTGATCTTTCAGATGAGCATGTTCGGCGGCGTGCCCGCCATGACCAAGGCGCTGGAACTGGCGCGCGAGGTCTTCGACGAGAAATCGGGGGAAAACACATGACGGTGTTCGTATTCGCCTTTTACCTTTTCGCCGTCGTGGCGGTGGTTGCGGGCCTCATGGTGGTTTTGTCCAAGAACCCGGTGCATGCGGTTTTGTGGCTGATCCTGACCTTCCTCTCGGCGGCGGGGCTTTTCGTGCTGATGGGGGCGGAATTCGTCGCCATGCTGCTGATCATCGTCTATGTCGGCGCGGTGGCGGTGCTGTTCCTTTTCGTCGTGATGATGCTCGACATCGACTTTGCGGCGCTGCGCGGGCAGCTGGTGCGCTATGCGCCGGTGGGCGGGCTCATTGCGCTCGTGATGCTGGCGCAGCTCGCCACCGGGCTGATGGTCTGGAACACGGCCGATGCGGCCAATGGCCTGCGTGCCTCGCCCGCGCCCGAGGGGGTGGAGAACACCGCCGCTCTGGGCATGATCCTTTATGACAAATACCTCTACCTCTTCCAGGGCGCGGGGCTCGTGCTGCTCGTCGCGATGATCGGGGCGATCCTGCTGACGCTGCGCCACCGCACCGACATCAAGCGGCAGAACGTGATCGCGCAGATGCACCGCGACCCGGCCAAGGCGCTGGAGATGGTCGACGTGAAACCGGGGCAGGGGCTGTGATGCGAAAGAACAAGAAAACGGGGTCGGGCCCGGAGGGGAAGCGATGACGATCGGATTGGAACATTATCTTGCTGTGGCGGCGATCCTGTTCGTCACCGGCATCTTCGGCATCTTCGTCAACCGCAAGAACGTCATCGTCATCCTGATGTCGATCGAACTGATGCTTCTGGCCGTCAACATCAACATGGTCGCGTTTTCGACGCATCTTGGCGACCTTGTCGGACAGGTCTTCACCATGTTCGTGCTGACCGTCGCCGCCGCCGAGGCCGCGATCGGGCTGGCGATCCTGGTGGTCTTCTTCCGCAACCGCGGCACCATCGCCGTCGAAGACGTCAACGTGATGAAGGGGTAAGGCCATGACCACGATCATCCTGCTTGCGCCGCTTCTTGGCGCGCTGATCGGCGGCTTCGGCTGGCGGCTGATCACGGAAAAGGGGGCGCTTGTCGTCACCACCGGCCTTTTGTTCCTGTCCTGCATCCTGTCCTGGGTGGTCTTCCTGACGCTTCCGGCCGAGACGAGCCACATCCATCTGCTCGACTGGATCCGCTCGGGCACGCTCGATACCTCCTGGGGGATCCGGCTCGACCGGCTGACCGCGATCATGCTGATCGTCGTCACCACGGTCTCGGCGCTCGTGCATCTTTATTCCTGGGGCTACATGGCCCATGACGAGAACTGGACCCATCACGAGAGCTACAAGGCGCGGTTCTTCGCGTACCTCTCGTTCTTCACCTTTGCCATGCTGATGCTCGTCACCTCGGACAACCTGGTGCAGATGTTCTTCGGCTGGGAAGGGGTGGGGGTCGCCTCCTATCTGCTGATCGGTTTTTATTACAAGAAACCCACGGCCAATGCCGCGGCGATCAAGGCCTTCGTGGTCAACCGGGTCGGCGATTTCGGCTTCCTTCTGGGCATTCTGGGGCTCTTTTTCCTGACCGACAGCATCGACATGGATGTGATCTTTGCTTCGGCCCCCGAACTGGCGAAGACCGAGCTGCACTTCCTGGCGTGGGAGTTCAACGCCGCCAACCTGATCGCCGTGCTTCTGTTCATCGGCGCGATGGGGAAATCGGCGCAGCTCTTCCTGCACACCTGGCTGCCCGATGCGATGGAAGGCCCGACGCCGGTTTCGGCGCTGATCCACGCCGCGACGATGGTGACCGCGGGGGTGTTCCTGGTCTGCCGGATGTCGCCCTTGTTTGAATATGCGCCGGAAGCCAAGATGATGGTCGTCTATGTCGGTGCCGCGACCGCGTTCTTTGCCGCGACCGTCGGCCTTGTGCAGAACGACATCAAGCGCGTGATCGCCTATTCGACCTGTTCGCAGCTGGGCTACATGTTCGTCGCTGCCGGTTCGGGCGTCTATTCGGTCGCGATGTTCCACCTGCTGACGCATGCTTTCTTCAAGGCGATGCTGTTCCTCGGCGCGGGTTCGGTGATCCATGCGATGCACCACGAACAGGACATGCGCAATTACGGTGGCCTGCGCAAAAAGATCCCCTTCACCTTCGCGATCATGATGATCGGCACCCTCGCCATCACCGGCGTCGGCATCCCGTTCCTCTCGATCGGCGGCGTGCCGGTGGGCTTTGCGGGTTACCTGTCGAAAGACGCGATCATCGAAAGCGCCTTTGCTTCGGGGAACGGTTTCGCCTTCTACGTGCTGGTGGCGGCGGCGGGGATGACCTCGTTCTATTCCTGGCGGCTGATCTTCCTCACCTTCTACGGCGAGGCGCGGGGCGATCATCACAAGCATGACCATGCCCATGAAAGCCCGACGGTGATGCTCGCGCCGCTCGCGGTGCTGGCGGTGGGCTCGGTGCTGGCCGGGATGGTCTGGTATCACAGCTTCTTCGGCGACAAGGTGGCCAGCTTCTTCAACCTGCCCGCCGCGGCGCATGGCGAAGCCCATGGCACCGAACACGCGACCGAAGCTCATGTCCCCGAAGCCGCGATGACGGCCGAGGCGGCGCATGAAGCCGCGATGGCGGGCACGATGGCGATGGCGGAACCGGCCGCGGATCATGCGGTGGCCAAGGCTCCGCAAGGCGCGATCTTCATGGCCGAGACGAACCATGTGATCCACGATGCCCATGGCGTGCCCGACTGGGTGAAGCTTTCGCCCTTCGTCGCGATGGTCACCGGCTTCTTCTTCGCCTGGCTTTACTACATCGGCGACAAGCCGCTGCCGGGCCGGACGGCACGGGCGCTGCCGGGGCTTTACCGCTTCCTGCTCAACAAGTGGTATTTCGACGAGCTGTTTGACCTGCTCTTCGTGAACCCGGCGAAATCGCTTGGTCGCAAACTGTGGAAGGGCGGCGATGGCGCCGTCATCGACGGGGCGATCAACGGGCTCGCGCTTGGCTGGATCCCGTTCTTCACCCGCGTCGCGGGCCGGATCCAGTCGGGCTATCTCTTCCACTATGCGTTTGCGATGGTGCTGGGCATCGTTGCACTGATGTTCTGGGTCGTGCGGACCGGGGGAATGAACTGATGCAAAACCTCCTCTCCATCATCACCTTCCTGCCGCTGGCCGCGGCGGCGGTGCTTGCCGTGGTCAGCCGCGGGTCAGGCCCGGCGGCCGATCGCAATGCGAAATGGGTGGCCTTGACCGCGACCGTTGTGACCTTCCTTGTCTCGCTCCTGCTGCTGGCGGGCTTCGATCCGGCCAATCCCGGCATGCAGTTCGTCGAGGACCGCGCCTGGATCATGGGCCTGCACTACAAGCTCGGCGTGGACGGCATCTCGATCCTGTTCGTGATGCTGACCACCTTCCTGATGCCGCTCACCATCGCCAGCGCCTGGCATGTGGAAGCGCGGGTCAAGGAATACATGATCGCCTTCCTTGTCCTTGAAACGCTGATGATCGGCGTCTTCGTGGCGCTCGACCTCGTGCTGTTCTACCTCTTCTTCGAGGCGGGTCTGATCCCGATGTTCCTGATCATCGGGATCTGGGGCGGCAAGGAGCGCATCTACGCGACGTTCAAGTTCTTCCTTTATACCTTCCTCGGCTCGGTGCTGATGCTGGTGGCGATGGTGGCGATGTATATGATGTCGGGCACCACCGACATCGTGACGCTGATGAGCTTCGACTTCCCGCATGCGGATCTGCCGTTCCTCGGCTGGTGGAGCCTGACGGGCGGGGTGCAGACGCTGCTGTTCCTGGCCTTCTTCGCGTCCTTCGCGGTGAAGATGCCGATGTGGCCGGTGCATACCTGGTTGCCCGACGCGCACGTGCAGGCGCCCACCGCGGGCTCGGTCGTGCTGGCGGCAGTGCTTCTGAAAATGGGCGGTTACGGCTTCCTGCGCTTCTCGCTGCCGATGTTCCCGGTGGGGGCAGAGACGATGACCACCTTCGTCTTCATCCTGTCCGCGGTCGCCATCGTCTACACCTCGCTCGTCGCTCTGGCGCAGGAGGACATGAAGAAGCTGATCGCTTATTCCTCGGTCGCCCACATGGGCTATGTGACGATGGGGATTTTCGCGGCGAACCAGCAGGGGGTGGACGGCGCGATCTTCCAGATGCTCAGCCACGGCTTCATCTCGGGGGCGCTGTTCCTCTGCGTCGGCGTGATCTATGACCGCATGCACACAAGGGACATCGCCGCCTATGGCGGTCTGGTGAACCGGATGCCCGCTTACGCGCTGATCTTCATGTTCTTCACCATGGCCAATGTCGGCCTGCCGGGCACCTCTGGCTTCGTTGGCGAATTTCTGACGCTGATGGGGATTTTCCAGGTCAACACCTGGGTGGCGCTGTTTGCCACCTCGGGGGTGATCCTCTCGGCGGCCTATGCTTTGTGGCTTTACCGCCGCGTCGTCTTTGGCGAGCTGGTCAAGGAAAGCCTGAGGACGATCACCGACATGACCAGCCGCGAAAAGGCGATCTTCGCGCCGCTTGTCGCGATGACGCTGATCCTGGGCGTCTATCCCAGCCTTGTGACCGATCTGATCGGGCCGTCCGTGGCCCATCTTGTGCAGAATTACCACGCCGACCTCGGCACCGTCGCACATGCGACCGCGGGCAACTGAGGAGAAAGACCCATGACAAAAGCGGAATTCTCTCTCGTCCTGCCCGAGGTGTTGCTGGCCATCTATGCGATGGGCGTGCTGCTCTTCGGCGTCTGGACCGGCAAGGACAGGGTGGCGAAACCCATTCTCTGGGCCTCGGCCGTCACCATGCTGGCGCTGGCGGGGATCATCGGGCTTGGCTCGGGCATGCAAACGGCCTTTGGCGGGCTTTTCATCGCCGATGATTTCGCGCGTTTCGCGAAAGTGGTGATCCTTGTCTCGGCCGCCGCGGTGCTGGCGATGAGTTCGGATTATCTGGGCCGTCGCGGTCTGCTGCGGTTCGAATATCCGATCCTGATCGTGCTCGCCGTCGTCGGCATGATGATGATGGTCTCGGCGGGCGATCTGATGTCGCTTTACATCGGGCTCGAGCTGCAATCTCTGGCGCTTTACGTCGTCGCGGCGCTGCACCGGGACTCGGCGATTTCGTCAGAGGCCGGTCTGAAATACTTCGTGCTGGGTTCGCTGTCGTCCGGTCTGCTGCTCTACGGCGCCTCGCTGGTGTACGGTTTCGCGGGCACCACGACTTTCTCGGGCATCATCACCGTGGTCGAGCAAGGCCACCTGCCGATCGGTCTGCTGTTCGGTCTGGTGTTCCTGCTGGCGGGCCTTGCTTTCAAGGTCTCGGCCGTGCCCTTCCACATGTGGACGCCGGACGTCTATCAGGGCTCGCCCACGCCGGTCACCGCCTTCTTTGCCACCGCGCCGAAACTGGCCGCGATGGCGCTGATCGCGCGGGTCGTGCATGATGCCTTCGGGCAGGTGCCGGGCGAATGGGGGCAGATCCTCGCCGCGCTGGCGCTGGCCTCGATGTATCTGGGCGCCATCGCCGGGATCGGCCAGCGCGACATCAAGCGGCTGATGGCCTATTCCTCGATCTCGCATATGGGCTTTGGCCTGCTGGGTCTGGCGGCGGGCACCGCGGCGGGCGTGGAATCGATGCTGATCTACATGACGATCTACACCGTGATGAACGTCGGCACCTTCGCCTTCATCCTGTCGATGGAGCGTGACGGCAAGCCCGTCACCGAGATCGCCGCGCTGAACATGCTGTCGAAAACCGATCCGGTGAAGGCCTTTGCGCTTCTGGTGCTGCTCTTCTCGCTGGCGGGCGTGCCGCCGATGCTGGGCTTCTTCGCCAAATTCGCGGTGATCAAGGCGGCGATCGGGGCCGGGTTCCTCTGGGTGCCGGTGGCGGCGGTCGTGGCCTCGGTGATCGGCGCCTTCTACTACCTGCGCATCGTCTATTTCATGTATTTCGGCGAAAAATCCGCACCGCTCGACGGCCGGATGCCCGCGCTGCAATTCGCCTTCCTGGTGCTGGCGGCGGGGGCGATGCTGGGCGGCGCGATCAACATGGCGGGCGTCGAGGGCGCGGCGCAGGCGGCGGCGGCCTCCCTTGTCAACTGAGGCAAGCTGGCCGAGAGACTGGCCGGGGGGCGTGGCCCGCCACGTCCTTGCGCAGACCGACACGACGATGGCTGAAGCGGCCCGGCTGGCCCCGCATCTTGCGGGGCCTGCTTGGGTTTTCGCGCATCGCCAAACCGCGGGCCGGGGCAGGCGGGGCCGCGACTGGCTGATGCCTGCGGGCAATTTCGCCGCCACGCTCGTGTTTCGCCCCGCCGTCACCCCCGCCACCGCGGCGCTTTATTCCTTTGTCGCGGCGCTTGCGCTTGAGGCCGCGCTGACCGAGGTCATGGGCCCCGGGCCCGTCACCGCGATCAAATGGCCCAATGACGTGCTGCTGAACGGCGGCAAGATCGCCGGGATCTTGCTGGAAAGCGTCGGCACCGGCGGGCAGATCAGCCATCTTGCCGTCGGCATCGGCGTCAATCTGGCCCAGGCGCCGCCCGCCGCGGCGCTGGAGCCGGGCGCCGTCGCCCCGGTGTCGCTGGTGGGCGAGACCGGGCTGAAAATCGACCCGCTCGACTTCCTGCCGCCGCTGGCGCGCGGCTTCGCGCATTATGCCGCAACCTTCGAGCGTTACGGTTTCGCCCCCATTCGCGCGGCATGGCTTGCCCGCGCCGCCAGGATCGGGCAAAGGATCACCGCCCGCACCGGCACGGAAACCTTGACGGGCACCTTCGAGACGATCGACGACACCGGCGCGCTGATCCTTGCGACCGGCTCGGAACGGCGGGCGATCTCGGCGGCGGATATCTTCTTTTAGGGGCGCCTATGCTTTTGTGCATCGACTGCGGCAACACCAACACCGTGTTTTCGGTCTGGGACGGGGCGGATTTCGCCGCCACTTGGCGCATCGCCACCGACCATCGCCGCACCGCCGACGAATATTTCGTCTGGCTCAATACGCTGATGCAGCTCAAGGGCCTGCAGGGGCGGATTTCCGCGGCGATCATCTCCTCGACCGCGCCGCGGGTGGTGTTCAACCTGCGCGTGCTTTGCGGCCGCTATTTCGACTGCCGCCCGCTGGTCGTCGGCAAACCGGGCTGCGAGCTGCCCGTCGCGCCGCGGGTCGATCCGGGCACCACGGTCGGGCCGGACCGGCTGGTGAACACGGTGGCGGGCTATGACCGCCATGGCGGCGATCTGATCGTCGTCGATTTCGGCACCGCCACCACCTTTGACGTCGTGGCCGCCGATGGCGCCTATATCGGCGGGGTGATCGCGCCCGGGGTGAACCTGAGCCTCGAGGCGCTGCACATGGCGGCGGCCGCGCTGCCGCATGTCGATGTCACGAAACCGCAAGGCGTGATCGGCACGAATACGGTGGCCTGCATCCAATCCGGGGTGTATTGGGGCTATATCGGCCTTGTCGAAGGCATCGTGCGGCAGATCCGGATGGAACGTGACCGTCCGATGAAGGTGATTGCCACCGGGGGTCTTGCCTCGCTCTTCGATCTGGGCTTCGATCTGTTCGACAAGGTCGAGGATGACCTGACCATGCATGGTCTGCGTCTGATCTTCGATTACAACAAGGGACTTGGGGCGTGAGCGAGCGACTGATCTACCTTCCTTTGGGCGGTGCCGGCGAAGTCGGGATGAATGCCTATGTCTATGGCTACGGACCCGAGGGCAAGGAACGGCTGATCGTCGTCGATCTGGGCGTGACCTTCCCCGACATGGACGGCTCGCCCGGGGTCGATCTGATCATGGCCGACACGGCCTGGCTCGAGGCGAACGTCAACCGCATCGACGCGATCTTCCTGACCCACGGCCATGAAGATCACATCGGCGCCATGCCGCATCTGTGGCCGAAGCTGCGCGCGCCGGTCTTTGCGCGCCGCTTCACCGCCGCGCTTGTCGCGATCAAGATGGAAGAGGCCGGTCTTGCCTCGGACATGATCCGCGTCGTCGAGCCGCGCCCGAAGGCGATCGATATCGGCCCGTTCCGGGTGCAATTCGTCCCCGTCAGCCATTCGATCCCGGAAAGCTCGGCGCTCATCATCGACACGCCCGCGGGCCGCGTCGTGCATACGGGCGATTTCAAGCTCGACGGCAATCCGGTGGTGGGCGAGCCCTTCGACCCGCTCGAATGGCACGAGATCGCCAATGAGGGCGCGGGCATCAAGGTGCTGTGCTGCGATTCGACGAACGTCTTCACCCATAATCCGGGCCGGTCGGAATCGACGCTGGTGGCGCCGCTGCGCGACTTCATCGCCGCGCAAAAGGGGATGGTGGTCACGACCACCTTCGCCTCGAACGTGGCGCGGCTGAAAACGCTGGCCGAGGCCGGTCGGGCTGCCGGGCGCTCGGTCTGTCTTTTGGGCCGGGCCATGCGCAAGATGGTGCAGGTGGCCGAGGAAGCCAATGTTCTCAAGGGCTTTCCGGGCACGATCCAGCCCGAGGAAGCGGTCGATGTGCCGCGCCAGAATCTGATGCTGATCGTCACCGGCTCGCAAGGCGAACGCCGCGCGGCGACGGCGCAGCTGAGCCGCGGCAAATATCTGGGCCTGTCGATGAAGGAAGGCGACACGTTCCTGTTTTCCTCGAAGATCATCCCCGGCAATGAACGCGGCGTGTTCAGGATCATCAACGCCTTTTCCGAAATGGGCGTCGATGTGGTCGATGACCGGGGCGGGCTTTACCACGTCTCGGGCCATGCCAACCGCCCCGATCTGGATGCGGTGCATGACCTTTTGCGGCCGCAGATCCTGATCCCGATGCATGGCGAGCATCGCCACCTGCGCGAACACGCCAAGATCGCGCAATCGAAGGGCATCGCCACCGAGGTCGCGACGAATGGCACGATGCTGGATCTGACCGGCCCGGCGCCGAAAGTGGTGGAATATATCGAGACCGGGCGGCTTTATCTGGATGGCACCGTGCTGATCGGCGCGCTCGATGGCGTCGTGCGTGAACGCATCCGCATGGCGCTGAACGGCCATGTGCTGATCACCGTGATCATCGACGAGGACGACGTGCCGCTCGGTGATGCCTGGGTCGAACTGATGGGCCTGCCCGAGCGCGGCAAGTCGGGCGGCGACATGATGAAGATCATCGAGGACGAGCTCTCGGCCTTCCTTGAATCCGCGCCGGAAAAGGTCGTGCGCGACGATGACAAGCTGGACGAGGCGCTGCGCCGGATCGCCCGGCAAGTCGCGATGGAAGAGATCGGCAAGAAACCCGAGGTGACGGTGGTGGTGTCGCGACTGATGGCCGACTGACCCCCCCCGCGGTGACGGACCGGACCCCGGCGCAAGCCGGGGTTTTGCCGTTTTCGGGGCCTTCGCTGTTGCAGCAATGCCCGTATGCGCCGGTATGCCGCAAAGCTTCTTGAATTCCGCCTCTTCCGTTCTTGTGTCGACCCCGTGCAGGATTATCTCGACGCGAGAGCACCAAGAAACCAGCCAAAGGCTTTGCCATGACGCCCATCGACGACCATCCCCTGCGCTACGCGCTGGTGAACGAGCTGCACGCCCGCCCCTTTCCCTCGGTCGGTGCGCCTGCCCATGTCGTCTATCTTGCGATCAAGGAACCCTTCGACGCCGCCAACCGCGACCGCACCAAGGATCACACCCATCTGTGCGATCTTCTGACCCGCTACGGCGCCGCGATCCCGCCCGGCGATGTCACGCATTACTCGGGCGAGATCGGGCGGCACACGCTGAAATGGGACAGCCATACCGAATTCACCACCTTTCTGGCCTATGCGCCGGGGGTGTCATCGCGGCCCTTCGATCCGGCCGAGGCCGAGGTCTTCCCCTCCGACTGGATCCAGTCGGCGCCGGGGCGGCGTCTGGCGGCGGTCTCGATCCGCATCGAGGATCTGCCCGAGGACAGCGAAACGATCCTGCCGCTGATCGACGCCTGGTTCGTGCCCGAAAGCCTGGTCTGCACCTGGGTGCTGGAGGAAACCGCGGTGATCGCCACCGATTTCCGCATCGATCCGGCGGGGCAGATGCGCTTTGCGGTCTTTGCCAAGCCCGGCACGGGGCAGGGGCGGATTGGCCGGATCGTGCAGCGGATCTGCGAACTCGAGACTTATCGGGCGATGTCGATGCTGGGTCTGGGCCGGGCGCGGGCGCTGACGCAAACGCTGAATGCGCTGGATCCCGAGCTGACCAATCTGGTCGCGCTGATGAACGACGACGCCCATCCGGCCGAGGACACGCTGCATCGGCTGCTCGAGGTGTCGACGGAACTCGAAAGCCTGGCGGTGACGAACACGTTCCGGTTTTCCGCCACCGCGGCTTACGAGGCGATCGTGAACGAACGGGTCGAGGTCCTGCGCGAAAGCCGGTTTCATGGGCGTCAGAAGTTTTCGGAATTCATGAACCGTCGTTATGATCCGGCGATGCGGACGGTGAAATCGGCCGAGGCGCGGCTGAATGCGATGGTCGAACGCGCGGCGCGGGCGGGCGAGCTTCTGCGCACGCGCGTCGATGTGGCGCGGCAGGCGCAGAACCAGAAGCTTTTGGAAAGCATGGACCGGCGCTCGGATCTGCAGCTGCGGCTGCAACGCACGGTCGAGGGGCTTTCGGTGGTGGCGATCAGCTATTACGCGGTCAGCCTTGCGGCCTATGCCGTCTATCCGATCGCGCAGGAAATCGGCATCAGCAAGGAAATGGCGGTGGCGGGTCTGACGCCCCTGGTCGTCGCGGTGGTCTGGCTGGCGCTGCGCCGGATCAGGAACGGCGTCGGGCATTGATCCGGTTCCGGCCGCACCCGTTCCGGTCGCAACGGCGCGGATGAACCGAAAAGGGGGCCCGATGGCCCCCTGAGTCTTCGCAAGATCGCGTTTTCAGACGCCCCGCGCCAGCGCGGCCACGCCGGTGCGCGCCACATCGACCAGACCGAGCGGCCGCATCAATTCGGCAAAGGCATCGATCTTTTCCGAGGTGCCGGTGATCTCGAAAATGAAGCTTTCCAGCGTGCTGTCCACCACCGAGGCGCGGAAGATATCGGCCAGACGCAAAGATTCCACCCGCTTTTCCCCCGTCGCCGTGACCTTGAACAAGGCCAGTTCCCGCTCCACCGCCTTCGCCTCGGTGGTCAGGTCGTGGACCTCGTGCACCGGCACGATCCGGCCCAGCTGCGCGCGGATCTGTTCGATCACCGCTTCGGTGCCGCGGGTGACGATGGTGATGCGGCTCCGGTGCCCCTTGTGGTCGATTTCCGCCACGGTCAGGCTGTCGATGTTGTAGCCGCGCCCGGAAAACAGCCCGATCACCCGGGCCAGAACCCCCGGTTCGTTCTCGACGATCACGGCGAGCGTGTGGCTGCGTTCGATATCCGAATGGAAGTCGCGCAGGTCATAGGCGGAGTGGCTCGTGGAGCCTTTCTTGATGTTCAGAGCGGCCATTGCCCTCTCCCTTCCGAATGTCTTTCATCTTGCCCGAAATACCTCGGGGGGCTCCGGGGGACAGCGCCCCCCGGCCTTGTCACACCAGCGCCGCGCCGCCCGCAAAGGCCGCCGCATCGGCCGAGAGCAGCATTTCGTTATGCGGCTTGCCGGACGGGATCATCGGGAAGCAGTTCTCGTGCTTCTCGACCAGACAATCAAAAAGCACCGGACCATCGTAGTCGATCATCTCCATGATCGCATCGTCCAGCTCCTTCGGATCGCGGCAGATGATCCCCTTCCAGCCGAAGCTTTCCGCCAGCTTCACGAAATCGGGCAGGCTTTCCGACCAGCTTTGCGAATAGCGCCCGCCATGCAGCAGATCCTGCCACTGCCGCACCATGCCCAGCCGCTCGTTGTTCAGGATGAACTGCTTCACCGGGGTGCGGAACTGCGTCGCCGTGCCCATTTCCTGCATGTTCATCAGCCAGCTGGCCTCGCCCGCGATGTTGATGACGAGCGCGTCCGGATGCGCGATCTGCACCCCGATCGAGGCCGGGAAACCATAGCCCATCGTCCCCAAACCGCCCGAGGTCATCCAGCGATTGGGCGCCTCGAAGCCCAGATATTGCGCCGCCCACATCTGATGCTGGCCGACTTCGGTGGTGATGTAGCGGTTGCGCCCCCTGGTCAGGGCGTCCAGCCGCTCCAGCGCATATTGCGGTTTGATGATCGCGTCGGAGTTGGTGTAGGCAAGGCAGCGCACCTTCTTCCACTCGTCGATCCGGCCCCACCAGTTCGCCAGGCCTTCCTTGTTGACCTTGCGCCCGCGCGCTTTCCAGACCTTGAGCAGGTCTTCCAGCACATGGCCGATATCGCCGACGATCGGCAGATCGACAGTGATGATCTTGTTGATGGACGAGGCGTCGATATCGACATGCGCCTTGGTCGAATGGGGGCTGAAATCGGCGACGCGCCCGGTGATGCGGTCATCGAACCGCGCCCCGAGGTTGATCATCAGATCGCAGCCGTGCATCGCCAGATTGGCCTCGTAAAGCCCGTGCATGCCGAGCATGCCGAGCCAGCCCTTGCCCGAGGCCGGATAGGCGCCCAGCCCCATCAGCGTCGAGGTGATCGGGAAGCCCGTCGCATCGACCAGCTCGCGCAAGAGTTGCGACGCCCCGGGGCCTGAGTTGATCACCCCGCCGCCGGTGTAAAAGATCGGCCGTTCCGCCTTTTCGATCAGCTCGACGAGCTTGGTGATCGCCTCGATGTCGCCCTTGACCTTGGGCTGATAGTGATCGACGCGGGCGAGCTTCGGCCCGGTGTATTGGCCGGTGGCGAATTGCACGTCCTTGGGCAGGTCGATCAAGACCGGGCCGGGCCGCCCCGAGGTGGCGACATGGAAGGCCTGATGGATGGTTTCCGACAGTTTCGCCGGGTCCTTCACCAGCCAGTTGTGCTTGGTGCAGGGGCGGGTGATGCCGATCGTGTCGGCTTCCTGAAAACCGTCGGTGCCGATCATGAAGGTGGGCACCTGACCCGAGAAGACGACCAGCGGAATGCTGTCCATCAAGGCATCGGTCAGCCCGGTCACCGCATTCGTCGCCCCCGGGCCCGAGGTCACCAGCACCACGCCCGGCTTGCCGGTCGAGCGGGCATAGCCCTCGGCCATGTGCACCGCGGCCTGTTCATGCCGCACCAGGATGTGGCGGATGTCGTTTTGCTGAAAGATCGCGTCATAGATCGGAAGCACGGCGCCGCCCGGGTATCCGAAGATCGTGTCGACCCCCTGATCCTTCAGCGCCTGCACCACCATTTCCGCGCCGGTCATCTGCCGCGACATCTTTTCCGTCCTTTCCGGGGGCATCCCACCCCGCCCGTTTCTCAACAAAAAGCCCCCGCTGGTCTGGCGAGGGCGCATGGGAACCATCATGGTCGACCGTCACCGGCCCATGCGTCCATCCTTCCCTACGACAAGAAGCGAGAGCATCGCTGATCCTTTCCCAATACTCGGGGCGGACATTAGGGGGCGATCGGAACAGCGTCAACGGCAAATCCGTGAATATAATGTCGCGGTCTGGCCAAAAAGTGTTCCGAAAGTTGCGCAAAGCGGCAAGTCGGGCGACATTTCCGGAAAATTGCCCCCGGGTCTGGCCTGGGTCTGGCCCGGGTCTGGCGGCGCAAGGGCGTATTTGGACCAAGAAGAAACCCCGTGCCGAGTCGGTTCAGGTGCCGTTTCGCGTGCCGGTTGCAAAGGCCGGGGGCGGCGCCTTTTCGCTTTTCTTCATTTGGTCAAATCTCTATCCTTTGCTCCATTCGGACCATCGCCTCGCCGAACTTCCGCGGGATTGGTAAGATAATCGGACCGGAAGGGGCCGTTTTTCTTGATTTCCGCCCCGCAACCCGGCAAGGAAGGCCGCAGCCCCTTCGAGGGCCAAGGGAAATACGGGAAGGGGAGGAGACGATGGGCGCTTTGCTTGCCCTCGCACGGGTCATAGACCGCATCAACGAATTCATCGGCAAATCGGTGTCCTGGCTCATTCTGGTGGCGGTTCTGGTCTCGGCGACCAATGCCGCCATCCGCAAGATCTTCGACATCTCGTCGAACGCCTGGCTCGAGGCGCAATGGTATCTGTTCGGCGCCGCCTTCCTGCTGGCCGCGGCCTATACGCTGAAACAGAACGAACATATCCGCATCGACATCGTCTATGGCGCCTTCTCGCGGCGGGTGCAGCACTGGATCGACCTTTTCGGCCATGTCTTCTTCCTGATGCCCTTCCTTGTGCTGATGCTGTGGCTGATGTTTCCCTGGCTGATGATGTCCATGCGCTCGGGCGAGGTCTCGACCAACTCGGGCGGGCTGATCATCTGGCCGGCGAAATCGCTGTTGCTGATCGGCTTCTCGCTGCTCTTCGCGCAGGGGATTTCCGAAATCATCAAGAAGATCGCCGTGATGATGGGGCTGATCCCGGATCCGCACACCTTTGCCGGCCACCATGGCACGGCCGAAGCCTTCGTTGAAAAGGACGGCATGTGATGCTGATGGAACTCATCGCGCAGAACATGGCGCCGATCATGTTCGTCTCGCTGATCGTCTTTCTGCTGCTGGGCTATCCGGTGGCGTTCTCGCTGGCGGCGAACGGGCTTGTCTTCTTCATCATCGGGGTCGAGCTGGCGCCGCTCTCGGGCGGCTCGATCAACCTGGACTGGCCGCTGCTCAATGCGATGCCGGAACGGTTCTGGGGGGTCTTGTCGAACGAGACATTGCTGGCCATTCCCTTCTTCACCTTCATGGGGATCTTGCTTGAAAAATCCGGCATGGCCGAGGATCTGCTCGACACGATCGGCCAGCTCTTCGGGCCGATCCGCGGCGGGCTGGCCTATGCGGTGATCCTGGTCGGCGCGCTTCTGGCGGCCACCACCGGCGTCGTCGCCGCCTCGGTGATCGCGATGGGGCTGATCTCTTTGCCGATCATGCTGCGCTACGGCTATGACCGGCGCATCGCGAGCGGTGTCATCGCCGCCTCGGGCACCTTGGCGCAGATCATTCCGCCGTCGCTCGTGCTGATCGTTCTGGCCGACCAATTGGGCCGGTCGGTGGGCGACATGTACAAGGGCGCGCTGATCCCCGGCATGGTGCTGACCGGGCTTTACATGGCCTATGTGCTGGTGATGTCGATCCTCCGGCCGAATTCTATGCCCGCGCTGCCGAAAGAGGCGCGCACGCTGGGGCAGGGGGTGATGTCGTTCTTCGTCGCCCTAGGGCTTGGCATCGCCGTTTTCATCGCGGCGAAATACTGGCTGGCGGGCACCGGCGCGGCGAAGAATGCAGGCATTCTCGCGGCCTCGATCGCGGTGATCTTCGTCTATGTCATGGCGCTGATCGACAAGGCGACGGGCCTGAACCGGATGAGCCATCTGGCGCAGCAGGTGATCATCGTGCTGATCCCGCCGCTGGCGCTGATTTTCCTGGTGCTGGGCACGATCTTCCTTGGCATCGCCACGCCCACCGAGGGCGGCGCGATGGGCGCGGTCGGCGCGCTGATCCTTTCGGCGGTGAAGAAGCGGCTGTCGATGGGGGTCGTGCGCGAGGCGCTGGCCGCCACGACGCGGCTTTCGGCCTTCGTGATGTTCATCCTTTTGGGCGCGCGGGTGTTCTCGCTCACCTTCTACGACGTGAACGGCCATATCTGGGTCGAGCATCTGCTGGTGTCGCTGCCGGGCGGCGAGACCGGGTTCCTGATCTTCGTCTCGCTGCTGGTGTTCTTCCTCGCCTTCTTCCTCGATTTCTTCGAGCTGGCCTTCATCATCGTGCCGCTGCTGGTGGCGCCCGCCGAGGCGCTTGGCATCGACCTGATCTGGTTCGGGGTGATCCTGGGGGTGAACATGCAGACCTCGTTCATGCATCCGCCCTTCGGCTTTGCGCTGTTCTTCCTGCGCTCGGTGGCGCCGAAGGTGCCCTTCCTCGACAAGGTGACGGGCAAGCTGACCGATCCAGTGAAGACCTCGCAGATCTATTGGGGGGCGGTGCCGTTTGTCTGCATCCAGATCGTGATGATCGCGGTGGTGATCGCCTTCCCGCAGCTGGTGATGCACTACAAGGGCAAGCCGGTCGATGTCTCGCATGTGACGGTCACCGTGCCGGGCGGCATCGGTGGTGGTCTGGGCGGCGGCTTGGGCCTGCCCCCGATCGGGGCGCAGCCGGGGGCGGTTCCCGCGCCGGGCGGTCTGGGCGGTCTGCCGCCGGGTCTTGGCGCGCCTTCGGGGCAGCCGGTCACGCCGCCTGCCGGGGGCGCAAGCCTTGGCATCCCGGCGCCGCTTGGCCTTGGCGGGGCGCCGATCACCGGCAACTGAGGCGGATGGAAAGAAAAAAGACGGCGGTCCCCCGGGGCCGCCGTTTTCGTTTGGCCGAGGCCATCGCCGAGGCCTTGTGCGACATCGGCTCCGTGACGGCCGGGGGCCCAAAGGCCCTCGGCCAGCGCCCGCCCCGCCCCCGGCGGGCGCTTCTCGCCCACCGGGACGGGCGCTGGCCTCTGTTGTGCATGCCGAAAGGGTCGTGTCGCGCCGTGGCGCTTGCGGGCGGGGAAACGCGATGCGTTTCCTTTTCCGCCCGACCCCGCCGCGCTGCGGCAAATGCCGTAACGTCAATTCTGCGCTGCGGCCTTTCGCCCGTGCGACCGCTTGACACGAGGCCCCGGCAAAGTCGCAATGCACGCGAGGAGTGAAAGACCCGCGCGCGGCCCGGAGGGAGACCGCCGCAGGGTCCGTATCGAGGGAGGAACCGATGCAGAATTCGATGATGCACCTGCCGCTGGTGATCGGCTCGCTGGCCGATCATGTCGAGCGGTTTCACACCGCGACCGAGGTGGTCTCGGTCGAGACCACGGGCGAGGTGACCCACACCAGCTGGGGCGCGGTGATCGGCAATGCCCGCCGTCTGGCCTCGGCGCTGGAGATGCATGGGGTGATGCAGGGGGACCGCTGCGGCACCATCGCCTGGAACACGCGCCGCCATCTGGAGATCTATTTCGGCGTCTCGGGCGGCGGCATGGTCTGCCACACGCTGAACCCGCGCCTTGCGGCCGAGCAGCTGGTCTATATCGTCAATGACGCCCGCGACCGGGTGCTGTTCATCGACCGCGGTTTCGTGCCGACCATCGCCGGGCTGATCGAGCAGATGCCCACCGTGAAGATGGTGGTGATGATGGGCGCGCGCGACGAGGCGCTCGCTGCGCAGCTCGATGGCATGCTGTTTTACGACGAGCTGATCGCGCAGGGCGATACCGCCTTCCAATGGCCGCAGATCGCGGAAACCGAGCCCTCGTCGCTGTGCTACACCTCGGGCACGACCGGCCACCCCAAGGGCGTGCTTTACACCCACCGCTCGACGCTTCTGCACACGCTGGCGGGCAATTCGCCCGATTGTCTGGCGCTGTCGGCGCGCGACACGGTGATGCCCGCGGTGCCGATGTTCCATGTCAACGCCTGGGGCGTGCCCTATATCGCCGCCTCGGTGGGGGCGAAGCTGGTGCTGCCCGGCCCGAAACTGGATGGCGAGAGCCTGGCGCGGCTGATCGCGGCCGAGAAGGTCAGCCTTGCGCTTGGCGTGCCGACGGTCTGGCTGGGTCTGCTGCAGGGGCTGGAGGCCACCGGGGCGGATGTGTCCTGCCTCAAGCGCGCGATGGTGGGGGGCACCGCCCTGCCGCCCTCGATGATCGCGGAATTCCGCGACCGGTACGGCGTCGATCTGGTGCATCTGTGGGGGATGACGGAAACCAGCCCCTTGGGCACGGTGAACCAGCTTTTGCAAAAACACCTCGACCTGCCGCCCGAGGACCAGGCCGAACGCCGTCTGGCGCAGGGGCGTCCGCCCTATGGCGTGCAGCTGCGGCTGGTCGACAGCGCCGGTCACGTCTTGCCGCATGATGGCGTGACGCAGGGGGAATTGCAGGTTCGCGGCCACTGGATCGTCGACACCTATTACAACAAGGACCGCTCGGCGCTGACCTTTGACGGCTGGTTCGACACCGGCGACATCGCCACGATCGACGCCGATGGCTACATGGTGATCCGGGACCGCTCGAAGGACATCATCAAGTCGGGCGGCGAATGGATTTCCACGGTCGAGCTGGAAAACATCGCGATTGCCCATCCGGCGGTGGCCAATGCGGCCGCCATCGCGGCGCGGCATCCGAAATGGGATGAACGCCCGGTGGTGATCGTGCAGCGCCATCTGCGCATGGAGGTGACGGAAGACGAGATCCTCGCCTGCTACAGGGGCAAGGTGCCGAACTGGCAGATCCCGGACCGGGTGCTCTTCATCGACAACCTGCCTTTGGGCGCCACCGGCAAGGTGGTCAAGGCGCGGCTGCGCGAGCTTTACGGCGAGGTGCTGATGCCCGAGCTGGCGGAAGCCGAGCCGGTCTGAGCGAAGCGGGCGGGTCTGCGCACCCGCCCCCCTTGCCCGGGACGCGCGGGGATTGTATGACCCGGCCAACCCCGCGAAAGGACAGTGCCATGCGCGCCGAAATGCTCAACATCGTGGAAGCCGTCCGCAAGACGCTCAAGCTGCTTGCGCAGCGCATGGACCTTGAGACCGCGCCGCACCGGCTGGAAGAATTCAACGCCATGATCGAGCATGGCGATCTGTGGTCCGATCCGGCCCGCGCGCAAAAGCTGATGCGCGAGCGGCAGATGCTGATGGACAAGCTCGAAACCTATCGCCGCATCGACCGCGATCTGACCGACAACATCGAGCTGATCGAGCTGGGCGAGATCGAGGAAGACCCGGAAATCGTCGAAGAGGCGGAGAAATCCCTGCGCGCGCTGAAGGAACTGGCCGCGGCGAAGGAGCTCGAGGCGCTGCTCGATGGCGAGGCCGACGGCAACGACACCTTCCTTGAGATCAACGCCGGGGCGGGCGGCACGGAAAGCTGCGACTGGGCCTCGATGCTGGCGCGGATGTATACCCGCTGGGCCGAGAAAAAGGGCTACACGGTCGAGCTGCAATCGGAAACCGCGGGCGACGAGGCGGGGATCCGCTCGGTCGCCTACAAGATTTCCGGGCAGAACGCCTATGGCTGGCTGAAATCGGAATCGGGCGTGCACCGGCTGGTGCGGATCTCGCCCTATGACTCGGCGGCGCGGCGGCATACCTCGTTCAGCTCGGTCTGGGTCTATCCGGTCGTTGACGACAATATCGAGATCGATATTCCGGCCAATGACATCCGCATCGACACCTATCGGTCGTCGGGGGCGGGCGGGCAGCACGTCAACACCACCGACTCGGCGGTGCGGATCACCCACTTGCCGACGAATATCGTGGTGACCAGCTCGATGAAATCGCAGCACCAGAACCGCGAAGCCGCGATGAACGCGCTGCGGGCGCGGCTTTATCAGCTCGAACTCGACAAGCGCAACGCCGCGATCAACGCCCAGCACGAGGCCAAGGGCGAGGCGGGCTGGGGCAACCAGATCCGCTCTTACGTGCTGCAGCCCTACCAGATGGTCAAGGATCTGCGCACCGGCCACGAGACCTCGGACACCCAGGGCGTGCTTGACGGCGATCTGGATGCCTTCATGGCGGCGACGCTGGCGATGGATGTGGCGGGCAAGTCGCGCGCCGACGCGAATTCGGACGATTGAGCCGGTGGCGGCGCGGGTCTATATCACCGGCGCCGCCGGGTCCGGCACCTCTACCCTTGGCCGCGCGCTGGCGGCCGAACTCGATCTGCCCTTTCTGGACACCGACGATTTCTACTGGGCGCCGACCGCGCAGCCCTTCACGCAAAAGCGCCCGGTGGCCGAGCGGCTGGCGCTGATCTCGGCGGCGCAGCTGGGGCAGGGAGGTGATGGCGGCTGGGTGCTGGCGGGCTCTTGCGACGGCTGGGGCGACACGGCGATTGCCGGGGCCGGGCTGATCGTCTTTCTCACCGCCCCCGCGCCGGTGCGGCTGGCCCGGATCCGCCGCCGCGAGAGCGAGAAATTCGGCGACCGCATCCGTCCGGGCGGCGACATGGATCATGCCCATGCGCAATTCCTGAAATGGGCGGCCAGCTATGACGACCCCTATTTCTCGGGCCGCTCGCTGACGCGGCACCGCAACTGGCTCTCGGGCCGCCCCGAGCCGGTGCTGGAGCTGTCGGGTTCGATGCCGCTTGCGGATCTGCTGGCCAAGACCCTTGCCCGTCTCGAGGCGCTCTGATCGCGTCGCTTCATCTTGCCACAAATATCCCGGGGTGAGACGGGATCGAAAAGCCTTCCGGTGGAAGGCTTTCCCGTCGAACGGGCTGCCCGTGGCAGCCCTGCGGGCAGAGCCCCGGCCTTGTTCTGTCAATCGTCGCAACGCCAAAAGAAAAGGGCGGCCGAAGCCGCCCCCTCACATCCTGTCCGGCCGCTTACTTGCCGGCAAAGGGCATGTCCGGCGTCGGCGCCATCAGCTTGGGCGCATTCGCGCCTTGCAGCGGATCGTCCTGCCGCTGCACCGAGCCCTCGAAATGCGCGCCCGATTCAATCGCGATCGTCTTGTGGATGATGTCGCCTTCGACCCGCGCGGTCGAGGTCAGGCGCACCTTCAGCCCGCGCACCCGGCCGACGACGCGGCCATGCACGACGACATCATCGGCGACGATCTCGCCCTTGATCGTGGCGCTTTCGCCCACCGTCAGCAGATGCGCGCGGATGTCGCCCTCGACGATCCCTTCGACCTGAACGTCGCCCGTGGTCTTGATGTTGCCCGTCACCGTCAGATCCGCCGAGAGCACCGAGGCCGCTGCCTTGGGCCGCGTCGTGGCGGGGACGAATTCGCCCAAGGAGCGCGGCGGCACCGCGCTTGCCTCGGGTTTCTTCTCGGGTTCGGAGGCCGTTTTCGGGCCGGGTTCGTGGATCTTGCTTTTAGAAAACATCCTGAGCCGCCTTGATGAAGGTCATCGGGTTGATGGGGGCGCCACCGACCCGGATTTCATAGTGCAGATGCGGTCCCGTGGACCGTCCGGTATTGCCTGTATCACCAATTATCTCCCCGCGCGACACCTTTTGCCCGACCTTCACGCGGATTTTGGACAGATGGCCATAGACCGTCGAGACGCCGAATTTGTGCCGCAGCTTGATCACCTGACCATAGCCGTTTTCCCAGCCCGCATCGGTCACGACGCCATCGGCGGGGGCATGCACATCCATCCCCACCGGCCCGGCAAGGTCGATGCCCGCATGCAGCCGACCCCAGCGCCAGCCGAAGGGCGAGGTGAAACGGTAGCCGCCCTTGATCGGGATGGCGAAGGGCAGCTGATCGACGGCGATGCGATACATGTTCATCTCGTCGAGCTGTTTCAGGATGCCCTTGGCGCGGCCAAGATCGGCGCTGTCGTCGACGACGCCCTTGGTCGAGATCGCCGCCGACAGAAGCGGCCCGCCGGTGCCGGAATAGCCGCGCCGGATCTCGCGCAGGATCGCATCCGGGTCCATGCCCGACTTGCGGAACATCCGGTCGAGCGGCTCCATCGAGATCGTCACCGCGCCTTCCAGCGTGTCGAAGATCTCGGCGTTGCGTTCCTCGATCAGGCGGCGGTCCTGCAGCGCCTGATCCGCCTCGGCGCGGGCATTTTCGGCATCGCGCGCGGCGCGGTCGCGCTGATGCGCGGTCTGATCCAGCGCCGAGGCGAGCAGATCGACGGTGCCGTCCATCTCGCCCACGCGCTGGCGCAGCGCCGCCGCCGAGCCGCTGCCGCGGCTTTTGTCCAGCTCTGCCCGCGCGCTGTCGCGTTCGGTCATCGTGCGCTTCAGCGTCGCCTGAATCACGTTGATCCCGGTTTCCAGCTCGCGGCGGCGTTCCTCGGATTGCAGCAGCTGCGACTGCATCCGCGACACCTGATCCAGCGCCAGCTGAAAGCGTTTTTGCGCCGCCAGCGCCTCGGCCGCGCGGGCATCGCGTTCCTGCGAGAGACTGTCCAGACGCGCCTCGAACTGCGCCCGAGCGATCGCCGATTGCTCGCGCGCGCCGCCCGAGGAAATCTGGTCGATGAACAGAAGCGAGGTGGCGATGACCGACCACAGGAACAGCACCGAAACTGCCGCCAGCGTCATCGCCTGGGTCAGCGGGCGCATCCGCACGAAGCGCGTGGCGTCTTCAGATTTCAGGAACAGCCGTTGTTCCGGCAGCCATCGGTCGAGCACCGCATTGGTGCGGTCGAGTATCCGTCTGGGCAAAGCGGTTTTCCTGTCTTGCGGGCAGGGCCCGGTCTTTACGCCCCGGGGGGGGCCGGGTCCTTGCCGGACTTAGCAAGCGTCCTGCCCGCGGCGCAACCGCTTTCCCCCCCGGCGGGCCGGAGCCCGGCGCCGGAGGGCGGTTTTGGGCGAAAATCTGCCGAAACTCGCCCATCGGGTCAGTTGCGGGGGCGGGCTCAGGTCAACGCCTGCACCGCGGCCAGAACCGCCTCGGCATGGCCCTTGACCGAGACCTTGGGCCAGACCTGCGCCACCGTGCCCGTCGCGTCGATCAGGAAGGTGGCGCGCTGGATCCCCATCGAGGTGCGGCCATACATGTTTTTCTCGACCCAGGTGCCAAAGGCGTCGCAGACCGTGCCCGCCTCGTCCGAGACCAGCGCCACACCCAGCGCATGTTTGGCGCAGAATTTCGCATGCGATTTCGCGCTGTCCTTTGAGATCCCCACGACGATCGCCCCGGCGGCGTCGAAATCCGGGCCGAGCCGGGTGAAATCCAGCGCCTCGGTGGTGCAGCCGGGGGTGTCGTCCTTGGGATAGAAATAAAGCACCACCTTGCGCGGGGCGAGGGCGGAGAGGGTCAGCTCCTCCGGTTCGGCGCCCGTGCGGGTCACGGGCAGGGTGAAATCGGGCGCCTTTTCGCCGATAGCGATCATTTGCGTTCCTCCTTGTCGGATGCGACATTAGAAGTAGGGCAGAAATCCGCGCGGTCAAAGGGCCGGACGCGGGGCAGAACCGGGACAGAGCAGGGCAGGATGACCGAGCCGGGGGAAAACCAGACACCGCGCCAGCGGCAGGCGGAGCGGACGCGCCGCAGGCTGGGGATCTGGCTGATCCTCGGGCTCGCGCTGTGCAGCCTGGGGCTGGGGGTTACGGGGCTGGCGCTGACGCATCTGCCGGTGCCGGTGCCCCAGGCGCTGCTGGGCCGGATCGAGGCGCGGGCGAATGCGGCGCTGGCCGGGCGGATGCGGGTGCATCTGGGCTCGGCCGCGCTGGTGATCGAGGAGGGCTTCGCCCCCGAGGTGCGGCTGGCGATGGTGCAGATCGCCCAGCCCTCGGGCCTGCCGCTGGCGGTCTTCCCCGAGGTGCGGACCCGGCTGCGCCCCGAGGGGCTGCTGCAGGGGCGGCTTTTGCCGCAAAGGCTGCAGATCGGCGGCGCCTCGGTGGCGCTGTACCGGGCCGCCGACGGGCGGATCGATCTGGATCTGGGCGATGCCGGGGCGGGGGCGATCAAGCTCGATCTGACCGATCCGCTGAAGGTGAGCGACAGTATCGAGGCGCTGTTCGCCACGCCCGCGCTGCGCGGCGTGACCGAGGTTTCGGCCGAGGATCTGCATATCCGCATCGTCGATGAACGGGCCGAGCGGGTCTGGGAGGTCTCCGAGGGCCGGTTCCGCCTGAGCCAGAACGCCGAGGCGATCGCGCTGACGCTGGGCTTCGATGTCGGCCAGCAGGACGCGCTGCCCGCACAGGTGGCGCTGACCGCCTCGACCTCGAAACACGGCCCGGCGGCGGAATTCGGCGCCGCCGTCACCGGCATGCCCGCCGCCGATCTGGCGGTGCAATCGCCCGCGCTGGCGGTGTTGCGCGCGCTGGATGCGCCGATCTCGGGCACGCTGCGCTCGGGCATCACCGAGGCGGGCACGCTGCGGCGTCTGGATGCCAGCCTGCATATCGGGCCGGGGGCGCTGCGCCCCTCCGAGGCGGTGAAGCCCGTCGCCTTTGACGCCGCCGATCTGAAGCTGGCCTATCGGCCGCACAGCGGCGAGGTCGAGATCACCCGGCTCGATCTGCAAAGCCGGGCCTTGCGGCTGGCGGCCACCGGACAGGTGCGGCTGCGCGATTTCGAAAAGGGCCTGCCGCGCGAGGCGCTGGCGCAGGTGCAGCTTTCCGACATCGCCTCGGACCCGGAGGGGCTGTTTGAAAAACCGGCGCGGTTTTCGCAAGGGGCGCTGGATCTGCGTCTGCGGCTGGATCCGTTCCGCGTCGATCTGGGGCAGGTGCAGCTGGTCGAGGGCAAGCGGCGGATTTCCGCCGCCGGGCAGGTCCTGGCCGGTCCGGCGGGCTGGCGGGTGGCGATGGATGCGGCGGTGGGAGAGATCAACAGTGCCGATCTGCTGGCGCTCTGGCCGAAATCGCTGGTGCCGCCGACCCGCGAATGGCTGGCCGAAAACGTCGCCACCGGCGAATTGCGCAATGTGCGCGCGGCCTTGCGGCTGGTTCCTGCGACGCCGCCGCGGGTCGAGCTGGGCTATGAATTCCGCGGCGCCGAGGTCAAGGTGCTGCGCACGCTGCCGCCGGTGCGCGAAGGCCGCGGCTTTGCCGGCATCACCGAGAACAAGCATACGCTGATGGTCGAGGAGGGCACCTTGCGCGCCCCCTCGGGCGGGCAGATCGAGGTGGCGGATTCGGTGATGACCGTGCCCGACATCCGCGAAAAACCAGCCCGCGCCGAGGTCAAGCTGGTCACCCGCGCGCCGATCCCGGCAGCGCTGGCGCTGCTGGACGAGGAGCCGTTCCGCTTCATGTCGAAGGCCGGGCAGGGCACCGACATCGCGACCGGCTGGGCGGAGGCGCGGACCCGGCTGCGCTTTCAGATGAAGAAGCAGATCCTGACCGAGGATGTCGATTTCGAGGTGGCGGCGCGGCTGACCGATGTCATGTCCGACAAGATCGTGCCCGGCCACAAGATCACCGCGCCGCGGCTGACGCTGACCGCGGACCGGGCGGGGATGGTGATTTCGGGGGCGGGGCTTTTTGACATCGTGCCGTTTCAGGGCCGCTGGGCGCAGCGCTTCGGGCCGGAGGCGCGCGGCCTCTCGCGCGTCGACGGCTTTGTCGAGGTGACGCCCGCGGCGCTCGATCATTTCCGCATCGCGCTGCCGAAAGGGGCCGTGCAGGGCGAAGGCTGGGGCTCTCTGGTGATCGATCTGCACAAGGGGCAGCCGCCCGCCTATCGCTTTGCCTCCGATCTCAAGGGGTTGCGGCTTTCGGTGCCGGAAATCGGCTGGTCGAAGGCGGCGCCGACCCTGGGCCGGATCGAGCTGGCGGGCCATCTGGGGCCGGTGGCCACCGTCGACAGCCTGAAGGCCACGGCCCCGGGGCTGAGCGCCGAGGGGCGGTTGCAGCTCTCCGACAAGGGCTTCGAGAAGGCGATCTTCGGCAAGCTTGCGATCGGCAGCTGGTTTGACGGCGCCGTCGATCTTGTGGGGCGCGGCAAGGGGCGGGGGCCCGATGTGGTGGTGCGTTCCGGGCGGCTGGATCTGCGCAAGGCGCCGTTTGGCGGCGCGTCGGGGGCAGGTGGTGGCGGCGCGGGCAGTGGCGGGGCGGCCAAGGGCGGCGGCAACCGGATCGAGGCGCGGCTTGATCGGCTGACGGTCTCGGGCGGGATCGCGCTGGCGCCGATGGCGGGGCAGTTCACCACGCGGGGCGGCTTTTCGGGCGATTTCCGCGGCAGGATCAACGGCGGCCCAGAGGTGACGGGCGCGGTCGTGCCCGCGCAGAACGGCCGCGCGGCGGTGCGGATCACCGGGCCCGATGCGGGCGCGGCGCTGGCGGCGGCGGGGGTGTTTTCCAAGGCCCGTGGCGGCACGCTCGATCTGACGCTGATGCCGGTCGAAACGAAAAGCTATGACGGGCGGCTGGCGATTTCGAACCTGCGGGTGCAGGATGCGCCGGTGCTGGCCTCGATGCTCTCGGCCGCCTCGGTGATCGGGCTTCTGGAGCAGCTCAATGGCGACGGGCTCTTGTTCACCGATGTCGCGGGGCGGTTCCATCTGTCGCCGCAGGGGGTTTCCGTCACCTCGGGGCAGGCGGTCGGCGCCTCGATGGGGGTGACGATGTCGGGCAACTACTACCCCGACAGCAAGGCCATCGACATGCAGGGCGTGGTGACGCCGTTCTATCTGGTCAATGCGATCGGGCAGATCTTCGCGCGCAAGGGCGAGGGGCTCTTTGGTTTCAACTACCGGATGCGCGGCACCTCGGAGGCGCCGCGCATCACCATCAACCCGCTTTCCATCTTTACCCCCGGCATGTTCCGCGAGATCTTCCGCCGCGCGCCGCCGAAACTGGTCACAGAATGAACCTTTCCGATTTCGATTTCGACCTGCCCGAGGGGCGGATCGCCACCCGGCCCGCCCGTCCGCGCACGGCGGCGAAACTGCTGGTGGCCACGCCCGACACGATCCGCGATCTGAGCGTGGCCGATCTGCCGGATCTTCTGGGGCCGGGCGACCGGCTGGTGCTGAACACGACCAAGGTCATTCCGGCCCGGCTCTCGGGGACGCGCGCCCGCCAAAGCGCGCAAGGGGAGGTGGTGGCAAGGGTCGAGGTGACGCTGCTCGAACCCGCGCCGGGGGGCGACTGGATGGCGCTGGCGAAACCCCTGCGCAAGCTGAAGGAGGGCGAGGAGATCGTCTTTTCCGATGCGCTTTCCGCCCGGGTCGAGGCGATCGCCGAGGGGCAGTTGCGCATCCGCTTCAACCTGAGCGGCCCGGATTTCGACGCGGCTTTGACGCAAGCCGGGGCGATGCCGCTGCCGCCCTATATCGCCGCCTTGCGCGCGCCGGATGAACAGGACAAGGCCGATTACCAGACCGTCTTCGCGCAAAAGCCGGGGGCCGTCGCCGCGCCTACGGCCAGCCTGCATTTCACCCCGGAACTTCTTGAAAAGCTGCGCGAAAACGGCGTTCAATTCACCGAGGTCACGCTGCATGTCGGCGCCGGAACCTTCCTGCCCGTCAAGGTCGAGGATGTGACGACGCACAGGATGCATGCCGAATGGGGCGAGGTGACGGCACAGGCGGCGGCCGAGATCAACGCGACGAAGCTTGCTGGCGGGCGGGTGATCCCGGTCGGCACCACGGCGCTGCGGCTGATCGAATCTGCCGCCACCGGTCCGGGGGTGATCGCGCCCTTTGCCGCCACCACCGACATCTTCATCTATCCGGGCTACCGTTTCCGCATCGCCGACGCGCTGATGACGAATTTCCATCTGCCGAAATCGACGCTTCTGATGCTGGTCTCGGCCCTGATGGGGCAGGACCGGATCCGGGCGATCTACGATCACGCGCTCACGAAGAATTATCGCTTCTTCTCTTATGGTGACGCCTCGCTTCTGCTACCCGGGTAAGGGTCCCCAACTGCGAGTATTGCGATGCTGTCCGTCCTGCGCACCACCTGGCCTTTGCTTTTGGGCGTGATGCTGCTCATGGTCGGCAACGGCATGCAGGGCACGTTGCTTGGCATCCGCGGCGCCCTGGAGGGCATCGGCACCTACAAGATGTCAGTGGTGATGTCGGCCTATTTCGGCGGCTTTCTGCTGGGCTCGCATTTCACCCCGCAGCTGATCGCGCGGGTGGGCCATGTGCGGGTCTTCGCGGCGCTCGGCTCGATGATTTCCGCGGTGCTGATCCTTTACCCGGCGGTGCCCGACTGGATCGCCTGGTCGGCGATGCGGGTGCTGATCGGCTTTTCCTTCTCGGGCGTCTATATCACCGCGGAAAGCTGGCTCAATGCCTCGGTCGGCAACCGGATGCGCGGGCAGGCGCTCTCGGCCTATATGATCGTGCAGATGATCGGCATCATCTCGGGGCAAGCGCTGATGAATGTCGGCGATCCGGGCGGCTATCTGCTCTTCGTCATCCCCTCGGTGCTGGTGTCGCTGGCCTTCACGCCGATCCTTTTGTCGGTCGCCCCCGCCCCCGAATTCGCCGAGGTGCGGCGGCTCGATTTCCGCAAGCTTTTCGCCGTCTCGCCGCTGGGCGTCGTCGCCATGTTCCTGATGGGCGGGGTGTTTTCGGCGCTGTTTGGCATGGTCTCGGTCTGGGGCACCAGCGCGGGGCTGACGGTGCGGGAAATCTCGATCTTCGTCGGCGCGATTTATCTGGGCGGGCTGGTGGCACAATATCCGATCGGCTGGATCTCGGACCGGATGGACCGGCGCAAGCTGATCCTGCAGGTCGCGGTGATCGGCGCGGCGGCGATGTTCGCGGCGGCGCTGCTCGCGCCCGGCTTCTGGACGCTGGTCGGGCTTGGCGCGGTGATCGGCGGCGTGGCGAACCCGCTTTACGGCCTGCTCATCGCCTATACGAACGACTATCTCGACAAGACCGACATGGCCGGGGCCTCGGGCGGGCTGTTGTTCGTCAACGGCGTCGGCGCGATCACCGGCCCGCCGGTCACCGGCTGGCTGATGGAGCGCACGGGCTCTTCGGGCTTCTTTCTCTATGTCGCGATCCTGATGACGCTGATCGCGCTTTACGCGGGCTGGCGCATCCTGCGCGCGCCCGGACGGGCAGGGGCCTTCCCCGCCTCTTTCGCCGTCGTCTCGCCCTCGGCCACGGCGCTGGCGGTCGAGGCCGTGCTCGACTCGGGCGAGGGCGGCAAGGCTTCGCGGTCTGCCTGAAGCTTGGGCGGGGCGCCCATCCTTTGGGCAAAATGGGGCAGAGTTGCAGACCGATCCCGCGCGGGGGCGGGTAGCGCTTGCAATTCGCGGGCCAGTTGGCACGCTAACAGGGCTGCTCCTAACCCAAGGGGGGACCATGGACGAGATCACCGAAGTGATCGCCTTCTGGCACGACGAGGTCGGACCGGATCGCTGGTACAATGCAACGCCCGAGCTCGATGCGCAGATCCGCGCCCGCTATCAGGGGCTGTGGGACCGCGCCCGCGCGGGTGCCTGCGACGACTGGGCGCAATCGGCCGTCGGCGCGCTGGCTTTGTGCATCCTGTTCGATCAGATGCCGCGCAACATGTTCCGCGGCGAGAAACTGGCCTTTGCGACCGATGCGCAGGCCCGCAAGGTTGCCGATGCCGCGATCGAGCGCGGCTTCGATCTGGAAATCGTCGATCCGCTGCGGCAGTTCTTTTACGTGCCCTTCATGCATTCCGAGAGCCTGGCCGATCAGGAACGCGGCGTGCGTCTGGCGGCGGAACGGATGCCGGACGAGCATCTGCTGCATGCCAAAGCCCATCGCGCGGTGATCGCGCGCTTCGGCCGCTTCCCTTGGCGCAACGAACTTGTCGGCCGCTATTCCTCGGACGAGGAGGCGGCGTTCCTGTGGCAGGGCGGCTATGAACGGATGCTGGCCCACGTCGCGCGCTGAGCGCGCCGACCGATCCCGCAACGCGCCCTTTCGGGGGCGCGTTTTCATTTCGGGGTGCGGCTTCTTGAAGCGGGCGCGAAAATAGTTTAATGCCAAACCATCTTGAGATGGAGGGACGGATGGCCGCCAAGAGCTTCGACATGATCGTGATCGGTGCGGGACCGGGGGGCTATGTCGCGGCGATCCGCGGCGCGCAGCTGGGGCTGTCGGTGGCCGTGGTCGAACGCGAGCATCTGGGCGGCATCTGCCTGAACTGGGGCTGCATCCCGACGAAGGCGCTGCTGCGCTCGGCCGAGGTGTTCCACCTGATGCACCGCGCCAAGGAGTTCGGGCTGAAGGCCGAGGGGCTGGGCTATGATCTGGATGCCGTGGTGGCGCGAAGCCGCGCGGTGGCGAAGCAGCTTTCGGGCGGCATCGGGCATCTGTTGAAGAAGAACAAGGTCACCGTGCTGATGGGCGAGGCGAGCCTGCCGCGCCCGGGCGTGGTGGCGGTGAAAACCGGCGCGGGGGTCGAGGAGATCACCGGAAAGGCGATCGTTCTGGCCACCGGCGCGCGGGCGCGGACCCTTCCGGGGCTCGAGGCCGATGGCGATCTGGTCTGGACCTACAAACATGCGCTGGTGCCCAAACGCATGCCGAAAAAGCTTCTGGTCATCGGCTCGGGTGCGATCGGGATCGAATTTGCGTCCTTCTTCAATACTTTGGGCGCCGAGACGACGGTGGTCGAGGTGATGGACCGGGTGCTGCCCGTGGAAGATGCCGAAATCTCGGCTTTCGCCAAGAAGCAATTCGTCAAGCAGGGGATGAAGATCCTCGAAAAGACGACGGTGGTGAAGCTTGACCGCAGCCCGGGCAAGGTGGTGGCGCATCTGCAGGACGCGAAGGGCACGACAACGGCCGAATTCGACACGGTGATTTCCGCCGTGGGCATCGTCGGCAATGTCGAGGGGCTGGGGCTGGAAGCGCTTGGGGTGAAGATCGACCGGACGCATGTGGTGGTGGATGAGTTCTGCCGCACCGGCGTGCCGGGGCTTTACGCCATCGGCGACATCGCCGGGGCGCCGTGGCTGGCGCACAAGGCGAGCCACGAGGGCGTGATGGTGGCCGAGCTGATCGCGGGCAAACATGCCCATCCGATCAAGCCGGGCACGATCGCCGGATGCACCTATTGCACGCCGCAGGTGGCCTCGGTCGGGCTGACCGAGGAAAAGGCGAAAGCCGCGGGATATGAGGTCAAGGTCGGCCGCTTCCCCTTCATCGGCAACGGCAAGGCGATTGCGCTTGGCGAGCCCGAGGGGATGGTGAAGACCGTCTTCGACGCCAAGACCGGAGAGTTGCTCGGCGCCCATATGGTCGGGGCCGAGGTGACCGAGATGATCCAGGGCTATGTGATCGGCCGCACGCTGGAAACGACCGAGGAAGATCTGATGCACACTGTCTTCCCGCATCCGACGCTGAGCGAGATGATGCACGAAGCGGTGCTCGACGCTTACGGGCGCGCGCTGCACATGTGACAGAGCGGGGGCGCCGCCCCCGCACCCCCGAGGTATTTATCGCAAGATGAAAAGCAAAGAGGGCTCCGCGAAGGGCGCCCTTTCATCTTGCCGCAAATACCTCGGGGGTGCAGGGGGCGGCGCCCCCTGCCGTTCAGACCCGAACGACCGCGCCGCCGCCCGCGACCCAGTCGTTGAAGCCACCAAGATTGTAAACCTCCTTGTAGCCCATTTCGACCAGCATCTGCGCCGCCCCGGCGCTGCGCCCGCCCATCGCGCAGAACAGAACCACGGGTTTTTCCACCGACAGTTCCTTCAGGCATTCCGGGCTCGACGGGTCGCATTTCATCTTCACCGCGGCCAGCGGCACATGCAGCGCCCCCTTGGCCGTGCCCGAGGCGCGCAGCTCCATCCCGTCGCGCACGTCGATCAGAATGATCTCGCCCTTGGCCGCCTTCGCCACCGCCTCGCGCGGGGCGATCTTTTGCACGCGGGCCGCGCCCGACGCGGCGGAGCGCAGAAAGTTGAACATCGATACCTCCCTCTCCAGGCGCCCCGACCGGCGCTTTCCCCTGTCATGCCGCCAAAGCCGGGCGCGTTTCAAGCGTTTTCACATCATATATGCGAAGATTTGAATGATGGCGCCGCCGGTGCCGCGCCACCGGGCAGCCTTTGGCAAAAGTTCCCGTTACGTTCGCAATTTCTCGTTGGAGACTCGCGCCGATCCCCCTATCTATGGGGCCTGACATCTGGGGGCGGGCATGGCCGAGCAAAAGTTCATCGAAGTGCGCGGGGCGCGCGAGCATAATCTCAAGGGCGTCGATCTCGACATTCCCCGCGATGCGCTGACGGTGATCACCGGGCTCTCGGGCTCGGGCAAGTCCTCGCTGGCCTTCGACACGATCTATGCCGAGGGGCAGCGGCGCTATGTCGAAAGCCTCTCGGCCTATGCGCGGCAGTTTCTGGACCAGATGGGCAAGCCCGATGTCGATCACATCTCCGGGCTGTCGCCCGCGATTTCGATCGAGCAGAAGACCACGTCGAAGAATCCGCGCTCGACCGTCGGCACGGTGACCGAGATCTACGACTATCTGCGGCTGCTGTTTGCCCGCGCGGGCACGCCCTATTCGCCCGCCACCGGCCTGCCGATCGAGGCGATGCAGGTGCAGGACATGGTCGATCGCGTCGTGGCGATGGAGGAGGGGGCGCGGGGCTATCTGCTGGCCCCGGTCATCCGCGACCGCAAGGGCGAATATCGCAAGGAATTCGCCGAATGGCGCAAGGCGGGCTTTCAGCGGGTGAAGGTGAACGGGGCGTTTTACGACCTGGAAGAACCGCCCGTGCTGGACAAGAAATTCCGTCACAACATCGACGTGGTGGTGGATCGGATCGTCGTGCGGCCCGGGTTGGAAACCCGGCTGGCGGACAGTTTCCGCACTGCGCTGGATCTGGCCGATGGCATCGCGCTGTGGGAAGAGGCGTTGAGTTCCGAGGAGACCGAGGCGGGCAAGGAGGCGCAGCGCATCACGTTTTCGGAGAAATTCGCCTGTCCGGTCAGCGGCTTCACCATTGCGGAGATCGAGCCGCGGCTGTTCTCCTTCAACGCGCCCTTTGGCGCCTGTCCGGTTTGCGACGGGCTGGGGATGGAGCTGTTCTTCGATGATCGGCTGGTGGTGCCCGATACCTCGTTGACCCTCGCCGCGGGGGCGCTCGCCCCCTGGGCGAAGTCGAAAAGCCCCTATTTCATCCAGACCATCGACGCGTTGTCGAAGCACTACGGTTTTGACAAGAAGAAGCCGTGGAAAGCGCTGCCGCCCGAGGTGCAGCGGCTGTTCCTTTATGGCTCCGGCAAGGACGAGATCAAGTTCCGCTTCGACGAGGGCGGCCGGGTCTATGAGGTCACGCGCAGTTTCGAAGGCGTGATCCCGAACATGGAACGGCGCTATCGCGAGACCGATTCTGCCTGGGTGCGCGAGGAATTCGAGCGCTATCAGAACAACCGCCCCTGTGGCGCCTGCGGCGGCTACCGGCTCAAACCCGAGGCGCTGGCGGTGAAGATCGGCGGGCTGCACATCGGCCAGATCGTCGAAATGTCGATCAGGGAGGCCTTTGCGAAGATCGAGGAAATCCCCGGCCAGTTGAGCCATCAGAAGAACGAGATCGCCCGCCCGATCCTGAAGGAAATCCGCGAGCGGCTGGGCTTCCTGATCAATGTGGGGCTGGATTATCTGACGCTGAGCCGGGCGGCGGGGACGCTTTCGGGCGGCGAAAGCCAGCGCATCCGGCTGGCCAGCCAGATCGGCTCGGGCCTGACCGGGGTGCTTTATGTGCTCGATGAACCCTCGATCGGGCTGCATCAGCGCGACAACGACCGGCTGCTGCAAACGCTGAAAAACTTGCGCGATCAGGGCAATACGGTGCTGGTGGTCGAACATGACGAGGATGCGATCCGCCATGCCGATTACGTCTTCGACATCGGCCCCGGCGCGGGGGTGCATGGCGGGCAGGTGGTGGCGCAGGGCACGCCCGCGCAGATCGCCGCCGATCCGGCGAGCCTGACCGGGCAATATCTGGCGGGCACGCGGAGCATCGAAGTGCCCGTGAAACGGCGCGAAGGGAACGGCAAGAAGCTTGTGATTTCAAAGGCCTGCGGCAACAACCTGAAGGATGTGACGGCCGCGTTCCCGCTTGGCAAATTCGTCTGCGTGACGGGCGTTTCGGGCGGCGGCAAATCCACGCTGACGATCGAGACGCTGTATAAAACCGCGGCGATGCGGCTCAACGGCGCGCGGGAAACGCCCGCGCCTTGCGACAGCATCAAGGGGTTCGAGCATCTCGACAAGGTGATCGACATCGACCAGCGGCCGATCGGGCGCACGCCGCGCTCGAACCCCGCGACCTATACCGGCGCCTTCACCCCCATTCGCGACTGGTTCGCGGGCTTGCCCGAGGCGCAGGCGCGCGGCTACAAGCCCGGGCGGTTCAGCTTCAACGTCAAGGGCGGGCGCTGCGAGGCCTGTCAGGGCGATGGCGTCATCAAGATCGAGATGCACTTCCTGCCCGATGTTTACGTCACCTGCGAGACCTGCAAGGGCCACCGCTACAACCGCGAGACTTTGGAGATCCGCTTCAAGGACAAGAGCATCGCCGATGTCCTTGAAATGACGGTCGAAGATGCGCAGGAGTTCTTCAAGGCCGTGCCCTCGATCCGGGAAAAGATGGATGCGCTGGTCGAGGTGGGGCTGGGCTATATCAAGGTCGGTCAGCAGGCGACGACGCTGTCGGGCGGCGAGGCGCAGCGGGTGAAGCTGTCGAAGGAACTGGCGCGCCGCGCCACCGGGCGGACGCTTTACATCCTCGATGAACCGACGACGGGGCTGCATTTCGAGGATGTTCGCAAACTTCTGGAAGTTCTGCATTCCCTGGTCGATCAAGGCAATACGGTGGTGGTGATCGAGCACAACCTTGACGTGATCAAGACCGCCGACTGGATCATCGACATCGGGCCCGAGGGCGGCGACGGCGGCGGCCGGATCGTCGCCGAGGGCACGCCGGAGAAGGTGGCGGCCAATCCCGCCAGCCATACCGGGCGCTATCTGGCGCCGATGCTGGGGCAGAAGGCGGCGGCGGAATGAGCGCGGATCAGATCGGTTTCTGGGATCGGGTGGCGGAGCGTTATGCGGCGCGGCCGGTCCGCGACGTGGCGGCCTATGAGGAGATGCTGGCCGAGGTGGCGGCGCGGCTGCGCCCCGGTGACAAGGTGCTGGAAATCGGCTGCGGCACGGGGTCTACCGCGCTGCGGCTGGGGCCGCAGGTCGGGCTGTGGCTGGCCACCGATCTTTCGCCGGAAATGCACCGCATCGCCTGTGCCAGGCCCGGCTGCGCGCAGGTGCAGTTTCGCCAGACCGCGGCCGAGGCCCGCCAGGCCGAAGCGCCTTTCGACGTGATCTGCGCCTTTCACATCCTGCATCTTGTGCCCGATGCCGAGGCCACGCTGGCGGCGCTTTTCGAGCAGCTGAGCCCCGGCGGGCTCTTCTTGTCCAAAACCTGGTGTCTGGCCGATCTGCCGTTCTGGATGAAGGCGCTTTTGCCGCTTCTGCGGCTGCGCGGCTGGATGCCGCCCGCCCGCGCGCTGCGGGCGGCCGAGCTGCGGGCGATGATCCTTGCCGCGGGCTTTGCCATCGAGGAGGAGCGGACGTTCGGCAAGGGCAAGCACAGCCGCTACATCGTCGCGCGCAAGCCGGGCTGATCGGGCCGGGCTGAGCGGGGGGCGCCGCAAGGAAAACCCGCCGCAACCGGGGCTGCGGCGGGCAAGCAGATGCGCTCAGAGCTGCGGGCTCAGCTCTTGCAGGTGTTGATGCCCAGCAGGTTGTAAAGCGGGCAGGTGTTCAGAAGCCCGGTCGCCAGCGGCACGATGCCGATCAGGAAAATCCAGTTGTAGCTTGCTTCGCCGCGGGTCAGGATCCCGGCGACAAGCAGCAGCACGCCCGCCGCGATGCGCAGTTTCTTGTCCATGCCGCCCACATTGGTCTTGAACATCTCTTGCTCCCATGATGCCAGAAGGCCGGGTTTCCGGCCGATGATGAAGCCTAGCATGGGGCCGCGGGCCTGTCGGTGATCTCGTCACAAAGCCTCGGTCGCGGCGAGCCGGGCCAGCGCGGGCGCATCGCGCAGCTCGACCGCGCCGCGTTCCGTGCGCACCCAGCCGCGCCGCGCAAAGGCGTCAAGCCGACGCGACACCACCTCGCGCGCGGAGCCGATCTGCACCGCGATCTCGGCATGGGTGGCATGAACCCGCCCGGCCTCGGCCCGCGCCACCAGCCAGCCCGCCAGACGGCTTTCGACCGACTGGAACGAGACCCGCTCCATCAGCCGGATCACCTCTTCCATCCGCAGCGCCATGGCGGCAAAGACAAGGCCGCGGAAGGCGGGGGAATTTTCCATCAGTTTCAGGAAGATGGCGCGCGGCACAAGGACAAGGCGGCTGGTCTGGGTGGTGATCGCCTCGCCGCTGTAGGCGGCCTCGCCCAAAAGGCCGAGCGTCGTCTGCACGCAGGTCTGCCCGGGTTCGACCGCGTAAAGCAAGAGTTCGCGGCCATTCGCCCCGGTCAGGAAGACCTCGATCCTGCCATCGAGCATCAGAACGAAGCCCTGCACCGCATCGCCGGGGCGAAACAGCACGGTACCCTTCGGCACCTCGCCGGGCACGAGCGGCGCCAGCGCGGCACGGGCGGGGGCGTCAAGGCAGGCGAGCGCGGGGGAAGTGTCGATCCAGTCCATGCGTCTTATCTAATCACCCCCCCGCCCCGTGCAAGCGCCCCGGGGTGAGGCGCTCAGCCGCGGCTGCGCTTTTCAAACCGCGGCAGCATCGCGGAAAAGTCCAGGCCGCGGCCGTCCTCCTCCTCGACGAAGCGGGCGTAAAGCGCCGCGGCCAGTTCGCCCATCGGCGTGTCGGCATCCGCGCCCGTCGCCGCCTGCTGGCTCAGCCGCAGATCCTTCAGCATCAGCTCCGCCGCGAAACCGGGCTTGTAACCGTTGTCCGCCGGACTTTTCGGCCCGATCCCGGGCGCGGGGCAATAGGCGTTCATCACCCAGCTGTAGCCGGACGAGGTCGAGACCACGTCGAACATCTTGCCCCGGTCGAGCCCGAGCTTGTCGGCCAGCGCAAAGGCCTCGCAGGTGGCGATCATGGTGACGCCCAGGATCATGTTATTGCAGATCTTCGCGGCTTGGCCCGCGCCGGAGGCGCCGCAATGCACGGCCTTCTGCCCCATCACCTCGAAGAGCGGCTGCACCGTGGCAAAGGCCGCGTCGGAGCCCCCGACCATGAAGGTGAGCGTGCCCGCGCTCGCCCCGCCGACGCCGCCCGAAACCGGCGCATCGAGCGCCCCCATCCCCGCCGATGCCGCCTTGGCCGCCACGGCGCGGGCGCTTTCGACATCGACGGTCGAGCAATCGCAGAGCACCGCGCCTTGCGTCATCGCCGCCAGCGCCTCGTCGGCCACCGCGCGCAGGATCGCGCCATTGGGCAGCATGGTGATCACCACTTCGGCGCCCTGCACCGCCTCGGCGATGCTTTTGGCCGGGTCGACGCCTTCGGGCGCGGGGGCGGCAAGGTCGAAGCCCGTCACCGCATGGCCCGCCCTGGCCAGATTGGCCGCCATCGGCGCGCCCATGTTCCCAAGTCCGATGAAACCGATTTTCATGTTTTCTCCCAAGGATTTGTGACGCGATCTTCAGGCGTCGAAAGGAATTTCCCAGCCCGCGGGCAGGGGGGCGAGCAGCTCGGCCAGCAGCGGCTCGGGCAGGGTCTCGAGGCTGTAGCGCCAGTTCGGCTTGCGGTCCTTGTCGATGATCTGCGCCCGCACGCCTTCCAGAAATTCCGCCTTTTCGACCGCGCGCAGGGTAAAGCGGAACTCGTTTGAAAGCGCGTCGCGGATCGTCGGCGTCGCCCGGGTCATGCGGATCAGCCGCAGCGTCGCCTCGGCCGAAAGCGCCGAGACCCGGCGCAGGGTGGTGGCCGTTTCCTGCGCGAAATCGCCTTGCATCCGGTCAAGGGTTCCGACGATTTCGCGCAGGCTTCCCCCGCCGAAAGCCGCGTCGATCTCGGGGCGGAGATCGGCCAGACGGCCCTTTTGCGCGGGGGCAAGCTGTTTCGGCAGGCAGCCGGGATCGCCGGTCTCGGTGATCTGCGCGATCAGCCCGGGCCAGTCCGCCTCGGGGATGTAAAGATCGGCAAAGCCCGCATAAAGCGCGTCCGCCGCGGCGATGCGCCCGCCGGTCAGGCCCAGATATTCGCCGATCCGCCCCGGGGCGAGGGCAAGGATCAAGGTGCCGCCCACATCCGGGATCAGGCCGATACCGGTTTCGGGCATGGCGATCTGCGTCGTGTCGCCAACGATGCGGTGGCGCGCGTGGCCGCCGATGCCGACGCCGCCGCCCATGACGAAGCCCTGCATGAAGGCCAGGATCGGCTTTTCATAGTCCTTGATCCGCGCGTTCAGCCGGTATTCGGACCGCCAGAACCGCGGCCCGATCTCGAAATCGCCTTCCTTGCCAAGGTGATAGATCGTGGCAATGTCGCCGCCCGCACAAAAGGCGCGCGGCCCTTCGGCGTCGATGATCACGACCTGAACGGCCGGATCATGACGCCAGTCTGCGAGGGCTTTTTCGATCGCCGCCGCCATGTCGTGATCCAGCGCATTGAGCGCCGCGGGGCGGTTGAAGGTGATGCGGCCTGCGCGGCCCTCCTTGCGGGCCAGGATCCAGTCGGTCATCGGTCGCGCTCCGCCATCAGGCTGCGGGTGATGATCAACCGCATGATTTCATTGGTGCCTTCGAGGATCTGATGGACGCGCAGATCACGCACCAGCTTTTCGATGCCGTAATCGGCCAGATAGCCGTAGCCGCCATGCAGCTGCAGGCATTGGTTGGCGACGTCAAAGGCCGCGTCGGTGACGTAGAGTTTCGCCATGGCACAGAATTTCGTCGCGTCCGGGGTGGCGTGATCGAGCTTCCAGGCCGCCTGCCGCAGGAAGATCCGCGCCGATTGCAGCTTGACCTCCTGCTCCGCCAGCCGGAATTGCAGCGCCTGAAACTGGTCAAGCGACTGGCCAAAGGCCTTGCGCTCGCCCATGTAGCGCAAAGTCGCGTCAAACGCCGCCTGCGCCCCCCCCAAAGCCGAGGCCGCGATATTGAGCCGCCCGCCATCGAGCCCCGCCATCGCATAGGCAAAACCCTTGCCCTCGACCCCCACAAGGTTCTCGGCCGGGATCATGCAATCGTCGAAATTCACCTGCGCGGTGGGTTGCGCCCGCCAGCCCATCTTGTCCTCAAGCCCGCCAAAGGACAGCCCCTTTGTCCCCGCCGCGACCACCACGGTCGAGATGCCCTTCGGGCCGTCCCCCCCGGTGCGCACCATGGTCACATAGGCATCCGAATAGCCGCCGCCCGAGATGAAGGCCTTGGTGCCATTGAGCTTGTAACCGCCCGGCACGGGTTCGGCCCGGGTGCGCAAGGCGGCGGCGTCCGAGCCCGAGCCGGGTTCGGTCAGGCAATAGGAAAAGATCGTCTCCATGCTGCACAGCTTCGGCAGGAGCCGGGCCTTCATCTCCGGGCTGCCGAATTTGTCGATCATGCCGCCGCACATGTTGTGGATCGACAGGAACGAGCCCACCGCCGGGCAGGCCATCGCCAAGGCCTCGAAGACCAGCGTCGCATCGAGCCGGCTCAGTCCCGAGCCGCCGTAATCCTCGGAAACATAGAGGCCGCCCAGCCCCAGCGCCGCCACCTTGGGCCACAGATCGCGCGGGATCGTGCCCGCCGCCTCCCAGGCGCGGGCCTGCGGGGCGATCTGCTCCTGCCCGAAGGCGAAGGCCATGTCAAAGATGGCCTGTTGCTCCTCGCTCAACGCGAAATCCATGCGCCCCTCCCAAACCGCGTGAATTGAACATCTGTTTAATTTCGAATCCTTGCACGAATTTTGCAAGGGAAGGGGGAGGGGCGCTGCCCCTCTTGGCCTGCGGCCAATTCACCCCGAGGTATTTCGGGCAAGATGAAGCCATGGGCTTTTTCTTGGCGCAAATACGCCTCTGGCCCGAAGGGCAAGCCGCGCCTTTGGCGCGGCCCCCGTGTCCGGGTCAGTCGAGCGCCTTGAAGTTCAAGGCGACGCCGTCCTTGATCCCCGAGAACCAGCGCGCGGTGACCGTTTTCGTCTTCGTGTAGAAGCGGAAGGCGTCGGGGCCGTATTGGTTCAGATCGCCGAAGGCCGATTTCTTCCAGCCGCCGAAGGTGTAGTAGGACAGCGGCACCGGGATCGGGAAGTTGATGCCGACCATGCCGACATTGACGCGGCTGGCGAAATCGCGCGCGGTGTCGCCGTCGGCGGTGAAGATCGCCGTGCCGTTGCCGTAGTCATTGTCGATCACCAGCTTCAGCGCGTCCTCGTAGGTCTCGGCGCGCACGACGCTCAGCACCGGGCCGAAGATCTCCTGCTTGTAGATCTCCATCTCGGGCGTCACCGCGTCAAAGAGGGTCGGGCCGACGTAATAGCCGTTTTCATAGCCCTGGATCTTCAGCCCGCGCCCGTCGACGACCAGCTTCGCGCCCTGCTCGACGCCCGAGGTGATCAGCCCCTCGATCCGGTCTTTCGCCTGCTGCGTGATCACCGGCCCGAAATCGACATCGGCGCCGCCCGTGTAGGGACCGACCTTCAGCTTCTCGATCTTCGGGATCAGCCGCGAGATCAGCGCCTCGGCCGTGCCCTTGCCCACCGGCACCGCGACCGAGATCGCCATGCAGCGTTCCCCGGCCGCGCCGTAGCCCGCGCCCACCAGCGCATCGGCGGCCTTGTCCATGTCGGCATCGGGCATGATCAGCATGTGGTTTTTCGCGCCGCCAAAGCACTGCGCGCGTTTGCCATTCGCACAGGCGCGGCCATAGATATATTGCGCGATCGGCGTCGAGCCGACAAAGCCCACCGCCTGCACGGTGTCGTTGTCAAGGATCGCATCGACCGCTTCCTTGTCGCCGTTCACCACCTGCAGCACGCCATCGGGCAGGCCCGCTTCCTTGGCCAGTTCCGCCAGACGCAGCGCGGTCGAGGGGCAGCGTTCCGAGGGTTTCAGGATCATCGCATTGCCCGCCGACAGCGCCGGGCCCATCTTCCACAGCGGGATCATGGCGGGGAAGTTGAACGGCGTGATCCCCGCGACGACGCCAAGCGGCTGGCGCATCGCATAGATGTCGATGCCCGGTCCCGCGCCATCGGTATATTCGCCCTTCAGCAGTGCCGGGGCGCCCATGCAGACCTCGATCACCTCAAGGCCGCGTTGCACGTCGCCACGGCCATCGGCCAGCACCTTGCCATGCTCGACCGAGACAAGCTCCGCCAGCTCGTCCATATGCGTGTTGATCAGATCGGCGAATTTCATCATCACCCGGGCGCGGCGCTGCGGGTTCGTCGCGGCCCAGCCCGGCTGGGCGCGTTCGGCGGCGGCGACGGCGGCGTCAAGCTCGGCCTTGCTCGCCAGCGCCACGCGCGCGCGCACTTCGCCCGTGGCCGGGTTCATCACCTCGGCGAACCGGCCCGAGCTGCCCGCGACCATCTTGCCGTCGATCCAGTGTCCGATCTCTTTCATTCTATCCTCCCTGACAGGTTTGCGCCATATTACCCTTGCGAAAATGCCGCCAAAAGAGGAAGTCAGGCAAAAGCGTTTTGCATAATTGCAAAGGGTGCGGCGATGGACTGGGATGATCTGCGGGTGTTTCTGGCGGTGGCGCGGGCGGAAAGCCTGTCGGGCGCGGGCCGGGGGCTGAAATGCGATGCGGCGACGGTGGGGCGGCGCGTGGCGCGGCTCGAGGAAGCGGTGGGCGCGAAGCTGTTTGCGAAATCGCCGCAGGGCTATGCGCTGACCGCCGAGGGGGCGCGGCTGATGCCGCATGCGGAAGCCGCCGAGGCGGCCTTTGCCGCCGCGACCGAGGAGCTTTCGGGCGCGGCGGGCCAGATCACCGGCCAGCTGCGCATCGGCGCGCCGGATGGCTGCGCAAATTACCTGCTGCCGCAGGTCTGCGCCGAGATCTGTGACGCGCATCCGGGGCTGGAGATCCAGATCGTTGCGCTGCCGCGGGTCTTCAACCTCTCGAAACGCGAGGCGGATATGGCGATTGCGGTGTCCCCGCCCTCGGCCGGGCGGCTGACGGTGCAGAAACTTGTCGACTATCAGCTGCATCTGGCCGGGCACGAGGCCTATCTGCGCCGCCATCCGCCGATCCTGGAACGCGCGCAGCTGAAGGGGCACCGGATCGTCGGCTATATTCCCGACATGATCTTCGACAAGGAACTGGATTATCTGGCGCAGACCGGGGCTTCGACGGTGGAACTGGCGTCGAATTCGGTCTCGGTGCAGATGCAGATGCTGCGGGCGGGGGCGGGCCTCGGCATCGTGCATGATTTCGCGCTGCCCTTCACGCCCGGTGTCGTGCGCGTTCTGCCCGATCAGATCGCGCTTTCCCGTGCGTTCTGGCTGATCCGGCATGCCGATGACCGCCGCTCGGAACGGCTCGACCGGCTGGCCGAGGCCTTGGGGCGGGGCATGCGGCGCGAGGTGGCGCGGCTTGAGGCGCTGGCCGCGGCGGGGGCGGGCCTGGGCTCGCCGACGCGGGCGCTGTGACGCTGCGGCGCGGCAGGGGGTGCTTGCAAATTCCGCGCCGATGCTGTTGCGTGCGCTCACCTTTCGGTGACTGCGGTCTGAGGAGGACTGGATGCGGATCGGCCTTTACCCCGGAACCTTCGACCCGGTGACGCTTGGGCATATCGACATCATCGAGCGCGCTTTGGCGCTGGTGGACCGTCTGGTGATCGGGGTGGCGATCAACCGCGACAAGGGGCCGCTGTTTTCGCTCGAGGAGCGGGTGGGGATGCTGCAGGCCGAATGCGCGCCGATCACCGCGCGGCGCGGCGGCGAGATCGTCGTGCATCCGTTCGAAAACCTGCTGATCGATTGCGCCCGCGATGTCGGCGCGGGCGTGATCGTGCGCGGGCTGCGGGCGGTGGCGGATTTCGAATATGAATTCCAGATGGTGGGCATGAACCGGGCGCTGGATGCGAGTGTCGAGACCGTGTTCCTGATGGCCGATGCGCGGCGACAGGCGATCGCCTCGAAGCTGGTGAAGGAAATCGCCCGGCTGGGCGGCGACGTGTCGAAATTCGTGACGCCCGCGGTGGCCGAGCGCCTGAGCGCGCGGCTGAGCCGCCAGGCCGCGCCGTGACGGTGCAGATGACCGGCCATCGCCAGCCCGCGGATTTCGGCTGAGGGAAGAGTTTCGCCTCGGGCTTCGCCCGAGGCGACCCGCCGGGGGCTCCGCCCCCGGGCCCCCGGGATATTTGAAGCAAGGCGAAAGAGGACGGGCAAGCGCTTTCCGTCCGGCGTCGTGATGAAAATGGCCTTGTTTTTCCTTGGCAAAATACGCCGGGGGGGGGGCGGCGCCCCCCGCGGGTCGCCTCGGGCCTGCCCGAGGCGAAAGACCTTCTCAGCCCTTCATCTTGAAGCCCTTGCCGATCTGATCGGCGGGCTTCACCGGATAATCGCCCGAGAAACAGGCGTCGCAATATTGCGGGCAGGCAGTGTCGCGCCCGGCCTCGGCCCCCGCGGCGCGGTAAAGCCCGTCGAGCGAGATGAATTCAAGGCTGTTCACCCCGATCCACTCGCGCATCTCCTCGACCGACATCCGCGCCGCCAGAAGCTTGTTCCGGTCGGGCGTGTCGACGCCGTAAAAGCACGGCCAGGCGGTGGGCGGGCTGGCGATCCGGAAATGCACCTCGGCCGCGCCGGCTTCCAGGATCATCTCCTTGATCTTGCGGCTTGTCGTGCCCCGCACCACCGAATCGTCGACCAGCACCACGCGCTTGCCCTTGATCAGGCAGCGGTTCACGTTCAGCTTCAGCCGCACGCCCATGTTGCGGATATGCTCGGTCGGCTCGATGAAGGTGCGGCCCATGTATTGGTTGCGGGTGATGCCAAGCGCGAAGGGGATCCCCGATTCCTGGCTGTAGCCGATCGCGGCAGGCGTGCCGCTGTCGGGCACCGGGCAGACCAGATCGGCCTCGACCGGGGCCTCGCGCGCCAGCTCCACCCCGATCTGACGGCGCGTCTCATAGACCGAGCGGCCGCCGATGATGCTGTCGGGCCGCGAGAAATAGACATGCTCGAAGATGCAGAACCGCGGTTGCGCGGCGTGGAAGGGCCGGGTGCTTTCGATCTGGCCTTCGTGGATGATCACCATCTCGCCGGGTTCGATCTCGCGCACCAGTTCCGCCCCGATGATGTCGAGCGCGCAGGTCTCGGACGAGAGCACATAGCCGTTCTCGCCGAGCCGCCCCAGCACCAGCGGCCGCACGCCCAGCGGGTCGCGCACGCCAATGAGCTTCGTGCGCGTCATCGCGATGACGGAAAACGCCCCCTCGACCCGGCGCAGCGCATCGGCGATGCGCTCGGCATGGTTGGTCTGGATCGAGCGCGCCATCAGATGGATGATGCATTCGCTGTCCGACCCCGACTGGAAGATTGCGCCGCGGTCGATCAGCTCGCGGCGCAGCGCATCGGCATTCGTCAGGTTGCCGTTATGCGCGATCGCGCAGCCGCCCATCGAAAACTCACCGAAGAAGGGCTGGATGTCGCGGATCACCGCCGCCTTCGATCCCGCCGTCGAATAGCGCACATGGCCGATGGCCAAGGGCCCCGGCAGCGTTTCCATCAGCGAGGCCTTGGTGAAATTGTCGCGCACATAGCCGAAGCGATGCGCCGAATTGAAGCCCTTGGCCGGATCATGGGCGACGATGCCGCCCGCTTCCTGGCCACGGTGCTGCAGCGCATGCAGGCCGAGCGCCACGAAATTCGCCGCGTCGACGACGCCGATCACGCCGAAAACGCCGCATTCCTCCTTCAGCTTGTCGTCGTCAAACGGATGCGACAGGAAGGTCTTTTCGGCAACGGTCATGGGAAGGCTCCAGGGATCTTGGGCTTGGCGCGGCTTTAACGCGAAACGGGAGGGGTGTTAAGCCCTCCCGCTCGGAATTCCTTACAAAGCTGTCACGATTTCGCGCGGGTCATGGCTCAGTTCGTGGCGGGGGGCGTCACGCCGCCGGGCAGAACCGTCTCGGCGGCGGGGGTGCATTTCGCCACCAGGGTTTCGTAGCGCGCGACGATCCAGCCCGGCGCATCATCGGGCATCGTGTCGTCCATCTGCCCGCTCAGCTTGGAAAAAACCTTGGCGGCGCGCGAATTGTCCACCACCGGCATCGCCTGGGCGGTGACCAGCTTGTCATAGACGACGAAGGCCACCGCGACGAGGATCACCCCGCGCGCGACGCCGAAGAGAAATCCGAGGCCCTGATCGAGCCCGCCCAGCACCGAGCGTTGCACCAGCGTCGCAAAAAGCGGCGTCAGGATCGAAAACAGCACCAGCGAGAGCGCAAAGACCGCGGCGAAACCGCCGATCGTTGCCAATTCGCAGCTGTCGGCCAGAAACTTGTTCAGGACCGGCAGCTGCGCGATCAAGGGCTTGGCGGCATCGGCAAAGGTATAGGCCAGCACCGCCGCGCCGATCCAGCCCATGATGGCCAGCCCCTCGCGCACGAAGCCGCGGCTGTAGGCGAGGATCGCCGACAGGATGATGGTGATCGCCACGATGGCGTCGACGATGGTGAACCCTTCCATGGTTCCAAACCCCCTGTGACGCTAGCCTGCGCCGAACATGTCCCCAACGAATGTCACGAGGTCGGGCAGCTTGCGCAGCGCCATCCCCGCCCCGCCCTCAAGCTTGGTGCCCACCGGCAGGATCGCCTGTGAGAAACCAAGTTTCTCCGCCTCTTTCAACCTGTTTTCCGCCTGTCCCACCGGGCGCAGCGCCGCCGAAAGCGAGATTTCCCCGAAAATCACCAGATCGGCCGGAAGCGCCACATCCTCGCGCGCCGAGAGCAGCGCGGCCGCCAGGGCGAGATCGGCGGCGGGCTCCAGAACCTTCAGCCCGCCCGCGACATTGAGGAACACATCGAGCCCGGCAAAGGGAATGCCGCAGCGGCTTTCCAGCACGGCAAGGATGGTGGACACCCGCCCCGAATCGAGGCCCACCACCGTGCGGCGCGGGCTGGCCAGCGACGAGGGGGCGACGAGCGCCTGAATTTCCGTGAGCACCGGCCGCGTGCCCTCGATGCCCGCGAAGACCGCCGAGCCGGGGGCGGGCTGGCCGCGCTCGGACAAAAACAGCGCCGAGGGGTTGGCGACCTCGGCCAAGCCGCCGCCGGTCATCTCGAAAACGCCGATTTCCGAGGCCGGGCCGAAGCGGTTCTTCACCGCGCGCAGGATGCGGAACTGATGGCCCCGCTCGCCCTCGAAATACAGCACGGTATCGACCATGTGTTCGACGACGCGGGGGCCGGCGATCTGGCCCTCCTTGGTGACATGGCCGACAAGGATCACCGAGACGCCGCGCGATTTCGCGAAAGTCACCAGCTCATGGGCGGCGGCGCGGACCTGGCTGACCGAGCCGGGCGCCGCCTCGACCATGTCGGCCCACATCGTCTGAATGGAATCGATCACCACCAGATCGGGGCGCTCGGCCTCGAGCGTGGTCAGGATGTCGCGCAGGTTGGTCTCGGCGCCAAGGCTCACGGGCGCATCGGCCAGCCCCAGCCGCAAGGCCCGCATCCGCACCTGCGCCGAGGCTTCCTCGCCCGAGATATAAAGGCATTTCAACCCCTTGCGGGCGAAAGCGGCGACCGCTTGCAAGAGCAGCGTCGATTTCCCGATCCCCGGATCGCCCCCCACCAGGATCGCCGAGGCGGGGACAAGACCGCCCCCCAGCACCCGGTCGAATTCCGCCATGCCGCACAGGGTGCGCGGCGGCGGTGCCTCTTCATGGGCGAGCGTGGTCAGATCGATGCGCCGCCCCTTCGCCCCGCCGAGGCTTTTCCCCGCCGGGCCGGTCGAGAGCGGCGCCTCCTCGACGATCGAATTCCACGCGCCGCAGGCGTCGCAACGCCCCGACCATTTGCGATGAACGGCACCACAGCCGGTGCAGGTGAAGTTTGCGGATGCCTTGGCCATGCGCCCTTGTGGCAGAGCCCCGCGCAGCCTGCAAGCGGCAGGCGGGGAGGGGGGCGCCGCCCCCCTCGGCCTTGCGGCCTCACCCCCCGGGATATTTGGACCAAGGTGAAAGCAGATCCGGTCTTCGTTTCACCTTGGCGCAAATATCCCGGGGGGAGTCCGAAGGACGGGGGGCGGCGCCCCCCCTTCGCCGCAGCCTGCCTCAGCGGATCGCGGCGATCGGCCCCTCGGCCCGGCCGTGGATGAACTGTGTCACATAAGGGTCTGACGTCGTGTCCATGTCCGCGATCGTGCCGTGCCAGCGGATGAGCCCGTCATGCAGCATCGCCACCCGGTCGGCGATGGCCCGGACCGAGGACATGTCATGGGTGATGGTGATCGCGGTCGCGCCCATCTCGCGCACGACGGAATTGATCAGATCGTTGATCACCCCCGACATGATCGGATCAAGGCCGGTGGTCGGCTCGTCGAAGAAGATCACCGAGGGCTCGGTGGCAATGGCGCGGGCCAGACCGACGCGCTTTTGCATGCCGCCCGACAGCTCGGCCGGGAACAGGTCGGCGACCTCGGGGCCAAGGCCGACGCGGGCAAGTTTCTCGATCGCGACCGCGCGGGCCTCGGCCTTCGGGCGCTTTTGCGGGCCGCGCAGCAGCCGGAAGGCGACGTTTTGCCAGACGCTCAGGCTGTCGAACAGCGCCGCGCCCTGAAACAGCATGCCGAAACGCGACAGGAAGTCCTCGCGCCCCTGCGCGACCGGGGCGCCGTTGACCCGGATCAGGCCCGCGTCAGGCGTCACGAGACCGAGGATGCATTTCAAAAGCACCGATTTCCCGGTGCCCGAACCGCCGATGACGACAAGGCTTTCGCCGCGCTCGATACGCAAGGACACACCGCGCAGCACCTGTTTCGACCCGAAGGACTTCGTGAGGCTTTCGATCTCGATCATTTGGAGAAGAACACCTCGGTCAGCAGGTAATTGGAGGCAAGGATCGCGACCGAGGCCGCGACAACGGCGGATTTCGTCGCCCGGCCCACGCCCTGCGCGCCGCGGCCCGAATTCATCCCGTAATAGCAGCCCATCAGCGCGACCAGAAAGCCGAAGGCCGCGCCCTTGACCAGCCCCGAGCCGACATCCCAAAGTTCCAGATATTCCCAGGTGTTGCGGATATAGGTGGCCGAGTTGAAGCCGAGCCGCTCCGTCCCGATCAGCCAGCCGCCCATGACACCGATGACATCGCCCACGGCCACAAGCAGCGGCACCGAGAGCGTCGCCGCCAGAACCCGCGGCACGGCCAGATATTTCAGCGGATTGGTCGACAGCGTCACGAGCGCGTCGATCTGTTCGGTCACTTTCATCGTGCCGATCTCGGCGGCGATCGAACTGGCCACGCGCGCGGCGACCATCAGCCCGCCGAGCACCGGGCCAAGCTCGCGCACCATCCCGATCGCGACGATCGAGGGCACGACGCTTTCGGCCGAAAACCGCGCCCCCCCCGCGTAGATCTGCAGTGCCAGCGCCGCCCCGGTAAAAAGCGCGGTCATGCCGACGACCGGCAGCGACAGCCAGCCGATCTGCAAGAGCGCCTGCAGCAATTCGCGGCCGTAAAACGGCGGGCGCAGCATGTGGCTGAGCACCGCGCCGGTGAACAGGCCGACCCGGCCCGCGCCCGCAAGCGCCGCAAGTACGGTGCGGCCAAGCGCGGCCAGAGCGGTCAGGATCACGCCAGCCCCCCGACATAGGCGCGCTGATAGCGTTGTCCCAGCGCGGTCAGAATCTCATAGCCGATCGTGCCCGCGACCTCGGCCAGGGCATCGACGCCCTGATGCGGCCCAAGGATATCAAGGCTTTGCGGCACCTCGGCCAGATCGGTGACATCAACGGTGATCAGATCCATCGAGACGCGGCCCACCAGCGGGCAGGGGGTGTCGCCCGCCCAGAGCCTCGCCTTGCCCGAAAACCGGCGCGAAAGCCCGTCGGCATAGCCCGCGGCGACGGTGGCGATGCGGCTTTCGCGCGGCGCGGTCCAGCTGTTGGCATAGCCCACGGTCTCGCCCGGCGCGACCTTGCGGATCTGCACCACCGGCAGCGAAAGCCGCACCACCGGGCGGGCTTTCTCGAACGGCAGCCCGCCATACAGACCGATGCCGGGCCGGGTGACGTCGAAATGATAGTCGGGACCAAGCAGGATGCCCCCCGTCGCCGAGAGCGCGCGTTTCAGCCCCGTCCCGTCGGTCATGGCGCGGAAATTTTTCAGCTGAGCCGCGTTCATCGGATGCTCTGGCTCGTCCGAACAGGCCAGATGGCTCATCACCAGCTTCGGCCCGGCAGCGATCAGCTCGGCCGAAACCGCGGCCCAATCGGCGGGCTCAAGGCCAAGCCGGTTCATTCCCGTATCCAGCTGCACGCCGAAAGCCGCGCCGGGCAGGGCGTCGCGATGACGCTTCACCTGCTCGACCGAGTTCAGCATCGGCGTCAGGCCCAGATCCCCGATCATCTCGGTATCGCCCGCCATATGGCCGGAAAAGACGAAGATTTCGGGGCCCTCGCCAAGGGCCTGGCGGACGGTTGCGCCTTCCTCGGCGGCGGCGACAAAGAACTTGCGCGCCCCCGCCTGCGCCAGAACCCGCGCCACCCGCGCGGCGCCAAGGCCGTAGCTGTCGGCCTTGACCACCGCCCCGGTCTCGGTGGCGGCGGAAGTCATTGCGTCAAGCGCCCGCCAATTGGCAAGCACGGCGTCAAGATCGATGCGGAGCGATGCTGTGGTCATGCGGTTTTCTTGAGCCTGAGGGGCAGAAGGTCAAGCGCAAACATCCGTGAGCGCGCGCGCCCGCAACAGATGTGGCAGGGGGGGGCTCGTTCAGGGGGCTTACGCGGCGCCACGGTCCCCCTTCACCCCGTCCGCAAGCGGACTCCCCCCGAGGTATTTCGGGCAAGATGAAAACACTCTGGATTGGCTTTCATCTTGCCGCAAATACCTCGCGGGGGTCCGGGGGCGCGAAGCCCCCGGTCCTGCCTCAGAACCCGTCCGAACCGTCGCCCTGCCAGGGCCGCGCCAGGTCCGAGAACCGGGTGAAGCGGCTTTCGAACGCCACTTCGACGGTGCCGATCGGCCCGTGGCGCTGCTTGCCCAGGATCACCTCGGCCTTGCCATGCACGCGCTCGGCCTTTTGCATCCATTCGGCGAATTTCGGATCGTCCTCCGGCGGCTTCAGGCGCTCGTGGTAATATTCGTCGCGATAGACGAACATCACCACGTCGGCATCCTGTTCGATCGAGCCCGATTCGCGCAGGTCGCTCAGCTGCGGGCGCTTGTCCTCGCGGCTCTCCACCGTCCGGCTCAGCTGCGAGAGCGCCATCACCGGAATGTTCAGCTCCTTGGCGATCGCTTTCAGCCCCATCGAGATCTCGCCGATCTCCTGCACCCGGTTGTCGGTCCGCCCCGAGCCGCGCAGCAGCTGCAGATAGTCGACGATCACCACATCCAGCCCATGCGTGCGCTTGAGCCGCCGACAGCGCGCCGCCACCTGCGAGATCGGCAGGGCGGGGGTGTCGTCGATGTAAAGCGGGCAGGTTTCCAGCGCCTTGGCCGCTTCCACGAAGCGGCGGAATTCCGCCTCGGTCATGTCGCCGCGGCGGATCTGTTCCGAGGGCACTTCGGAGGCTTCGGAAAGCACCCGGGCCGCCAGCTGTTCGGCGCTCATCTCGAGCGAGAAGAAGCCGACTACGCCCCCTTCGACCGCGCCTTCGGTGCCGTCGTGGCGCATCCCGCGCTTGTAGGCCTTGGCGATGTTGAAGGCGATGTTGGTGGCGAGCGAGGTCTTCCCCATCGAGGGGCGCCCGGCCAGGATCAGCAAATCGGAAGGGTGCAGCCCGCCGAGTTTCCGGTCGAGATCGCGCAGGCCCGTCGAGACGCCCGCGAGCCCCCCCTCGCGCTGATAGGCGGCGTTCGCCGATTGCACCGCCTCGGTCACCGCCTTGAGAAAGCTCACAAATCCCTTGTCGGCCGTGCCCGATTCCGCAAGCTTGTAAAGCGCGCCCTCGGTCTTCACGATCAGGTCTTCGGGCTCCAGCCCGACCTCGACCTTCTGCGCCGAAGCGGACAGATCCTTGCCCAGCCGGATCAATTCGCGCCGCAGCGCCAGATCATGGATCATCTGCGCATAGTCGCGCGCGGCGTAAGACGAGATCGCCGCCCCGGCGAGACGCGCCAGATAGGTGGGGCCGCCCAGCGCCTTCAGCCCCTCGTCGTCCTCCAGATAGGCCTTGAGCGTCACCGGCGAGGCGAGCGCGTTCTTCTGGATCCGCGCCGCCGCCACCTCAAAAATGGTGCGGTGCACGGGTTCGAAGAAATGCTCCGCCCGCACCACCGCGGCGATGCGGTCCATGACGTCGTTGTTCGTCAGGATCAGCCCCAGAAGCTGTTGTTCCGCCTCGATATTATGCGGCAGCGCTTCCTCGTCGGGCAAGCCGGGCATTTCGGATTTGATCGGTGCAAGCGTGTTCATTTCTGCCTCATGATCCCATCCCCCGGGCTCTTCTAGCGACGGGCGGGGAAAATGGAAATCCTCCGCAGGATCGGATAACCCTGTGGATAAAAGCGCAATCGCGCCGCAGTTTAGCGCATTTTTGGGGGAATTTCCACCGAAGGCCACAAGATGTTGGGGGTGTTCCCCCGGGCGTGCGAGTCGCCCGGGCTTGTCCCCATTTCATCCACAGGCGTATCCCCGGGATTCTCCCCGGAAATCTCAGCCCTTTCTGTGGGTGTCCTGCCAGGCGCGCGGCGCGCCGAGGAAGGCTTCGACCTCGTCAAGCGTCGCGGCGTCAAAGCTGCCCTGCGCGCGGGCCTCGGCCAGCACGTCCCACCAGGTGCAGAGGTGGTGCAGTTGCACCCCATGCGCGGCCAGATTGGGCACGGTTTCCGGGAAGATGCCGTAATAGAAGATCACCGCCGTATGGGCGCAGGTCGCGCCGGTCTCGCGGATCGCATCGACGAAGCTCAGCTTGCTGCCGCCATCGGTGGTCAGATCCTCGACCAGCAGCACGCGCTGCCCCTCGGTCATCGCGCCTTCGATGCGGGCATTGCGGCCGTAACCTTTCGGCTTTTTCCGCACATAGGTCATCGGCAGGGCGAGGCGCTCGGCCACCATTGCGGCGAAAGGGATGCCCGCGGTTTCGCCGCCCGCGATGTTGTCAAAGGCCTCGAAGCCCGCGTCGCGCAGAACGGTGACGGCGAGAAAATCCATCAAGGTCGAGCGGATGCGCGGATAGCTGATCAGCTTGCGGCAGTCGATATAAGTGGGCGAAGGCAGGCCCGAAGCCAGCGTGAAGGGCGTCTCGGCGTTGAAATGCACCGCCTTGATTTCCAGAAGCATCCGCGCGGTCAGACGCGCGATTTCTTCCTTGGCGGGATAGGAGGAGGGGATCATGCGGGTGTCCTCATGCTGTTTTTTCTTGGTTCAAATACGCCTCTTTTCGACCGTGGCGCCCGGGGCGCGGGTGGAAAGAGCGTATTTGCCCCAAGAAAAAGGATCAGTCGATTGCGTGCCAGAAAACCGGGAAGCCCGGGTCGAAGACGGTGACGGGACCGGCGCCGGTCTCGATCTTGGCGGGCCAGTGTGCGGCGGTGGTGGTCTTTTCCAGCGTCAGCGTCGCGGTATTGACCGGCAGGCGGTAAAAGCGCGGCCCGTTTTCCGAGGCGAAGGCGGAAAGGTTCGCAAGCCTGCCCTCTTCCTCGAAGACATGCGCCAGAAGTTGCATCGTGTTCGTCGCGGTGAAACAGCCCGCGCAGCCGCAGGCGCATTCTTTCAGCGGATCGACATGCGGCGCGGAATCGGTGCCAAGGAAGAACCGCGTCTCGCCACTCGTCGCCGCCGCGCGCAGCGCCAGGCGGTGGTGTTCGCGTTTCGCCACCGGCAGGCAGTAGTAATGCGGCTTGATGCCGCCCACCAGAATGTGGTTGCGGTTGAGGATCAGGTGATGCGTGGTGATCGTCGCGGCCAGCGTGTCGTCTTGCGACCGGGCATAATCGACGCCGTCCTTGGTGGTGATATGTTCCATCACCACGCGCAGCCCGGGCGTCGCGCGGCGGATCGGATCGAGCACGGTCTCGATGAAGACCGCCTCGCGGTCGAAGATGTCGATCGCCGGATCGACAACCTCGCCATGCACGCAAAGGGGCAGGCCGATCTCGGCCATTTTTTCCAGAACGCCCCGGACCTTGTCGAAATCGCGCACGCCCGAATGCGAATTCGTCGTGGCACCTGCCGGGTAAAGCTTCACCGCCTTCACCAGCCCCGAAGCCGCCGCCGCCGCGACATCGGCGGGATCGGTGGTTTCGGTCAGGTAAAGCGTCATCAGCGGCTCGAAGGCCGCGCCTGCGGGCAGGGCGGTCAGGATGCGGTCGCGGTAGGCCGCGGCCTCGGCGCCGGTCACCACCGGCGGCACCAGATTGGGCATCACGATGGCGCGGGCGAAATGGCGCGTGGTTTCGGGCAGGACACCCGTCAGCATCGCGCCGTCGCGCAGATGCAGGTGCCAGTCGTCGGGGCGGGGAAGGGTGATGCGGGTCATGCGCCCCGGTTACACCCAAGGCCGCGGCATTTCCAGTGCCAGCTTTGTCCGCCCACCCGCAGGCGGCTTCGCGCCCCGCCGCGCAGGCGGCTTCGCGCTCATGTGACCGTGGGGCTCTGGACGGCGGCCGCCCCATGCGTCACCCTGCGCGGGCCTCGGGGGAGGATGGAGAGACACATGACGACACGGTTCATCGCCTTGGCGGGCCTTGCCGCCGCCGCCGCCCTTGCGGGCTGCAACGATCCGGGCTTTCGCGGCGTGCCCGAGGTGCGCATCGCCACCCCGGCCGAGGTGGCGCAATGCCGCCTGACCAGCACGATCACCAACGAACCCGGGCTTTACGGCCCCGTGGTCGGGCGCGAGGCGGAACGCTATGCCCGCAACAAGATCCTCGACATGGCCAAGGGCGACGGCGCCAATACCGTCGTCTTCGATCCGGTGATGCCGGGCGAGCCGGTCTATCTGCTGACCGCCAAGGCCTATCGCTGCTGATCCGCTCACGGATTGTTTACGCTGCATTGCAGAAAATGCAGGGCGGGGTTTCGGCAAACGTTCTTGTCGGGTCCCCGCCCGCTGCCTATATCCCGGCTCAGGGAGGAAACATTCTGCACCCTGTCAGGAGGTTTCCATGAGTTATGCCGAACTGTTCGACGCACCCGCCAAGACACCGATCAAGGGCGTGGCGGCGCGTCTGTCGCGATTGCCCTCGGCCTTGGGCGAGGGGCTGGTGGAGATGCTGGAAACCGGCGCGCGGCTGCGCGAGGTGACCCGGCTGCGGGCGATGTCGGATGCCGAACTGGCGCTGCATCAGATCACCCGCGACGAGATCGTCCCGCACGTCTTCCGCGACCGCTACTGCTACTGAGACTGCCGCCGCCGAGAGGCCGGTGACGCCGCCGCGGGCCTGGCCCTGCGGCGGCCCATCCTCTTGCGCCGGGCGCCTGTGCGGTCGATACTGCGCGTGTCGAAGTTTGCCGAAGGAGCGGGCGATGTCGCAAGAAACCCTGACCGAAGTGCGCGGTGATCTGGTTCTGGCGGCGCTGTGCGTGGGACAGTTCCGGGCGCCCTGCCAGATCGAGGCGGAACGGCTCTTGGTGCGCGCCGACGAGTCGCTGATGCAGGCGCTGCGGGCGCTCGGTCTCGAGATTGCCGCGGTCTTCGAGGTCTTCACCCCGGCGCCGCTGTTCGCGCCCGAGGAGCTGATCCTCGATCAGGTGGCGCGGGGCATCATCCGCCGTCAGGTCACCACCCATGTCTTCCGGCCGCATGATGACGAGGCCGCCGAGGAAGACGGCGAATCCGTGGCCGCCGCGGTCTGATCCGCCGTCCCGTGGCGCCCGGCGCTCAGGCGGCGGTGCCGCCGGTCGCGGGTTCGGGCGGGGCTTTTCCGGGCCGCGAAGGACCGGGTTTCTCCAGCTGATCTTCCAGCGCCACCAGCCGGTTGCGGAACCGCGGCCAGCCCAGCCGCCGCACCACGTTGCGGCACAGCATCGCCTCCAGCCCGGGGCGGCCCGCGCTGTTCAGATAACCCGCCAGCCGGCGCAGATAGCGCATCGCATTGCGCCGCCCGCGCCACAGCCGCCAGAACACCGCGGGGGTGAACGTGCCCGCGCAGGCCTGCGCCAGCATCGGTTCCAGCGCGTCGAGCTCGGCCAGGGCGGTTTCGGGCGTGCTGCCCAGATTGCGGCAGGGCAAAAGCGTCACATGCGGCCGCGCCATCAGCGCCGCATGCATCGCATCGGGGCCGATCAGCGGATCATAGATCACATGCACCGCCGCCGCCCCGTCCAGCATGTCGGGGGCAAAGCCGTAACGGTCGGTGAAATTCTGCCGCCGCCGCCGCCGGAAGCGGTCATCCCAGGCGGTCAGCCGGGCCTCGAGCGTCGCCTGCGGCGCCAGCGCGATCACCGTGGCCCCCGGCGCTGCGACCGAGAAGGCCGAGGCCGCATAGCCGCAGCTGCCCGCGCCGTAAAACACCACGCGGTCAAAATCCTCGAAAAACGCCTCGTCCACGAGGCGGTCGACATAGGCATAGACGGCGGGATCGCGAAACCAGCTTTCGTCATGGGCAATCAGCGTCAGGCTGGAATGGCCGTTCGCCTCGGCCAGGGTGAAGCCAAACGGCAGCTGATCTTCGGAGCGGGCGCGGATCGCGGCGCGGATCTCGAAACTGACCAGAAGCACCGGGCCGCGGTCGGCAAAAAGCACCGAATGCTCTGCGCCGAGCGGTTCCCAATAGCCCTCGAGATCGCCCAGTTCCTCGATATGGCGCAGCCAGTCGCTGTCGTTCAGATCGCGCATCGTGCTGGTTTCCAACTTTCCCCGTCCATCGCCGCTCTCCCGCTTGTGTGCGGAAGACTGCCTGAACAGGGTTAATCTATCATTCCCGCCGCCTGCCGGAAATGCGCAGCAGGCAATAAATTCCGCTGGATTGTCAAGAAGCGGGCGCCAATTCGGTGAAAGGTGGGGCAGTGTTTCCGCATCGGTTACAGCCGGGGCGTCCTTGCCGCGGCGGCCAGACCCAGCGCCTGCATCCGCGCAGCGAGCGGCGGCGGCAAGGGCTGCGAGGGCGGGGTCAGCATCAGCCGCCCGAAAAGCGCGCGAAAGGGTTCCTCGGCCATCAGTTCGGCAAAGCGCTTCTGCCGCCAGGCCACGCCCGCGCGGTGCAGCCGGTCCAGCTCCGCATCGGCGCGCAGCCGGGCGATGTCCGCGGCGGTGGCCGGGGCGTAACGGCTGATCGTGCGATCCTCGATGTCGCAGAAATTGCGCTCGACCCAATAGCTCAGATCGAAGGTCGAGGCGTCGCGATTGGCCCGGCCGCGGTCGCATTTGAGCACGTAGCCCTGCATCGATCCCAGCGCATAGTGATTGAGTTGCACCAGCTGCCAGGGGTTTTCGCCCAGCGGCGTGAACAGCCGCCCGCTGCGGTAGCTGTCGGGCAGGGCGCGGCCGCTGCCGTCGAGCCAGAGCGTCTGCGCGATCCGCGCCGGATCGTGGGCGCGGGGGCGATGCACGCCGAGCTTGCGATAGGCGCCATCGTTGCGAAACAGCGTCTTGATCAGGCTTGCCCGCCAGGGCCAGGTCATCCCCGCCGGTGCGGCGCGCAGGAATTGCGCCGTCACCGGCGCATCGGTGAAATCGACGACGCCCGCATTGCCGAAGAGCCGCCAGGTCAGCGCGATCGCCGTCGCCTGAGGCAGCGCGGCCAGCAGCGCCGCCAGCGTGCCATCGCCCGCATGGATGTTGACGAATTCGTCGATGTCGAGGACCAGAACCCAATCGGCGGCGCGCATCAGCGGGTGCTTGTCCGCCAGTTTCAGCGCTGCCCATTGCGGCCCCTCGCGCCAGGGGCCGGGGTTGCGGACATGGGTCAATTCGCCCATCGCCTGCAGCCGGTCGAGCAGCGCATCGGTGCCGTCGCTGCAATCGTTGGAAAAGACAAGGAAATCGGTAAAGCCCACGGCGCGGTGATGGGCCAGCCATTCCAGCACAAAGGCCGCCTCGTTCTTCACCGTCAGGATCGCCAGCGCCCGCATCAGTGGTTCGCCTCGCCCGCGTGGTCCACGGTGAAGAAGAAATCCGGCGGCAGGTCGCGTAGGTGCAGATCCTCCGGGATCACCCCCGGACCGGCATTGAACACCGCCGAGCCGAAGACATGCAGCAGGCGGGAAAGCTTCTCGAACCGTTCGGAACAAAGTTCGGCGTAGAAATTCGCATAAGCCTCGGTTGCGCGCAATTCCGCGATCTTTGCCCGATGCGCCGCGACGGAATGCTCATGCGCGGCGCGGATCTCGGGATCGGCCATGAGCCGGTCGAACTCCGCCCGCGCGTGCGGGATCATCCGCTGGATCGAGCGATCTTCCACCGCGTTGTGATTCATCCGAAACCAGTAGTTCAGCCCCTGATCGCGGTCGACATGGTTCACGCGTCCGCGGTCGCGCTTGACCAGAAAGCTCTCGGCCGAGCGCACGGCGTAATGGTTCAGCTGAACCCAGTCATAGCCGTAGCTTGTCGCGGTCGAGCGCCAGCCGTTGCGATACATCTCGCGCGGCATCGGCTTGCCGGACCCATTGAGCCACTGCACCTGATCCCACAGATCGGGCAACAGCCCCTTCGGCCGGTGCACGCCCAGCTTCTTGTAGATGTCGATGTTGCGAAAGAGCGTCTTGAAGCCCCAGGCCTGATGCGGCTTGCGCACGATCTCGGGGGCGCAGGTGGTGAATTGCTCGAGCAGGAAGCGGTCTTCGTATTCGTGCACATCCGCATTGCCAAAGAGCCGCCAGGTCAGCGCGATCATGTTCGCCTCGCCCATCGCCTCATACAAAGCGCGAAGCGTGCCGTCGCCGATCTTCACATCGATGAATTCATCGACATCCATGCAGATCGCCCAGCCGCAATTCCGAATGAGCGGCTCGCTCTCGGCGCTTTCCAGCGCCGCATGCTGGGGCGGCATGTCCATGCTGCGAAACGGGTTGTCGCGGTGCTGGCAAAGCCCCTTGCGCTGCAAAAGCTCCAGCATCGTGTCGGTGCCGTCGGTGCAGTCATTGGTGTAGATCAGGAAATCATCGACGCCGATGGCGCGGTGATAGGCGATCCATTCGAGGATGAAGGGGCCCTCGTTCTTCATCGTGGTGACGATGCAGGTGCGCCCCGCCTCGGTCGCGCGCACCGGCGCGGGGCGCGGTTTCGACACCGGCGGGCGGATCGGTTTCGCGCCCCAGACCTCGGTCGCCACCCGCAAGAGTTCCGGGTCTTCGATGAGCGAGGTTTTCGGCGCCAGTTCCGAGGCCGCCCGGCCCGGCACCCGCAGCCCCATCGCGCGCCAGAACGGGATCAGGCTGGCCGGATCGGGCTTGGTATAGGCGATGCGCAACAGCCGCCAGGTCGCATCGAGCCCGACCTTGCCCGGCGCGACGCCCCAGCGCGCAATGCCGCGCGTGGCGTCGAATTGCCGGCACAGGTGATCGGAAAACCGCGCCTCGGTGCCCGCGCGCACCCGCCAGGGATAGATCCGCCGCCCGACCAGCGTCACCATGCCGGAGGGCGCGGCAAGGCAGCGTTCAAAGGCCGAAGGCGCGCCGTCGGGGCGCGGTTGCAGGATATCGGTCACGTCAAGTTGCAGCACGACGCGGGCGCGGGCGAGGAAGCGCCATTTCACCAGCTCGAGCACGATCCCCTGACCCAGCGGCGCCCGCCAGGGATCGTTCGGCGGCACCTCCATCCGGTCCTTGCCCGGCGCGTCGGGGGCGTGAAACGGGTGGTTCTCCGACCCGTGATCGGGCTTGCCCAAGGGGGTGTCCGAGGACAGCACCACGACCGTCATCGTCCGGTCCCGCCCCGCCAATTCGCGCGCGATCGCCGCGGCCAGAGCCGGGCCGTGCAGGGCGTCGCTGTCGGGGGGCGAGCGGTCAAGGATCAGCGCAGCTTCGGCCCCGTGCTGGTCGTGGTGCCAGACCAGCCAATCGGCAATGGTCAGCGCGCTTTCCTCGAGCCTTTGTGCGAAAAGACAGAATTTGTTCGCGAACAGCTCGGTCTCGGCGGGCGCGGGGGGGATCTCGACCGCCACGACTGGGCCTTGCGGGGTCTCTGCCGCCTCCTCGCTGCGGATCGCCCCGGGGCACAGGCCCAGCAGCAGCGGCCCCTCGGGTGCGGCGCGGCCATGCACCATCACGCCCCCCGCCACCTCGCGCCGGTCGATCACCTCGAAGCCGCCCGCGGGCGGATCGGTGGCGATCTGCCCGGCAAAGGCGGGATTGGCAAAGAACAGCCGCAGCGTGCGGCCGGGGCGGCCGTTGCGTGCCTCGGGCCAGATCACGGCATCGAGCAGCCGCAGCCCCGCGGGCCCCTGCGCAAAGCCTTTTCCCTGCAATTGCCGCGCGACGACCGTCGATCCGTTCATGCTGCCCCCGTTTTGCCCAGTCCTAGCAGGGCCCCGGCCCGCTTTCAAACGGGCGCTGGTTTTTCGGGACGATTGTTTCGATGCGGGCGACAGGGGGGTGGATCGTTGCCAGATCCGCTGCCCGGAAATGGCCCGAAATCCGCTGCGAAATCGGCCAAAGCCCGTGATTACTGGGGCCTGCGGGCGCTATCCTTGCCAAGCCGGTGATTGCGGATAGAATGCCCGAGGCGACAGAAAAGGGTGTGCAGATGGACGAGCAAGACGGCAAGGTGGGGTTGCGGCGCAATCCCGGGCAGAAATACAGCCTGTTTCTGGACGAGCTGCACAGCCGGATGGTCTTTGACTGGTACATGGAAATCGGCTGCCGCGCCGGGCGCAGCTTTGCCCCGGTGGCGGGCAAGACGATCGCCGTCGATCCCTTTTTCAAGGCGGAAACGAACATCATCGGCGCCAAGCCGCAACTGCTGATCTTCCAGCAGACGAGCGACGATTTCTTCGCCTCGGGGATGCTGGAGCGGATGGGGATCAAGCTCTCGCTCTCGTTCCTCGACGGGATGCATCTTTTCGAATATCTGCTGCGCGATTTCATGAACACCGAGGCGCTGTCCAACCCCGATGGCGTGATCGCGCTGCATGACTGCCTGCCCTTCAACCACCGCATGCTGACCCGCGATCTGCAGAACCTGCCCAAGGGGCCCTGGACGGGCGACGTCTGGAAACTGATCCCGATCTTGCGCAAATACCGCCCCGATCTGGAACTGACGGTACTGAACTGCCGCCCGACGGGGCTGGTCCTCGTGTCGAACCTCGACCCGGCAAACACCGTGCTGCGCGACAATTACGAGGCGATCGTGGAAGAATGGACCGCGGTCGATCTGCTGCCCTATGGCGTCGGGCGCTTCTACGACTGTTTCGAAAGTGTGGATGCCGAGGCCTTTGCCGCCGCCGATTACCCGATCTTTGCGAAGATCCGCCAGGCCCCCGCGACGATCCGCAAGCCGACCAAGGTCACGAAATAACCCCGGAGGGTCCGATGTCGGCACGCGAAGACGATCCCGCCCGCGCCCCGCAGCCGCAGGGCGGCTGGTCCACAAGGATCGTCTCCGTGCCCGGCGCGCTGGTCGTGCCGCCGACCGAGGCCGACATGGTGCAGGCGATGGGCATCTATGATGCCGCGGGCGCCTATGTGCACGAGGGGGTGCTCTGGCGCGGCCGCCGCCTGATGGTCGAGCCCGAGATCCGGCCCGAGCCCCTGGCCGATCTGCCCGGGCGCTGGATCTGGGGCGGCATCCTGCTCAATCACTTTGGCCATTTTCTGGTCGAAAGCACGCCGCGGCTTTGGGCGCTCGACGCGGTTCAGGGGGCGGTTGACGGGATCCTCTTCACCGTCAAGCGCGAGACGATCGAAGAGGCGGGGGAGCTGAAGCTGCAACCGTTCCAGCGGCTCTTCTTCGACCTGCTGGGGATTGACGTGCCGATCCGCATTCTGGCGCAGCCGACCCGGGTCGAGCGGCTGGAAGTGCCCGGACAGGGCTTCGGTCTTGGCCCGATCGCCGCCGGAACCGAGGCGTTCCGGGCCTTTTTTGCGACCCGCTTTGCCCGCAACATCGCCCCGCAGGGCGCTGAAAAGCTTTACATTTCCCGCTCGGCGCTGGGGGCTGCGCGCGGCGGCGTTCTGGGCGAGGACCGGATCGAGACGGCGCTTTCGGCGGCGGGCTACGAGATTTTCCATCCGCAAAAACACGGCCTTGAATCGCAGATCGCTCATTACAAGGCGGCGCGGCAGGTGGTGGCGCTCGATGGTTCGGCGCTGCATATGGTGGCGATGGTGCAGCGGCGCGATCAGCAGGTGGCGATGATCCGGCGCCGGGTGTCCGACGTTTCGGACAGCATCGTCACCCATCTGACTGCCTTCACCGGGCGGGCGCCGCAGGTGATCGACGTGATCGAACAGGATTGGGTGCGCTCGGACCGCAAGCGGGCGGACCGGCATTCGGTGGGCCAGCTCGATCTGCCCGCGCTTGGCCGGGCGCTGGTCGCGGGCGGGTTCCTGCCCGAGGGCGCCGAAATCCCGCCGATGAGCGAGGCCGAGAGTTACGCCGCGGTGCATGTCTTCGAGGAGGCCCTGAGCGGCAAGCTGAGCTTCGAACCGCTGGCGCGCGGCGCGCGCCGCGATCTGCCCGAGGACGGGGCGGTGCTGCGGCGGCGCAAGGACAAGCCCAAGGACGGGCCCGGGGCGGAACCGGGCAAGGAAGGCAAGCTCAAGGGCGAGGAACGGCGCGCGGCGCGGATGGCGCGGCGGGCGGAAAAGACCGAACGGCGCGAAAGACGCGCGGCGGCCCGGCCCGAGGGCTGAGCCCGCCGCGGCGGCTTATTTGCCCCCGCGTGCGGCGCGGCGGGCTTCGCGGGCGGCCTTGCGCTCCTGCCGTTCGGCGCGGCGGGCGGCGCGGTCTTCGGGCGTTGCTTCGGCGGGCGCCCCTTCGGGCTCAAGGGGGACGGCCGCTTCGCCCAGATGCGCCCGGGTAAAGACCGCCATCACCTGCGCCACCGCGGCCTCGCGCACAGACCGCAGGTTCGGCTCGAACCAGCCCGCCCCGGCCCGGACCGAAGTCACCAGTTCATAGGACGGGAAATAATCCACCTCCGGGTGATCGGCCTGCATCTCGCCCGCCACCGCGCGCAGCACGGATTTCGACAGCACCGTCGCGGGCAGCACATGCGCCTGCGACGCCGTCGCGGTCAGCGGCACCGGCGAGACGGTGAGCAGCACCCGCAGCGCCGGATTGAGCGCCTTGAGCCGCGCCAGCGCCGCTTCCAGATCGGCCTTGACCTCGGAGACGCGGAAATTCGCAAACGCATGGATCTCGGGGTCGAAACTGCCCGCGATCGTGCCCGGCGCCGTGGCATAGACCTGACCCGAGGGCTTGTGAACCCAGGCCTCGGTCAGACCCAGGGTGAAGATGAAGACATCTGCCTGGGTGAAGACCTCGCGCACCTTTTCAAGATGGTGCGCGCGGGCGGCCCGGAGCGCTGCGGCGCTTTCAAACCCGCCCGGTTCGATATTCGGGCGCAGCGCGTCGTAAAACCGGCCGTCCTTTTCCCAGATCGCGTCGAAATCGGGGGCCTGGCCCCAGGCCTCCTCGATCAGCTGGCGCAGCTGGCGGGTGGTGTAGATGTTGCCATAGCGGGCCGAATACATGTCATAGCCGTGGCGCGGCCCGTCCTCGGCGGCGATGCCCACGGGGCGCGGCTCGGCATCAAGCACGTTGAAACCGTTTCTGCGCAGCGCCCGGCCGACATGCTGGGCAAAGCACGACCCCGCGGTGACGATCCGGTCGGTCTTCGTCAGCCCCCAGCGCGGGCGGTAAAGATCGGGCGGCGGATAGGCGGCCTCGGCCAGGCCCGTGCGCCAGAAGGCGCGGGCGTCGATGCCTTGATAGGGCGAACGGGTCATGCGGACACTCCTTCGAGGGGGCAGATCTCGGTCAGGGCGGGCCGGAGCGCCGCCCAAAGCGCCTGCCCGAATTCGGCATTCATATGCGAGGCGTCGGTGCCGCCGCCTTCGCCGGAAATCAGCCGCGAGGCCTCCTTGTTATAGGTGCCGCGGGTGGTGATGCCATCGGCCACGGTCGCCGCGGGCTGCGCGATGAAGCGCGCATGGGGGGCGAGTGCCGCGGCCACCGCGGTTTCGAACATCTGCCCCAGCGCCGGGCCGTCGCCCGCACGGATCGCCGCGTCCCAGCCGTAATCCGAGGTGCCCTCGGGCGCCTGCCGGGCCCAGTCGGCCCAATGCGGTTCGGCCAGCGCCAGCACCGGCTTGCCCGTCGCCTGCGCGATCGTCCGGGCGTGCTCCACCAGCTGCGTCGCGCCGTAACGTTCGGTCAAAAACGCCGTGGCAAAGGCCGGATGCACCAGCGTCTTGCCCGCGGTGCCGCACAGCCCGACCCAGGCGTGGCTTTTGTAAAACCGCAAGATCCGCTTTGACGAGACATTCAGCCCCACCAGCAGGAAGGCGTCGAAGCGGGACAGCTCGATCCGGTCATAGCCGCCCGAAAGTGCGCGGAAATGGCCCGCGATCTTCGGCCGCGTCGGCACTAGCGCCGTGCCCTGCAGGCCCACATGGCGCATCCCGTCCGAGGGGGCGCCGAAAAACACCGGCTCGACCGTGTCCCAGCCGGGCACGGCCTCGGCGATCAGCCGGTCCCAGCCCAGTTTCAGCGCCGCGATATGGGAATTGCCGATCACGCACAGCCGCAGCGTCATTTCGAGAAGGCCTCCAGCAATTCATCCTCGCACATCACTTTCGCGGTCTTGCCCTTGGCCTCGGCCCTTGCCTTGCGTCGGGCCCGCCGCTCGGGGTCCTTCGCCCGCTGCTTGCGCTCGGTCGCGGCGGCGGGCGGCGCGGCCCCGCCTGTGACCAGATCCAGCAGATCGGCCCCGCCGCACAGCCGCACGACGAGCGCCGCCAGACGGTCGGCATCGGCTTCGCCCCCCGGCGCCAGAAGCCGACCGACGAGCGCATCCAGCACCGGATCATGCCGCAGGCGCGCCGTGCCCCGCGCCCAGTCGGCGGCGCGGGCGGCCAGAAGCGCATGGCTGGCCCGGGTCTCGGCGCGGGCGCCGGGCGGGGCGGGCAGGACGATCAGGCAAAGCTGCAGCGCCGGGTTGAGCGCCTGCAGCCCCTCCGCAAGCCGGGCAAACCCGGCGTCCAGATCTTTGGCGCTCATCCGCGCCTCGGGCCAGTCGGGGGCATGGATGCCTGCGGGCGGGCGGGGAAAGACCTGCCCGCTGGCCGGATCGGTCAGCAGCGTGGGCGCGCCAAGCGGCAGCACCAGCGTTTCGGTTTCCGCCAGCAGCCGCGCCAGCGCCGTCAGATGCGCCTGCCGGTAGGCGGTGGCGCTGGCCAGATCGGGCAGGCCCGCCGGATCGACCCCGGGGCGGGCGGCATCGACCAGCGTGCCGTCGGGCTGCGGCCAGAACACCGGATCGGCCTCGCCCTGCGCCGCCGCGATCAGCTGCGCGAGCAGCCGCACATCGCCCAAAGCCCCGGCCCGTGCCGAGGCAAGCCCGTAGTGAAACCGTGCCAGAAGCGCGGCCGAGGCCTGTTTCGGCCCGGGTTCGGCATCGGCCAGCAGCGCGCCGCCGCGGCGCAACGCCTGCGACAGGGCCGGATCGCCGCCCAGAACGCTCAGCCGGACCGCCCCTTGCGGCGCGGGCCGGGCGGAAGCGGTGTCGGCCTCGGCCTCGGTCGTCGTCGTCGTCGTCGTCTCTGCGTCGCTCATTCTGTCCTGCCTTCCTTCCGGCGCAGAGTATGCGCCGTGGCCGCAGTTTGAAAGCCAATCATGGACATTTGAGGGCAGCCCGGGATTTCGCGCGCGAGGTTGAAGGAGGCGGGGCGGAAGAAGACGGAAAGAAGAAGACGGGGCGCGGATGGGCGCCGCCAAAATGTCGCACCGGGCCCGGCGGGCGGGTTGACCTATGTCAAAGTGGAGCCGCGCGCAAAGCCGCTAGAAGGGGCGCATCAGGTTCCCGATCTCCCTGAAACGGCGCAAGCCAGCGGAACCTGAAACAGAACCCGGACGTTCTCCCTCGTCGGGTTCCAAATAACGCGCTGCGGGCCTCCCTCCCGCAGCGCTTTATTTTTGGGCCGGTCGCATCGGGGATTTCTCCGCGCGGCGACCCCCCGGATCCTGGCCTAGATTACCTTCACCTGCGTGCCGACCGGGCAGAGCGGATAAAGCTCCTCGACCTGGGCGTTGAACAGCCCGATGCAGCCCGAAGAGCTTTTGCGGCCGATCTTGCGGGTGTCATGGGTGCCGTGGATGACATAGGCGGGCCAGTCGAGATAAAGCGCGCGCGTGCCCAGCGGATTGTCGGGGCCGGGCGGCATCGGGCGCAGGCTGGGATCGGCGGCGATCATCGAGGCGGTCGGCGTCCAGCCGGGGTTTTCGCGCTTGCGCACGATTTCGGTATAGCCGGTGCGGGTCAGCTCCGGGCTTTTGGGCACCGAGGTCGGATAGACGCGATAGTCATCCCCCCCGGCTGCCCAGTAATGCAGCGCCTTCGAGACCGTGTCGGCGATCAGCGTCACCCGGTCGAGCCGGTCGAAATGGTCGCGCCAGTCGATCTGGCGGAAGCCCGAGATATTGGCGCGCGTCGGCGGGGCGACGATCGCGGGCTGGGCGGCCATCGGCACGTCTTGCGTATTCGCGCGCAGCACCGAGGGCGCGAACAGCGCCACGGCGCCCGAGCCGAGCAGCAGACGACGGGTAAGACGGGGGGGTAGACTGGGCATCCGGACCTCCTGAAACAGCGCATTGCGGATGCATCATTCGGGGTCTGCGCCGCGAGGTCCAGTCAACTCCTGTCACGAGCCGGTGACAGCATGGGGCGGTGACTGCAGGGGGCGGTGACAGCATGGAGGGACAGCAAAAGGCCCTCCGCAGGGAGGGCCTCGGGTCGTGGCGCAGATCGCGGCGCTTATTTCGGCGCGATCATCATCACCATCTGGCGGCCTTCAAGCCGCGGCATCGATTCGACCTTGCCGGCATCGCCGACATCGCCGACGACGCGGTTCAGAAGCTCCATGCCGAGCTGCTGGTGCGCCATCTCGCGGCCGCGGAAGCGCAGCGTGACCTTGACCTTGTCGCCTTCCTCCAGGAATTTCATCACCGAGCGCATCTTGACCTCGTAGTCATGCGTGTCGGTGCCCGGACGGAACTTGATTTCCTTGATCTCGATGACCTTCTGCTTCTTGCGGGCTTCGGCCTCTTTCTTCTGCTGTTCGTATTTGAACTTGCCGAAGTCCATGATCTTGCACACCGGGGGAACGGCGGTGGGCGAGATTTCCACGAGATCGAGCCCGGCCTCTTCGGCCATCTGCATCGCACGGGCGGGGGTGACCACCCCGACATTCTCCCCATCCGCCCCGATCAGGCGGATTTCAGGCGCGCGGATGCGTTCGTTGATCCGGGGGCCGGTCTCGCGTTGCGGCGGGGCATTGTGCGGTCTGCGGGCTATGGCTCTGATCCTTTTGTGGTGAGCGGTTGGCGCGCAAAATAGGGCCAGGGGCCTTGTCTTTCAACCGGATTCCGCAGCCGTTTCGGCGGGAATCGGCTTGTGCCCGGAAAAAGGCGGCAATGCGACACGTTTCCTTATTCCCAACCGCGGGCGATAGTTGGAATTGTTGATCGTTCCCATGAGAATCCCAACATGAAAAGGGGGGAAGAATGACCGAAGTGAACTGGAAAGACCTGCCGCAGAATGCCAAGGCGACGCTGGGCATCATCGGCGGGGGGATCCTGCTGGCCCTGATCCTCGGCTTGATGTCGCCGGGTCGCACCGTGGTCACCGTGCCCGTCGATGAACTGCCGCCGGGCGTCCCGGCGACCCCGGCAGCCGCGGCCGCCCCGGCTGTGGAAGCCGCTCCGGCTGCTGAAGCTGCCCCGGCTGAAGAAGCCGCTCCGGCTGCGGAAGCTGCCCCGGCTGAAGAAGCCGCTCCGGCTGCCGAAGCTGCTGCCCCGGCTGAAGAAGCCGCTCCGGCTGCGGAAGCTGCCCCGGCTGCGGAAGCTGCCCCGGCTGCGGAAGCTGCCCCGGC
>NZ_QKZO01000002.1:142819-481730 GCF_003254295.1 Rhodobacter capsulatus
CCGGCCGCTGAAGCTGCCCCGGTTGAAGCCCCGGCTGTTGAAGCTGCTCCGGTTGACCCGGTTGCCGCCGCGCTCGCCGCTGCCGAGGCTGCGAAACTCGCCGCCGAAGCCGCTGTCGCTGCCGCTGCCGCTGCCGAAGCTGCCGCCGCCGCCGCTGCCGCGCAATAAGCGCCGCGCGCCTGACATCGACAAACGCCGCCCCTCGGGGCGGCGTTTTCTTTTGCCCCGCCGCAAGCCGAACACAGATGCGCCAAAGAAAAAGGCCGCCCCGAAGGACGGCCCGTTTCCAATCTGCCTGACGGCTCAGATGCCGTCGCCGACGAAGGCCTTTTCCACCACGAATTCGCGCGGCTCGGAATTGGCGCCCTCGCGCAGGCCGTAGCTTTCCAGCACTTTCATCACGTCGACGTTGAAGGCGAGCGAGCCGCAGACCATCGCCCGGTCGGTCTCCGGGTTCATCGGCGCGATCCCCAGATCCTCGAACACCTTGCCCGAGGCGAGGTTGTCGGTGATCCGGCCCATGTGGTGGAAGTCTTCGCGGGTGGTGGTCGGGTAGTATTTCAGCTTGCCCTCGACCAGCTCGCCGATCAGCGGATCCTCTTGCAGCGCCTCGACCAGCTGGCGGCCGTATTCCAGCTCGGCCACCGTGCGGCAGGTGTGCATCATGATGACTTCGTCGAATTTCTCATAGGCCTCGGGCTCGCGCATGAGGGACGCGAAAGGCGCAATCCCGGTGCCGGTGGCGAGGAACCACAGCCGCTTGCCCGGCAGCAGCGCGTCGATCACCAGCGTGCCGACGGGTTTCGGGCGCAGGATGATCTGCTCGCCCACCTTGATGTGTTGCAGCCGCGAGGTCAGCGGGCCATCGGGCACCTTGATCGAGTAGAATTCCAGTTCCTCGTCCCAGGCGGGCGAGGCGATCGAATAGGCGCGCATGATCGGCTTGCCGTTGTCATCCAGCAGCCCGATCATCACGAACTCGCCCGAGCGGAAGCGCAGCGTCTGCGGCCGCGTGACGCGGAACGAAAACAGCGTGTCGGTCCAGTGCCGGACAGAGGTCACCGTCTGCGCATCGGGCAGGACTTTCGCGGGGGCAATCGGCGTGGTCTCGTTCACGGTCGTCTCGTCTTTGAGGCCCGAAGGGGCGATGAAGAAGCGCCGCACCGGCGCGGGTGAAGGCGCGGCAGGAAACATGCGCCGCAATTACCACAAAAGGCCGCGGCGTGCCATGACTATGGGCAGATGCCGCCTGCGACCTTTCGCGTCAAGCGATCACGCTGTCGCAACCGATCCGAAGAGGCGCGCGCGGTAATCATGCGCCTGCCAGTCGGCCCGGGCCAGCCATTGCGCCTCGCCCTGCCGGGCGGCCAGATCATCGGGGATCTCCACCTCGTCAAAGCCCGAGCGCCGCGCCATGCCGTATTGATCGGCGATGATCGGCCCGCTGGCGCGCAGCCGCCCCGTATAGCCCGCGTCGCGGATCAGCCGACCCAGCGTGAAGCCGCGCCCGTCCGAGAAGCTGGGGAACAGCACCTTGACCAGCTCTGCCCCCGCAACCAGCGCCGCCAGCGCCTCGGGCGCGGTGGTGGGGGGAACCTCGACGGCCACCCCGGTGAAATCCTCGGGCGCAAAGCCCGTATCGCGCACGATCACGCTCATGCCACCTTGTCCTTGTCGCTGCCTTCGGGGGCGTCCTCGGCCGGTTTGACCCGCACCATCTTGCCGCCGATGAAATGGATGCCGCATTCGGTCTTTTGCGAGCCGCGCCAACGGCCTGCGCGCGGATCTTCGCCCGGTTTCACCGGCGAGGTGCAGGGCGCGCAACCGATCGAAGGATAGCCCCGCGCCACCAGCGGATGCCGGGGCAGGCGGTTTTGCACCATGTATTCTTCCAGATCCTCGCGCCCCCAATGCGCCAGCGGATTGATCTTCATCCGGTCGGGGGTTTCGACTTCAAAGAAGTCGATCTCGGCCCGGGTCTGGCCCTGATAGCGCTTGCGCCCGGTGATCCAGGCGTCAAAGCCCGCAAGCGCCGTTTCCAGCGGCACGGTCTTGCGCAGATTGCAGCAGGCGTCGGTGTCGAACTGATAAAGCGTGCCATCGGGGTCATCGAGCGCCAGCGCGGCTTTCGTCGCGCGGATGGTGCGGATTTCCGACAGGCCCAGTTTCGAGGCGACCTCCTGCTGATAGGCGAGCGTCTCGGGAAACAGCATCATCGTATCGACGAACAAGACCGGCGTCGCCGGGGCGATCAGCGAGACCATGTGCAACAGCACGACCGATTCCGCGCCAAACGAGCTGACCATCGCCACCCGCCCGGTGTCGGGATCGGAAAGCGCCTTTTCCATCACCGAAATCGCGGCATGATGTCGATAGCGGTCATTCAGCGCCGCGACGCGGGGGCCGATGTCAGGCAGCATCCTGGGCCTCGTCATAAAGCGCCGCGCGGAAGGGCTCGCGGCCCAGCCGGTGCAGCGCCGCCAAAAAGCTTTCGTCCGCCGAAAGCCGCAAGGCCAGATAGGCGCGCACCAGCCGTTCGATCGCGGGAACGACGGCGTCATAGGCAAAGCCCGGCCCCATCTTTTCGCCGATCGCCGCCTCGGGCCCCTCGGCGCCGCCCAGGGTGATCTGGTAATTCTCGGCCCCGGCGCGGTCGAGGCCCAGAATGCCGATGGCGCCCAGATGGTGATGACCGCAAGCATTGATGCAGCCCGAGATTTTCAAGGGCAGCGGCCCGATGGTTTCGACCAGACCCAGCGTCTCGAAATGCTGCGCGATCTCTTGCGCGAGCGGGATCGAACGCGCCGTGGCCAGCGCGCAGTAATCCATCCCCGGACAGGCGATCATGTCGGAGATCAGCCCGACATTCGCCGCCGCCAGCCCGACCTTGCGCAGCGCGGCATGAAGGGCGGGCAGATCGGCGCGGGCGACATGGGGCAGAACGATGTTCTGCATGTGGGAAATCCGCAGCTCGCCATAGCCGTGCAGGTCGGCCAGATCCGCCACGGCGCGCATCTGGCGGGCCGAGACATCGCCCGGTTCCTCGCCCGGGGTCTTGACCGAGATCGTCACCACCGCATGATCGGGGCGCTTGTGATCGGTGACGGACTGCTTCGCCCAGGCCGCGAAAGCCGGATCCGTGGTCCGCGCCGCGGCAAAGGCGGCGGGGTCTTTCGCCACCAGATCGGGCAGGGCGAAATGCGGGGTGATTTCCGCCAAAAGCGCCTGATCGGCGCCGGTGAATTGCGGGCGGATACGCGCGAATTCCTGCTCGACCAGATCGCGGAAGGGCTCGATCCCGGTCTCGAACACGGTGATCTTGATGCGCGCCTTGTATTTGTTGTCGCGCCGCCCGATCAGGTTGTAGGCGGCCAGGATCGCCTCCAGATAGGGCAGCAGATCGGCTTTCGGCAGGAAGTCGCGCAGCTCGGGCGCCAGCATCGGCGTGCGCCCCAGCCCGCCGCCCACCAGCACGCGAAAGCCGGTTTCGGCGCCGCGGCGGATCAGCTGCAGACCCACGTCATGGGCGCGGATCGCGGCGCGATCCTCGGGGCTGCCGGTAATCGCGATCTTGAACTTGCGCGGCAGGAACTGGAATTCGGCATGATCCGAGGACCATTGCCGGATCAGCTCGGCATAGGGGCGGGGGTCTTCGATCTCGTCGGCGGCGGCGCCCGCAAAGGCATCGGTCGTGACGTTGCGGATGCAATTGCCCGAGGTCTGGATCGCATGCAGACCGTCATCGGCCAGCCGCTCCAGAATGTCGGGCGTGTCGGTGAGCTTGATCCAGTTGAACTGGATGTTCTGGCGGGTGGTGAAATGGCCATAGCCGCGGTCGAACCGGTCGGCCACATCGGCCAGCGCCCGCATCTGGTGCGACGAAAGCGTGCCATAGGGGATGGCGACGCGCAGCATATAGGCGTGCAGCTGCAGATAAAGCCCGTTCATCAGCCGCAGCGGGCGGAATTCTTCCTCGGTCAGGCTGCCGTCCAGCCGCCGCGCCACCTGATCGCGAAACTGCGCCACGCGGTTGCGCACGAAGGCTTCGTCGAAGTCGGAATATTCATACATTGGCGGATTCCTTGGGGGCGGCTTCCTTGGCGGCGGCTTCTTTCGTCGGGCGGATCGAGGGGCCCCTGGCGCGGAACTGCTCGCGCAGCGCCACCGGCACCGGGCCCTGCGGTTCTTGCGTCACATCCACCAGATAGACGCCGACGGCAACGGTAGGATGACCCATCGCGGAAAGCAGGCGCAGCTGCGCCTCGGCCTCGTCGGTCAGCACCTCGGCCTCTGCAATATCGCGCACCCAGTCTCCGCTGGCGGCGAAATAGACCACGTGACCGGCGCGCAGATCATTGGCGCTGACGACTTTCGGAACAAAGGAACGACTCATATCACGGCCTCAAGCGATTGGGCGGCGGCCGCGCGGGGGGCGAGACCGAACAGGATGACGGCGGGACCTTCCAGACGCGCGGCGGCGGCGGGCAGATCGGCCAGGGTGGTGGCAAGCACGCGCTCCTCGGCGCGGGAAACATTTTCTACGAGCGTCACCGGCGTCGTGGCAAGGGCGCCGTGCATCATCAGGCGGCCTTGCAGGAAACGTGCGGCCTTCTTGCCCATGTAGATCGCGGCGACCGCGCCCGGACGGGCAAGGCCCGCCCAATCCGCCTCGGCGAAACCCGCGATGTCATGGCCGGTGATCAGGCGCAGCTCCTTGTTGCGGCCGCGCTCGGTCAGGCTTTGCCCCAGGCTGGCGGCGGCGGCCGAGGCGGCGGTGATCCCGGGCAGGACGGTGAAGCCGATCCCGGCGGCTTGCAGCGCGTCCAGCTCCTCGCCCAGACGGCCGAAGACGCCCGGATCGCCCGATTTCAGCCGCAGCACATCGCGCCCGGCCTGCGCGAAGCCCAGCATCAGCGCGGTGATCTCGTCTTGCGGCATATGGGTGCCAAAGCCGGTCTTGCCCGTCTCGATCACCAGGGCCTGCGGCCCGGCCAGCGCCAGCACCTCGGCCGGGACCAGCCGGTCGTGCAAGATCACATCGGCCGCGCCAAGCGCCCGCGCCACCGCCAGCGTCAGATGATCCGCGCAGCCCGGCCCGGCCCCGGCCAGCGTCACATGGCCGGTGCGATGGTCCGTGCGGCGGGGAGCGGGGGTCTCGGGCGTGCGACGGGTCTGGGTCATGGCGGTCTCCTTTCGCGCAATATAGGAAATTTTTCCCCGCCTGCGCCATGCCCCCTTGCGAATAAGGAACTTCGTTTCCTATCCTGGGTCCGGCAGAGGAGATTTCCTGCGAAACGGGGGAAAAGGCGAATGGCGGTCCGGTTGGACGAGATGGATCGGAAGATCCTGTTTCAGATGCAGGAAGACGCGAGCCAGTCGCTCGACGAGATCGCGCGCAAGGTGGGCTCGTCGAAGACCCCGGTGTGGAACCGGATCCGCAAGATGAAGGATCTGGGCGTGATCGGGCGGCAGACGGTGCTGCTCGATGCCGAGGCGCTGGGGCTCGAGGCCTGTTTCTTCGTGCTGATCCGCACCTCGGAGCACGAGGCCGAGTGGCAGCGCCGGTTTCTGGCCACGCTGCGCGCCCGCCCCGAGGTGCTCGAGGCGCATCGGCTGGCGGGCGACATCGACTATATCCTGAAGGTGCGGGTGAAGAATGCGCGCGCCTATGATCTTTTCTATCAGGCGCTGATCTCCGAGGTGAAGATCTACAACGTCACCGCGCTTCTGAGCATGGAAGAGATCAAGTCGACGACGATCTTGCCGGTGTGAGGGGATCAGGCCGGGCAGGGGGGCGCTGCCCCCCTCTGGCCTGTCGGCCATTCACCCCCCGGGATATTTGTCCCAAGGTGAAAGGCAACCCGGTGCTGCTTTCACCTTGGTGCAAATATCCCGGGGGGAGTCCCGAAGGGACGGGGGGCAGCGCCCCCTTCTGCGTCAGGCCGCGTCGAGCGCGCTCAGGATCGCGCCGAAATCGGCGGCCTTGAGCGAGGCGCCACCCACCAGCGCGCCATCGACGTTCGAGGTGGCAAAGATCTCGGTCGCGTTCGAGGGTTTGACCGAGCCGCCGTAAAGGAGCCGCATCCCTTCGCCCTCGGCGCCGAAGCGCGCGACGAGTTCCGCACGCAGGAAATCATGCACTTCGGCAATCTGTTCCAGCGTCGGCGTGCGGCCGGTGCCGATCGCCCAGACCGGTTCATAGGCGATGACGGTATTCGCCGCCGTCGCGCCGTCCGGCACCGAGCCCGCCAGCTGCGCGCCCACCAGTGCCAGCGTCTCGCCCGCATCGCGCTGCGCTTCGGTCTCGCCAACGCAGATCACCGCGACCAGACCCGCGGCGCGGGCGGCGGCGGCCTTGGCGCAAACCATCTCCGAGCTTTCGCCATGATCGGCGCGGCGTTCGGAATGGCCGAGGATCACATGGGAGGCGCCGCAATCGGCCAGCATTTCGGCCGCGATGTCACCGGTATGCGCGCCTGCGGCCTTCATGTGGCAGTCCTGGCCGCCGACCGCGATCTTGCCCGCCGCCGTCGCCACCATCGCCGCGACCAGCGTTGCGGGCGGGCAAAGCAGCACTTCGGATTTCGGATCGGGATGCGCCGCGATCAGCGCCGCCACTTCGGCCAAGCTTGCCTTGGTGCCGTTCATCTTCCAGTTGCCCGCGGCCAATTTTCTGCGCATTCCTGCCTCCTTGCCAAAGTCGGGCGCAGATTAGGCAGGCGCGCGGCCCGTGCAAGCAAGAAATGGGCCTCAGCCCGCGGCGGTGTCGCGGAACTTCACCGATTCGCCGCAGCCGCAGCTTTCGACCACATTCGGGTTGCGGAACTTGAAGCCCGATTCGAGCATCGTTTCCTCGTAGTCGATTTCGGTTCCAAGCAGGAACATCTGCGCCAAGGGCGCGATCAGCACGCGGGCCGGGCCTTCCTCGACGACGATATCCATCGGATCGGCCTCGGCGGCGATTTCCATCGTATATTCCATGCCCGCACAGCCGCCCTTTTTCACGCCGATGCGGAACCCGGCGGCGCCCTCGCGCGCCATCAGATCGGCGATCTGCGCGACGGCGGCGGGGGTCAGTGTGACGGGGGGCTTGCCGGGGAGTGCGAACATGGGGGGCTCCTTTCGCCTCAAGATAGGCGCGCGGGGGCGGTCCGGCAAGCCTGCCGGGCCGCCCGGAGGGATCAGGGCAGGGCGGGATAGTCGGTGTAGCCCTCGGCGCCGCCGCCATACATCAGCGCCAGCCGCAGCGGGTTCCATTCCGCGTCCCGCTCCAGCCGCGCCACCAGATCGGGGTTGGCGATGAAGGGTTTGCCGAAAGCCACCGCGTCGGCCGTGCCCGTTGCCACCGCGGCCAGGGCGCTTTCGCGGTCATAGCCGTTGTTGGCGATATAGGGGGCGCGGATCGCCTCGCGCAGCGCTTCCAGCTCGCCCGCGGGCCAGTCGCGCGGGCCGCCGGTCTGGCCCTCGACCATATGGACAAAGGCCAGCGGCCGGTCGTTCAGCGCGGCGATGGCGGCGCCGAAAAGCGCGGGCGTGTCGCTGTCGAGGCCGATATTATTGGCGTTCGAGAAGGGCGAAAGCCGCACGCCGACCCGCCCCGGGCCCCAGACCGCGACGCAGGCATCGACGGCACCCAAAAGGAAGCGGATGCGGTTGGCGACCGGGCCGCCCCAGCCGTCGCTGCGGATGTTCGACGTGTCCCGCAGGAACTGGTCGATCAGATAGCCGTTCGCCGCATGCACCTCGACCCCGTCGAAGCCCGCCTGTTTCGCCAGCTGCGCCGCATGGCCGTAATCAAGGAAGGTGCGTTCGATGTCTTCCGCGGTCATTTCGCGCGGCATGCCGGTTTCGACGAAGCCCTTGCCGTCGAAGGTCTTCGAGGCCGCCGACAGCGCCGAGGGGGCGACCGGTGTCAGCCCGTCGATGATCGTTTCATGCGAGACGCGCCCGACGTGCCAGAGCTGGATCACGATCTTGCCGCCCTCGGCATGGACGGCCTCGGTGACCCGGGCCCAAGCCGCCGCCTGCGCCTCGGTGTGGATGCCGGGCGTCCAGGCATAGCCCTGTGCGATGGGCGAGATCTGCGCGCCTTCGGTGACGATCAGCCCGGCCGTCGCGCGCTGGCGGTAATACTCCACCGTCAGATCGGTGGGCATCCGGTCGGGCGCGCGATTGCGGGTGAGCGGCGCCATCACGACGCGGTTTGCGATCGAAATTTCCCCAAGCTGGCCGGGGGAAAACAGGGTGTCGGTCATCTGACCCTCCGTTCAAGAAGACCCCCACCGTAAAGGATCGGCGCAAGGGGACAAGGGCGCTGCCGCACAGGGGGGCCGTCCGCTCCGCACAGCCCGCCGCGCCCGCCCCCGCAAGCTCACATGAAGCCGAGTTCGAGCCGGGCCTCGTCCGACATCATGTCCATGCCCCAGGCCGGGTCGAAGGTCATCTCGATCTCGCAGCGCTGCACCCCCTCGACCGCCTCGACCGCGTCGGCAAGCCATTGCGGCATCTCGCCCGCCACCGGACAGCCCGGGGCGGTCAGCGTCATGGTGATGGCGACGACGCCGTCCTCGCCGATCCGGATCGTGTAGATCAGACCGAGATCGAAGATGTTGACCGGAATTTCCGGGTCGAAGACGGTGCGGCAGGCCTCGACCACCGAGGCGTAAAGCGGGTGCTCGATATCGGACGGGGCAATCAGCGGGGCCCCTTCGGGGAGCGCGTGTTCGGTGCTGGTCATGACTCTCTCGGGCTATTTCCTAGAGTTTATATAGGGTATCAGGGGGAGAGGTAAAGGCCGTCGGTGCGGGGCGGAAAGCCGCGTGCCAGGTGGGATTTCACCGAGGCGGGGCCTCGGCGACCCGGGCGGGGGCTCCGCCCCCGCACCCCCGGCGTATTTGCGCCAAGAAGAAACAAGCCGCGGCAAGCACGTCTTTCGGCGGCATGTCGCGTCCGTCAACGGGCAAAGGCCCTGTTTTTCCTTGGCAAAATACGCACTTCTTTTTTCGGGGGGGGCGGGGGGCGAAGCCCCCCGCGGGTCGCCTCGGGCCTGCCCGAGGCGAAAGCCTTCCCCGCCCGCGTGCAAACCCTGCCTGCGCGGGTCCCTTCCCCTTTCGGCACGGCGCTGCTACATGCGGCCGAAAGGAGCGCCCGATGACCCAGTTCAGCTTCACCCTGTCCGCCACCGACGGCGCCGCCCGCACCGGGGTGATCCACACGCCGCGCGGCGAGATCCGCACCCCCGCCTTCATGCCCGTCGGCACCGCCGCCACGGTCAAGGCGATGCTGCCCGAAAGCGTGCGCGCCACCGGTGCCGACATCCTTCTGGGCAACACCTATCACCTGATGCTGCGCCCGACGGCCGAGCGCATCGCGCGGCTGGGCGGGTTGCACAAGTTCATGAACTGGGAGCGCCCGATCCTGACCGACTCGGGCGGGTTTCAGGTGATGAGCCTTGCATCGCTGCGCAAGCTCACCGAGGAGGGCGTGACCTTTTCCAGCCATATCGACGGCTCGAAACATCACCTGAGCCCCGAACGCTCGATGGAGATCCAGAAGCTTCTGGGCTCGGATATCGTCATGGCCTTTGACGAATGTCCGGCGCTGCCCGCCGACGAGGCTGCGGTGGCGAAATCGATGCGGCTCTCGATGCGCTGGGCCGAGCGAAGCCGCGACGCCTTTGGCGACCGGCCGGGGCATGCGCTCTTTGGCATCATGCAGGGCGGCGTCACGCGGGAGTTGCGCGAGGAAAGTGCCCAGAAACTCAAGGACATCGGCTTTGACGGCTATGCGCTCGGCGGGCTGGCCGTGGGCGAGGGGCAGGAGGCGATGTTCTCGGTCCTGGACTATGCGCCCGGCTTCCTGCCCGCCGACAAGCCGCGCTATCTGATGGGGGTGGGCAAGCCCGACGACATCGTCGGCGCGGTCGAGCGCGGCATCGACATGATGGATTGCGTGCTGCCCTCGCGCTCGGGGCGGACCGGGCAGGCCTGGACGCGGCGCGGCCAGATCAACATCAAGAACGCCCGGCACATGGACGACCCGCGCCCGCTCGACGAAGCCTGCAACTGCCCGGCCTGCCGGAATTACTCGCGCGCCTATCTGCACCATGTCTTCAAGGCGCAGGAGATGATCTCGGGCATGCTGCTGACCTGGCACAACCTGCACTATTATCAGGATCTGATGGCGGGCCTGCGCGCGGCGATCGCGGCCGGGCGGCTTTCTGCCTTCGTGGCCGAGTTCCATGCCGAACGCGCGGCGGGCGATATCGACCCGCTTTAATGCCCGGCGATCAGGATGACGGCGGCGTAATGCGTCGCCGCCGCCGCAATCACATGGCCGTGCCAGATCGCGCGCGAAAACGGCATCCGCTTCAGCTTGTAGAACACCGTGCCCAGCAAATAGACGGCGCCGCCGATGCCCAGAAGGATCAGCACCGCCAGCGGCAGCCGCTCGATCAGCGGCCAGATCGCGACCAGGCCCAGAAGCCCCATGACAAGGTAAAGCAGGAACCCGGCCTTCTCGGCGGCATGAAAGAAGCCAAGCTTCATCACCATGCCGATCAGCGCCAGCGTCCAGATCGTCACGGTCAGCGCAATGCCCACCTTGCCGCCCAGTCCGATCAGCGCCATCGGCGTGTAAGTTCCTGCAATCAAAAGATAAATCGCCGCATGATCGAAGCGGCGCAGCACCGCGCGGGCAGGCGCGTAAAGCGTCAGGTTGTAGCCCGCCGAAAAGCCGAAAGAGGCGATCAGCCCGACCGCATAGACGACAAGCGGCCAGATCTTCGGCCCAAGCCCCGCCATCGCCGCCCAGACCATCAGCGCCGAGACCGCCGCGACGGCAAAGGTCACCCCCAGCACATGCATCACGCCATCGGCAAAATGCTCGCGGAACGAGTGGGCCAGCTCATGTCGTGTCATCGCAACCTCCGGGAATGGCGCATTCTAGCAGCCGGGGCGGGCAAGCCAAAGGCTGACGCTGCGTCAGCTGCGAGCCGGGCAGGGGGCGCTGCCCCCCGTCCTGCGGACTCCCCCCGAGGTATTTCGGGCAAGATGAAATTGCGGCCTTCATCTTGCTGCAAATACCTCGGGGTGCGGGCAGAGCCCCGCTCAGCCGAAGATCACAAGATCGGCGGCGCGGTTTCCGGTCGTCAGCAGACGCCCGTTCGGCAGGTCGTTCTCCTCGGTCCGGCGCGTGGCTTCCGCCAGTGGCAGGTCGGCCCAGCGCGCCATCAGGCGGCGGCGCAGCTCGGCCTCGGTCACGGCAAGCCGGACCGAAAGATCGAAAATTGGCGCCAGATCGCGCCAGCCCGGGCGGGTCAGCAGCAGGTAATTGCCCTCGACCAGGATCACCTGCGCCGTGGCCGGGATCACCGCGCCCGCAGGCACCACGGCATCGGCGGCGCGATCGAAGCTTGGCACCGCGCAGTCGCCGGTTGCCGCCTTGACCTGCGCCAGACAGGCGGCAAGGCCCGCGACATCGAAAGTGTCGGGATGGCCCTTGAGTGCGCGCAGGCCCTGCGCGTCCAGCCAGTCATTGGCGCGATGAAATCCGTCCATCGGCAGGATCGCGGCGCGTCCGGGGCTGCGGGCATTCAGCTGCCCCGCCAGTTCCGCCGCCAGCTGCGACTTGCCCGAGCCGGGCGCGCCCACCAGCGCCACCAGCACGCGCTCCTCGCCCAACTGCCCGATGTGGCCCGCCAGATCGGCGCGGTCCACCCGCAGCTCGGAGCCCATGAAGGCGCCGACATCGCCCATCGGGCCGTTGGAATCGCCCAGCCAGAATTCCGCCATCAGCCCATCGCCGCGACAAGGCGGCCGAGCGCCGCCACCGGGTCCTCCGCTGTCCAGATCTCCTCGCCCACGGCGAAGAAATCGGTGACGGGGGCAAAGTCGCGCACCAGAGCCTCGGTCAGCGCGCCTTCGGCCACCACCGGCACCTCGATCACCTCGGACCACCACTGGAACAGGTCGCGCTCGGCCCGGGCGCCGGTGCCAAGCCCGGTTTCGCCCACCGGACCAAAGCAGACGTAATCCGCCCCGGCCTCGCCCGCGGTCATGCCGTCATGCTGCGAGGCGGCGCAGAAACAGCCCACGATCGCCTCCTGACCCAGCTCCTTGCGGGCATAGCGCACGGTGCGGGCGCCATCGGTCAGATGCACGCCGTCAAGCCCGTGGCGTTCCACCAGCGCGATGTGGTTCTCGATCACCAGCGCGACATCGAACTCATGCGCCACCTGACGCACCGCATCGGCCGCGCGCATCACCTTGTCCTCGTCTTTCGTCGCCAGACCCAGACGCAGGCAGGCAATCTCCTGCGCGCCCAGCACGCGCGCCAGCAGCTGCGGGAAAACCTCCAGATCGAAGCTGGGCGGGGTGGCCAGATAAAGCTGCGGGCGATCCTCGGACATGATGGCTCCTTTCGGGTTTGGCGCCTTCTAGCGCAGGCCGCCCCGCCTTGCCAGCGGCTTTGCGCTTCTGTATCGGGGGGCATGACTTCGCATCCGACCCCCGTCTTCATCCTGATCCGTCCGCAGATGGGCGAGAATATCGGTGCCGCCGCCCGCGCGATGCTGAATTTCGCGCTGTCGACCCTGCGGCTCGTCGATCCGCGTGACGGCTGGCCGAACCCGAAGGCGGTGGCGATGGCCTCTGGCGCGGCGGGCAAGGTGCTCGATCATGCGGGGGTGTTCGCCACCACGGCCGAGGCGATTGCCGATTGCGATTTCGTCTTTGCGACCACGGCGCGCGGGCGCGAGCTGACGAAACCCATTTACACCCCCGAGGCCGCGATGGCCGAGGCGCGGGCGCGGATCGCCGCCGGTCAGCGCGTCGGCGTGATGTTCGGCCCCGAGCGCACGGGGCTGGAAAACGACGACATCATCCGGGCGAATGCGATCATCACCGTGCCGGTGAACCCAGACTTCTTCTCGCTCAACCTTGCGCAGGCGGTGCTGCTGACGGCGTATGAATTCGCCCGTCAGGGCAGCGACGCCCCCGCGATCGACCCCGGTCTGGCCGGGGCCGAGATGGCCAATGCGCTGGAAATCGAGAAGCTGGGCGATCATTACGAGGAACGCCTCGAGGCGGCCGGGTTCTTCTTCCCCGAGGGCAAGGCGCCGATGATGAAGCGCAATCTGCGCAACATGTGGAGCCGGTTCGGCCTGACGCGGGCGGATGTACAGACGCTGCACGGGATGCTGCGGCAGCTGCTGCGCAACCGCGACTGATCCGCCGGCCGGGCCGCGGGGGCGCGACATTTGCGCCAAGGGCCGCGCCCGCGCCCTGCGCCTGCGCCGAAAAACCCTGCCCGCCCCGGGGGTTGCGGGACGATCCGGGCCGCGCCGCCGCCCGGGCAAGCGCCAATCCCCTTGCCCCCGCCCGCCCCGCGCCCTAGTGTCGCGCGAAAGCGACAGGAGGCCCGCATGGGGATGAAACCCGTCAAGAACCGCTCGCGCGCGATCTTCGAGGAGGTGGGCGTCGAGACCCCGAAACAGATGCCGGTGGCGCCGAAGGGCGGCATGATCGACGCGCGGCCGAAAGGCGCGCGCAAGGCGCTGATGTTCTGGATGGTCTCGCTGATCGTGCTCGCGGTGCTGCAACTGGGGCTGGATGCGACGCCGGGCTTCGGCATTGCCGAGCTTGATCTGGTGCAGCCCTATACCGGGCTCGCGCTCTTTGCTGTCTGGGCGCTTGGCGCGCTGGGGCTGGCTGTCAGTCGCCGCCTGCCGCCGGGCTGGGGGATGCGCGTCGCCGGTCTGGGGCTGGGCTGCCTGCTGCTGGCGGCCTCCGACCCCGCGCCGATGTCCCAGCTTTCCAAGGCCTTGTCACCCGCCCCCGCGGCCGAGGTGCTGCCGCAAACGGGCGCCCTGCCGCCGCTGCAATTGCTGCCCGCAACCCCGCCGACGCCTGCGCCTGTGGTGGCGCCCCCGACCCCGCAGGAGCGGGTGGTGCAAGCCGCCAATCTGGTCGTGGCACAGATCGAACGGGCGCAGACGACCCTTGGCGCAGCCCCCTTTGCCACGCTGCGCCTTGGGCTGGCCTTCGCGCTCGCAGGCTTTGCCTTCTGGTATGCGCTCTTGGCCGCGCGGACCGAGGCTGCGCTGATCTCGGCGCGGCGTCAGGCGGAACCGGGGCTGGTCGGGCTGGCGACGGGGCTGATGCATCTGAGCTTCCTGCAACTGCTCGTGGGCGGGCTGGTGACCGGGATTGGCGCGGGGGCGGTTTTCACCGACTGGCCGTTGATGGGCGGCCTCTGGCTGCCGCCCGACATGCTCTCGCTGCAACCGATCTGGCGCAATGCGCTGGAAAATCAGGCGCTTTTGCAGTTCAGCCACCGGGCGCTCGGCTATCTGCTTGTGGTGCTTGCGCTTGTCGCGTTGATCCGGTCGCGCCGGTCGGTGCATGCGGTGACGCGCATGGCCTTCGTGCTGGCCGCGGTCTGGATGCTTCTGCAGGCGGTGCTGGGCGTCGTCACGCTGCTGCATGGCGATCCGCTGGCGCTGCGGCTGGCGCATCTGGGCGGGGCGCTGGTGCTCTGGCTCTTTCTCATCCGCGCGCGGTTTCTTGCGCGCTATCCGCGCGTGCAATCGATCCGGGGGATCAAATGACAGCTTTGACCGACCTGAAAGCCTACCTTCGCGAAACCGAGGCGCTTGGCCATGTGGCCGAGCGTCTGGGCTGGGATCAGGAAACGATGATGCCGCGCGGGGCGGCCGAACAGCGGGCCGAGGAACTGGCGGCGCTGGAATCGGTGCTGCATGCGCGCCGCACCGATCCGCGGCTCGAAGACTGGCTGGCCCGTGCCGAGGCGACGACCGAGGCGGATGCGCGGCTTCTGGATCTGGCCGGGCGCAATTACAACCGCGCCACCCGCATTCCGGCGCGGCTGGCCACCGAACTGGCGCGCCTCACCTCGCTTGCGCAGGGCGTCTGGGCCGAGGCGCGCGCGGCCGAGGATGCGGCCGCCTTCCTGCCGACGCTGGCGCAGATGGTGGCATTGAAGCGCGAGGAAGCGGCCTGCCTGTCGCAAGGCGATCTTTACGATGCGCTGCTGGATGATTACGAACCGGGCGCCACGCATCGCGCGCTTGGCGCGATGTTCGACCGGATGCGCCCGCGCCTTGTCAGCTTGCGCGAAAAGGTGCTGGGATCGGAACACCAGCCGCCCGCGCTGAGCCATGTCTTCCCCGAGGCGACGCAGCTGCGCCTTGCCCGCATCTGCGCCTCGGCCTTCGGCTATGACTGGACGATGGGGCGGCTCGATCTCGTGGTGCATCCGTTCTGCTCGGGCTCGGGGCGGGATGTGCGCATCACCACGCGGGTGTGCGAAAGCGACCCGTTCAACTGCCTTTATTCCACCATCCACGAGGTCGGCCACGCCTGCTACGAACAGGCGATTTCGCCCGACTATGCCTTCTCGCCGCTCGGCCGCGGCGTCTCGATGGGGGTGCATGAAAGCCAGAGCCGGATCTATGAAAACCAGCTTGGCCGCTCGGCCGCCTTCACCGGCTGGTTGTATCAGCGCATGCTGGATGCGTTCGGGGATTTCGGCGTGGCGGACGCGCAGGCCTTTCATGCGGTGGTGAACCGGGTCAATCCCGGCTTCATCCGCACCGAAGCCGACGAGCTGCACTACAACCTGCACATCATGCTGCGCTTCGATCTGGAACGGCAGCTGATCGCGGGCAAGCTTGAAGTGGCCGATCTGGAAGCGGCCTGGAACGCCCGGTTCCTGACGGATTTCGGGGTGGCGGTCGAGAAACCCTCGCAGGGCTTCTTGCAGGATGTGCACTGGTCCGCCGGCCTCTTTGGCTATTTCCCGACCTATACGCTGGGCAATGTCTATGCGGGCTGCCTGAACAGCGCGATGCGCGCGGCGGTGCCGGGGATCGATGCGGCTCTGGCCGAGGGCACGGCAAAACCCGCGACCGACTGGCTGCGGGAAAACCTGCAACGCCACGGCGGGCTGCGCCCCCCGCGCGAGACGATCGTCACCGCCTGCGGGTTTGAGCCTTCGGAAGAACCGCTGCTCGACTATCTCGAAACCAAATACGCGGCGATCTACCGGCTTTGAGGGCGAGGGGGCGCTGCCCCCGCCGAGGCGATGCCTCGGCCCCCCGGGATATTTCGGGCAAGATGAAAGGCATCCGGTTTCATCTTGCTTCAAATACCTCGGGGGGAGTCCCGCAGGGACGGGGGGCAGCGCCCCCCTACGCCATTGATGTAAAGCGGTTCGCGGGCGTCTCGATCACGCTTTTTGACGGCAGCGTCTGCGCGAAGCGCTCGGCCAGGGTCAGGGGCCCGGCGGTGATGCGGAAGTAATCATAGGCGCCGGGGCGGTCGAAGGCGCAAAGATACTGGAAATGCAGCCGGAAGAAGCGCCAGCGCAGTTGCTTCCAGCGCGCGGGCGAGAGTGTTTGCGTGAAGGCGGCAGACAGGATCAGCGGCTGGCGTTGATCGGCGGGGCTGACGCCCGAGACCTTGACCGGATCGCACAGCGCAAAGGCGCAGCCGTCGCCCGGGGCGGTGACATCGACCCAGGTCAGTTCGGTCCGCGTGCAAAGATAAGCCAGATCGCCGCGCAGCCGTTTCGCCTCGGGCAGGAAGCTGACCATCGGCACGACATGGCCCAGCGACAGGAAGCCGAGCCGCGGCCCCGGCGCAGGCACCCGGCCCGCGCGGATCAGATCGGCCAGAACCGAGACCGCCAGATGCGCGCCCGAGGAATGGCCGACGATCAGAACCTCGTCCCAGTCCTCGGTCAGCGCCTGCGCGATCGTGTCGGCAAAGCCGGCCATCCGGGTTTCGAGCGCGGCCGGATTGGCGCCGCCCCAGCGCGCGGTGAAGGCGTAATCATGCATCAGGTAATAGGCGTAGAAGGTGCCATCGTGCTTGCGAAACCAGCGCAGCACCGCCCAGGTGACGGCGGCACAGATCGCAAGGCCGAGCGCCCCGTCAAAGGCGAAATCGGGCAGTGGCCAAAGCAGCAGCGCGGCCAGCGCCGCCCCCGCGCCAAGTCCCGCCAGCGCCTGCAAGATCAGCGCGACGATCGGGTAAAGCGCCGCGATCACCGGGCCCTTGCGCAGCCGCATCAGCCGAAACAGCGCGCCTGAGCCGATATAGGCCCAGGCGGTACGCACCAGCTGCAGATAGGTCGCGGGGATCGAGGCCGCCATGCTGTCGCGCACGATATCGGCCCAGAGCAGCACCTCGATATCGGTCTCGACTGCCTGCCCGTCCTGGGTCGCGCTCACATGCCAGCCATAGGGGCCGCCCGCGCGTTTGGGCGCCAGCGCCAGCGCATAGCCCGAAATCGCCGCCTGCGCCGTGCCCTCGGTCCGGTACAGCTCGCGGTAGCGGCGGGGGGGGATCGGGTCATAGCCGGGGATGTAGAACACCCGGCGCTTGCGGACGGTCTGGCTCATCTTTGGGTCCTGCTTTTGCCTGTCCCGGTGATAGCGGAAAAAACGGCGCCGCGCTGTGACTTACGCCGCAGTCCAGCGGGCGACATTGGCGCGGATCGCGGCCATGCGCCGCTCCGTCTCGGGATGCGAGGAAGCCCAGGCCGGGGCGGCGCCCGCGCCCGCGCCCACAAGCCGGTCGAGCCGGGCGAAAAGGCTCAGCTGCGGCTCCGGGCCGATCCCCGCCTTGATCAGCAGCGCGGTGGCAAAGGCATCGGCCTCATATTCGTCGCGCTGGCTCAGACGCGCGGCAAGAGCGGTGGTGATCAGATTGGCGATCCAGATCCCGGCAAAGGGCACGATCCGGCCCAGCACGCCCACGAGCAGCAGCTGCAGCAGGTTCTGCCCGGTGAAGTCGATCATCCGCCGCCGCGCATGGCCGCTGGCGACATGGCCGATCTCATGGGCGATGACCGAGGCGAGCTCCTCGGCGGTGACCTGCCCGCTGCGGTAAAGCGCCAGAAAACCCTCGGTCAGGAAGACCCGGCCATCGGGGGCGGCGAGGCCGTTCACCTTGGGGTCATCGAGCACGAAGACGGGCAGGGAAGGGACCCCCAGCGCCGCGCGCAGCCGGTCAAGCACCGGGGCCAGACCCGGTTCCGCCAGCGGCACCGAGCGGGCGGAGAGTTGGCGCAGCAGGTTGCGCGACGAAAAATGCCACATCGCAAGCGCGGCAAGGATCGTCAGCAGGAAGGGCAGAAGGCGCAGAAGCATCGGCCAAAGATGGGGCCGGGGGCGGCCCGGGTCAATCCCCGCCGCGCCCTCAGCCAAGCAGCTTCATCGCCCGGGTGATGCCGTCAAGCGTCAGCGGGAACATGCGGCCTTCGAACGCCGCCTGGATCATCGCGATCGACTGTGTATAGCCCCATTGCCGTTCCGGCACCGGGTTGAGCCAGACATGGCCCGGCCATTGCGCCCGGGCGCGGGCCAGCCAGACCGCCCCCGCTTCGGCGTTCCAATGCTCGTTGGCGCCGCCGACATGGCTGATCTCATAGGGCGACATCGACGCATCGCCCACGAAAATGCATTTGTAATCAGGCCCGTAGCGGTGAAGCACCTCCCAAGTGGGGGTCAGCTCGTCCCAGCGGCGGCGGTTGTCGCGCCAGACCCCCTCGTAAAGGCAGTTGTGGAAGTAATAAGGCTCCAGATGCTTGAATTCGCTGCGCGCGGCGGAAAACAGCTCCTCGACCAGTTGCACATGCGCATCCATCGAGCCGCCCGCATCCAGAAACAGCACCACCTTGACCGCATTGTGCCGCTCGGGCCGGGTCTTCACGTCGATATAGCCGCTTTCGGCGCTGGCGCGGATCGTGCCGGGCAGGTCAAGCTCCTCGGCTGCGCCGTGCCGGGCCCAGCTTCGCAGCCGTTTCAAGGCCACCTTGATGTTGCGCGTGCCCAGTTCCACCCGGTCGTCGAAATCGCGAAATTCCCTTTTGTCCCAGACCTTCACCGCGCGCTGATGACGGCTCTCGGCCTGGCCGATCCGCACCCCTTCGGGGTTGTAGCCATAGGCGCCAAAGGGCGAGGTTCCGGCGGTGCCGATCCATTTGTTGCCGCCCTGATGGCGGCCCTCCTGCTCTTTCAGCCGTTCGCGCAGGGTTTCCATCAGCTTCTCAAACCCGCCCAGGGCTTCGATCTGCGCCTTTTCCTCGGGGGTCAGATGCTTTTCCGCCAGCTTGCGCAGCCAGTCCTCGGGCAGCTGCAACGCGTCCAGAACCGCCTCGGGCGGGATCGCGTCAAGGCCGCGGAAGCTTTCCGCGAAGGCCCGGTCGAAACGGTCAAGGTGGCGTTCGTCCTTCACCATCGTCGCGCGCGCGAAATAGTAGAAGCCGTCAATGTCAAAGCGGCAAAGACCCGCCGCAAGTCCTTCGAGAAACGCCAGATATTCGCGCGGACTGGCGGGCACGCCGTGACGGCGCAGGCTGTCGAAGAAAGGCAGGAACATCGAAAACCCCCCGCGCCGCTGCCAAGGCGCGGGGGTCAGCCGGGCCTCAGTTGTACCGAGCCCCGGCCCGCGCCAAAGCTGCCACTTCGGCCGCGCGTGCCTGCACGGCGGCATCCGAGCCGAAACCGTAGCGTGCCCATTGCGCCGAGTCGAGCCGTGCCTGCCGCGCCTGCGCCGGATTGCCCAGCGTTTCATAGGCCTCGGCGCGGATCAGATAAAGCGTCGCCATCAGCGCGGCGTTTTCCCCGGTCAGCGCCTGCGGAATCGCCCGGTTCACCAGCGCGATCGCATCCGAGGCCCGGCCCGAGGACAGTGCAAAGGCCGCCAGCTGCATGTCGACATGGGCCGACTGGATGCCCGCGCCGGGCGTCGCCCGGTAGATCGCGCCCGCATTGGCAAAGGCGGCAATCGCGGTCTCGGGGTCGTCATAGACGCTCAGCCGACCGAGCGCGAACCAGCCAAAGGCGGCCCTTGTGTCCTGCCAGCGCTGCGCCCCCGACATCTGGATCGCCGTCATCGCCGCCGCCTTGCGCGCGCCTTGCGAACCGCGGCCGATGGCGCGTTCGAGTGCAGTGACGAAGGCGCGCGGGGTCGGGTCTTCGGGCAGGCCGGTGACTTTGCCGCCGCCGGGATTGATCCGGGCGAAGACCGCGGGCAGTTTCGCCTGCACCTCGGGCACCGACATCCCCGAGCGCAATTCGGGCGCATAGACGGCGCGCAGCTGCATCATGTCGTAGCGGGTCAGGACGGTGTGGAAGTTGTCGTCGTTCCAGACCGAATTCGACAGCCGGTACAGGTCGTTCAGCGGCCCGAGCGCCTGGCTGGTCTCCTCGTGCAGGCAGTCGCGCAGCTCCTGCGGCGTCGCCTCGGCGGGGATGAAGACGGTGGCGGCGGTGCGGCGCTGCACCTTGGTCCAGTCGCCCGCGGCAGAGCGGCGGTTGGCGCGATACTCGGCCCAGGTGGCGGCATTGGGCACGACGAAACAGGCGGCATTCGGGACTTCGCGGCTCATCTCGGCGCGGGGCACGAAGGCGATGCTGATGCGGTTCGTGGCGCCCGCGCCGGTCGAGATCGGGATATGCGCCTCGCTGCGCAGCCGGGTGACGAGGCGGGACAGCTCGGTCGCGGCGGTGGGCGGCGCGGCGCCCTGCAGCGTGACGCTGATCGGCCCTTCGAAGCGCGAGAATTGCGGGATCGGGCGGCCCGATTCCAGCATGAAATTCAGTTCCATGAAGTCGCGCGCCAGCACGCTGTTGCCGGGCAGTGCCCCGGCGCGGGGGGCGGGGGTCGGCAGCCCGATCGTCGGATCGTCCAGCGGCATGTCGATCGCGGCGGTCGAGGCGCGCGAGGTCGGCACATCACGGCCCCCCGGCGCATCGGCACAGCCAGAAAGCGCAGCGGCCAGAGCCAGCCCCGAGAGGGCAGCGAAAGCGTGACGGGCCCGTGGCGCAATGCGCCCGGACCGGGTGGCTTCCGCGGGGGCAGCCGCGAAAACCGCCCGAGGCGGCAGACAGTTCAAACGCATGGCAGTGCGTATCCCAGGTTGTGGTGCCAACATTCGGCACAGGCCTTAAAAGCGACCAGTCATGCTTCGGGTTTCAATGAGATATTAATGTGGCAGGTCCAGATGTAGTGCCAAGACGAGGTCATGTACACGCCTTATTGTGGCCGTAATTCAATCGCTCGCGCCGTCTTTGGGTCTGGCGGGGAAACAGTGGCGGCGCTTCGCGGCGAATCATTGCCGCGATTTCAGCGCGTTCCCCCGCGTCCGGCCCGGGGATGTTTCCGGTTTTGAAACGGAAAATTTTTTAACACTTCGTTAATCACTATGTCGAAAACCTTGCGGCGGGCGGCCCCGGGGGCGGGTCGGGCGGCATTGATCCCGGCGCGGCGGGCAATCGGGGGCGATTACCGGCGGGCCCGGAAACGAAACGCCCCGGCCGGGGCCGGGGCGTTTGCAAGGGGCGGGGCGCTTCGTCGCGGGGGCGCGAATCGCGCCGTCTCAGCGGGCGCGGCGGCGTCCGCCGCGCGTGGCCGAAGCGGCGGCGGCCGAGGCCTCGGCGAAGCTCGCGCCCTCTTTCATCGCCTCGAGCACCTTCGAGAGCCGGATCCAGTCCATCGCATTGTCGTCGTGGTTCATCAGCAGGTTGGCGGCGCGGATCGCCTCCATCTCCTGGCTGCGGACCGGGTTCATGATCGCCGAGGTCATGCCCGCGCCGATCGCCATCGGCAGGAAGGCGGCGTTGACGCCATGCCGGTTCGGCAGGCCGAAACTGATGTTCGACGCACCACAGGTGGTGTTGACGCCCAGCTCGGTGCGCAGCCGGTTGACCAGCGTGAACACCTGCCGCCCGGCCGAGGCCATGGCGCCCACCGGCATCACCAGCGGGTCAACGACGATGTCATGCGCCGGAATGCCGAAATCGGCGGCGCGTTCGACGATCTTCTTCGCCACGGCAAAGCGCACGTCGGGGTCTTCGGAAATGCCGGTGTCGTCGTTCGAGATCGCCACCACCGGCACGTTGTATTTCTTCACCAGCGGCAGCACGCGTTCGAGCCGCTCTTCCTCGCCGGTGACGGAATTCAAGAGCGGACGGCCCTCGCAGGCGGCCAGGCCCGCTTCGAGCGCCGCCGGAACCGAGCTGTCGATGCAAAGCGGCACATCGGTGATCGCCTGCACCCGCAGGATCAGATCGCGCATCAGGGGCGGCTCGACGAAGTTGTTGTCGGCATAGCGCGGATCTTCGGCCATCTTGTTCGAAAAGACCGCGCCCGAGTTGATATCCAGCACCGTCGCCCCGCAGGCCACCTGTTCCAGCGCGTCCCTCTCGACGGTGGTGAAATCGCCCAGCTCCAGCTCGGCGGCCAGTTTCTTGCGGCCGGTCGGGTTGATGCGTTCGCCGATGACGCAGAAGGGCTCGTCGAAGCCGATCACCACGGTCTTCGATTTGCTTTCCAGAACGGTACGGGTCATGCCTCAGCCTTTCGTTTTGTCCGCGATCCAGGTCGCATTGGTCTTGATACCGCCGAGCGGGAAGAAATGCACCGCCTCGATGCCGAAATCGGGATGCTTGGCCTTGTGGCGGGCCAGATCCATCAAAAGATCGGTGGGCTCGAAGGGGGTGAGCAGTTTCGTCACGTCCTTGGCGCGCTTTTGCAGCACTTTCAAGGACGGGCCGACACCGCAGGAAATCGCGAATTTCAAGAGCGTCTGCAGCTTCGCGGGGCCCGCGATGCCGATATGCACCGGCATCTTGATGCCCTCGGCGGCCAGACGGTCGACCCATTGGATGATCGGCCCGGCCTCAAAGGCGAATTGCGTCACGATGGCCGTGTCGGCATCGGTCGCGTCGGCAAATTTCTGTTTCAGGGCAAGCGCCTGCATGACGATCTTGTCGGTGCCGTCGGCGTCGATGTCGCGGTTGCCCTCGGGGTGACCGGCGAAATGCAGCCGCTCGAACCCCGCGAAGGCGCCGGTTTCGACCAGCTGCATCGCATTGTCGAGGGTGCCCACCGGCGTCTTGACGCCGCCGCCCAGAAGCAGCGCCTGTTTCACCCCGGCCTCGCCCTTGTAGCGCGCCACCCAGTCGCGCAGCTGCAACGCGTCGCGGAGGATCCGGGCGGGGAAATGCGGCATCGGCTCGAAACCTTCGACGCGCAGGCGTTTCGCCGTGGCGACCATTTCCTCGATCGGCGTGCCCTCGATATGGGCGACATAGACACGGGTGCCCGCGGGCAGAAGGGCGCGGAAATCCTCGATCTTTTCGGCAGTGCGCGGCATCACCTCGATCGAGAAGCCGTCAAGGAAAGCGGTCAGCGTGCCGTTGGTGGGGGTCTCGGCCTCGCGGCGGAAGTTCAAAAGCGCCATCAGATCTCTCCGTCAGGGCGGCGGGCCTGGTCCCAGCCATCGTTGCCAATCAACCGCAGCAAGGCGGCGGTGTCGTAGTCGCAGAGAACCCGGGCCAGCTCGGCCTCGGCGGCTTCGGCATCCGTGCCGTCGCGGGTGCCGATCACCACCTTGCGCCATTCGGCCAGGTAAGCGTCGCTGTCCTTCGCGCCGATCTTCATCGCGCAGCGGTCGATCGCCTGCTCGAAGCGTTCGGGCAAAGGTTTCTTGACGGCCTTGCGACCGGTCCCGGCAATGATCTGCGCCGGGATGTCGCGCCAGAAGACGATCGTGATTTCAGCCATGTGCGTGATTCCCTCTGAGACAGGGATACGCCCGTTTGCGACGCGCCCGGTGACGGATTTCGACATGTTGCGCCAGATTGGCGACAACCGCGCAGGTTCCTTGGCCCTGCTGCGCCTGTCCTTGCATCTTCAAAAGATGCATCAAGATGATGAGGCGCGCCCAAGGCCCCGCCCGGTCGCCTTGCCCCGCGCGGCAGAGCCTCCGGCGGAGGTATTTGGGGCAAGATGAAATGGCGGCCCTTCATCTTGCTTCAAATACCTCGGGGGGAGGCCGCAGGCCCGGGGGGCAGCGCCCCCCGCCTTGCTTCGGCCTTGCGACGTCACGAAGATGTCATCGGGCGCTTGAACCTTCGGCCCCCCCGCGCTACCTAGGGGGTAACTTGAAATCGGAGGGCGTAAGATGGCGCCCAGGCGTCCTCGGGCTGCGGGCGCGATCCCGAAACTGGTCGAACGCGCCGCATCCCACCCCGCCGAGCCGGGCGAGCTTTATGCTGCGCTCGATCTCGGCACCAACAGTTGCCGGATGCTGATCGCCCGACCGAAGGGCGATCAGTTTCAGGTCGTGGACAGCTTTTCCAAGGCTGTTCAACTCGGTCAGGGGCTGGAAGCCTCGGGCCGGTTGTCGCGCTCGTCGATGGCGCGCACCGTTCAGGCTTTGCAGATCTGCCGCCGCAAGATCGAGACGCATGGCGTCAAGCGGATGCGGTTGGTCGCGACCGAGGCCTGTCGCCGCGCGGGCAATGCGCGGGATTTCATCCGCTATGTCCGGCGCGAGACCGGGCTGCCGCTGGAAATCATCCCGCCCGAGGAAGAGGCGCGGCTGGCGGTGATCTCCTGCGCCTCGCTGGTCAATCCGCGCAGCGAGCAGGTGCTGGTCGTCGACATCGGCGGCGGCTCGACCGAGCTTGTGTGGATCGACATTTCCAGGGTGCCGCATTCGGACCGGCCGCGCTCGATCATGCGGCTTTCGGGCGGCTTCGATCAGCCCGAGGGCGAGATCCCGCAGGCGCGGGTGGTGGACTGGATTTCCGTTCCGCTGGGCGTGGCCACGCTCAAGGACCAGTTCGGCGATGTCGAGGATGACGCCGCGCGATTCGCGCTGATGTCCTGGTTTTTCGAGGAAAAGCTGGCCGATTTCACCCCCTATGCCTCGGGGACGCCGCAGGAGGGGTTTCAGGTGATCGGCACCTCCGGCACGGTGACGACGGTTGCCGCTTGCCATCTGAACCTGAAGCGCTATGACCGCAACCGGGTCGATGGTCTGACAATGACCTCGGGCGAGATCGACGCGGTGATCCGCTCCTTCCTGACGCTCGGCCCCGAGGGACGCCGCGCCGATCCGCGCATCGGGCGCGACCGGCACACGCTGATCATGTCGGGGGCGGCGATCTTGCAGGCGCTGATGCGGGTCTGGCCGACGGACAAGATGTCGGTGGCCGACCGCGGCCTGCGCGAGGGGCTTTTGTATGCGCAGATGGCCGAAGACGGCGTGATCGAAGAAATGAAGCCGATCGAGGGAGAGATGAAATGACGAAACCCCCCAGCGGCAAATCGGGCGGTGCGGGCTCTGGCAAGAACACTTCGGGGCGCGGGCAGCGCGATCTGCGGGTGCGGGTGAAGACCGCAAAGGGGCGCAAGCTGTCCTCGACGCTCTGGCTGGAACGGCAGCTGAACGACCCCTATGTGGTGCGCGCGAAGAAAGAGGGCTATCGCGGCCGCGCCGCCTACAAGATCATGGAACTGGACGACAAGTTCCGCTTCCTCGTGCCCGGGGCGCGGGTGGTGGACCTTGGCTGCGCGCCGGGGGGCTGGTGTCAGGTCGCCGTCGCGCGGGTGAATGCGCTGGGCGAAAAGGGCGGCAAGAAGGTCGGCACGGTTCTGGGCGTCGATCTGCAGGAGATCGCGGCGATTGCCGGGGCCGAGCTGCATCAGCTTGATTTCCTCGAAGATGGCGCCGACGACAAGGTCAAGGCCTGGCTGGGCGGGCGCGCCGATGTGGTGATGTCGGACATGGCGGCGGCCGCCTCGGGCAACCAGCAGGTCGATCACCTCCGCATCATTACCCTGTGCGAACACGCCGCCTATTTCGCCTTCGACGTGCTGGAACTGGGCGGCACCTTTGTCGCCAAGGTGCTGGCGGGGGGCGCCGAACAGGGGCTGATGACGGTCTTGAAGAAGAATTTCGAGAAGGTGGTGAACATGAAGCCGCCCGCCAGCCGCAAGGACAGCTCGGAAAAATTCGTCGTCGCCACCGGCTTCCGCGGCAAGCGCCACGAAGAGGGGCAGGCGGAACCCGCCGAGGACTGAGCCTTAGACCAAAGTCGTAGCGCTGCGGCCTGCACTTGCGTGAGGCCGCAAAGCGCCTATCCTGCGGAAAGCACCGAAAAGAGGGGAGGCTTTCCGATGCGTCTTTCTGCCCCCACGCGCAACCATGCCGAGATCGTGCAAGCGGTCGTCGCCTCGTCCAATGCCGGGGCGCGGGCCGGTTTTGCCGCCAGTTGGCGCCGCTCGATGATCCATCACAAGCTGGACCCGGCGCGGGCGCGGGTTACCGACCGGCTGACCGCCGCCGATATCGCCGCCCGGCGCGAGGCGGCGGGGCTTTTGCTGCGCGTCGCAACCCCGGTGCTCGACCGGCTCGCCCGCGCCGCCTGCGAGGCGGGCTGTGCCGTCTTTCTGTCGGATGCCGAGGGGCTGGTGCTGGAAGAACGCATGCGCGAGGCCGACCGGCGGGCCTTTCACGGCTCGAACCTTGCCCCCGGATCGGACTGGTCCGAGGGGCGCGAGGGCACGAACGGCATCGGAACCTGTCTGGCCGAGGGGCGGCCCGTCACCGTCTGGCGCGATCAGCATTTCCGCGCCACCAACACCGGGCTGACCTGCATGGGCGCCCCCGTCTTTGGCGCGCGGGGCGAGCTGGCCGGGGTGATCGACGTCTCTTCCGCGCGCGAGGACATGACCGAGGGCTACGCCCGTCTGGTCGCGCTGACGGTGCAGGATGCGGCAAGCCGGATCGAAGCGGATCTGTTCCGCGCCTCCTTCGAGGGGGCGCGCATCCTCTCGACCGGCGCGGCCGAGGAGAGCCCGCAGGGGGTGGTGCTTCTGGCGCTTGACCGCGACGATCTGGTGATCGGGGCGACGCGGGCGGCGCGCCGCCAGCTGGGATTGGACGAGGCGCAGATGGGCCGGGTGCCTGCCACGGATCTCTTCGGCGCCAGGCGCGAGGCGGGGCAGGGCGCGCTGGCCGAGGCGCAGCGCGCCGAGATGGTGCGGGCGCTGGCGCGCGCGGGCGGCAATGTCTCGGCGGCGGCGCGCGATCTCGGCATCGGCCGCGCCACCTTTTATCGCAAGGCCAAGGCGCTTGGTCTGAGCGTGTAAGGGGGGGGGGGCGCTGCCCCCCTCTTGCCCGTGCCGGGCAATTCACCCCCCGGGATATTTGCACCAAGGTGAAAGGCAAGGGCGCTCCGGCCGGGGCGCCTTTCTCATGCCGTTTCACCTTGGCCGAAATATCCCGGGGGGTGAGGCGCAGCCGAGGGGGGCAGAGCCCCCCTTTCCCCACCTGCGACCCCGCGCCGCCTTTACGAATTTTGCGATGCTGCAGCTGCACCTGTCTCGTCCCTGAAACAGCTCCGCCATAACGGAAAAACAAAGCCGCTATGCAAGAATCGCAAAGAGGCGCAGTCTTTTCCCATCGACACCCCGGGGAGGGGGTCAGACCATCAGGGAGGACAAGATGGCCAACGACATGCCGCATGATTTCAAGGGGGTGATGGTGTCGCCCTTCAAGCCGCGCTACGACAATTTCATCGGCGGCAAGTGGACCCCGCCGGTGGGCGGCAAGTATTTCGACAACATCACGCCGATCACCGGCGAGAAGATCTGCGAAGTCGCGCTGTCGGGCGCCGCCGATGTCGAGATGGCGCTCGATGCCGCCCATGCCGCCAAGGGCGCCTGGGGCACCACCTCGGCCGCGCATCGCTCGAACGTGCTTTTGAAGATCGCCGACCGGCTGGAAGAGAACCTCGACCTGCTTGCCGCCGCCGAGACCTGGGACAACGGCAAGCCGATCCGCGAAACCACCGCCGCCGATATTCCGCTGTCCGTCGACCATTTCCGCTATTTCGCGGGGGTGCTGCGCAGCCAGGAAGGCTCGATGTCGGAAATCGACAATGACACCGTGGCCTATCATTACCACGAGCCGCTGGGCGTCGTCGGCCAGATCATCCCGTGGAACTTCTCGATCCTGATGGCGGCGTGGAAACTGGCCCCGGCGCTGGCGGCGGGCAATTGCATCGTCTTGAAACCGGCCGAGCAGACCCCGTCCGCAATCATGGTGCTGATCGACGTGATCAAGGACCTGCTGCCGCCCGGCGTTCTGAACATCGTCAACGGCATGGGGCCGGATGTCGGCGCGCCGCTCGCCCGGTCGAACCGGATCGCGAAGATCGCCTTCACCGGCTCGACCGAGACCGGCCGCAAGATCATGCAATATGCGACCGAAAACCTGATCCCGGTGACGCTGGAGCTGGGCGGCAAATCGCCCAACATCTTCTTCTCGGATGTGATGGCCAAGGATGACGCCTTCCTCGACAAGGCGGTCGAGGGCTTCGTTCTCTTCGCCTTCAACCAGGGCGAGGTCTGCACCTGCCCCTCGCGCGCGCTCATTCAGGAGGACATCTATGAAGAGTTCATCGCCCGCGCCATCGCCCGGGTGAAGGCGATCAAGCAGGGCGACCCGCGGCTGATGGAAACCATGGTCGGCGCGCAGGCAAGCCAGGAACAGCAGGACAAGATCCTGTCCTATCTGAAGATCGGCCGCGAGGAAGGCGCGCAGGTTCTGTGCGGCGGCGACGCGGCGAGCCTGGGCGGCGATCTGGCGAACGGCTTCTACATCCAGCCGACGATCCTCAAGGGTCACAACAAGATGCGGGTCTTCCAGGAGGAGATCTTCGGGCCGGTCGTTTCGGTCACCACCTTCAAGGACGAGGACGAAGCGCTGCACATCGCCAATGACACGATGTATGGCCTGGGCGCCGGCGTCTGGTCGCGCGACATCAACACCTGCTACCGCTTCGGCCGCCACATCCAGGCCGGGCGCGTCTGGGTCAACAACTACCACGCCTATCCGGCCCATGCGGCCTTTGGCGGCTACAAGCAATCGGGCATCGGGCGTGAAACCCACAAGATGATGCTCGACCACTACCAGCAGACCAAGAACATGCTGGTCAGCTACAACCCGAACAAGCTGGGCTTCTTCTGATCCCTCCCGCCCGGCCCGGGCCGCGTTTCGACGCGGCCCGACTGGTCTGTCTCAGGATTTCGCCGCGTCGTATTTCGCGGTCTTCTTCATCGACTTGGCGTGATTGGCAATCCAGTCCATGAGCGCGAGCAGCACCCCCGAGATGACGAAGACCAGATGGATCACCACCATCCAGGTGATCTTTTCCGGCGGATATTTGTCGATATCCATGAACACCTTGAGCAGGTGAATCCCGGAAATCGCCACGATCGAGGCGACCAGCTTCAGCTTCAGCGTCGAGAAATCGACCTCGCTTTGCCAATCCGGCCGGTCCTCGTGGTCGTGGGTGTCCATGCGCGAGACGAAATTCTCGTAGCCCGAGAAGATCACGATCAGGATCAGGTTCGCCGCCAGGCTCAGGTCGATCAGCGACAGCGCCCCCATCACCGCGTGATCCACCGTCAGCTGCGGAATTTCGAGCGCGAAATGGTAAAGCTCCAGCACGAAGGCCCAGAGCAGGATCGCCAGCGTGCCCACCAGCCCCAGATACATCGGTGCCATCAGCCAGCGGCTGGCAAAAAGCACCCGTTCGATCGCGCGTTCCATGAATACTCCGTTAATGTCTGCTCCGCCTAGATAGGGACGGCCCCGCCGCGCGCAAGAGCCGGGCGCCGACCCTCGGCTCAGCCGCCCTTGCGGAAGGCCGAGGGGGTCTTGCCGACCCGGGCCTGAAAGGCGCGGGTGAAATAGGCGGGGCTGTTGAAGCCAAGTGCTGCGGCGATGTCCTTGACCGGGGTTCCGGTCTCGCTGAGCAGCCGACGCGCCTCGTAAAGGCGGCGATCCTGCAGCAGCTCGGAGGCGGCCCGGCCACAGCTGATCCGGCACGAGCGCGTCAGATGCGTCGCCGTCACACCGAGCTGCGCGGCATAGTCCGCCACCCCCAGGCCAGAACGGAAATCGCGTTCGAGAACCGCGGCATAGCGGGTCACCAGCTTGCGCGCAGCCTCCGAGGCGCGGGGCTCGGCCGCCTGCGACATGCCCTGACGTTCGATGATCACGCTCAAAAGGCCCAGATAATGCAGCGCCGCCCGGTCCGATCCGGGGCGGTTGCTTTCCAGCTCGCGGATCACCGATTCGATCAGCCCCGAGATTTCCGCCTGCACCGGAGGTTCGCGCACGCGCAGATATTGCGCCGCATGCGGCAGCGTCAGGTCCGAATTCTTGCCGAAAAACACCGCCATGCCGGTGGTCTGGGTCGAGATCTCGAAGCCGTGCATCACCCCCGCGGGCAGGAAGGCGGCCGAATAGGGGCCATAGCCGCGGGTCACGCCGCCCATGGTGATGCGGCCCTGACCGCGGGTGAACCACAGGAAACAGGGTTCCGACAGAGCCCGCATCGCCTCGACCCGCCAGCGCCCGCCCTGGGCGAGCCGGGCGATCGGCACGATGCGCGGCACCGAGGGCGGCTCGGGCAAAAGCGACTTCGGCCGCGTGGGCTTGGCCGCGACAGACAGGGCTGGGGCGCCCGGGCGCAGGGTCTTGGCGAAGGGCGCGAGCGGGGGGGTCTTGAAAAGGGTCACGAAAGCTTCCGGGGCGGCGGCGGTCGGCCCAAGGATAGGGAAGATCCCCTTGTTAATCCAACGAAAAACGTGACCGCGCCGAAATTGGCACGGCCCGGTTTCAGCCCCGCAGGATGTTGTGCCAGCCCCCCATCCGGCCACGAAACCATGTGCGTTGCCGCTTCGCATATTGCCGCGAGGCGGCCTTGGCGCGCTCGGTCGCGGTGGCCAGATCGATCTCGCCGCGCAGATGCGCGACCAGCTCGGGGGCGCCGATCGCCTTGGCCCAGAGCGCCGCGCCGTCCCACTGGGGCAGCAGGGCGCGGACCTCGTCCAGCGCGCCCGACTCAAGCATCGTCTCGAAGCGGGCATCGATCCGCGCCGCCAGAAGGTCGCGCTCGGGCGAGAGCAGCAGCGGCACGGCGGCGGCCAGCGGCAGAAGCGGCGGCGGCGTCGCGTCCTGCCAGGCGGCCAGCCCGCGGCCGGTCGCCCGCATCACCTCCCACGCCCGTTGCACCCGCATCGGGTTCAGCCCGTCAACGCGGGCGGCGGTGGCGGGGTCCAGCTCGGCCAGCAGGCCCGCGTGCCCCTCGGTCAGGCGGCGGCGGTCGGCCTCGGCGCGGATCTCGGGCGGGGTCGCGGGAATTTCGGCCAGCCCCTCGGTCAGCGCGCTCAGGTAAAGCCCGGTGCCGCCGGTGATGATCGGGCGCGGCCCGGCGCCTGCGCGAAAGGCAGCAAGGATCGGGCCGATCTCGCGCAGCCAGGCGCCGACGGAATAATCCTCGCCCGGGGCGCGGTGGCCGTAAAGCGCATGGGGCGCGCGGGCTTCTTCCGCCGCGGAAGGCCGGGCGGAGAGCACGCGCCAGCACGACCAGACCTGCAGCGCATCGGCATTCACCACCACGCCGCCGGATTTTTCAGCGATTTCAAGCGCCAGCGCGGATTTGCCCGAGGCCGTCGCCCCCGCGATCAGCACCGGGCGGTCAGCGGGCAGGGCGGCAAGGTCGAACACGGCGATGATCCCGAGGCTGCGGTTGAGGTTGATCCCGGACGCCATTTGCGACATTTTGCGCCCCGATGACAACCAGGGACCGCCAAGGAGCCGCGATGACCGACACCGACGAACCGATCGTGAAATACAAACGCGTGCTTCTGAAGATCTCGGGCGAGGCGCTGATGGGCGATCAGGGCTATGGCCTGCACCCGCCGACCGTCGAGCGCATCGCCCGCGAGATCAAGTCGGTGCGCGATCTGGGCGTCGAGATCTGCATGGTGATCGGCGGCGGCAACATCTTCCGCGGCCTTGCGGGCTCGGCGCAGGGGATGGAGCGCACGACGGCCGATTACATGGGGATGCTGGCGACGGTGATGAATGCGCTCGCCATGCAGGGCGCGCTCGAATCGATGGGGGTCTTTACCCGTGTGATCAGCGCGATTCCGATGGATCAGGTCTGCGAACCCTACATCCGCCGCCGCGCCGTGCGGCATCTGGAGAAAAAGCGCGTCTGCATCTTCGCCGCGGGCACCGGCAACCCCTATTTCACCACCGACACCGCCGCCACACTGCGGGCGAATGAAATGTCCTGCGAGGCGATCTTCAAGGGCACCAAGGTCGATGGCGTCTATGACATGGACCCGAAGAAACACGCCCATGCGAAGCGCTACGATACCGTCAGCTATGACGAGGTGCTGCAAAAGAACCTTGGCGTCATGGATGCCTCGGCGATTGCGCTGGCGCGGGACAACAACCTGCCGATCATCGTGTTTTCGCTGGATGAGCCGGGCGGGTTCCGCACCATTCTGGCCGGGCAGGGCACCTATACCCGCGTGCAGGGCTGAGACCGGCGACATGTGACGCAACGGAACGGGTGTGCGCGCTTGGCCCCTATCCAAGCGCCGCCCGCCCCGTTAAGAAGACGAAAACGGAAAAAAGCGGGGGACCCCATGTCCGACGACATCGAAATCGACACCGACGACCTCGAACGCCGCATGGAGGGCGCGATGCATGCGCTGAAACATGAATTCGGCACGCTGCGCACCGGGCGGGCTTCGGCCTCGATGGTCGAGCCGATCATGGTCGACAGCTACGGTTCGCTGGTGCCGATCAACCAGGTCGGCACGATCAACGTGCCCGAGCCGCGGATGGTGACGGTGAACGTCTGGGACAAGGGCATGATCAGCAAGGTCGAAAAGGCCATTCGCGATTCGGGCTTGGGCATCAACCCGCAGACCAACGGCCCGATCATCATGCTGCCGATCCCCGAGCTGAACGAGGAACGCCGCCGCGAGCTGACCAAGGTCGCCGCGCAATATGCCGAACATGCCCGTGTCGCCATTCGCAACGTGCGCCGCGACGGCATGGACCAGATCAAGAAGGCCAAGGCGAACGGCATGTCGGAAGACGACGTGAAGTTCTGGGAAGCCGAGATCGAAGAGCTGACGAAAAAGCACATCGGTGTGGTCGACAAGGCGCTTGAGGGCAAGCAGGCGGAGATCATGCACGTCTGAGACGTGCGGAAAGGCAGATGATGACCGCGACCGAGCCCCGACCCGCGCCGACCGGCGGTGGCGTCACCGATTACGGCGTCTCGCATGTCGCGATCATCATGGATGGCAACGGCCGCTGGGCCAAGCAGCGCGGCTGGCCGCGGCTCGTCGGGCACCGAAAGGGTGCGGAACGGGTCAAGGAGATCGTCCGCGCCTGCCCCGATCTGGGGGTGAAATGGCTCACCCTTTATGCCTTTTCGACCGAGAACTGGAAGCGCTCGACCGAGGAAGTCCTTGGGTTGATGTCGCTTTTTGCCCGCTACATCCAGCGCGAGGCCGATGCGATGTCGGCCGAGGGGGTGCGGATGCGCTTCATCGGCGACCGCGGGCCGCTCGATGGCAAGCTGCGCGGGCTGATGGACGGGATCGAGGCGCGCACGGCGATGAATGCGCGCCTCAACCTGACCGTGGCGATCAATTACGGCGGCCGCGACGAGCTGCGCCGGGCGGCGGTCCTGATGGCCGAGGCGGTGGCGGCCGGGCGGCTGGCCCCCGAGGCGATCACCGAGGCGGTCTTTGCAAGCCATCTCGACACCGCGGCGATCCCCGATCCGGATCTGGTGATCCGCTCCTCGGGCGAGACGCGGACGTCGAATTTCCTGCCCTGGCAGGCGGCTTACGCGGAATATGAATTCACGCCGACGCTTTGGCCGGATTTCAACCCGGCGGCGCTGGCGGCGATACTTTCGCAATTTTCCGGCCGCGAGCGGCGTTTCGGCGGGGTGAAGGGATGAGCGGCAACTGGTCGGATCTGCGCGTGCGCACGGGCTCGGGGCTGGCGATGGTCGCGGCGGGGGCGCTGGCGATCTGGCTGGGCGGGCTGCCCTTTGTTGCGCTGGCGGTGCTGGTCACCGGGCTGATGATCTGGGAACTGGCGGCGATGACGCGCCCCGAGGGGGCCGCGTCCTGGCCTGCGGTCGCGCTTGGCCTGACCGCCGCTGCGGCGCTGTTTGTCGTCGTTTTCGGGCATCTGTGGTTTCTGACGCCGCTTCTGATCCTGCCCGCGGCGCTTGGCAGCTTCGTCACGGCCCGCCGCGACCGGGCGATTTTCGCCGCCTATGCGGTGCTGATCCTGCTGGCGGGCTATGCTTTGGTGGCGCTGCGCCTTGGCGTCGGGCCGGGGGTGATCTTGTGGCTGGTTTGCGTCATCGTCGCCTCGGACGTCGGCGGGTATTTTGCGGGCCGCGCATTTGGCGGGCCGAAATTCTGGCCCAGCGTCTCGCCGAAAAAGACCTGGTCGGGCACCGTGGCGGGCTGGGTCGGCGCAGGCGCCGTGGGCGGGCTTTTCGCCGCAGCGGGCCCGGGCGGGCTTGCGCTTGTCTGGCTTTCGCCGATTGTGGCGCTTGCCGGGCAGATGGGCGACATCGCGGAAAGCGCGATCAAGCGGCGGATGGGGGTGAAAGATTCCTCGGCCCTGATCCCCGGTCACGGCGGAGTGCTGGACCGGTTCGACGCGCTGATCGGCGCGGCTGTGGTGGTGCTTTTGCTTGTGCCCTTGATGCCGCAAACGCTTTTCGGAGGCTAAGTCATGCGACGCATTACGGTTTTCGGGTCCACCGGCTCGATCGGGGTCAATACGCTTGACCTGATCGCCCGCAGGCCCGGGGCCTTTCAGGTGGTGGCCCTGTCTGGCGGGCGCAACATCCGGCTTCTGGCCGAACAGGCGCGGGCCTTCCGGGCCGAGGTCGCGGTGACCGCGCATGAAGACTGCCTGCCCGCGCTGCGCGAGGCTTTGGCCGGAACCGGCATCGAGGCCACGGCAGGCAAAGCCGCGCTGATCGAGGCGGCGCTTCGTCCGGCCGACTGGATCATGTCGGCGATCGTCGGCGCCGCGGGGCTGGCGCCCGGGTTTGCCGCGCTGAGCCAGGGCACGACGCTGGCGCTGGCGAACAAGGAATCGCTGGTCACCGCCGGGCCGCTGCTGCTGGCCGAAGCCGCGAAACACAACGCGCGCCTGTTGCCGGTCGACAGCGAACATTCGGCGGTCTTTCAGGCGCTGGTGGGCGAGGAGATCGACGCGGTCGAGCGGGTGATCATCACCGCCTCGGGCGGGGCCTTCCGCGACTGGCCGATCGAGAAACTGGCGCAGGCGACGGTGGCCCAGGCCTCGACCCATCCGAACTGGGCGATGGGGCAAAGGATCACCATCGATTCCGCGTCCATGTTCAACAAGGCCTTGGAACTGATTGAAACCAAGGAATATTTCGGTGTGAAGCCCGAGCAGATCGAGGTGCTGGTGCACCCGGAATCGCTGGTGCACGCGCTGGTCGGCTTCAAGGATGGCGCGCTGATGGCGCATCTGGGCGCGCCCGACATGCGCCATGCCATCGGCTATGCGCTGAACTGGCCCGACCGTATCGACCTGCCCGTCGCGCGGCTTGATCTGGCGAAGATCGGCGCGCTGACTTTCCGCGCCCCGGATGACGCGCGCTTCCCGGCGCTGCGTCTGGCGCGCGAGGTGATGGCGATGGGCGGCACCGCGGGGGCGGCCTTCAACGCCGCCAAGGAAGCCGCGCTTGATGCCTTCATCGGCGAGGAGATCGGCTTTCTGGCGATGAGCCGTCTGGTCGAGGCGGTGCTGGCCGAGATGACCGCGCGTCACGGGCTTGGAAAACCGCTCGACAGTCTCGATATGGTGATGGACACCGATGCCACCGCGCGGGCGCTTGCGCGCAGCCTTGTGCCGACAGTAAGGACCTGACCCTTGGATTTTCTTCCCGACCTCGTTTCGATGCTGCAGACCGTGCTGGCCTTTGTCGTCGCGCTCTCGATCATCGTCACGGTGCATGAATACGGCCATTACATCGTCGGACGGCTGTGCGGCATCAAGGCCGAGGCCTTCTCGATCGGCTTCGGGCCGAAGCTGATCAGCCGGGTCGACAAGCATGGCACGGTCTGGAAGATTTCTCTTTTCCCGCTGGGCGGTTACGTCAAGTTTCTGGGCGATGCCAACGCCACCTCGGCGGGGGTGGACGAGGAGACCATGGCGCGGCTGAACGCCGAGGAACGCCGTCATTCGATGCATGGCGCGCCGCTTTGGGCGCGGGCGGCGACCGTTGCCGCGGGGCCGGTCTTCAACTTCATCCTGTCGATCCTGGTCTTTGCCGGGGCGATGGCCTGGGAGGGCAAGCCCGCCGTGCCGCCGCAGGTGGCCGAGCTGGTGGCGCTGCCCGGCGGCTCGGGCGATCTGCGCCCGGGCGACCGGCTTCTGGCGCTCGAAGGCGTCGCGCTGCCCGATTACGACCGCCTGCGCGAGGTGACGACGCCGGAAAAACCCTTCCTCAGCTATCGCGTGCTGCGCGAGGGCACCGATCTGGTCGTCGAGGGGCCGCAGCTGGCGCCGCCGCGCGCCGCGCAGGTGCTGCCGCAATCGGCCGCCGATGCCGCCGGGATCCGGATGGGCGACGTCATCACCGCGATCGACGGGCAGCCGATCTGGCGCTTTGAAGATCTGGTCGCCAAGGTCGGTGCGGGCAAGGGCGCGCCCCTGACGCTGGATCTGTGGCGTCCCGCCGAGGAGGACAGCGGCGGCAGCACGCTCTCGGTGACGCTGACGCCGAAGATCGTCGACATGCCGCGCCCGGATGGCAGTTTCGTCAGCGATTACAAGATCGGCCTGATCGCGGGCCCGGGCTTCAGCCCGGTCACCGAGGCGATCGGTCCGGTCGAGGCGCTGACCGGCGGGGCAAAGCAGACCTGGGCGGCGATCACCGCCTCGGTCTCGGCGATCCAGCATATCGTGCTGGGCAAGATTTCCAGCTGCAACCTGCGCGGCGCCATCGGCATTGCCGAGGGCTCGGGCGCGGCGGCCAAGGCGGGGGTGGCGGATTTCATCTGGTTCATCGCCATGCTCTCGACCGCGGTGGGCTTCCTGAACCTGTTCCCGATCCCGGTGCTGGATGGCGGCCATCTGATGTTCCACCTCTGGGAAGGCGTCACCGGCAAGCCGCCGTCGGACCGGGTGATGAGCCTGATGGTCTCGGTCGGGCTGGCTTTGGTGCTGATGGCCTTTGGCCTTTGGAACGATCTGGTGTGCTGAGACCGGACGGGGCGCGGGGCGGCGGCGCCGCAAATTCGCCCCGATCCGCCCTAATTAGGCCGTATTGAACGGGTATTTCCTTTCCGAAAGGCAAAGGAGACCCGATCATGCAGGCGGTTCTGAGCGAAGGATACCGGAGCGTCTCGCTCGTCTTCGATCTTGCGGCCGACCGCATTCTGGTGCCGGTGGCGATCTTCGTCGCGCTGGCCGGGGCTCTGGTGATCGGCATCGAGGTTTCGGCGCTGCTTTCCCCCGCCGATCCGGCCCTGTATCAGCTTTGACCGATCTACCATATCTCGCGCTTTCCTGGCGCCCGAACACGGTCTGTCGCTTTGACAAGGGCCGTCTTTCTCGCTAGTCACGTCAGAGAACTGCGCCAAGCGACCTGACGGGGAGAGTGCGATGACGATCCGGCTGCAACTTGCCAAGCCCAGGGCGAAGACCCGTCTGGGGACGCTCGCGACCAGCACATTCCTTGCCCTTGCCGTGCCTTGCGCCTTTGTCGCCGCGCCCGTGCTGGCGCAGGACTATGCCTTTCAAAGCGTGAAGATCGAGGGCAACGACCGGGTCGAACCGGCGACGATCCTCAGCTATGCCGGAATCGCCAAGGGCGCCAGGGTCAGCGCCGGGGCGCTGAACGACGCGTTTCAGCGGCTGCAGGGCTCGGGCCTGTTCGAAAGCGTCGAGATCGTGCCGCAGGGCGGCACGCTGCTGATCCGGGTCAAGGAATATCCGACCGTCAACGTCGTCGATTTCGAGGGCAACAAGATCCTCAAGGATGACAAGCTGGCCGGGCTGGTGAAGACGCAGCCGCGCAAGGTGTTCTCTCCGGCGACGCTCGAGGCCGATGCCGCCGCGCTCGCCGAGGGCTACGCCACCACCGGCCGTCTGGCCGCCCGCGTCGATCCGAAAGTGATCAAGCGCGACGGCAACCGCGTCGATGTCGTCTTCGAGATCAAGGAAGGCGCCGTCTCCGAGGTCAACCGCATCACCTTCACCGGCAACCGCTCCTTCTCGGACCGGCGTCTGCGCGACGTGCTGGGCACGAAACAGGCGGGCATCCTGCACCGGCTGATCCAGCGCGACACCTTCGTCCCCGACAGGGTGCAGCTTGACCGGCAGATGCTGGTCGATTTCTACCATTCCCGCGGCTATCCGGATGTGGAAGTGACCGGCGTCTCCTCGGAAATGACGCGCGACCGCGAAGGTTTCTTCATGACCTTCAGCATCCGCGAAGGGCAGCAATACAAGTTCGGCCAGATCACCACGGTGTCCGAAGTGGGCGAGCTTGACGCCAAGGAGTTCGAGGGGCTGGCAAAGATCCGCTCGGGCCGGATCTATTCGCCGACCGACATCGATTACGCCGTGACCCGGATGGAGGAAGTCGCGCTGCGCAAGGGCGTGAACTTTGTCCGCGTCGATCCGCGCATCACCCGCGATCCGCGCACGCAGACGCTGAACGTCGAATTCGCGCTGGTGCGGGGCGAGCGCGTCTTTGTCGAGCGCATCGACATCGAGGGCAACACCACCACGCTGGACAGCGTGATCCGGCGCGAGTTCAACACGGTGGAAGGCGACCCCTTCAACCCGCGCGAAATCAAGAACGCCTCGGAACGGATCCGCGCGCTTGGCTTCTTCTCCAAGGCCGATGTCGGCACGAAACCGGGCACCGGCCCCGATCAGGTGATCGTCGGCGTCGATGTCGAGGAACAGCCGACCGGTTCGCTGACCTTTGGCGCCAGCTACGGGGCTTCGGCCGGGTTCGGGATCAATGCCTCGCTCGAGGAAGCGAACTTCCTGGGCCGTGGGCAATATCTGGGCATCTCCATCGGCACGACCAAGGACAACCAGCAGAATTCGATCGACTTCATCGAGCCGCATCTTCTGGGCCGCGACCTGAAGGGGCGGTTCCGGATCTGGTACAACACTTCGGAAAGCGACAATTCCGATTACAACACCAAGATGATGGGGCTTACGCCCTCGCTCGAATTCCCGCTGGCGCGGAACGCGCGGCTGGAAATGCGCTACAGCTTCCTGAACAACGAGCTCTACGGTGTGACGGACTATGACGCCGATCCGGATAGCGATTCCGCGACGAATGATGCGGTCGGCTCCTCGTGGATCCTGAGCGACGAAGAGGGCAAGCGCAGCAGCATGGGCCCGGGTTATACCTACACGTTCGACACCCGCCGCACCGGCATCGACCCGCGCACCGGCTTCACCTTCCGTTTCAGCCAGGATCTTTATGGCCTGGGCGGCGATGTCGAGGCGCTGAAGACCACGGCCCTGTTGCGCGCCGAGCGCAAGGTCTGGAACGAGGATGTGACCTTGCGCGCCGAGCTGGAAGGCGGCGCGATCGCGGCGCGGGGCGATACCACGCTGACGGTTCTGGATCGCTTTTCGGGCAACAACAAGGTGCGGGGCTTCGAGGGCAATGGCTACGGCCCGCGCGATCTGAAGGTGCCGAACCAGGACGCCCTGGGCGGCAAGTATTATGCCGCGCTGCGGCTGGAAACCGAATTCCCGCTGGGCTTGCCCGAGGAATACGGCATCCATGGCGGTCTGTTCTGGGATACCGGCTCGGTCTGGGGGCTCGACAAGACCGCGGGCGGTCCGAGCCGCACCGATACGGTCGATGACTCGATGCATCTGCGCTCCTCGGTCGGTTTTTCGGTGTTCTGGGATTCCGCGCTTGGCCCGCTGCGGCTGAACTTCATGACGGCGCTGAAAAAGGAAGACTACGACGAGGAACAGAACTTCGATCTGACCATCGCGACGAAGTTCTGAGCCGATGCGGCGGATGCGCCAGCGCAAAGCCCTGACGGGGCCGGGGAGCCTCCCCGGCCTTTTGCGCCTGTGCCTTGCCGCGGCGGTGCTGGCGCTTGGCCTTGCGGCGCCGGTCCGGGCCGAGCCGGTGGCCCCGGCCGCGGTGCCGGTGCTGACGCTCGATTTCGAGCGGCTCTTCGATGACACGCTCTGGGGCAAGGCGATCGCCGCCGAGATGACCCGCGAGTCGACGGCGCTTGCGGCGGAAAACACCCGCATCGCCGATGACCTGATCGCCGAGGAAAAGCTGCTGACCGAACGCCGGGCGAAGCTGACGCCCGCGGCCTTTCGCGCCGAGGCCGATGCTTTCGACGAACGCGCGACGGGGATCCGCGCGGCGCAAAAGGCCAAGGCGCAGGCGCTGACGCAAAGCTTCGAGGCGGCGCAGCAGGCGTTTTTCGTCGCCTCCGGCCCGCTGATCGACGAGATCCTGACCCGCCGCGGCGCGGTGATGGTGCTCGATCGCCGGGCGATCATCCGCGGCCTGGAAGCCGCCGACATCACCGAGGATCTGGCGCGGCTGATGGATGCGCGTCTGGGCGCGGGCCCCGCCGCCGCGCCCGGCCAGCCCGGGTCCGGGGCGGGCGGCGGCGAATAGCCGCCCATGCCGATGCGCCCCGTCCTTGCCAAGCGGAACGCGCGACGCTAGCAACGGCCAAAGGCCCCGACCCTGCAGCAGGGCCCGTTTTGGAAGGATCGAAGATGAGCGAACCCGCCCCCCATACCAGCGCCGATCTGAGCCTGATCAAGCGGATCATCCCGCACCGTTACCCCTTCCTGATGGTCGACAAGGTGCGCGACATCGTGCCCTTCGAAAGCGCGGTCGGCATCAAATGCGTGACCAACAACGAGCCGCAATTCACCGGCCATTTCCCCGAGGAACCGGTGATGCCGGGGGTGATGATCGTCGAAGCGATGGCGCAGACGGCGGCGGTGGTCGTGGGCATTTCGATGAACGTGATCGACAAGCCCTTGGGCACCTATTTCATGGCGATCGACGCCTGCAAGTTCCGCCGCAAGGTGGTGCCGGGCGACGTGCTGGAAATGCGGGTGACGGTCAAGCGCGGCGGTGGCAAGGTATGGAAATTCCTCGGCGAATCCTTCGTCGAGGGGCAGCTGGCGGCCACCGCCGAATTCACCGCGATGATGGATCTGAAGGGCTGACCATGGCCGTTGACGCAACCGCCCGCGTGCATGTCTCCTCGGTGATCGAGCCGGGGGCGGTGATCGGCCCGGGCTGCCAGATCGGCCCGTTCTGCCACATCGGCCCCGAGGTCGTGCTGGCCGAGGGGGTGGAGCTGAAAAGCCATGTGGTGATCGCCGGCGCGACCGAGATCGGCGCGGGCACCGTGGTCTTTCCCTTCGCCTCGCTGGGGCAGATCCCGCAGGATCTGAAATTCAAGGGCGAAAAGACCCGGCTGGTGATCGGTGCGCGCAACCGCATCCGCGAATATGTGACGATGAACTGCGGCACCGAGGGCGGCGGCGGCGTGACCCGGGTCGGCGACGACGGGCTGTTCATGGCCAATGCCCATGTCGCGCATGACGTGCAGATCGGCAACCGGGTCATTCTGGTGAATTCGGTCGCCATCGCGGGCCATTGCGTGATCGAAGACGATGTGATCGTTGGCGGGCTTTCGGGCGTGCATCAATGGGTGCGCATCGGCCATGGCGCGATCATCGGTGCTTTGTCGATGGTGGCTTCGGATGTGATCCCGCATGCGCTGGTGGCGGGGCCGCGCGCGGGGCTTGAGGGGCTGAACCTTGTCGGGCTCAAACGCCGCGGTGTCGAACGTTCCGAAATTTCAGCATTGCGCGAACTTTACATGGCGCTTGGCGAGGGCAATTTCCGCGAACAGGCCCGCAAGCTCTCGGAAGAGGGGACGGAGAGCCGCCACGTTCGCGAAGTGCTTGATTTCATCCTCGGTCCCTCGGACCGCAGCTTCCTGACGCCGCGATGAGCGTGGGATCTGAAACCGCGCTGATCGCCGGGGGCGGCGCGCTGCCCGGGCTGCTGCTGCAAGCCGCGCCCGGGATGCTGGTCTGCGCGCTTGAAGGCCAGCCCGCTCCGGGCGGATCGGTGCTGCCGTTCCGCATCGAACGGCTGGTGCCGTTCCTCGACGCGCTGACGGATCGCGGCATCCGGCGTGTCTGTTTCGCGGGCGCGATGCAACGCCCGAAGCTGGAGCCCGAGCTTTTCGACGCCCGCACCGCCGCGCTGGTGCCGCGGCTTGTGGGCGCGATGCAAGCGGGCGATGATGCGACGCTGCGCGCGGTGATCGCGCTTTTCGAGGAATGGGAGTTCGAGGTGATCGGCGCCGACCGGGTCGCCCCGGGTCTTGTGCCGGGCGACGGGCTTTTGTGCGGCACGGTCGGCGATCAGGACCAGCTGGATGCTGCGCGCGCAGCAGAGATCGTCGCGGCCTTGGGCGCGGTCGATGTCGGGCAGGGCGCGGTCGTGGCGCGCGGTCTCTGCCTTGGGGTCGAGGCGCTTCCGGGCACCGATGCGCTGCTGGATTTCGTCGCCGCGCATCGCGGGCTGGTGCCGCTGCCGAAGGCGGGCGTCTTCTTCAAGGCGCCGAAACCGGGGCAGGATCGCCGCATCGACCTGCCCGCGCTCGGTCCGCAGACCGTGGCCAAGGTCGCCGCGGCCGGTCTTTCCGGCATCGTTTTCGAAGCGGGGGGCGTGCTGCTTCTGGACCGCGCGGCGACGATCGCGGCCGCCGAAGCGGCGGGGATCTTCCTTTGGGGGCGCTCTCCGTGAAGCTTTTCCTCGTCGCCGGCGAAGCCTCTGGCGACAAGCTTGGCGCGGCGCTGATGGCGGCGCTGACCGACCTTGTTCCCGGTGTGACTTTCGTGGGCATCGGCGGGCCGCAGATGGAAGCCCTTGGCCTGCAAAGCCTTTTCCCGATGGAAGAGCTGTCGGTGATGGGCCTTCTGGAAGTGCTGCCGAAATATCGCCAGCTGAAACGCCGCATTGCCGAGACGGCAGAGGCGGTGCTGAAGACGGCACCCGACGCGCTCATCACCATCGACAGCCCGGATTTCTGCCTGCGCGTGGCGCGGATCGTCAAGGCGGCGCGCCCGGCGCAAAAGACCGTGCATTACGTCGCCCCCTCGGTCTGGGCCTGGCGTCCCGGTCGCGCGGCGAAGATGGCCGAGGTGATCGACCACGTTCTGGCGCTTTTGCCCTTCGAGCCGCCCTATATGACCGCCGCGGGGATGAGCTGCGATTTCGTCGGCCATCCGGTCGTGGCCGAGCCGCGGGCCCCGGCCGCCGAAGCCGCCGCGCTGCGCCAGACCCTGATGATCGGCCCGGATCAGCCGGTGCTGCTGTGTCTGCCCGGCTCGCGCCGCGGCGAGGTGAAGCGGCTGATGCCACGCTTTGCCGCGACCGTTGCTGCGCTGCGGCGAGATCTGCCCGGGCTGCGCGTGCTCATTCCCACCGTGCGCGGCGTGGCGCCTTTGGTGCGCAAGCTGGCCTGTCGCTGGGACGAGGTGCCGAATGTGATTTCGGACCCGGCCGAAAAGCGCGCCGCCTTTGCCACGGCCAATCTGGCGCTTGCGGCCTCGGGCACGGTCAGTCTGGAACTGGCGGCGAACCGGGTGCCGATGGTGATCGGCTACCGGATGAACTGGCTCACCTGGCACATCACGAAACGCGCGATGCTGATCGACACGGTGACGCTGGTGAACCTTGTGTCCGAAACCCGGGCCGTGCCGGAATTCCTGGGCCCGGCCTGTCGGCCGAAACCCATGGCGCGGGCCTTGCAGGAATTGCTGCAAGATCCGCAACGCCGCGCGGAACAGGTTTCCGCAATGGAAACAACGATGCAGCGGCTGGGCGAGGGCGGCGAGGCCCCGGGCCTGCGCGCCGCGCGATCGGTTCTTTCCTTCCTTCAAAGGGGCTGAAGCACGACCCCTTCGGCCTGCAATTTGCTGCGCAGCAATTTCGCCATTTCAAGAGCTTGCGGCGTGTCGCCATGCAGGCAGACAGTGTCGATCCGCGCCGGGATGCGATGGCCGCTGGCGGAAAGGATCGCGCCCGCGTGCAGCATCGCCAGAATCCGCGCCGCGGCCTCCTCGGCGTCATGCAGCACCGCGCCCGGAAGCGACCGATCGAGCAGCGTTGCATCGTCGTTATAGGCGCGGTCGGCGAAAATCTCGCCCGCCCAATCGGCGGTCAGATCCCGCGCCGCAGTCTCTTGCGCGGTGGCCGAAAGCACCATCAGCTTCAGATCCGGCACGACGGAAAGCGCTGCCGCATAGCAGGTGCGGGCCAGATCGGCATCTTCGGACGCCATATTGGAGAGCGCCCCGTGCAGCTTGAAATGCCGCAATTTCAAGCCCTTGGCCTGCGCCACGGCGGCCATTGCGCCGGTCTGATACGCGATCAGATCGACCAGCTCGGGTTTCGACAGCGCCATCCGCGTGCGGCCGAAATGCGCCCGGTCGTCAAAGCCCGGATGCACGCCGAGGCCGACGCCTTTCGCGGCGGCCAGCGCCATCACCCGCGCCATTTCCAGCGGCCCGCCCGCATGCAGCCCGCAGCAGATATTGGCCGAGGTCACGACGTCCAGCAGCGCCGCATCCGCGCCCGCCCCTTCGCCCATGTCGGAATTGAGATCAAGTTTCATGCGTCCTCCTCGTCGCCGCGGATCATGCCCGAGATCAGCTGATAGGCCAAAAGATCGGTCATGTCGCGCGGATCGCGGGTCAGCGGGCGGAGCAGGCGGCGGATCTGCGCCAGCCAGAGCGCCTCGGGCGGCGAGGCGGTCTCGGCGGCATCGAGCGGGATTTCGACCAGCCTCAGGGCGGTTCCGGGGCGCGCCTGCGCGGCGCGGGGCAGATCAAGCGGGATCACCGTTCCAAGGCGCGGATAGCCACCGATGGTCTGGCAATCGGCGAGCAGCACAACCGCTTGTCCCGTCCCGGTCATCTGGATGTCGCCCGGGCCGATGAAATCCGAGAGCAAGCCCGAGGTTTCGGTGGCAAAAGCGGCCCCGTCTTGCAGCAGCGCCAGCCCCTGACGGCTGGCCGGACCGGCGCGGAAGCGGGTTGCAAAGGCGCGGGTCCGCGTTTCGGTGTCGAAAAGCGCGGTCTGCGGCCCCGCGATCACCCGCAGCGCGCCGCCGGTGAACCGGTCCTCCGGCGGCAGATGCTGCGGCGCGGCATCGGGGGCCGGATCGGCGCCGAAGGGCAGGCGCAGGCCCGCGTGAACCGGCGTGCCCAGCCCCGCCGCGGCAAGGGTGGCGCGGGCGCCGAGCGTTTCGGGTGTCAAAAGCCCGCCCGCGAGCGACAGATAGCCGTAAACGCCGCTCTCGCCAGGGCGCAGATCCAGGCATTCGCCGGGCGCGAGCAGATGGGAGGCGTTCCAGATCAGGGGTTTGCCATCGCGGCTGGCCTGCATCGGCGCGCCGGTGAGCGCAATGCGGCTGGGGGCGGTGACGCGAAACCGCCCGCCCGTCAGCGGCAGTTCCAGCGCGGCTTGCGGGCCGGATTGGCCCAGAAGGGCCGCGGCTTCCCAGAGCGCACGCCGGTCGGCGGCGCCCCCGGTCGACAGACCGAATGCGGTGTAGCCCGGCCGCCCCAGATCCTGCACCGAAATTCCGGGACCGGCGGAAATTACTTCCAGATATCCCGTCATTTCGGAAAACTCCGAATTGCACCCCCCAAAGGATCGCCTTTTTCGATCAGCATGGCGATGTTTTCGGCACTTGTCGGGGTGAATCGCAGAAAATCGCCCGGGCGCAGCAGGAAGGGCTCGGCGGCCTCGGCGGCAAAGGGACGAAAGGCGGTGCGGCCCAGCGCCCGCCATCCGGTGGGCGAGGGCGCGGCGAACAGCACGATCTGGCAGAGCGCGGTGGTGATCGTGCCCGCCGCGACCCGTGGTGTCAGCGCGGGCAGGCGGGGCATCTGCCAATGGTCGGGCAGGGTGCCCAAGTAAGGCTGGCCGGGCGCGAAGCCCAGCGCCAGAACCCGCAAGTTCGTTGCGCAAAGCTCTGAAATCAGGGTGGTTTCGCTGCGACCGGCAAGGGCTGCGGCCGCGGCCAGCTGCGGGCCTTCCACGCCGCCGAAACAGGCGGGCACCAGCCAATGCCGCGCAGCATCTTCCGGCGCCGCCGCATGGTCGAGACGGTCGCGCACCGCGCCAACGATGGCCGCGCGCGTCGTTTTCAGCCGGTCGAAGCGCAACAGGGCCGATCCCAGACCCGGCGCAACCTCGGTTTGTCCGGGCAGCGGATCGGCCGAAAGCGCCGCGGCAAGCCGCTGCGCCGCGGTGTTGGCGGCCTCCGACCAGGTGGTGGAAAAGCGCACCAGCAGGGCATCAAGGCCAAGCGGCAGGATCTCGGGCAGGCTCATTCGGCATCCAGCGGCAGCACGTCGACCGCCTGCCGCGTCTTGGCCCGGCCGGCCGTGCGCAAGGCGCCGCGGATCGGCGCCACGTCGTCGTAATCGCGCCCGATCGCGACGGTGACGAAATCCACCCCGGCGGTCTGGTCATTCGTCGGATCGAATTCGATCCAGCCCATTTCGCGCCCGACCCAGGCCCGCACCCAGGCGTGCATCGCATCCGCGCCCTCCAGCCGCGGCTGCCCGGGCGGCGGAAACGTGCGCAGAAAACCAGAGACATAGCCCGCGGGAATGCCGATGCCGCGCAGGGCGGCGATCATCACATGGGTGAAATCCTGACAGACGCCGCGGCCGCGGGCAAAGGCCTCGCGCGGGGGGGTGTCGACCGTCGTCGCCTCGGCGTCGAAGGTCATGTGCCGGTGCAGCGCATGGCCCACCGCGGCGATGGCGGCAGCGGCGGTCATCGTGCGGCTGGTCGCGGCGCGGGCAAAGGCGGTGATCTCGGGGCAGGGCACGACGCGCGGCGAGGCGCCCAGAAAATGATGCGGGGCGGTGGCGGCCAGTGTCGTCTCGGCCGCGACCTCGGCGCCAAGTTTCAGCAGCGACGGCGAAAGATCCAGCGGCACGGGCTGCGCCAGCCGTTCGATCCTTGCGGAAAGTTCGAACCGCACATCGGCGACGGGGCGGTGCCAGACCACCGAAGTCACCGCATTGCCGAAGAAATCCAGCCCCTCGCGGCGCTCGTCCGGGGCCGGGTCCAGCGTCAGCCGCCGCGCCACCACCCGCTGCGCTCCGGCAATGTCGGGCGGCAGCAGCCGCGCCAGATTGCGCAGATGGTCCGAGGGCGCGGCGTAATCGTAGTCGATGGCCAGTTTGATGTCGTAGCGCATGACCTACCCCAGATAGCTTTGCGTCACCAGGTTCGAAATTTCCGCCACCTCGGCGCGCAGCGTGAACAGCCGGTGCGTGGTGATGTCTTCGGGTGCGGCGACCGAGAGCAGGCTTTCGATCGGCACGATCGCCCGCGAAAGCGCCGCCAGCCGCCCGTTGTCGCGCGCATGCGGCAGATCGGCGGCCAAGGCCCGCATCCGCGCGATCTGAAACAGGATCGAGCGCGGGTTGTCGCCGTCCAGCGCCAGCAGATCCACCACCGTCTCGCGCGAGCGTTCCATGCGGTAGCGGCGCTGATGCGTGATCACGCTGTCGGCCACCTCGATCGCGATATCCAGACAGCCCGAGGGCGCCTTGGCATCGGCGAAAGTGGCCAGAACCGCCGCCAGCGCATCGGTGCGTTCCAGCGCGCGGCCAAAGGACAGAAAGGTCCAGCCGGAAAACCGATACATGTTTTCATGCACGAGGCCGGAAAAGCCGGTGATCTTGCGCAGCAGCACCGACATCGCGCGGGCGGCATCGTCGCCCGGTTTCGCGGTCTGGCTCATCGACCTTGCCGTGCGGGCAAGGTCCGCCAGCGCCGCCCAGCCGTCGGTCGAAAACCGGTCGCGGACCTTGGCGGCGCAACCGCGGGCGGCCTCGATCCGGTCGATCAGCGCGCCGGGCACCGGCTGGGTCGTGGTGATGCCATAGCCCGCAAGGAAGCCGCGCAAAAGCCGCAGCCGCGCGTCCTCGGCATTGTCGGTGGCGGCCAGGCGCAGGTGATAGGCGCGAATGAGCCGGATCGCGTCCTCGGTGCGTTCGACATAGCGGCCCAGCCAGTACAGATTGTCGGCCGAGCGCGCGGGCAGGATGCCGGGACTGGCCCGGCGCACGCCCTTTTCCGGCCGCGGCAAAAGGCTGTCTTGCCGCACCGGGCGGTCGGCGACGACCCAGACATCGGCCACCGCCCCGCCGCGCTGCATCGCCAGCGCGGTCGTGTCGCCAGATCGCCCGATGCGGGCATAGCCGCCCTTCATGAAGGTCCAGTTGCCGGTCGCATCGCGGGCGGCAAAGACCCGCACCGTCATCGGCCGCGGCTCGATCCGGTTCGCGCCGGTGCCGCTTTCGACCCAGGCGGGGGTGGTGGACAGCGTCACCGCCTCCTGTCCGACCAGCATCTGCCCCTCGGCCTCCAGCCAGTCGGAAATCGACGCCCGGGCCGTGCCGCGCAGGGTGCCGCCCAGCGCCGTCGCCGCGCCCAGATCGAAGGGCAGATCGCAGGCATAGGCCGAGCCGATCATCATCCGCTCGGCATGGTCGCGCACGAAGGCGCGTTCCTCGGCGCCGCCGCACCACCAGGTGGCGATATTGGGGATCTTCAGCGGCTGGCCGCGCAGCACCTCGCAGATGCGCGGCAGAAAGGCCATCATCGCCCGCATCTCCATCACGCCCGAGCCAAGCGCATTCACCAGCGCCAGATTGCCCGCGCGGATTGCCTCGACCAGACCCGGGGTGCCGATCTGGCTCGTGGCGTCCAGTTCCACCGGATCGGCAAAGGCCGCGTCGATGCGCCGCCACAGCACGCCAAGCGGCTGCGGCCCCTCGATCGTGCGGACCATCGCCTGGCCGTCCTGCACCAGCAGATCCTCGCCCTCGAGCAGCATCAGGCCCAGATAGCGGGCGATATAGGTGTGTTCGTAATAGGTGTCGTTCGAGGGGCCGGGCGTCAGGATCGCCGCGGCGCGTTCGCGCCCGCCCGGCGCCTGCGCCAGCCGCTCCAGCGCGGCGCGGAAGGTGCCGAAGAACCCGGCCAGCCGGTGGATATGGGCGCGCGGGAAGCGTTCGGGAAAGATCCGCCCGGTCGCCATGCGGTTTTCCAGCGCAAAGCCCGCCCCCGAGGGCGCCTGTGTGCGGTCGCCCAGCACGAACCAGCGCCCATCCGGGGCGCGGCCGATTTCAAAGGCCAGCACATGCAGGAAATGGCCGCCGCGCGGGGCAATGCCGACCATCGGGCGCAGCCATTGCCGTGATCCGGCGATCAGTTCCGCGGGCAGATGGCCCTCGCTCACCAGCCGCCCGGGGCCGTAAAGATCGGCCATGACGGCTTCCAGCAGATCCGCGCGCTGCCGCAGCCCGGCGCAGATCGTCTCCCATTCCGTTTCATGCAGGATCACCGGAACATGCGAAAGCGGCCATTCCCGTTCCGCCAGCGGATCGTTCGAATATTGCCGGAAGAAGACGCCTGCATCGCGCAGATATTGATCGGCGCGTTCGAACCGGGCGGTGATCTCGGCCGGGCTCAGCCGGGCGAAGCGCTCGACAAAGCGCTTCCAGACCGGGCGCATCTGCCCCCGCGCGTCGAACAATTCATCCGCCACCCCGGGCGAGAGCCGGTAATTGGCGAAAAGGTCATGCGCGGGGTGGGGCGGGGGCGTCTGGGTCATGGGGCACCGGGGCTTGAGCCTCACTCAAGCCCGATGGGACGGCGCAGGTCAAGGGTCAGCGGAAATTCCGGGTGCGGCGTCTCGGGGGCGGGGGCATAGGCGCCGGGGCTGTGGCCATGCGGCTCGAAGCGCGCCAGCCTGCGCGCCTCGGCCTCGTTGGCGTTGATGGGGAAGGTGTCGTAGCTGCGCCCGCCCGGATGGGCGACGTGATAGGTGCAGCCCGCCAAAGCCCGGCCCGACCAGCGGTCGTAGATGTCGAAGACCAAGGGCGTGTTCACCGGCAGCGTCGGATGCAGCGCCGCGGGCGGTTGCCAGGCCTTGAAGCGGACGCCTGCGACCGAGGTCCCCGCGGTGCCCGTGCGCGTCATCGGGACGGGTCTGCGGTTGCACATCACCGTATAACGGTCCTGATGCAGCGAGGTCAGCTTCACCTGCAACCGCTCGACCGAGCTGTCGGTATAGCGCACCGTGCCGCCGATCGCCCCGGTCTCGCCCAGCACATGCCAGGGTTCCAGCGCCTGGCGCAGTTCCAGATGCACCCCTTCGGCCTCGATCTGGCCGCAGAAGGGGAAGCGGAATTCCGATTGCGCCTCGAACCAGACCGGGTCGAAGTCAAAGCCATGCGCGCGCAGATCGGAGAGCAGGGCGAGCAGATCTTCCCAAAGGTAATGCGGCAGCATGAAGCGATCATGCAGCACCGTGCCCCAGCGGACGGGGCGGCCGGTGACGGGCGCGTTCCAGCAGCGCGCGATCAGCGCCCGGATCAGCAATTGCTGCGCCAAGGACATGCGCGGATGCGGCGGCATCTCGAAGCCGCGGAATTCGACCAGACCCAGACGGCCGGTGGGGCCATCGGGGGAATAGAGCTTGTCGATGCAGATCTCGGCGCGATGGGTGTTGCCGGTGACATCGATCAGCATGTTGCGCAGCAGCCGGTCCACCAGCCAGGGCGGCGGCAGGTTGCCGCCATGGACCGGATCACCGATCTGGGCGAGCGCGATTTCCAGCTCATACAAAGTGTCATGCCGCGCCTCGTCGATCCGCGGCGCCTGAGAGGTCGGCCCGATGAACAGTCCCGAGAAGAGGTAAGACAGGCAGGGGTGGCGCTGCCAGATCAGGATCAGCGATTTCAGAAGATCGGGGCGGCGCAGGAACGGGCTGTCATTCGGCGTCGCGCCGCCGACGACGACATGGTTGCCGCCGCCGGTGCCGGTGTGGCGGCCGTCGATCATGAACTTGTCGGCGCCAAGACGCGAGAGCCGGGCCTCGGCATAGATCGCCTCGGTCGTGGCGACGCAATCCTCCCAGCTGTGCGCGGGGTGGATGTTCACCTCGATCACGCCGGGATCGGGGGCGACGCGGATCACGTTGAGCCGTGGATCCTGCGGCGGCGCATAGCCCTCGATATGGATGGGCAGGTTCAGCTCGGCCGCCGTCGCCTCGGCGCTGGCGATCAGGTCAAGGTAATCTTCCAGCGTGTCGCAGGGCGGCATGAAGAGACAGAGCCGCCCGTCGCGCGGCTCGATCGCAATCGCCGTGCGCACCGCGCCCGTGGCCGGATCGGCGCCCTGTGCCAAAAGCGCCCCCCGCTCGGTCGGATCGCTCTCGGTCCGGGTCGATTTCTGCTGATGCTCGGGGCTGACCGCAGGCAGGAAGGCCGCCTGTTCACGGGCTTCCTCGGCGGCAAGCCGGTCGCTCTCGGCCTGGATCTTCGCGCGCCGTTCCGCAATGGCGGCGCTGAAATCCGGCAGCGGCCCGACCTCGACGGTCGGATCGGCGGGATAGGAATAGGGATAGGATTCGGGGGGCACATGGGGCAGCGCGCCGAGCGGCAGGCGGAACCCCACCGGGCTGTCGCCGGGCACCAGGAACAGATGCCCCCGCCGCGGCTTCCACAGTTCCGAGCGCCAGCGCCGCCCCTCGGCCCGGCCCTGCCAGGGCTGGATCGGCAGTACGAAGCCCGAGGGCTCAGTCAGGCCGCGGTTGAAGACGCGGGCATAACGGGCGCGGTCCTCGGGGTTCTTCAGCTTCGGGTTTTCCGGGCTGACATTCGGCGGCAGGTTCGCCTCTTTCAGGATCCATTCGCCCGGGTCCTCATAGGCGGGCTGGGCAAAGATCGGGTCAAGGCCCAGGTGCGTGGCAAAGCTTTCCATGAAGCGCCCGGCCTCGGCGGGGCCGACCCCCGTGGCGGCATTTTCCCGCGCGATCAGATCGGGGTTTTTCCAGACCGGCGCGCCGTCCTGGCGCCAGTACAGCGAAAAGGTCCAGCGCGGCAGGCTCTCGCCCGGATACCACTTGCCCTGCCCGTAATGCAGAAAGCCCCCCGGCGCGAAGCGGGCCTGCAAGCGGCGGATCAGATCATCGGCCAAGGCGCGCTTTTGCGGCCCGACGGCCTCGGTGTTCCATTCCGGCGTCTCGAAATCATCGACCGAAACAAAGGTCGGCTCCCCCCCCATGGTCAGCCGCACATCGCCCGCCCGCAAGGCGTCATCGACCCGGTGGCCCAGCGCATTCAGCCGCTCCCAGGCGGCGTCGGAAAAGGGCTTGGTGATGCGCGGATGTTCCGCCACCCGCTTGACCGTCATGTCAAAGGCAAAGCGCGTCTCGGGCGTGCCTGCGGCGGTGAAGCCCCCGGCGATCGGCGCGGCATTGCGGTAATGCGGCGTCGCGGCCAAGGGGATATGGCTTTCCCCCGCCAAAAGCCCCGAGGTCGGATCAAGCCCCACCCAGCCCGCGCCGGGCAGGAAAACCTCGACCCAGGCGTGCAGATCGGTGAAATCGACCTCGGTCCCCGAAGGACCATCGAGCGCCTTCACATCGGGGGCAAGCTGGATCAGATAGCCCGAGACGAAGCGGGCGGCAAAGCCCAGATGGCGAGCCACCTGCACCAGCAGCCACGAGCTGTCGCGGCACGAGCCGGAGGCCAGCCCCAGCGTCTCGTCGGGCGTCTGCACCCCGGGCTCCATCCGGATCGTGTAGCGGATTTCCCGCGCGATACGGGCGTTCAGCGCCACCAGAAAATCGACGGTGCGGGTCTGGGTGAAATCCACCGTGCCGATGAACCGCGCCAGCCGCGGCCCCTCGGGCTCGGGCGTGCGGTAGATCGAGAGATCGTCGCGCAGGTCTTCGGGATAGTCAAAGGGCCAGGTCTCGGCGGTTTCTTCCAAAAAGAAATCGAACGGGTTGTAGACCGTCATGTCGGCGACCAGATCGACCTCGATCTTGAACTCGGTCACCGGCTCGGGAAAGACGAAGCGGGCCAGCCAGTTGCCATAGGGGTCCTGCTGGTGGTTCACGAAATGGTCGCCGGGCGAAACCTTGAGGCTGTGCGAAATCACCCGCGTGCGAGAGTGTGGGGCGGGGCGCAGCCGGATGATCTGCGGCCCCAACGTCACCGGCCGGTCGTAGACATAATGCGTCAGGTGATGGATGGATGCGTGGATCGCCATGGTCTTCCCCCCGTGTTGCCCCGACTGTAGGAAGCCGGGCGGAGGATGCCATGGGAAACCGGCCCCGGCCGCGGGGCGGGCGGCGTTTTCCGGGCAACTGCCTGAAAATTGGGCGCCGCGCGTCTTGCACCAAGGTCGAATAGGCAGCCTGTCCCGGCTCAAGCACAGTTGCGACATGATCCGGTTCCTGCTTCTTTGGCTGGCCTTCGCGACCCCGCTTTGCGCGGAGGTGCTGACGCGCGATGCGCTTTCCGCGCTGATCCTGGCGCCCTATGAACTGGGGGAGCCGGTGAATGACAAGGGCGTCTGGACGCTTTTGAATTCGGGCGGGGGCGAGGCGGGATTTGTCTTTGAAACCGAACCCCTGGCGCCCTTGCCCGGGTTTTCCGGCGCGCCCGTCGACCTGCTTGTCCTGCTTGACCGCGAGGGGCGGTTCATCGACGTGCGGCTGCTGCGGCAAAACGAGCCGATCTTCGTGTCGGGTCTGGGCGAGGCGCCGTTCCGGGCTTTTCTGGAACAATATCGCGGCCATGCGATCACCGAGCCGCTGGTCGTCGGCACGCCCTATGGCGCGGGGGGCACGGCCTCGGACAATGTCTATCTTGATGGGGTGACGAAGGCGACGGCCTCGGTGCGGATCGCGCATGACTCGATCCTGGCGGCGACGCTGGCGGTCGCGCGCGACAAGATGCAGGGCGTGGCGGCAGGCCCCGCGCCAAGGCCAGATCTTGCGCATGACGAGGCCCTGTCGTGGAAAGATCTTCTGGATCAGGGGCTTGTTGGCCGGTTGCAGGTGACCGGGGCGCAGCTTGACGCGGCCTTTGCGGGCACGAAATGGGCGCAGGACGGCGCGGGCACCGACCCTGACGCGCCTTTCATCGACCTTTACGCGATCGACCTTGGCCCGCCCGCGCTGGCCCGGGCGGTGCTGGCCCCCGAGACTTTGGCCGAGATCGCCCGCTTCACCGCCCGCGCCCCCGATGACGAATTGATCCTGCTGATCGAGGCGGGGCAGCATGGGCTGGTCTCCGACGCCTTCGTGCGCAACACCGCGCCCGACCGGCTGACGGCGGTGCAGGACGGCCTGCCGCTGGTCTTGCGCGATGCCGACATCCTGCCCGAACTGGCCGCCGCTCTGCCGCCCGAGTTGAGCGAGGCGACGAAGATGGTGGTGCGGCTCGACCGCCGTCTGGGCTTCGATCCGACCCGGCCGTGGGAGCTGCGGCTGCAGGCCGTGCGCGAACACGGGATGTTTCAGGCCGAGGTCGGCTCGGCGCATTTTCCGCTCACGCTGCAGACGCCCGAGCGGTTTTTCCTGCGTCCCGCCGCGCCCGACCGGCTCAGCCCCTTTCACGTGGCGCTGCGCCATCGCGCCGCCGATCTTTGGGCGCTGGGCGGGTTTCTGGCGCTGTTGATGGTGGCGCTTTTTGCGCAATCGCGGCTGGCGGGGCTGCGCGCCTTCACCCCGGTGCGGCTGGGCATCCTGTCCGTCGTCATCGGCTTTGTCGGCTTCTGGGGACAGGGGCAGCTTTCCATCGTCACGGTGATGGCCGTCGCGCGCGGGCTGGTTGCGGGCGGGCTTGACGTGCTGCTTTATGATCCTTTCGGGCTGGCGGTCTGGGCGGCGGCGGGGATCGGCTTTCTGCTCTGGGGGCGGGGGTTCTTTTGCGGCTGGCTTTGCCCCTTTGGCGCGGTGCAGGAATTCGCCCATCACGCCGGGCGGCTGTTGCGCCTGCCGCAGATCGAGCCGCCCGCAAGCCTCGCCCGGGCGCTGCTCTGGACTGGTCCGATTGCTGCAACTGGACTTATCGCTGTGGCCTTCCTTGCCCCCCAACATGCGGAAGCGGCGGCGGAAATCGAGCCCTTCAAGACCGCGATCACGATGCATTTCGACCGCAACTGGCCCTATCTGATCTGGGCGATTGGCTGGATCGCGGTGTCGATGGTCTGGTTCAAGGGCTTTTGCCGCTCGCTCTGCCCCTTGGGCGCGGTGATGCGGCTTGGGGGGCTGATGCGGCTGCGCGCCTTCATCCCGCGGCGTGCGGACTGCGGCAAACCCTGCCAGCTGTGCCGCGTGCGCTGCGCCTATGGCGCGATCAAGCGCACCGGCGAGATCCGCTATTCAGAGTGTTTCCAGTGTCTTGACTGCGTTGCGATCCATGACGACAAAAGCCGCTGCGTGCCCCTGGTGCTCGCGGCGAAACGAAAGGCTCGGGCATGAAGCGGCGGCGGTTTCTGCAGATCGTGGCGGGGGCGGCGCTGATCGCCCAAGGCGCGCGGGCCGAGACCTGGACGGGCCGGGCCTTTGGCGCCGATCTGCGGATCACCGCGCCCGGCGCCCTGCCGCTGGCCGAGATCCACGCCGAGATCGCCGCGATCGAGGCGACGTTTTCGCTTTACGCCGACAGCGAATTGACCCGGCTGAATGCGACCGGCCGCGCTTCGGGCTCGGACCGGATGCGGTCCGTGCTGGCGGTGGCCCGGCGCGTGCATGACCTGACGCGCGGGGCGTTCGATCCGACGGTGCAGCCGCTTTGGCTTGCGCTGGCCGAGGGCCGCGATCCGCTGTTGCCGCGCGCGGCAATCGGCCTGCATCGGGTGCAGATCGGGCGGGACATCGTGCTTGCGCGCGGGCAGGCGCTGACGCTGAACGGCATCGCGCAGGGCCATGGCGCCGATGCGGTGGCCGGGATCTGTGCCCGGGCGGGACTGGGCGACTGTCTGATCGACATGGGCGAGTATCGCGCCCTGGGCGGGCCGTTCCGGCTGGGCATCGCAGACCCCGAAGCCGGGCTGGTGGCAACGCGGATGCTGACGGACGGGGCGATGGCGACATCCTCGCCCGCCGCGATGGCCTTTCCGGGCGGCAGCCATATCCTTGGCCCGCATGGACAAATTCCGCGCTTCTCGACGGTGACGGTGGCGGGCGCCAGTGCCACGCTCTGCGATGCCGCCTCGACGGCCTTCGTGCTGATGCAGCGCGACGAGATCATCGCGGCGGCGCAAAGGCTGCGGCTGCGCGCGGTGACGGCGGTGGATTTTCAGGGCAATTTCGAGACGCTGGTCTAACGCGCCGGCGCCTCGAAGCTGATCCTGTGATCGGCGAAGATCTGCGCGATCCGGCCATCGGCCAGCGCCGCGGCGATCGCATCGTCGACCGCATAGCCAAGGTCGCGATGCTGAAAGGACAGCGCCAGCCCCAGCGTCCAGCTGGGCCGTGCGAGCCCCAGCAGCGGCGGCGTGTGCACCCCGATGCCGGGGGCAAGATGGGCCTCAAGCTCGGCGCGCGGCCCCATCGCCGCGCTGACCTGATGTGCCGCAAGCCCCGCCATCGCCGCGCCCGTGGTTCTGTAGCGATGCACCTTGTCCGCCGCCGCCCCATGCGCCAGCGAGGTCAGGAAGAAATCCGAAAGCGAGTCATTCTCGACCCCCACCGGATCGTAGCGAAACACCGCAGGCACCGGCGCTTTGTCCGGATAGCTGGCCTTGTCATAGGCGATCGCCAGCCGCTCGGTCGCATATTGGCCGGTGAAGACGACCTGATCGAAGCGGCACGCGTAATCGACGTCATAGGGCACATGGCCCATGAGATCAGAGACATGCCCGCCCACCGCCGCGCCGCGATAGACATAGTTCAGCAGATCGGCATCGAGCGTCTCGCCCGGTTGCACCAGCCGGATCCGCGCCACCACCCCCAGATCGGCGGCGATCAGCCGGGCGATCTCGACATCGATGCCCTGCGGCCGACCGCCCTCCGCCCAGGACCAGGGCTTGTAGTTCTCATACAGCGCCACCTCGATCCAGCCGTCCTCGCGGATGCGGTCCAGGCTGCGGCCGATGTCCTGCGCGGGGCTGTTTTGCAGCTTCTGTTCGGGGGGCAGCCCCTCGCAGGCGGCCAGCGCAGCCAGCGGCGCCAGAGCGGCAAGCCCGCAGAGCAAAACCAGGGTCCAGATCCGCGCCGACAGGGTCATTTCGCCGCCGACAGGCCCAGCGTCAGCAACTCGGCCGCGTGCTTGAAACTGGCCTTGTCCGCGCTCAGCACCTCGGCGGCGCGGCTGACCGTGCTGTCGGCCACCGGCGCCCCGGAAAAGGTCTTCACCCCGGAATTGATCTGTTGCAGCTCTTCCTTGACCGCCACGCCATCCGCCGTGCCCGCCTCCAGATCGGCGACGATCGCCCGCAGCCGGTCAGTGTGGCTGTCAAGCGCCCCGTCCTCGGGCCGGGTCTCGATATAGGTGCGGATCGCCCAGCCCGCCTTTTGCCCCAGCACCGGGCCAAAGGCGGGCATCTTCGTCGTGCCGTCCTGGGTGTAGCCGTGCTGGAACCGCTCGGCGAACCATTCATCGCCATATTCCTCGGCCTCGAGAAAGCGCAGATCCGGCGCCAGCCCCCCCGAAACCGCGCCCAGCCCATGGCAGCGCGCGCAATTCTGGTTGAAGCCGGAATCGCCGATCTTCACCGCCGCCTTCCAGACCTCCTCGCCCGCCGTGTCGGCGCGATAGGGGTTTTCGGTCAGCCATTCCTCGCCCACCTCGGGCAGGGCATCGGTGTTCACCGGCTGCGGCGCCACATCGCCATGCGCCAGAAGCGGCCCCGGAAGACCGGCCAGCAGCAGGGCCGCAAGGAAACGGCGGTTGCGGACGTCGAGCATCTCTCTCTCCCTAACGATCGGTGCTGCCAAGGTGGTAACGGCGCGGGCCTGTCCGCGGCCATTCGACCTTGGTCGGGGGGGGCGGGGTCTGCCGCGATCCTGCCCCAGCCGCGGTCGGGGGCGTATTGGCCATTGGTCTAATAGGAAGGCCGGGGGGGCGCGGTTAGCCTTTGCGCACCGAATGAGGGAGGAGACGATGATCAGAATGACGCGCCGGGCCGCGCTGGCCTCGGGCCTTGCGGCGATGCTGGCCGGGGCCGCCCCCGCGCGGGCGCAGGATCTGCCGGTGCTGACCGTGGCGGCGCTGGAAGGCGGCACGGTGAGCTGGGAACTCGACACGATCCGGCATTACGGTCTGGACACCGCGAACGGGTTCCGGCTGCAGGTGCTGGCCGTCGCGGGCAACCCCGCGGCCGAGGTGGCGTTGCAGGGGGGCGCGGCCGAGGCGATCGTGACCGACTGGTTCTGGGTCGCGCGGATGCGCGCCGCGGGCAGGGATTTCACCTTCATCCCCTATTCGCGCGCGGTCGGCGGGCTTTTGGTCAGGCCGCAAGCGGGGATCGTCGATCTGACGGATCTGAAAGGGAAAAAGATCGGCATCGCGGGCGGGCCGCTGGACAAGAGCTGGCTGATCCTGCGCGCCTATGCGCGCCAGAAATACGGCATGGATCTGGCGAAGGAGACCGAGCAGGTCTTCGGCGCGCCGCCCTTGATCATGGAGGCCGCGCTTTCGGGCGAGGTCGATGCGGCGATCAACTTCTGGCATTTCGGCGCCAAGATGCAGGCGCGGGGGATGGAGACGCTGGTCTCGACCGCGGACGCGGCGACGGCGCTGGGGCTGGACCCGGAAACGCCGCTTCTGGGCTATGTCTTCTCGGAGCAGCTCGCGCAGGACAAGCCCGCCGCGGTGGCCGGTCTGCGCGCGGCTTCAAAGGCGGCCAAGGCGCTTCTGGCCAGCGATGACGCGGCCTTTGCCCGGCTGCGCGCGATCATGAATGCGACATCCGATGCGCAATATCTGGCGCTGGTGGCGGGCTATCGGGCGGGCATCCCGACCGATGCGCCGGTCGATGCGGCCGCGGCCGACAAGATGCTGAAGCTGATGGCCGGGATCGGCGGCGAGGAGCTTCTGGGCCCGGTCCGGGATCTGCCCCCGGGCACATTCCTGGCGAACTGATGGTCAGCATGGCGCGCAAGCCGCAACCCGTCGCGGGGGGGGCGATCATCGCCCCTTCTGCCATGCCGGGCGGGCGGGAATGGCGCGCGGTCGGGCGCACGGCGGTTTCGATCCTGGCGGCGCTGCTGCTTTGGGCGGCGATCGCGGCGGTGCTGGGCGATCCGTCCCATGCGCCCGGGCCGCAGCAGGTGCTGCCGCAGCTGGCCGAGGGGCTGGTCTCGGGGCGGATGCTGCCCGATCTGGGCGCGACGCTGGCGCGGGTGGGGGCGTCCTTCGCTCTGGCGATGCTGGCGGGGACGGTGCTGGGCATCGTGCTGGGCCTGTCGCGGCGGGTGAACGACTGGTTCGACCCCTGGCTGACGATCTGGAACAACATCCCGGCGCTGGTGCTGATCGTGCTGTGTTACCTCTGGATCGGGCTGAACGAGACCGCGGCGATCACCGCCGTCGCCTTGAACAAGGTGCCGCTGGTGGCGGTGATCCTGCGCGAGGGCGTGCGGGCGCGGGACCCGGCGCTGTCGGAAATGGCCCGTGTCTTCGGCATGGGATTTGTCGCGCGGCACCGCCATATCCTGATCCCGCAGCTGATGCCGCATCTGATCGCCGCGGCGCGGGCGGGGCTTTCGCTGATCTGGAAGGTCGTGCTGGTGGTCGAATTTCTGGGCCGCTCGAACGGGATCGGCTTTCGCATCCATCTGAATTTCCAGATGTTCGACATTGCCGGGGTGCTCGCCTGGGCGGCGGCTTTCGTCTGCGTGATGCTGGCCGTCGAATGGCTGATCCTGGCGCCGCTTTCGGGGCGGGCGAACCGCTGGAGACGGGAATGATCGCGCTTGATCTGACGGAAAAGCGCTTTGGCGCGACGGTCATTCTGGGCGCGCTGCGCCTGCGGGTCGAGCCGGGCGAGGTGCTGGGGATTGCCGGGCCCTCCGGCTCTGGCAAATCGACGCTGCTGCGCATCCTGGCCGGGGTGGACACGCGGTTTCGCGGCACGTTGCAGGGGCCAAGCCGCCGCGCGATGGTGTTTCAGGAGCCCAATCTGATGCCCTGGCGGCGGGTGGTGGACAATATCATCCTGCCGACCGGGGTCGATGCGGCAACCGCCGAGGCCTGGCTTTCCCGCGTCGGTCTGGCGGGCTATGGCGCGCATTGGCCGGGGCAGCTGTCGCTGGGTCAGGCGCGCCGGGTGGGGCTGGCGCGGGCCTTTGCGGCGCGGCCCGAGCTGCTCATTCTGGACGAGCCTTTCGTGTCGCTTGATGCGGGCCGGGTCGAGGAACTGCTCGAGCTGACGGCGGATCTGATCGCCGAGACGCGCCCGGCGGTGGTGCTGGCCTCGCATGCGGCGCTGGAGTTGGACCGGCTGGCCACGCGCCGCGCGCGGCTCTCGGGCCGTCCGGCGCGGCTGAGCGAGGGGTGACGATCTGGCCAAGGCCATCGCCTTGGCCCTGCGGAACAGATGCCCCAAGACCGCCCAGGGCCCAAAGGCCCTCGGGCAGCGCCCGCCCCGCCCATGGCGGGCGCTTCTCGCCCGCCGGGCCGGGCGCTGCCCTCTGACATTGCTTGCGGAAGCGGTCTTGTCGCGGGCGTGGCGCTGGCGGGCGGGGAAAGGCGATGCCTTTCCTGATCCGCCCGATCCGGGCCTACTCCCCCTTCGGCCGCCGTGTCCGCGCCGGTTCATAGCCCCAAAGCGCCAGCGCGAAGAACACCGCCGTCGCCCCCGCCGTCACCGCCAGCGACAGCGCATTGCCTTGCAGATAAAGCGAAAACCGGATCAGCTCGACCGCATGGGTGAAGGGGTTGAGACGGCAGATCCAGGCCAGCGCGGGCGAGGCCTCCTGCATCTTCCAGATCGGGTAAAGCGCCGAGGACAGGAAGAACATCGGGAAGATCACGAAATTCATCACCCCGGCGAAATTTTCCAGCTGCCGGACCCGGGCGGACAGAAGCAGGCCAAGCGACCCCAGCATCAGCCCCGAAAGAAGCAGCGCGGGCACGGCGGCCAGATAGCCGAGCGGCGGCAGATGGATGCCATAAGCCCAGCCCACGCCCAGAAAGACCGCCACCTGCACCAGCCCGACCAGCGCCCCCGCCAGCAGCTTCGTGCCCAGAAGGAACCAGCGCGGCCAGGGCGCCGTCAGCATCAGCCGCATCGTGCCGCTTTCGCGGTCATTGACCAGCGAAAGCGCGCTTTGCATGGCGGAAAACAGCAGGATCATCCCGCACAGCCCCGGCGCGATATAGGTTTCATAGGTGATATAGGTGCGATAGGGCGGAATGATCGACATCCCCAAAGCGGCGCGAAAGCCCGCGGCAAAGACGAAAAGCCACACCAGCGGGCGCACCAGCGCCGCCAGAAAGCGTTCTCGCTGGCTCAGGAACCGGGCCAGTTCGCGCGCCATGATGGCGCCTGCGGCGCGCAGGGCTCTGGTAGTGGCGGCCCTCATGCTACGGCTCCGGTCCGGGCCAGAAACCAGTCGGGCAGGGGTGTGGCGCCCCGCAAGCCGCCGACCGCGCCCGCGGCGGCGACGCGGCCGCGATGCAACAGCACCATGTCGTCGCTGTCGCGCAATTCATCGACCAGATGCGTCGCCCAAACCACGCTGATGCCGGTTGCGGCCAGATCATGCACATGCGCGGTGATCGCGGCGCGGGCGGGCGCATCCAGCCCCACCGTCGGCTCGTCGAGCAGCAAAAGCCGCGGCCGGTGGATCAGCGCGCGGGCAATCTCCATCCGCCGCCGGTGCCCGCCATTGAGCCTGCCGACTTTTTCCCCCGCCCGTTCCGCCATGCCAAGCCGGGTCAGGGCTTCCTCGATCCGGGCCTCGGTCTCGGGGCGCGTCAGCCCCTGCAGCGCCGCGAAATAGCGCAGGTTCGCCGCCACCGTCCGGTCCAGATCCTGCGTGGGCTGCTGGAACACCACCCCGATCCCGGCCAACGCCGCGCGCGGGGCGCGGCCCATGTCCACCCCCGCGACGCTCACCACGCCGGGGCGCGGCCGGATCAGCCCGGTCAAGACCGCCATCAAGGTTGATTTGCCCGCCCCGTTCGGGCCCAGAAGCGCGCAAAAGCGCCCCGCGGGCAGGGTGAAGCTGACGGCGTCAAGCGCGGTCTTCGCGCCCCAGCGATGGCTCAGCCCCGCGACGGCAAGGGCGGGCTCAGTCAATGGTGATCGCCAGACGCTGATCGGACCCTTTTGCCCCCGGGATTTCAAGCACATAAGACCCGGGCTTCACCGCGACGAAGCCGATTTCCATCGTGCCCGCCTGATCGAATTCGATCGAATGCAGCCCCATCGGGCGGATTTCCAGCCCCTCGATCACCACCTCGTCGACCCAGATCGCGCGGAAGAAATCGCCGCCCGAAAGCCCGATCTCGCCCGAGCCGTCGGCGGTGATCTCGACCTCGTAATAGCGGCCCGATTTCAGCGCCCAGGGCCCGCCCAAGGGCTCGCCGACCGAAAGCATCACCTCGGGCAGGGTCTGTTTGTTCGGCCCCGCCAGAAGGCCTGCGGGGGCGTCATCATCTTCGGCCAAGGCCGGGGTGGCCAAGGCAAGGGCGAGCAGCAGCGGGAAAAGGCGCATGGGAACTCCTATTGCGGGGTGGGGCGGGCGGCGGCCCCCCAGGGGAAGCGGCCGACCTTGATCGTGGCAAGGGGCTCTAGCGTGGCGAGGTCGATCACCGTCACATCGCCTGAAACCCCGTTCGTGGTGAAAAGCCGGGTCTGATCGGGCGAAAGCGCCATGTGCCAGACGCGGCGGCCGACCATGATGTAGCGCTCGACCTGCAGGGTCTTGGCATCGACCACGGCCAGATGGTTGGCGGGGCCGAGCGCCACGAAAACCCGGGCGGCATCGGGCGAGAACCTCATCCCCACGGGTTGCAGCTTTTCCGCCCGCACGCCCGGAATTTCAAAGGAAATCTTGCCCTTCTCGGTCTGTGTTGCGGCATCGAACACCGTCACCGTGCCGCCGATTTCGGAACTGACCCAAAGTTCCGCGCCATCGGGAGAAAATTCGGCGTGCCGCGGGCGGCTGTCGACCAGCGTGTTCGCGACGATCCGATGCGTCGCCGTGTCGATCCAATGCGCCATGTTGGTGGTTTCCGAGGTCGTCACCTGCAGCTTGCCGTCGGGGGAAATCCCCATCCCCTCGGGCTCGACGCCGACATCGATCTGCGCCACCACAGAGCGGCTTTGCGTGTCGACGACGGTGGTGATCGCGTCATCCTCGTTCGCGATGTACAAAAGCCGGTCATCGGGGGCGAGCACGAATTGCTCGGGGTCCTCGCCCGAGGGCAGGTCATGCAGGATCGCCCCGGTGTCCGGGTCCATCACCTGCACCGCGTCGCTGTCCGAGGCGCAGATGTAAAGCCGCTTGAAATCGCGCGAAAAGGTGATGCCGCGCGGGCGTTCGCCGGTGGGGTAGGTGGCCTTGACGGCCAGCGTCGCCACGTCGATCACGCTCACCGTGTCGTCGGATTCGTTCGTCACCCAGATTTCATCGGCCATCGCGGGCGTGGCGAGCAAGGTGGTCAGCAAAAGGGCGCGGATCATAGATTGGCTCCGAAGGCTTTGCACAGGGTTTCGGGGCGGTCGGTGCCCAGCGTGTCAAGTTCGTTCGTCTGGTGCAGGAAGCCTTCCAGCGGGGCCATCGCCACCACGGCGCGCTCGGTCACCAGCGGCATCGGCTGGCGCATCTGCCCGTCCCAGGGGCGGAAGCTGACCGGCTGGCCGAGGAAGGCGGCGATCCGCGCCTTGTCCGAAAGCAGGAAGCTGCGCAGGTCCGCGGGATCGGCGGTCCCTGTGCGGGTGCGCGCATCCGAAATCGCGGCGATGGCGGCCCAGGCCGAGAAATCCGCGTCCTGCATCGGGCGGCTTGCGGTCTGGCGAAAGCGCACTTGCAGCTGTGCTGCGCCGTAGTCTTCGACCACCTCGGTCCAGCCTTTCGCACTCAGCCCCTCGGAGCCCGCGACGGGGCGCGGCAACCAGGTGTTGAAGGGGATGTAGCGGGCGAAATCGCCGCGTTCGTCGGCCACAAGCAGCAGGTCATGTTCGGGCAGATCTTGCGTGAAGAGCGGCACCTCGGCCGCGCCGGACCGGCGCATGTCGGCAGTGAGCGGCCAGTCCTTTTCGCCCGCAAGCGTCAGGCCGAATTTCGCCAGGCTGGTTTTCAGCGCCGCGGCAAAGGCGCGGTCCTCGGGCTGCGGGCCGGTGATCAGCGCAAGGCTTTGCCAGCGTTTCGCCCGCAATTGCTGCGCCAGCGCATCGGTGCGCATCGCGGTCGAGGGCAGCGTGTGCAGCACATTCGCCCGGCAGTCCTCGTTGCGCAGCCGCGGCTCGGGGGCGCCGGTGTTGAAGATCAGCGCCCCCGCGGCCTCTGGCAGATCGGCGAGCGCGAGCAGATCGGCGGCTGGCGCGCGCACGATCAGCACCCGGGCGCCCGTGGCCAGAACGCGTTTCGCGGCGGCCAGAAAGTCCTCCTCGGGGGCTACAACAGTTTCGTGCAACGCCCAGTCGATCTTGAGGAATTTTCCCGTCGTCGCGATATCGGCCAGGCTGAGCCGCGCCCCTGCAAGGCCCAGATCGGCCGGATCGCCGGTCAGGTTCGACAGCACCGGCGGCGGCGTCAGCTGCCGTTCCAGCCAGTCCAGCCGGACCGTCTCGGCAGCAAGCGGCGTGCAGGCCAGCATCAAGGCTGCGGATAGGACAAGGTTTTTCATGGTTTCCCCCCGGGTCTCAGGCTTCCCGCCCCGGCGCGCGGGCGCAATACGACCAAGGTCTAAGGCGGGCGCATCGGGCCGCGTGCTAGCCTGCGCAAAAGCCCGGAGGTGATGATGCGAAAGATGCTTCTGTGCGCCGGGCTGATGCTGGCGCTGGCTGCGCCGGTTCGGGGCGAGGAGGCGGGGCAGGGCGATCTGAACCCGCCCGAGATGAGCCTTGAGCGGGTGTTGCGCGATGTCGGGCGGGGCGAGACCTCGATGACCCATTGCGCGAGCGGGTATTTCCTGACGAAATCGGGCGATCATAGCGCGGCGCGCGCGGTCTTTGGCCTTTGCGCCGAACGTGGCTGGACCGGGGCGATGACCTGGATGAGTCAGCTCGACGACAACGGGCTGGGCGGCCCCGAAGACCCGGCGGCGGCGGCCGAGTGGAACCGGCAGGCCGCCGCGGCGGGCGATCCGGTCGGGTTGTTCAACCGCGGTCTGGATCTTTTGCGCGGGCGCGGCGTTGCGCGCGACCCGGCGGCGGGGCGGCAGTTCGTCGATCGGGCCGCCGCGGCGGGTCTGGGCGATGCGCAACGGCTGCAGCGCGCGGGCTACGACTGGCGCGAAGTCACCCCCGATGCCGACGAGGCGCGGTACCTGCCGCAGGGCTGAGGCGCCGGTTTCGCCGTGCCCTGCGACCAAAGTCCAATGGCGCGTTTGATGCGGATCAACCGAGGCTGCGGCAAGCGGAATAGACTGGCGCCGAATGATCAGGAGAATTGGCCATGAGAAAACGTTTCATCCTTGCCGCCGTGCTGGCCGCGGCCCTTGCCTCTGGCGCGCAGGCGGACCCGACCGAGCGCATCAAGATCGACGCCGGGCGGCAGTTCTTTGACGCCAACTGCCACCGCTGCCATTCGGTCGAGGCCGACAAGGCGAGCTATGGCCCGTTGCTGGAAGGCGTCGTCGGGCGCCGCGCCGGGTCGTTCCCCGGCTATCCCTATTCGAAGGCGTTGCAGGCGGCGGGCTTCGTCTGGACCAAGGGCGCGATCCGCGCCTGGATCGAGGCGAATGACCAGCTTGTTCCCGGCACGAAGATGCGCCATGTCGGCATCACCGATCCGACGGTGCAGGATTTCATCGTCGAATATCTGGCCAGTCTGAAGCCCTGAGGGGCGGGCGGCGCGGATCTGGCCGAGGCCATCGCCGAGGCCCTGCGCATCATCCGCCCCGCGACCGCCGGGGGCCCAAAGGCTCTCGGCCAGCGCCCGCCCCGCCCATGGCGGGCGCTTCTCGCCCGCCGGGACGGGCGTCGGCCTCTGCTGTGCCTCGCCGATGCGGTTCTCCGCCCCCCCCCCGGTCGAAACGGGCGGGGAAAGGCGATGCCTTTCCTTCTCCGCCCGAAACAGGCCGCTCTGCAGGGGTCGTAAGACCAATGGACAATACCCGCCGCTGCCGCCCCCGCCGATACTTCGCGAAGCCGTGATCAGACCTGTGCGGGGCGTGATCGGACAACAGGGAGGAATAAGACAGATGAACCGTTTCGTTCTGGCCGCGGTGGTGGCCCTGACATGTTTCGGCACCGCGCAGGCGGGCGGCGTGACCGAGGAGGATCTGCGCAACGACCAGCAGACCGCGGGCGACGTGGTGACGAACGGCATGGGGCGCGATCTGCAGCGGTTCAGCCCGCTTGCTACGCTCAACCGCGACAACGTCAAGAACCTGATGCCCGCCTGGGCCTTCAGCCTGGGCGGCGAGAAGCAGCGCGGCCAGGAAAGCCAGCCGATCGTCTATGACGGCGTCATGTACATCACCGGGTCCTATTCGCGGCTTTACGCGATCGACATCCACAGCGGCAAGGAGCTCTGGCAATACGACGCCCGCCTGCCCGAGGGCATCCTGCCCTGCTGCGACGTGATCAACCGCGGCGCCGCGATCTATGGCGACAACGTCTATTTCGGCACGCTCGACGCCCGCATCGTCGCGCTGGATCGCAAGACCGGCGACGTCAAGTGGAACAAGAAGATTGCCGATTACAAGGAAGGCTACAGCTATACCGCCGCGCCCCTGATCGTGAACGGGCTCGTCATCACCGGCAATTCGGGCGGCGAATTCGGCATCGTCGGCGAGGTGCAGGCGCGCAATGCCGAAACCGGCGAACTCGTCTGGACCCGGCCGATGATCGAGGGGCATATCGGCACGCTGAACGGCAAGCCCTCGACGATGACGGGCACGCTGAACGCGACCTGGCCGGGCGATCTGTGGAAGACCGGCGGCGGGGCAACCTGGCTTGGCGGCAGCTATGATGCCGAGACCGACACGCTGATCTTCGGCGCGGGCAACCCCGCGCCCTGGAACAGCCATCTGCGCAACGCGGGCAAGCCGGTCGAGGGCAACAAGGGCGACAACCTTTACGCCGCCTCGCGCGTGGGGATCGACCCGGCGACGGGCGAGATCAAGTGGCACTTCCAGACCACCCCGCGCGAGGGCTGGGATTTCGACGGCGTGAACGAGGTCGTGGGCTTCGTCGACAAGGACGGCAACAAGCGCTTTGCCACCGCCGACCGCAACGGCTTCTTTTATGTGCTCAACCGCGCGGACGGCAAATTCGTCAACGCCTGGCCCTTCGTGAAGAACATCACCTGGGCCAAGGGCATCGGTCCGGATGGCCGGCCGATCTACAACGAGGACAACCGCCCCGGCGCCCCCGATGCCGCGGCCGAGGGCGGCAAGGGCCAGCAGATCTTTGCCGTGCCGAGCTTCCTGGGCGGCAAGAACTGGATGCCGATGGCCTACAGCCAGACCACGGGGCTCTTCTACGTCCCCTCGAACGAATGGGGGATGGACATCTGGAACGAGCCGATCACCTACAAGAAGGGCGCGGCTTACTTGGGCGCGGGCTTCACGATCAAGCCCTTGTTCGAGGATTACATCGGCTCGCTCAAGGCGATCGACCCGAATACGGGCGCGGTGAAATGGGAATACAAGAATGACGCGCCGCTGTGGGGCGGCGTGATGACCACCGCGGGCAAGCTGGTCTTCACCGGCAACCCCGAGGGCGAGTTCCTGGCGCTGGACGCCGAGACCGGCGAAAAGCTGTGGTCGTTCCAGACCGGCTCGGGCATCGTCGGCCAGCCGATCACCTGGGAACAGGACGGCGAGCAATATGTCTCGATCATCTCGGGCTGGGGCGGCGCGGTGCCGCTTTGGGGCGGCGAGGTGGCCAAGCGCGTCAATTATCTGAACCAGGGCGGCACGGTCTGGACCTTCCGGCTGCCGAAACAGCTCGCCTCGGTCAACTGAGGGCGCCATCACGGCAGCGGGCGTCCGGGGGACCCTGGGCGCCTTTTGCCTGCGCCGGGCCAATGCGACCATTGGACAATACGGGGGCGGCGCTATGATTGTTAGGGTGGAGAGACACTTATCGCCCAGGGGGCGGAGAGAGACAGGACAGGCCCGATGACCCCGGAACCCGCCGCCGCCGCCAGCCCGCGCACCGATTTCCGCTCGGCGCTGATCGTCGATGACCACCCGCTGTTTTGTGACGCGCTGGCGATGACGCTGCAGGCGGTGGCCGGGATCGAGGAGATCGCCAGCGCCGACAGTCTGGAAACCGCGCTGATCCGGGTCGAGACCGCCGAGGGGGCACCGGCCGACGTGCTGGTGCTGGATCTGAACCTGCCCGATGTGAACGGGCTGGACGGGCTGATGCGGCTGCGCCAGGCGGCGCCAGACATGCCGATCGTGGTGGTGTCCTCGATCGACGATCCGCGGGTGATCCGCGCCGCGATCTCGGCGGGGGCGGCGGGCTTCGTGCCGAAACATTCGCGCCGGGAATTGTTCCGCGCCGCCTTTGCCGCCATCGCGCGCGGCGAAATCTTCGTGCCGGAATCGACCGGCGACAGCCTTGCCACCGGCGACGGCATGAGCCCGCAGGACGAGGCCATTCGCCGCCTCAGCCTGCTGACGCGGCAGCAGGCGAACATCCTCGAACAGATCTGCGCGGGCAAGATGAACAAGCAGATCGCCTATGACCTGTCGATCGCCGAAACCACGGTCAAGGCGCATGTGACGGCGATCATGCGCAAGCTGGGCGTCTATTCGCGCACCCAGGCCGTGCTTTTGGCGCGCGAGGCGCAGATCAATGCGCCCTTGCCGGAAGGCTGGCGCAAGCCCTAGGATGCGCGCGGAAGTTGAAATGCCAAAGCGGCAGGAGGAGGCTGCGATGGATCACCCCGACAGCGGGCTTTGGCGGGGGCCGGCCGCCGCCGTGCCCGCGCGCGCGGCGGTCTCTGCCGATCTGCCCGATCCCTTGCCGCGTCTGGCGCGGGCGCTCGGCCCCGGGCCTTTCGCGCAGGTCTTCCTGTTTGCCAGCCCCGAGGCCGATCTGGCGGCGCTGGCCGCCGCGGCCCCCGCAGTCTTCGGCGCGGCGCGGGTCTGCGGCTGTTCCACCTCGGGCGAGATCACCGGGCGCGGCTATGACAGCGGCCAGATCGTCGCCTTTGCCCTGCCCGCCGCCGGGTTCGAGGTCGAGCAGCTGGTGATCGAGCGGCTGGATGCGCTGGATCCGCGGACGCTGATTGCCGAGGCCCTGCGGGCGCGGCAGGCTTTGGGGCGGCGCGCGCCGGACTGGCCCCACGAGGCGGCGGTGCTGCTGATCGACGGGCTTTCGGGGCAGGAGGATGCGCTGGTGGCGGCGCTTTCGGGTGGCTTGGGCGCGGTGCCGGTCGTCGGCGGCTCGGCGGGGGACGGGGCGCGGTTCCGGACGGCCCCGGTCTTTGCCCGCGGCCAGCTGCGCGAGAATGCGGCGGTGCTGACGCTGATCCGCTCGGCCTGGGAATTGCGGCCGTTCAGCTTTGCGCATCAGCGCCCGACGGCGCGGCGGATGGTGGTGACGCGCGCCGATCCCTCGCGCAGGCTGGTGGAGCGGATCAACGACGAACCGGCGGCGCGGGAATATGCCCGTGCGCTGGGGCGGCTGCCCGAGCAGCTGACGCCGTTCCTGTTTGCCGCGCATCCGCTTCTGGTGCGGGCGGGCGGGCGGCATCATGTGCGCTCGATCCAGCAGGTGGCGCCCGATGGCGGGCTGACCTTCTTTGCCGCGATCGACGAGGGGCTGGTGCTGACGCTGGCCGAGCCGGTCGACATGGTGGCGCATCTGCGCGCGGAGCTGGCGGGCCTGTGCGCGGGCGGGCGTCCTGCGGTGATCCTGGCCTTTGACTGTTTCTTTCGCCGCCTTGAGGCCGAGGGGCGCCAGCTGGGCCGCGAAATGTCCGAGCTGCTGATGCAGCACGGGGTCTGGGGGCTGTCGACCTATGGCGAGCAGGTGGGGGCGATGCATGTGAACCAGACCCTGACCGGGCTGGCCTTTTACCCGCCCGAGGCGCGCCGATGAGCCCCGAGGACCTGCAGGCGGCGCAGGCGCTGGTCGATCCCCGCGATCCGCCCGAGCGGCAGACCGAGAAGCTTCTGACCATCGTCGGCGCGCTGATCCGCCATGCCGAGGAAACCCCGAAGGATCGCGGCGCCGCCTGGGTGCAGTTCGAACGCGCCGCGATGCTGGAAGAACAGGTCCGCGACCGCACCCGCGATCTGGAACGGGCGCTCGATCTGCTCAATGCCTCGAATGCGCGGCTGGCCGAGGCGCATCGCGAGACCGAGGCGGCGCGGCTCAACCTCGCCTCGGCGATCGAGACGGTGCAGGAGGGATTCGCGCTGTTCGATGCGAATGACGTGCTGGTGATGTGCAATTCGCGCTTCAACGCGCTGTTGCCCGACATCCGCGCGCAGATGAAACCGGGGCTGACCTTCACCCGGTATGTCGAGATCGCCGCCGGGTCCCGCCATCTGGGCATGCCCGACGGGATGACGCGGAACGACTGGGTGCGGATGCGGCTGATGCGGCATCAGCAGCACCATTTCATCCTGACCCAGCAGATGGGCGAGGATCGCTGGGTGCAGGTGTCCGAACATCGCACCCGCGAGGGCGGCACGGTGATCCTGCAGACCGAGGTGACCGATTTCATCCGCCGCGAACGCGAGGCCCGCGGGCGACGGCTGGACGATCAGGCCGCGGTGCTGCGGCCCACGCTCGAACATCTGAAGATCGGCGTCTGTCTGTTTGACGTGCGGCTGCATCTGCTGGTCTGGAACGAGCGTCTGGCGGAATTTCTGACCCTGCCGCGCAACCGGCTGTGGCGGGGGATGCATTTCGACGCGCTTCTGGAACAGGTGCGGGGCCAGTTCATCTTTCCGGGCGGCCATTCGGCGCGGCAATTGTCGGATTGGGTGCGGCGCGCGCGCAGGCTCGAGACCTTTCAGATCGAGGTCACCCGCGACGGCGGGCAGGTCTACGAGATCTTCGCGCAAGAATTGCCCGATGGCGGCTTCGTGGTGTCTCTGGAGGACATCACCGAGGTCCGCTCGACGCTTGCCGAGTTGAGCCGGGCGAACGAGACGCTGGAGGCGCGGGTGACCGAGCGCACCTGCGAACTGGAAGATGCGCTGGCCAGTGCCGAGCGGGCGAATGCGTCGCGGGCGCGCTTCGTGGCGGCGGCAAGTCATGACCTGTTGCAGCCGCTTTCGGCGGCCAAGCTTTATCTGGCCAGCCTTGGCGATGACGCGCTGACCGCACCGGCCCGGCGGACGCTGGAGAAGGCGCAGAACGCGCTGTTGTCGGTCGAGGGGATTCTGGGCGCGCTTCTGGATATCTCGCGGCTCGAATCGGGGCGGGCGGCGATCGACCCTTCGGCCGTGCCGCTCGGGCCGGTATTCCGGCAGCTGGCCGATGAATTCGCCCCGGCGGCGGCGCTCAAGGGCTTGCGGCTGCGGGTGCGCCCGACCGAAGCGGTGGTGTTTTCCGACCGCGCCTATCTGCGCCGGATCCTGCAGAACCTGATCTCGAATGCGATCCGCTACACCGCGCGGGGCTCGGTTCTGGTGGCGGCACGCCGACGCGGCGGGCTCTGGCGGGTCGAGGTGCGCGATTCGGGCCAAGGCATCGCCGAGGAACATCAGGACCTGATCTTTCGCGAATTCCAGCGCATCGACGCCCATGCCTCGGCCTCCGAGGGGATGGGGCTGGGGCTGGCCATCGTCGAACGGGCGGCGGCGCTTTTGGGCCATCCGCTCTCGCTGCGCTCGGCCTCCGGCTGCGGCGCGACCTTTTCGCTCGATCTGGCGCAGGCGGCGCGGCCGGTCACGCGCGTCGAACCGGGGCGGGCGGTGCCGCTGGCCCGCGATGCCGAAGCTTCGGAGCTGGTCGTGCTGCTGGTCGAGAACGACCCGGAGCTGTCGCGGGCGATGGTGCAGCTGCTGGAGACATGGGGGGTGAGCGTGTTCGACGTCCCCTCGGGCGAGGAGGCGCTGGCGCTGGTCGCGGCGACCGGGCTGGTGCCCGACCGCTGTCTGATCGACTATCAGCTGGGCGCGGGGATGAGCGGGCTGGACTGTCTGGCGGCCCTGCGGGCGCGGCTGGGGCCGGTGTCGGCGCTGATCGTCACCGCCGACCGCAGCGAGGCGCTGGGCGCCGAGGCCCGGGCGCTGGGGGGGGCCGTGCTGCAAAAACCGATCCCGACCGAGGCGCTTTCAGAATTCCTCTTTGGCGCCGGATCGGGCGGCGCGGCCGCTACGCTGTGACGATCCAGCCGCCGCCGAAGATCCGGCTGCCTTCGGTTTCGTAAAAGACGCAGGCCTGACCGGGGCTGACGCCTTCTTCGGGCTCGATCAGCTCGACCTCGGCGGTGGTGGCCGAGAGCGGCCGCAAGATCGCCGGCCGCGGCGCCCGGGTGGAGCGGATCCTCACCGAGACCTCCCGCTCCGGGCGGCTTTCGAACGGCTCGTCGCCCAGCCAGTTGATTTCGGCCACCCGCAAAAGCCGCGTGGCAAGCGCCTCCTTCGGGCCGACGATCACCCGGCGCGTGTCGGGATCAAGCTTCACCACGTAAAGCGGATGATCGCCAAGGCCGCCGATGCCCAGGCCGCGGCGCTGCCCGATGGTGTAATGGATCACGCCCTTGTGATGACCCAACACTTTGCCCGCAAGATCGACGATCTCGCCCGGATCGGCGGCGCCGGGGCGCAGCTTCTCGATCACGCTCGCATAATTTCCGTTTGGCACGAAGCAGATATCCTGGCTGTCGGGCTTGTCGGCGACAACGAGACCGAATCTGGCTGCCAGCTTGCGGGTCTCCGCCTTCGACGGCAGATGGCCGAGCGGGAATCGCAGGAAGGCGAGCTGCTCGGGCGTGGTCGAGAACAGGAAATAGCTCTGATCGCGCATCGGATCGGCGGCCGAGTGCAGCTCGGGCCCCTGGGCGCCCAGCTTGCGCTGGATGTAGTGGCCCGTCGCCATGCAATCGGCATCGAGATCGCGGGCGGTTTCCAGCAGATCCTTGAACTTCACCCGTTCGTTGCAGCGGATGCAGGGCACGGGCGTCGCCCCGGCCAGATAGGCATCGGCGAATTCCTCGATCACCGCTTCGCGGAAAGTGTTTTCGTAATCAAGGACATAGTGGGGGAAGCTCATCGCCTCTGCGACGCGGCGGGCATCGTGGATGTCCTGTCCCGCACAGCAGGCGCCCTTTTTCGCCAGCGCCGCGCCGTGGTCGTAAAGCTGCAAGGTCACGCCGATGACATCGTAACCTTCCTCCTTCAGCATCGCGGCCACGACCGAGCTGTCGACGCCGCCCGACATGGCAACGACCACGCGGGTCTCGGCGGGCGCCTTGGGCAGGCCCAGCGAATTCAGGGGAAGATCTTTCGGCATCGCAACAGTCCTTTAACCAGACCTGCACGAATATAGGAAAATGCGATCTACTCTCAACCCTTGGCTAAACCCAGCGTTAAGGCCCTCGGCGCATTCTGCCCCCATGAAGACGAGGGGGGTGAGCCCATGTATCTGAAAAAAGTGGATGGCCCGCGCGCAGTTACGCTGCCCGACGGGACGATTCTGACCCGGGCCGATCTGCCGCCGAAGGAAACGCGTCGTTGGGTGGCGTCGCGCAAGGCGATCATCGTGCATGCGGTGACGCATGGGCTGATCGGACGTTCGGAAGTGCTTGAACGTTACGGATTATCGGAGGAAGAATTCGATATCTGGGCCGAAGCGGTCAAGAAACACGGCATTGCAGGGCTGAAAGTGACGGCGATCCAAAAGTACCGACAACTTTAAGTTGCAAATGAACAGAATCCTGCGACAGTAACTACGTGTTAACCATTTGGTGACAAGGTCGAACGTGATCGAGGGATTAATGCGGAGAACCCAGGATGCGGATTTTGTTGGTGGAGGACGACCCGACGACCTCTCGCAGCATCGAGCTGATGCTGACCCATGCCAACCTCAACGTCTACTGCACCGACCTCGGTGAAGAAGGCATCGACCTTGCGAAGCTTTACGACTACGACCTGATCCTGCTCGATCTGAACCTTCCCGACATGAACGGGCTCGAGGTGCTGCGTCAGCTGCGATTGGCTCGTGTCGACACGCCGATTCTGATCCTGACCGGTGCCGATGACACCGAGAACAAGATCAAGGGCTTCGGCTTTGGCGCCGATGATTACATGACGAAGCCCTTCCATCGCGAAGAGCTGGTGGCCCGGATCCATGCGATCATCCGCCGCTCGAAGGGGCATTCGCAGTCGATCATCCGCACCGGCAAGATCTCGGTCAACCTCGACGCCAAGACGGTGGAAGTGGGCGGCAAGCCGGTGCATCTGACCGGCAAGGAATACCAGATGCTGGAGCTCTTGAGCCTGCGCAAGGGCACGACGCTGACCAAGGAGATGTTCCTCAATCATCTTTACGGTGGCATGGACGAGCCCGAGCTGAAGATCATCGACGTCTTCATCTGCAAGCTGCGCAAGAAGCTGGCCGAAGTGACGGGGGGCGAGAACTATATCGAGACCGTCTGGGGCCGGGGCTATGTGCTGCGGGACCCTGATCAGGGCGACCTCGACCGCCGCATGGTCGTGGGCGCCTGAGCAGCGGCTTCGCACTGGACGCTCCTTGCGGCTGCCCCTAAATGGGACAGCCGGAGGAAAGACATGATGAGCGCAGCACCGTTTTCGGACCTGGACAGCCTGACCCGCGCCGAGGCGGAGGCGGAATTGCCCGCGCTTGTTGCGCGGATAGAGGCGGCGAATCATGCTTATCATACCCTCGATGCGCCCGAGATTTCGGATGCCGACTATGACGCGCTGAAGCGGCGTCTGGCGGCGATCGAAGCGCGCTTTCCTGATCTGGCGCAGGCGGACAGCCCGACGACGCGGGTTGGCGCTGCCGTGGCCGAAGGATTTGCCAAAGTCGCGCATGAGATTCGCATGCTCAGTCTGGAAAACGCCTTTCTGGATGCGGATGTGGCGGATTTCGACGGGCGGATGCGCTGCTATCTCGGCCTCGGGCCCGAGGTGGCCTTGCCCTGCACTGCGGAACCGAAGATCGACGGGCTCTCGCTGTCCTTGCGCTACGAAGACGGGCTGCTGGTGCAGGCCGCGACCCGGGGCGATGGCGAAGTGGGCGAGAATGTCACCGAAAACGCCCGCACCATTGCCGACATTCCGCAGCGCCTGACCGGGGCGCCCGCCGTGCTGGAAGTCCGGGGCGAGGTCTACATGAGCCACGCCGATTTCGCGGCGCTGAATGCGCGGCAGGCGGACCGGGGCGACAAGAGCTTCGCCAATCCGCGCAATGCCGCGGCGGGTTCGCTGCGCCAGCTCGACGCCCGGATCACCGCCTCCAGACCGTTGAAATTCTTCGCCTATTCCTGGGGTGTTCTGTCCGCCCCCTTGGCCGATACGCAAATTGGCGCGATCGAACGGCTCAAGGATCTCGGGTTTCAGACCAACCCGCTGACCCGGCTTTGTGCCGATACCGGGGAGATGCTTTCCCATTACCGCGCGATCGAGGCGCAGCGGGCGGTGCTGGGCTATGACATCGATGGCGTCGTCTACAAGCTCAACGACCTTGCCCTGCAGGCGCGGCTTGGCTTTCGGTCGACCACGCCCCGCTGGGCGATCGCGCATAAATTCCCCGCCGAACTCGCCTGGACCCGGCTGGAAAAGATCGAGATTCAGGTCGGCCGCACCGGGGCGCTGTCGCCCGTCGCGCGGCTGGCCCCGGTCACCGTCGGCGGTGTCGTCGTCTCGAATGCCACGCTGCACAACGAGGATTACATCGCCGGGCTCTCCTCGAAGGGCGAGGTGATCCGCGACGGCAAGGACATCCGCGAGGGCGATTGGGTGCAGGTCTACCGCGCTGGCGACGTGATCCCCAAGGTCGCCGATGTCGATCTGTCGCGTCGCGATCCTGCCTCGCAGCCCTTTGTTTTCCCGCATCTTTGCCCGGAATGCGGCTCCGAGGCGCTGCGCGAGGAAGGCGATGCCGTGCGCCGCTGCACCGGCGGTCTGATCTGCCCCGCACAGGCGGTGGAGAAGCTGAAACATTTCGTCTCGCGCGCCGCTTTCGACATCGAGGGGCTGGGCGCAAAACAGGTCGAGGCCTTTTACAAGGATGGCTGGATCCGCGAACCGGCCGAGATCTTCACCCTGCAGGCGCGCTTCGGCGCGGGCCTGCAACAGCTGAAAAACCGCGAAGGCTGGGGTGAGAAATCCGCGCAAAACCTGTTTCAGGCGATTGAGGACAAAAGGAAAATCCCGCTTGCCCGGCTGATCTTCGCGCTTGGCATCCGCCATGTCGGCGAAAGCTCGGCGGCGCTTTTGGCGACGCATTATCTGACCTGGGAGCGGTTCGAAGCCGCGATGAGCGCCGCCGTGCCCGAGAGCGCCGACTGGCAGGAACTGCTCAGCATCGATGGTGTCGGCGAGACTTTGGCCGCTTCGGTGACCGCGGCCTTCCATCCCGGCGCCGAACGCGACGCGATCGACCGGCTGGTGGCGCATCTGAGCGTCGAGCCCGCCACGCCGCGCGCAAGTGACAGCCCGGTGGCCGGTCTGACCGTCGTCTTCACCGGCACGCTCGAACGGATGACCCGGGCCGAGGCGAAAGCCCGGGCCGAGGCGCTGGGCGCCAAGGTCGCGGGCTCGGTTTCGGCCAAGACCGACATTCTGGTGGCCGGTCCGGGCGCCGGGTCGAAGGCGAAGAAGGCGGCGGAACTGGGCGTCAAGGTGCTCGACGAGGAGGCCTGGCTGCGCCTCATCGGGGCGACATGACCGGGCGGCCTGCCGCGCTCTTTCCGCTTTTCGCCGCGATCGAGACCCTGCCGGGGATCGGGGCGAAGACGGCCAAGGCCTTGGAAAACCTTGGTATTACCCGCCCGCGCGATGTGCTGTTCACGCTGCCGCAGGCGGTGATCGACCGCCGTCCGGTCAGCTCGATCCGCGATGTGACACCGCCGCTGACGGTGACGGTTGAGGTCGAGGTGCTGACCCATATGGCGGCGCGCAACCGTGCGGGCCCCTCGCGCGTGCTGGTGCGCGATGGCGCAGGGGTGGAATTCACCCTCGTCTTCTTTCACGCCCGCGGCGATTATCTGGAGAAATTGCTGCCCAAGGGCGGGCGGCGGCTGGTCTCGGGGCGGCTTGAGCTGTTCGACGGCTTCGCGCAGATGGTGCATCCCGACCATGTCCTGCCGCTGGACGAGGTCGGGAAACTGCCGCGCTTCGAGCCGGTCTATCCGCTGACGGCGGGAGTGACGCAGCGTGTCATGGCGAAGGCGACCGAGGGGGCGCTGACCCGCTTGCCCGAGCTGCCGGAATGGATCGATGCCGCCTTGAAGGCCCGCGAAGGCTGGCCCGGCTGGGCCGCGGCGCTGCGGGCGGCGCATGCGCCCGAGGCGCAGGCCGACACCGCGCCGACCGCCCCCGCGCGGCAGCGTCTCGCCTATGACGAGCTTTTCGCGCATCAGATGACCCTGGCTCTGGCCCGTCGTCAGGCCCGCCATCCGAAGGGCCGGATCACCGAGGGCACCGGGGCCTTGACGGCCAAGGTTCTGAAATCGCTTCCGTTTCATCCCACCGGGGCGCAGTTGCGCGCCAGTCGCGAGATCGCCGCCGACATGGCGAGCCCAAGCCGGATGAACCGTTTGCTGCAGGGCGACGTGGGCGCGGGCAAGACGCTGGTCGCCTTCCTTGCGCTGCTTACTGCGGTCGAGGCGGGCGGGCAGGGCGTCTTGATGGCGCCGACCGAAATTCTGGCGCGGCAGCATTGCGAGGGGCTGGGTACGCTCGCCGCGGCCGCCGGGGTGCGGATGGAGGTTCTGACCGGTCGTGACAAGGGGGCGGAACGGGCGCGCAAGCTGACGGATCTGCGTGAGGGGCGGATCCAGATCTTGCTGGGCACCCATGCGGTCTTTCAGAAAGATGTGTTTTTTCAGGATCTTCGGCTGGTCATCATCGACGAGCAGCACCGTTTTGGGGTGACGCAAAGGATGGAGCTGGGCGCCAAGGGCGAGATGGCCGATGTGCTGGTGATGACAGCGACGCCGATCCCGCGCTCGCTGGCGCTGGCGCAATATGGCGACATGGATGTGAGCCTTTTGGATGAAAAGCCGCCCGGGCGGCAACCGGTGACGACGGCGCTGATCTCGACCGCGCGGATCGGCGAGGTGGTGGCGCATCTGGCCCGCGCCGTGGCCGAGGGGCGGCAGGCCTATTGGGTCTGTCCGCTGGTCGAGGAAAGCGAACGCGTCGATCTGGCCTCGGCCGAGGAGCGTTTCACGCATCTGCGCATGGTGCTGGGCGAGGGGGTCGTCGGGCTGGTGCATGGGCAACTGCCGCCCGCCGAAAAGGACGCCGCGATGGCGGATTTCGTGGCGGGAAAGACCCGGGTTCTGGTCGCGACGACGGTGATCGAGGTGGGGGTGAACGTGCCCGATGCCTCGATCATGGTGATCGAACGGGCCGAGACCTTCGGTCTGGCGCAGCTGCACCAGCTGCGCGGCCGGGTCGGGCGGGGCGCTGCGAAATCGACTTGTCTGATGCTCTATCAGGCGCCGCTGAGCGAGAGCGGCGAGCGGCGGCTGTCGATCCTGCGCGACAGCGAGGACGGATTTCGCATTGCGGAAGAAGACCTTGCGATGCGCGGCGCGGGCGATGTGATCGGCACGGCGCAATCGGGTCTGCCGCGGTTCCGCATCGCCGATCTGGAACGGCAGGCCGGATTGATGGCGCTGGCACAAAGCGATGCGCGGACGTTGCTGGCGATGGACCCGGGGCTGAACAGTCCGCGCGGGCAGGCGGCGCGGATGCTGATGTGGCTTACCGAGCAGGATCGGGCGATCCGGCTGATCGAAGTCGGTTAAATGTTCTTAAAATGTTCTTGACGCATCGGCTGGAACATGAGAACAAAATGGCAACAGGAAGGAGACCTGAGATGCAGCACCGTCCGACCCCGTTTTTCGCCCGTGAGACCGCCGAATTGGCGCAGGATATGCTCGGGGCGCTGTCGCTTTGCGCCACTTTCCTTGCCGTGCTTTACTTGCCCGGCCTGTTCTGACCGTCACTGCCACGCGCTTTCGCGACCCTGACGTCACATCACGGCCGCCTGTCCCCAAGGGCTTTGCCCGGAAAGCGCTTCCTGCGCCGCCATCCCCGGATGGCGGCGTTTTTTTACAGCCGATAGGCCAGACGCAGCCCGCCCCAATGCCGCCCGGAAACGAAGATCGGCGCCGAGAGATCCTTCATCAGCACGAAATTGCCGCCGCCCATGTCGCGCCGGTAGATCTGCAACAGGAAAGGCGCGGTCGATTGCCCGGCGCGCAGCCCGACGCGGTCGTTGAAAATGCGCCGGTTGCGGCAGTTCGCGGCGTTCCAGACCGGGTCCGGCCCCTGCGGCTGCGAGAATTTCCGATTGTGCGTCGGCAGATAGCCGTTGCGATCGACGGCGGCGCAAAACACGATCTCAGGCGAGAGGCTCAGCACCCGTTCCTGCACCGCGGGCAGAACGGCGTCGGTGAAGCCGGTGAAGGGCGCCATCACCTGCGCCGGATTGCTGCCCGCGATCGGGCTGTAACGCGCCTCGAAGAGCGTGCCCGCATTGATCCGGCCCGCGGAAATGCCCGCCTCGAACAATTGGCCCACCTCTTCGGCGGCGGATTTCACCGCCTCGATGAAGGTATTGTCGGCCAGCGCGCCGCCCAGCTCGACCGCCTCCTGCACGATGGTCTCGCCCGCGATGATCAGGGTCCGGGTCTTTTGCGTCGCCGCATGCACCTCGGTCGAGGTTTGCTGCATGCCATCGGCCATGCGCCGGAACGCCGGGCCGAAGGAGGCATTGGCGCTGTTCACCTCGGCGGCGCGGGTGGCGATTTCGGTCACCGCCGCGCGGGTCTGCGTCAGCCCGCCGAGCATCCGCCCAAGCGCCGCATCGGTGCCCGAGGCGCCGGTCAGCACCGCATCGGCATCGGTCGAAATCGCCCCGGCCTCGTCATGCAGGGCGCGGATCGAGCCGGTCAGCCCGCCCACGGCACTGCCGATCCCCTCGGAGGCGGCGGCGGTCTTGCGCGACAATTCGTTGATCGCCTCGGCCACGACGGCAAAGCCGCGGCCCGCGTCGCCCGCCCGGGCCGCTTCGATTTTCGCGTTGATCGCCAGGATGTTGACCTGCATCGCCACGGATTTGATGCCGGCGTTTTCCGCCTGAACCCGGGTCAGGGTCGCGTTCAGCTCCTCCATCCGCGCGATCGCCGAGCGCACCCAGCTGGCAATCGTCTGCGCATGGGCCGAGGTCTCGCGCAGCTGCGCCGCCGTCTCCTCGACCATGCCCAGCGTCGCATCGGCGCTCTGGCCGACGCGCTGCGCGCCATCCAGCACCCGGGCATTGGCGTCCTGCACCGTCTCGGCCGCCGTCTGCGCGCTGCGCAACAGCGCAAGCTGCGAATCCGCAAGCTTTTCCAGCGCCTCAAGTGCACCGGCCACCTCGGCGACATCCCGGCCGAGATCGAGCGCGTCGGTCGCGATGCGGGTGATGCGCCCTTCGGAGCTGGTCGGAAGGGACGGGGAGGGAGCGGGCTGGGTCATGCAAGGTCCGGATGAGTTTCAGCCCACCATCGCATGCGCCCCTTGCACAAGAGTTAAGGTCCGTTCTCAAACTGCCGACAAGGCCGCCAAAGTCGCCTCCGGCGCGAGCAGAATCGAGGCGTGGCGGTTCGGATAGTCGCGCGCGGCGGTCAGAACCTCGTATGGCGCGAAGGGCGCGGCGGGCACCGGGCCACCCCGGAGCATGGTGGCCAGAGCCTCGCACAGCGCCGCCACCTCGGCGCGCGAGCGCCCGATCACCGCGGCGCCGAAAATCGCGGCCGAGGCCTGGCCCAGCGCGCAGGCCTGCACGGTCTGCGAAAAGGCGGCGATGCGCCCGCCCTCCAGCCGCAGCGCCACCGAGACGGTCGAGCCGCAAAGCGGCGCCCGTTTCGTCGCGCGCAGCGCCGGATCGGGCAGGGGCTCGGTATGCGGGATCGCGGCGGCCAGCGCCAGCACGCGATCGGCATAGAGTTTGAAAAGATCGGCATCGCTCATGGCTTTTCCCCGCAGGCTGCGCAGGTTAGATAGACCGGGACACGCAGGGAGGAAAGCATGGGTTTCGATCCGCAGAGCCTGAATTATGATGCGAACGGTCTGATCCCGGCGATCGCGCAGGAGGCGGGCACGGGCGAGGTGCTGATGATGGCCTGGATGAATGCCGAGAGCCTGGCGCGGACGCTGGCGACGGGGCAGGTGACCTATTGGAGCCGCTCGCGGCAGGCGTTCTGGGCCAAGGGCGAAAGCTCGGGCCATGTGCAGAAGCTGGTCGAGCTGCGGATCGATTGCGACCGCGACTGTCTGTTGCTGCTGGTCACTCAGGCGGGTCCGGCCTGTCACACCAACCGCCGGTCCTGTTTCTACACCGCGCTGCGCGGCGGCGAAGAGGTCGAGATTCTGACGCCGATGGCGGAGTGAGCGCGACGCCCGACGGCTTTCGGCCGCTTGCGGGCGGCAAGCCCTCTCGAAGTCAAGATGGTGCGGGTGGTCGGACTCGAACCGACACTCCTCGCGGAAACAGAGTTTGAGTCTGTCGCGTCTACCATTCCGCCACACCCGCACGTTGCACCGCCTGCAAGGTAGAGCCGGGTCGAAGCCAGGCCGCGGGCGGTCTTCTGCTGGCCGGTCGGGGCGGATCCGCTCCGTCCCGGCCGGTTTCTCGCATCTACCCTTGCGCGCGGGATCTGACAAGAGCAAACGGCGCGGCCGGTTCAGGGCGTGGTCCGGCTGAAACTGTCGCAGGCCGTGACCTGGCCGGTCTTGAAGCCCTGGGCGAACCAGAACTGGCGCTGATCCGAACTGCCATGGGTGAAGCTGTCGGGCATCGGGCGGCGGCCCGCATGGCGCGCCAGCGTGTCATCGCCGATCCGCGCCGCCGCCCGCATCGCCTCGGCCACGTCGCCGCGCTCGAGCGTGCCGAGATCCGCGGCGGCATGATGCGCCCAGACCCCGGCGAAGCAATCCGCCTGCAGCTCGAGCCGCACCGAAAGCGCATTCGCCGTGGCCGGGTCGGCGTTCGCGCGCGCGGCCTCGACCCTGTCGAGCAGGCCAAGCTCGTCCTGCACGCGATGCCCGATCTCATGTGCCACCACATAGGCGGCGGCAAAATCGCCCGCGGCGCCAAGCTCTTGCGAGAGCCTGTCGAAAAAGGCCGTGTCCAGATAGACCTTGCCATCGGCCGGGCAGTAGAACGGGCCGGTCGCCCCCGAGGCGGTGCCGCAGGGCGAGCGCGTCAGCTGCGAAAACAGCACCAGAACCGCCGGGTGATAGACCCGCCCCAGATCGTTGCGGAAGATCCCGGCCCAGATCTCCTCGGTATCGGCCAGCGTCACCGAGACGAAATCGCCCATCGCCCGGTCGCGCGCGCTCAGCGCGCCGCCGTCTTCCACCTGCGGGGCCGTCCCGCGCGGCAGCCCGTCACCGTGCAGCCCGTCCCTGTGCAGCCCGTCGCTGTTCAGAAGCGGCGTCAGATCCACCCCGAAGACCCAGCCCGCCAGCACCAGCGCCAGAAGGCCAAGCCCGCCCGCGCCGCCGGGCGAGATCCGCCGCCCGCCGCGCCGGTCTTCGATATTGTCGCCGCCGCGACGGTCTTCGATATTGTCGCCGCCGCGCCGGTCCTCGATGTTGTCGCTGCCGCGACGGCCTTGCCACCTCATCGCGCCCCTCCCGATCACGGTTGCGAAATTAGCCCCGCAAAGCCGCCCCGGACAGGGGGAAAACGTCGCGCCCCGGCTTGACGCCGCCCCCCCGCCTTGCGATGCACGGCCAGGATGCCGGAACCAGCCGCGGGGACCCATGTTCGAACGACTTTACCGCTGGACCCTCGGATTGGCCGGACATCGCCGCGCGGATTGGGCGCTTGGGGTCATTTCCTTCACCGAAAGCTCGTTCTTTCCGATCCCGGCCGATGTGCTTTTCGTGCCGATGGCGCTGGCGCGGCCCGAAAAGATCTGGCGCTATGCGCTGATCGCCTCGGTCACCTCGGTGCTGGGCGGGATCTTCGGCTGGTGCATCGGTCATTACGCCTTCGACCTGCTGGCGCGGCCCTTCCTGGAAGCGACGGGCAAGATGGCGACCTTTGAAGCCCTGAGCGACGGCGCGGGCACCTGGGCGATCCTGCTCATGCTGGTCACCTCGGGGCTGGCGCATATCCCGCCGATGAAGGTGGTGACGATCCTTGCGGGGGTGCTCAGCTTCGATCCGGTGCTGTTCATCCTCTCGGCCATCGTCGCGCGCTCGGCGCGGTTTTACGGCCTTGGCTGGCTGCTGGCGCGATTCGGCGAACGCATCGCCAGCTTTGTCGAGCGCCGTCTGGCCTGGGTCGCAGGCGGGGTGCTGCTTGTGCTGGCCGCGGCCTGGTTTGCCCTGAAAGGAGCCTGAACATGTCCCCGATCCTGACCGCGATGCTGACCCCGCGCGGGCTTGTCGCGCTTGCCGCCGCCGGTTCGGCCGCGGTGCTGATCGCGGCGCTGGTGTTTCAGGCGCTGGGATTTCCGCCCTGCGATCTGTGCGTGCTGCAGCGCTGGCCGCATCTGGTCGCGGCCATTCTGGGGGCGCTGATGCTGCTCTTGCGGCTGCCGATGGCCTTTGCCGGTTTCGGCGCGCTGGCGGCCCTGACCACGAGCGGCTTCGGCCTTTATCATTCCGGCGTCGAGCGCCACATCTTCGCCGGTCCCGACAGCTGCACCACGAACCCGATTGCAAGCCTTTCGGCGCAGGATCTGATGGCGCAGATCTCCGCCGCGCCGCTGGTGCGCTGCGACGAGATCGCCTGGCAGGTCCTGGGCGTCACCATGCCGAACCTGAACGCGGTCGCCTCGCTGGTCTTTGCCGGCCTCTGGATCGCCGCGGCCTTGAGCGATCGTCGCGCCCGCCGCTGAGCGCCAAGGGCGTATTTGAGCCAAGAAAAAGCAGCCGGCTTTTCCTGGTCCAAATACGCAAAATCCGGCCTTTGCCCCCGGGTGCGCCATTCGCCGTTGCACCCAAGCCATGGGTTGCGATATAAGACGACACAACAAAATCTGGCAGAAGAAGCCCCGCGTGACCGATATCATCGACACCTCGGACCCCTCCGGCGACACCCCGAAACGTGCCCACCATGCGGGCCCGGTGGTTTCCATCGCCGAGGAAATGAAGACCGCCTATCTCGATTACGCGATGAGCGTGATCGTGAGCCGCGCCATTCCCGACCTGCGCGACGGGCTCAAACCCGTGCACCGGCGCATCCTTTATGCGATGCATGAAACCGGCAACACGCATGACAAGCCCTATCGCAAATCGGCGCGTCCGGTGGGCGACGTGATGGGGAAATACCACCCGCATGGCGACGCCGCGATCTATGATGCGCTGGTGCGGATGGCGCAGGACTTCTCGATGTCGCTGCCGCTGCTGGACGGGCAGGGCAACTTCGGCTCGATGGACGGCGACAGCGCCGCGGCGATGCGCTACACCGAAGTGCGGATGGACAAGCCCGCCTCGTTCCTGCTGGCCGACATCGAAAAAGACACGGTCGATTTTCAGGACAACTATGACGGCAAGGACCGCGAACCCACGGTTCTGCCGGCGCGGTTCCCGAACATGCTGGTCAATGGCGCGGGCGGCATTGCCGTCGGCATGGCGACGAACATCCCGCCGCACAATCTGGGCGAGGTGATCGACGCGACGCTGGCGCTGATCGAAAACCCGGATCTGAGTTCGGAAGCGCTGATGGACTATGTGCCCGGCCCCGATTTCCCGACCGGCGCGCAGATCATGGGCCGCGGCGGCGCCCGCAAGGCCTATCTGGAGGGCCGCGGTTCCGTCATCATCCGGGCGAAAACCCGGATCGAGGAGATCCGCAAGGACCGTTTCGCGATCATCGTCGACGAGATTCCCTATCAGGTGAACAAGGCGACGATGATCGAGAAGATGGCCGATCTGGTGCGCGAAAAGAAGCTCGAGGGCATTTCCGGCATTGCCGATGAATCCGACCGCGTCGGCGTGCGGGTGGTGATCGAACTCAAGCGCGACGCCACCGCCGATGTCGTTTTGAACCAGCTTTACCGCTTCACCGCGCTGCAAACCTCCTTCGGCTGCAACATGCTGGCCTTGAACGGGGGGCGTCCCGAACAGCTGACGCTGCGCGATTTCCTGAGCCATTTCATCACCTTCCGCGAGGAAGTGGTAGCGCGGCGCACGGCTTACGAGCTGCGCAAGGCGCGCGAGCGCAGCCATATCCTGTGCGGTCTGGCCGTGGCCGTGTCGAACGTCGACGAGGTGGTGGCGACGATCCGCTCCTCGAAGGATCCGGCCGAGGCCCGCGACCGGCTGATGGCACGGCGCTGGCCCGCGCATGAGATCGTCGAATATCTGCGGCTGATCGACGATCCGCTGCATCCGGTCAACGACGACGGCACCTACAACCTGTCGGAAGTTCAGGCCCGTGCCATTCTGGACCTGCGGCTGCAGCGCCTGACCGCGATGGGGGTGCAGGAAGTCACCGAGGAACTCGCCGAACTTGCGGGCAAGATCCGCGATTATCTGGCGATTCTGGCCTCGCGCGAGCGGATCATGGAGATCATCTCGAATGAGCTGCGCGAGGTCCGCGCCGCCCATGCCGTGCCGCGCCGCACCGAGATTGTCGACTGGGCCGGGGATCTCGACGACGAAGACCTGATCGAGCGCGAGGACATGGTGGTGACCATCACCAGCGGCGGCTACATCAAGCGCACGCCTTTGGCCGAATTCCGCGCGCAACGCCGCGGCGGCAAGGGGCTCGCCTCGATGGCAACCAAGGAAGACGATGTCGTCACCACGCTCTTCGTTGCCAATACCCATACGCAGCTTTTGTTCTTCACCACCGATGGCATGGTCTACAGCCTGAAATGCTGGCGCCTGCCCTTGGCCGGGCGGACGTCCAAAGGCAAGGCGATCGTCAACATCCTGCCGATCCCGCAAGGGGTCAGCGTCGCCTCGCTGATGCCGGTCAACGCGCCCGAGGAAACCTGGGAGGAGTTCCAGGTCTTCTTCGCCACCTCGGATGGCGACGTGCGCAGGAATGCGCTCTCCGATTTCGCCAAGGTGATGCGCAACGGCAAACGCGCGATGGAGCTGCCCGAGGGCGTGACGCTGGTTGACACCCGGATGTGCCACGAGGACGACGACATCATGCTGGTGACGGCCTCGGGCCGCGCCATCCGCTTCCCGGTGCCGGAGGTGCGGATCTTCAAGGGCCGCTCCTCGACCGGCGTGCGCGGCGTGCGGCTGGCCGAGGGCGACAAGGTCGTCTCGATGTCGGTGATCCGCCATTTCGAGGCCGAGCCCTGGGAACGCGAAGCCTTCGTCAAGCGCTACCGCGCGGAACTGGGCGGCGAGACCGAGGACGAGGCCGAGACCGAACGCGATGCCGAGGACGAGGCCGAGGGCAGCGAAGGCGTGCTGTCTGACGCCCGTTATGCCGAAATGCTGGCGGCGCAGGATCTGATCCTGACGATCACCGCCAAGGGGCTGGGCAAGATCTCCTCAAGCCACAGCTATCCGGTGCGCGGCCGCGGCGGTCAGGGCGTCACGGCCTTTGAAAAATCGATGCGGGGCGGGGCGCTGGTGGCCTCCTTCCCGGTCGAGCCGACCGATCAGGTGATGCTGGCGACCTCGACCGGGCAATCGATCCGCTGCCCGGTGGCGGGGATCTCCTTCCGCTCCCGCGCGGCCGGGGGGGTGAAGGTGTTCAACACCGGCGCCGAAGAAGAGGTCGTCTCGGTCGCCCGCGTGGCCGATCCGGGCGATGACGAGGCCGAAGCGTAAGACCAAGAACAAACCATGAGGTTGAAGATGCAGAAGATTGTCCCTCTGGCGCTGGTTGCGGCGCTGCTTCCCGTTGCCGCGCTGGCCGAAGGTTCGGTGCGCGGGGCGGAGATTGGTTTCAGCTGGTCGGGGCTGGCCGAGGGCCAGCAGCGGCACAAGAACAATCTCGCGCTTGAAGGGGCGGTGGAATATGGCTTCACCCCGGGCTTTGCCGCGCAGATGGACGTGGCGCAGCACCATTTCACCAACAGCAACGACGAGGCGACGAACGTCACCCTGCATGCGATCGGCCATGTGAATGACGGCTTCGCGGTCGGCGGCTTTCTGGGCCACGAATGGGTTGGCGGCAATCACATGGAGCATTACGGGCTCGAGGCCACGCATGACTTCGGCCTGCTGACGCTTGAGGGCAATGCGACGCTGCTGAAGAATGACGGCAATGATGCGACGATCCTCGGCCTTGATGGCCGCTATGCGCTGACCGACGCGCTGTCGCTGGGCGGCCGGGTGGAGACGGTCAATGCCGATCACGGCTCGGACACCACCGCCTTTGACGCGACGGTGGGCTATGCGATGCCCTCGGGGGTGAAGATCGACGGCTCGCTCGGGCTGGTCGATGGCAACCAGTCGGACCGCGAGCTGACTGTGGGGCTGGGCGTGAAGCTGTTGATGGGCGGCAATGGCGTCACCTTCGGCAAGCGCGGGTTGTCGCAGTCGATCATCGGCAACTGACGCGGTTAAGCCATTCTCAAGACATCCATGCTTTTCTGTCTCTGCCCGAGGGAGAAAAGCATGGATCTTTATCACTGCATGATCGAGCTGAAGAGCGATGCCAAGGCCCTGGCCTTTGCCGCCTCGGTCGAACAATGGATGAGCGAGCTGAAGCAGGAAGGCCTGATCGGCGGCTGGCGGCTGATGCGGCGCAAGATGGGGCTGGCCTCGGGGCCGCATACGGGCTTCATCCTGGAAGTCGAATTCGAAAGCATGGCGGCGCTGGAAAAGGCGTTCCGGTCGGTCGCGCAATTCACCGAGGGCGAGATGCGGCATTACGAGCTGATGCATGCGATGATCGCCTCTTATTCGGTCGGGCTGTACCGGCCTTTCCCCGATGCCGAACGGCGCGAGCGCATCGCGCTGATCTGATCCCGCCATCCGATACCGTTGCACGCGGCCCCCCGGGGCGGTATCAGGCGGCATGGACACACTTCACATCATCGGCGCCGGTCTGGCCGGCTCGGAAGCGGCGTGGCAGGCGGCACAGGCGGGGGTCCCCGTGGTGCTGCATGAAATGCGGCCGCGCGTGGGCACCTTTGCGCATCGTTCCGGCGATTTCGCCGAAATGGTCTGCTCGAATTCCTTCCGCTCGGATGACGACGAAAGGAACGCCGTCGGCCTTCTGCATTGGGAAATGCGCGCGGCGGGCGGGCTGATCATGACCACGGCCGACCGCCATGCCCTGCCTGCGGGCGGGGCGCTGGCGGTGGACCGCGAGGCGTTTTCGGCCGCCGTCACCGCCGCCTTGCGGGCGCATCCGCTGATTTCCGTCTCGGAAGAAGAGATCACCGAGTTGCCCACCGACGGGCATTGGATCATCGCCACCGGGCCGCTGACCTCGGGCGCCTTGGCCGAGAGCATCCGGGCGGTGACGGGCGCCGACAGCCTTGCGTTCTTCGATGCGATCGCGCCGATCGTGCATGCCGAAACCATCGACATGTCCGTCGCCTGGCGGCAAAGCCGCTATGACAAGGGCGAGACCGAGGAAGAACGCACCGCCTATATCAACTGCCCGATGACGAAGGATCAGTACGAGGCCTTCATCGACGCGCTGCTGGCGGCCGAAAAGACCGAGTTTCACGAAGGCGAAACCGCGGGGTATTTCGACGGCTGCCTGCCGATCGAGGTGATGGCGGAACGCGGCCGCGAGACGCTGCGCCACGGGCCGATGAAGCCGGTCGGGCTGACCAATGCCCATGATCCGGCGACCAAGGCTTACGCGGTGGTGCAGCTGCGCCGCGACAATGCGCTTGGCACGCTCTACAATATCGTCGGCTTTCAGACCAAGATGAAGTATGGCGCGCAAACCGCTGTTTTCAGGATGATTCCGGGGTTGGAGCAGGCGTCTTTCGCGCGTCTGGGCGGGATTCACCGCAACACCTTCCTGAACTCGCCGACGCTGCTCGACGATCAGATGCGGCTGCGCGCGCGCGCGAACCTGCGCTTTGCGGGTCAGGTCACCGGGGTCGAGGGCTATGTCGAAAGCGCCGCGATGGGGCTTTTGGCGGGGCGGATGGCGGCGGCCGAGATCAAGGGCGCCAGCCTGCCCGCGCCGGGTCCCGAGACCGCGATGGGCTCGCTTGTGCACCACATCACTGGCGGCGCGGTGGCCAAGACCTTCCAGCCGATGAACGTGAACTTCGGCCTGTTTCCGCCGCTCGACGACGCGCGGGGCGGGCGGCGCGGTCGCAAGGACCGCTACAAGGGCTACACCGATCGCGCCAAGGAGGTCTTCACCGCCTGGCTCGCCGATCAGGCGTGATCACCCGCTTCGCCCCTTCGCCCACCGGCCCGCTGCATCTGGGCCATGCCTATGCGGCGCTGATCGCGCATGACATGGCGCGGGCGGCGGGCGGGCGGTTTCTGCTGCGCATCGAGGATATCGACCGCGCCCGCGCGAAACCGCAGTGGGAGGCGCAGCTGCTTGACGATCTGCGCTGGCTCGGGATCACCTGGGACGGGCCGGTGCTGCGGCAGTCCGACCGTCTGCCCGTTTATCGCCAAACCCTTGAAAAGCTGTGGCAAAAGGGGCTGCTTTACAGCTGTGCCTGCAGCCGCCGCGACATCGAACAGGCGGCCTCGGCGCCGCAGGAGGGGGTGCCGCTTGGCCCCGACGGCATTGTCTATCCCGGCACCTGCCGCGACAAGGGCCGCCCGCGCCCGGGCGAAGGCCTGCCCGACACCGCGCTGCGCCTGCGCATGGACTTTGCCGCGACCGCAACCGGCTTTGACGAAACCGGCTTTGACGAAACTGGCCCCGCCCATCGTGGCCGTCACCGGATCGACCCCGAAACGATGATCCGCAGCGTCGGCGATATCGTTCTGGCCCGGCGCGAGATGGGCACTTCCTATCATCTTGCGGTGGTGCTCGATGATGCGGCGCAGGGCGTCACCCATGTCAGCCGCGGCGAAGATCTGTTCGAGGCGACCTGCATCCATGTCACGCTGCAGCGCCTGCTGGCTCTGCCGGTGCCGGTCTATCACCACCACGGCCTGATCCGCGACCAAGCGGGCAAGCGTCTGGCCAAGCGCGACGATGCCCGGGCGCTGGCGAACTACCGTGCCGAGGGGGCCTCGCCCGCCGATATCCGCCGCCTGATCGGCCTGTAGGTTGCGGTTGGCCGGGCCCCGCCGCTGCAACCGGCGGTTGGATTTTCCACCGGCATCGCGTATGAACATCCCACTGTTTGCCAAGCAGTTTGCGAGGAATTCATGCGATTCGCTGTTTTTGCGGCGGCGTCGGGCCTGATTTTGGGGGCCTGCGACGTGACCAAGACCGATTTCCCGGTCCGCACCGAGGCCGTTCGGGCCGAGGTCGAAGAAATGTCCACCAATGTCATCGTGGTCAAGCTGACGGCCGACAACATCGAGGCCTTCAACACGCCGCGGGATCTTTCGGGCAGCCGGGCCTCGCTCTCCTCTGCCGCCTGGGATTACCGGGTCGGCGTGGGCGACGTGCTTGATGTCACGGTCTGGGACCATCCCGAGCTGACACAGGCGGCGGGCACCGGGCGCACGGTCGAACAGGCGGGCCAGCGCGTGCAGGCCGATGGCACGTTCTTTTACCCCTACGTCGGGCAGGTGCCCGCGCGCGGCAAGACCCCCGAGGCGATCCGCGACGATCTGCGCCAGAAGCTTGCGGCCTTCATCCCCGATCCGCAGGTCGAGGTGCGGGTGGCCAGCTACAAGAGCCAGTCGGTCTCGGTGACGGGCGAGGTGGGCAGCCCCAGCCGCCAGCCGCTGACCGATGTGCCGCTGACGCTGCTCGATGCGATCGACGCGGCGGGCGGGCTGACCGAAACGGCCGATCCGCGCGCGGTCACCATCCGGCGCGGCGGGCGCAGCCATCAGGTCGACATGAAGGCCTTTCTGGAACAGGGCATCGGCGCCAACAACCCGGTGTTGCAAAACGGCGATGTCATCAGCGTCGGGCGGCAGGAGGTGCAGGAGGCCTATCTGCTGGGGCAGATCGTCAAGCCCTCGACGATCGATCTGACGCTGGAGAACATCACCCTGACCCAGGCGCTGACCCGGGTTGGCGGGCTGGCCGAGGACAAGGCCGATGCCCGCGGCATCTTCGTCTTCCGCGACGAGCCGATGGGGATCACCGTCTATCAGCTCGACGCCTCGAACCCGACCGCCTATCTGATCGGCACCCGCTTCGTTTTGTGGCCGCAAGACGTGATCTATGTGACCTCGGCCCCGGTCTATCGCTGGAACCGGCTGATTTCGAGCATCTTGCCGACGGTGACGGTGGTGAAGACCACCGGCGACATCAGCACGGATTGAGCGCCATGTTCCGTTCGGTTCTGGTCGTCTGTGTCGGCAATATCTGTCGCTCTCCGCTGGGTGAAGCGGTTCTGGCCCGGGCGCTGCCGGGGCTGCGGCTGTCCTCGGCGGGGCTGGCGGCGGTGGTGGGGCAGGGCGCCGATGCCGATGCGGCGCGGGCCGCGGCCGAGGTCGGGCTGGATCTTTCGGGCCATGTCGCGCGCCAGCTGACCGCCGGGATCGGCGCGGCGCAGGATCTGATCCTGGTGATGGAACCGGGCCACCGTGCCGAGATCTTCCGCCGTTTTCCGGCGCTTTCGGGGCGGGTGATGCTGTTTGACCACTGGACCGGCGGGCAGGGCATCGCCGATCCGTTCCGCCGCGATCTGGCCGTGCATCGCGCGACGCGCGACCGGATCCTGGCCGCGGCGCAGCCCTGGATCGCGCGGCTTGGCCGCAACGACGAAAACGGCGCCTCCGCCTGACGCTTGGCCGGGCGGGGCCTGCTTGCGGGACCCTTCGTCCCGATCTGATGTTTGATTGATTGACAGGAAAGCCGATGACCAGCACTGCCCCCCGTCCGACCCCGGAACAGACCGACGAGATCGATCTGATGGAGCTTGCGGCGCATCTTTGGGCGGGCAAGCTCTGGATTGCCGGGATCACCGCGGCGGCGCTGGCGCTGGGGGTGTTTTCGGTGCTGCGCGCGACGCCGGTCTATCAGGCCGAGGGGCTGTTGCAGCTGGAGGCGAAATCGGGGGCGCTGGCGCTGCCCGAGGGGATGCAGGAACTGCTCAGCGGCGATCTGGGCGCGAAATCCCCCGGCGAGGCCGAGATGGCGATCATGAAATCGCGGATGGTGATGAGCGAAGTGGTGCAGGGGCTGAACCTGCAGATCGTCGCCGAGCCGCGGCCCTGGCCTGTGCTGGGCATGTTGCCGGTGCGGCTCGGGGTGCCGGATCTGCTGTTTCCGGCCTTCCAGCATGGCAACGAGGCGATCGCGATCAGCGTTCTTGACCTGCCCGAGGCGCTTTTGGGCGAAGATCTGTGGCTGCGGATCACCGCACCGGGGGAATTCCGGCTGACCCTGCCCGACGGCGCGGTGCTGGAGGGTCCGATGCGGCGGCGGCTGTCGCTGCCCGAGGCGGGGGTGACGATCCTTGTCGACCGGCTCGAAGGGCCGGTGGGGCGCGAATTTCTGGTTTCGAAACAGGCGCTGCCCGACAGGGTGCAGGAGTTGCAGGAAAACTTCGCCGTCGCCGAGGCGCCGAAGGGCTCGTCGATCCTCAAGGTCAGCTATCGCGATCCGGTGCCCGAGCGCGCCGAGCGGATTCTGGATGCGATCGCCCAGGCCTATGTGAGCCAGAACGTCAGCCGCTCCGCCGCCGAGGCGCGCAACTCTCTCGACTTCATCGACGCGCAGCTGCCCAAGGCCGAGGTGGCGGTGGCAGCGGCGCAGGATGCGCTGAACGCCTATCGGCAGGCGCAGCAATCGGTGGATGTCGATTACGAGACCAAGGCGCTTTTGGACCGCGCGACGCAGATCGAGACCGAACTGAACGCGCTCACGCTGAAGGAAGAAGAGCTGAAGGACCGCTTCACCATCAATCACCCGGTCTATCTGGCGTTGCTGCAAAACCGCGCCACGCTCGAGGCGCAGCTGGCCGAGCTGCGCAAGACGACGGCCAACCTGCCGGAAACGCAAAAGGAAATCTTCAACCTGAGCCGCAATCTGGAAGTGGCGCAGCAGGTCTATGTGCAGCTTCTGAACCGGCAGCAGGAATTGCGGGTGGTGCAGGCCTCGACGGTGGGCTCGGTGCGGATCATCGACACCGCCTATGCAAGCGACATCAAGGTGTCGCCGCGGGCGGGGCGGATCATGGCGGTGGCGCTGCTGCTGGGGCTGGTGCTGGGGGCGGCGGCGGTGTTCGGGCGGCGGCTGCTGAACCGCGGCATCCGCGGCGCGCAGGAGTTGGAAAAGCTCGGCCTGCCGGTCTTTGCGACGGTGAATTTCTCGCCCGAGGCGGCCAACCATCGCCGCCGCAAGGGCGCCTTGCCGATCATGGCGCTGAGCAACCCGGACGATCTGGTGATCGAGGCCCTGCGCAGCCTGCGCACCTCGCTGCATTTCGGCATGCTGGATGCGCGCACGAACACGGTGCTGATCACCTCGGCCGCGCCGGGGGCGGGCAAGAGCTTCACCTCGGTCAATTTCGCCGCGGTGGCGGCGCAGGCGGGGCAGCGGGTGTGTCTGGTCGATGCCGATCTGCGCAAGGGCTATCTGCGGCGCTATTTCGGCCTGGACCGGAGCCATCCGGGGCTGTCGGACTATCTGGCGCGCGAACGCACGCTCGAGGAGGTGCTGACCGAGGGCCCGATCGCCGGGCTGTCGGTGATCACCTCGGGGCGGTTTCCGCCGAACCCTTCGGAACTTTTGATGCGGGCCGAATTCGAGGCGCTGCTGCAGGCGCTTTCGGCGCGGTTCGATCTGGTGATCATCGACAGCCCGCCGGCGCTGGCGGTGACCGATCCGGTGGTGATCGGCCGCTTCACCGGGGCGCGGATCGTTGTCGCGCGGCATCTGGAAACCATGGCGGGCGAGATCGAGGCGGTCAAACGCGCCTTCGAGACCGCGGGCAGCACGATCACCGGGGCGATCCTGAACGGCTACAAGGTCGAGGAGGGGGCCCGCTACGGCGGCGCCCATCATTATTACAACTACCGCTATGACTACAAATCCGACCGGCGCTGACGGGCGCGGCGGCATCGCTGCGGCAGGCCCGACACGCCGGGGTGATATCGCGCGGGTTTCGCTCTGCTTTCGGTTGACTGCGCCGGTCGGACGAAGCAGGTTGGGTGAAAGTTCAAGGTATAATAGCGGCAGGGCAGTGACAGAATGTCGAGACCGTCGAAAGCAATTTTTCTGATCTCTTCCCTCGGCCTGCTTGCGGGACTGTCGGGCCTTCCGGCCGCGGCCGGGCCGACCGGGACGGCCTGGGGCTACAACAGTTACGGCGTGCCCGGGCTGATCGACATGCCCGGCGCCTTCGGCCGCGAAGACGGCGAGCTGAGCTATGGCGTCAGCCATTTCCAGAACCAGACCCGGCATGCGCTGACCTTCCAGATCTCCGAGCGCTTCTCGGCCTCGTTCCGCTATGCGCTGCTTTACAACATCCGGCGTCATCCCGGCGGCACGGTCGGGCCCTATCGCTATGACCGCAGCTTTTCCGTGCAGTATCGGTTCCTTGACGAGGGCAGCTACCGCCCGGCCTTCGCGGTCGGGATCAACGACATCGTCGGCACCGGGATCTATGGCGGCGAATATGTGGTGGCCAGCAAGACCCTTTCGCCGCAGCTGCGGGCCTCGCTCGGGCTGGGCTGGGGGCGGCTTGGCTCTCATGGCGGCTTCAGCAATCCGCTGGGCGTGCTGGCGAGCCGGTTCAAGACCCGGCGCATGCGGACCTCGGACGGGCTGGGGGGCTCGTTCAACGCCGGGGAATGGTTCCATGGCGATGCGGCCTTCTTCGGCGGGCTGGAATGGCGCCCGAACGACCGCTGGCGGCTGGTGGCCGAATATTCCTCGGATGATTACGCCCGCGAGGACGGCGCCGCCTTCGACCGCAGATCGCCGCTGAACTTCGGGGTGGATTATCACCACAACGACCGCACCACGCTGAGCGCGCGCTATCTCTACGGCTCGGAACTCGGGCTGCAGGTCACCTATGCGCTGAACCCGAAACAGCCGCGCATGGGCTCGGGGCTGGATGCCGCGCCGCCGCCCGTCGTGCCGCGCGCGGGCCTGGCCGGGCAAAGCCCCGATCTGGACGACAGCGCGCTGATCGCCGCCGTCCGGACCGCGCTGGACAAGGAGGGGCTGAGCCTGCACGGGCTTGCCCGCGACGGCGACACCCTGCGCATCCAGATCGGCAATGACCGCTATCCGATCGCCGCCCAGGCCACCGGCCGCGCCGCCCGCGCGCTGACCGGCCTCGCCCCCGCCCATGTCGAGCGCTTCGAGATCCGGCTGACCGAAAAGGGGATGCCGGTCTCCTCGGTGCTGCTGCGCCGCGCCGATCTGGAGGCGCTGGAATTCCACCCCGTCGCCTCCGATCTGATGCGCGCCCGCACCCGGATCGCCGATGCGCCGCAGTCGCTGGCGCCGAACGGCGGCCATTTCCCGGCCTTCACCGCGGCGCTGGAACCCTATGTGACGCCAAGCTTCTTCGACCCGGATTCGCCTTTGCGCATCGATGCCGGGGCGGCGGCCACGGCCCGGTATGAGCCGATGGCGGGCCTGGTTTTCTCGGGGCGGCTGCAACAGAAACTGGCGGGCAACCTTGACAAGACCATCCGCCCCTCGACCTCGGTGCTGCCGCATGTGCGCTCGGACGGCTATCTTTACGCCAAGGGCAGCGACACCAGCCTGACCGAACTGACCGCCGCCTGGTATCTGCGGCCGGGGCGGGACCTTTATGGCCGGGTGACCTTCGGCCTTCTGGAACAGATGTATGGCGGGGTGTCCTCGGAACTGCTCTGGAAGCCGCAAAACAGCCGCCTCGCGCTGGGGGCCGAGGTGAACTGGACGAAGCAGCGCGCCTTTGACGACATGTTCGGCTTTCGCGATTACGATGTCGCCACCGGCCATGTCTCGGCCTATTACCAGTTCGACGGCGGCTTCATGGGGCAGATCGATGTCGGCCGCTATCTGGCGGGCGACACCGGGGCGACGCTGACGTTGGCGCGCGAATTCGACAACGGCTGGAAGATCGGCGCCTTTGCCACGCTCACCAATGTCTCCTCCGAGGATTTCGGCGAGGGCTCCTTTGACAAGGGGATCAGCCTGACGATCCCGATCGACTGGATCACCGGCAAGCCGGAACGGCGGGCGATCAATACCACGATCCGGCCGGTGCAGCGCGATGGCGGCGCGCGGCTTTCGGTGCCGGGGCGGCTTTACGAAACCGTGCGCGGCCAGCAGGCCTCGGCGCTGGATGCATCCTGGGGGCGGTTCTGGAAATGACGGGAAAAGCGCTTGTTCTGCTTGCCTGCGCCGCGGCTCTGGCCGGTTGCGGGCCCTCGCCGCGGCACCAGGCCGAGCTGGCCGCCGCCGCGCAGCCGTTTCTGACCGCGCCGCTGATCCGCGCCGATCTGCCCGCGCGCAAGGCCCGGGCGGTGCTGCGCCCGGTGGGGCAGAATGGCACCGTCAGCACCTGGCAGACGCTGGACCGGATCACGCTCTCCTTTGACGACGGCATTCTGGTCGCCAGCCGCGGTCTGGGCGACGATCTGATGGGGGCCGATGCCGCCCCCACCCGCGCCGCGCTGGCCGGGCAGGCGGAGGGGGTCTACCGGCGCAAGCTGCGCTATCTGACCGGGGACAACCATTCGACCTGGCTGACGGCGGGCTGTGTGATGCGGGCTCTGGGGGTTGAAAACGGGCTGCGCCGGTTCGAGGAAAGCTGCCGCGCGCGCGACCACGCCTTCACCAATGTCTTCGAGCTTGATTCGGCCGGGAGGGTGGCAAAATCCCGGCAATGGCTCTCTCCCGCTTTGGGATATGTTGATATCGGGCCATTCAACCTAGGCGAAACTGAGGCAATGCCCGGCAGAAGCGGCTGAAATGCCCTTGAAGCGGCGTGACAAGCTTTGCAGACAAGGCCCCGCATGGTAGTCTGGGTCAAATTTTTCGGGAGACGATCATGAAGAAAATCTGTCTTGCATGCCTTCTTTGCGCCCTGCCGTTCGCGGCCCAGGCGCAGCAAGTTCCGGGCGCGGCGCGGGTCTCGACCAAGGCGCCCGCGGCACAGCCCGCGACCGTCAAAACCCCGGCCGCCAAAACTCCGACCGCCAAACCCGGCGCGCCCGGCGGCGCGGCGGCTGAGGCGAAAGAGGCCGGTGTCGAACCTGAAGCCACCGGTTTCCTGCCGCTGCTTGGTGGTCTTGGTGCCCTTGGCGGCGTGGCCGCGGCCGGTGTGGTGGCGGCGGCCGTGGCGGGCGGCGGCGGCGGTGCCACCACCGACACGCAATAAGCACGGCGCCGAACGGCCGTCTTCCGGCGGGGCCGACAGGCTCCGCCGGTGCTGATCACTGCGGCCTCAGCATTGCGGATAGCCCATCCGGATCAGCTCTGCGCCGCTGACCTTGTAATAGCCGTTGGTGATGTAGCGCGCCTTGGTCATGAACCACGAGCGCAGCGGCTCGCTGTAATTGCGGGCCATCACCTGCGACCAATAGTCGAAATCGCGCTGCGGCAATGGAATGCCGTTCTTGCTCGGGCCGTGAAAGCCCAGCACGGCATCCGGCGCGACGCAGACATTGGGCAGGCTCAGATACATCGTGCAGGCCGACAGGCAGGTGCCGCGCAGCTCGACCCGCTGCCCCATCGAGCGCATCCGGTCGATCTGGTCGCTGCGTTTGCCAAGATAGCCGCCCCGGTCCGCGGTGACGATGATCGGATTGGTGGCCAGATACATGTCCTGCGCCCGGGATGCCCCCGGCGGCATGCCGACCAATCCAAAGACCATGAAAGCGCCTGCGATCCTGCGCGCGGCAAAGCGCGGCAGGACCCGCAGACGGGTTGCCTGTTCCCACATAAGATTACCCCTTCGTTCCCACTTCACGTCGGGGGGATGGCCCTCACCATCATGCTTCCCCGACACCCGGAAGCCAGCAGACAGCAAGGATCTTAAGGAGTGGTGAGCGGGGCCCGGACCGGGGCGCGTTCTTCGTCTCAAACTTGAGGCGAATGACCGGGATTTTTCGCGGGCCGCGCCGTGCCGGGCCGATTTCCCGCGCCGATTTGCGGCCTGCCCGGGCGAAAGCCGCGCAGATCGAACATGCTTAACGGATCGGTAGTGTTTTCCTGCGCATCCTGTGATAGCGAGTGTGGAAAAAGGTTCGAACGGATGTCGGCTCTTCTCATCTTCCCGGTTTGCGCGATCCTGTGGATGGTTCTCAATGCCAGGCTCGGGCTCGTGCGGGACCAGCCGCCGCAATATGACGCGGAGGCCGCCGCGCCGCCCGCGCCCGATCCGGACGCCGAGGCCGCGCCGCCGCAGACGCAGGTGACGCGCGCCTGAGGGCCGCCGGTTCCGGCAGCCCGGGCGCTGCCTTGACCCCGTTCCGGATTGGCTGCGGTCTTCAAGGGCTTGCGGTACGCCGGAATTGACGGGGCCCTTCATGGATGGCATGGCAGGGGCAAAGGGCGTGACGGCGCCGCAGCTTGCGCCGATCTGTGCCGGGGGCGCGACGCCCTTTGTCGATGAACGGAGACATGCCTTGAGCGCAGACCTTCCCCGCGTCCTGATCACCGGCACCGCCGGTTTCATCGGTTTCCACCTTGCCCGGCAGCTGCTGGCCGAGGGCTGGCGGGTGCAGGGCTATGACGGGATGACCGATTATTACGATGTCGCGCTCAAGCAGCGCCGCCATGCGATCTTGCGCGACCATCCGCATTTCACCGCGACCGAGGCGATGCTGGAAGATCAGCCCCGCTTCGATGCCGTGGCCGACGCCTTCCGCCCCGAGGTGATCGTGCATCTGGCCGCCCAGGCCGGGGTGCGCTACAGCCTTGAAAATCCGCGCGCCTATCTCGACAGCAACGTGATCGGCACCTTCACCGTGATCGAGGCGGCGCGGCGGCTGAAGGTGAAACACCTGCTGATCGCCTCGACTTCCTCGGTTTACGGTGCCAACACCGAGATGCCCTTTGCCGAGACCGACAAGGCCGACACGCAGCTGACGATCTATGCGGCGACGAAAAAGGCCAATGAAAGCATGGCCCATGCCTATGCGCATCTGTGGAACCTGCCGACGACGATGTTCCGCTTCTTCACCGTCTATGGTCCCTGGGGGCGGCCGGATCTGGCGCTTTACAAATTCGTCGATGCGATCCTTGATGACCGGCCGATCGACATTTACAACCACGGCGAGATGTATCGTGACTTCACCTATATCGATGACCTCGTGCGCGGGATCCGGCTTTTGATCGATGCGGTGCCGGTGCGTCCGGCGGATGGCGTGGTGCCCGCGGGCGACAGCCTGTCGCCGGTGGCGCCCTATCGCATCGTCAACATCGGCAATTCCGACAAGGTGCGGCTGCTCGATTTCGTCGAGGCGATCGAGGCCTGTCTGGGCAAGACGGCGATCAGAAACTACATGCCGATGCAGAAGGGCGATGTGCCCGCGACCTTTGCCGATGCGACGCTGCTGCACAGCCTGACCGGCTACCGGCCGCAGACCGATTTCCGCGACGGCATCGCCCGCTTCGTGGCCTGGTATCGCGACCATTACGCGAAATGACCGGGCTTCGGGCCGCTGCCGCCGCGCTGTGAAAGCCGCGGCGGCCGTGCTATCGTTGCGGCGAACGGGCCTTTGGGGCGGGAGAGACGAAGATGAGATCTGCGGTGGTTCTGGCGGTTCTTGGCAGTCTGGCGCTGGCGATGCCCGCGCCGACGCTGGCGCAATCGGCGCCGAAGACCGGAAGCCAGACCGAAAAGGACGAAAGCAAACCCGCAGTGGTCCTGCCCGAGGGCGACCTGCCCGTCGGCCGCGCCACCAACCTGGTGTTCCTGCTGCCGCTTCTGGGCGGGGTGGCGGGGCTTGCGGCGCTTTCGGCGGGCGGCGGCGGCGGCAGCTCGACCCCCTCCACCAACTGAGCGCCCCCGGATCGCGCCGTCTTACTCGGCGACGGCGTTGACCGAAGAGACCAGCAGCGAGGGCGTCAGCGCCTTGATCACGTTGCTCCAGTGCTGCACCGGCTGGGCGGCGACGAAGATCACGTCATTGGCATGCAGATCGAAGCGCGTCGCCAGCAGCATCGCCGCCATGTTGCCCGCGTCCAGATGCCAGGCGGTGATCGCGTCATATTCCAGCGGATCGGCAGAGCCGCGCAGCACATAGATCTCTTTCGGGTTCGAACTGGCCGTGCTCAGCCCGCCGCCCGCATCGTAAAGCGCATCCGCCAGCGTCGCCTTGCGGTCGAAGGGCAGGGGATAGCGGCTTTGCTTGCCGATCTCGCCGGTGAGATAGACGTGATCGCGCGCCTCTGCCCCCAGATCGAGCCGCGTGGCAAAGGTCTCGCGCGCCTCGGACAGCTCGGACCGGCGCAGCGCCACCTCGGTCTGCAGCGCCTCGAGCCGCGACTTGCGCTCGGCCTGACGGAAATTCGCCAGCGTGATCTGCTGCTCGAAATAGGCCGCCGCCCTGTCCAGCGCATAGCCGCTGTCGACGAACAGGCTGTCGCCCGCCGCAAGCGGCAGCTGCCCCACCGCGGGGTCGTCCTGCACCGCCTTCAGCGGCATCTGGTAAAGCTTGCCGCCGCGATGCAGCCGCACCAGCGCAGTATCCGCATCGGCGGATTTCACCCCGCCCACCGCCGCCAGCGCCGCGTCCAGATGCAGCGGCGCCAGCGTCACCGGCACCACCCCGGGCGCCGCGACATCGCCGCCGATCGCCACGTTCTGCGAGCGGAATTCGGCGATTTCCAGCGAGAAGGTCGGGTCGATCTTCCGGTCGAGGAAGCTTTGGAACAGCGTCGCCTCGGCATCGTCGACGGTCTGACCGGCGATCTGCACCCGCCCGACCGTCGGCACCGAGATCGTGCCGTCATCTTGCACCGTATAGCCCTGCCGCGCGGTCTGCGCGGCAAGGATGCCGGTCAGCTGCCCGACCGTGCTGCCGTCGCGCGGCGTGGCCAGCAGCACGACATCGCCGACGCCGATCCGGTAGCTTGCGGGGGCAAGCGGCGGCGGCAGGCGCATCTGCGGCGGTGCGGGGCGCGCGAGGCGCGGCAGCGTCGCCTCGGGCGCGGCGACGGGCGCGGCCAGCGTGCCGCCAAGGCCCGCGGTCTGACGGAAATAGCCGGGCAATTGCCGCGGCTGATAGGGGGCGGCATTGGCCACCAGCACCGATTCCGCGGTGATCGGCAGGACGCGGACCTTGCCCTCGGCGCTGACGCCGGGGCGGACCTTGGCGCCATGATAGGCGACGCCGCAGCCGCCCAGTGCCTGAGAGAGCATCGTCGCGGTCAGCAGCACGGTCAGCAGGCGCAAGGTCATCTCCGGGGCAACGCGCTTCCGGGCAACGGCGGGCGCACTGCTTCCGCTCTAGGCCGCGGGCGCGAGATTCGCAATCTGGCCGTGCCCCGCCGTGCCCCGCCGGGCGAGGCGGCCGCGCCGGTCAGGCGCCGGTGCGGCGCAACACCACCCCGGCCGTGCGCAGGATCAGCGCAAGATCGCGGCGCAGCGACAGGGTTCGGCCATAGGTCTCGTCGAAATGCACCCGCGCGGCAAAGGTGGTGTCGTGGCGGCTGACGATCTGCCAAAGCCCGGTCACGCCCGGACGCATCCGGTAATAGGCCCGCCCGCCCGCCTGACGGTAAAGCGGCTCTTGCGCGGGCAGGAAGGGACGCGGGCCGACAAGGCTCATGTCGCCCTTCAGCACGTTGAAGATCTGCGGCAATTCATCAAGGCTGAGCTTGCGCAGCCAGGCGCCCGCGCGGGTGATGCGGGGGTCGTGGCGCAGCTTCTGATAGGTCGCCCATTCGGCGGCGATGGCGGGATCGCGGGCGCAGATCTCGGCCAGCACGCCTTCGGCCCCGGGAACCATGGTGCGGAACTTGTAGCAGGCGAAGACCCGCCCGTCCTGCCCGACGCGGGGCTGGCAAAACAGCGCCGGATGGCCGTCGCGCCGCACCCAAAGCCAGATCAGCCCGATCACCGGAAGCAGCACCGGCAGCATCAGCACCGCCAGCACCAGATCGACCAGCCGCTTGCCGAGGCGGGCGTAAAGCGCGCGCAAGGCACCGCGCCGGGGCGCAAGGCTGCGGTCCAGCGCGACAAGGTCTTCGGCCGAGGATCCGATGTCGTAAAAGGCCATCTCTCACTCCCAGAGGTCAGCTCAAAAGGTCTCAGCACCAAAAACGATCGCATGGTGTGATCTTTCGCAGATCACGCGTTAACCCATTGATTACGAGTATGGCGCAAATGAGACGCGACCGGTTCCAAATGGCGGCACTGCGCCCGGGCGGGACCGGATTGTTGCGCGCCCCCCCGACAATGCGGCGGTTGCCGCGGCGCGGTGGAAACCACTTAGCCTGTAGGGCAAACTCTGCTAGGACGGGGCGAATTGCGGGGACGCCGATCTTGCAAGCCCCGCCCGACGGTTTCGATGGAATGCAGATGAACGCTCCCCACTCTCCCGCCGAACGTCCCGCGCCCGAGGACGAGATGATCGATCTGGCGCAGGGGCTGCGCAGCCTGCGCGCGGGCTGGCGGACGATCGCGGCCAGCTTTGGCGTCGCGGTGGCGCTGGGGCTGCTTTATGCGCAATTCCTCGCGACGCCGGTCTATACCGCCAAAGCCACCGTCGTTCTGGAAACCCGCAAGCCGCAGGTGATCGACCTCGAGGGGATGATGGGCGGGCTGACCGGCACGTCGGACGAGCTGAACACCGAGGTCGAGGTGCTGCGCTCGCGCGGGCTGGCCGAGAAGGTGGTGGCGGCGCTGGATCTGGGCGCGGACCCGGAATTCAACGCGACGCTGGGGGCGCCGTCCTTGCGGGCGCGGCTGCGCGGGCTGTTCGGCGCGGCTTCGGCGCCCGATCCGGCGGCGATCCGGGCGGGGGTGGTGGATGCGGTTCTGGCGCATCTTGCGGTGCGCAACCTGCCCGACAGCTATGTCTTTGAAGTCGCCGTGCAATCCGAAGACCCGCAAAAGGCGGCGCGGATCGCCGATGCCTGGACGAAGCGCTACATCGTCAACCAGATCGAGGTGAAATTCGAGGCGACCGAACAGGCGACGGTCTGGCTGGGCAACCGGGTGGCCGCGCTCAAGCGCCAGCTCGAGGCGACCGAGGAAAAGGTGAAATCCTTCAATGTCGGCACGACGCTGATTTCCGAGGACTCGCTGGCGGCGCTGCAGGTGCAGCTCAAGGATCTGCGCGAGCGGATCGCCGACACCACGCAGGCGGCGGCGCGGGCTTCGGCGCGGGTCACGGCGCTGGAAGCGGCGCGGACGCGCGATGAAAAGGTCGCGGCGGCGGGCGAGGTTGCGCTGGAGCGGCTGGCGGCCGGGAACGGCGCCGAATTCGACACGCAATTCGCCCGGCTGCTGGCGCGGGCGCGGCTGGAACGGGCGCGGGCCGAGGATCAGCTCGCCGCGATGCGGCGCACCGAGACGACGCTCTCGCAGCAGATCTCGCGTCAGGGCGATGACATGATCGCGCTGCAGCAACTGACCCGCGAGGCCGAGGCGAACCGCACGCTTTACGAATATTTCCTTGGTCGGCTCAAGGAAACCTCGGCGCAGCAGGGCATCCAGCAGGCCGACAGCCGGGTCCTCTCGGCGGCGGTGGTGCCGAGGTCGCCGACCGCGCCGCGCAAGGGGCTGATCCTGGCGATGTGCGGCGTGCTGGGGCTGATCGCGGGCGTGGCGATCGTGGTTTTGCGCGACCTTTTGCGCAATGGCTACCGCACCGCGCGCGCGCTTGAGGAGGACACGGGGCTGGTCGTGATGGGGCAGATCCCGGTCATTCCCGGCGCGACGCGGGGCGAGGTGCTGGCCTATCTGGCGGCGAAACCCTCCTCGGCGGCGATGGAGGCGGTGCGCAACCTGCGCACCTCGGTGCTGCTGTCGAATGTCGATGCGCCGCCGCAGGTGATCATGCTCACCTCCTCCGTGCCGGGCGAGGGCAAGACGACGAATGCGCTGGCGCTGGCGATGAATTTCGTCGGCATCGGCAAGTCGGTGCTGCTGATCGAGGGCGACATCCGCCGCAACATGCTGGCGGAATATTTCCCGCAGCATGCCGGGCGCAAGGGGCTGGTCTCGCTGCTCTCCGGCGCGGCCGGGGTGGACGAGGTGGTGATCGCCGATCCCGATCTGGGCCTGTCGCTGATCATGGGCGAGCGCAGCCGGGTCAATGCCGCCGATCTGTTCATGTCCGACGCCTGGAAGGCCTTCATCGCGCAGATGCGGCGCCGCTTCGACTATATCCTGATCGACACGCCGCCGGTTCTGGTGGTGCCCGATGCCCGGATCATCGCGCAATCGGCCGATGCGGCGCTGTTTTCGGTGCTCTGGGACGGCACGGCGCGCAGCGAGGTCTTCGAGGCGCTGCAGCTGTTCGAGAGCGTGCACCAGAAGGTCAGCGGCCTGATCCTGAGCCGGATCGACACCGACCGGATGCAGCGCTACGGCCGGGGCGGCAGCTACGGCGCCCGCAGCGGGGCGCATGCGGAGTATTACCGCGACTAGTTAGTTGCGACCCTTGGCCGCGATCGGTGGCCGCGCTCAGCGCTGCGCGGGGTCGATCCGCCGCAGCGAGATCTTGCCGGTCAGCGGCCCGGTCCATTGGCTGGATTGCACGATCTCGCCGGTCTCGGGCACCACCCAGTAGAAGTTGTAAAACCGCGCCAGCGGGCCGCGGCAGGCCTCGGTCACCGTGCGGGTGGTGACCGCGCGGGCGCCGATGCGGAGGGTCTCGGTCTCGCCCGGGGTGATCTGGCAGCGAAAGGCCCGCGTCACCGCATGGTCATTGCCGTCGATCAGCGTCATCAGCCGTGTCGATGTCCCGGCCGAAAGCCGGTGCACCAGCGCCGCGCTTTGCGCCACCTCCGCGGCCATCACATCGGCGCCAAAGCCGCGGCTGCCGACCAGCACGCCGCCCTGAAACATCAGCTGCGCGCCATCGGCGGCGATCATCGTCTCGACGCCGTCGGGCTCCGATACGGTCTGCCGCCGCAGCACCGCAATCGCCTCCGGCCGGGATTCGACCGCCGCCGCAAGGGCCGGGGCGCCCGCGCGCTCGGCCGCGGCAAATTCCGGGTTCGGGTCAGCCGCGCGCGCGCCCAAGGGCAGCGCCCCGGTCAGCAGCGCCCGTGTTCCCGGGTCCGAGGAACAGCCCGCAAGAGCCGCCAGAACCGCAAAAGCCGTCAGAACCCGCCGCCTGTTCATCGCCAGAACTTGCCCCATTGATCGGAGAGCGTCTGGGCATTCGTGCCGCGGACCTCGTCGTAAAGCCGATGCGCGATCGCCACCCGGGCGCCGCCGTCGCGCTGGATCGGCCGGATCGTCTGCGCAAAGCCGCGCCGCGAGGGCTCGCCGGTCAGCCAGTCAAGCGGGATCGTCAGGCTGATGCCCTTGTCAAACGAGCCCTCGCCGAAATCGTCAAAGGAAATGCCGGTCAGGGTGAAGAAGGCCGCGACGCGAAAGCCGTTGTCGAATTCGCGCGCCAGCGTCAGCGTGCCGCCCCAGTCGCCCGCCAGATAGCGCCCCAGATCCAGCTGGCCGCGGTAGCTGTCGCCAAAGTCGTAATAGGCCGAGGCATGGCCGGTGGTGACGTGATAGTCGATCAGCCCCAGCCGCGCGGCGGGATCGCGCTGCGCGACATGGTTCAGCTCGGCGCCAAGGGCGAGGCGGCTGCCCTGCGGATACCACAGGATCTCGCCCGAGACGCCCGCGAACATCTGTTCGAAATAGCCTGCCGAGACCCGGCCATAAAGATCGCCCCCGGGCCGGACCAGGTAATCGGCGCTCAGCTGCACCAGCTGCGGCCCCGAAAGCTTGTCGTAAAGCGGCGCATCGGAACGCACATGGTGTTGAATCGAATTCGAAATCCGGCTCGATTGATCGAGCGTGCCAAAGGCTTTCTGCCGGATCAGCGTTTCGACCGAAAGGCCCGGCGCCAGCCGGTAGCTGGCACTGGCCGCCAGCCCGACATCGGCGCGCAGCGGGCTGTCGGGGTCGAAAAGCGCGGTGCGGAGATAGGGCAGAAGGCTCCAGTCAAGCGCCGGATAGACGCCCGGATCGGGGGCGAGCCGCGCGGGCGCATCGGTGATGTCTGCGCGGGCGAAGCTTTGCCAGCTGCCGTCCCAGGCATGTTCCAGCTGATGCAGGTCGGCGCGGCGAAAGCTGGCCCGCGTCGTCGGCATGCCCTGTGCGGTCAGGGTGATCTCGAAGCGTTCGATCCCGGCGTGCAGGCTGTTGGCCATCGCGCGCACCGCCCGCCCCAGCGCCTGCGGCGCGGCGCGATAGCGGGGATTGGCGAGCACGACCCGGGCGCGGGCGCCGTCCTCGGCATAGCTTTCCAGCCGCAGCCCCTCCCGCGTCAGCGCCGATGCCAGACGGCTGCGGCTGGCGCCTGTGTCCCCGGCGGGCCAGCCCAAAGCGGCGATTTCGGCGCGCGGCAAAAGCGGCGGCACCGCCCTTTCACGCCCGCCCGGCGCCCGCGGCGCGCGCGGATCGAGCTGATAGCTGAAGCCAAGCCCGAGCTGCGCCCCGCCGATCACCGCGGCCGTCAGCGTCAGCGCCTCGCTCGCCTGCCAGCTCAGGCCAAGGTTCACCGGGCTGCGATGCGCAAAGCCCATGCTGGCGACCTCGCGCCGATAGGCGTCGGAGGAATATTCGACCGCGAGCCGCAGCCGGTCGTTCACCTGATAGGAGAGCCCGCCAAACAGCGCCGCCTCGCCGCGGAAGAAACGGTTGAACGAGACGCGGCCGGTTTCCGACAGGCTTGTCAGGCCCGGCCGGGTCTCGAAGCGATCGCCGAGCCCCGCCAGCGGGTTGCGAAACCCGTGATAGGAGCCCAGCCGCCCCCAGCCGATGCCGCCGCTCAGCGCCAGCCGGTTGTCAAGGAACCGCTTCGTCGCGACCAGATATTCCGCGCCGAAAACCCCGGTGCCGCCGAAATCGCGCAAGCCCACCGCAAGCGCCGGAAACCGCGGGCTTTCGGTGCGAAAGACATAGTGCAGATCGAAGCTGCGGTCGTAAAGATCGGCCTCGGGCGTGTCGAAATAACCGCGCAGGATCGAATAGCGAAACACCCCCGACAGCCGCGGCGTGATCTGGAACTGCAGCGTGTTGCGAGTGTGCCCGCCCAGAAAGAGCGAGGTCCAGGCCAGCATGCCATCCGGCGCCGCCGTCGCCTCTGGCATGTCGATCAGCCCGGGGGTGCCGTAGCTTGAAAGCCCCTCGGCGCGGGCGGGCGCGGAAAAGCCGCTCAGCGCCGCCAGTGCAAGGCCGGTCAGCGCAAAGCCGGTCAGCGTCGGGGCAGCCGCGGGAAAGCGCAGGCGGGCCATCGGCTCAGGCGCCGATCCGGGCCAGGCTGGCGCGGATGCCCGCGACGAACCGTTCCTCCGAGAAATCCGCCGCCCGTGCGACGCAGGCCGCGGTGCAGTCGCGCCCCAGCCCCGAGGCCTCGAAGCGCTCGACCGCATCGACCAGCGCCTCGACCGATTGCTCGTGAAAGAACAGCCCGGTTTCCCCCTCGACCACCGTTTCCAGCGCCCCGCCGCGGCCCAGCGCGATCACCGGCCGCCCCGAGGCCATGGCCTCGACCGGGACCATGCCGAAATCCTCCTCGCCCGGGAAGATCAGCGCCTTGCAGCCCGCCATCAGCGCCTTGAGCTCGGCAAAGGGCCGCTTGCCCAGGATCTGCGTCCGCGGTCCGGCCTGCCGCGCCAGCGCCTTCGCCAGCTTGTCGGGACCGCCCAGCATCTTGAAGGGCAGGCCCAGACGGCGAAACGCCTCGACCGCGATATCGGGGCGCTTGTAATGCGTCAGCTCGCCCACCCACAGATAGTAATCGCCGCGCTCCGCCGCGGGGATCGGGGCGAATTCCTGCACCGCCACCGGCGGATGCACGACATCGGCGCCGCGGCGCCAGTATTTCTCGATCCGCCGCGCCACAAAGGCGGAATTGGCGACGAAGCCGTCGACGCGCGCGGCGCTGGTCACGTCCCATTGCCGAAGCGGATGCGCCAGATGCGGCATCATCAGCCGCGTCAGCCCGCCCGCGCCGTTCAGGTAAAGCGTGTATTGGTCCCACAGATAGCGCATCGGCGAATGACAATAGCACAGATGCGGGGCGTTCGGCGGCGCGATCACCCCCTTGGCCGGACCCGATTCCGAGGAGATCACCAGATCGTAGCCGCTCAGATCCAGCTCTTCGAGCGCGCGCGGCATCAGCGGCAGGTATTTCTGGTAAAGCCGCGGCGCAAAGGGCAGCCGCCCGACCCGGGTCTGAAAGATCGCATGGCGGCGCAGCGCGGGCGAGATCCGCTCGGGCACGACGACATGGGTGAAGATGTCGGCCTGCGGAAACATCCGGCACAGCGCTTCGAGCACCTTTTCACCGCCGCGCATCCCCACCAGCCAGTAATGGATCAGCGCCACCCGGCGCCCGTCGGCCGCCCCGGCCGCGAAAGGATCACTGTCTTGCACGGTCATCGGCTGCCCCCAAATCCGCCCGCGGCAGCGGCGCTGCCGGTTGCCCGTTCCGGCGCGACAGGGCTCACCCCGGCCTGTCGGGCCCCGGCCGTTATCGGGGCAAGTCAGGGCCCGGCGCAAGAGGGTTTCCGCGCCCCGCCGCGGCTCAAAGCTCGAGGATCCGGCGGGGATGCGACCGGCCGCGCAGAATGTCGCGCAGCGCCAGCCAGTTGCCCGCCGCCCGGGCACGGCGGTCGATCCAGGGCTCGGGCCGGGCCATTTTCAGGTGATTGGCCAGAAGGTTGCGCAAAGCCAGCCGGGCGGCAAAGCGCCCCCGCATCGAGCCCTTGCGCCACAGATACCAGGGATTGGCGATCTGGCTGTAGCCCAGCCGCCGCCCCGCCGTCTCGCGACCCGATTTCGTGCCGCGATGCACGCCGGCAAAGGCGTCTGTCCTGATCCGCCCCCCGGGCAGGCGGGCGGCGAAATCGCTGTCCTCCTGCCAGGCGTAAAGCGGCAGGGTCTCGTCGAACCGCGCCGGGCCGATCGCCGCCATCCGGTAGGCCATGTTGCAGCCGTAAAGGCTTTGAAGCCCCGCGCGCAGGATCTGCGGCGCGGCGCGCGGCGCGGCCTCGTAATCCGCGATCTTCGCGCGGGCCTGCGCATCGTCCAGCCCGGGGCCCAGGATGCCGTCGGCCAGCACAAGGCCGGTCATGCCGTTCACCTCGGGCCAGCGGGCAAAGGCGGCGACGATGCCTTCCAGCGCATCTTTGGCGGGGACGAAATCATCGTCGAAAAACACCACCAGATCGCAATCGCCGCTGATCCGGTCCAGGCCCGCATTGCGCTGCAGGCACAGGCCCTTGCGGGTCAGCACCGTCTCGGCGCGGGTTTCGGGGCCGAACAGCGGCGCCGGATCGAAGCCGATGTCGCTCTCCTGATGGCCGATCAGCAACAGCCGGTCGGGGGCGCGGCTTTGACGCTGCAGATGCGGCATCAGCTCGCGCAGGATGTCCGGCCGTCCGACCGAACAGATCACCACCGCGATACGGGTTTTCGGCTCTGCTGTCATGTCCTGCCCCGGGTCTGCCTGTCCGGGTGATGGCGGGCGCGGGGCGCGATGTCAACAAAGCGACGCCCCGGGCGACACGAAGCGGTTGCCGCGCCGGGGCAAAGCCGTCACAGTCGCCCCGCGCCGCAGGCGCGAGAGCGAAGGAAAGACCTCGCCGCAAGCGCGAGGGCGAAAGGAAAATCGGTGCCGAAGATCGTCATCCTCAACGATGCCAGCCTTGCGCGCGGCGGGGCCACCGGGTTGGCGCTTCTGCAGGCGCGGCTGCTGCGGGCGCGCGGGCTGGCCGTGGTCTTTGCCAGCGCCGATCGCGGCGCGGGGGCCGCGGCGCTGCGCGACATCGGCGTCGAGGTGCATCTGGCGGGCGCGCAGCCGCTGACCGAGGCGCCCGCCCATGTCGCGGCGACGCGCGGGCTTTACAACCCGGCGGTCGCGCGGATGCTGGCGCGGGTGATCGCCGCCCATGACGGGCCCGACACCGTCTATCATGTCCATTCCTGGTCGAAGACGCTGACGCCCGCGGTCTTTGCCGCGCTGCGGCCGGTGGCGCCGCGCGTCTTCATTCACGCGCATGATTTCTTTCTGGCCTGCCCGAATGGCGGCTTCATGGATTATCAGGCGATGCGGCCCTGCGATCGGCGCGGGCTCTCTGCCGCCTGCCTGACGACACAATGCGACAAGCGCAGCTTCGCGCAAAAGCTCTGGCGCAGCACCCGGCAAGCGATCTTGCACCGCAGCCTGCCGCGCCGGGCGCCCTGGGGCGGCATCGTGCTGATCCATCCGGCGATGGCGCCGCGCTTCGTGGCGCAGGGCTATCCGGCCGAACGGCTGCGGGTGCTGCGCAACCCGGCCGAGGCGCTGTCGCCCCGCCGCATCCCGGCCGAGACGAACCGCGGCTTTCTGTTCATCGGCCGGGTCGAGGCGGAAAAGGGCATCGAGGAGCTGATCGCCGCGGCGCAGGCGGCCGGGGTGGCGCTGACGGTGGTGGGCGAGGGGCCGCTGCGCGGGCCATTGTCGCGCGCGCATCCGCAGCTGCGCTTCACCGGCTGGCTTGACCGTGCCGCGATCCTGGCCGAGGCGCAACAGGCCCGCGCCGTCGTCATGCCCTCGCGCTACCCCGAGCCCTTCGGTCTGGTCGCGGCCGAGGCGGTGCTGTCTGGCCTGCCGGTGATCCTGTCCGAACCCGCGCTTCTGGCCCCCGAGATCGCGGCGCGGGGGCTGGGCTGGGTCTGCGACACCCGCGACCCGGCGGCCTTTGCCGCGCTGTTGCGCCTTGTGGCCGATCTGCCGCCCGCGGCGCTGCGGCAGGTCTCGGACGCGGGCTTTGGCGCCAGCGCCGGTCTGTGCCTGACGCCAGACAGCTGGTGCGACGGGCTTCTGGATCTTTACGCGGGCGTCACGGGGCTTTCGGACCCGGACCCGCGCTGAGCGCCGCCAGCAGCCGGTCAAGATCCGCCCCGGCCTCGGCGATCACCGCGGGGTGGCGCGAAAAATCCCCGCCCTTGGCGGCCAGCTGTCCGACCCGCTCCGCCGCCGCCTCCGGGGCCAGCCTGGCGGCATCGGCGAGCCAGCCCTCCTGCCCGACCGAGGCGAGGAAGGCGTCGAGCTTGTCATCCCATTTCAGCGCCAGAACCGGCACGCGGCTCGCATAGGCGGCGATGACCGCATGCATCCGAAAGGCGATCAGCGCGGCGCAGGGCGCGATCACCGCGGCGAGGTCTGCCGGAGTTTCGGGCTGCATGATCTCGGCGCCGAGCGCGCGCAGATCGGGGGCAAGCAGGGCCAGGGTCTCGCGGTCCTCGGGGGCGCCATTGGTAAAGACGCGCAGCCGCGCGCCGTCACGGCACAGCCTGCGGGCAAGGGCGCGATACCAGCGCAGCAGATCGGCGGCGCCAAGCGTGGTCTGCGCATGATAGCGCAGCGCCAGATGCGACATCACGCAAAGCCCGATCGGTGCTGCGGCATCCGGCGCGCGCGGCGGCAGGGCCCAGGTCAGCGCGGTGAGCAGCCCGGGGTCGCGCACCTGCCTGGCGCGCTGCCCGGTCGCCTCGGCAAAGCGGGCATCCCAGCGCGCGCAGGAGGGCGCATCGCGCAGGAAGACCGCCCGCAGATCGACGCCCGCAAGGGCGCGGCGCAGGCGACGGTGGCCCTCGGCGCTCCAGTCGGCGGCCATGCCGCAGGCGTGAAACGCCACCGGCAGCCCGCGGTCCCGCGCCGCGGTCAGCGCCAGCGCAAGCTTGGTCGGAAAATTCAGATCGTGATCGGACAGAAGATTGCCGCCGCCGATCACCATGGCCGTGGCCCCGGCCAGTTCGCGCGCATAATGCGGCGCCCATCTGCGCGCCGAGGCAAGGGCGAGCGGCGCCCGCACCGCCTGCGCGCGCAGCCCGGGCGGCATCGCCTCCAGCAGCCGCAGCACCCGGCCGCGCCCGGCCAGTCCCTGCCCGTAGCCCGTCCGCGCCGCCAGATCGATCGAGCCCGCCGCGGCGCCCCGCGCCCGCAGCCCGGCCTCGAGGCAGTCCGACAGCAGCCCGTCGCCCAGATTGGGGCTGAACTTCACGTTCATCAGGCGGATCAGGGGGGCGGGCGGCATCGGGGGCTCCGGTTTCGGCGGTCCGGCCAGCTAGACCGGAATGCGGCACGATGGCAAGCGAAGCGCGGCGAAAGGTCTTGAAACGCGGGCCCCTGCCGGGTCAGATTGGGCCTCGGGGGCAGGGGAATGCCGATGGAGGATCTGCAGGTAGCGCTGAGCGACCCGGCGCAGGACACCGGGGTTCTGGTGATTGGCGGCGGCATCGGCGGGCTGGCCGCGGCCGATGCGCTGGCGCGGGCGGGGCACCGGGTGGTGCTGCTGGAAGCCGGGGACCGGCTGGGCGGGATGCATCATTCGGTCGAGATCGGCCCCTACAGCTTCGATCTGGGCGCGATCTTTTACGAGGAGACGGCGGCGCTTTTCGACCTTGCGCCGGGGCTGCGCGATCTGTGCCCGCAGGTGCAGCGGGTGCAGTGCCGGATCGATCCCGAAGGCGCACTGTGCCATTACCCGATCGAGCTGCGCGATCTGCGCCGCTGGCCGCGGGCGCGGCTGGCGGTGGCGGTGGCGGCGATGCTGGCGGCGCGGCTGTTGCTGCGGCGCGACGGCACGCTGGAGCGGGCCTGCGTGAACCGGCTCGGGCCGGTGTTTTACCGCGGCACCGGGCTGCGCGATTACGTGGCGCGGTTCAACGTCAGCCCGCCCGAGGCGATCGACGAGGAATTCTTTGTCGACCGGATGCGCTTCGTGCATCGGCAGACCGATTTCGCCGCGATGGCGCGGGCGGGCTGGAACGGGCTGCGCCACGGCGCCTTCCGGGTGACACCGCGGGACCCGCTGCGGGTGCGCCCGCGCGCGGGCTATGGCGAGCTTTTCGAGCGCATTCGCGCCCGGCTTGAAGCCGCGGGAGTGCGCGTCGTGCTGCAGGCGCCGGTGACACGGATCGAGCGCGAGGCGCCGGGGCGGATGGTCGTCACCAGCCCGGCGGGGCGGTTTCGCGCTGCCACCGTGGTCGGGGCGGCGCCCCTTGACACGCTGCACCGCGCGGTCTTCGGCACGGAAAGCGGCTTTGAAAGCCTGTCGCTGCTGACGCTTTTCGTCTCGGCGGGCCGGTTTGCGCCCGGCGCGGGCAATCTTCTGTTCAATTTCCACGCCGAGGGGCGCTGGAAACGCGCCACCTTTTATTCGCGCCTTTATCCCGATCCGGCGATCGCGCGCGAGTATTTCTCGGTCGAGGCGACGCTTCTGCCCGGCGAGGCGCTGACCGCCGAGGCGGTCTTTGCCGCGTTTCGGGCGCAGTGCCTGCGGCTGGGTCTGGCCGAGGATCTGCGGCTGGAAGGCGCGGTGACGACGCCGCAGGCCTATCCGCTTTACCGCCCGGGCCAGCTGGCCCGGCGCGCGGCGGTACTGGAGCGGCTGGTGCAGGCGGGGGTGCTGCCGGTCGGGCGGCAGGGGCGGTTCGAATATCTGCCCACCGCCAGCGGCGTCGTGCGCCGGGTACAGGAAGAGCTGACCCGCGCGGGGCTTTCCCACGCGGGTCGCGACGGTCAGCCGTGACGGGGCTCAGACATAGGTGAAGGTGGCGTCGCTGACGCGGCCCGCCGCATCTTCGAGCAGCGCGATGACATGGCCGTCGATCGACACCGCGACATCGTTGCCGTTCACCGTCTCGTAGCTGGCCTGGCCCGCGAAGCCCTTGAGCTGGATCGTCTCGCCAAAGGAGAAATCGGTGATGACATCGGTCGCATCGGCGGTGCGCGCGACAAAGACGAAGGTGTCACACCCCGCGCCGCCGCTCAGCGTGTCGGCGCCGAAATCGCCCGAAAGCGTGTCCGATCCGCTGCCGCCAGAAAGCCGGTCGGCGTCCTTGCCGCCGTAGATCTCGTCATTGCCCGCGCCGCCGTCGATGCGGTCGGCGCCCGCGCCGCCCAGAAGCAGGTCATTGCCGGAGCCGCCCAGAAGGGTGTCGTTGCCGTCATTGCCGGCAAGGGAATCGGCGCCGCCAAGGCCAAGAACGAAATCGTTGTCCGCCCCCGCGCTCAGCCGGTTGTCGGAATTGTCGAGCACGTTCAGCTTGAGCGCCTTGAACAGATCAAGAAGGTTGACTTGAAAAAACGGAAAGCCACGCATCTGGGGTCCTTTCGGGTCTGGGTCGCGCAGAGGATCCTCCGGCCCCGGCAGGACCGGCCCCGGCGCCCCGCGCGAAGGGGGAAGACGACCCGCATCCTGCCGTGATGGTTATGAAAGAATTAAGGCCGAAATGGTTAATAATTGCGGCCGGGCGTCGAGCCGCCCGATCAGCCGGAAAAGGCGGACAGGCTGACCACCCGCAGCCGCCAGCCCAGCAGCAGCGTGCCCGCGCCCAGCGCCGCCGCCGCCGCAAGGCCAAGGCCAAGCCCGACAAGCCCGGCGCCGAAACCCGCCTGCAGCTCTGGCCAGACCAGCGCCAGCGCCAGCCCGTAGCCCAGCACCAGCCCGACCGCGCGCAAAAACGCCCGCAGCGCGGCGCCGATCGCGATGCCCTCGCGGCGCAGCAGCCACAGCGCGGCGGCGGTGCCCAGAAGGCTTGTCCCGGCCTGGCTCCAGGCCAGGGCGCCAAGGCCGAAGGGCGCCGCCAGCGCCACCGCCAGCACCGTGGCAAGGGCGAAGACGAGGTTGAACATCATGCCAAGCCGGGTCTTGTGCTGCGCCGCCAGCGCCGGTTCGAGCAGCAGCCCGCCCAGCCCGAAGACTGCCCGCATCGCCATCGCATAGGTCACCCCGATCCCGGCCGCATAGGCGGGGTTGAAGACCTCGGTCATCAGGGTGGGGGCAAAGACGATCACCGTCGCCGCGACGCCGCCGGTCAGCACCGTGACCGTGCCCGCAAAGCGCGCGATCAGCCCCGAGAGGTCGCGATCCTGCCGCGCGGCGGCGCCAAGCTGGGTCAGCGCGAAGCTGGACATCGGCTGTTGCACCACCTCGACCGCGCCGCCCGCGATGCGGTTGCCAAAGCGGTAAAGCCCGGCCTCGGCGGTGGTGAACATCAGCCCCAGCAGCAGATCGCCCGCGTAAAGCTGCAAAAAGCTCAGCAGCCGCGACCCGTAAAGCCCGCCCGAATAGCGCAGCGCCTGCCGCGCCAGCGCCGGATCGAAGCCGCGCCCGGGCCGGATCGGCGTCAGCAGGGTGTAAAGCAGCTGCGCCGAGAGCACGCGCAGGAAGCGGAACGCCACCAGCGCCAGCAGCGATTGCCACCACCAGAGCAGCAAAACGCCCCCCACCAGCGCGATGGCATTTTGCAGGAACATGATCAGGAAATGCCGGTTCACCTGCTGGCGGCGCAACAGCACCGCCGAATACCAGGCGCCCAGCCCCGCGACCGGCTGCACCAGCGCCAGAAGCTGCAGCACCCGGTTCAGTTCGGGCGCATGCAGCGCCGCGGCGATCTGCGGCGCCGCCAGCGCCAGCAACGCCGAGGCGGCGACCGAAAGCCCCGCCAGCAGCCAGAAACTGGTGGCCTCGACGGCGCGGTCGTCCTCTTTCGCGGTGACGATGAAATGGTAAAAGCCGGTGTAGCTGAGGGTCTGGATCAGGGTGATGAAAACGATCGCCAGCGCATAGACGCCATAGTCGGCCGGGGTCAGGAACCGCGCCGCCAGCAGGGTGATGACCAGGGTCGAGAGCTGCTGCGTCGCCCGCGCGACAAAGGCGAAGACCGCAAGCGCGCCGCGACGGCCGCGACCGGGCCGGATCCCGGGGCCCGGGACCGCAGCCGCGGGACCGGGGGGCAAATCGCTGGTCATGGGCTGCCACTGTCCCCTATACTGTCCGGGTGCCGTGAAGGCGCCAGACCGCCTTCGAGAGCAAGGCATATCGGAAATCACCCCGGCGTCAACGCCCCCAGCTCGGACCCGCTCTGGCTTCATGCAATTCGTCTCCAGCACGCTTTTTGGTCTGGCCTTGGTGATCTGGGCGCTTTGGCGCGGCCCGTCGGGGGCGGTGGTGGCACTGTTCGCGGCGATCCCCTTTGGCATGATGGCGGCGATCAACCTGCCCGCGCTGGGCAACACCTCGCTTCTGGCCAGCGATCTGGTGGTGGTGACGCTGGCGGGCATGGTGCTGGTGCGGCGCGGGATCGCCCGCGATCTCGCCCGTCTGCTGGCGCCGCGCGGGGCGGGGATCGTGCTGGCGCTGTTCCTGGCCTATGCGGTCTTCGCGACGCTGTTCTATCCGCGCCTGTTTGCGGGGGCGACGCAGGTTTTCAGCCTCGCCCGGGCGGGCAATGAGGCGGGGATCGTCAGCCAACCGCTGGCGCCGGGCGGCGGGAACCTGTCGCAGCTGTTGCGGATGCTCCTGAGCACGCTGCTGTTTTTCGCCGTCGCGCTGGTCACCGCGCGCCGCCCCGAGCCGCAGATCGTGCTGCGCGCGATGACGGCGGTGACGCTTTGCCATGCCGGTCTGGGCCTTCTGGACATCGCCACCCAGGCGACCGGGACAAGCTTTGTCCTGCAGCCTTTGCGCACGGCCAATTACGCGCTGATGCTGGGCAACGAGATGGCCGGGCTGAACCGGCTGATCGGCGGGTTTTCCGAGGCCTCGTCCTATGGCTACGTGCTGATCGGGCTGATCGGCTTCTGGCTGGGCCATGTCTATCACGACCGGTCGGGGCGGCGCTGGCCGGTGGCGCTGCTGGCGCTTCTGGGGCTCTTGTGGCTGCGCTCGACCTCGTCTTCGGCCTATGTCGGCGGGCTCTTGCTGCTGATCGTCTTCGCGCTGCCGCGGCTTTTCGAGCTGACCCGGCGGCGCCGGGTCGGGGTGCCGCGGCGGGCGGCGCTGGTGGTCTTTGGCGGGCTTGCGGCGCTGGTTCTGGTGCTGCTCGTGCTGGGGGCGCTGTATCAGACCCTTCCGGCGGTGGCGCAATTCCTTGACCGGGCGCTGCTCGACAAGCTGTCGACGCAATCGGCCGAGGAGCGCGGCAGCTGGGATGCGCAGGCCTATCGCAACTTTCTTGACACCTGGATGCTGGGGGCGGGGCTTGGCTCGGTGCGGGCGTCGAGCTGGATCGCGGCGACGCTGGGCACGACCGGGCTGATCGGGCTTGGGCTGCTTTTGCTCTTCCTGTGGCGGTTGTTCCGGTTGCGGTTCGACCGGGCGGATGCGGCGCGCTGGCAGCTGGCCGCGGCGCTGAAACTGGGGATGGCGGGCTGCCTGTGCCGGGCGCTTGTCGTCAAGTCGAGCCCCAATCTCGATTACATCTTTCTGGGCATGGCCGGTCTTCTGGTCGGGCTGTGGCTTGGCGGCCGCCGCCCGGCCGCGCCCCGGCGCCGCCCGCAACCGGGAGCGAAGATCCGATGACGACAGCCGAGCCCTGGCGCGAGGGGCTGAAACGCGGGCTGGGGCAGGGCGTGCGGCTGCTTTGGCCGCAGCAATGCCGCTTTGACCGTGCCGTCTTTCTTCTGGCGCATATGCGCTGCGGCTCGACGGCGCTGTCGAACATCCTGTGTTCGCGCCCCGACATCAGCGGTTACGGCGAGGCGCATGTCCGCTATGACGGCCCCGGCGCGCTGGGGCGGCTGGTGGTCAATCAGGCCCGGCGCGGCAGCTGGCGGTCCGGGGCGGCGCATCTGTTCGACAAGATCCTGCACGACCGCCATGACGCGCAAGCCCCGCCCGGGTTCTTTGCCGCGCGGGCGATCTTTCTGGCGCGACGGCCGGGGCCCAGCATCCGCTCGATCCGCGATCTTTTCCAGGGCATTGGCCGGGAGGAAGAATATCCCGACGATGCGGCGGCGGCGCGCTATTACATCACCCGGCTTGATGCGCTGGCGCGGCTTTGGGCGCAGTTCCCGCCCGATCGTCGCGTCGGTCTGACCTTTGGCGCGCTGATCCGCGACCCCGAGGCGGAGCTTTCGCGGATTTCCACCGCGCTGCGGATCGTTCCGGCGCTGGAAAACCGCTATGTCAGCCCCGCGGCCTCGCGCCGGGGCGGGGGCGGTGATCCGACGCAAAGCGGCCGCTTCACCCGGATCGAGCCGCGCCGCGACGACCCGGCCCGCGATGCCGCCGTGCCGCTCGACATCCCGGAAGCGCTGCGCGATCAGGCCGAGGCGGCCTATCTGCGCTTCGAGGCGATGATCCGCGCCGGTTGAACCGGGCGCTACAGGAACCGCCCGCCGCCCGCGTCGCGCCAGGCCCGCAGCGCCGGTTCCAGCCGGTCGCGGGTCGGTAGCCCGGCGGCCTCGGCCCAGAGCGGCAGGATGTTGGTCGAGATCATCAGCTTCTCGATCCGCTCGGGATGGATGCCCAGACCGGTGGCCGAGATCGGCCGCAAGGCCGCCGCCGCCGTCTTTAGCACCCCGGCGGGCAGCATCACCGTGCGCGCCTTCGGAAAGGCGACGCGGCGGAAGGTCTCGACGATCTCCTCGATCGTGTAGCGGTTCGCATAGGCGCCGTTGAGCAGCACGCTGCGCTCGCGCCGATCCGCCGCCGCCAGCATCCAGTCCAGCAGATCGGCGACATGGATGCAGGATTTGATCGTGTCCCTGCGGCCCGGATAGACGAAAAACCCCTTTTCCAGCATCCGCGCCAGCCGGGTGAAATTGCCGCCCTCGCCCAGACCGAAGACGACGGCGGGGCGAACGATCACCAGACGGCGGTCCGGGGCGGCCTCGAGCCAGTCGCGGTGCAGATCTTCGGCGATGCGCTTCGAGCGGCCGTAATCCGACACCGGCGCGGGGGCGGTGCTTTCGTCCTTGGCGGCCTCGTCGGGGCCATAGACGGAAATCGAGCTGGTGAAGACGATCTGCCCGCAGCCCTGCCGGGCGGCAAAGCGCGCCACCTCGCGGGCGCCGCGGACATTGGCGTCGTAATATTCCCAGGGCGCGTGACCGGGCGTCGTATGCACCGCCGCCAGGTTGAAGATCCGCGCCACCGGCCCCGAAAGCGTCAGCCCGGAAAGGTCGCGCACGTCGCCGATCCGGTACTCCACCCCGGCGACCGGCCGCGCGGGCGGGCGCAGATCGAGGCTGAGGATCCGTGCCGCGCCCGCGGCGCGCAGGCGCCCCAGAAGATGCGTGCCGATGAAGCCCGAGCCGCCGAAGACGACCTGGGTTGCGCCATTGGGGTCGAAATCTCTCATGCTCTCATCCCTTCGCGCCCTGACCGCGGGCATAGGCGTCGTCATAGCGGATGATGTCATCCTCGCCCAGATAGGCGCCGGTCTGCACCTCGATCAGCACCATCGGCATCTTGCCGGGGTTTTCCATCCGGTGCACCGCGCCCAAGGGCACATAGACGGACTGGTTTTCCGTCACCAGCGTCACCCGGTCATCGACGGTCACCCGCGCCGTGCCCTGCACGACGATCCAGTGTTCCGACCTGTGGTGGTGGCTTTGCAGGCTCAGGCTGGCGCCCGGATGCACGACGATGCGCTTGACCTGAAAGCGGTCGGCCAGCGCCAGCGTCTCGAACCAGCCCCAGGGCCGGTGATCCTTGGGAAACTGCTCCGCCTGCTTGGCCTTGCGCGTCCTGAGCGCCTCGACCGCCTTTTTCACCTCCTGCGCCCGGGACATGTCGGCGACCAGAACCGCATCGTTCATCGCCACCGCGATCACATTCGTCAGCCCGATGCCGACCAGTTCGACCCCCTCGCTTTCCGAGCGCAGCAGGCTGTCGTGACATTCGATCGCCGTCGCCCCCTGCGAGGTCGCCACCCCCGCCGCATCGCGCGGTTGCGCCGCCCAGACCGCATCCCAGCCGCCAAGGTCCGACCAGTCGCCGTCAAAGGGCACGGCGCAAAGGTTCGTCGCCCGTTCCATCACCGCATAGTCGATCGAGATGTCGGGGGCCTGCGCCCAGGCCTTGGGATCAAGGCGCAGGAACCCCAGATCGGCGCGCGCCGCGGCCAGCGCGGCCTCGACCGGGGCCACAACCTCGGGCGCATGGGTTTGAAAGGCGGCAAGCATGTCGGCGGCGCGAAACAGGAAAATCCCGGCGTTCCACAGATAGGTGCCCGCCGCCAGCATGGCCTCGGCGCGGGCCAGGTCGGGCTTTTCGACAAAGCGGGCCAGCGGCACCGGCGCCCCCCCGGGGAGGGGTTGCGCGGTCAGTTCCAGATAGCCATAGCCGGTTTCGGGGCGCGCGGGCGGGATGCCGAAGGTGACGATCTGCCCCGCCGCCACCGCGGGCAGGCCGCGGGTGACGGCATGGCGAAAGGCCACCGCATCGGGGATCGCATGATCCGAGGGCGCGACGAGCAGCACCGCCTCGGGGTCGGTTTCCAGCACATGCAGCGCGGCGGCCAGCACGGCGGGGGCGGTGTTGCGGCCCTCGGGCTCGATCAGGATCGCGCCCGGATCGATGCCCGCCTCGGCCAGCTGTTCGGTGACGATGAAGCGGAAATCGCTGTTCGTCAGCACCACGGGGGGCGCGAAGCCCGGGCCGTGCAGCCGCCGCGCCGAGGCCTGAAACAGCGTTTCCGGGCCCAGAAGCGGCACGAATTGCTTCGGATAGGACTTGCGCGAGAGCGGCCACAGACGGGTTCCGGAGCCGCCACAGAGAATCGTCGGATAGATCATCGGCGGCCCCCTCGGGATGGTGAAAGTCGTGACGGTGCAAGTCTGGACAGTGCAAGGCAAGCACGAAGGCGGCGCGGCCGCAATTCCCTATTTCCGGCCCAGCGCCGCGGCCACCGCTTCCATCGCGTCGCGCAGCAAGTCCTGTGCCGCGGTGGCGGTGGCGGCCTCGGTGTAAAGTCGGAATTCGGGCGCATTGCCCGAGGGGCGCAGATGCAGCACCCGCCCGTCCTGCAGCCCGATCCGCAGCCCGTCGGTGCGGTCAAGCGCGGTCTCGGTGCCGAAGCGGGCCAGAAAGGCGGCGCGGGCGGCGTCATCTTGCGACAGCCGCGCCAGAAAGGCGGCGCTGGCCTCCGTCGGCGTGTCGGTCAGCCGGTCCGAGGCGGTCACCCGCGCGGGCAGGGCGGCGACCAGCGCGGCCAGGCCTTGCCCCGCGCGCCGGGCGGCGACGAGCGGGGCGAGCAGCGGCAGCACCGCATCGCGGGTGCGCAGGGCGGGCAGCGGACCGGCCGGACCCGCCGCGTCAAAGCCGAGCAGAAAGCCGCCATTCGCCTCGAATCCCACGACTTTCGCGGCGGGATCTTGCGCCCGCGCCGCCGCCATCGCGGCGATGACAAAAGGCGAGCCGATCTTCGTGCGGGGGATGGCGTCGAAATCGGGAAGCTGTTCCAGCAGCGAATTCGACGAAACCGGGGTGCAGATCACCCGCGCGCCCAGCGCCCGCGCCGTCAGCACGCCCAGCAGATCGCCCGCGATCACCTGCCCGGTGCCGTCGGTCAGCATCGGCCGGTCGGCATCGCCATCGGTCGAGAGCACCGCCGCCAGATCGTGGGCGCGGCACCAGGCGGCCAGCTGCGCCCGGGTCGCGGGATCGACCGCCTCGGTATCGACGGGGATGAAGCTGTCTGAGCGCGCCAGCCGCACCACCGTCGCACCAAGCGCGTGCAGGATATCGTGCAGCAGATCGCGCGCCACCGAGGAATGTTCGTAAAGCCCGAGCCGCAGCCCCGAAAGCGCCGTGGCACCAAAGGCGGTGACGTAACGGGCGACATAGGCCTCGGCCGCCGCGGGGGCGGGGGTCAGCCGCCCCTCGGGCTGCGGCGGGGCCGTCTGGCCCAGGGCGGCCATGATCGTCGCCTCCTCCGCCTTGGTGATCTCGCCGCTGGGGGTGTGGAATTTCAGCCCGTTGCGATCGGCCGGGATGTGGCTGCCGGTGACCATCACCGCCGCCGCGCCGGACGCCATCGCCGCCATCGCCAGCGCGGGGGTGGGCAGGGCGCCGCAATCGCTGACCGCAAGCCCCGCCGCGCGCGCCGCCGCGATCACATCCGCCGCGATGCGGCCCGAGGAGGGGCGCAGATCCCGGCCGACGAACAGGCCGGTGCCGGTCGGGCAGGCGGCGAGGAAGGCCGCGACATGGGCGCCGATCAGCCCGGGCGTCAGATCGACGACACGTCCGCGCAGGCCGCTGGTTCCGAATTTGGGGGGCATCGCTGTCCTCTCGGGTTTTGCCCCGTTCTAAGGGCCGGGCGCGGCGCTGTCGAGCAAGCCGGTTCCGGGCGGGTTGCATGGCCTTTTTGGAGAACTTTAGCCATTCGTCCCGGGCCGTCCGGCACAAGCTAAGGCTTTGTTAAACCCCCGAGGCTCTACTGGCCGCGGGCGCTTGCGAGGCGTCCGGGGGGGCGTGCCTTGGCATGCCAGGACTTGGGGTGATCAAATGACTGAATTGTTCGCACGCCTTAGGGCGGGGCGGAGCCTTGCGCTTGTTCTTGTGACCATGGTCGGGGCGGGTCTGACCGGCCTGACGCCGTTTGCGCCGGGCTCTGCTGCGGCACAAAGCCTGCCTGCGGGCGAAGGCCAGCCCGCGCCGGTGATCGTGCGCAACGATCTGGGCGGCGATGTCGGCGCCTTTGCCAACCGCATCCGCGCCATGGCCGCGGCGGGCCAGACCGTCGAGATCCGCGGCGCCTGCTATTCCGCCTGCACGATGTATCTGGGCCTGCCCGGCAGCTGCATCAACCGCAACAGCCAGTTCGGCTTTCATCGCCCCAGCTATTTCGGCACCGCGCTGGCGCCCGAGGAGTTCGATTTCTGGTCCCGGGTGATCGCGGCGCATTATCCGCCCGCCCTGCGCGACTGGTATCTGCGCGAGGGCCGCTACAGCGCGGGCCTGCGGACGATCTCGGGGGCGCAGCTCATCGATCTTGGCGTGACGGAATGTCACCGCGCCTGAGCGCGGTCCTGAAGCTTGCCGCGCTCAGGCGCGGCAGGGCCGGACCGGGCGCCGCCAGAGAACCGGCGTTCCGGTCCGCAAGTCGGGCAGGCGATGGGGCAGGTGAGGGGAGAGGCGATTCGGCCGCGCGGCGGTCTTGCCCCGGTCAGAGCGCCGCGAAACCGGCGCGGATTTGTGCAGGCCGGAACGGTTAACCATTTCGGCGTCGAACTTTGTTCAATCCTGTCAGGGGGGCGTGCCGATCCCGGCGAATTTGCGGCATCGCAGCAAGCTCGGGGCGAAAGCCTCTAGGACAGAGCTGAAATCTACCTTAAGATGAATGAAGTGTTAACGGTGCACCCTGTGCGCATTCCTTGAAATACAGTTCTCAACTTCGGGTAGGTAGTGATGATCCACTCGGCCGCGTTTTCCTTTTCGCTGATCGCCAGTCTTTCCGTAGCCCTGACGATCATCCTGACGCAGCGATTTCATGGGCATCTGACCCATGACAGTCACAGCGGCGTGCAGAAGTTGCACCATATCCCGACCCCGCGGGTCGGCGGGCTGGCCCTGTGCGCCGGGATGGTTGCGGGCGGGGTGCTGTTGCCCGAAGACACGCGGGGCGTGTGGTGGGTGATGTCGCTTTCGGCGCTGCCCGCCTTTGTCTTCGGCCTGATCGAGGATGTGACGAAGCGGGTGGGGGTGAAAACCCGGCTGCTGGCGACGATCTGCTCGGGCCTGATCTTTTGCGTCGCCTCGGGCTATCATCTGACGCAGGTCGGCCTGCCCGGTCTGGATCTGCTTTTTGCCTTCGCCGCTTTCGCGATCCCGTTCACCGCTTTCGCGATGGGGGGGATCGCCAATGCGATCAACCTGATCGACGGGGTGAACGGTCTGGCCTCGGGCACGTCGATCATCATCCTCGCGGGCTTCGGGGTGGTCGCGGCCGGGGTCGGGGATCAGCAGCTTCTGGGGATCTGCCTGGTGCTGGCGGGGGCGCTTGGCGGCTTTTTCCTGATGAACTTCCCGATGGGGCGGATCTTTCTGGGCGATGCCGGGGCCTATGCGACGGGGTTCATGCTGGCGGCGCTGGCAGTGGCACTGCCCGCGCGCAACCCGGAGGTCTCGCCGCTGATCGGGCTGCTGGCGCTGTCCTATCCGGTGACCGAGACGATGGTCTCGATCCACCGCCGTCTGGTGCGTGCGGGGACCAATCCCGGTCAGCCGGACCGGCTGCATCTGCACAGCCTGATCTACCGCTCGCGGGCGCGTCGGCTGGCCGGACTTCTGGGCGCGCCGCAGTTGCGCAACGCGCTGTCGGGTCTGGTGGTGATGGGGCTGCCCTTCGTCTCCACCGTGATGATGGTGCTGTTTTGGGACAGCACGGCGCTGATCCTTGCGGCGATCGCACTGGTGAGTGCGGTCTATCTGGTGATCTACCGCAAGGTGGCGCTTCTGGGCGGGATCACCCCCGCGCTGCGCGGCAGGGTGATGTCCGAGGCCTGAGCGGGCCTCCGGCCCCGCGCCCGGAGCATCGCCAAGCGCCGAGATCCGTTTGCGCAAGCGCCGACCCGGGGCTTGCGCAAGGTCTTTTCGGTTCAGGGCCTGATCGCGGAGGGGCGTGGTGGGTGATGAGAGACTCGAACTCCCGACATCCTCGGTGTAAACGAGGCGCTCTACCAACTGAGCTAATCACCCTTCGCGGTGCTCTTACCCTGCTGCGGGCTGCAACCGCAAGGGGCATCTGGGCGGGCGTGTCGGCGGGCATCTTTGGCCGGATCAGCCGCCGATCTTCGCCAGATCGTAGGGCGTGTCCTGATAGATCGCATTCACCCAATTGCCGTAAAGCAGATGCGCGTGGCTGCGCCAGCGGTTCATCGGCAGCTGCGACGGGTCGTCGTCGGGGTAGTAATGCGCGGGCACGTTGATCTGCTTGCCCGCCGCCACGTCGCGGTCGTATTCGTCCTTCAGCGTTGTGCTGTCATATTCGAAATGGTTGAACACATAAAGCGCGCGGTGGCAGGCATCCTCGACCAGACAGGGGCCGGTGTCGTCGCCCGCGATCAGCGTGCGCAGCCCCGCCCGGTCCAGTTCGTCCTGCTTCATCTCGGTCCAGCGGCTCACCGGCACCAGCACGTCATCGGAAAAGCCGCGCAGATAAGGCGAGGTCGGCGCCAGATTGCGGTGGCGGAAACAGCCGAAGGCCTTGGCGTCGAGCATGTGCTTGGCAACATTGTGGAAGTGATAGGCCATCGCCATCCCCCCCCAGCACACGCCGAAGGTCGAAAACACATGGCTCTGCGTCCAGTCGAAGACGCGCTGCAGCTCGTCCCAATAGGTCACCTCCTCAAAGGCCAGATGCTCGATCGGGGCGCCGGTCACGATCAGCCCGTCGAATTTCTCGCCCGAGGCCGCGATCTCGGCGAAGGGGCGGTAGAATTCGGCCATATGTTCGGCGGCGGTGTTCTTCGTCTGATGCTCGGTCATCCGGATCAGCTGGAAGTCGATCTGGATCGGCGTCGCGCCGATCAGCCGGGCGAACTGGTTCTCGGTCTGGATCTTCTTCGGCATCAGATTGAGAAGCCCGATGCGCAGCGGCCGGATTTCCTGCCGCGCGGCGCGTTCGGGCGTCATCACCATCACGCCTTCCTGCGACAGGATGTCGAAGGCGGGCAGCGTGGCAGGCAGGGTGATGGGCATTGTCGTTCCGATACTTGGCCGATATTTGGCAGAGATGTGCAGAGGCCTCAGGCGGGCAGCGCCGAAGCTATGAGCGATGTAAGGTCTTTCTCGTCGCGCACAAGGGCGACATCTGACGCGGCGATCTTGACCCCCCAGTTCCGCGCCATCGCCGCATAGCGCGGCTGACGGTGATCCAGCGCCTGATGATAGGTCCAGCGGATGAAATCGTCCGGGTTCACCTCGTCTTCGCGCAGGCCGCGCTCGACGCGGTATTGCAGCCATTTCTTTTCCAGAAAGGCGGGCTGGTAATACATCGGCTTCGGCGCGCGGTCGAAGCGGCGGACCAGCTCCTCGGTATGTTCCGCGCTGCCCTCGATCCAGACCATCAAGAGGTGATCAGAGAGTTCGCGCAGGATCTTGTCGTCCGGGTCCTCGGGGTCGACCACCTCGCAGATCGAGCCGCCGCAGTCGCAGACGAAATGCGGCAGGCCATAGATCGCCTGCGAGCGGTCGATGAAATAGGTCGTGTCCATCAGCGCGGCCTGTTCGGCGCCGCGATGCTGGTTTTGCCGGATCATGTAATCCTCGAACGTCAGCCCGCCCTTGGCCTCGGAGCCGGGCTTGCCCAGATAGGTCGAAAGCGGCGCCAGATTGTCGAAGGTGATGTTCGAGGCGATATAGACCGAGTCGGAGAGCAGCAGCTCCGCCAGGAACGGGTTCTTCATCGCCTCGCGCTTGAAGTTGTCGGCGATATATTCGCCCATGTAGCGCGTGCCGATGCGGTAATCGACCGAATAATGGAACCAGCCCGTGGGCGCGGCGCGCAGCATGTTGGCCAGATAGGTCTTGCCCAGACCGGACATGCCGAAGAACAGCACCCGTTTGCGGCTGGCCGTCCGCCATTCGGCGCGGTTTGCGTAGATCATGCGAGCCCCCTCGTTTGGCCCGGGTTTAGCGCGCGTCGCGGGCGTCGTCACGCGGTTTTGGCCGCGAATTGATGAGCCAAAGTCCCGCAGCCAGCACGGCAAAGCCCGAAATCGCATGCGGGCCGAGTCGCTCGTGATAGACAAGCGCGCCTGCGACGATGGCGACAGGCGGAATGAGCAGCGTGACAAGCGAGAGGTTGCCCGCCCCCGCGATGGCCAGGATGCGGTAATAGATCAGATAGGCCAGCGCCGAACAGCCAAGGGCCAGCCAGATCAGCCCGGCCCAGACCTCGGCGCGGTAATCGAAGCTGGGCAGGCCCTCGAAGATCAGCATCGCCGGGGCCAGCCAGACGACCGCGCCGGTCAGCATGCCCGCGGCGGCGACCTCGGGGGCAAGGCCGGTGATCGCCTGTCGCGCATAGGCGCCCGCAAACCCATAGCTGAGCGAGGCGCCGATGATCGCCCATTGCGCCGCCGAGGTGAGGGTGAAGCCGCCCAGCGCGGCAGGGCCGATGGCGAGGATGACGCCCGCAAAGCCGATCAGCACGCCCGCAAGGCGGCGCCGCGTCAGCGGCTCGTCGGGAAAGACCGCGGCGGCAACTAGGACGCCGAAAAGCGCGGTCGAGGCGTTGAGGATCGCGGCCAGTCCGCTGTCGATATGCTGCTGGCCCCAGACGATCAGCGCGAAGGGAATGGCATTGTTCAGCGCCCCCATGATCAGGAAGCGGATCAGGAACCGTGGATCGGCGGGCAGGGGCAGGCGGCGCAGCGCGACCCAGAGCCACAAAAGAACGGCGCCGCCGGTGACGCGAAAGGTGACGGTGGTCAGAAAGCCGGTGCCGGTCAGCGCGGCGCGGTTCGACAGGAAGGAGGTGCCCCAGATCAGGGCAAGGGCCGCCAGAAGCGCCCAGGCAAGCGGGGGGATGCGGGTCGTGGTCATGATGGCCGCACGTTAGCCGGGGCAGGGCGGGCAGGCCACCCGGAACTTGTGCCAAGGACAATTGAAAAGCCCGCCGAAGCGGGCCTTTCGTGAATTTCGGAACTGCCGGAAAGATCAGAAGCTGACGCCCACGCGCACGCCCGCGCCCCAGCCCGAGTTGCCCGAAAAGTCGCCGTTGACGGGCGAATTGGTCGTGGCATCGCCGATATCGACATAGCGCACGCCCAGCGTGACCTTGACGTTCTCGGTCGCCTGATAGGTGCCCGCCAGCGCGATCGAGCGGAAACCATCGGTCGGGCCAAGCTGGCCGGTCCGCTCGTCGCTTGCCCCCTCGTAGCCGAGCACGACCGCGCCCGACCACTGGTCAGAGAACTTGCGGCCAAGGCCGAGCGTGTAGGTCGTCGTATTGGCCTTGTAGTCGACCAACGACCCAAGCCGACCCAGCGGGCCGGGGCCGTCAGGATCGATCCCGGAATAGACCGGGGGCGTGATGTCGAACTGCTTCCAGTGCACCCAGCGCACCGAACCGAAGACCAGCGTATCCTTGGCGACGCCGGTCTGGAACTCGAGGTTCACCGATTCCGGCACCGTTGTAGAGAACAGCGTCGGCACCGGCGAGAAGTTTTCATTCGCGGTGAAGTCATGGGTGATCTTCGAATTGTAGGTCAGCGCCACCCGCGCCGCGATTTCCGGTTTTTCCCAGGCGACGCCCACCAGATAGCCGAAATCGGTCTCGGTCGAGGAACTCATGCGGTAGCCGCCAAGGCCCGGCACGCTGACGGCCGGAAGGCTGACCACGCCGGAGGTGCGCAGCGCCCGGACGCCGCCGATGAGCGAGACATTTTGCGGCATCTTGTAGCGCATCATCGCCGTCAGCGACATGTTCTCGACCTCGGCGGTGGTGCCGCGCAGCGGATAGCGGGAGTCGATGGGATAGCCCACATTCGCGCCGATGGCGTTTTCCAGCACCAGCGCGAAGTCGATCTTCTCGTTCAGCGCGCGCTTGTAACCCAGGCTGTAGGTGCCATAGCCCCCGGTCATGTCGCCCGAAGACACGGCACCGCCGCCGACCGTGCCCGAGACATCCGGGCTGAAGCCGCCAAAGTTCAACTCGGCGTAGTTTCCTTTTTCGAACAGGATCCCCACCGACTGGCTGGACCGTTCAATACCCCCCGCAGTGGCGGCTGTCGCGCCAAGGGCAAGGGCGCTGGCCGTCATCAGTATTTTTTTCATGTGATTCTCATCCCTAGAGCGTGTTGGACTCTTCTCCCGATAGCGACCCTATCACGCTGTTAAGGTGAATCCATTCGGGCTGCGGCCTGACGTCACGTCCGCGTGAGGTTACCGTAGGGTCATGTGGCCGAACTGCCACGAAATGACGTAAACACAACGGTTTAGTTGCCGCAGGTGCGAGGGCGGGCGGCGGTTTTGCGCTGCGCTGCCGCATCCCGGGGCGGGGCGGGGTGCACGCCGGGGTTGTGCGGATCCGGTCTCAGATCAGCGCCCCGATCAGCCGCCACAGACCGAGCCCGAAGAGCCATAAAGCCGACAGCGCGCCCGCGATGCCAAGCGCAAACCAGAGCGTCGGCCGTGGTGCCGGGATCTCGGGCAGGTTGCGGGGCGGGGTCGGGGGAGTTTTCTTGCGCGTCATCGGGGCCTCCGGGGGCATTAACCCTGAATTAGGTAAACAGGGCTTTAATGGCGCCATGGACAGGATCGAGATCACGACTTTTGCGCCCGCCGAACCGGGGGCTTTCGATGCGGCGGTGGCGCGACTTTCGCCCGCGGCGGCCTTGCAGGCCCGGGCGGTCTATGGCGAGATCGCGGCGGCGGCCGGACGCGGGCTGCGGCGGCTGCAGATCCACGCCGGGGGGCGGCGGATCGGGTTGGCGCAGGTGCTGGGGCGGGGCGGGCTGTGGCTGTGCAGCCGCGGCCCGGTCTTTGCCCCCGAGCTGTGCGAAGACACAAGGCGACGGGCGCTGCGCGCCCTGGCGCGGGCGTTGCCGGGGCTGCTGATCGCCACGCCCGAGGTGCCGGTGGCGGGTTTCGGGCTGGTGCCGCTTGTCACCGCGCGCCACCAGGCGCTTTGGGATCTGACCCCCGAGGACACCGCCCTGCGCGCCGCTCTGCAGGGGAAATGGCGCAACCGTCTGGTGGCGGCGGAACGTTCCGGGCTGCGGGTCAAGGTCGAGCCCACCGCCGATTGGCTGATCGCCGCCGAGGCGCAGCAGCGCCGGGACCGCGGCTATCGTGCCCTGCCGCCCGGTTTCGTCGCCGCCTGGGCGCAGCGTGACCCCGGATCGGTGCTGGTGCTCTCGGCGGGCACGGCCGGGGCGCCGCGGCTGGCCGGGGTGATGGTGCTGCGGGCGGGGGCGGGGGCAAGCTATCATCTGGGCTGGTCGGGGCCCGAGGGCCGCGCGGCGGGGGCGCATAATCTTCTGCTCTGGCAGGCGGCCTTGCGGCTGCGCGCGCAAGGCGTGCGCGGCTTCGATCTGGGCGACATCAATTCCGAGGCCGGGGCGGGGCTGATGCGCTTCAAGCTCGGCACCGGCGCGGCGGTGCAGGCGCTTGGCGCCACCGTCTGGGTGCTGCCGGGCCGGGGCTGAGCCGGGGTCTGCTGCCGATTTGCCCTTTCTTTGCCGAAGCTCTTCTGCAAGATTTCCGCCCGATCCCGCATGTCCGGCGTTCCGACATGCCCCAGCCAAGGCAGACCGACACGATGGCCCCTGTTTTTCCGCAATCCACGCCCTCCGGGTTGTGGCGGCGCACCCCTCCCGCGATCTTTCCGCCCGCCCTCGGCCTTGCGGCGCTGGCGCTTGGCTGGCGCAAGGCGGCGCAGGTCTTCGATCTGCCCCCCGGCCTTGCCGAGGCGCTGAGCGGGGCGGTCACGCTTTTGTGCGCCTTCGTCTTTCTGACCTATCTGGGCAAGCTTCTGCGCCGCCCCGCGGTCGTGCTGGAGGACCTGCGCATCCTGCCCGGCCGGGCCGGGCTCTCGGCCGCGGTGCTGATGCTCTATCTGCTGGCCGCGATCCTCGGCCCCTATCTGCCGCAGGCGGCGATGGCTGTTCTGGCCGGGGCGGGGGCGCTGCATCTGGGGCTCTGCGCGGCGATGCTTTACGTTTTCGCCACCGGCCCGGCCGAGCAGCGCCGGGTCAATCCGACCTGGCATCTGCTGTTTTCGGGCTGGATCGTGGCGGCGCTGGTGGCGGCGCAGCTTGGACTGGCGACGGTGGCGGCGGCGCTGTTCTGGGTCGCGCTGATCTGCGCGCTGGCGATCTGGAGCCTGTCGCTGCGGCAACTGTCCCGCGAGACCGTGCCCGCGCCGCTGCGCCCGCTTCTGGCGATCCATCTTGCCCCGGCGGCGCTTTTGGGCACCACCGCGGCGCTTTTGGGCGCGCTGGCGCTGGCCTGGGTCTTCGCCATCGGCGCGGCGCTGCTTCTGGCGCTGTTCGTGCTGCGCGGGCGCTGGCTTCTGGCGGCGGGCTTCTCGCCGCTCTGGGGCGCGCTGAGCTTCCCGCTGGCGGCGACGGCCACGCTCTGGCTCTCGCTCGGCGATCTGTGGCGCCTTCCCGGCGCGGTGGTTCTGGTGGCGGCGACGCTGATCATTCCGGTCCTCGTCACGCGCCTTTACAAGATGTGGGCAAAGGGCGATCTGGCGGCGAAAACCGGCGCCGCCCTCGCCTGAGGGGTTGCGTCGGGGGCCAAGCCATGAAACAGGGACGTGCCAACCGTTCCCTGCCGATGGAGTCCCCCATGCAGATTCGCGAGGCCCTCACCTTCGATGATGTCCTTCTGGTTCCCGCAGCCTCAAGCGTGCTGCCCTCGGAGGCCGATGTTTCGACCCGCGTCACGCGCTCGATCCGTCTGAACATTCCGCTTCTGTCCTCGGCGATGGATACGGTGACCGAGGCGAACATGGCCATCGCCATGGCGCAGGCGGGCGGCATGGGGGTGATCCACCGCAACCTGACGGTGGAGAAACAGGCCTCCGAAGTGCGCCGCGTGAAACGCTTCGAATCCGGCATCGTCTACAACCCGATCACGCTCACGCCCGACCAGACGCTGGCCGATGCGAAGGCGCTGCGCGAACGCTACAATGTCTCGGGTTTTCCGGTCGTCGATGTGGCGGGCAAGGTCGTCGGCATCGTGACGAACCGCGACATGCGCTTTGCCACCGATGACGCGACCCCGGTGCATGCGATGATGACGCGCGAGAATCTGGCGATGCTGCGCGAGCCGGCCGACCGCGACGAGGCGATGAGCCTGATGAAAGCCCGCCGGATCGAGAAGCTTCTGGTGGTGAATGCCGAGGGCAAGCTGACCGGGCTTCTGACGCTCAAGGACAGCGAACATTCGGTGCTGCACCCGCAGGCCTGCAAGGACGACAAGGGCCGTCTGCGCGTCGCCGCCGCCTCGACCGTGGGCGATGCGGGCTATGAACGCTCGGTCGCGCTGATCGAGGCGGGCTGCGACCTGATCGTGATCGACACCGCGCACGGGCACTCCGAAGGCGTGGCGAAGGCGGTCGAGCGGATCAAGATCTATGCCCCCGGCATTCAGGTCTGTGCGGGCAATGTGGCGACGGCCGAAGCGACGAAGGCGCTGATCGGGGCGGGCGCGGATGCGGTCAAGGTCGGCATCGGCCCGGGCTCGATCTGCACCACGCGGATCGTCGCGGGGGTCGGCGTGCCGCAGCTCTCGGCGATCATGGATGCCTGTTCGGGCGCGGGCGACGTGCCGATCATCGCCGACGGCGGCATCAAGTTCTCGGGCGATTTCGCGAAAGCCATCGCCGCGGGGGCGTCCTGCGCCATGGTGGGCAGCGCCATCGCGGGCACTGACGAATCCCCCGGCGAAGTGATCCTCTATCAGGGCCGCTCCTACAAATCCTATCGCGGCATGGGCTCGCTCGGCGCGATGGCGCGCGGTTCGGCCGACCGCTACTTCCAGAAGGACGCCGCCTCGGACAAGCTCGTCCCCGAGGGGATCGAAGGGCAGGTGCCCTACAAGGGCCCGGTGGCGACGGTCATCCACCAGATGGTGGGGGGGCTGCGCGCGGCGATGGGCTACACCGGCCATGCCACCGTGGCCTCGATGCAGGGCGGCTGCCAGTTCGTCCGCATCACCGGCGCCGGGCTGAAGGAAAGCCACGTCCATGACGTGCAGATCACCCGCGAAAGCCCGAACTATCGCATCGGCTGAGACCGGGTCGCAGACATGACAAAGGCCGGGGGAAACCCCGGCCTTTTGCCTTTGCCCCAAAGCCCTGCGCGCTCTTTCATCTTGCGAAAAATACCTCGGGGGGTCCGGGGGGCAGCGCCCCCCGGCGGGTCGCCGCGGGCAAAGCCGCGGCGAAAGTCTCACCCGGCCCGGAAATGCTTGGCGAGCTTCAACCCCTGGCCCTGATAGTTCGAGGCGATCCCGGCGCCGTAAAGCCGCTCCGGCCGTTCGGCCATGCGCTCATAGACCAGCCGGCCCACCACCTGCCCATGTTCCAGCACGAAGGGCGCCTCGTGGCAGCGCACCTCCAGCACGCCCTTGGAGCCCTCGCCCCCCGCCGCGCCATGGCCGAAGCCCGGGTCGAAGAAGCCCGCGTAATGCACGCGGAATTCGCCAACCATCGCCAGATAGGGCGCCATCTCGGCGGCGAAATCGGGCGGGATCACCACCGCCTCGCGGCTGACCAGAATATAGAAGGCGCCGGGGTCCAGAATGATCCGCCCCTCGCGCGTGCGCAGCTCTTCCCAGAAATCCGAGGCCGGGTAATGCGCGATCCGGTCCAGATCGATCACCCCGGTATGCGGCTTCGCCCGGTAGCCGACCAGATCGCCCGCCGCGGGCCGCAGATCGACGGAAAAGCCGAGGCCATGGTCGATCACCGCCCCGCCGCTCCCCATGCCGCTCACCAGCGGCTCAGCCGCATGCAGCGCCTTCAGCTCCGGGTCCGAGAGCGCCGCTTGCCCGGCGCGGAAACGGATCTGGTTCAAACGCATCCCCGGCCGCACCAGCACCGAAAACGAGCGCGGGCAGATCTCGGCGTAAAGCGGCCCGGCGTAACCCTCGGGAATGCGGTCGAATTCGGTGCCGTCATCGGTGATCACCCGGGTCAGCAGATCGAGCCGCCCGGTCGAGCTTTTCGCATTCGACACCGCGGTCAGACCGGCGGGCAGCGCCAGGCGCTCCATCAGCGGCACCAGATAGACGCAGCCCTTTTCCAGCACCGCGCCCTCGGAAAGGCTCATCCGGTGCATCTCGAACTCGGCCAGCTTCGTCTCGACCCGCTGGCCGCGCCCGGCCAGAAACGAGGCGCGGATGCGATAGGCGACCTCGCCCAGGCGCAGATCAAGGCTGGCGGGCTGGATCTGTTCGGGGGTCACCGGACGGGCGGCGGCAATCTCGCCGCGGGCGATCATCGCGCGCAGGGCGCGGTCGGGAAGAACACCATGCATCATCGCGGCCTCGCGCAACAGGAGTTGGTCAAAAAAGAACGCCCACTCCGCAAGGAGTGAGCGTTCTTTTGATGGTCGGGCCGGTGAGATTCGAACTCACGACCTTCCGCCCCCCAGACGGACGCGCTAACCAGGCTGCGCCACGGCCCGACGAGGCGCATATAGAGCCATTGCGCCCCCGGGTGCAAGCGGCAAAACGCAATTTTTTGCACGGACTTGCGGGCGGGGGCGGCGGGCATCCTCAGCGCCGCGCCGGAACCGGCCGGGGCGGCTGCGCCAGACGGCCCGCCAGCCGCACCAGACGGTCATGCGCCGCCAGAAGCCGCATCCGTTCGATCGGCGATAGCGCGTCGGGGGCAAAGCGCGTCAGATCCTCGCGCAAGGCGCCCAGCGGGTTGGCCGTCGGATCGATCTGTCCGGCCGCGGCCAGCTCCACCTGCAGCGGCGCGGTGCCGCTCAGGATCAGCGACACCACCCGGTCGAGCGGATCGAATTCCGACGCCGGTTCGGGCGCGGGCGCGGGCTCTGGTTCGGGTTCCGGTTCCGGCGGGGCGGCGAAGACAAGAATCGGCTCGGGTGCGACGAAAGCGGGCGCCGCCGGGATCTCGGTCACGGCCGAAATCGGCTCCGGTTCCGGCTCGAACAACGGTTCCGGTTCCGGCACAGGCTCGGGGACCGGGGCTGGTTTCGGCGCGGCTTTCGGAGGCGGCGCAATATAGTCGAACAGCGAGCCCTGAATCGGCAGTTGCGGCTCCGGTTCCGGGACAGGCGCGGGCTCCGGGGCGGGGGGCGGCACGGGGTCCGGCTCGGGCTCGGGCGTCTCCACCGCCGCAGGACGCGCCAGCGGCCGGGGCGCGATGAAGCGATAGGCGATGTCCTCGAAGGGCGGCTCGTCCTCGATCCCCGCCTCGGTTTCGGGTGCCGTCTCAAGCGCCGCCGCGACCGGGCTCTCGGGCACCGGCGCGGGCAGGGGCGCGAGATCGGGGGGAAGCGCAGGTTCGGGCGGCTCCGCCTCGGCGGCCGCCCGCGTCGCGGCGGCGACCTGGGCGGCGAGTTCCGCCTCGGCCTTGGCCCGGGCCGCTTCCGCCCGGGCATTCTCGGCCTCGCGGCGCAGCCGTTGCAACTCGGCGCGCACCGCCTCGGCCTCGCGGCGGGCCTGCTCGACCGCCGCCTGCGCGGCTTCCAGCGCCCGCGCCTCGGCCTCGATCCGGGCCCGCTCGATCCGACGTTCCTCGTCGATCCGGTCCAGATCTTCCGGGGTCAGCGACGGCGCGGCCTCTGGGCCCGCAGCGTCCAGATGCTCGGCCGCTGCGGCATCCGGGACAGAGCCTGCCAGACCCTCCGCGGGTTGCGGCTCTTCGGGGAGGAGGGCCGATTCTTCCGCGGCGCATTCCTCGGGCGTTTCCGGCAACAGCTCGGCGACCGGATCTTCCAGCACCGCTTCGGCGGCCGGTTCCGGCGCCTCGGGCAAGAGGGCCGCTTCTTCCGCGGCGCATTCCTCGGACGTTTCCGTCAGAAGCTCGGCGACCGGATCGTCCAGCACCGCTTCGTCGGCCGGTTCCGGCTCCTCGGCGAGGAGGGCCAGTTCTTCCGCGGCGAGTTCCTCGGGCGTTTTCGGCAACAGCTCCGCGACCGGATCGTCCAGCACCGCTTCGTCGGCCGGTTCCGGCGCCTCGGGGAGGAGGGCCAGTTCTTCCGCGGCGCATTCCTCGGACGTTTCCGGCAACAGCTCCGCGACCGGATCGTCCAGCACCGCTTCGGCGACCGATTCCGGCTCCTCGGGGAGGAGGGCCAGTTCTTCCGCCGCAAGTTCCGCGGGCGTTTCCGTCAGAAGCTCGGCGACCGGATCTTCCTGCACCGCTTCGTCGGCTGATTCCGGCTCCTCGGGCAGGAGGGCCGCTTCTTCCGCCGCAAGTTCCTCGGGCGTTTCCGGCAACAGCTCGGCGACCGGATCTTCCAGCACCGCTTCGGCGGCCGGTTCCGGCGCCTCGGGGAGGAGGGCCGCTTCTTCCGCGGTGAATTCCGCGGGCGTTTCCGTCAGAAGCTCGGCGACCGGATCTTCCTGCTCCGCCTCGGCGGCTGATTCCGGCTCCTCGGAAACAAACCCCGGCATTTCCGCCGCGCATTCCCCGGGCGTTTCCGGCAACAGCTTGGCGACCGGATCTTCCTCGATCCCCTCGAACCTCGGGTCCGACGCGGCCAGGCTTTCGGGGATGGGCTCGCGCGGCAGATTCGCGCTCAGCATCTCGGCGCCAAGCGCCGAAACCTTTTTCGCGCCTTGTGATTTCAGCCGCGCCTGCGCCTCCTTGATCGGCAGCGCCTCGACCTGCAGCAGGTGCTTGATCCCCACCAGAAGCGCGACATCGGCCGGGCGGTAATAGCGCCGCCCGCCCGCCCGCTTCACCGGCTTGATCTGCGGAAATTTGCTTTCCCAGAATCGCAGCACATGCGTCGGGGTTTCGAGGAGCTCTGCCACCTCGGTAATCGTGCGGAAGGCCTCGGCTGACTTCGTCATCGCGGCGCGATCATCCCCTGCTCGGGCTCAATTCGGTGAACCGGTTCAACCGGTCCTATTTTGCGTTGCCTTCGGCAACCCGGTCCTTCATCAGATGCGAGGGCCGGAACGACAGCACCCGACGCGGCGAAATCGGCACTTCCTCGCCGGTCTTCGGGTTGCGCCCCATGCGCGAGGTCTTGTCGCGCACGGAAAACGTGCCAAAGGACGAGATCTTGACCGTCTCGCCGCGCACCAGCGCGTCGGACATGTGTTGCAACACGGTTTCGACCAGCTGCGCGGATTCATTGCGGCTCAGCCCGACTTCGCGGAACACGGCCTCGCTCAAATCCATGCGGGTCAGGGTTTTCTCTGACATCTCAATCCCCCCGGAACGATATGGATCACGATGGGGGCAAGTATTTCCCGAGTCAATATCAATGGCTTGCGCGGCAAGGTTGAGACGGCTTTTTCCGCCGCAATCGCGTCTTTACCAGCGCAGGACGACCGATCCCCAGGCCAGACCGCCGCCAATCGCCTCGGTCACGATCAGATCGCCCGCCTTGATCTGCCCGCGCGCCCGCGCCGTCGAGAGCGCGAGGGGAATCGATGCGGCAGAGGTGTTGCCGTGATCGGCCACCGTCACCACCACCCGCTCCATCGGCACCTGCATCCGTTCCGCCGTGGCGGTGATGATGCGCAGGTTCGCCTGATGCGGCACGATCCAGCTCACGTCGTCGGGCGTCAGACCGGCCTTTTCAAGCGCCGTATGCGCGGTCTCGGCCAGTTTTTGCACCGCATGCTTGAAGACCGCATTGCCCTGCATCCGCAGATGGCCGGAGCGGCCGTTGGTCGACACGCCGCCATCGACGTAAAGCAATTCCCGGTAGCGGCCGTCCGAATGCAGGTCGCTCGCCAGAATGCCGCGGTCCGCGGCCGTGCCCGTGCCCTCGGCCGCCTCAACGATCAGCGCCCCCGCGCCGTCGCCGAAAAGAACGCAGGTGCCACGGTCGGCCCAGTCCATGATCCGCGAAAACGTCTCGGCGCCGATCACCAGCACCCGTTTCGCCTGACCCGACAGGATCATCCCGTTCGCATTCGCCAGCGCAAAGACGAAGCCGGCGCAGACCGCCTGCACGTCAAAGGCAAAGGCGTTGGTGTTGCCAAGCCCCGCCTGCACCATCGTCGCGACCGACGGAAAGGTGAAATCCGGCGTCGAGGTCGCCACCACGATCGCGTCGATATCACCCGCGTTCAGCCCCGCATCGGCCAGCGCCGCCTCGGCCGCCTTGATTGCCAGCTGCGAGGTGGTCTCCCCCTCGGCGGCGAAATGGCGCCGCTCGATCCCGGTGCGGGACCGGATCCATTCATCCGTCGTGTCGAGCTTGCCCTCGAACTCGGCATTCTCCACCACGCGGGCGGGCAGGTAATGCCCCACGCCACGGACCACCGCTCTGATCGTCATTTTGCGTTCTCGATTCCTGCCTCCGGCGAGGCTGCATCCTGACCGTTTGCTGACGCAAGGGCAACCCGGGCCGCAAGACGTTCGGCAAAGCCCAGACCGGCCAGCCGCGCCGCAAGGTCGATGGCCGCCGCCACCCCCGTCGCATCGGCGCTGCCATGCGACTTGATCACGGTGCCGTTCAGGCCCAGAAACACCCCGCCATTGACCCGGCGCGGGTCGATCTTCGCCTTCAGCCGCTTCAGCGCGCCCACGGCCAGCAGCGCCCCGATCTTCGAAAGAAGGCTCGAGGTGAAGGCTTCGCGCATCAGCTCGCCCGCGAATTTCGCCGTGCCCTCGCCGGTCTTCAGCGCGACATTGCCGGTGAAGCCGTCGGTGACGATCACGTCGACGCGCGATCCGGGCAGGTCGGTGCCCTCGACGAAGCCGACAAACTCATAGCCGCCCGCGGTCTCCATCGCGCCGATCATCTCGGCGGCGGTCTTCAGTTCGGCATGGCCCTTGTGTTCCTCGGTGCCGACATTGAGCAGACCGACCCGCGGCCGCTCCAGCCCCAGCGCGTTGCGGGCATAGGAGGAGCCCATCAACGCATAGGTCAGCAGATCCCGGGCCTCGGCCTTCACATCCGCGCCCATGTCCAGCATGATATTGAAACCCGAAGGATTCTTGCAGGGCCAGAAGGCGGCGATGGCGGGCCGGTTCACGCCGGGCATCTTGCGCAGCCGCAGCATCGAGACCGCCATCAGCGCGCCGGTATTGCCGCAAGACACCGCGACCTGCGCCGCGCCATCGCGCACCGCATCGATCGTCGACCACATCGAGGTGTCCTTGCCGCCGCGCATCACCGCCGCGGGCTTGTCATGCATCGTGACCACGCCGGTCGCGTGACGGATCGTCACGCAAGAGGCCAGCTTGCGCGCCTTGACCAGCGGCGCCAGCTCGGCTTCGGGGCCGTGCACGAGAAATTTCAGATCGGGATAGGTCCGGCGCGCGAGGGCGATCCCGTCAAGGACGGCCGCGGGGCCCCGGTCGCCCCCCATTGCATCGATCGACAGCACGAGCGGGGCGGAAACCGGGACGCCGGAAATCAAAGCGCCGGAACTAACCGGCGCTTGAGCGGCTGCAGGACAGCCGCGACTTGACGTAACGTCAGCTTCCGCTCCCGCCGCGGTCGTCTCCTGTTTGAACAGTTTGACCATGGCGGAGGGACGGGCTTACGCCGCGTCGTCGTCCAGATCGACTTCGGCCGCTTGCGCAACCACTTCGCGGTCGTCGTAGTGGCCACAGGCGCCGCAGACATGGTGCGGGCGCTTCAGCTCACCACAGTTCGGGCACGAAGCCGGGTTGGCGGCCACAAGGGCATCATGCGCGCGGCGCATGTTACGACGGGAGCGCGTGACTCGGTTCTGCGGGACGGCCATGTGTCTAACCTCGGTTCTGGGGGCGCAAGGCCCTGTTTTTCCTGGGGTTTCGTCACGGCAGCCAGTGGCGGACCGGGGGCGAACCCTGCGTTCGAATGAGGCCGGGAACATACTGTAGTTCCGCCCCGTTGCAAGCCCTTTTTGCAGCTTTTTTCGGCACCGTCACAACCGCGTCGCAATCGGGCCGAAATGCCGCGCTCAGGACTTGTCGTCTTCCCCCCCGGTCTTGCCGCCCAGAAGGCTTTTCAGATTGGCGAAGGGACGGGTGTCCTCGTCGCGGATCGGTGCGGCCCCGGGCGGGGCGGCCTGCGCCGCGACCGGCGCGGCATCGGGCGCATGCGGATAAAGCGGCAGCGCCAGTTCCAGCACCTCAAGCGCGACCGCGCCCAGATCGATGCGGTCGGGCAGCGGCTCGGCATCGGTATCCTCGGGGATCTCGATTTCCTCGCCCGCGGGCGTTTCCATCTGCGCCAGATAGCGCCGGGCGACGGTTTCGCGCAAATCGGTGCGGACCGGCGCCAGCGTCACCACGCAGGCCTGCACGGCGCGGGCGGTGAATTCGGCGTCCAGCGCCCAGTCGTTGCGGCCGGTGGGCGTCAGCGTCCCCTTGAGCCGCAGGCTTTCCAGCGCCTCGATGCCCGCCCAGGCGGCGATGGCGGCGCAGGTGGCGGCATCGGGGGCGATGTCGAAGCGGGTGGGCTTGCGCGCGGCCAGTTCGGCGGGGCGCAGCGCATGGCTGAAGGGCAGGGCGTCGGTGTCGGTCATCACGGTCTCCGGGATCGCAGGCGGGTCAGGACGGTCGAGGCGCTTGAGGGCGGCGGCATCCTGTTGTAATCGGGATAGAAGGCCCGAGGTCACGAGGCAAGAGGGGGTAGGCTTGAGCAGCACGTTCGGAATTCGCCGCATGGCGCGTTATGTCACCGTTGCGGCGGTGCTGTTCGCGGCGGGCTGCACCCCGATCTATCAGAACCACGGCTATGTGCCGACCGAAACCGACCTGGCAAAGATCGAGGTCGGCAGAAGCTCGCGCGAGGAAGTGTCGGCGGTGATCGGCCGTCCCTCCTCGATGGGGGTTCTGCAGGGCTCGGGCTGGTTCTATGTCGGCTCGCGCTGGAAGCATTACGGCGCGCGGGCGCCGCAGGAAATCGACCGGCAGGTGGTGGCGATCAGCTTCGACGACACCGACATGGTCGAGAATGTCGAGCGCTTCGGGATGGAGCGGGGCGAGCTTGTGGTGCTGTCGCGCCGGGTGACGAAGAGCAACATCAAGGGGCTGGGCCTGATCCGCGAGCTGATGGGGTCGTTCGGGCGGGTGTCGGCGGGCAAGCTGCTCGACGACTGACCGGGGCCGGGTCCCGTCACCGGGTGCCATCAGACGGGGCCCGCCACCGGGTCCTGTCGCGCGGGTCCTCCCGAACGGGGCGCTTCGGTCGCAGCCGAATGTCTTTTCGCTGTCAGGTCTTTGCCGTAGGATCGGCGCGACTGATCCGGGGGAGCCGATGTTTTCGCTTTCGAGGGGCCGTTACGCGGCCCGACTCGCACAATCGCAGGCGGATGTGCAGGCGGCGCAGGCACTGCGCTGGCGGGCCTTCGTCTCGGCCCGCGGCCGGGGCCTGGCGGCGGGCGAGGCGCGCGATGCCGACGCGTTCGACGATGCCTGCCGCCATGTGCTGGTCGAGGAGACGGGCAGCGGGCGGCTGGTCTGCTGTTTCCGTCTGCTGCCATTGGAAAGCGGGCGCGAGCTGCACCGCAGCTATGCGGCGCAATTTTACGACCTGACGCCGCTTTCGGCCTATGCCGGGCGGATGCTGGAGATGGGCCGCTTCTGCGTCGATCCCGACTGCCGCGATCCCGATATCCTGCGGCTGGCCTGGGGGGCGGTGACGCGGCTTGTGGATGCCGAGGGAATCGAGATGCTGTTTGGCTGCTCCTCGTTCCTGACCACCGATTTCGACAGTTGCGCCGATGCCTTCGCGGTTCTGGCCGAGCGCCATCTGGCGCCGAAGCGCTGGCGAGTGCGGGTGAAGGCGCCCAAGGTGATCCGCTATGCGCGTCGGCTGCTTGGCCGCAAGGGCGATCCGAAACAGGCGATGCTGAAGATGCCGCCGCTGCTGCGCAGCTATTTGGGCATGGGCGGCTGGGTTTCCGATCATGCGGTGGTGGACGAGGATCTGGGCACGCTGCATGTCTTCACCGGCCTTGAAATCGGCGCGATCCCGCCCGAGCGCGCCCGCGCGCTGCGGCTGGTGGCCGGGTAGGGGGCTCTGCCCCCCGCGGCTGCGCCGCGTCCCCCGAGGTATTTTCGGCAAGATGAAGCCGGGCCGCAGTTTGTCTTTCATCTTGCCTGAAATACCTCGGGGGTGAGGGGGCAGCGCCCCCTCCCCGTTGACCTTTTCGCGCCGCCCGGCTAGCGAAATGGCATGGCACGCGCACCTCTTCTTCAGCTCTCCTCGATCTCGCTGACCTTCGGCGGCAATCCCCTTTATGACGGGCTCGACCTGACCGTGCAGGAGGGCGACCGCGTCGCCCTTGTCGGCCGCAACGGGTCCGGCAAATCGACGCTGATGAAGGTGATGGCGGGGCTGGTCGAACCCGACAAGGGCGCCCGCACCGTGCCCACCGGCACCCGCGTCGGCTATATGGAGCAGGAGCCGGATCTTTCGGCCTTTGCGACGCTGGGCGATTATGCCGCCTCGGGGCTCTCCGAGGCCGAGCGCTACCGCATCGAGATGGTGGCCGAGGGGCTGAAATTCCGCCCCGAGGCCCCCGTCGCCACCGCTTCGGGCGGCGAGCGGCGCCGTGCGGCTTTGGCGAAACTGCTGGCCGAGGCGCCCGAGCTGATGCTGCTCGACGAGCCGACGAACCACCTTGATATTCAGGCGATCGGCTGGCTGGAGGATTTTCTGCGCGACACCCGCACGGCTTACGTGCTGATTTCGCACGACCGCGCCTTTTTGCGCCATCTGACGCAGGCGGTTTTGTGGATCGACCGCGGCGCGGTGCGGCGGCTGGAAAAGGGCTTCGAGCATTTCGAGGACTGGCGCGAAACCACCTGGGCCGAGGAGGACGAGGCCCGCCACAAGCTTGACCGCAAGATCAAGGCGGAAGCCAAATGGGCGGTCGAGGGGATCTCGGCACGGCGCAAGCGCAACATGGGCCGGGTGCGCGCGCTGCAGGCGCTGCGGGCCGAACGCGCCGGGCAGATCCGCCGTCAGGGCACCGCCTTGATGGAGCTGGACAGCGGTCCGGCCTCGGGCAAGCGGGTGATCGAGGCGAAGGGGCTGGAGAAACGCTTTGGCGACAAGACGATCGTCAAGGGCTTTGATCTGCGCGTGCTGCGCGGCGACCGGGTGGCTTTCGTCGGCCCGAACGGCGTTGGCAAGACGACGCTCTTGAAAATGCTGACCGGCGAGCTGGCCCCGGATGCGGGCAGCGTCACCCATGGCACCAATCTCGAGATGGCGGTCTTTGATCAGACCCGGTCGACGCTGGATTTCTCGATGACGCTTTGGGACGGGCTGGTGAACGATCCCGAGATGCGGGTCTCGGGCCGGTCCGATCAGGTGATGGTGCGCGGCCAGCCCAAACATGTGGTGGCCTATCTCAAGGATTTCCTGTTTGACGAAAGCCAGGCCCGGGCGCCGATCGGCTCGCTTTCGGGCGGCGAGAGGGCGCGGCTTTTGCTGGCGCGGATCATGGCCAAGCCCTCGAACCTTCTGGTTCTGGACGAGCCGACGAACGATCTGGACGTCGAGACCCTCGATCTTTTGCAAGATATTCTGGGCGAGTATGACGGTACCGTGCTTCTGGTCAGCCACGACCGCGATTTCATCGACCGCGTCGCCAGCACGACGATCGCGATGGAGGGGGACGGCCGCGCCACCGTCTATGCGGGCGGCTGGAGCGATTATCAGACGCAACGGGCGCTGACCGAGGCGCCCGCCGCCGCGCCCGAAAAGGCCGCGCCGAAAAAACCGGCCGAGGCGCCGAAGGAAACGGCGAAGAAATCCGGCCTGACCTTCACCGAGAAGCATCGGCTCGAGGCGCTGCCCGGGATCATGGAAAAGCTCGAACGCGAGATCGGCAAGCTGCACGAGCTGCTCTCGGACCCCGATCTCTTCACCCGCGAGCCGGTGAAATTCGCCAAGGCCTCGGAGATGCTGGTCGAGCGCGAGGCGGCGCTGGCCGCAGCCGAGGAAGAATGGCTGGCGCTGGAGGAAAAGGCGGCGTCGTGACCCGGCCCCGGGGGGCGCAATCATCGCTGGCTCCGGCTCCTCCTCTGTGGGATGCTGGCGGCATGCGTCCCGTGTCATTCGAGGTCACGATGAAAACTCTTCCGCTGTTGCTGCTTGTCCTTGCCGCCTGTACCGAAGCCACCCCGCCCGCCGACAAACCTGCGGGCATGGCCAATCCGGCCGCCGTCTTCTGTGTCGATCAAGGCGGCGAGGTGCTGCTCAACGACATGACGCCGGGCGGCGACGCCACCTGCAAGCTGCCCGACGGGCGCAAGGTTGGCGAATGGGAATATTTCAACGAACACCACCGCCCCGAGCCCGCCGCGCCCGCTGACGCAGCGTAACGTTCAAACCGGCTTCCCCTTCACCTTGGCGCAAATATCCTGCGGGGGTCCGGGGGCGCAAAGCCCCCGGCCTTTTCGCGGGGGATTGCATGACCACGGGCCCATTGGCAGGACTGCGCATCGTCGAGATCTCGGGCTTGGGGCCGACGCCCTTCACCGCGCAGCTGATGGCCGACATGGGGGCCGAGGTGATCCGCATCGCCCGCCCCGGCGCCCGGGGCGCTGCGGCGCATGTGCTGGGGATGGCGGTCGATCCGCTCGACCGGGGCCGCGACGTGCTGGAGCTGGATCTGAAAGCGCCCGAGGGCAAGGCGGTTGCGCGCCGCCTGATTGCCCGCGCCGATGCGCTGATCGAGGGGATGCGGCCCGGCGCGATGGAGCGGCTGGGCCTTGGCCCCGACGCCTTTCCCGAAAACCCGCGGCTGGTCTATGGCCGGATGACCGGCTGGGGCCAAAGCGGTCCGCTGGCGCAGACCGCGGGGCATGACATCAATTACATCGCGCTCTCGGGCGCGCTGGCGGCCATCGGCACGCCCGAGACGCCGGTTCTGCCGCTGAACCTTGTCGGCGATTTCGGCGGCGGCGGGCTTTATCTGGCCTTCGGGATGCTTGCCGCGATTCTTCATGCCCGCGCCACCGGGCAGGGGCAAGTGATCGATGCGGCGATCACCGACGGGGTGGCGCATCTGATGGGGATGATCTCGGGGATGGCGGGGCAGGGGCTTTGGGCGGCGCCGCGCGGCGGCAATCTGCTCGATGGCGGCGTGCCTTACTACGGCGTCTATCGCTGCGGCTGCGGCGGGCATTTCGCCATCGGCCCGCTGGAGGATAAATTCTGGGCGGAGTTTCAGCGCCTTGCGGGCTTTGTCCCGGGCGATTTGCCCGACCGGTCCGAGCCGTGCAACTGGCCCGCCCTGCGTGCGGCGCTTGCGGCGCGGTTTGCCGAACACAGCCGGGCGGAGTGGGAGGCGATCTTTGCGGGATCGGATGCCTGCGCGACGCCGGTCCTCAGCCTGAGCGAAGCGGCGGCGCATCCGCACAACCGCGCCCGCGGCGCCTATCTGCTGCATGAGGGGCTGCGCCAGCCCGCCCCGGCGCCGAAACTGTCGCGCACGCCCGGCGCGATCGGGGCGGGATCGGCGCAAAACCGGATCCCGGCGGCCGAGGCACTGGCCCGCTGGGGGCTCGCGTGAAGGTTGGCGTCTCGCATGAAAAAGGGGGCCGAAGCCCCCTTGCGACACCCGGTTGACGCGATCAGCCGCGTTCGTCGGCGACGATCTGCGCCATCACCTCGGCGGGGGCATAGCCGCGCAGAAGCTGCCCGCCCACCACAAAGGCGGGCGTGCCCGCAATCGCCATCCGCTCGGCCAGCTGCGCATTCGTCCGCAGCACCGCCGTCACCGCCTCGGTGTTCATCTGCGCCAGCACCGCCTTGGCGTCGATCTTCTGCGCCTCCGCCAGCCGCTGCAGACTGTCGAGCGTGATGTCGCCGCGCACCGCCATCAGCGCGTCATGCACCTTTTCATAGGCCGCGTCGCCCGCCACCTGCCGCGTCGCCACCGCAAACCGCGCCGCCAGCACCGATTGCTCCGACAGGATCGGGAATTCCTTGACCACGAAGCGGATCTTGCCGTCCTTCTTCAGCACCTCGTCGACAACCTCATAGGCCTTCTTGCAATAGGTGCATTTGTAATCGATGAATTCGACCATCGTCACGTCGCCCTCCGGGTTGCCGCCAACCCAGTCGCCCGCGAAGTTGAAGATGTCCTCGGCGTTCGACTGCACCAGAACCTTGTCATTGTCGGCCTGCGCCGCCTGCTGGCGCTCCTCGAGCTTGTTGATCGCCTCGACCAGAACCTCGGGGTTTTCCATCAGATAGGTTTTCACCGCCTCGCCGAAGGCGGCCTTGTCCGCGGCACTCATCGCCGAAAGATCCAGCGCGGCGGCGGGCGTGCCAAGAATGGCGGCCATCGTCAGGGCGGCAAGGGAGAGGTGTTTCATCGTGGTCCTTTCGGGGCCGTATCAGATCGGCGCGAGAGTGGCCAAAGCCCGCCGCCTGCGCAAGGGAAAAGCAGACCGGCCTTGCCGGTTTCGCCATTGACCCGGGCGGCTTGCGGGCCTATGGCCGCCGCCAAACCACGGAGGAAGCGATGCGTTTTTCGAACCGGGGACAGGTCGATCCCTTCATCGTGATGGATGTGATGGAGGCCGCCCGCGCGGCCGAGGCGGCCGGTCGGCACATCATTCATATGGAGGTGGGGCAGCCCTCGACGCCTGCGCCCGCGGCTGCGCGCAAGGCGATGGCGGCGGCACTGGAGCGGGACAGTCTTGGGTACACGGTGGCGCTTGGCCTGCCCGAGCTGCGCCGCGGCATCGCCGATCTTTACAAACGCTGGTACGGTGTCGATCTGAACCCCGATCGGGTTGTCGTCACGCCGGGCTCTTCGGGGGCGTTCATCCTGGCCTTTTCGGCGCTGTTCGATGCGGGCGACCGGGTCGCGCTGGGGGCGCCGGGCTATCCGAGCTATCGGCAGATCCTGCGTGCGATGTCGGTGACGCCGGTCGATATCCTGACCCGGGCCGAGAACCGCTTCCAGCCCGTGCCGTCCGAGATCCCGGCCGACGTGCAGGGGTTGATCGTCGCCTCGCCGGGCAATCCGTCGGGCACGATGCTGGGCCGGGCCGAGCTTGCCGCGCTGATGACCACCGCGGCCGAGCGCGATCTGGCCTTCGTCTCCGACGAGATCTACCACGGGCTGCATTACGAGGGCCGCGCCGTCTCGGCGCTGGAAATCGGCGACGCGGCCTGCGTGATCAACTCGTTTTCGAAATATTTCAGCATGACCGGCTGGCGGCTGGGCTGGATGGTGGTGCCCGAAACCCATATCCGCACCGTCGAGCGGCTGGCGCAGAACCTGTTCATCTGCCCGCCACACGCGTCGCAAATCGCGGCCCTTGCCGCCTTGGACGCGACCGAGGAGCTGGAGGCGAACCGGGCCGTCTATGCGGCGAACCGGGCCTTGATGCTCGACCGTCTGCCGAAGGCGGGCTTCACCAAGATCGCGCCGCCCGATGGCGCCTTCTACATCTATGCCGATGTCTCCGACCTGACCACGGATAGCCGCGCCTTTGCCGCGGAAGTGCTGGAACAGGCGGGCGTTGCCGTCACGCCGGGGCTGGATTTCGACCCGGTGCGGGGCGCCACCACGCTGCGCTTTTCCTATGCCCGGGCGACGGCGGATATCGAGGAAGGGCTCGACCGGCTCGCCCGCTTCATGGCGAACCGCTGAGCAGGGATTCCCGTGCCGGGGCGCTTGCGTTATAGTGGCGAAAAACGGAGCAGGCATGGCACGGATCTTCCTCGTTCTCGCGGCGCTTTTGGCGCTGGCGGTCCCCGCATCGGCGCGGGAGCCGCAGCTTTCGGCGTTGGCCCGGATTGAGCCCGCGCGCACCTCGATTGCCCAGCCCTCGGCCTTCGTGACCGAGGTGACGCTGGGGCTGAGCCAACCGGTGCCGTTCCGGGCCTTTTTGCTCGACAGCCCGCCGCGGCTGGTCGTCGATTTCCGCGAGGTGGATTTTTCTGCCGCCAATCCAAAGGATTACGCGCAAAAGGGGCTTTTGGGCGAAATCCGCTGGGGCGCCTTTCGGCCGGGCTGGTCGCGCTTTGTCGCCGAGCTGACCGGGCCGGTGCGGCTGGTCTCGGCCGAGGAGCGCACGGGCGAGACGCCGAACCTGCATCTGGTGCTGGAACGGGTCGAGGCCACCGAATTCGTCGCTCGCGACGGCGCCGCGCAATCGGCGCTGTGGGATCTGCCGCAGCCCGCGCCGACGGCCAAACCGCATCGGCGTCAGGACGGATCGGCGCCGCTGCGGGTGGTGCTGGACCCGGGTCACGGCGGGCTGGACCCCGGCGCCGAGGCGGATGGCTATTCCGAAGCCGTGCTGGTGCTGACCTTCGCGCGCGAGCTGAAGGAGGCGCTGACCCGCGCCGGCATCGAGGTGAAGATGACGCGCGAGGAAAACATCTTCGTGCCGCTCGATACCCGGCTGACGGTGGCGCATGATTTCGAGGCCGATCTGTTCCTGTCGCTGCATGCCGACGCCCTGCCCGAGGGCGAGGCGATGGGGGCGACGGTCTATCTGTTCGACGAGACCGCCTCGGACAGCGCGGCGCAGAAGCTGGCCGAGCGCCATGACCGCGCCGATCTCTTGGCGGGGGTCGATCTGGCGGGGCATGACGATGCGGTGGCGGGGGTGCTGATGGATCTGGCCCGCACCGAAACGCAGCCGCGCGCGGTGCGCTTTGGTCAGGTGCTCTCGGGCGCGATCAAGGGCGAGGGGCTGCGGATGCATCGCCATCCGGTGCAGGGCGCCGATTTCGCCGTGCTGCGCTCGCCCGACATTCCCTCGGCGCTGCTGGAACTTGGCTTCATGTCCTCGGACATCGACCGGGCGCGGCTGCATGACGCGGCCTGGCGGACGCAGATGGTGGCGGCGATCACCGCGGGGGTGCAACGCTGGGCCAAGGCCGATGCCGCCGAGGCGCGGCTGTTGCGGCAGTAACCCGGCCCGGGGCGCGGCGCCGCTTTTTGCAATGCAGCAGATGCATGGCCGAATCGCGCCTGGCGAATGGGTGACGGTTTGTCGCGGTCATGCCGTTGGAATTGCTCAAGTTTTGGGCAGCAACTTTGCGGCTGTGCAAAGTGGCGTTAACATTTCGACGGGTTTTGCAACATTTTTGACAGGTTTCGCCGCGGGTATCGCGGCGGTCGCGCAAGAATCTTTCGCTGCACTGCCGCGACGCTTTGCAGATCGTTAACGCGACGATACCGAGACCCGTCAAAATGAGGAGGACGGGATGACACCCATGCATGAGAAGATCCTCGCCAAGCCCGAGTTCAAAGCGCTCGTGGCCCGGCGGAACCGGTTTTCGCTGACCCTGACGGCGCTGATCTGCGCCGTTTATGTGGCTTACATCGGCTTTGCGATCCTGCGGCCCGCGGCCTTTGCGGCGCCGCTTCTGGGGTCGTGGAGCACCGGGCTGATCGCCGGTTTCGGCGTGCTGGTGCTGTCCTTCCTTTTGACCGGCCTCTATTCGCACCGCGCCAATGGCGAGTTCGACCGGATGCTGAAATCCGTTCTGCGCAACTGAGGCCGATGATGACCCGATACATTCTTGCGGCGGCGCTGGCCGTCATGGCGGGACCCGCGCTTGCGGCGGGCGAGGCGATCCAGGGCGCGGTGCAGCAGGCGCCGACGAACTGGACCGCGATCGCGATGTTCCTGTTCTTTGTCGTCGCCACGCTGATCCTGACCGGCTGGGCGGCGAAACGCACGAAATCCACCGCCGATTTCTACACCGCGGGCGGCGGCATCACCGGCTTTCAGAACGGTCTCGCCATCGCGGGCGATTACATGTCGGCGGCGGCATTTCTGGGCATTTCCGGCATGGTCTTTGCCAAGGGCGTCGATGGCGCGATCTATACGGTCGGCTTCACTGTCGGCTGGCCCTTCATCCTGTTCCTGATCGCCGAGCGGCTGCGCAATCTGGGCAAGTTCACCTTTGCCGACATCACCTCGTTCCGGCTGGAGCAGACGCGCATCCGCACGCTTTCGGCGCTTGGCGCGCTGACGGTCGTGGTCTTCTACCTGATCGCGCAGATGGTGGGGGCGGGCAAGCTGATCCAGCTTTTGTTCGGTCTTCCCTATAGTTACGCGGTGATCCTCGTGGGCGTGCTGATGGTGCTATACGTCACTTTCGGCGGCATGCTGGCCACGACCTGGGTGCAGATCGTCAAGGCGGTGATGCTGCTCTCGGGGGCGACGCTTCTGGTGATCCTCGGCCTTGCGCAATTCGGCTTTTCGCCCGAGCGGCTGATGGCCGAGGCGCTGGCCAATCACGCCAAGGGCGCCGAGATCCTGCAGCCGACGCCTCTGGTGACGGATTGGGTGTCGGGCGTGTCGCTCGCCTTGGCGCTGATGTTCGGTCCGGCCGGTCTGCCGCATATCCTGATGCGCTTCTTCACCGTGCCCGACGCGAAAGAGGCCCGCAAATCCGTCTTCTATGCCACCGGCTTCGTCGCCTATTTCTTCGTTCTGACGACGACGATCGGGTTTCTGGCGATCACCCTTGTCGGCAAGAACCCCGAGTTCCTCGATGCCAAGGGCATCATCGGCGGCGGCAACATGGCGGCCATTCACCTGGCGCAGGCGGTCGGCGGGAACGTCTTCCTCGGCTTCATTTCGGCGGTGGCTTTCGCGACGATTCTGGCGGTGGTGTCGGGGCTGGCGCTGTCGGGGGCCTCGGCCGTCGCGCATGATCTTTACGCCAATGTGGTGAAAAAGGGCGCCGCGGCCGACAAGGCGGAGATGCGGGTCTCGCGCATCGCGACGCTGGTGCTGGGCGTGCTGGCGATCGTGCTGGGGCTGATGTTCGAGAACCAGAACATCGCCTTCATGGTGGGGCTGGCCTTCGGTCTGGCGGCTTCGGTGAACTTCCCGGTTCTGTTCCTCTCGATCTTCTGGAAGGGCATGACGACCAGGGGCGCGTTCATCGGCGGGCTGATCGGGCTTGTGGTGTCGATCATGCTGGTGGTGCTGGGCCCGGCGGTCTGGGTCGATGTGTTCAAGTTCGAAACGCCGATCTTCCCCTGGTCGCAATATGCGCTCTTCTCGATGGCGACGACCTTTGGCGCGATCTGGCTTTTTTCGGTCACCGACAAATCGGCCCGGGCGGCACTGGACAAGGCGGGCTATGGGGCGCAATTCGTGCGCTCGGAAACCGGGCTTGGCGCGGCGGGGGCCGTGGCGCATTGAGCTTTCGCCTCGGGCAAGGCCCGAGGCGACCCGCGGGGGGCGGCGCCCCCCCCACCCCCCAAAGCAAAAAGGGCGTATTTGGCCAAGGAAAAGCATGGCTCAGCTACGGTTTCACCGTTTCGAAAGGCTCCGCTGCGGCGGGGCCTTTTCGTTTTGCTCCAAGGCGGTTAGGTGTGGGCCAAAGGAGTGCCCATGACCCCCGCTGCCCGTATTGCCGCCGCCATCCCCCTGCTTGACGCCATCGCGGCGGGCGAGCCGGCGGAGCGGGCGCTGACGAACTGGGGGCGGGCGCATCGCTTCGCCGGATCGGGGGATCGGGCCGCGGTGCGCGATCATGTCTATGATGCGCTGCGCTGCCGCAGCAGTTTTGCCGCGCTTGGCGGGGGGGCGGACGGGCGCGGGCTGATGCTGGGGATGTGCCGGGCGGCGGGGATCGATCCGGCCACCGTCTTCACCGGGGCGGGCCATGCCCCGGCGCTTATGACCGAGGCGGAAGCGGCAGCGCTTGCAAGGCCCGTGCCCGCGGCGGCGGATCTGGCTGCAAGCGATTGGCCGGACTGGCTTTTGGGGCAGCTGCGCGCCGATCTGGGCGCCGATTTCGACGCCGTTTCCGAAGCGATGCGGGCGCGGGCGCCGGTCTTTCTGCGGGTCAATCTGGCCAGGGCCACCGTGCCCGAGGCGGCGCAGGCGCTGGCGCAGGAGGGGATCGCGACCGAGCCGCATCCGCTGGCGGCCACGGCGCTGCGGGTTCTGTCCGGGGCGCGCAGGATTGCCGCCTCGCAGCCCTATCTGCAGGGTCTGGTCGAGCTGCAGGATGTCGCCTCGCAGGCGGCGATTGGCGGGCTGGCGCTGCCCGAGGGCGCGCGGGTGCTGGATTACTGCGCTGGCGGCGGCGGCAAGGCGCTGGCGCTGGCGGCGGCGCATCCGGGGGCGCGGATCACCGCGCATGACATCGATCCGGGCCGGATGAAGGACATTCCCCCGCGCGCGGCGCGGGCCGGGGCGCGGATCGCGCTGGCCGCGCCCGGCAAGGTCGCGGGCGTCTTCGATCTGGTGCTGGTCGATGCGCCCTGTTCGGGCTCGGGGACCTGGCGGCGGACGCCGGAGGCGAAATGGCGGCTGACCCCGGCGCGGCTGGCCGAGCTGACGGCGCTGCAAGATCAGATCCTGGACCGGGCCGCAGCCCATGTTGCGCCGGGCGGACAGCTTCTTTACATGACCTGTTCGCTGCTTTCGGCCGAGAATGACGCGCGGCTTTCGGCCTTTGTGCAACGTGGCGGATTAGCGCTTGCGGAGTGCCGCCGCTATTCCCCGCGCGACGGCGGGGACGGGTTCTTCGCGGCGCGTCTGTGTCGATTGTGAACGTAACGAGAACTTTCGTGATACATCTTTAGGTTGAGCGCCGTTTTTGTTAATCAGGCTTTAACCGAAATCACCCGCAATGCGAGGAAACGATTCTGCGCAGGAAGACGCCAGTGGTACATCCCGATCAGCCCATGCAGGCCCTTGGCCGGTCCGCGGCCATGATTGCGCCCGGAGCATTGGTGCTGCTTGTGCTTGGCCTTGCGGCCGGGACGGCGGGCTATTTCGTGCAAGATCGGGTGCTGATGACGCTGTTGCTGTCGATGTCGGGCAGTTTCCTGCTGCTCGCGGTGGTGGCGAAACTGGCGCAGCGGCATCTGGCCCGGCGGCGCACCCAGGTTGCGGGGGCGATTTCCGCCTTCATCATGCATGACGCCTCGCCCTCTTTCACCACCGATGCCGAGGGCGAGATCGGCTATCAGAACCGTGCCGCGGTCGAACGTTTCGGCTCGCGCGGGGGGCAGACGCTGACCCGGGCTCTGGGCGAGATCTTTGCCAATCCCGGCGCGATGCTGACGCGGCTGCAGTCGAAGGCGACGGCGCTTGGCGCGGCGCGCGAAGATATGGTGACGCGGCGCGGCCATGTGCGGCTCTCGGTGCATCAGATCGAGGGCGGCGGCTTCCTGTGGCGGCTTGAGGACATGGCCGAGCGGCCGGTGGGCGGGCGCGGCGCGGAAAGCATCTCGCTGCCGATGCTGACGGCGTCGAAATCGGGCACCATCCTCTTCATGAACGAATCCTTGCGGCGGCTGGTGGGCGAGCGTGTCCGCACGCTGGACCGGATCTTCACCGAAGTGCCGATCCGCTCGGGCGAGGAACAGGAAATCACCACGATCGAGGGGCCGCTGCGTTGCATGGTGGCGCAGATTGAGGGCGCGGGCGGGCGCGACGAGATTTACCTGATGCCCGTCGCACCGGGCCGGGCGCCAAGCACCGATCCGGTCTCGTTCGAGGCGCTGCCGGTGGCGTTGATGCGGTTGACGGTGGATGGCCGGGTGATCGAGGTGAACCGGGCCGCGCGCGGGCTTTTGGGGCAGATCCCGGCCTCGACGAAGCTGTCGGAGCTGTTCGAGGGGCTGGGCCGTCCGGTCGATGACTGGGTTGTCGATGCGGTGGCCGGGCGGACGGAACGCCGCCCCGAGGTGCTGCGGGCGCGGCGCGGCGACCGCGAGGTCTTCTTGCAGGTGACGCTGGCGCGGGTGATCGAGGAGGGACGGCCGGGTCTGATCGCGGTGCTTTCGGATGCGACGCAGCTGAAGACGCTCGAAGGTCAGTTCGTGCAAAGCCAGAAGATGCAGGCGATCGGCCAGCTTGCGGGCGGGGTTGCGCATGATTTCAACAACTTGCTGACGGCGATTTCGGGGCATTGCGACCTCTTGATGCTGCGCCACGACAAGGGCGACCCCGATTACACCGATCTCGATCAGATCAGCCAGAACGCCAACCGGGCGGCCTCGCTGGTCGGGCAGCTCTTGGCGTTTTCGCGCAAGCAGACGCTGAAGCCGCGGATCATCGATCTGCGCGACACGCTGTCGGATCTGACGCATCTGCTGAACCGGCTGACCGGCGAAAAGGTCGTGCTGACGCTGACGCATGACCCCAATCTGGCGCCGATCCGCGCCGACAAGCGCCAGCTGGAACAGGTGATCATGAACCTCGTCGTCAATGCCCGCGATGCGATGCCGGGCGGCGGCGAGATCCGGATCGAGACCGAGAACCTGCATCTGATCGAGGATCTGAAACGCGACCGCGCCGCGGTGCCGAAGGGCAATTATGTCGTCGTCAAGGTCACCGACGAGGGGGTGGGGATCCCGGCCGACAAGCTGGGCAAGATCTTCGAACCTTTCTACACCACCAAGAAACCGGGCGAGGGGACGGGGCTGGGCCTGTCGACCGCCTACGGGATCGTCAAGCAGACCGGCGGCTATATCTTCTGCGATTCGGTGCTGGGCTCGGGGACCTGTTTCACGCTTTTCCTGCCGGCGCATGACCGGCCCTCGGAGATCGAGCAGGAACCGGCGCTGCCGACGATGGAACTGCCGAGCATCGAGGAAAATTCCGCCGCGATGGTGCTTCTGGTCGAGGATGAGGCGCCGGTGCGGGCCTTTGCCTCGCGGGCGCTGAAACTGCGCGGCTATACGGTGTTCGAGGCCGAGAATGCCGAGGAAGCGCTGCGGATTCTGGAAGACGATCAGCTGCAGTTCGACGTCTTCGTCACCGATGTGATCATGCCCGGCATGGATGGCCCGACCTGGGTCGCCGAAGCGTTGAAGACCCGGCCGGACACCGCCGTCGTCTTCGTCTCCGGCTATGCCGAGGACGTGTTCCGCGAAGGCCGTCCGCCGACCCCGAATTCGGTGTTCCTGCCCAAGCCCTTCTCGCTGAGCGAGCTGACGGCGACGGTGCAGAACCAGATCGCCCGCCGGGCGCGGGCCTGAGGGCGGTCAGGCGAGGCTGTCGTAAAGCCGGAAATCGGCGGCCATCGCGCGTTTCAGCGCCGCCTCGGTCTCGGGCTGCAGCGCGACATCCGCCGCGGGCGGAACGTTCACTCGCGACAGCGTGATGGCGCAATCGAGCCGGTCTTCGAGGAAATTCATGAACGCGTCGATTTCCTCGTAGCGGAAGATGCGATCGACCCGCGGCAGCCCGTCAGGGCCGCACAGATGCGCCGATTGCGAGCCGATATCGGCCTGCGGCGGCGGCTTCGGTGCCATGTAATCCTGCGCGAAAGCATCGAAGCTTTTGCCCGCCATCGGGTGATCGGGGTCTTCCATGTCGTCGCGGGTGCGGAACCGATACCAGGACCGCAGCCAGCCGATCGGCTCGCGCATCAGCGCGACGGTGGTGAAGGGCGCCCCCGCCCGGGCCGCAAGCCAGGGGGCGAGCACCTGATGATAATCGGTGGCGCTCATGTGCTTCATCGGGGCGGGGCGCTGCATCGAGACGCTGGCGAGTGATTCGAGCGCCACCTCGACCGCGGTCGAGCCCGCCTTGGGCGTTGCCAGAAAGACCAGTCGTTGTTCCCAGAAAATCAGCATGTTCCGGTGCCTCCCGAGACTTTCCGCCCCTGCTTACTGAAAGACCCCGGCGCGGTAAAGCCGGGCCGCGTGGTTTCTGCGGCGGCCTTAACCGGTTCTTAACCATGCGGGCGCAGGCTGATTGTGGAGAATTTTATTGCAATGTTCCGCAATTGTACTCATATGATGAGAACAAGACGGGAACGGATGCGATGCGCTCGGTCGATTGCCGCGCGGCACGCCCTGTGGGATAAGGGGACGACAGATGGCAACGACGGGCTTGTTCGAGATGAACGACAAAGGCAAGGCAGACAAGCAAAAGGCGCTGGAATCGGCCCTTGCGCAGATCGAACGGCAGTTCGGCAAGGGCTCGATCATGAAGCTTGGTGGCGACAACCCGCCGCCGGAGATCGAGGCGACCTCGACCGGCTCGCTTGGGCTTGACATCGCGCTTGGCATCGGCGGCCTGCCGAAGGGCCGGATCGTCGAGATCTACGGGCCGGAAAGCTCGGGCAAAACCACGCTGACGCTGCATTGCATTGCGGAAGAGCAGAAAAAGGGCGGCGTCTGCGCCTTTGTCGACGCCGAACATGCGCTGGACCCCTATTATGCGAAGAAGCTGGGCGTCAGCCTTGAAGATCTGCTGATCTCGCAGCCCGACACCGGGGAACAGGCGCTGGAAATCGTCGACACGCTGGTGCGCTCGGGCGCGGTCAGCCTTGTCGTCGTCGACTCGGTGGCGGCGCTGACGCCGAAGGCCGAGATCGAGGGCGACATGGGCGATGCGACCGTCGGCGCGCAGGCGCGGCTGATGAGCCAGGCGATGCGCAAGCTGACCGCCTCGATCGGGCGCTCGAACTGCATGGTGATCTTCATCAACCAGATCCGCATGAAGATCGGCGTGATGTTCGGCTCGCCCGAGACGACTTCGGGTGGCAATGCGCTGAAATTCTACGCCTCGGTGCGTCTGGATATCCGCCGCACCGGCGCGATCAAGGACCGCGACGAGGTGATCGGCAACCAGACCCGCGTCAAGGTGGTGAAGAACAAGGTGGCGCCGCCCTTCCGCGAGGTCGAATTCGACATCCTTTACGGCGAGGGCATTTCCAAGGTCGGCGAGCTGGTCGATCTGGGCGTCAAGGCGGGCGTGGTGGCGAAATCGGGCGCCTGGTATTCGCATGGCGACGAGCGCATCGGCCAGGGCCGCGAGAATGCGAAACAATTCCTGCGCGACAATCCCGACATCGCCTATGAGATCGAGGACAAGATCCGTGCCAGCCACGGGCTTGAATTCGGTGTCGATCCGACCGCGGAAGATCTGACCGAGGAGTGAGGCCGCAAGGCCGCTGCCCTTGGAGCCGCGCCAGAACGGCGCGACAGGCGGCCGGGTTTCCCCCGGCCGTTTTGCTTTCTGGACAGGGCCGGGCCGGGCCGCTAAACGGGGGGAAATCCGCAAAAAAGGCTTGCCCATGCCCAGTCTGAACGACATCCGGTCCACCTTCCTTGCCTTCTTCGAAAAGAACGGTCACCGCGTGGTGGAAAGCTCTCCGCTGGTTCCCCGCAACGACCCGACGCTGATGTTCACCAACTCGGGCATGGTGCAGTTCAAGAACTGCTTCACCGGGGTGGAAAAGCGCGACTATGTCCGCGCGACGACGGCGCAGAAATGCGTCCGCGCCGGGGGCAAGCACAACGACCTTGACAACGTCGGCTATACCGCGCGCCACCACACCTTCTTCGAAATGCTCGGCAACTTTTCCTTTGGCGATTATTTCAAGGAAAAGGCGATCACCTATGCCTGGGAGCTGCTGACCAAGGATTTCGACATTCCGAAATCGAAGCTTCTGGTCACCGTCTATCACACCGATGACGAGGCGGCGGCGATCTGGAAAAAGGTCTCGGGTCTGACGGATGACCGCATCATCCGCATTCCGACCAAGGACAATTTCTGGCAGATGGGGCCGACCGGCCCCTGCGGCCCCTGCACCGAGATCTTCTTCGATCACGGCGATCACATCTGGGGCGGCCCGCCCGGCTCGAAAGACGAGGACGGCGACCGGTTCATCGAGATCTGGAACAACGTCTTCATGCAGAACGAGCAGTTCGAAGACGGCTCGATGGTCGAGCTGGAGATGCAGTCGATCGACACCGGCATGGGGCTGGAACGGATCGGCGCGCTGCTTCAGGGCAAGCACGACAACTACGACACCGACCTGATGCGCAGCCTGATCGAGGCCTCGGCGCAGGCGACCTCGGCCGATCCCGATGGGGCGGGCAAGGTGCATCACCGCGTCATCGCCGACCATCTGCGCTCGACCTCGTTCCTGATTGCCGACGGGGTGATGCCCAGCAATGACGGGCGCGGCTATGTGCTGCGCCGGATTTTGCGTCGCGCCGCGCGGCATGCGCATATGCTGGGGGCGAAAGACCCGGTGATGCACAAGCTGGTGCCGGCGCTGGTGCGGCAGATGGGAGCGGCTTACCCCGAGCTTGTCCGCGCCCAGGCGCTGATCGAGGAGACGCTGAAGCTCGAGGAAACCCGGTTCAAGGTCACGCTGGAACGGGGCCTGAAGCTGCTGGATGATGAACTCGCCGCTCTGCCCGAAGGGGCGGAGCTGCCGGGCAACGCCGCCTTCAAGCTTTACGACACCTATGGCTTCCCGCTCGATCTGACGCAGGATGCGTTGCGCGAAAAGGGCCGCACCGTCGACACTGCGGGCTTTGACGCCGCGATGGACGAGCAAAAGGCGAAGGCGCGGGCGAGCTGGTCGGGCTCGGGCGAGGCCACGGATGCGAAACTCTGGTTCGAGATTGCCGAACGGGCGGGCGTGACCGAATTCCTCGGCTATGACACCGAAACCGCCGAGGGGCAGATCCAGGCGCTGGTGATCGAGGGCGCCGAAGTGCCCGAGGCCACGGGCGCGGTGCAGATCGTCGTCAACCAGACGCCGTTCTATGCCGAATCCGGCGGTCAGGTCGGCGATCACGGCATCATCCGCACCGACAGCGCCGAGATCCGCATCACCGACACGAAAAAGGTCGCGGGCGTCTTCATCCATATTGGCGAGGTCACCGAGGGCAAGGTCACCAAGGGCCAGCCCGCGAAGCTGGAGGTCGATCACGCGCGGCGCTCGGCCATTCGGGCGAACCACTCGGCGACGCACCTTCTGCACGAGGCGCTGCGCCGCGCGCTTGGCGATCACGTCGCGCAAAAGGGCTCGCTGAATGCCGAGGACCGGCTGCGTTTCGACTTTTCCCACGGCAAGGCGATGACGGCCGAGGAGCTGATGACGGTCGAGGCCGAGGTGAATGCCTTCATCCGGCAGAACACCCCGGTCGAAACCCGGATCATGACGCCCGACGATGCCCGCGGCCTTGGCGCGCAGGCGCTGTTCGGCGAGAAATACGGCGACGAGGTGCGCGTCGTCTCGATGGGCGAGCTTCTGGGCTCGGGCAAGGGCAATGACGGGCGGACCTACAGCCTTGAACTTTGCGGCGGCACGCATGTGAAGCGCACCGGCGACATCGGCGCCTTTGTGGCGCTTGGCGAAAGCGCATCCTCGGCCGGGGTGCGGCGGTTCGAGGCGCTGACCGGACAGGCGGCGCTCGATTGGCTCAAGGCGCAGAACGCGCGGCTCTCGGATGTGGCGGCGCTGCTGAAAACCTCGCCCGCGGAAGTGGCCGACCGGGTCAAGGCGCTGGCCGAGGAACGCAAGGCGCTTGCCAATGAAGTGGCGCAGCTGCGCCGCGAACTGGCCATGGGCGGCGGTGCGGCCGGTGGTCCGGAAGTTCTGGAAATCAAGGGCTTGCGCTTCATTGCTCAGGTGGTGTCCGGGGTGTCTGGCAAGGATCTTCCGGCGCTGGTCGATGGGCTGAAGGACAAGGTCGGCTCGGGCGCGGTGCTGGTTGTGGCCGATACCGGCGGCAAGGCGGCCTGCGCGGCGGGGGTGACGGCGGACAAGACCGGCACCGTTTCCGCGGTCGAGATCGTCAAGATCGCCGCGGCGGCTTTGGGCGGCAAGGGCGGCGGTGGCCGCCCAGACATGGCGCAGGCGGGCGGGGCCGATCCGGCGAAAGCGCCCGACGCCGTGGCCGCGGTCAAAGCCATGCTGGAGGCGCTCTGATGCCCTCGGCGCTCTGGATTGCCCATGTGAAGGTGCTCGACGCCGAGGCTTACGGCAAATATGCCGCCGCGGCCGGTCCGGCGATTGCGGCGCATGGCGGGGTCTTCCTCGCCCGCGCCACCCGCTATGTGCAGCTGGAAGGCAATGATCGCGCCCGCAATGTGGTGGCGCGGTTCCCCAGCCTCGAAGCCGCGGTCGCCTGCTATAATTCCGAGGCCTATCAGGCCGCTTTGTCGCATGCCAAAGGCGCCTCGGAACGCGATCTCGTGATCGTCGAGGAGAACGCCTGACTTTCGCCCCGTCCCGGTTTGCGTTACTGTAACAGCATCATGTCAACGCCAACCGGGGCGGAGCCAACCGCCTGTTTGGGGCCGGAAAATGTGCCGTTGGGCAGCCTATGTCGGGGAACCGATCTTTCTTGAGGATATTGTCTCGAAGCCGGGACATTCGCTGATCCACCAGAGCCATTGCGCCACGCAATGCCACACGGCGATCAATGCGGACGGTTTCGGTCTGGCCTGGTATGGCGAGCGCCCCGAGCCCGGGCTTTACCGCGATGTCATGCCCGCCTGGTCGGACCCGAACCTCAAGTCGCTGACGGCACAGGTGAAATCACCGCTTTTCCTGGCCCATGTGCGGGCCTCGACCGGCACCGCCACCTCGCGCAACAACTGCCATCCCTTCGTCGTCGGCCGCTGGAGCTTCATGCACAACGGCCAGATCGGCGGTTACAACGCCTTTCGGCGTGCGGGGGAAATGATGATCCCCGATCACCTTTACTCGCACCGCAAGGGCGCCACCGACAGCGAGGCGCTGTTTCTGCTCGCTTTGTCCGAGGGGCTGGATGACGACCCGAAAGGCGCCCTGGAGCGGGCGACGGCGCGGCTGGAATCGCTCTCGCGCGAGCGCGGGCAGGGGCCGCACATGCGCCTGACGGCCGCCTTTTCCGATGGCCAGCGGCTTTATGCGGTGCGCTATGCGTCGGACGAATTGGCGCCGACGCTTTATCACCGCTGGTCCGACACCCGGCAGGGCCGGGCCGTCGTCTCCGAACCGCTCGAGGATGGCGAGGGCGACTGGACCCCGGTGCCGCCGGGCTCGTTCTGCATTTTCGACGGCGCGTCGCTCGCCATCGAACCCTTTGCCCCGCAGCGCCCGGCGGTGGCCGCCTAGGCGGTTCTGCTGTTCCCTCGCGCCTGCAATTGCGCTACTCCGCAAGGACAAAGTTGCGAGGAAGCCGATGATCCGCCTGCACAATACCAAGACCCGCCGCAAGGAAACGTTCCGCCCGCTCGATCCGCAAAATGTGCGGATGTATCTCTGCGGGCCGACCGTTTATGACCGCGCCCATCTGGGCAATGCGCGGCCGGTCGTGGTCTTTGACGTGCTCTATCGGCTCTTGCGCCATGTCTATGGCGCGGATCACGTGACTTATGTGCGCAATTTCACCGATGTCGATGACAAGATCAACGCGACGGCGCTTGCGCGCAAGGAGGCGGGCGCCCCCGGCACGCTGGAAGAGCTGATCCGCGCCCGGACCGAGGAGACGATCGGCTGGTATCACGCCGACATGGACGCGCTTGGCGCGCTTCGCCCCGATCACGAGCCGCGGGCGACCGATTATATCGGCGCGATGATCACGATGATCGCCGATCTGATCACCCGCGGCCATGCCTATGCCAAGGACGGCCATGTGCTGTTCCGGGTGCGCAGCTATACCGAGTACGGCGCGCTTTCGGGCCGTTCGGTCGATGACATGATCGCGGGGGCGCGGGTCGAGGTGGCGCCCTTCAAGGAAGATCCGATGGATTTCGTGCTGTGGAAGCCGTCCGACGACGATCTTCCGGGCTGGGACAGCCCCTGGGGTCGCGGCCGTCCGGGCTGGCATATCGAATGCTCGGCGATGTCCTATAAACTCTTGGGCGCGTCTTTCGACATTCATGCGGGCGGGATCGATCTGCAATTCCCGCATCATGAAAACGAGATCGCGCAAAGCTGCTGCGCCCATCCCGAGGGCGGCTTCGCGAATTTCTGGCTGCACAACGAGATGTTGCAGGTCGAGGGCAAGAAGATGTCCAAGTCCTTGGGCAACTTCTTCACCGTGCGCAATCTGCTGGATCAGGGCATCCCGGGCGAGGTGATCCGGTTCGTCTTCCTGCAGACACATTACGGCAAGCCGATGGACTGGACGGCGGAAAAGGCGGCGCAGGCACAGGCAACCTTGCACCGATGGCGTCAGCTTACGGAGTTTGTTAAGCCGACAACTCCTTCAAAGAAAATTCTGCAAATTATCTCGGATGATTTGAATACAGCGGAGGCTATTGCAGAGCTCTCTAAAATTGCTGAACGGAAAGACGCTGGAGTGTTGAAAGCTTCAGCCAATATCCTCGGTTTGCTTGAGGATGAATTCGGCGATTGGAGTTGGCGGCGACGCCCGGTCAAGGATTTTAGGAATATCCCCGAATGGCATCCATCTCAGGCTTGGATTGCTAAATTGGTGACTGATTCCACCGCAAATATACAAGGTGCGATTCGGGCGATTAATTCTGTAGGAATTAAGGCTTTCTCTTTCCCGAAGTATGATTTCAAGTTGCCTGATATGAGAATAATGAACGAATCCTTTTTGAATGCGATCCGTAAGATGACGCAACACCTTGACTATATTAACAGTGAATACGCGGAGGAGATGCAATTCCTTGGAAATGCGACATTCGATAAGCTTGATGAACAAACTCTAAAGGCACTTCGCGCCTTCGGATTGGTCGATTTGATGCGCCAAAGGGCTGAAGCTAAAGTAGATAAAGATTATTTTAAGGCGGACGCAATTCGTGACGTTTTTGAGAACGCTGGAATGCGAGTTGTTGATACAAATAACGGACCAAGTATTGAATTCATGGATTGCTTTGATTTTTCAAGTTTGCCGAAGTCTATACTAAACCGAGAGGAGGGTGACGATGAGTAAAGAACGCCTCTACCTCTACGACACCACGCTTCGCGACGGCCAGCAAACGCAGGGCGTGCAGTTTTCCGTGCCGGAAAAGATCGCCATCGCCGAGGCGCTCGATGAGATCGGTGTCGATTACATCGAGGGCGGCTGGCCGGGGGCGAACCCGACCGACAGCGATTTCTTTGAGGCGCGGCCCAGAACGCGGGCGACCTTTACCGCCTTTGGCATGACAAAACGCGCCGGACGCTCGGCCGCGAATGATGACGTGCTGGCGGCGGTGATGAATGCGGCCACGCCCGCCGTCTGTCTGGTCGGCAAGACGCATGATTACCACGTGACCGCCGCGCTTGGCATCACGCTTGAGGAAAACCTTGAAAACATTCGCGCTTCCGTCGCCCATATGGTGGCCGAGGGGCGCGAGGCGCTGTTTGACGCCGAGCATTTCTTTGACGGCTACAAGGCAAACCCCGACTATGCGCTGTCCTGCTGCCGCACGGCGTATCAGGCCGGGGCGCGCTGGGTGATCCTGTGCGACACGAACGGCGGCACCTTGCCCGCCGAGGTGGGCGCGATCACCGCCGCCGTCATCGCCGCGGGGGTGCCGGGCGATCATCTCGGCATCCATTGCCATGACGACACCGGCACGGCGGTGGCGAATTCGCTGGCTGCGATCGACGCGGGGGCGCGGCAGGTGCAGGGCACCTTGAACGGTCTTGGCGAGCGCTGCGGCAATGCCAACCTGACCGCGCTGATCCCCACGCTACTTTTGAAGGAACCCTATAAAAGCCGTTACGAAACAGGCGTTTCCGAGGTGAAGCTCACAGGCATCACGCGGCTTTCCCGCCGTCTTGACGACATCCTGAACCGGGTGCCGCTGCGCTCCTCTGCCTATGTCGGCGCCTCGGCTTTCGCGCACAAGGCGGGGCTGCATGCCTCGGCGATCCTGAAAGACCCCTCGACCTACGAACATGTCGCGCCCGAAACGGTGGGCAACACCCGGCTGATCCCGATGTCCAATCAGGCCGGGCAGTCGAACCTGCGCGCGCGGCTGGCGGCGATGGGGATTGCGGTCGATCCGAAAGACCCGCGGCTGGTGCAGATCCTGGACGAGATCAAGGCGCGTGAGGATCGCGGCTATGCCTATGACGGCGCCCAGGCCAGCTTCGAGCTGGTGGCGCGGCGCGTGCTGGGGCTTTGCCCGCAATTCTTTGAAATCAAACGCTATCGGGTGATCGTCGAGCGGCGCAAGAACCGCTATGACCAGATGGTCTCGGTGTCCGAAGCCGTGGTCGTGGTGAAGATCGGCGGCGACAAGATGCTGTCGGTCTCCGAAAGCATGGATGCCGAGGGGCATGACCGCGGCCCGGTGAACGCGCTGTCAAAAGCCCTGGTCAAGGATCTTGGCCCCTACACCAGCTGCATCGAGGACATGAAGTTGGTCGATTTCCGCGTCCGCATCACGCAGGGCGGCACCGAAGCCGTGACTCGCGTCATCATTGACAGCGAGGACGGTCACGGCCAGCGCTGGTCGACCGTGGGGGTCAGCCCGAACATCGTCGATGCCTCGTTCGAGGCGCTGCTGGATGCGATCATCTGGAAGCTGATCCGCGACGGGGCCGAACCGGCATGAGCGATCCGGTCGCGCTTTGTGCCGAGCGGCTGGCGGCGGGCGATCCCGACCGGTTTGCCGCCGTCATGGCCTGCCCGGTGTCGGATCGGCCCGCGCTGTTTGCGCTTTACGCGGCCAATCTGGCGATTGCGCAGGCGCCCTGGGCCAGCGCCGAGCCGCTGGTGGCGGAGATGCGGCTGCAATGGTGGATCGATGCTTTGGAGGCCCTGGCGGCGCAGGGCAGGCCGGTCCCGCAGGAGATCGGACCGGCCTTGCAGGCCTTGCCCGAGGCCGCTTTGCGGGGCCTGATCACTGTCGCCGAGGCCCGTCGTGTCGATTGTCACGGCGAGGCTTTTGCCGATGCGGCGCGGCTTTGGGACTATCTGGATGCGACCTCGGGGGCGCTGGCGGCGGCGGCCGGAGCCTGTCTTGGCGCCGGGTCCGAGGCTGCTCTGCACGCGCACGGGACCGCGGCGGGATTGGCGAACTGGTTGATTGCGCTGCCCGAATTGACCGCACGGGGGCGGCTGACCTTGGCCGGGGCAGAGCCCGGGCTGCTGGCGGATCTGGCGCGGGATGGGCTGACGCGGCTTGCGGCGACGCGGGGGGCCTTGCGGACTGCGGCGCCTGCGGCGCGGCTTGCGGCGCTGAGCGGATGGCAGGCGGCCGCGGTGTTGCACCGCGCGGCGGGGGCGCCCGAACGAATCGCGGCGGGGGCCTTGCGCGGCTCCGAATTCAGCCGTCGTCTCGGGCTGTTGCGGGCGCGTCTGGCGGTGTGATCTTGCGCAAGAAAAGAGCGCAAACACCCGTTTCGCTTAAGTGAATCTTCAAAAGTTCCGGTCATGTTCCAACGAGTGCCCCGGGGCACGGCCTCGTTTTGCCCGCCCGGGCGCTGCGCTGGAGATCCGGAATGCCCTTTCTCAAAAGCCTCAAGCTGCGCTTGAAGCTGCCTATGATGCTGGTGACGATTGCCGTGGGCGCGCTCGCGGTGATGGGGGTTTCCTCTTATCATGAGGCGCGCAACCTGCTGCTGGAGCAGGGCAGCCAGCGTCTTGAACATACGTTGCAGACGCGGGCGCAAGGTGCGCAGGGCTGGGCCGATCAGGTGCAGTCGGAACTGCGGGCGATGGCGGGCAATCAGGGGACCGCGCGGTTGATGCGCGATTTCTCGGGCGCCTGGAAGATGCTGGGCGCGGGCGCGGCCGACAATCTGCTTCATGCCTGGGTCGAGACCAACCCGCATCCCGAGGCGGAGCGTTGGAAGCTTGATTTCGCAGGCGATATCAATGATTTCGGGATCATTCACCGGCGCGCGCATCCGGGCTTCGTGACGCAGTCGAAGGAACGCGGTCTGGCCGATCTGTTCTTTGTCGATCCGCAGGGGCGGGTGCTTTATTCGCTGCGCAAGGGGCCGGAATTTGCCGCCGACCTGACCGATCCGGCGCGGCAGGCGACCCCGCTTGCGCGTGTCGTCGCGCAGGCGCTTTCCAGTCCCGACCAGGTGCCGCAGATCTCCGAATTCGTCGCCGCAGGGCCGGGTGGTGCGCCGGTCGTCTATCTGGCGCAGTCCGTGCGCAGCGCCGAAGGCGTCTCGCTGGGCGTTCTGGCCTTCGCGGCGCGTCTGGACCCGCTGCTGCAGATGGTCACCGCGCCGCAATCGCTGGGCGAAACCGGGCAGGCCTATCTGGTCGATGGCAGCGGGATCTTGCAGACGCCGCTGCGGGCGGGCGCGGTCAGCCCGGGAACGACGGTGAACACGCCCGCCGTGAGTGCGGCGCTGGCGGGCGAAACCGGGCGGATCGAGCAGACGGGCGTCGACGGTGGCAGCGTTCTGGCGGTGCATGCGCCGTTGCAGGTGTTCGGGCGTCCGATGGCGCTGGTGGTCGAGCAATCCGACCGCGAATTGTTCGCCCCGGCGCGGGAGCTGGCGCGGAAGCTGGGCGTGAATGCGGCTTTGCTGATCGCGGTTCTGGCAGCGATCTCGACCTGGATGGCGCGCGGGATCGCCCGTCCGCTGCAGGAGCTTGCGGCGGCGGTCAATCGGATCAGCCGCGGTGATCACGCGCTGCGCGTGCCCGGGACGGGCGCGCGGGACGAGGTCGGCGAGATCGCCCAGGCGGTCGAGGCTTTGCGCGGTGATCTGGCCGGTTCCGAAGCCACCCGCCACGCGGCGATGGTGCAGGGGACGGCCTTTCGCAATTCCTCGGCGGCGCTGATGGTGGTCGGCTCCGATCTGACCATCACCTATGTGAATACGGCGCTGATCAGGCTGGTCGAGGCGAAACTGCCGGATTTCCGCCTCCGTCAGCCCGATCTGCAGCCCGAAACCCTTGTGGGTCAATCGCTTGCGGCGCTTTATCCGCTGACCGCCGAGATCGAGACCCGGCTGCAGGATCCGGCGCAACTGCCGTTCCGGCGCGATGTCGCGGTGGGCGAAGGCCGGTTTGGCGTCGATTTTTCCGAGATTCGCATGCCCGATGGCGCGCAGCTGGGCTTTGTCGTCGAATGGCGCGACGTGACCGAGCTGCGGATGACCCGGGCGCTCTTGAACGCGCTCGACAGCACCCAGCTGATGCTGGAGTTTTCGCCCGCGGGTCGGGTTGCGCGCGGCAATGCCAATCTGCTGGCGGCGCTTGGCGAGACCGAGGCGACGCTGGCCGGGCGCAGCCACGAGGGTCTGATCGAGGGCGAGGGGGCGCTGGCCGGGTTCTGGTCGCGGCTGGAACGGCTCGAGCCGGTGATCGGCCGCTTCGCGCTGATCCGGGCCGATGGCGCGCGTGTGGTGGCCGAAGGCAGCGTCACGCCGGTGCCGGACCGGGCCGGAAACATGCTCAAGATCGTGCTGATCGCCAATGACATCACCGAAGCGGAACAGGCGCTGGAGCGGGCGCGGGCGCGCAACGAGACGATGCTGGCCGAGCAGCGCGGCGTGGTCGAGGCCTTGCGCGTCGGTCTGGAAGATCTGGCCCGGGGCGATCTGGGCAGCCGGATCGTGCGGGAGTTCCCGCCCGAATACGAGCAGCTGCGGACCGATTTCAACAATGCCGCCACCACGCTTGGCGCGGCGATGCTGGTGGTCATCGACAATGCGCACAACATCGACGGCGAGGTGAGCGAGATCACCAATGCGGCCTCGGATCTGAGCCAGCGCACCGAACGGCAGGCGGCGACGCTGGCCGAAACGGTGACGGCGCTGGACCAGCTGACCACCTCGATCGGCGCCGCGACGGCGAGCATCTCCGAAGCGGATCAGGTGGTCGAACGCGCCCGGATCGGCGCCGAAAGCTCGGGGCGGGTGGTGCAGGAGGCAGTTTCCGCCATGGGCGAAATCGCCGAATCGTCGCAAAAGATTTCGCGCATCATCGGGGTGATCGAAGACATCGCCTTCCAGACCAACCTGCTGGCGCTGAATGCGGGCGTCGAAGCCGCCCGGGCGGGCGAGGCCGGGCGCGGCTTTGCCGTCGTCGCCTCGGAGGTGCGGGCGCTGGCGCAGCGTTCCTCTGCCGCGGCGCAGGAGATTTCCGGCCTGATCAGCACCTCTTCGGATCATGTGCAGGTCGGGGTCGATCTGGTCGGTCAGACCGGGCAGGCGCTGGATGGCATCCTGGTCTTGGTCAATGATATTTCCGGGCGCGTTTCGAAGATCGCCTCCTCGGCGCGCGAACAATCGACCGGCCTGTCGGAGATCAACCGCGCGATGATCGAGCTGGATCAGGTGACACAGCAAAATGCCGCGATGTTCGAGGAAACCACCGCCGCCGCGCAGGCGCTCAGCCGCGGGGTGCAGGCGCTGACCGCCACCACGGCGCGTTTCCGGGCGCCCGAGCCCGCCGATGCGCCAGAGCCCGCCGAAGTGGTCGTGACGCCGCCTGCGGTCGTCGCGCCTGCCGTGAAGCTGCGCCCGCCGAAAGCCTCCGTGCCGCCACGCAGTCGCGGCGCGCTGGCGATTGCCGAAGATGGGAGCGAATGGGTCGACTTTTGAGACTGAACCGCAAATGGGCGCACCGTCGCCATAACGGGAAATGAAATGACACCGAAACGCGTTTTGATCGTCGATGACTCCCCGACCATTCGGGCCTTGATCCGGACCAAGCTGGCCGCGGATCCGCGCATTGTCGTGGTCGGCGAGGCGAGCGATCCCTTTGAGGCGCGGGAAAAGATCAAGGCCCTGTCCCCCGACGTGCTGACGCTTGACGTCGAGATGCCGCGGATGAACGGGCTCGAATTTCTCGAAAAGCTGATGCGGCTGCGGCCGATGCCGGTGGTGATGATCTCGACCGAGACCCAGAAGGGCTCGGCCGCGGCGCTGGAAGCGCTGTCGCTCGGCGCGGTCGAATGCGTCGGCAAGCCGAGCTTCGACCGGCTTTCGGACACGTTCCTCAATCTGGCCGAACTGCTGGTCGCGGCGGCGAATGCGCGGCTGCGCAGCCCGGGGCCGCGCGCGCAGATCACCCCCGCCGAAGATTTCAAATGGAACGGCAAATGCGTTCTGATCGGGTCTTCGACCGGCGGGGTGGATGCGCTGGAGACGCTGCTGTCGGGCTATCCGCGCAACTGTCCGCCGACCTTGATCACCCAGCACATGCCCGAGGGCTTCCTGACCAGTTTTGCCCGTCGGCTGGATGGGCGGATGGTCCCCTCGGTCGAGCTGGCCCGCGACGGCGCGCCGCTTTTGCCGGGCAAGGTCTATCTGGCGCCCGGGGGCGAGTATCATCTGGCGGTCAGCCCGGCAGAACCGCCGCGCTGCAAGCTGGTCGCCAGCGACAAGCGCAACGGCCATCGGCCTTCGGTCGAGGTGCTGTTCGATTCCGCCGTGCCGATCGCGCAGAAGGTGGTTTCGGTGATGCTCACCGGGATGGGGCGCGACGGAGCGGAGGCGATGAAACGTCTGCGTCAGGCCGGGGCACGTTGCCTGGCGCAGGATGAAGCGACCTGTGTCGTGTTCGGCATGCCACGCGCCGCGCTCGAGATCGGGGCCGCCGAGAAGGCGGTGCCGATCGGCAAGATGTCCCAGTCGGTGTTGCAATTGTGTGCCGACAGTCAGATGCAGTTCAAATCGTCACGGGGGTAATAACCATGGCAGGACATCACAAGACCCTCCATATCGCGCAGGGCGAGTTCATCACCGCCAAGGGGGCCGAGGCGTCGATCTCGACCATTCTCGGGTCCTGCGTGGCGACATGCCTTTATGACGAGGGCGGCCAGGTCGGCGGGATGAACCATTTCCTGTTGCCCGATGGCGCGGGGGCCTCGCTCAATTCCGCCCGTTTCGGCGTCAATGCGATGGAATTGCTGATCAACGCGCTGATCAAGGATGGCGCCAATCGCAAGCGCCTGAAGGCGAAGGTGTTCGGAGGCGGTCGGATGATCGCGGGGCTGACCGACATCGGGCAGAAGAATGCGGAATTCGTGCTCGATTTCCTGCGCCGCGAGGGGATCGAATGCACCGGGCAGAGCCTTGGCGGCACCCAGGCGCGCCGGGTCGAGTTCTGGCCCGGAACCGGCCGGGCGCGGCAGCGGCTGCTGGGCGAGACCCGCGTCGTCGAGACACCGCCGGTCCCGGCGGCGGGCAACGGCGTCGAGCTGTTCTGACCGCGCGCGAGGGCAAGACCGGCCCCGGATCGGCAACGATCCGGGGTTTTTGCCGTGCCCGCCGCCAAGCCCGCCCCCAATGTCCGCCGCCATGCTTGCCGGTGCGACCGGGCCGAAATGAAAAAACACCGACGCGACCGGCAGGTCGACATCGGTGCGCTTGGGCGCTCAGTCAGGAGGTCAGCGGTCGATCTGGGCGGTCGGCTGCGCGACGGGAAGAGCCGGTGGTTCGAACCGCCTCAGAACCACTGGATCTCCCCTTGTTCTTCTTGCTGGACCTCGTGCCGTTGCTGATCGGGGTCGAGGTTCGTGGCCAGCTCGTGCAGGCGCAGCCGCGACAGGATCGGCACGGCGTGAAGCTTCACATCCTGCGGCATTTCGGTCGAGACGGCCGACATCAGACGGCCGAGATCCTCCAGCGCCTGGGTGATCCGGTCGATCCCCTGCAAGCCGCGGATCGCCGCCGCATCGGTGTGATCGGCGAAATGGCACAGCGAAATCGCGCGCTGCACCTCCGAGGAGAGCCGGGCGAGCGTATCGAGTTCATCGCCGATGCGCGCGGCAAGGGCGTCGAGCGGAAGATCCCTCCGCTCGATGGGGATGGAGGCGATGCTGGGAAGCTCGATCATAGCCGACCCACCACCGCTTCGATGCAGCTGCGCAGTTCCTGCGGCGTGAACGGCTTTTTCAGGAAGTTGTTCATCCCGAGACGCTTGCCGGTGTCGATGATTTCGCGATCGGCGCGGCCGGTGATCAGGATGAAGCCGAGCCCCTTGGTGCGCGGACTGGTGCGCAGCGCGTGAAGCAGCTGCAGCCCGTCCATTCCGGGCATGTTGTAATCCGAGATCACCAGATGGACCGGTGTCTTTTCCAGGATTTGCAGCGCCCCCGGCCCGTCGGTCGCATAGCCGACCTGGCGGATGCCCATCGCGTCCAGCGCTTGCGTGATCAGACCTCGGCTGGTGGACATGTCATCCACGACCATGACCCTCAATTGATCTCTCAGTGCCATTTCGGGCCTCCGATCGGGCTTTCCGCTTTGGGAAGCTTGTAAGTTGTGATGCCGGCTGTCGCGAGCTGGCATGGCGGGTCGAGCGGGATGCGTTCGGAATGACCGACGAACATCCATCCGCCCGGGGTGAGCACCGATTCGAAGCGACGCCACAGGCGCAGCTGATCTTCCGGGCTGAAATAGATCACGACGTTGCGGCAAAAGACGATGTCGAACCGGCCCCGCATCGGCCAGGTGGTATCGTGCAGGTTCAGTTCGCGGAACGACACCAGGTTGCGCAGCATCGGCACGATATGGATACCGTCGCTTTCGACGCTGACAAAGCGTTGCAGCGGCTTCGGAATCGTCGCGAGGGTGCTCTCTTCATAGACCGCCGCACGGCCGCGGGCGATCATCTGCGGATCGATGTCGGTCGCCAGCAGCCGGATGTCGAGCCGGGCCAGATCCTGCGCCATGTCCGCAAGCACCATCGCGATCGAGAACACTTCCTGCCCGGTCGAGCAGCCTGCCGACCAGATCCGGACCTTCTTGCCCGCGCGGGCCTGTTCGATCAGCGGCGGCAGGGTCGTCGAGCGCAGGGTCTCGAAGTGATGGTTTTCGCGGAAGAACTGCGTGACATTCGTGGTCAGGGCCGAGACCATCGCACGCCGTTCCTCGTGCCCCTCGTCCGAGGTGATCAGGCGGATGTAGCTGCCGTAATCCTTCAGGCCGAGGGCGCGCAGGCGTTTGCCAAGCCGCGACTGCACCATCGAGGTCTTCCCCGGGGCGAGGACGATCCCGGCCTGCTCATAGAGAACGCGGGCGATCGCCGTCAGTTCGCTTTCGTTTGGAGCGGGGGGAACCGCCAGTTGGGGATGATGCTGTGTCATGCCGCCTCGGCGTTCTCGTCCGGCAACACGGCGCTGAGGTCGAGGACGCGGATCATGCGACCGTCGACGATGGTCAGCGCTTCGATGAAGCTGTGGGCGCAATCGGCCGCCAGTTCCGGCGGCGGTTGCAGTTCGGTGCGCGGCAGCGCCAGGATGTCGGAGACCGCGTTGACCAGAAGGCCCGCGGTTTGCGACCCCACCTGCACCACGATGATGACATTGCGGGCATCGCCCACCACCGGTTCCATCCCGAGCCGGACCGAGAGATCGACCACCGGCAGCACGGTGCCGCGCAGGTTGATCACGCCGCGCACATGCATCGGCGCATGCGGCAGCGGCGTCGCCCGGGTCCAGCCGCGGATTTCGCGCACGGACATGATGTCGACGCTGTATTCCTCGTCGGCAAGCCGGAAGGACAGGAGTTCGACTTCGGAGGAATTTTGCGAGCTTTTTTCCAGGGGCATGGCGGTCATCCTGCAAGAGCGAAGGCTGGGCTCCGGGTACGTCCGGAAGCGTTTTGAACAAGGTCGGGCGGGTCGAGGATCAGGGCGATCTGACCATCGCCAAGAATGGTGGCGGCGGCAACGCCGGGGATATGGCCGTAGCTGCGCTGCAGCCCCTTGATCACCACCTGCCGCTGTTCGAGGATCGAATCGACGACAAGGGCGGAGCGGGTGCCGTTTTCCTGCGCCGTGAGCAGCACGATGCCGCCCGCATAGCTGGATTTCGGCGCGCGGTAGCCAAGTTCTGCCCCCAGATCGTAAAGCGGCACGAAGGCGCCCCGGACATGGATGACGTTGGTGTTCGGACCAAGGGCGCGGATGTCCTCGTCGGTGAGCGTCGCGGTTTCGAGGATCGCCGAGAGCGGCACCACAAGGGTTTCGCCCGCCACATTCACCACCATGCCATCAAGAACGGCCAGCGTCAGCGGCAGCGAGATCGAGAAGCGCGTGCCCTTGCCGGGTTCGGAATGGATGGTGATGCGACCGCCGAGCGACTGGATCGCCTGACGCACGACATCCATGCCGACGCCGCGGCCCGACAGCGCCGAAACCTGATCCGCCGTCGAAAAGCCGGGCAGGAACAGCAGGTTGTCGATTTCGCTGTCGCTCAGCTGCGCATCCGGCGGGATCAGCCCCTTGGAGATGGCGATTTCGCGCACTTTCGGACGGTTGATCCCGGCGCCGTCATCGGCGACTTCGATCACCACCCGGCCCGAGCGATGCTGGGCCGAGAGCGTGATCACCCCTTCGGCGGTCTTGCCCGCGGCGCGGCGCTTGTCCGGCCGTTCGAGCCCGTGATCGACGGCGTTGCGGATCATGTGGGTGAGCGGATCGGCCAGCCGTTCGATCACCGTCTTGTCGACTTCGGTCGCCTCGCCCTCGGTGCGCAGACGCACCTCCTTGCCGACGGCGCCCGAGGCTTCGCGCACGATCCGCGCCATGCGCTGGAACAGCGGCTTCACCGGCTGGGCGCGAATCATCATCACGCTGTCCTGGATGTCGCGGGTCAGCATCATGAAGGCTTCAAGCCCGGTCATCACCGCCGAATTCGGCGGCAGGCCGGCTTCGGCCACGCTTTGCGCCAGCATCGCCTGGTTGATCACCAGCTCGCCCACGAGGTTGACCAGCCGGTCGATGCGGTCGAGATCCACCCGCACCGTCGCCGAGGGCTCGGAGGCGGCTTCGCGCGGCGCCGCGCCACCAGCCGGGCCAGCAGCTGGCGCGGTCGGCTGGTCAGCCGCGGCAAAAGGGGGCGGAGGGACCTCGGCCCGGGGTTCGGTCTTGGGCATCGGGACGATCTCGGCCCGCGGCGCCGGAGCGGGGGCGAGCGGAACCGGATCTTCCGGGTCCTGCGCCAGCGGCGGCAGATCGGGCAGCCCGGGGAGGCCGAAATCGGGCAGCGAGAGCCCGCCCGCATCGGACGGCGCGGTCTCGGCCGTGCCCTGGGTGATTTCGATCTCGCAGACGTCTTCGACGAAGTCGAACACCTCGCGGATGTCGAAATCGGTGACGTCACCGGCGATTTCGACCGTCCATTCCAGCCAGGAACCTTCGGGATCGAGCGATTCGAGCGTCGGCAGGCGGGTCAGATCGCAGCGCGTGGTGCAGCTGCCCAGCTTGCCGAGCGCGCGCAAAAGGTGCAGCGGTTCGTTGCCCGAGCTGAAAAGCGCGGCCGCGGGACGGAAGCGCACCGTCCAGACCGGGGTGGTCGGCGTTTCCTCGACCGTGCCGAAATCGAAGGCGAGCCCCATCGGCTGGAAATCGGTCACTTCTTCTTCGACGACCGGACCGGCGCCGCCGCCGATCAGGGCTTCGAGCGCGACGAGGCAATCTTCCGAGCCATCCGGCGGCGGGGCGGCGTCGCGGGCCGCGCGGACATGGTCTTGCAGGAAATCGGCCGCCTGGAAGAACAGCTTCATCGCCTCGGGCGTGATCGTCATGCGCCCCGAGCGCAGCTCGTCGAGAACGGTTTCGTAGCGGTGGGCAAAACCGACTAGCGCATCAAGCCCGAAGGCCCCCGCGCCGCCCTTGATGGAATGGACCGCGCGGAAGACGATGTTGATCGTCTCGTTGTCATGGTTGCCCTCTTCCATGTCGGACAGGGCATCCTGCAGGCTTTCGAGCAGCTCTTCGCATTCGACGAAGAAACTGGCCCGGATTTCTGCCATCGGGTCCGTTGCCATCTCGCTCTCCTTAGCCGGTAACCATTTGCAGCGCCTTGACCAGCTTCGGCGGGTCGAAAGGCTTCACGATCCAGCCGGTGGCCCCGGCGGCACGGGCGCGCGCTTTGAGTTCCGGCGCCGATTCGGTGGTCAGAACGAGGATCGGCGTCGCCCGGTGCTTGTCTTGCGCCCGCACCGCCTCGATGAAGCCGAAACCATCGAGGCGCGGCATGTTGATGTCGGAAATGATCGCATCGGGGGCGATGCCATCGAGCACCTCGAGCCCGTGGACCCCGTCTTCGGCCAGGTGCAAGGTGATCCCCGCATCGGTCAGAGCGAGTTTCAGCATGTCGCGGATGGTGCGGCTGTCATCGACCGCCAGAACAGTCAGGCTCATGCGGCCTCTCCGGTTTGAAGATCCGCGGGGGTGACACCGAAGACGGCAAGAGCGTCGTCGAAAGCCTCCGAACGCGGCGTGATGATGAGGGAAGTTCCGGCCAGCCGGGCGCTTTTGGCGGCGGAAGCGAGGACTTGCAGCGCCAGACCGCCCAGATGGGTGACGGCCGAGGCATCAAGGACGAGATCGGCACCGGATGCACCGCGCAAGGCCGTACAAAGCGGTGTGACCTGAGACAGGTCGAGCCGGGAGGCAAGCGCAATCGTGGTCATTCCGACCTCGCCAAAATATGGGTTTGGAAAACGGACACGTGTTCCCCTTTCATTCCTGCATGAAAGAGGATTAGCGGCTGCGGGTTAAATAAGGTTTGACGACACAGGGTTTTTCCGCCCCTTCCTGTCGTCTTTTACGCAGTTCGGTCAGATCCGCGGCGCCAGCGCATGCAGATGCGCCGCACAACCGACGAGCGCGGCGTAATCATCTTCGATCACCCGCAGCGGGAAAACGGCGAGAAAGTCGGAAAACCGGCCCTTGGCCTGCATCGCCGCGGCAATGCCGAACTCGGCCAGAAGCGGGGTGAAGGCGCGGGCGACGCCGCCGCACAGATGGATGCCACCGAAGGGCAGGTGAACGAGCGCCAGATCGCCCACGACCGCGCCGAGATGGCGCACGAAAATGCGCGCCGTTTCAAGGCCAAGCGGGCTGCGGGCGGTGATTTCGGCCATCACCTCGGCGGCGGAGCGGCTTTGCGGCTGCCCGGCCTCGGCGGCGACAAAAGCAAAGACGCGCTCCAGACCGCGGCCCGACAGCACATCCTCGACCGCGGCGAAACCATGCGCCGCCTCGACAAAGCGCATCAGGCGGATGTCTTCGTCGGTGACGGTGGGCAGCGTGACATGGCCGCATTCCGAGGCGGTGACGATGCGTCCGCCCGGCGCTTCGTGCACGGGGGCGGCGTTGAAGCCGGTGCCGATGCCGATGACAAGCTGCGCCGAGCCGGGACGGGCGGGCTGGCCGGGCAGCACCGTCGCAACGGCTTCGGGGGCAAGATGGCCCAGCGCATGGCCCTGCGCCTGCAGGTCGTTCAGCACCGCGACCGTCTCGGCGCCGGTGACGCGGGCGATGGCGGCGCTTTCGATCACCCAGGACAGATTGGTCATATGCGCCACGCCATCGCGCACCGGCCCCGCCGCGGCGACGCAGGCGCCTGCCAGATCGGTGACGCCCTCGGTCTGCATGTAGTCCGCCAGGATCGGCTCCAGCGCGGGCCGCCCGGCATTGGCATAGCGGCGGATCGATTCGGGCAGGAGCCGTCCGTGCTCGGACAGCGCCACCCGGGTGTTGGTGCCGCCGATATCGGCCAGAAGCGCGTAACGGTTCGGGGTGGCAGTGATCATCTCAGCGCTCCAGGGCCTTCCTGACCGCGTGATAGGATGCCTTGGGGGTGCGCTGCAAGCTTTCGAAATCGACATAGACCAGACCGAAGCGGCCCGAATAGCCCTCGGCCCATTCGTAATTGTCCAGAAGCGACCAGGCGTAATAGCCCGCAAGCGGCACCCCCGCGGCGATCGCGGCGCGGCAGGCCTGCAGATGGGCGGCCAGATAGGCGATGCGGTCGGCGTCGACGCAGCGGCCATTGATCAGCCGGTCCTCGGCCGCCATGCCGTTTTCGGTGATGTAAAGCGGTGTCGTGCCGGTGTAGTCGCGCTGCAGCCGGATCAGCAGATGGCGCAGCCCATCGGGGCAGATTTCCCAGCCCAAAGCGGTTTGGGGAAGCGGACCGGGCCGCTCGGAAGTGCCGGGCCAGGGACCGGCGGCGGGCGCGATGCGCTTGGCGGTGTAATAGTTGATCCCGAACCAGTCCAAGGGTGCTGTGATGGTGGGGAAATCCTGCTCCCAGCCCTTGGGCAGATGGGGGGCGAAGCCTTCCAGAACCTCCTCGGGGTAGCGGCCCAGAAACATCGCCTCGACGAAGAAGCGGTTGAAGATCGCGTCGTAACGCCTTGTCGCCGCGTGACATTCCGGGGTATCTTCTGCGGGCAGGGCATGTTCGAAATTGCACACGGCGCCAAGGTTGCTGACCCCCTCGGCACGCAGCACGCCGATCGCCGTGCCATGCGCCAGACAAAGGTGATGCATCGCCCGGGCCGTCGCGCGGATGTCGCGCAGGCCCGGTGCATGCAGGCCGAGGAAATGCGAGAGCCAGCCCACGCACCAGGGCTCGTTGATCGGCGCAACCGACCAGAGCCGGTCGCCCAGCCGCTGCGCGATGATGCGGGTGAAATCGCCAAACCATTGCGCCACGTCGCGGTTGCGCCAGCCGCCCAGATCGGAGAGCGCCGCGGGCAGTTCCCAATGGTAAAGCGTCAGCGCCGGTTTCAGCCCGCGCTCCAGCAGGCCATCGACCAGCCGGTCGTAGAAATCGAGCCCCTCGGCATTCACCGCGCCGCGGCCCTCGGGCAGGACGCGCGCCCAGGAGGTGGAAAAGCGATAGGACTCAAAGCCCGCCGCCGCCACAAGATCGAGATCCTCGGCCCAGCGGTGGTAGTGATCACAGGCGCGGGCGCCGGTGTCCGCCCCCTTCACATTGCCCGGCGTGGCGGCGAAAGTGTCCCAATGCGTCGGGCCTGCGCCGCCGAACCCATGCCCCTCGATCTGATAGGAGGAGGTGGCGGCACCAAACAGGAAGCCTTGCGGAAAGGCCTGGCGCGGGGGCAGGGCGGTCATGGATTTTCTCTCAAAGACAGAAGGTTGCGGGCCGGTCCTGTGGAGCTTCCGACGACCAGAACCGCTTCGAGCAGCTCCGAGGCGGGCTCGGGCGGCGGCGCCTCGATCATCCGCAAGAGCATCGTGGCACAGCGCCGCCCGGCCTCGCGCACCGAAGAGCGGGTGGCGGTGAAGATCGGTTCCTCGGCGCCGTTCTTCAGATAGCCAAGCTCGTCGTCATGGGTGACGATCGAGACATCGCGGCCCATGACCAGACCTTCCTCCCACAGCGCGCGGCGCACCCCCATGGCCGAAAGCAGCGAGGAGGTCAGGAAAGCCGTGGGCGGCTCGTTCCGGCGCAGCATGGCGCGGGCGGCATCATGGCCCTGCGCCTCGGTCATCTCGCCCGCCACCATCAGGCCGGGATTGGCGGTCAGATCGGCCGCCGCCAGCGCGCGCTCGAAGCCGCGGCGGCGGCGCAGCGCGAAATCCATCGTCTCGATCCCGTTCACCAGCGCGATGCGGCGGTGGCCAAGGTCGAGCAGGAACCGCGTCGCCCGTTCAAAGGCGCGGGAATTGTTCACGTCGACAAAGGCATAGGGCCGTGTGATGCCCGAGGCGCGGCCATGCACGACAAAGGGCAGGCCCAGATCCTCGAGCAGCGCGATCCGCGCATCGCCCGCCCGCGGCCCGTGCAGGATGATGCCATCGACATTGCCCTTGGAGCGGATCTCGCGATAAGCGCGGTCCTGATCGGCGTCGGGCACGAGGGTCAGAGCCATGTCATAGCCCGCCCGCGCATAGACCTCGCCGGCGCCGGCGATGAAATCGGCAAAGACCGGATTGACGATCTCGTGCTGGGTCGAAATCGGGATCACATGGCCGATCGCCATCGCCCGGCCGGTGGCCAGCCGCTTCGCCTGGGTGTTCGGCCTGTAGTTGTGCTGCCGCGCCGCCGCCTCGACCCGGGCCCGCGTCGCCTCGGCGACTTCGGGAAAGCCGTTCAGCGCCCGGCTGACGGTGGTCGGCGAAAGCCCCAAATGCTGCGCGAGGTCTTTGAGAGTCATGGCGGGGTCCGGCGTGACCGCTATTCAAAGCGGTTTGGATGGGGCAAGCGTAATCCTCTTGCCCGGGGGGCGTCAATCGGATCGTGGCGCGGTGACGGATGCTGCCATTGCAGCATGAATCCGCGTGAGTGCTGCAACTGCAGCTTGTGCCGCGGTTGACTTTGAAACCGCTTTGGAGGACGCTTTCGCATCCAAAGCGCTTTGGGGTTGAGTCGGATTGCCCCGGTCAGCAGGGGTCAAGGGCCGGGGGGCCGGTCTCGGGAGGACGCAATGACGAAACATCTTTTGCTGGGCGCAGTGGTGCTTGCGCTGGCCACCTCGGGGGCGCTGGCGCGCGAGATGAAATTCGCCCCGGGGGAGGATGCCCGGTTTCATTGGGACAGTTTCGACAGCTTCAAGGCGCGCCACGACCTGACGGGGCAGAAGCTGGTGATCGACGGTCCCTGGGGCGGGGTGGACAAGGCGCTGTTCGAAACCGTGCTGGCGGCTTTCGAGGCGGCGACCGGGGCGCGTGTTGATTATAACGGCGGTGACGGCTTCGAGCAGCGGATCATGGTCAATGTCGAGGCCGGATCGCCGCCCGATATCGCGGTGGTGCCGCAGCCGGGGCTGGCCGCGGATCTGGCGCGGCGGGGCAAGCTCGTGCCCTTGGGGGCAGAGGCGCAGGCTTGGCTGGCCGGGAATTACGCCGCCGGGCAAAGCTGGGTCGATCTGGGCAGCTATGCCGGGCCCGATGGCACGAAGGCGCTTTATGGCCTGTTTTACAAGATCGACCTGAAATCGCTGGTCTGGTTCAGCCCCGAGAATTTCGAGGATGCGGGCTATGAGGTGCCGCAGACGATGGAAGAGCTGAAGGCGCTGACCGAGAAGATCGTGGCAGACGGCGGCACGCCCTGGTGCATCGGGCTGGGGTCTGGTCCCGCGACGGGCTGGCCCGCGACCGACTGGGTCGAGGACATGATGCTGCGCAACAACACGCCCGAGGATTACGACGCCTGGACGACGAATGCGCTGCCCTTTACCGACCCCAAGGTTCTGGCCGCGATCGACGATTTCGGCTGGTTCGCAAAAACCGACGCCTTTGTGGCCGGGGGCGCGGGGGCCGTGGGCGCGACCGATTTCCGCGACAGTCCGAAGGGGCTCTTCACCTCGCCGCCGCAATGCTACTTGCACCGGCAGGCCTCCTTCATCCCGAGCTTCTTCCCCGAAGGCACGCAGATCGGCGAGGATGTCGATTTCTTCTATTTCCCGGCCTATGCGGGCAAGGATCTGGGCAAGCCGGTGCTGGGGGCGGGCACGGTTTTCGTGATGACGCGGGAAAGCCCGGCCGCCAAGGCCTTTTTCGACTTCCTGCAAACGCCGATCGCGCATGAGATCTGGATGGCGCAGACCGGCTTCCTGACGCCGCTGAAGACGGTGAACCCCGAGGTTTACGGCGATGCGACGCTGAAGAAGATGGGCGAGATCCTGCTCAACGCCTCGACCTTCCGCTTTGACGGCTCGGATCTGATGCCGGGGGCCGTTGGCGCGGGCACGTTCTGGACCGGCATGGTCGACTACGTCGGCGGCAAGGACAGCGCCAGCGTCGCGGCGCAGATCCAGAAATCCTGGGACGCGATCAAGTAAGCGCAACCGACGGGGCCCGTCGGGCGGCGTGCCTCAAACGCTTCGGGGAGGGGGCGGATGGATCAGACCTTGATCGCGCAGGCGGTCTCGGCGGTGTCGACCATCGTCACTGGCGTCTTCGGCTGTGTCGCCTGGTTCTGGCTGTCGAACCTGGCGCTGGATGCGGTGCTGCCGCCGCGCGGGCCGAAGATCGGCCGCAATCTGGCGCGGGCGGCGGCGATCCGGCCCTGGCTTTTTCTGGGGCCGGCGCTGATCGCCCTGGCGGTCTATCTGGTCTATCCGATCTTCGTTTCGATCTGGCTCTCTTTTCATGACAGCCGCGGCGAGACCTTTGTGGGGCTGTCGAACTACCGCTGGCTTCTGGCCGATGGCAAATTCCATGAATCCTTGCGCAACAATGCTTTGTGGCTCGTTTTTGTGCCGACTTTGGCGACGCTTTTCGGCCTTGTTGCCGCCGCCTTGACCGATCGCATTCGCTGGGGGAATGTCGCGAAATCGCTCATCTTCATGCCGATGGCGGTCTCTTTCGTCGGCGCCGCAGTGGTGTGGAAATTCGTCTATGACTACCGCGGCGAGGGACAGGCGGAGATCGGTCTGCTCTCGGCTCTGGTGACTTCCTTTGGCGGCACGGCACGCGCTTGGCTGACGGTGCCGGGCTGGAACTCGTTCCTGTTGATGCTGGTGCTGATCTGGATCCAGACCGGCTTTGCCATGGTGATCCTCTCGGCGGCGCTGCGCGGTATCGCCGAGGAAACTATCGAGGCCGCGACGATCGACGGGGCCACGCCGGTGCAGATCTTTTTCCGCATCAAGGTGCCGCAGATCTGGGGCACGATTGCGGTGGTGTGGACCACGATCACCATCACCGTGCTGAAGGTCTTCGACATCGTGCTGACGATGACGAACGGGCAATGGGGCACGCAGGTGATGGCCAACCTGATGTTCGACTGGATGTTCCGGGCGAATGACACCGGGCGGGCCTCGACCGTGGCGCTGGTGATCATGGCTCTGGTGACGCCGATCATGGTCTGGAACATCCGCAATGCGAACCGGGAGATGCATGGATGAGGGCACGGGGCGCAGAGGGCCTGGCCGGGCGGTCTTCGGCGCTGGTCTGGGCGGTCAATCTGGCGGCGGCGGCGCTGGTGCTGCTCTGGACGATCCCGACGCTGGGCTTGCTGGTATCGTCGTTCCGCGACCGTGACCAGATCATCACCTCGGGCTGGTGGCGGGCCGCGTTTTCGGCCACGGCCACCGATTTCGTGCGCGCCGGAACGGCCGCGGACAAGAATCGGGAGGGCGATGTTTTTGTCATATCCCGCAATGTCTTGCCGCCGAAAGCTGAGCTGAAATCCTGGGGGGTGTCGTCAAAGGCGCCCGCCGCCTATGCCCCCGGAGAGACGGCCGAGCTGAAGGACGGGCAACGTCTGACGGTTGCAGAAAATGGCGATTATCGGTTGACCTCTCCGACAGCTTTTGCCGAGGGGCGCGGCATGCGGATCTTCGTCACCACGGTCGCCCCACCGCGTCTGACCACTGAGAATTATGCCCGTGTGATCACAGCCGAGGGGATCGGACGGGCGTTCTTGAACACGATGACGGTGACGATCCCGGCAACGGTGATCCCGATCCTGATCGCCGCCTTTGCCGCCTATGCCTTGGCCTGGATGCGGTTTCCGGGCCGCGCGCTTTTGGTGGCGGTGATCGTCGGGCTTCTGGTCGTGCCGCTGCAACTGGCGCTGATCCCGCTTTTGAAACTGCACAATCAGATCGGCCTCAATCAAAGCTACCTCGGCATCTGGCTCGCCCATACCGGCTTCGGCCTGCCGCTCGCCATTTACCTTTTGCGCAACTACATGGTCGGCCTGCCGCGCGAGATCATCGAGTCGGCCCGCGTCGATGGCGCCACCGAATTCCAGATCTTTCGCCGCATCGTGCTGCCGCTCTCCTTCCCGGCGCTCGCCTCCTTTGCCATTTTCCAATTCCTCTGGGTTTGGAACGACCTCCTCGTAGCCACTGTTTTCCTTGGGAATTCCACCGATACCCAGGTGATGACCGGGGCTTTGCGCGCGCTTTTGGGCTCGCGCGGCGGCGATTGGGAAATCCTGGCGGCCTCGGCTTTCGTCTCGATCGCGGTGCCGCTTTTCGTCTTCTTTGCGTTGCAGAAATATCTGGTGCGCGGTCTTCTGGCCGGCTCGGTGAAAGGTGGCTGAATGACCTTCCTTGAGAAATCCCCCGACTGGTGGCGCGGTGCGGTGATCTATCAGATCTACCCGCGCAGCTTTCAGGACACCAATGGCGACGGGGTCGGCGATCTGCCCGGGATCACCCAGCGGCTGGATCATGTGGCGCGCCTTGGCGTCGAGGCGATCTGGATTTCGCCCTTTTTCACCTCGCCGATGAAGGATTTCGGCTATGATGTCAGCGATTATTGCGATGTCGATCCGCTTTTCGGCACGCTGGCCGATTTCGATGCGCTGATCGCGCGGGCGCATGATCTCGGACTGAAGGTGCTGATCGACCTTGTGCTCTCGCATACCTCCGACCACCATCCGTGGTTTCAGGAAAGCCGCCAAAGCCGGACGAACCCGAAAGCCGACTGGTATGTCTGGGCCGAGCCGAAACCCGACGGCACGGCGCCGAACAACTGGCTGTCGATCTTTGGCGGTCCGGCGTGGCAATGGGATGCCCGGCGCGAGCAATACTATCTGCACAATTTCCTGACCGCGCAGCCCGATCTGAATTTCCATTGCCCGGCGGTGCAGGAGGCGCTTCTGGCCGTGGCGAAGTTCTGGCTGGATCGGGGGGTGGATGGCTTCCGGCTCGATACGATCAACTTTTATATGCATGATGCCGCGCTGCGCGACAACCCGCCGCTGCCGGTCGAGGAGCGCAACGATCAGACCGCACCAAAAGTTAATCCCTACAATCACCAGCGCCATATTTACGACAAGAACCACCCGCAGAACATTGTTTTTATGCGAAAATTGCGCAAACTGATGGAGGGCTACAGGGCCGCCGCCGTGGGCGAGATCGGCGACAGCCAGCGCGGCCTCGAGATCCTGGGCGAATACACTTCGGGGACGGATGCGATGCAGATGTCCTACGCCTTCGAGCTGCTCTCGGGCCATGCGCCGCTTGCGGCCGAGCATATCGCCGAGGTCTTCCGCAAGCTCGAGACGGTCGCCCCCGAAGGCTGGGCCTGCTGGGCCTATTCGAACCATGATGTTGTGCGGCACATCAGTCGCTGGTCGCTCTCTGATCCGGCGGTGCGGTGCTATACGACGTTGCTGATGTGCCTCAAGGGCTCGGTCTGCCTCTATCAGGGCGAGGAACTGGGCCTGCCCGAGGCCGAGATCGCCTATGAGGATCTGCAGGACCCCTATGGCAAGGAATTCTGGCCCGAGTTCAAGGGCCGCGATGGCTGCCGCACGCCGATGGTCTGGCAGGGCAACGAACCGCAGGGCGGGTTTTCGACGGCGAAACCCTGGTTGCCGGTTCCCGCCTCCCATTGCGCGCTCGCGCCTGATGTCGTCGAAGGCGATCCCGGGGCACTGATCCACCATTATCGCCGGGCGATTGCGCTGCGCCAGGCCCATCCGGCGCTGCGGTCGGGCGCGATGACCGCGATCGCGGCCGAGGCGGGCGTGCTGCGGTTTTTGCGCTCGGAAGGTGAAACCGACCTGCTTTGCCTGTTCAACCTGACCGATAATCCGGCACCTGTCAGCTGTCCGGGGGAATGGGACGCGGTCGACGGCGCCGGTCCGGTCGCGGGTGTGGTGGCGCTGCCTCCTTGGGGCCATGCGATCTTGCGCCGGAGCGGAGGCCGCCATGGCTGATCTGAAACTGACCGGCGTCGGCAAATCCTATGGCGAGGTGGATGTGCTCAAGGACATCGACCTCGACATCAGGGCGGGCGAGCTGATCGTTTTCGTCGGCCCTTCGGGCTGCGGAAAATCGACTCTTTTGCGGATGATCGCGGGGCTGGAACGGATCACTTCGGGCGAATTGCGCATCGATGGTGTGCGGGTGAATGACATGCCGCCCGCGCAGCGCGGCATTGCGATGGTGTTTCAAAGCTACGCGCTTTACCCGCATATGACGGTGCGCCAGAACATGGAATTCGCCCTGAAGATTGCGAAGAAGCCCCGGCAAGAGATTGACACCGCTGTCGAAAATGCAGCCCGCATCCTGCAGCTGACGCCCTTTCTCGACCGGCTGCCGAAGGCGCTTTCGGGCGGGCAGCGTCAGCGCGTGGCCATCGGCCGGGCGATCGTGCGCGATCCCAAGGTCTATCTGTTCGACGAGCCGCTCTCGAATCTTGATGCCGCGCTGCGCGTCGCGACGCGGATCGAGATCGCGCAGCTGAAGGAAGCGATGCCCGAGCGCACGATGATCTATGTCACCCATGATCAGATCGAGGCGATGACGCTGGCCAGCCGCATTGTCGTGCTGGCGAACAAGGGCATCGCCCAGGTCGGCACGCCCTTGCAGCTTTATGAGCACCCCGAAACCGAATTCGTCGCGCAATTCATCGGCTCGCCGCAGATGAACCTGCTGCCGGGTGTGATCACGGCCACCGGGATGCGGACTGTGATCACGCTGGACGGGGGCGGCACGGCGGAATCGACTGTGCCGACGACCGGCGCCGATCTGGGATTGCGTGTCAATATCGGCGTGCGGCCCGAGGATCTGACCGTGATCACAACCGGGGGGCTTTTCACCGGCACGGTCGAGATCGTCGAGGCGCTTGGCGAGGTGACGCTGCTTTACTTTGCGGCGCAGCCGGGGGCGCCACATGTGATCGCGAAACTGCCGGGCATTCATGCCGGTCTGCGCCATCAGACGGTTCGCCTGACTGCGGCGCCGGAAAAGGTGCATCTGTTCGACGCCGGTCGGTCGCTTCTTTATCGCTGATGTCGCAAACCGCGCATGAAGCCGCGCCGTCGTCAGGTAAAACGGGGAAAGACCCAAGCGGAGGTGCGCGATGAGCGAAGAGATCGAACAGGCGGCAGGCGGACGGCGGGCGCGTGGCGGTGGCGGGGCGGCCCGGCGGGCGGAACGCACGGCTGTCCGGGTCGAATTCGCGAAATACATCGAGCGCAACATCCCGAACCTCGAGATCCTGAACGAGGAAGCGCTGCAGCTGATCGAAGCCAATGCCGAGACGGTGCTGGAAGAGATCGGCGTCAATTTCGTCGAGAACCCGGCGGCGCTGGATCGCTGGCGCGCGGTGGGCGCCGATGTGCAGGGCGAGCGCGTGCGCTTCCCGAAGGGCCTTGCGCGCGCGCTGTGCAAGACCGCGCCCGCAAGCTTCGTGCAGCATGCCCGCAACCCCGAGCGCAATGTCACCATCGGCGGAAAAAGCCTTGTGCTGGCGCCGGTTTACGGGCCGCCCTTCGTGCGCGATCTGGAGGGCGGCCGACGCTATGCGACGATTGCCGACTTCCGCAATTTCGTGAAGCTGGGGCAGATGTCGAAATATCTGCACCATTCGGGCGGCACCGTCTGCGAACCGACCGATGTGGCGGTGAACAAGCGTCACCTCGACATGCTGCACGCCCATATGACGCTGTCGGACAAGCCTTATATGGGCTCGGTCACCGAACGCTCGCGCTGCGTCGATTCGATCGAGATGTCGAAGATCCTCTTTGGTGAGAAATTCGTCGACGAAAACACGGTGATGACCTCGCTCGTCAACATCAACTCGCCGCTGACCTTCGATCCGATCATGATGGACGCGCTGGAGGTCTATGCCGCCGCCAATCAGGCCTGCATCGTCTCGCCCTTCATTGTCGGCGGCGCGATGGCGCCGGTGACGGTTGCGGGCACGCTGACGCAGGTGCTGGCCGAGGTGATGGTGGCCGTCGCCTACAGCCAGATCATCCGCAAGGGGGCGCCGGTGATTTTCGGGGCCTTCGTGACCTCGATCGACATGAACTCGGGCGCGCCGACCTTTGGCACGCCCGAGGCGGCGCAGATCACGCTGGGCGCCGGGCAACTGGCGCGGCGGATGGGCCTGCCGTTCCGTTCGGCGGGCGCGTTCTGCGGCTCGAAACTGCCCGATGCGCAGGCCGCCTATGAGACGGCGAACACGCTCAATATCGGCCTGCTCTCGGGCGTCAACTTCATGCTGCATGCCTGCGGCTGGCTCGAAGGCGGTCTGGTCTCGTCTTACGAGAAATACGTGATGGATGCCGATCAGCTGGGCGTGCTGCATCGCCTGGCGGCCGGGATCGACATGAGCGCGAACGGTCAGGCGATGGAGGCTTTGCGCGAGGTCGGCCCGGGCGGTCACTTTCTGGGCTGCGGGCATACGCAGGCCAACTTCAAGGATGCGTTCTGGAAAACGGATCTCTTTGATTACAAGCCCTTCGAGACCTGGGACGAGGAAGGCGCGCGCGACACCGCGACGCTCGCAAGCGTGCGGGTGAAGAAGATGCTGGGCGAGTATCAGGCCCCGGCGATCGATCCGGGCCTCAACGAGGCGCTGGCCGATTATGTCGCCCGGAAAAAGGCCGCGGTGCCGGACGCCTTCCTGTAAGAACACGGCCGGAACACGCCGCGTGCCAAGTCGCAATTCCCCCCGGGCGCCGCGCGTCCGGGGGTTTTCGTTGCGCCAAAGGCGGTGGACGATCCCTGCGGGGCTCTTTATGATCCGCGTCCGAAAGGCGATTGCCCTTGTCGACATTCAGCATCGCCCCGGGATCGATTTCGGATTTCCGGGGCATTGAAAGCGGAAAACACCTTCGATGACGTCAAGCTGTCCCCCGGGCGCCGTTCCTGAAATATCTATGAAACAAGGTCTTGCGGGGCTTTCCTCACATGCGCGCCTGTCGGTTGCGCCGATGCTCGACTGGTCCGATCGGCATTGCCGGGTCTTTCACCGGATGATCTCGCGCCAGGCGCTGCTTTACACCGAGATGGTCACCGCCCCGGCGGTGATCCATGGCAAGCGCGCGCAGCTGCTGGATTTCAGCCCGGCCGAACATCCGGTGGCGCTGCAGCTTGGCGGCTCCGATCCGGCCGAACTGGCCGAAGCCGTGCGGATCGCGCGCGACTGGGGCTATGACGAGATCAACCTGAATGTCGGCTGCCCCTCGGACCGGGTGCAATCGGGGGCTTTCGGGGCGATGCTGATGAAGACGCCCGATCTGGTCGCCCGCTGTGTCGCGGCGATGCGGGACGCCGCCGCGGTCGAGGTGACGGTGAAATGCCGGATCGGCGTCGATGATCAGGTCCCCGAAGAGGTGCTGCCCGCCTTTCTGAAAACCGTCTCCGAGGCCGGGGTCACCCGGTTCATCCTGCATGCCCGCAAGGCCTGGCTGCAGGGGCTGTCACCAAAGGAAAACCGCGAAATCCCGCCGCTCGACTATCCGCTTGTCCATGCGATGAAGCGCGAATTTCCGCATCTGCATCTGAGCCTGAACGGCGGGGTGGCGACGCTCGATCAGGTCGAGGCGCATCTGGCCGCGGGGATGGACGGGGTTATGGTCGGCCGCGCCGCCTATCAGGAGCCGATGGCGGTTCTGGCGGGCGCCGATGTCGCGCTTTGGGGGCAGGGCGAGGTGCTTTCGGCCGTCGCGGTCGCCGAGGCGATGAAGCCCTATATTGCCGATCATCTGGCGGCGGGCGGGCGGCTGCACCAGATCACCCGGCACATGCTGGGCCTGTTTCACGGCCGGCCCGGGGCGCGCGGCTGGCGGCGCGTGCTGTCCGAGGGGGCGACGCGGCCGGGCGCGGGCCTGGCCCTTTACGATCAGGCGCTGGCCGAAGTGACGCGCGAGGCGTAAGATGGACTCTCTGACGACGATCCTGCCGCTTTTCGCGATCCTGCTGGCGGTCGGCGCTGTCGCCGGGGTGCTGGCGGGGCTGCTGGGGGTGGGCGGCGGCATCGTGCTTGTGCCTGCCTTCTTCTATCTTTTCAACGGGCTGGGCTATGGTTCCGATGGGCTGATGCAGGTCTGCGTCGCCACGTCGATGGCGACGATCATCATCACTTCGACGCGCTCGGTCACCGCCCATGCCCGCAAGGGCGCGGTCGACTGGCAGCTTCTGCGCGACTGGGCGCCCTTCGTGGCGGCGGGGGCGCTGGCCGGGGTGGTCCTTGTCTCGCATCTCGACACCCATGCGCTGACGGTCATCTTCGGCACTTTGGTGATGGCGATCGCGCTTTACATGGCCTTCGGCAAGCAAGGCTGGCGCATCGCCGAGGGGATGCCGGGGCCGGGATTGCGGCTTTGGTTCGGGCCGTTGATGGGGGCGGTGTCGGTGCTGCTCGGCATCGGCGGCGGCTCGATCTCGACGCCGATGCAGACGCTGCACGGCATCCCGATGCACCGCGCCGTGGCGACCTCGGCGGGCTTCGGCGCGATCATGGCGGTGCCCTCGACCGTGGCCTTTCTGCTGACGCCGGTCGAAAACGCGCCGCCCTATACGGTGGGGGCGATCAACATTCCGGCGCTGCTGGTGATCGGCGCCACCACCGCCGTCACCGCCGCCTGGGGCGCTGCACTCGCGCATCGGCTCGATCCGAAACCGCTCAAGCGCATCTTCGCGGGCTTCCTGATGCTGGTCGCGCTGAACATGCTGCGCAAGGCGCTGTTCTGAGCGCCGGAAGGGGTCCGGGGAAGGCAAGGCCGTCCCCGGTCGGGGGGTTCGGGGGGCCGAGGCCCCCCGATTTCCCCTCAAAGCCCGGTGCGTTTCGCCGCGTCCCAAAGCGCATCCATCTCGGACAGATCGCTGTCGGCGGGCCGCTTGCCCGCCTTCGCCAATTTCGCCTCGATGAAGGCAAACCGCCGGGTGAACTTGCCATTCGCCGCGCGCAGACAGGCTTCCGCATCCAGCCCCAGATGCCGCCCCAGGTTCACCATCACGAACATCAGATCACCATATTCCTCGGCGATTTCCGCGGGGCCAAGCGTCTCCCGGGCCTCGACCAGCTCGTTCGCCTCCTCTACGATCTTCGCCACCACCTCGGCGGTCGAGGGCCAATCAAACCCCACCCGCGCCGCCCGCTTTTGCAGCTTCAGCGCCCGCGTCAGCGCCGGAAGCCCCAGCGCGACGCCATCCAGCACCCCGGTCTCGGCCTTGGCCGCGCGCTCGGCGGATTTGATTTTCTCCCAATCTTCCGTCTGTTGCGCGGCGCTCTTGAGACGGCTTTCGTCCCCGAACACATGCGGATGCCGGGCGATCATCTTCGCATTGATCCCGCGCAGCACATCAAGCAGCGAAAAATGCCCGGCCTCGGCCGCCATTTGCGCGTGAAAGACCACCTGAAGCGCCAGATCGCCCAATTCGCCCGAAAGCTCGCCCCAGGCCTCGCGCGCGATCGCATCGGCGACCTCGTGCGCTTCCTCGATCGTATAGGGGGCGATACTGGCGAAATCCTGCTCGATATCCCAAGGGCAGCCGGTCTCGCGATCGCGCAGACAGGCCATGATCGCCGCCAGCCGCTCGGTTTCCGCCCCCACGCTGTCGGTTTGCACGAAGATCCCCGGATCGGTCGGTTTCGCCATTGCCTCTTGCCCCCTGCAGGTCCATCTAATCCAGTATCGCTTTCCAAAACCCAGAGTCCACCATGCCCGTGATCAACCGCATTGCCGCCCTTGCCCCCGAGATGAAGGAATGGCGGCAGTGGCTGCACCGTCACCCCGAACTGGAATTCCAGCTGCCGAAGACCGCCGCCTTCGTGGCCGAACGGCTGCGCGAAATCGGCGTGGACGAGATCCACGAGGGCATCGCCACTTCCGGCATCGTGGCGCTGATCCGGGGCCGTCAGGACGGGCCGGTGATCGGGCTGCGCGCCGACATGGACGCGCTGCCGATCGACGAGATCACCGGGGTCGATTATGCCTCGGAACACGAAGGCAGGATGCATGCCTGCGGCCATGACGGCCACACCACGATGCTGCTGGGTGCGGCCAAGTATCTGGCCGAGACGCGGAATTTCGCGGGCACGGTGGCGCTGCTCTTTCAGCCCGCCGAGGAAGACGGCGGCGGCGGCGAGGTGATGGTGCGCGAAGGCGTGATGGAGCGCTTCGCGATCACCGAGGTTTACGGCATCCACAACGCGCCCAATCTGCCCTTTGGCCATTTCCACACCACCCAGGGCGCGCTGATGGCCGCGGTCGATACCGCCTGGGTCACGGTGACGGGGCGCGGCGGGCATGGGGCGACGCCGCATGAATGCATCGACCCGATCCCGGCGATCACCGCGATGGTCGGATCGTTGCAGACGATCGTCTCGCGCAATCTTTTCGCGATGGATGAGCTGGTCGTCTCGGTGACGCAGATCCATGTCGGCACAGCGAACAACATCATCCCCGAAACCGGCTGGTTCTGCGCCACGATCCGCTCCTTCACCCCCGATGTCCGCGCCATGGTCGAGCGCCGCTTCCACGAGATCGTCGAGGGCACGGCGGCGGCCTTTGGCGTCTTGGTCGAGATCCGCTATGACAAGGGCTATCCGCCCACCATCAACGATGGCGAAAAGGCCCGCTTTGCCGCCGAGGTGGCGCGCGAGGTCTCCGGCCCCGAGGCGGTGAAGGACGATGCCGGGCGCGAAATGGGCGCCGAGGACTTTTCCTACATGCTCGAGGCACGGCCGGGCGCCTATCTCTTCCTCGGCACCGGGCCGGGGGCGGGGCTGCACCATCCGGCCTTCGATTTCAACGACGAGGCGGCGCCGATCGGCGCGAGCTTCTTCGCCCGGCTGGTCGAGCGCGCGCTTCCGACCCGCTGAGGCGGGGGCTCTGCCCCCGTCCGCAAGCGGCGCCCCCGGGATATTTGCGCCAAGGTGAAATCCAATCCGTTCCCTTTCACCTTGGTCCAAATATCCCGGGGGTGAATTCGGCGCAGCCGAAGAGGGGGCAGCGCCCCCTTTTTCCTGACACAACCGTGATCGCGGCTTCGGCCTGCCGCGACTGCCTTGCCATTGCGGGGGGCCGCGGCTAGGGTGCGCGCCGAAAACCGGGGCATCGCCCCCACGGCCCTAACGAAAGGACCATGCCATGTTCGTCTCTCCCGCCTATGCCCAGGATGCCTCTGCCGCCGCTGGTGGCCTGGCCGCCTTCGGCCAATTCGTGCCGCTGATCCTGATCTTCGTGATCATGTATTTCCTGCTGATCCGCCCGCAGCAAAAGAAAGCCAAGGAGCACAAGGCGATGGTCGACGCGCTGCGGCGTGGCGACATGGTGCTGACCCAGGCCGGCATCATCGGCAAGATCGTGCATCTGCGCGAAGATGGCGAGGTCGAGATCGAGATCGCCAAGGACATGAAGGTGCGGATGATCCGCAGCGCCGTCGTGCAGGTTCTGTCGAAGACTGAACCGGCCGCCAATACCTGACCTGATCCGGGGCCGCGCCGCCATGCTGCAGATTTCGCTTTGGAAGCGTCTAGTCATTCTGGGTCTGTGCCTTGCGGCATTGATCACGGCGGCGCCCAACATGTTCTATGCCCGGGTCGAGGGGCATAACGACGCCGTTTCCGCCTTCGAGAAGACCGGGGCGATGACCGAGACCCAGGTGGCCGCCAAGGCCGCCTGGCCCGATTGGGCGCCCTCGGCGCTGGTCAATCTGGGGCTCGATCTGCGCGGCGGCGCGCATCTTCTGGCCGAGGTGCATCTGGGCGAGGTCCACAAGGCCCGGATGGATGCGCTTTGGCCCGAGGCGCGCAAGGTTCTGGCGGCCGAACGCGCCACCATCGGCGCGATTCGGCGCGTGCCCTCGCCCGAGGGGGAATTGCGCATCCAGATCGGCGAGCGCGCGCAGATCGCCCGCGCCGTCGAAGCCGCCCGGACGCTGGCGAGCCCGGTGGTCAGCCTGACCGGGGTCGGCCAGTCCGACTACGAGGTGACGGCCGAGGGCGACACCGTCGTCTTCCGGCTCTCGGAGGCGGAACAGAAAGCCACCGATGACCGCACCATGCAGCAATCGCTGGAAATCGTGCGTCGCCGCGTCGATGCCGCGGGCACGCGCGAACCGACGATCATGCGCGAAGGCACCGACCGCATCCTGATCGAAGTGCCCGGCATCGGCTCGGCGCAGGAGCTGAAGGATCTGATCGGCACCACCGCCAAGCTGACCTTCCATCCGGTGCTCGGCACCACCTCGAATCCGAATGCGCCGGTCGCCTCGGGCAATGAACTTCTGCCCGATGCCGAACGGCAGGGGCTTTATCACCTGCTGGACGAAGTTCCGGTGGTGACGGGTGACGATCTGACCGATGCGCGCCCGACCACCGACGACAACGGCGCCCCGGCGGTGTCGTTCCGCTTCAATGTCAGCGGCGCGCGCGCCTTTGGCGATTACACCGCCAGCCATATCGGCGAGCCCTTCGCCATCGTTCTGGACGGCAAGGTGATTTCGGCGCCGACGATCCAGGCGCATATCGCGGGCGGATCGGGGATCATCACCGGCCGCTTCAGCATCGAGGAGGCGACCGATCTGGCGCTGCTTCTGCGCGCCGGTGCGCTGCCTGCAGGCATGACCTTCCTTGAGGAACGCACGATCGGGCCGGAGCTGGGCGCCGACAGCGTCAAGGCGGGGATGGTCGCCTCGCTCATCGGTTTTGCCGCGGTCGTGGTCTACATGATCGCCTCCTACGGGCTTTTCGGCTTCTTTTCCTCGGTGGCGCTGTTCATCAACATCGCCTTCATCTTCGCCGTGATGGGCGCGATCGGCGGCACGATGACCCTTCCCGGGATCGCCGGGATCGTGCTGACCATCGGCACCTCGGTCGATGCCAACGTGCTGATCTACGAACGCATGCGCGAGGAAATCCGCGCTGGCAAATCCCCCGTGCGGGCGATCGAGCTGGGCTTTGACAAGGCGATGTCGGCGATCATCGATGCGAACGTGACCTCGTTCCTGTCCTCGGCGATCCTGTTCGTGCTGGGGGCCGGGCCGGTGCGCGGTTTTGCCGTCACCACGATGATCGGCATCGCCGCCTCGATCTTCACCGCGATCTGGGTGGTCCGGCTGATGATCGTCATCTGGTACGGCTGGCGTCGTCCCAAGACCATCGTCATCTGAGGAGGAACCATCCATGGCTTTCCGTCTGAAACTGGTTCCCGAAAAGACCAACTTCGACTTTTTCCGCTGGCAATGGGCGACGTTCGGCGCGGCCGTGGTGCTGATGATCGCCTCGGTGATCCTGCCGCTGGTGATCGGGCTGAACTTCGGCATCGATTTCAAGGGCGGCACGACGATCCGCACCGAATCCACGACGGCGGTCGATGTCGGCGTCTATCGCGCCGCGCTGGAGCCGCTGGATCTGGGCGACGTGATCATCTCCGAGGTGCGCGATCCGAGCTTTCGCGCCGATCAGCATGTGGCGATGATCCGCATCCAGATGCAGGGCGATGGCCAGGGCGCCGAGGGGCAGGGCGCGCAGGGCCAGGAGCTGGTGAACAAGGTCGAGACCGCGCTGACCTCGGTCGATCCGGCGCTGCAGATCACCTCGTTTGAATCCGTCGGCCCCAAGGTTTCGGGCGAGCTGGTCTGGACCGCGGTTTGGTCGCTTTTGGCGGCGACCGTGGTGATCATGTTCTACATCTGGGTCCGGTTCGAATGGCAATTCGCGCTCGGCGCCGTGGTGGCGCTGGTGCATGACGTGCTGCTGACGGTCGGGCTTTTCGCCGTGCTGCAGCTGAAGTTCGACCTGACCACGGTGGCGGCGCTGTTGACGATCACCGGCTATTCGATCAACGACACCGTCGTCGTCTTTGACCGGCTGCGCGAAAACCTGATCAAATACAAGACGATGCCGCTGCGCGATGTGATGAACCTTTCGGTCAACGAGACGCTCTCGCGCACCGTGATGACCGGCATGACGACGCTTCTGGCGCTGGTGCCGATGCTGATCTGGGGCGGCGACGTGATCCGCGGCTTCGTCTTCGCCATGGTCTGGGGGGTGTTCACCGGCACCTATTCCTCGGTCTATGTGGCGAAGAACATCGTGCTGTTCATCGGGCTCGACCGCAACAAGGAGAAGAAGGACCCCTCGGACAAGTTCTTTTCCGGAGGGGCGCAAGATGCAAAGCCGTGAGGCGGGCTTCGGAGCGGCGCTGCCGATCGACGGCTACGGGCCGGGGTTCTTCCGCATCGCCGGGGCGGTGCACCCGGGCGGCCTTCTGATCCGCGCCGAGGCGGCGTCAGCCTGGACCGGCTTCGACGATCTTGCGGCGCTGCGCGCGCTGGCCGGGCAGGTTGATCTGCTGCTGTGCGGGATGGGTGCAGATATTGCGCATCTTCCCAAAGGCTTGCAGGTAGAACTTGAAGCGCTTGGACTGCTGGCCGAGCCGATGTCCACCCCCGCCGCCGCGCGCCACTACAATGTGCTTCTCTCCGAGGGCCGCCGCGTCGGCGCGGCCCTTTTGCCGATGCCGGGCGCGGTGCCGACGGCATGACGCTGCTCACCGTCGAAAATCTCACCGTCAGCCGCGGCGGCCTTGCCGTGCTGGAAGGGGTGAGTTTTTCGCTTGCTTCGGGCCATGCGCTGGTGCTGCGCGGCCCGAACGGGATCGGCAAGACGACGCTTCTGCGCACTTTGGCCGGGCTGCAACCGCCCTTGGCCGGGCGGGTGTCGATGCCGCCCGAGGGCATTGCCTATGCCGCCCATGCCGACGGGCTGAAGGCCACGCTTTCGGTGTGCGAAAACCTGCAGTTCTGGGCGGCGATCCATGCCACCGACGGGGTGGAGACGGCGCTGGCGCGGATGAACCTGCGGGCGCTGGAACACCGCGCCGCCGCAAGCCTCTCGGCCGGGCAGAAGCGCCGACTGGGGCTGGCGCGGCTTCTGGTCACCGGGCGTCCGGTCTGGGTGCTTGACGAACCGACGGTCTCGCTCGATGCCGCCTCGGTCGCGCTTTTTGCCGAAGCGGTGCGGGCGCATCTCGCCGAAGGTGGCGCGGCGCTGATGGCGACGCATATCGATCTGGGTCTGACCGAGGCCGCAATGCTGGATCTGGCGCCGTTCAAGGCCCGCCCGCCCGAGGCGGGCGGCCATCGCGGCGCCTTCGATCACGATTTTGACGGAGCCTTCCTGTGAGCCGCGGCGCCCGGATCCTGCCGCAAAAGGGCGTATTTGTGCCAAGAAGAAACCGCATGGCTTTTTCTTGGTCCAAATACGCGCTTGCCGACATCGGCCGCGGGCGGAGGGCCTTGCCATGAGGGCGCTATTGTCGCGTGACTTGCGCTTGGCGATCCGCGCCGGGGGCGGCTTCGGGCTCGGGCTGGCGTTTTTCCTGATCGTGGTGACGCTGGTGCCTTTCGGCGTCGGTCCGCAGGGAGAGGTTCTTGCCCGGATCGCCAGCGGCATTCTGTGGCTGGGGGCGCTGCTGGCCTGTCTTCTGTCGCTTGACCGGATCTTCGCGCTCGATTTCGAGGATGGCTCGCTTGATCTTCTGGCCACCGCGCCGATCCCGATGGAGGCGGTGGTGACGATCAAGGCGCTGGCGCATTGGATCACCACCGGGCTGCCGCTGGTTCTGGCGGCGCCGCTCTTTGCGGTCTTGCTGCATCTTCCCGCGCCCGCTTATCTCTGGCTCGAGATCTCGCTGCTTCTGGGCACGCCGGCGCTCTCGGTGCTGGGCACCTTTGGCGCTGCGCTGACGGTGGGGCTGAAGCGGGGCGGCCTGCTTTTGTCGCTGCTGGTGCTGCCACTTTACGTGCCGACGCTGATCTTTGGCGCCGAGCTGGTGCGGCGCGGCGCCGAGGGTCTGGCGACGCAGGTGCCGCTGGCGATGCTGGCGGGGATCACCGCCGCCACCGTGGCTTTGGTGCCCTTTGCCTCGGCGGCGGCGATCCGGGTCAATTTGCGGTGAGACCTGTTCCAGCTTGATGCGAGTCAATTCGCGCCGTGGCAAAGCGTGACATGTCCGACGGGACGCGAGAGGGAGGAGAGCCGATGTCGATCTGGGAATATGCAAACCCGGTCAAGTTCATGCAGACTTCGGGCCGGCTTCTGCCCTGGGTCGTGGGCGCCACCGTTCTGACGCTGGTGCCCGGGCTGGTCTGGGGGTTCTTCTTCACCCCGGTCGCGGCCGAGTTCGGCGCGACGGTGAAGGTGATCTATGTCCATGTTCCGGCGGCGACATTTGCCATCAACATCTGGGTGATGATGCTGGTCGCCTCGCTGATCTGGCTGATCCGGCGTCACCATGTTTCGGCACTGGCCGCAAGGGCGGCGGCGCCGATCGGCATGGTGATGACGCTGATCGCGCTGGTCACCGGCGCGCTTTGGGGGCAGCCGATGTGGGGGACCTGGTGGGAATGGGACCCGCGGCTGACCTCCTTCCTGATCCTGTTCCTGTTCTACCTGGGCTACATGGCGCTGTGGGAAGCGATCGACACCCCCGACACGGCCGCCGATCTGACCGGCGTTCTGTGTCTGGTCGGCTCGGTCTTCGCGGTGCTGTCGCGCTATGCGGCGATCTTCTGGAACCAGGGGCTGCACCAGGGCGCGACGCTCAGCCTCGACAAGGAAGAGCATATCGCGGATGTTTATTGGCAGCCCCTGGTGCTTTCTATCGTCGGGTTCGGGTTTCTGTTCGTGACGCTGCTGCTGTTGCGCACCCGCACCGAGATTCGCGCCCGCCGTATCAAGGCATTGGAGCAGAGGGAGCGCATGGCATGATGCCCGAGTTCGGAAAATACGCGGTCACGATCCTTGCCTCCTGGGGGGTGACGCTGGTGCTGTTGGCGGGGCTGATCGCGGCCACGCTGATCCGCGGCGCGCGGGTGAAACGGGCGCTGAAGGCGCAGGAAGAACGGATGAAGAACGATGGCTAAGCCCTTGATGTTTCTTCCGCTGTTGGTGATGGCGGGCTTTGTTGGCGCGGGCTTCTTGGCGATGCAGCAAAATGACCCGAATGCCATGCCGACCGCGCTTGCCGGCAAGGAGGCGCCCGCGGTCCGGCTTGAACCGCTGGGCGCGGAGGTGCCCTTCACCGATGCCGATCTGCGCGATGGCAAGATCAAGCTGGTGAACTTCTGGGCCTCCTGGTGCGCGCCCTGTCGGGTCGAGCATCCGAATCTGATCGCGCTGAAACAGGACGGGTTCGAGATTATGGGTGTGAACTGGAAGGATACGCCCGACAAGGCGCAGGGGTTCCTGGCCGAGATGGGCAGCCCTTACACCAGGCTTGGCGCCGATCCCGGCAACAGGATGGGGCTCGACTGGGGCGTGGCCGGGGTTCCGGAAACCTTTGTGGTCGATGGCGCGGGACGTATCCTGACCCGCATCGCCGGGCCACTGACCGAGGATGTGATCACACGCAAGATCTATCCGCTTCTGGCGGGCCCGGCGGAATGAGGGTCTGGGCCCGGATCCTGTCCGGGCTGTGATCACTTCTGCGGATCGGTGAAACGGACCGTGCCGATGAAGGGCAGGTTGCGGTGGTTTTGCGCATAGTCGAGCCCGTAGCCGACAACGAATTCGTCGGGGATTTCGAAGCCGGTCCAGCGCGCCTTCACATCGACCTCGCGGCGCGACGGCTTGTCGAGCATGGCGCAGCATTCGATCCGCCGTGGCGCACGGGCGCGCAGCATTTCCATCACTTTCGAAATCGTATGCCCGGTGTCGACGATATCTTCCACGACCAGCACGTCACGCCCGCCAATTGTGCCGCGCAAGTCCTTGAGAACGCGCACTTCCCGCGTGGAAGTTGTTTCGTTCCCATAGCTTGAGGCTTCGAGGAAATCGACCTCGCAGGGCACGCCGATCTCGCGGATCAGATCGGCGATGAAGACGAAGGAGCCGCGCAACAGCCCCACCACCACCAGCCGGTCGGTGTCCCTGAAGGCCTCGGTGATTTCGGCGCCAAGCGCCTCGACCCGGGCCGCGATGGCTTTGGCCGAGATCATCTGGTCGATTACGTAACCGTCTTGCGACATCGTTCCTCCTGCGGCCTCTCGGCCCTTGCAATTCGGTTGCTTTATCGCAAGAAGAGGCGCGGGAAAAGGGAGACGGGCACGATGCCGCGGCACACCGAACAGCGTATGATGCCCTATTCGGCGGCGCAGATGTATGCGCTTGTGGCCGATGTCGCGCGCTATCCCGAGTTCTTGCCCTGGAATTCCGCCGCCCGCATCCGCGCCCGCAAACCCGGACCGCGTCCGGGCACCGAATTGATGGAAGCGGATCTGGTGATCTCGTTCAAGGTGTTCCGCGAGCGTTTCGGATCGCGCGTGGTGCTGGACCCCGACAACTTCCGCGTCGATACGCAATATCTCGACGGGCCGTTCAAGCACATGCATTCCTGGTGGCAGTTCTCGGACCGGCCGGGGGGCTGCGAGGTCGATTTCTTCGTCGATTTCGAATTCAAGAACGCGCTGCTGCAGGGGGTTATCGGGATCGTCTTCGATCAGGCGATGCGGATGATCGTCAAGGCCTTCGAGGATCGGGCGATCGCGCTTTATGGCTGGTCGGGGCGGGTTCAGGTCTGACGGCCGTGGCCCATGGTATATGAAAAAGGCCGCCCTTTGGCGGCCTTTCTGTTTTAAGACAAGGGGTTGCGATCAGGAGTTGAAGTCATAGGCGCGCTCGCCATGGGTCGAGATGTCAAGCCCGTTGGTCTCGGCTTCCTTGTCGACGCGCATCGGGAAAACCAGCGCGACGGCGCGGGCGATGCCCCAGGTCAGTGCGATCGTGTAGAAGCCGACGATGAGAAGCGCCCCGAACTGTGCGGTAAAACTTGCTGCACCATAAACTGCCACCATGATCGTGCCGAAGATGCCGCCGACGCCATGCACGGCGAAGACATCGAGCGAATCGTCCAGTTTCAGCCGTTCGCGCACGATCAGCACCGATTCCTGGCACAGAATCCCCGCGACCGTGCCGATAATCACCGCCTGCAGCGGCGAGACATAGCCCGAAGCGGGGGTCACCGAGGCAAGACCGGCAATGGCGCCGGTGACGATGCCCACCAGCGAGGCCCGGCCGAACTTGAGCCTTTCCCAGAACATCCAGGACAGCGCGGCGGCGGCGGCGCTCAGATGCGTGGCGGTGATCGCCATCGCCGCGGTGCCGTCGGCGGCCAGTTCCGAGCCGCCGTTGAAGCCGAACCAACCGACCCAAAGCAGACCCGCGCCAATTGCCACCATGCCGGGGTTGTGCGGCGGGGTGTGGCGGTTGCGGCGCGGCCCGATCATCACCGCCAGCAGCAACGCCGCCAGCGCCGCGGTTTCATGCACGACGATGCCGCCGGCAAAATCCCGCGTGCCCTTGTCGCCGAAGATCCCGCCATCCGACAGGAAGCCCGCGCCCCAGATCCAATGCGCGACCGGCGCATAGACCAGCAGCATCCAGAACGCCGAAAAGGTGAGGACCCACCAGAAATTCACCCGCTCGACAAAGGCGCCCAAGATCAGCGCCGGTGTGATCACAGCAAAGGTCATCTGGAAGGCGAAGAAGAGAATCTCGGGCAGGGTGCCGCGCAGATCGTCTGCGGTGACGCCGATCATCCCCAGACGTGACAGGCCGCCCCAGACACCCCCGACATCGCCAAAGGCGATCGAATAGCCTGCGAGCAGCCACAAAAGGCTCATCGCCGCCGCGAGCGCGAAGCACTGCATGAAGATTGACAACACGCTGCGGGCCCGCACCAGCCCGCCATAGAAAAGCGCAAGGCCGGGCAGCGTCATCAACAGCACGAGTGCCGTCGCCATGCTGACCCAGGCGGTATCTGCCCCGTTCATCCCGAATCCTCCTCGTCGGTTTGGCAGCGGCGAAACATGCCGAAACCGCCGTGAAAAGGCGCATGTGGACGGCGGGGGCGCTCAAATCATGGGCGTATTCGGGTTGCACAAAGCATGAGCGCAAAATTTGCGCCAAGCCGGGAATTGCGGCGGATTACGAAAGCGCGGCCGCCAGCAGCGACAGGGCGCGATCGCAGGATTTCGCCCGCACGGCCGAGCGGCCAAGGGCACCGAACTCCTGTGTTTCGCTGCGCGTTTCGCCGCCACGCCGGGCAAGGCCGAAACAGACCCGGCCTTCGGGTTTGAAGTCCGACCCGCCGGGACCGGCGATGCCGGTGATCGACACCGCCAGATCGGCGGCGGAACGGGCCAGCGCGCCCTCGGCCATTTCGCGGGCGACCTGTTCCGAAACCGCGCCAAAGGTCTCCAGCGTCGCGGGCGAAACGCCCAGCATTTCGACCTTAGCGGCGTTCGAATAGGTGACGAAGCCGCGGTCGAAGACGCTTGACGATCCGGGGATTTCGGTCAGGGCGACAGCGACCATGCCGCCGGTGCAGCTTTCCGCCGTGGCAATGCGTATGCCCTTTTCGTGCGCCGCATCAAGCACTTCCACGGCGATCATCGGATGACCCCGTGCCAGAGACCGGCCGCGATCACGGTGCAGATCCCCGCAAAGAGCCCCGCCCAGAGATCGTCGAGCATCACCCCCGCCGCATCGCCGCGACGGTCGGCATGGCCGACAAGCCAGGGCTTCCAGATGTCGAAAAGCCGGAAGAACAGGAAGGCCGCCACCGGACCCGGCCAGACCATCGACATGTCCCGCAGCCAGAACCCGGCGGCGGGGAAAATCAGCGCAACGCCGATGCCCGCCACCTCGTCGATGACGATTTCCGACGGGTCCTCGCCCGGGCGGTCGCGCAATTCACGCGCCACCGCCCAGAAGCCCAAGGCCGTGATCACAGCCGTTGCCGCCACAAGCGGGCCAAATCCGGCAAAGCGTTCGACCGCCCAAAGCAGGGCCAGGCCCGCCGCCGTGCCCCAGGTGCCCGGCGCCGGGCGCAACCGGCCGACAAAGCCGAAGGTGGTGATGGCCTGCAGCCAGCGGGCGGTCATCTCACGCGCCGATCAGCGTCACGGTGGCGATCGAGGCGATGCCTTCCTCGCGCCCGGTGAAGCCCAGCCGCTCCGAGGTCGTGGCCTTGACCGAGACGCGCGAGGGCTCGATCTCCATGATCCGGGCGAGTTCCGCCGCCATCGCGACCGCATGCGGGCCGACCTTGGGCCGTTCGCAGATCAGTGTCACATCGGCATTGCCGATCCGGAAGCCTTTCGATTTCGCCAGTTTCGCCGCATGGTCCAGAAAGATCCAGCTCGCGGCGCCCTTCCATTGCGGATCGCTCGGCGGAAAATGACGGCCGATATCGCCCTCGGCCAGCGCGCCATAGATCGCGTCGGTCAGCGCATGCATGCCCACATCGGCATCGGAATGGCCCAGAAGCGCCTTCACATGCGGCACCTTCACCCCGCAGAGCACCACATGATCGCCCTCGCAAAAGGCGTGCACATCATAGCCGTTGCCCAGTCGCACATCCATCGTCTGCCCCTTTCTTTCGCGCAGGATCGCCTCGGCGCGGGCGAAATCCGGCGCATAGGTGATCTTCAGATTGTCTTCATGCCCCGGAACGATCGCCACGGAAAGCCCCGCGTGACGGGCGACCTCGACATCATCGGCGGCACCGCCCGGATGGGCCCGGTGCGCGGCCAGAATCTCGGGGAAACGGAAGCCCTGCGGCGTCTGGGCGCGGTAAAGCCCCCCGCGGTCCTGCGTGCCCGCCACCAGACCGGCCTCGCCGCGCCAAAGCGCATCGGTCACGGCCAGCGCGGGCGCAGCCCCCGGGGTGGTGTCGAGCGCCGAGAGAACCGCCGCCGTCACCGCAGCCGGAACCAGCGGCCGCGCGCCGTCATGGATCAGGACGCGCGTCACATCCGAGCCTTCCAGCGCCTCCAGCGCGTTCTTCACGCTTTCCGACCGCGTCGATCCGCCCGCGACCAGCACGACCGAGCCGCCCAGCAGATCCATGCCAAGCCCCATGTCATCGGGATGCAGCACGACCAGAATCCGGCCCACCCCGGCGAAAGCCGCAACCGTCTGCGCCAGAACCGGCCGCCCGGCCAGCTCGCGCCATTGTTTCGGCAGGCCTTCGCCCGCCCGCGTGCCGCGACCCGCCGCGACGATGATCACCGCAACCGTCATGATGCCTCCTTGCTTGCCAAAGGCTTAGGACATGCGCCGCGCGGGCGCAATGCACACAGAGCCGCAGCTGATTGCCTGTAATTTGTGCAATTGCCGATTTTCCCGCCCCTGTGATGGGTCAGATCACCGGACGCAATTGTGATTCCCGCCGCCGGTCGCTACTTCCTTGAGCAGTTGCAAGAGAGAGACCAAGTGACGATAAGCCTCGACAGCCTTCGCCTCGACCCTCCGGTGCTTCTGGCGCCGATGGCGGGCATCACCGATCTGCCGTTCCGGCGCATGGTGGCGCGGTTCGGCGCGGGGCTGGTCGTGTCGGAAATGGTCGCAAGCGGCGAGATGCTGACCGCCAAGCCCTCGGTCCGGGCCAAGGCCCAGGCGGAACTGACGGCGGGCCTGCCGACCTCGGTGCAGCTTGCGGGCCGCGAGGCGGCGCCGATGGCCGAGGCGGCGAAGATCGTCGCCGACATGGGCGCCGAAATCATCGACATCAACATGGGCTGTCCGGCGAAAAAGGTGACGGGCGGGCTTTCGGGCGCGGCGCTGATGCGCAATCCTGATCATGCGCTGCGGCTGATCGAAGCGGTGGTGGGCGCGGTTGACCTGCCGGTGACGCTGAAGATGCGGCTGGGCTGGGACGGCGATCAGCTGAACGCGGCCGAGATCGCCGCCCGGGCCGAAGCCGCGGGGGTGAAGATGATCGTGATTCATGGCCGCACGCGGATACAGTTTTACACCGGTACGGCGGATTGGCGGGCAATTGCCGCGATCCGGCAGGCGGTTTCGGTGCCGGTGGTGGCGAATGGCGACATCGTCGATGCCGCCTCGGCGCGGACGGCGCTGGATCACAGCGGGGCCGCGGGGGTGATGGTGGGGCGCGGCGCGCAGGGGGCGCCGTGGCGCTTGGCGCAGATCGCCGCGGCGCTGTTTGGCACGGCGGTTCCGAAGCTTCCGGCGGGATCTGAATTTTCCGACTTCGTGTCAGAGCATTACGAGGCGATCCTCAGTTTTTACGGCCGCGATCTGGGCTTGCGCATCGCGCGCAAGCATCTGGGCTGGTATGCCGAGGCCGCCGCCGCGCCGCTGCGCGCCGAGATGATGCGCGCAACCGATCCCGCCGCCACGCTCGCGCTGATCCGCCACGCCTTTTCCGACAGGGAGGCCGCATGAACCTGCCCCCGCCCGGCATCATCTGGAACTCGCTGCCGCTGCCCGCGCTGATGCTGGACGTCAACGACCGGGTCATCGAGATCAACCCGGCGGCCGAACTTTTCCTCAACCTCTCGGCCCGCGCGCTCAAGGGCCAGGCCCTGGGCGAGCGGCTGGCGATCTCCGCGCCGCTGGAAGAGATTTTCGCCCGGGTGCGCAAGAACCGCTCGGCTTTGTTCGTCAACGACGTCGATCTGACCACGGGCGAACGCGCGCCGGTGCAATGCAACCTGCAGGCCGCGCCGATCGCCGACGACCCGGAAACGGTGCTGTTGCTGATTTCGCCCCGGGAAATCGCCGACCGGCTGGGCCGCGCCAGCATGGTGAAATCGGCGGCGCGTTCGGCGATCGGCATGGCCGAGATGCTGGCGCATGAGATCAAGAACCCGCTGGCGGGGATTGCGGGGGCGGCGCAGCTTTTGTCGATGGGGCTGTCGGGCGAGGATCTGGAGCTGACCGATCTGATCGTCGATGAAACCCGCCGCATCGTGAAGCTTTTGGAACAGGTCGAGCAGTTCGGCAATGTCCGCCCGCCCGAGATGAAACCGGTGAACGTCCACGATGTGCTTGATCGGGCACGGAAATCTGCGGGCGTGGGGTTTGGCGCGCATATGCTGATCGTCGAGGATTACGACCCATCGCTGCCGCCGACCTTGGGCGATGCCGACCAGCTGACACAGGTGTTCCTGAACCTTTTGAAGAACGCCTCCGAGGCCGCGAAGGGGCAAGGCACGATCCGGCTGCGCACCTTTTACGATTATGCGCTGCGGCTGCGGCGGCCCGATGGCGGCGGGCAACGTCTGCCGCTGCAGGTCGAGGTGATCGACGACGGTCCGGGCATTCCCGCCGATCTTGCCAGCTCGATCTTTGAGCCCTTTGTTTCCGGACGCGAGAACGGCACCGGCCTTGGCCTCGCGCTCGTGTCGAAGATCATCTCCGAACACAACGGCTGGGTCAGCGTCGAAAGCGCCCCCGGCCGCACCCTTTTCCGCATTTCCTTGCCCGTCGCCCCGAAGGAGCTTTGACAGATGGATGGCACCGTTCTTGTCGCCGATGACGACCGCACGATCCGCACCGTTCTGACCCAGGCGCTGACCCGCGCCGGCTGCAAGGTCCATGCGACGGCGTCCCTGATGACGCTGATGCGCTGGGTCGAGGAGGGCAAGGGCGATCTGGTGATTTCCGACGTGGTCATGCCCGATGGCAACGGGCTCGAGGCGCTGCCGCGGATCGCGCGGGAACGGCCGGGCCTGCCGGTGATCGTGATCTCGGCGCAAAACACCATCATGACGGCGATTCAGGCGGCCGAGGCCGATGCCTATGACTATCTGCCCAAGCCCTTCGATCTGCCCGATCTGATGAAACGGGCGGCCCGCGCGCTGGAACTCAAGCGCCGCGCGCAGGTGGTGCCGAAGGTGATCGAGACCTCGCGCCCCGAGGGCACCGATCTGCCGCTTGTGGGGCGCACGGCGGCGATGCAGGCGCTTTACCGGCTGGTGGCGCGGGTGATGAACGCCGATCTGCCGGTGATGATCATGGGCGAATCCGGCACCGGCAAATCCCTGATCGCCAAGGCGATTCACGATTTTTCCGACCGTCGCACGCTGCCCTTCGTGGTGGCGCAGGCGGCTGATCTTCTGGGCGCGGACGGGCCATCAAGCTTGCTCGCGCGCGTCAAGGGCGGCTCGCTCGTCTTCGACGAGGTCGGCGATTACGACGACGAGACGCAGGGCCGGATCGTGCGGATGCTCGATGCGCTGCCCGATCCCGCGCCGCGGATCATGGCGACGACGCAGGTCGATCTGGGCGCGCTGATGGAGGCGGGCCGGTTCCGGCAGGATCTTTACTACCGTCTGGGCGGGGTGACGCTGGCCGTGCCCGCGCTGCGCGAAAGGGTCGAGGACATCCCGCTTCTGGCCGAGCATTTCCTCGGCCGGGCCGAGCGCGACGGTCTGGGCATGCGCCGCTTCTCGGCCGAGGCGATGGGGCTGGTGCGCGCCTATGCCTGGCCGGGCAATGTGCGGCAGCTGGAAAACACCGTGCGGCGGCTCGTCGTGACGGCGTCCGAGGAGGAAATCACCCGCGCCGAGGTGGAATTCGTTCTGGGCAACCAGCCCGCGGTCGAGCCGTTGCGCGGCGCGGGCGGCGAGGGCGAGAAGCTGTCCGCCTCGATCGCGCGGCATCTGCGGCGCTACTTCGACCTGCACGGCGGTAACCTGCCGCCGCCCGGGCTGTATGACCGGATCCTGGCGGAAATGGAAGCGCCGCTGATCGAGATCGCGCTGGATGCCACTGGCGGCAACCAGGCCAAATGTGCCGATCTTTTGGGGATCAACCGCAATACCTTGCGCAAAAAGATCACCGATCTGGATATTCAGGTGACAAGGCGGCGCAAACTGATGTAAATGGGCCACAGGTAATTGTGGCAAATCCACCTCACGGGATTCGCCGCGGCGGAGAACCGGGGGACCCGTCGTGTCCATGACGAGGAGTGGCTCAGCTTGGGAGAAGCTGGCGCGGCTGCGGCGCCAGCGCCGGGTGCAAAGCGGCTTCGTCTTTGGCCTTGCGGTGCTGGGTCCGGCGCTGGCGATCATCACCTTTGTCGTGCTGGGGCCTTTGGGGCAGGGCGCCGACAGCATCGCGCTGCGGCTGACGCTTCTGGGCGACTTCATCTATTTCCTCGTTCTGGCCGGGCTGATTCTGCTGCGGCTGACGCAGATGATGGCGGCGCGGCGGGCGCGGGCGACGGGCTCGCGGCTGACGCTGCGGCTGACCGGGGTCTTTGCCGGGATCGCGCTGGTGCCGACCGTGCTGGTGGCGCTGTTTGCCGGGCTGACCGTCAATATCGGGCTGGAGGGCTGGTTTTCCGACCGGGTGCGCTCGGTCGTCGGCACCTCGCTTTCGGCCGCCGAAGCCTATCAGGAGGAACACCGCCACGATCTGGTGCAGGATGCCGGGGCGCTGGCCGGGTTTCTCAACCTGCGCCGTCAGGCGGCGACCTTCGCCGATGACGGCGATCTGCGCGAATGGCTGGTGGCGGGGCAGCAGGGCATTCAGCGCGGGCTCAAGGAAGCCTATGTGATCGATGGCGGCGCCGCGATCATCGCCCGCGGCGATCGCTCTTATCTCTTCGACTATGAAACCCCGGCGCCCGAAAAAGTGGTCGCGGCGGCCAGCGGCGACACCGTCCTGATCGAGGATTGGTCGAATTCGGAATTCCGGGCGCTGATCAAGCTCGATGCCTATGTCGACCGCTATCTTTATGTCTCGCGCGCGGTCGATGGCCAGATCCTGTCGCTGCTCGACAACACGCGCGAAACTGTCCATCTTTATCAGCAGCTTGAGACCTCGCGCGGGCGGGTGCTGTTCGAATTCGGGCTGATCTATGTCGGTTTCGCGCTGATCCTGATTCTGGCGGCGATCTGGGCGGGGCTGTGGTTCGCCGAACGTCTGTCGCGCCCGATCGGGCGGCTGGCGGCGGCGGCCGAGCGCGTCGGGGCGGGCGATCTGGATGCGCGGGTGATCGAGGAAGAGGGCGATGACGAAATCGCCACGCTGGGGCAGGTCTTCAACCGGATGACCGGCCAGCTCAAGGGGCAGCGCGCCGAACTGGTCGCTTCGCACCGCGAAACCGACGGGCAGCGGCGGATGTTCGATTCCGTGCTCTCCTCGGTCACTTCGGGGGTGATCGGGCTGGATGCCGAGGGGCGGATCGACTTTCTCAACCCCTCGGCGGTGCGGATCCTGAAGCTGGCCGCCGCGCGCGACACCGATCGTCCGCTGGCCGAGGCCGTTCCGGAATTCGCGTCGCTTTTCCAGAAGTTGCAAGACGGTCTTCATGCTGTCGTGCAAGAAGAGGTGCGGGTTTCCCGCGAGGGGCGGCTGGAAAGCCTGCTGGTGCGGATGGCCGAGCGCCGTGCCTCGGGGCAGCGCGAGGGCTATGTGGTCGCCTTTGACGACGTGACCGAGCTGGTCTCGGCGCAAAGGATGGCGGCCTGGGGCGATGTGGCGCGGCGGATCGCGCATGAGATCAAGAACCCGCTGACGCCGATCCAGCTTTCGGCCGAGCGGATCAAGCGCAAGTTCACCCGCCAGATCGCGCCCGAAGAGGCCGAGGCGCTGGCGCAACTGACCGGGGTGATCATCCGCCAGACCGATGATCTGCGCCGGATCGTCGATGAATTTTCGCGCTTTGCCCGGATGCCGGAACCCGACCGGCGCGATCATGACATCGTGGCCCTGACCCGCGATGCGGTGCTGTTGCAGGACGGCGCGTTGCACGGGGCGAAGCTGACCGCCGATCTGCCCGAGGGGCCGGTGGTGGTCGAACTCGACGCGACGATGATTTCCCAGGCGCTGACCAATCTGATCAAGAACGCCGGCGAGGCGATCGAAAGCCTGATCGAAAAGGGCGCCCCCGAAGGCTATGTTCCGCAGGTCCGTGTCAGCCTGAGGGTCGAGCCCGAGGCGGTCGAGATCCGCATCATGGACAATGGTATCGGCCTGCCGCCCGACCGGGCGCGGCTTTTCGAGCCCTATGTGACGACCCGCGCCAAGGGCACCGGGCTTGGCCTGTCGATCGTCAAGAAAATCATCGAGGAACACGGCGGCATGTTGGCTCTGACCGATGCGCCCGCCTTTGCAGAGGGCGCCCGTCCCGGCGCCTGTGCCGAAATCAGACTGCCCCGCGCCCGCTCCGGGCTGCGCGCCATCAAGGATAGTGAGCCATGAGCGACATTCTCATCGTCGATGACGAAAAGGACATCCGCGACCTGATCGCCGACATCCTCAAGGACGAGGGCTATGCGACGCGGACGGCAGCGAATTCCGACGCCTGCATGGAGGCGATCAATGCCGAGGCCCCGGCGCTGATGATCCTCGACATCTGGCTGAAGGACAGCCGGATGGACGGGATCGACATCCTGAAGACGGTGAAGCGCGACAACCCGGATATTCCGATCATCATCATCTCGGGCCATGGCAATATCGAGATCGCGGTCGCCGCGATCAAGCAGGGCGCTTACGATTTCATCTCCAAGCCCTTCAACATCGACCAGCTGATGGTGGTGATTTCGCGCGCCATGGAAACCAGCCGGTTGCGGCGGGAAAATTCCAGCCTGCGGCGGCGGGATCTGCATTCGGGCGAGATGATCGGCAATTCCGCGGCGTTCCGGCGGCTCAAGGACCAGCTCGACAAGGTGACGAGATCGAACGGGCGGGTGATGCTGACCGGCGATCCCGGCTCGGGCAAGGAATCGGCGGCGCGTTACATCCACCAGCATTCGACGCGGGCGGCGGCGGCTTTCGTGACGGTGAATTCCGCCACCATCGCCCCCGAGCGCATGGAGGAGGTGCTGTTCGGCCGCGAAACCCCGGAACGCGGAATTGAAAAAGGCCTTCTGGAACAAGCCCATGGCGGGGTGATCTATTTCGACGAAGTGGCCGAGATGCCGCTTGGCACGCAATCGAAGATCCTGCGCGTGCTGACGGAACAGCAATTCACCCGCGTCGGCGGGTCCGACAAGGTGCGGGTCGATCTGCGGGTGATTTCCTCGACCACGCGCAACCTGACCGCCGAAATCGCCGCCGGGCGGTTCCGGCAGGAGCTTTACGACCGGCTCAATGTGGTGCCGATCGCCGTGCCCTCGCTCTCCGAGCGGCGCGAGGATGTGCCGCTGGTCGCGGGTCATTTCATCGAGGTGTTCAACCGCACCCAGGGCCTGGCGCTGCGGCCTCTCTCCGAGGAAGCGGTGGCCAGCCTGCAGACGATGGACTGGCCGGGCAACATCCGCGAATTGCGCAACGTGATCGAGCGGGTGCTGATCCTGGGCGACGGCACCGGGCCGATCGAGGCACGCGAGCTGCCGGGCAATGCGACGCTGCCCGAGGAGGGGCGGATCGTGCTCGGCGGGCAGCTGGCGTCGTTGCCGCTGCGCGAGGCGCGGGAATTGTTCGAACGCGAATATCTGCTGACGCAGATCAACCGCTTTGGCGGCAACATCTCGCGCACGGCGGCCTTTGTCGGCATGGAACGCTCGGCGCTGCACCGCAAGTTGAAATCGCTCGGTGTCGTCACCTCGGCGAAATCCGGGCGCGGCGGGGCGGGCTTCGACGAGGCCGAAGAGGACGAGATCGAGGCCGCGGGCGACGAGGTCTGAGGCCGCAAGGCCCCAGATCGCAGCCAGATCGCAGCCGGACTGCGCCCCGCGGGCGACAGGAAACGTCAAATTCCGTGCTCCGGGCGCAAGTCTCTGCTTTTTGGCTGGAATCTCTTGCACCTTTGCGCATACTTGCTTTGGGAGACCGAAACCGGCCCCGCGCGACAGGACAAGACAGAAAAAAAGGCATAAGAAAAAATGGCTGCCGACAAACAGAACCTTCAGGACGCCTTCCTCAACCACGTCCGCAAGACCAAGGTTCCGGTCACGATCTTTCTCATCAACGGGGTGAAACTGCAGGGCGTGATCACCTGGTTTGACAACTTCTGCGTGCTTTTGCGCCGCGACGGCCAATCGCAGCTGGTCTACAAACACGCGATTTCGACGATCATGCCCGGCTCGCCGATCTCTCTGTACGAGGGCGAAGACTGAGCGATCCCATCCTTTCCAAAGACCGTCCGACCCGCGTCTGGGTGCTGCACCCGGACCTGAAGGCGGTCGATGCCCGGCGCGAGCCGGAATTGCGTCTGGCCGAGGCTGTCTCGCTTGCGTCTGCTTTGCCGGATCTGCAGATCATGGGCCACGAGATCGTGCGCCTGCCCAAACCCCATGCGGGGCATCTCTTCGGCACCGGCAAGATGGCCGAGCTGAAGGAACGCCTGCAGGCCGCCGAGGTCGATCTGGTGCTGGTCGATGGTCCGGTGAGCCCGATCCAGCAGCGCAACTTGGAAAAGGAATGGGGCGTCAAGCTTCTGGACCGGACCGGGTTGATCCTCGAGATCTTTGCCGACCGGGCGCGCACGCGCGAGGGCGTGCTGCAGGTGGACCTGGCGGCGCTGTCCTATCAGCGCACCCGGCTGGTGCGGGCCTGGACCCACCTTGAACGGCAGCGCGGCGGCTTCGGCTTTGTCGGCGGTCCCGGCGAGACGCAGATCGAGGCCGACCGGCGGGCGATCGACGATCAGGTGATCCGGCTGAAGCGGCAGCTGGCGAAAGTGGTGAAGACGCGCGAATTGCACCGCGCCGCCCGGCGCAAGGTGCCCTTTCCCATCGTCGCGCTGGTGGGCTATACGAACGCCGGAAAATCCACGCTTTTCAATCGCATGACCGGGGCCGAGGTGCTGGCGAAAGACATGCTTTTCGCCACGCTCGATCCGACGATGCGCGGCCTTGTGCTGCCCTCGGGGCGCCGCATCATCCTGTCCGACACCGTGGGCTTCATCTCGGACCTGCCGCATGAGCTGGTGGCGGCCTTCCGCGCGACGCTGGAAGAGGTGCTGGAAGCCGATCTGATCTTGCATGTGCGCGACGTCTCTCACCCCGAGACCGAGGAACAGGCCGAGGATGTCGGCGAGATCCTCGAATCCCTTGGCGTGTCCGAGGATGTGGCGCTGATCGAGGTCTGGAACAAGATCGACGCGCTCTCCGAGGCGGTGCGGCAAGGCCTTCTCGCACAGGACGCGCGGCGCATGGATGTGCAGGCGGTCTCGGCGCTGTCGGGCGAGGGGATCGGCGCGCTGGTGGCGGCGATCGAGGCGCGTCTGGGAGAGGCCTGGATCGAGGAAGATCTGGATCTGCCCTTCACCGCGGGCAAGGAACATGCCTGGCTGCATGCCCAGGGCGTGATCCGCGACGAGCGGCAGGGCGAAGACGGCTGGCAGCTGCGTCTGCGCTGGACCGAGGCGCAGAAGTCGAAGTTCGCCGCACTTTAGCTTTGCGTCACAAGCCTTTGAAAGGGCGTATTTAAGCCAAGAAAAGCGGATGTCTTTTTCTTGGTGCAAATACGCCCTTTCGCGCTTACTCGGAAGCGCCGAGCGGCTCCAGCCGGGTGATCCCGGCGGCGGCGGCGCGCGCAAGCTCCGGGTCGAGCGACATCGGCACATATTCGCCGCGCCGCCACAGATCGGCCAGATCGTCGTAATGGGACGAGAACGGATGGCCCGATTGCCCGGTGGCGATGATGAAGACCGAGGAATCCGGGTCGGCGAAATCATAGACGCCGCGATAGCCCGCGCCGTGGATATTGGCGAAGGGATCGGGGCCGCTGCCCGCGGTCAGGCCGCGGTTGAGGGTGAAATCCCCCCCCGAGGTCGATTGCCGGATGTTCATCAGCCAGCCAAGCAGCGGATTGCGCCCCAGAACCGCGTGATCATGCCGGGCCTCATGCGCGTCGCCCCAGCGCCAGCTTTCGATCTGCGGCCCGTATTTCTCCTTCAACTCCAGAAGCGCCGCATCCAGCGAGACCCGGGCGATGTCGGTGCAGGTTTCCGAGGGCGCCGATTGCAGCACGTCGCACCAGCGCGCGGCGCCATCGACGTTGCGCAGCACCTTTTCGAGGAAGAGCGGCTCGATATGGATGAATTTTGCGGAGAGTTCCGGGCCCAGCTCGTCGCGGATCAGCCGGTCCTGAAATTCGCGCATCCAGGCGGCATAGATCAGCGGCTCGGGCAGGTGTTCGTTCATGTCGCCGTCCCAGGCGGCCAGAAGTTCCAGCGCACGCTGGCGAAAGCGCTCGGGCGTGCCTTCGGGCGCGGGCGTGCCGGTGAACCACAGATCGGCACCCACAAGCGGCAAAAGCCCGCGCGCCGCCGGGGAAACCGTGTCGGTCTGCACCGCGATGAAGCTTTCGCGCGAATGCACCTCGCGCTCGCCCATCAGCCGGGTCAGGCGCGCGACGCGCTGGCTGTCGCCCCAATCGTAGCTGACATGCAGCGGAAACGGCCGGTCGATCAGCTTGTTGTTGGTGTTCACCACGATCCCGCCCTCGGGGTCGAGCAGGCGGGGATTGCTGTCATAAGGCAGCCGCCCATGCCAGCGGTTCGCCAGAAGCCAGCCCGGTTGCGGCATCCGCCCCTCGGTCGCATTGGCCGGATCGCGCAGCGGCAGCGCGCCGAGCGTCACCAGCCCGACCGAGGTCGCATCGGCCAGCGTCAGATTGAGCGCGGGGGCAAGGAAGCCTTCGCCCGCCGCCACCGCCTCGGGCACGGTCTTCGATTGCATGATCTTCAGCGCCGCGCTCATCGAGGTATCGGCGGTCGACAGCGCCGACCAGCCAAGGCTGATCACATGGCCGGGCGGGGTGATCTTGCCCAGATCGAAGTGACCCGAGGGCAGCACCGGGCCGTTTTCGGTCCAGCGCAGCGTCAGCGTGATCGGCGCGGCATCCTTGACGGTGACGATCACCTTGCGGGTGGTGAATTCGGCCCAACCCTCGGGGCTGCGGTAACGCCCGGGGGTTTTCGGATCAAGCTCCTCGACGAACAGGTCCTCGTCATCGGCGAAAGCGGCGGTGATGCCCCAGCCAAGCTGGTCGCTGCGGCCGGTCAGGATGGCGGGAATGCCGGGGATGGTGGCGCCGATCACACCGCCGGTCGAAAGCTCGAGCCGGGCCAGATACCAGGGCGAGGGGGCGGAAAAGGCCGCATGCGGGTCATTGGCCAAAAGCGAGCCCCCCGCGGCCGAACGCGCGGGGGCGGCGGCGAAGGCGTTCGAGGCGGCGGCGAAATCACGATGCGCAAAGGGCGAGAGCGGCTCTTCGGCATCCGTCGCGGTCTGCAGCTGCGCGGGGTCAAGCCCCGGGAAAAGCTCGGCATAACGGGGCAGGGCGATGGTGCCGGGGCCGGGCACCGCGGGCATCAGATCCGCCGCCCAGCCCTGACCCAGCATCGAGAGTTGCGCGCGCAGAACCTCGGTGTCGATCTGCGTGGCGTTCTGCACCGCCATCAGTTTCAGCAGCGCGATCGAATCGGCCGGGGTCCAATAGGCGATCTCGGCATCGAACAGGAAGAATTCGGGCGCCCCCCGACCCAGCGCGGCGCGGTTCACCTCTTCGATCCAGGCGTTCACGCCGCGCGCATAGGCTTCAAGCGCCGAGGCCGTCACCGGATCTTGCGCCGCGACCGAGGTCTGGGCCGCGCCGTAAAGATCGAGCCGGCGCATCAGCTCGTCGGTTTTCAGGGTCTTTGCGCCGAAGACCTCGCTCAGCCGGCCCTGCACCGTGCGGCGTGCCAGCGTCATCTGCCACAGCCGGTCCTGCGCATGGGCCAGACCCAGCGCGAAATAGACATCGGCATCGGTCCTGCCGAAGATATGCGGCACATCCTCGGTCGTGCGCACGATCTCGACCGGGGCCGAGAGCCCCTCCATCTGATAGGTCGCGTCGTAATCGGGCAGCGAGCGGGTGGCGAAATACCAGACCCCGAAAGCCGCAAGCACGGCCAGCGCAAGCAAGGTCGTGACGATGCGGACCAACCAGGTGAACAGCCGATACATGCGAGGACCTTTGACCGGGATTTGACGCGAAGAATTGACGGGGCAGGCGGGGGCGTTACTAAGTCACGGGCAGGCAATGTTCAACGCGCAAACGCGTGCAGGGGGATGGCGATGGCCAAGGTGGCGTTTCTGGGCTTGGGGGTGATGGGCTTTCCGATGGCGGGCCATCTGGCGGCGCGCGGCCATGCGGTGACGGTGTGGAACCGCACTGCCGCCAAGGCCGAGGCCTGGGGAGAGAAGCACGCGGGCAGCCGCGCGGCGACGGCGGCCGAGGCGGCGGCGGGGGCGGAGTTCGTGCTGGCCTGTGTCGGCAATGACGACGATCTGCGCCAGGTCTGTCTGGGCGCGACGGGGGCTTTCGCCGGGATGGCGCCGGGGGCGATCTTTGTCGATCACACCACGGTTTCGGCGCAGGTGACGCGGGAGCTGGCGGCGCTGGCCTCTGAGAAGGGGCTGGGCTTCGTCGATGCGCCGGTCTCGGGCGGGCAGGCGGGGGCGGAGAATGGCGTTCTCTCGGTGATGTGCGGCGGCACAGAGGCGGATTATGCCGCCGCCGAGCCGGTGATGGCGGCCTATGCCCGGATCTGTCGACGGCTGGGCGAGAGCGGCGCGGGGCAGCTGGCGAAGATGTGCAACCAGATCGCGATTGCCGGGCTGGTGCAGGGGCTGGCCGAGTCGCTGCATTTCGCCGAAAAGGCCGGGCTTGATGCCGGGGCGCTGGTCGAGGTGATTTCGCAGGGCGCGGCGGGCAGCTGGCAGATGGCGAACCGCGCGCAGACGATGGCGGAAAACCGCTTCGATTTCGGTTTTGCCGTCGACTGGATGCGCAAGGATCTGGGGATCTGTCTGGCGACCGCGAACGAGACCGGGGCGAGCCTGCCGGTCACGGCGCTGGTCGATCAGTTCTACAAGGATGTGCAGAAGCTGGGCGGCGGGCGCTGGGACACGTCAAGCCTGATCGCGCGGCTGCGCGCGATCGGCTGAGCGCGAGGGGGGGGCGCTGCCCCCGGCTTCGCCCCCAAGGATATTTGCACCAAGGTGAAAGGCACAACGGGTTTCCCTTCATCTTGCCGCAAATACCTCGGGGGTGCGGGGGCAGCGCCCCCGCGCGCCTTCCACAAGAGAGAGGCCGCAAGAGAAAGGGGACCTTGCGGCCCCCTGGTGTCAGAACGGAATGTCGTCGTCGAAATCCGAGCGGCCACCGCCACCGCCGCCCGACGAGGGGGCCGATGCGCCGCCGCCGCCGCCACCATAGCCCGGGCCGTCATCGTAGCCGCCGCCATAACCGCCGCCCTGCGCGCCGCCGCCGTAATTGCCACCGCCGCCACCGCCCGAGCCGCCGCCATCCCGGCCGCCGAGCAGCGTCAGGTTGCCCGTGTAGGGGCGCAGCACCACCTCGGTCGTGTAGCGTTCCTGGCCCTGCTGGTCGGTCCATTTGCGGGTTTCCAGCTGGCCCTCGATATAGACGGTCGAGCCCTTGCGCAGATATTGCTCGGCGATCTTCGCCAGCGGCTCGTTGAAGATCGCGACGGAATGCCATTCGGTGCGCTCCTTGCGCTCGCCCGATTGCTTGTCGCGCCAGGATTCCGAGGTGGCGATGCGCAGGTTGCAGACCTTGCCGCCATTGGCGAAGCTGCGCACCTCCGGGTCGCGCCCGAGGTTGCCCACCAGAATGACCTTGTTCACCGATCCCGCCATGAAACTCTCCGTAGTGGCCGGAGCGACCCGGCGATTGTTCGAAATGACCCCGAACGGGGCCGCGGCAAGGCGGCCCCGTTCGGGAGCGTCGGCAATACTTTGCCCATAAATCGGGCCGCGGCGCAAGACGCTAGGCAGGCGGGCCGATTGCGCCTATAGTTCCGGCCGAAGAGGGCACCTGCAGGGTTGTTTATGCGAAAAATCGTTGCAGCGGTTGGGCTTGCGATGGCCGTGACGGTCAGCCCGGCTGTCGTCACCAAGGCCGATGCCGAGGGGCTGGTGCTGGGGCGGGCCTCGTCGAAGGCGCAATCGACCGTGCGGCGCAATCAATTTGCGCTGCTGGATGGTCGGCTTTCCGGGCAATATGACAATTCGGTGCGGCTGCGCCCCGATGCGCCGAAGGGCGGGCTGGGATCCTCGGGGGCGGTGCCGCGCTACAGTGGCCGCTACAAGGGCGAATATCTGGCCCATGCCAAGGCGGCGGCGGCGCGGCACGGCGTTCCGGAGGATCTGTTCCTGCGCCTTGTGCAGCAGGAAAGCGGCTGGAACCCCGGGGCGGTCTCGCCGAAAGGGGCGACGGGGCTGGCGCAGCTGATGCCGGGCACGGCGCAGCTTCTGGGCGTCGATGCGACCGACCCGATCGAGAATCTGGACGGCGGGGCGCGCTATCTGCGGATGATGTATGACCGTTTCGGCGACTGGCGGCTGGCCCTGGCCGCCTATAACGCCGGGCCCGAGGCGGTGGACAAGGCCGATGGCGTGCCGAATTATCAGGAGACGACGAATTACGTGAAGGTCGTCTACGGCGGCTGACGTCTGAGCTTCGATCTGCATCCAAATGAAAAGGCGCGGAAAATTCCGCGCCTTTCAGGTTTTCGGAGGATCGTCTTCAGGGAATGATGCGGGTGTATTTCGTCCCGGCCAGCGAGGCGCCGACGATCAGGCCGGACTGGCCGAAGACCTGCACCACCACCGGCGCGAGCGTCGTGGTGGTGTCGGTGCCGATTGCGGCGCCGCCATCGGGCAGGGCGTAGCGGGCATCGGCGCCCAGTTCCCAGCCATCGGCGCGGCGGAAATCGGCGAGCGCCTTTTCGGTCATGAAGAACAGCGCATGGGCATATTGCTGCGCCCCGATCTGAAAGCCGACCGAGGCCGAGGCGGCGGAATAGTAATCCACCGTGACATCGTTGATCCGCAGCGCACCGCGCCCGAAGGCGCCGCCGAAACCGAAACTCGCCTCGGTCATCAGCGGCATGTAAAGCACGCCGACCGATTTGCTCATCAATTGCTGCGTCGAGGGGAAGCTGCGCAACATGTAGTCGCGCGTGGCATTGACCCGTGCATCGATCGTGGTGCCGCCGTTCGAGCCCACGCCATTGCCGCAGGCGGCCAGACCAAGGCTGGCACCGCCGAGCACGAGAAGGGACCGTCTGGAAAGTTCTGTCATCTGCTCGCTCCGTGTCTTTCCGGGCCTGAACGGGCCGGTTGGAGCGAGATTAGCGCAGCCGCGGGCGCTTGTCACTTGCGCCCGCGGCCGAGGACAGCGGATGCGCGGTCAGGCGCCGATCAGCTTCGCCGCGGCAGGGGCGAAATAGGTCAGAACACCATCGCAACCGGCGCGGCGGAAGGCCATCAGGCTTTCCAGCATCACCTTGTCATGGTTGAGCCAGCCGTTCTGCACCGCCGCCATCAGCATCGCATATTCGCCCGAGACCTGATAGGCATAGGTCGGCATCCCGAAGGCGTCCTTCACCTGACGGCAGATGTCGAGATAGGGCATGCCCGGTTTCACCATCACCATGTCGGCGCCCTCGGCGATGTCGCGGGCGACATTGCGCAGGGCTTCCGCGCTGTTGGCGGGGTTCATCTGATAGGTCTTCTTGTCGCCCTTGAGCGCGCCCGAGGCGCCGACCGCATCGCGGAACGGACCATAGAAGGCCGAGGCATATTTCGCGGCGTAACTCAGGATGGCGATATCCTTGTGACCGGCAGCCTCCATCGCCTGCCGGATCGCGCCGACGCGGCCATCCATCATGTCGGAGGGCCCAAGGATGTCGGCCCCGGCCTCGGCCTGGGCAAGCGCCATCTTCACCAGCGCCTCGGTGGTTTCGTCGTTCAGGATGATGCCGTCGCGCACCAGCCCGTCGTGGCCGTTGGCGTTATAGGGATCGAGCGCGATATCGGTCATGATCGCCACTTCGGGCACCGCCTGTTTCATCGCCGCGATCACCCGGTTGGTGAAGTTGTCGTGCTGCCAGGCCATCTCGCAGGTCTCGGTCTTCACCGCCGGATCGGTGTAGGGGAAGAGACAGATCGCGGGAATGCCCAGCGTCGCGGCGTCCTCGGCGGCCTTGAGAGCCCCGTCCATGGTGCGGCGGACAACCCCCGGCATCGAGGCGATCTCGACATCGGCGCCGGGAACATCGGTGATGAAGATCGGCCAGATCAGGTCCTTGACCGACAAGCGGTTTTCCTGCGCGAGGTCACGCAGGGCTTCGGTGCGGCGCATCCGGCGCAGGCGATTGGTGGGAAAGGGGGGGGTGATCAGGGTCATGGGCGGTCTCCTTCGTCGCCGTGGGTGCCACGGATCGCAGACCGGCTCAAGCCCCGCATTGTCGCGCCCGCGCGAAGGCGCGCTTGCAACCCGGTCCCCGATGCGCGAAACCGGGGCGAGGCAACGGGCGGGCAAGACCTTGGACATTCTGCAAACGATCTTCGATCTGATCGACATGCGGTCGTTTTCGAACCTCTGGTACTGGATCGCGCTGGCGGTGACCTGGTCGACGGCCTCGCATTACGTTCTGGGCGTGCCTTTCGATCTGATCTTGCGGGCGCGGCGCCGGGGCGGACCCGTGGCCGAGGACATGCTGATGCTGACCGCGGTGAACGTGCGCCGGTTGCTGTCGATCGGCCGCGAGGCGGGGGTGATGCTGACGCTGGTTACCTCGTTCCTGCTCAGCCTGATCCTGGGGCTGGGCTTCGTCTTCCGGATCGAATTCGCCCAGGCGGTGGCGCTGATCCTGGTGCCGCTGAGCGGGGTCGGGCTTTTGAGCCTGCGCACCGCGGCGCGGCTGGAGCCGGTTCTGGCCGAAGCGCCCGAGGTGGAGGTGGTGGCGCGGATCCTGTTGCGGCATCGGGTTTCGGTGCAGGCGATCGGGATGGGCTCGATCTGTTTCACCGCGCTTTGGGGCATGTTCCAGAATCTGCAGCTCTCGCCCTTCGGCTGAGGCCTTGACAGGTCCGCGCGTTCCGATACCTCTCGCCCATGCAGCATTTCCTTCTCTCCGGCGCCCCCGAGGGCCATGACGCGAAACTTCTGGTCAAGGAATTGGCCAGGGGAAAGCCCGTCCTTCATGTCGCGCGCGATGACCGCCGCCTCGAGGCGATGCGGGCGGCTTTGGCCTTTTTCGATCCGCAGGCGGTGGTTCTGACCTTTCCGGCCTGGGATTGCCTGCCCTATGACCGGATCTCGCCCAATCCCGAGATCTCGGCGGCGCGGATGGCGACGCTCGCGGCTTTGGCAAAGGGTGTGATCACGGGGCCCTTCGTGCTGCTGACCACGCTTTCGGCGGCAACGCAGCGGCTGCCCGCGCGCGATCTGGTGGCGGGGGCGAGTTTCTCGGCGCGGGTCGGGCAGCGCATCGATGACAAGGCCTTGAAGGAATTTCTGGTCCGCATGGGGTTTTCGCCGGTCTCGACCGTGTCGGAGCCCGGCGATTATGCGGTGCGTGGCGGCATCATCGACATCTATCCGCCGGGCGAAGGCGGGCCGGTGCGGCTGGATCTGTTTGGCGATGTGCTGGATGGCGCGCGGCGCTTCGATCCGGCGAACCAGCGCACCACCGAGAAACTCTCGCAGATCGATTTTGCCCCGGTGAGCGAGGTGATCCTAGATCCGGCCTCGATCACCCGGTTCCGGCAGAATTATCGGATCGAATTCGGTGCGGGCGGGACGGATGATCCGCTTTATGAAGCGGTGTCGGCCGGGCGCAAACATGCCGGGATGGAACATTGGCTGGGGTTTTTCCACGACCGGCTGGAGACTCTGTTCGAGTATCTGCCCGATGCCACCGTGATTCTGGACGATCAGATCGAGCCGCAACGGGCGGCGCGCTGGGACAGCATCGCCGATCAATATGACACAAGGCGCGAAGCGATGAACCGGCGTGACCGGCTGGATACGGTCTACAAGCCCGCGCCGCCGGATCTGCTCTATCTGGACGGAACAGCCTGGGAGACCGGGCTGGCCCGGCATCGCGTGCTGAAGCTGCAGGTGCTACCCGCGCCGCCCGGGCCGGGCATCCTGAATGCCGAAGGCCGCATCGGACGCAATTTCGCGCCCGAACGTCAGCTGGAAAATGTAAGCCTTTTCGGGGCCTTGAAGGATCATGTGCAAGCAAGGCTGCGGTTTGGGCCGGTGGTCATCGCGAGCTGGTCCGAAGGCGCGCGCGAACGTCTGAAAGGATTATTGGAAGACGAAGGTCTGAGCGGCGCGCAGCTGATTTCCGATGCGCGCGGCATCGACGGGCTGGGGCTTGCGGTCTGGCCGTTGGATGCCGGCTTCGAGGCCGAGGGGCTGACGGTGATCTCGGAGCAGGATGTTCTGGGCGACCGGCTGGTGGCGAAACCGCGCCGCAAGCGCAAGGCCGAGAATTTCCTGACCGAGGCGCAAAGCCTGTCTCCGGGCGATCTGGTCGTGCATGTCGATCACGGCGTCGGCCGCTACAGGGGGCTGGAGACCGTGACGGCGCTTGGTGCACCGCATGACTGCGTGCTGCTCGAATATGCCGGGGGGGATCGGTTGTATCTGCCGGTCGAGAATATCGAGCTGCTGTCGCGCTACGGCCACGAGGAAGGGCTGCTCGACAAGCTGGGCGGTGGCGCCTGGCAGGCGAAAAAGGCAAAGCTGAAGGAGCGGATCCGGCAGATCGCCGACCGGCTGATGCGGATTGCCGCCGAACGGCTGCTGCGCCCGGCGCCGATCCTCGAGGCGGCGCATCACGACTGGGAGGCCTTCGCGGCGCGCTTCCCCTATACCGAGACCGACGACCAGATGGCGGCGATCGAGGATGTGGTGACCGATCTTGCCGCCGGGCGGCCGATGGACCGGCTGGTCGTCGGCGATGTCGGTTTCGGCAAGACCGAGGTGGCGATGCGGGCGGCCTTTGTCGCGGCCAGCTCCGGAATGCAGGTGGCGGTGATCGCGCCGACGACGCTGCTGGCGCGCCAGCATGCCAAGACCTTCCTCGAACGGTTCCGCGGCACGCCCCTGACGGTGAAGCCGCTGTCCCGTTTCGTCTCGGCCAAGGAGGCCAATGCGACGCGCGACGGGCTGGCGGATGGCACGGTGGATATCGTGATCGGCACCCATGCGGTGCTGGCCAAGAGCGTGAAATTCCGCAACCTCGGCCTGTTGGTCATTGATGAGGAACAACATTTCGGCGTTCAGCACAAAGAACGGCTGAAGGAGATGCGCTCCGAAATCCATGTGCTGACGCTGACCGCGACACCGATTCCGCGGACATTGCAGCTCAGCCTCACCGGGGTGCGCGATCTCTCGATTATCGGCACGCCGCCGGTCGATCGTCTGGCGATCCGCACCTATGTGAGCGAGTTCGACACCGTCACCATCCGCGAGGCGCTGCTGCGCGAACATTACCGCGGCGGGCAAAGTTTCTACGTCGTGCCGCGGATCACCGATCTGGCCGAGGTCGAGGAGTTCCTGCGGACCCATGTGCCCGAGGTCAGTTTCATCGTCGCGCATGGGCAGATGGCGGCGGGGGAACTCGACGACCGGATGAACGCGTTTTACGACGGCAAGCATGATGTGCTGCTGGCGACGACGATCGTTGAATCGGGGCTCGATATTCCGACGGCGAACACGATGGTGGTGCACCGCGCCGACATGTTCGGCCTGTCGCAGCTGTACCAGATCCGCGGTCGGGTCGGGCGCTCGAAACTGCGCGCCTATTGCTATCTGACGACGAAGCCGCGTCTGCCGCTGACGCCGCAGGCGACGAAGCGGCTGCGGCTGCTTGGCAGTCTCGACAATCTGGGCGCGGGGTTCTCGCTCGCCAGCCAGGATCTGGATCTGCGCGGCGCGGGCAATCTTCTGGGCGAGGAGCAGTCGGGCCATATCAAGGAAGTCGGCTACGAGCTTTATCAGGCGATGCTCGAGGAGACGATCTCGAAGCTGAAATCGGGCGAGCTGACCGAAACGACCGGCGACGGGGATTGGTCGCCGCAGATCAATCTTGGCGTTCCGGTCATGATTCCAGAGAGTTACATCCCCGATCTTGATGTGCGGCTGGGGCTTTACCGGCGGCTGTCGAACCTGGCAAGCAAGGTCGAGATGGAGGGCTTTGCGGCCGAATTGATCGACCGCTTCGGGCCGCTGCCGAAGGAAGTGAACACCTTGATGCTGGTCGTGCGGATCAAGGCGATGTGCAAACGGGCGCAGATTTCGCGCATGGATGCCGGGCCGAAAGGCGCCACGGTGCAGTTCCATCTCGACAAGTTCCCGAACCCGGCCGGGCTTGTCGACTTCATCAGCGCCGAACGCGGGGCCGCGAAGATCAACGGCAACAAGGTCGTGGTCCGGCGGGACTGGACGAGCGATGCCGAGAAGATCAAGGGCGCCTTCGCGATTGCCCGCGATCTGGCCGAAAAGGTCGTTGCGGGCAAGAAGGCCGAGAAGAAAAAGGGGGCGTGACGCCCCCTAGCCGTTTTCGCGCACAAGCCCCATCAGGATCACGGCAAGGCTTGAGCAGGTGAACGTCGCAATGACGATCGGCAGCGCGGTGCCGTCGAACATCAGCCCGACCGGGGCGGCAATCAGCACCGCGCCCATCGTCGAGAGCGCCGAGACGACCGAGGCCGCCAAACCGGCGAGATGGCCCATCCGCTGCATAGCCAGCGCGTTCAGATTGCCGAAGGTGATCCCCGCCATCATGAAGACCGTGACCGTCCAGGCGAACAGGAAGGCGAAGCCATGGGGCGGCGTCACGGCCCCGCCGAGGATCAGCGCCAGCATCGCGCCCGAGGAGACGACCTGCATCATGTAGGTTCCCCGCACCATCCGGCGCATCCCCAGACGCATCACGAAGAGCGCGTTGAAAGCCGTGCCGGAGCCCGCCAGAATCGCCATCAAAGCAAACCATTTCGGAAAGCTCTCAACTGCACCGAAGGCCGCAAACAATTGTTGTGACGAGGAAAGCAGCGCGAACATCTGTCCGAAGCCAAGTGTCATCGTCAGGATGCAAAGCCGCACGTCGCGATCGCCGAGAACCTCCTTGGTGCCCGCCCAGAGCAGGCCCGCCCGCAACGGGCGCCGCCGCTCGGGCGTCAGGGTTTCGGGTTGGCGCAGGCTCAGCCAGGCGAGGCCGATCAGCGCGAAAAGGATGAAGGCGTAGAACACGCCGCGCCAGCCCGCGAACCCGATGATCAGCTGTCCGGCCGAGGGGGCGAGCGCGGGAACAAGGATGAAGACCATCATGATGAAGGCGGTCACCTTGGCCATTTCGCGCCCGGAATACATGTCGCGCACCAGCGCCATCGGCACGATCCGTGGCGCCGCGGCGCCAAGACCCTGCACGAACCGCGCCGCCAGCAACACTTCGAGGCTTTGCGCCTGGGCCCCGATGACGGCCCCGATCACGAAGATGCTCACGCCGACGACGATCGTCCGCTTGCGCCCGATCGCATCCGAAAGCGGACCGGCGACGAACGTGCCCACGCCCATGCCAAGGACGAAGAAGGTCAGCACAAGCTGCGCGCGGTTGATCGACTCGGGAGAGAGCTTGGCCGCGATCTCGGGCAGCGCAGGCAGCATCGCATCGATCGAAAATGCGACCGTGGCGGCCAGAAGCGCCATCAGCGCGGTGAATTCGAAGACGGGAATGCGGGCGGGCGCCGCAGATGCGTGAGGGTCGGACATGCACAGCCTTTCAGGGTTGCGCAGAACCATATCCGACTGCGCGCCGAAAACCAGAGCGCAGTCCAGCACATTGCCGTGCAGGGCTGCACAGCTATGTCGCAGCGATCTCGTCGAGGATCTGCATCCAGAGCCTGGCGGGCTGCGCGCCTGTGATCACATGAGTATTGTCGAGAATGAAGGTTGGCACCGAAACAATGCCGCGTTCGCGCGCATGCGCCGCGCGGGACCGGATCGTCTGGGCATCTGCGTCAGTCGCAAGCAGGCGACGGATCATGCCTGGCTCCAGCCCGGCCTCGGCGGCGATCTTCACAAGGATGTCGGTCTGTCCGATATCCTGCCCATCCCGCCAATAAGCGCGCAGCAAGCCGGACATGACCGCAGTCTGCGCGCCTTCGATCCCGGCCCAATGCAGCAGGCGGTGGGCGTTCAGCGTATTGGGCATTCGGGCGATTATTGGCATGTTCAACGCCACCCCGGCGGTTCGGGCGGCTTCAAGCACGGGCAGGTCGGCCTGATCGGCTTGCGCACCGAACCGCGCGCGCAACCAGGCTCCGCGGTCCATCCCTTCGGGCGGCAGCGTCGGATTGAGCTGGAACGGCTGCCAGGAGATCAGAAACGGATGACCGGGACGTGCTTCCAGCGCACGGTCAAGTTGCGCTTTGGCAAGATAACACCAGGGACATGTCGGGTCTGCGAAAATATCAAGCGTGATCATTTGGTTGAGGCCCTGTCTGCAAGTGTCGGCCAGAGCTGGCGCAGGGCCTTTCGGTCGATCTTGCCATTGCGGTTGCGCGGCAGGGCCGGGAAATGCTGGTAGATCCGGGGTTGCTTGTACCGCGCCAGATGCGCCTTGGCATGCGCGGCAAGCGCCTCGGCCGAGGCCGATCCCGTATGGGCCAGAGCGATCAGGCTGGTTTCTTCCGACAGGCGCAACTCGATCGCGGCGACTTCGCCCGCCTCTGGGCAGCTGACCATCGCAGCTTCGACTTCCAGCGGACTGACCCGGAAACCGCCCGCGTTCATCATGTCGTCGCCGCGGCCCTGATAGGCGATGGCGCCGGTCTCGGTCATCCGCACGACGTCGCCGGTGCGGAACCAGTCCCCATCCGCGGTGAACTTTGCCCGCGCCTCGGCTTCCGCGCCCCAATAGCCAAGGAAAAGCCCCGGATCGCTGCGATGCACCGACAGCACGCCCGGTTCGCCCCGGGGCACCGGGGCCCCCTCGGGCGACAGCACCGCGATCTGTCTGCCGGGTTGCGGCCAGCCCATCGTCCCCTCCGGCGCCGGATTGGCCGGGCAGGAAGAGATGAAGGTCGAACATTCCGACATGCCCAGCGCCTCGAAGATCGGGGTGCCGCTGGCCTCGGTCCAATGCTGCCGGGTCAGCCGGGGCAGCGCTTCGCCCGCCGAAAGGCCATGCCGCAGACGCGGCAGGTCAAGCGTTGCATGCTGCTTCAAAAGTTGCCGGTAAACACCTGGAACAGCCGCGAAAATTGTCACATCGAAGCGTCGCAGCAACAAGGGCAGCATGGCGGGCTCGACCCCCGGCGCAGGAATGAGCGCGGTGGCCCCGACCGTCCAGGGATCCATCAGCCCGGTGCCAAGCGTATAGGTCCAGTTGAACGCACCGGCATGCAAGATGCGGTCCGCGCCGCTCAGCCCATACCAGCCCTCGTGCATCATCTGCCGCGCCCAGATCGCACGATGGGCATGACAAACGGCCCGCGCAGAGCCCGACGTGCCGGAGGTGAAGATGATATAAGCAAGCCGATCGGCAGAACCGAGCGCATAATCACAGGGCGGCAGGGTCTCGAACCGCTTCAGATCGGCTTCGGTCAGGATCATCGGCGGATGATCGGGAAGCGAAACGCCGGTTCCGGCCACCACCGCGGCCGGGGCGATCTGCGCCGCCATCTTCGTGATCTCTTCCCCGGTTAGCTGCGCCGAGGTCGGCACCGGGATCAGGCCCGCTGCAATGGCCCCGAGGAAGGCCACCGGAAATTCGGGCGTGTTGCCAAGCCGCAAGAGCACGCGATCGCCGGGCACGAGACCCGCGCGCAAAAGCCCGGTCCCCGTGCCGCGCACCGCCGCGGCCAGACGGCCGAAAGACCAGCGTTCGGCCCCGGAAGGGCCGACGATCTGCAGCGCCGAGCGGTCGGCAAGCGCATCTGCGCGGGCAAGCACATGGGCCGCCATGTTGAAGGCGGCGGGCGGCGGGGCAAGCGGGGCGGAGGTATGGATCGACAGCATGCGTCTTGCTAAGCCGCGCCGCCTGCGGTTGCAAGCGGTGCGGGATCAGCTTGCCGTGCGCAGGATCATTCCTCGTCGCCGAAGCGCGAATCGTCGTCGTATTCGTCCTCGCCCTCGGGGACGTATTTTTTCGACAAGGCGATCGAGTGATTGTCGTGCCGCGGATCCATCACCACGTCCGAGGGCAATTCGCCGGTCAGCCATTCGCGGATCTCGGCCCGGGCTTCCTCGGGTTCCTGCCCGGTCAGCTCGATGATATAGGCGATGAAGGCGCGCTGATCGCCGTCGATCTCGTCAAGCTCGGCCTCGTCGGCATCGGGCCAACGGTCGATGATCGCCTCGAAGAAGGCAGGCCAGTTGTCCTGCACATGATGCCACTTCATCCCGACCTCCGTCTCCGAGCCCCTCCGCAGGGCTCGATCTTGCGCCGCAAATCGCGGTCTGAAAAGGGAAATTTCTGCCTGCGCCGCGGAATGCGGATCAGAACCAGCTTTGCACCTTGTGCGCGCCATCGGTCACGTCGGCGCCGACGCCCGCAACCGTGTTGCACCCCGCAAGCGCCGCGGCCAGCACCATCACAAGGATCGCTTTCTTCATTTCTTCGCCTCATGCCACCATGCATCGGGCGTCACGCCCGGCCAATCCCCGTATAGCGGACCCCGCGCCGGAAAGTGAAGCTCACGACTGTGTGCGACCCGCGCCACCGGCGCATACCAGATCGGAATCACGTAACGCCCCGCCGTCAGCACCCGATCGAGCGCCTGCACCGCGGCGGTGTAATCCTCGGGCGTCTGCGCGCCCAGCAGCGCCGCGATCATCGCATCGGCGGCCGGATCCTGCATCCCCATCAGGTTGCGCGATCCGGGCGCATCGGCGCCTTGCGCGCCCCAGTAAAGATATTGCTCGTTGCCGGGCGAGAGCGAGGTGGCGACGAACATCCAGGTCATGTCGAAATCGTAATCGGTCTTGCGCGCCTGAAACTGCGCGTCATCGACCACCGTCACCCGTGGGAAGATGCCCAGCCGCCGCAGCGACTCGAGATAGATGTCGACCACCGTCTGCGATTCGGAGGCGCCTTGCTGCAGCACGATTTCGAAGCGGAAAGGCATGCCCGCGGCGTTCTCCAAGACGCCGTCATCGCCCGCGGTCCAGCCCGCTTCCTCCAGCAATTGCGACGCCGCGCGCATGTTGCGCCGGTTTTGCGTCGTGCCATCGGCAACCGGCAGCGCATAGCCTTCCAGCGTGCCGGGCAGAAGATCCGTCGCGAAGGGGGCGAGCAGCTCGGCCACCTTGCCCGTCGCGGGGCCGGGCGGCATCGCCAGCGCCGAATTGGCGAAATAAGAGGAAATCCGCGGCTCGCGGCCGCCGGTCAGGGTCTTGTTCACGAATTCGAAATTGAAGGCGAGGATCATCGCCTGCCGCACCCGCCAATCGGCGAAAATCGGTTTGCGCGTGTTCATCACCAGCCCCTTGATCCCCGAGGGCAGCTGGTGGGCGATCTCTTCCTTGACGACCCGCCCCGCGGTCACCGCCGGGAAATCATAGTCGCTGTCCCAGTTCACGGCATTGGTTTCGCGGTAAAGGTCGATCTCGCCCGCCTTGAAGGCCTCGAACATCACGTTCTGATCGCCGAAATACTCCCAGCGCAGCTGATCGAGATGATGCAACCCCTGGGTGATCGGCAGATCCTTGCCCCACCAATCGGGATTGCGCCTGAGCGTGATCGACCGGCCCATGTCGACCTTTTCGATGACATAGGGCCCCGAGCCGATCGGGAACATCTGCATTTCAGACGCGAAATCATGGCCTTGCCACTGCTTCTTCGACAAGACCGGGCGCATCCCCATCAGCAGCACCAGTTCCCGGTTCGGCTCGGTGAAATCGATGCGCAGGCTGCGCGGCCCGGTCTGGCGGATCGATTTCACCTTTTTCCAGGCGGTCTGATAGCGCGGTCCGCCGCTGGTGCCAATCGTCTCGAAGGACCAGATCACATCTTCGACGGTGACCGGGCTGCCATCGGAAAACCGCGCCTGCGCGCGCAGGGTGAAGGCGACCCAGGAGCGGCTTTCATCGGTCTCGATGGTTTCGGCCAAGAGCCCGTAAAGGCTGAAGGGCTCGTCGAAACTGCGCAGCATCAGCGATTCGGTGACATAGCCGGAAATCCCCTGCGCCGGGCGTCCCTGCAGGATCCAGGGGTTGAGCGAATCGAAACTTCCCGATTCGCCCATCCGCATCCGCCCGCCGAAAGGCGCTTGCGGCTCGGCATAGGGCAGGTGCATCCGCCCGGGATCAAGCGCGGGCTGCCCCTGCATGGCGATTCCGCTCATTGGCCCGGCCTGCGCCGAAAAGCCTGCCCAAACCCCGCCAAAAGCCAATATCACAAGGGCGAGAGCGCGGAAAAACACCGATCCCTGCATCGCAACAATCTCCCGTTTGCCTGTCTTTTCAGGCGCCAAGCTAACGCCTGCCGATAGCCCAGGCAAACTTTTCCCTTGGAAGCAGCGCCGTGCGGGTCTATAAAGAGGTCACTGCTCGATAGGTTTCTTGCCTGTATGAAACCTGCCTCATGACTTGACGCCCGCCTTGCGCGGGCGTCTTTTTCTTTTTGCGCCGCTCTTCGCGGTTGCGGAACCGTGCGAGGGGGTTACTTCTTTCTGCGCAACAGCTGGAGGAGGGAACCATGAGCCTGAAGGGCAAGACGGCGGTGATCACCGGATCCAATTCGGGGATCGGGCTTGGGGTGGCGCGGGAACTGGCACGGGCCGGGGCCGATGTGGTGCTGAACTCGTTCACCGATCGTCCCGAGGATCACGCCCTGGCCGCGGCGCTGGCGAGCGAATTCGGGGTGACGGCGCGCTACATCAGGGCGGACATGTCGCAAGGCGCGGACTGCCGGGCGCTGGTGGCGCAGGCGGGGCGCTGCGACATTCTGGTGAACAATGCGGGCATCCAGCATGTGGCGCCGGTGGATCGGTTCCCGGCCGAGAAATGGGATGCGATCATCGCGATCAACCTCAGCTCGGCGTTTCACACCACGGCGGCGGCGCTGCCGCTGATGCGGGCGGCGGGTTGGGGCAGGGTGGTCAACATCGCCTCGGCGCATGGGCTGACCGCCTCGCCGTTCAAATCGGCCTATGTGGCGGCCAAACACGGCATTGTCGGCCTCACCAAGACGGTGGCGCTGGAAACCGCCGAGGAGCCGATCACCTGCAACGCGATCTGCCCGGGCTATGTGCTGACGCCGCTGGTCGAGGCGCAGATCCCCGATCAAATGAAGGTGCATGGGATGGACCGCGAGACGGTGATCCGCGAGGTGATGCTGACGCGCCAGCCCTCGAAACAGTTCGCGACGGTCGAGCAGCTGGGCGGGACGACGGTTTTCCTGTGTTCCGAGGCGGCGGCGCAGATCACCGGCACGACGATTTCGGTGGATGGCGGCTGGACGGCGTTGTGAGGGATTTCGCCTCGGGGCAAGCCCGAGGCGACCCGCCGGGGGCTCCGCCCCCGGACCCCCGAGGTATTTGAGGCAAGATGAAAGGACCGCGGCAGCGCGGAAGAAGGCCCTGCCTTTCCTTGGCAAAATACGCCGGGGGTGCGGGGGCGGAGCCCCCGTGAGTCGCCGCGCGCGCGGCGAAACCGGTTTCAGGCCGCCGCTTTCGGTGTCTTCGCTGACGGCTCCGCTTTCTTCTCCGACGGATAGACGAGACCGGCCGAGATGATCAGCTTGGCCGCATCCTCGACCGACATGTCGAGATAGGTGATCTGGCTTTCCGGCACATAAAGCAGAAAGCCCGAGGTCGGGTTCGGCGTCGTCGGCAGGAAGACCGAGATCAGCGGATCTTCCGGCGCGGCCTGCAGCGCGATCTCGCCCTTGGCCTTGGCCGAGACGAAGGCGATCGCCTTCAGCCCGGGGCGCGGATAGTCGATCATGCAGGCGCGGTCGAATTTCGTCTCGCCCTGGCTCAGCACGGTTTCGGCGATCTGCTTGACGCCGTTGTAGACCGAGCGCACCACCGGCATCCGGTCCACCAGCGCCTCGCCGAAGCGGATCACCGCGCGGCCGATGAAATTGCGCGCCAAGGCCCCCACCGTGAGGGTGAAGAGCAGGAAGATCACCACCCCCACGCCGCGCAGATTGGTGCCGACATAGGTTTCGGGGCGCATATGCGCCGGGATGAAGGGCAGCACCCAGCCATCGACCATGCCCGCCAGCGTCCACATCAGCCACAGCGTCGCGGCAATCGGCGCAATGACGATCAGCCCGGTCAGGAACGAGGCCCGCAGCCCGGCCAGAAATCCCCGCTTGTGCGGCTGCGGCATGAGCGAGAGCTGCTCTTGCGGCGTCGGATGCGGATCATGCTCGGTCATGCTGGGCCTCGTGTTTGCACCAGAGTTAGGATCGGCGGGCGGCGGAGGCAATGTGCCGGTCACCGCAAGGCCGCGATTTCGCGCGCGATGGCGGCGCCAAGGCGGGCGTTGTTCAGGACAAGGGCGATATTGGCCGCAAGCGAGCGTCCCTCGGTCAGCTCGAAGATCCGGGAGAGCAGGAAGGGGGTGACGGCTTTTGCCGCGATCCCCCGTGCCGCGGCCTCGGCCAGAGCGGTTTCGATGACGGGAAGGATGTCCTCGCGGGCGATCTCGGCCTCGGGCGGGATCGGATTGGCGACAAGCTGTCCGCCCGCAAGGCCGAGACGGGCGCGCAGCAGATGCGCTCGGGCGATCTCGGCGGCGGTCTCGGCGCGCAGCGGCGCGCGCAGGCCCGAGCTGCGCGACCAGAAGGCGGGGAAGTCGTCCTGGCCGAATGCGATTACGGGAACCCCATTCGTTTCAAGAACTTCCAGGGTTTTGTTCAGATCAAGGATGGCTTTGGCCCCGGCCGCGACGACGGTGACCGGGGTCAGGCCCAGCTCGGTCAGATCGGCCGAGATGTCGAAGCTGTCCTCGGCGCCGCGATGCACGCCGCCGATGCCGCCGGTGGCGAAGACCGCGATCCCGGCCAGATGCGCGCAGATCATCGTGGCGGCCACCGTGGTGGCGCCGATGCCCCCGGTGGCGAGGCAAAAGGCCAGATCGGCGCGCGAGAGCTTCATCACCCCCGTCGCCTGCGCCAGCGTTTCCAGCTCCGTCGCGGTCAGGCCGATGTGGATGCGCCCGCCCATCACCGCGATCGTGGCGGGGGTGGCCCCGGCGGTGCGGACCTCGGCCTCGACCCGGCGCGCGGTGTCGAGGTTTTGCGGCCAGGGCATGCCATGGGTGATGATCGTGCTTTCCAGCGCGACGACGGGGCGGCCCGCGTCAAGGGCGGCGCGGACTTCGGGGGAAAAGGCAAGCGGCAGGGCGGTCATATGGGTTTGTCTCCGGAGACGTAGCGAGCAGCGGCGGCAAGGGCGCGGTCAAGGGCGGTCTCGCGATCCGCGCCTTCGCGCTCGGCCACCAGATGGGCGGCCATGAAGGTGTCGCCCGCGCCGGTGACGCGGGTGACCAGCACGGGCGGCGGCGCGGCGGTGAGGACACCCGCGCCCTGCCGTCCGTCCGCCGCAGGCTTGCCGCCGTCGGTGACAAGCACATGACGGGCCCCGCGGGCGAGCAGGGCTTCTGCCGCGGCCCCGGCGCCCGCAAAGCTGCGCTGGCACAGGATCCCGGCCTCTTCGAGGTTCACATAGATCGTCGCATTGGGCTGCGAGAGCAGCGGCGCCAGCCGCTCCGCCTTGCCCGGGCTGGCCGGCGCCACCCGCAGATCGGCAGCGGCGAAGAGCGGCGAACGCGCGATCTCGGCCAGCAGCGCCTGGGTCAGGTTGCCGTCAAGCGCCACGGGCCCCGGCCAGGGCGCCGCGGCGCTGCCCAGACGGCCATCGCCGAGCGGGCGCAGAATCTTGTCGCCCGCCGCTTCAAGGCTGTGGGCATCGGCAATCGCCGCGACCAGACCATTCGCGCCCTCGATCGCCATGTAGCGATCTGTGGGCAGATCCTCCGAGCGATAGAGGAAGCGGCAGTCGATCCCCATCAGTTCGGCGGATTGAACCAGCTCCGCCCCCTGCGTGTCGCGGCCGATCGCGGTCAGGATGGCGGGGCGCAGGCCGAACCGGGTCAGCGTCATCGCGATGTTCATCGCCACGCCGCCGGGCAGGCGGGTGATCCGCCCGGGCACGTCGGAGCCCGCCCGCATGTGCACCGGCGCGCGGCCGATGATGTCCCACAGGACCGAGCCGATGCAAAGAATGTCGGGAGTGTCTTTCATGTCCCCCTTGGTGCTACGATGCCTTTCCGGGTGCAAGCGAAGAACGGGGGCGCTGCCCCCGCACCCCCGAGGTATTTCAGGCAAGTTGAACGGCAAGCGAAGAAAATGACATTCCTTGTGCCGAAAATATCCCCGCCGGAGGCATCCCTGGCCAAAGACGGGGGCGGGGGCTTGCCAGAGGGGGAAGGCTGGTCTATAGGGCGCGCACTTCACAGGCGGAGGCGGGCCGACGGCGGGAGACATCCCCGTTCGGTCCACCGGTTGGGGGCAACCCTGAAATTCCTCCGCTCAGGCGCAAACCGGAAAGGAAATGGACCATGGCGCTTCCCGATTTCTCGCTGCGTCAGCTTCTTGAAGCTGGCGTTCACTACGGCCACCAGACGCAACGCTGGAACCCGCGCATGGCGGAGTTCATCTATGGCGATCGCAACGGCATCCACATCATCGACCTGACCCAGACCGTGCCGATGCTCGACGCGGCGCTTAACGTGGTCCGGGACACCGTCGCCAAGGGCGGCCGCGTGCTGTTTGTCGGCACCAAGCGTCAGGCTGCGAAAGCCGTCGCCGATGCCGCGGAAAAATGCGCGCAATACTACATGAACCACCGCTGGCTGGGTGGCACGCTGACGAACTGGAAGACCGTGTCGCAGTCGATCGCCCGTCTGAAACAGATCGACGAGATCATGGCCTCGGGCGCCGAAGGCCTGACCAAGAAAGAACGTCTGGGCATGGAACGCGAGCAGGCCAAGCTGCAGGCCTCGCTGGGCGGGATCCGCGAAATGGGCGGTCTGCCGGACCTGCTCTTCGTGATTGACGTGTCGAAGGAAGACCTCGCCATCCTCGAAGCGCAGAAGCTGGGCATCCCGGTCGTGGCCGTGGTCGATACCAACTGCTCGCCCAAGGGCGTGGATTACATCATCCCGGGCAACGATGACGCCGCCCGCGCCATCGCGCTTTACTGCGACCTCGTCTCGCGCGCCGCGCTGGACGGCATGAGCGCGCAGATGGGCGCCGCCGGTGTCGACCTGGGCGCGCTGGAAGAAGCCCCGGTCGAGGTTGCCGCCGAGGCCTGAGCCCGGCCGTCACGCAAATGACATCGGGCGGGGGTAACCCCGCCCTCACCCCATTCCAAGGAGAGATCCGATGGCTGTCACCGCTCAGATGGTGAAGGAACTGCGCGAAACCACCGGCGCAGGCATGATGGACGCGAAGAAGGCGCTGACCGAATGCGACGGCAACATGGATGCCGCCATCGACTGGCTGCGCACCAAGGGGCTGGCGAAAGCCGCGAAGAAAGCCGACCGCGTTGCCGCGGAAGGTCTGATCGGCGTGGCCGTGACCACCGGCCGCGGTGTCGCGATCGAGATCAACTCGGAAACCGACTTCGTTGCGAAGAACACCGATTTCCAGGCGCTGGTGCGCGACGTGGCGAAAACCGCGCTGGAAGTGGGCGAATCGGTCGAAGTGGTGAAGGCCGCGGCGCTGAACGGCAAGACCGTTGACGAAGTGCTTGGCGAAGCCATCGCCCGCATCGGCGAAAACATGACCTTCCGCCGCCTGCACATTCTGGAAGGCGACACCATCGTTTCCTATGTCCACAATGCCGCCGCGCCGGAAATGGGCAAGATCGGCGTTCTGGTCGCGCTGAAGGGCGATGCCGCCAAGGCGCAGGAAATCGGCAAGCAATTCGCGATGCATATCGCGGCGACCGCGCCGATCTCGCTGAACGAAGCCAGCCTCGACCCGGCCGTGCTGGAGCGCGAGCTGCAGGTGCAGACCGCCAAGGCGCTGGAAGAGAACGCCACCTCGGCCAAGCCGAAGCCCGAGCAGGTGATCCACAACAACATCATCCCGGGCCGGATGAAGAAGTTCCTCGAGGAAGTGACCCTCGTGAACCAGAAATTCGTGATGAACCCCGATGTGACCGTGGCCCAGGCCGCGACCGAGGCGGGCGTGGAAATCACCGGCTTCGCGCGTCTTGCCGTGGGCGAAGGCGTCGAGAAGAAGGAAGAGGATTTCGCCGCCGAAGTGGCGAAGATGGTCGGCGCGTAAGCGCTGCCCCTTTGGCAAAAGACAGCGCCGCCCTTCGGGGCGGCGTTTTTCGTTGCGGCGTTGACGCGGTTCTTTGGGCGTTGACGTGACGGCAGGAGATGCATTTTTCATGCATGAAATTGAAACGGCCCAGACGGGTGACTATAAACCCGCTGGGCCGTACCGGAAAACCGGGTGGGATCTCGTCGGATCAATCTTCGACTGCTTCCCCGTTCTTGGCCGAAGCCACCACTCACGGAACACGTGTATCTAAGGCATTTCTATGGATTCGGAGTAGTCAGGTATTCCTTACCATGCCAGAATGTCGCAGTCTTTTGGATGGCTCGCCCGGGCTAGGGGGCGGAGGTGATGAAAAGCTGTTTCTGCATCGAGGCCTTGAGCAGGGCCTGCGCGGTGGTCTCGACCTCGAGGGCCTCGCGGGCAAGGCGCAGATGTTTCTCGACCGTGGCCGTGGTCAGGCCGAGGATTTGCGCGATATCGGCCGAGGTCTTGCCGTCGCCGACCCATTCCAGCACCTCGCGCTGACGCGCGGTCAGCGGCCGACGCGTGGTCGAAAAGGGCAGGGCGCTGATTTTCAGATGCATGATCGAATTCAGCACCCGCAGGTCGCGGCCATGTTCGTCCCAGATCGCATCGACATCGGCCTGTGTCAGGCCGGGCTGCGCGCAGAGGCCGATCGCCCCTTTGGCGCGGGCGGATGTGTCGGGAAAGCCGATCGAATAGCCCGCCAGCACCTGAAAGCGGCGGTTCAGTTCGATCACCTTGCGCTCGCCCTCGGTCAGCTCGCCCGCCGCCATCCGTTCGGCGACCATGCGCCACGAACAGGCCCCCACCGAGTCGATGGCCCATTTCACCATCGGCGCTTCCGAGAAGAGACCGGCGCCCAGAAAGGAATTCAGATAGGCCGGATCGTGGTTGGACAGGATCAGCGTGTCGTCGAGAGAGCCAAGGTTCTGCGTCGCGCTGAAACGGGTGAACCCGTAGATCAGACGATCAAAGCCGAACTTCGCCATCTGCGCACAATGCATGCTCCAGATGGTCGCGATGTCATCGGCGACCAGGAGTTTTTCAAGATGATCGAGCATTGCGCGCGTCTCACACCTCGCAAGCTTGCACAGATCACGGTTTTGCCATGCGTCGACCCTTCGGCGCAAGTCCGTTCCGCCCCGCAGCGCGTGGCATGTCACAAGGTCGCAGATCGCACCATCTTCGGGTGATCTGTGCGATTCTGCTTTTTTACCAAGTGTTTAAGTTTAGATCTTCACACAATGACGCCGCTGCTGTCGGCGGCTTTGGCGCGCAGCATCGGCACAAGGGCAGAGAGATCATAGCCCGCATTTTGGGCAGTCTGCACAATCTCCTCGAGCGGCCGCTGTCCGGCCTGGCTCAGGGCCCACAGATGCGAGGATCGCGTCCCGGACCGGCACCAGGCCAGAACCGGCGCGTCGGCCGCGGCAAGGGCCGCCTCGAAACCGGCGATCAGATCGGGGGTCAGTTCGCCCGGATAATAGGGCAGATGCACATAGGACAGCCCGGCGGCGGCGGCGGCGGCCTGCAGCGCGGCATTGAGACCGGATTCGACCTCTTCATCCGGGCGATTGTTGATCAGCGTGCGAAAGCCGAGGCGGGCGGCCTCGGCGATATCGTCAAGGGCGATCTGCGGCGCCACGGCGAAATCGGGCGTCAGGGTACGCAGGTCCATGTCTTCCTCCGGCAAGTTCCGCGGCCACTCTGGACCGCGCGGCCGGCAGGTGCAAGGGGCTCAGGGCAGCTCCGGGATCGCTTGGGTCGCGGCGGCGCTCAGATCGGGGATCCGCCAATCCGCGGCGGAAAAGTCATCCCCGCGGGTGTATTCCGAGGGCGTCAGGACGACCCGAAGCCCGGCGGCCCTGGCCGAGGCAAGACCGGCGCGGCTGTCTTCAAAGGCCAGGCAGGCCGCAGGCGGCAGGCCAAGCCCCTGCAATGCCCGCAGATAGACATCCGGGGCGGGTTTCTTTTGCGCCACCTCGTCCCCGGCGGCAATCACCTCGAAAATGTCCCCGGCAGGCTTGCTGAAAGTGGCGGCGATCAGCGCATCCACATTGGCCCGCGTGGTGGTGGTGGCAATGGCGAGGCGAAGTCCCGAGGCTTTCGCCCGGTCGATCAGCTCCGCGACGCCCGGCAGCAAGCCGACCTGCCCCGAAGCGATGATCTCGACATAGCGTTGCGTCTTGGCTTTGTGCAGATCGGCGATCTTGGCGTCCGAAGGCCCGGAACCCAGATTTTCGCGGTGTTTCGCCATCCGCTCCTTGCCGCCGGTGGTGCGCAGAAGCGTCCGATAATCTTCCTTCGACCAGTACCAGTCGAGCCCCTGCGCCGCGAAAGTCTCGTTGAAGGCTTGCCGATGGACTTCCTCGGTTTCCGCCAAAGTGCCGTCGACATCGAAAATCAGCGCCTTCAGCTCCATGTCCATCCCTCAACGATGCCCGGCAGGGCGCTGAAATCGTGAAACTTTGCGGCGTGGGGCAGCGCGTCGAGCGGGGTCTTGCGATAGCCCTCGGTATAGATCACGAAGGGCAGTCCCGCGTTTTGCGCCGTCTGTGCGTCGATCTCGCTGTCGCCGATGTAAAGCGCGTGTGGGCGGCGCAACACTCTGCGCGCCTCGTTCACCATCTCGGGGTTCGGCTTGCGGGTGGGCAGGCTGTCGCCGCCGATGACAAGCTGGAAATAATCCGTCAGACCGACATGGGCGATTGCGGCAAGAGCGGGCTTGTAGGGCTTGTTGGTGGTGATCGCCATCGGGCAGCCCATCTCCCGCAGACGCTGCAAGGCCGTGATCACACCCGGGTAAAGCGTGTTGCCCTCGACATCGGTCTCATAGCGGCTCACCAGATCGGCATAGATCGCGTCGAAAAGCGGCCCTTCCGGGTCTTCGCCCGCGGTGGTCAGCAGGCACCGCACCAGATGAGGGGCGCCTTGCCCAACGAAGCTGCGGATCTGATCAAGGCCGAGGGGCGCGTAGCCGCGTGCCCTCAGCACATCGTTCGAGACCTTGTGGATGGCGGGCGCCGAATCGATCAGCGTGCCATCGAGATCGAAAATCAGCGCTGGCGCCATCACTCTTTCCATTTGATCGAACAGCCCATCGAGGCGATCTGGTCCCGCGGTCCCTGACCCGTTTCGGCCACGCTCAGCATCGCCTCGTAAAGCTCGCGGCGCGCATCGGCCGGACCCGGGGTGCGGCCCGACGCGTCAAGACGGCCGCGATACTGCAGTTGACATTCGGCGTTGAACCCGAAGAAATCCGGCGTGCAGATCGCGTCGTAAGCCTTTGCCACCGCTTGCGTTTCGTCAAAAAGATAGGGGAAACGGAAGCCCCGTTCCGCCGCCAGACGCGCCATGTTTGCCGGGCTGTCCTCGGGATAGCTTGCGACATCGTTCGACGAAATCGCCGCCACGCCGATGCCCAGATCCATCAGCGCCTCGGCATCGCGTTGCAGCCGGTCGAGGATCGCCTGAACATAGGGGCAATGGTTGCAGATGAACATGATCAGCAGGCCTTTCGGCCCGCGGATGTCGTCGAGGCTCCAGAACCTGCCCGAGGTGTCGGGCAGGCGGAAATCCGGGGCTTTCCAGCCGAAGTCGCAGACCGGAGGGGATACGGCCATCGCGAACCTCAGAGGGCGGCTTGCGCCGCGGCGCGGATCGCGGCGATGTTCTTGCCATAGACCTCGGGGGTGGACACCGAGCCGCCCTTGAAGACGCCCGAACCGGCCACGAAGACATCGGCGCCCGCTGCCGCCATCAAGGGCGCGGTGACCGGGTCCATGCCGCCGTCGATCTCGATATGCACCGGACGGTCGCCGATCATCGCGCGCAGCTTGCGCACCTTGGCCGTCATGTCGATATATTTCTGCCCGCCAAAGCCGGGGTTCACCGTCATCACGCAGACAACATCCGCAATATCAAGCACATGCTCGATCGCTTCGGCCGGTGTGCCGGGGTTGATCGCCACGCCCGACTTCATCCCGGCGGCGCGGATCGCCTGCAGCGTGCGGTGGATATGCGGCCCGGCCTCGACATGGGCGGTCAGCACATCGGCGCCCGCCTGCGCATAAGCGTCGATATAGGCATCGACCGGCGAGATCATCAGATGCACGTCCATCACGGTTTTCACATGCTTGCGGAAGGCCGCGACGGCGGGCGGACCAAAGGTGAGGTTCGGCACGAAATGCCCATCCATCACGTCGACATGCACCCAATCGGCGCCCTGCGCCTCGATGGCCTGGATTTCACGGCCGAAGTCGGCGAAGTCGGCAGAAAGGATCGAGGGGGCGATCTTGATGGAACGGTCGAAGGTCATGTCGGTCTCCTGAGGGGTTGGGGCGGGGGTGTCCCCCCGCCCGACTATCACGGCGTTCAGTTCACGCCCAGAGCAACGCGCCAGCCCGGATAGAGCTTGTCGGCATCGTTCGGGAAGCTCTCGAACGCCCGGGCAAGTTCGCGATGCGATTTCGCATAGGTCACCAGATCCACGCCCGCCTTCCAGGCATCGCAGGATTGCCGCAGCGATTTCGCCCCGGCGGTGCCGCCGTCAAGGTGGCCAAAGGCGCCGCCGCCCGAGGTCTGGATCACGTTCGAATGGCCAAGGTTGTCGAAGAAGCCCGGCAGACGCAGCGCGTTCATGCCGCCCGAGATGATCGGCGTCGTGGCTTTCATGCCGAGCCAGTCCTGATGGTAGAACGGGCCCTGCGCCGCCTCGTCGGTCAGCATGTAGGCCATGATCTTGTCGGAAGCATCGCCTTCCATCTTGCCATAGCCCATCGTGCCGGTGTGGATTCCGCTAGCCCCTTGCAGACGCGACATCTTGGACAGAACGAAGGCGGTGTAGCCGCGCATCGACTGCGGCGAGGTCACGGCGCCATGGCCCGCGCGGTGGTAGTGCAGGAACTGCCGCGGGAAGGAGCGCCGCGCGGTGGTGATCGCCGCCGGGCCGGTGACGTAGCCATCCACGAGGAAGGCGACGTGATCGGCATTTTCGCCAAAGGTTTCAAGGATGTATTCGCCACGGGCGACCATTTCGTAATGATCGTCGGCGGTGATGTTGGCCGAGAAGAGCTTGGCTTCGCCGGTTTCGTCCTGCGCCCGTTTCATCGCATCCGCCACCAGACGGATGGTCTCCTTCAGCGGCGCGAAGGTCTGGTTGCCCTGCGGCTCGTCATTCTTGATGAAATCGCCACCCAGCCAGAATTCATAGCAGGCGTCCGCAAAGGGCTTCGGACGCAGACCCAGCTTCGGCTTGATGATCGTGCCGACGACCATGCCGCCATCGACCACCGGACGGCCCAGAACCCGCCACATGTCGGCGATGTTCATCGAGGGGCCGTCGAACAGGCGCAGATAGCAGGGCGGCACGTAGAAATCGTGCATCTTGGCGTATTCGACGTCGCCCATGCCCTGGTTGTTGCCGATCGTCAGCGTCAGGAACGAGCACAGCATCGCCCGGCCGTCGATGATGTTGCGGTCAAAGAGCTCGACCGGATAGGCGATCTTCATGATCTCTTTTTCCGGGTCGATCTCATAGACCAGCGCATCGACGCCGCGGGTGAAATCGTCGGTGGTGGACACTTCGACGTTGGTCCCGGTCGAGCTTTCGGCGGCGAAATGGGCGGCGGTTTCCAGATAGCCGTAGCCCGCCTTGGGCTTCATGATATAGGCGCAGAGCACATGGCGCCCGCCGGCGATGAGATCGGCTTCCTTGAGGTCAAGCCGGGCGTAACGGTTAGACTGATCCATGATGAGGGGTCCTTTCGATCAGTTGGTTTTCGGCGCAAGCGAGCCGCTGGCATAGCGTTTCGCCATGTCATCCATCGGGATGACCTTGATTTTCGAAGCATGGCCCGCGGTGCCGAAGGCTTCAAGACGCGCCTTGCACAGATCGCGCATCGCATCCATCGCGGGTTTGAGGAATTTGCGCGGATCGAATTCGGCCTTGTTCTGCTCGGCGATGCGGCGGAACTGCCCGGTCATCGCCATGCGGCAGTCGGTGTCGATATTGACCTTGCGCACGCCCATCTTGATGCCGCGCACGATTTCCTCGACCGGCACGCCGAAGGTTTGCGGCATCGCCCCGCCGAATTCGTTGATGATGTCCTGCAGATCCTGCGGCACCGACGACGAGCCGTGCATCACCAGGTGGGTGTTCGGCAGTTTCTTGTGGATCGCCTCGATCACCGACATCGCCAGGATCTCGCCATCGGGCTTGCGCGAAAATTTGTAGGCGCCATGCGAGGTACCGCAGGCGATGGCCAGCGCGTCCACTTGCGTTTTCTTGACGAAATCGACGGCCTGATCGGGGTCGGTCAGCAGCATCGAATGATCGAGCTTGCCCACCGCGCCATGGCCATCCTCGGCCTCGCCCTCGCCGGTTTCCAGCGAACCGAGAACGCCCAGTTCGCCCTCGACCGAGGCGCCGACCCAATGCGCCATCCGCGCAACGCGTTCCGAGATTTCGACGTTATATTCGTAGCTTGCGGGCGTCTTTGCATCCCCTTCCAGCGAGCCGTCCATCATCACCGAGGTGAAGCCGTGACGGATCGCGGTCATGCAGGTGGCCTCGTTGTTGCCGTGGTCCTGATGCATGCAAAGCGGAATGTCCGGATAGATCGCGGCCAAGGCTTCGATCATCTTCGCCAGCATGATGTCATTGGCATAGCTGCGCGCGCCGCGCGAGGCCTGGATGATGACCGGCGCATCGACGGCCTTGGCGGCCTCCATGATGGCGAGGCCCTGTTCCATGTTGTTGATGTTGAAGGCGGGCACGCCATAGGAATATTCTGCGGCGTGGTCCAGCAGTTGCCGAAGGGTGATCAGTGCCATTTTGGTTTCCTCAACTCGCGGAGCTTTTCATCTTGCTCCAAATACCTCGGGGGTCCGGGGGCAGAGCCCCCGGCTTGGTTCAGATCAGCTTGCCCATCGCGACGGCGGTATCCGCCATGCGGTTCGAGAAGCCCCATTCATTGTCATACCACGACAGGATGCGGACCATCCGGCCCTCCATCACCTTGGTCTGATCCATGTGGAAGACCGAGGAATGCGGATCGTGGTTGAAGTCGGTCGACACGTTCGGCTGGTCGGTATAGCCCAGCACGCCTTTCAGCGGGCCATCCGCCGCGGCACGGATCGCGGCGTTCACTTCCGCAACGGTGGTGTCGCGCGCGGCTTCGAACACCAGATCCACCACCGAGACATTCGGGGTGGGAACCCGGATCGCGACGCCGTCAAGCTTGCCCTTGAGTTCCGGCAGCACCAGCCCCACGGCCTTGGCGGCGCCGGTCGAGGTCGGGATCATGCTGAGCGCGGCGGCGCGGGCGCGGTAGAGATCCTTGTGCATCGTGTCGAGCGTCGGCTGATCGCCGGTATAGCTGTGGATCGTCGTCATGAAGCCTTTCGAGATTCCGATCGCGTCATTCAGCGCCTTGGCGACGGGGCTCAGGCAGTTGGTGGTGCAGGACGCGTTCGACACGACCATGTCTTCGGCCGTCAGCGTGGCGTGGTTCACGCCAAAGACGATGGTCTTGTCGGCGTTGTCGCAGGGCGCCGAGACCAGAACGCGTTTCGAGCCGTTTTGCAGGTGGGCAGCGGCCTTGTCCTTGGTGGTGAAGATGCCGGTGCATTCCAGCGCGACATCGACATTGCCCCAGGGGAGTTCGGCCGGGTTGCGGATCGCGGTGACCTTGATCGGGCCGCGGCCGACGTCGATCCAGTCCTCGCCGGTGGTCACGGTCGCCGGGAAGCGGCCGTGGACGCTATCGAAGCGCAGCAGATGGGCATTGGTCTCGACCGGGCCAAGGTCGTTGATCGCGACGACTTCGATATCGGTGCGGCCCGATTCGACGATGGCGCGCAGCACGTTGCGGCCGATGCGGCCAAAACCGTTGATGGCAACTTTGACGGTCATCTTTTCCCTCAGATCAGGTTTTTTGCTTCAGAGACAATCGCCTCTGCGGTGATGTTGAAGTGTTGATAAAGCTGCGGGGCAGGGGCCGAGGCGCCAAAGCCGGTCATGCCGACAAAGGCGTCGGTCGGCCCGAGCAGCAAGCACCAGCCCTGCCGGATCGCGGCCTCGCAGCCTACCCGCGGCGCCGTGCCCAGAACCTTGGTCACATAGTCACGCGGTTGCGCCGCGAAAAGTTCAAAGCAGGGGGCGGAGACGACGGCGGCGCGGATGCCTTCCTTCGCCAGCTGATCGGCGGCGGCGAGCGCAATCTCGACCTCGGAGCCGGTGGCGATCAGCGTCACCTGCCGGTCCTCGGGATCGCGCAACAGATAAGCGCCGCGCGCGGTCAGGTTCTCGGCCGTATGCGTGGTGCGCACCGTCGGCAGGTTCTGCCGCGACAGCACCAGCAGGCTCGGCGTCGCCTTCGAGGTCATGGCGATTTCCCAGGCCTCGGCGGTCTCGACCGCATCGGCGGGGCGGATCACGTTCAGGTTCGGGATCGCCCGCAGCGAGGCCAGATGCTCGACCGGCTGGTGCGTCGGACCGTCTTCGCCCAGACCGATCGAGTCATGGGTCATCACGTAAGTGACGGGAACCCCCATCAGCGCCGAAAGCCGGATCGCGGGGCGGCAGTAATCGGCAAAGGCCATGAAGGTGCCGCCATAGGGGCGCAGGCCGCCATGCAGCGCGATGCCGTTCATCGCCGCCGCCATCCCGTGTTCGCGGATGCCGTAGTGGATGTAATTGCCCGCAAAGGCGCCCGGCTTCACCGAAACCATCCCCTTCGACCGGGTCAGATTCGAGCCGGTCAGATCGGCCGAGCCGCCGACGGATTGGGGCAGGGTGGCGTTCACCACCTCAAGCGCCATTTCGCTGGCCTTGCGCGTCGCGACCTTCGGCTTGTCGGCCGAAAGACGCGCTTTATAGGCCGCGATGGCGGCGGGCAGGGCCGATGTGTCATCGGCCTCGGCCTTGATGAAGTCGGCGCGGGCAGCGTGGTTTTGCAACCGCGCCTCCCAGTTTGCCCGCGCCGAAGCCCCCCGTGCCGCAACCCGGCCCCAGGCCGCGGTGAGTTCGGAAGGGATTTCGAAAGGAGCATGCGGCCAGTCAAGGAAGGCCCGGGCCGCGGCGATTTCCTCGGCGCCGAGCGGCGCGCCGTGCACATCATGGCCGCCCTGCTTGTTCGGCGCACCAAAGCCGATCACGGTGCGGCAGGCGATCATCGAGGGACGCGGGTCGGCCTTGGCGGCCTCGATCGCGGCGGCGATGTCATTGGGCGCATGGCCGTCGCAGGATTGCACATGCCAGCCCGAGGCGGCAAAACGCGCCAGCTGATCGGTCGAGGTCGAAAGATCGGTGTCGCCGTCGATGGTGATGCGGTTGTCATCCCAAAGCACGATCAGACGGCCCAGCCCCAGATGCCCGGCCAGGTCGATCGCCTCGTGGCTGATGCCCTCCATCAGGCAGCCGTCCCCGGCGATGACATAGGTGAAATGATCCACAAGATCATCGCCATAGCGGGCGTTCTTCATGCGCTCGGCCAGCGCCATGCCGACCGCGGTCGCAATCCCCTGACCGAGCGGGCCGGTGGTCATCTCGATGCCGTCCGCATGGCCATATTCCGGGTGACCGGCGGTGCGGGCGCCAAGCTGACGGAAGTTCTTCAGCTGCTCGATATCCATGTCGGCATAGCCGAGCAGATGGTGCAGCGCGTAAAGCAGCATCGAGCCGTGCCCCGCGGACAGCACGAAGCGGTCGCGGTCGGGCCATTTCGGCGCGGCGGGGTCGATTTTCATGAAACGGTTGAAAAGAACGGTGGCAACATCGGCCATGCCCATCGGCATGCCGGGATGCCCGGATTTCGCCTGTTCCACCGCATCCATCGCCAGCGCCCGAATGGCATTGGCCATCCGCGTTTCCTGCGCCATATCCAGATCCTTCATGGCTCCTCCTCCCTGATGAGCCCTTCGTCCGAGCGGCGGGCCCGGTTTGCCGGACCTCGCCAATGTCTTGAAATCACGTCGTTTCAGGCGCGCGCGCGGCGGCCTTCGCGGACCAGCCGCTCGATCAGGGGCGTCAGGATCAGCTGCATCGCCAGATCCTGCTTGTTGCCCGGGATCACGATCGAATTCGCCCGGCTCATCCAGGATCCATGGATCATCGAGGTCAGATAGGGGAAGTCGATGCCGCGCGGGTTGCGGAACCGGATCACGATCAGGCTTTCGTCCGGCGTCGGGATCCAGCGGGTGATGAACGGGTTCGACGTGTCGACCACCGGCACGCGCTGGAAGTTGATGTCGGTCTGCGAGAATTGCGGCACGATGCAATGCACATAGGCATGCATGCGGCGCAAGATGACATCGGTGACGGCCTCGGTCGTGTAGCCGCGCTGCGCACGGTCGCGGTGGATCTTCTGGATCCATTCGAGGTTGATCACCGGCACGACACCGATCTTCAGATCGGCATGGGCGGCGATATTGATGTCCTCGGTCGAGACGCAGCCATGCAGGCCTTCGTAGAAGAGAAGGTCGGTGTCTTCCTCGAACGGCGCCCAATCGGTGAAATGGCCCGGTTCGACGCCGTATTTCGCCGATTCATTGGCGTCATGGACATAACGCCGGGTGCGGCCCTTGCCGGTTTCACCATATTCGCGGAAGACGCGTTCCAGATCTTCCAGCGCATTCGCCTCGTAGGAGAAATGCGAGAAGGTGGCATCGCCCGCGGCATAGCGGCGGTCCAGTTCCGCCTTCATGTCGGCGCGGTTGAAGCGGTGGAAGGCGTCGCCCTCGATCGAGACCGCGCGCACGCCTTCGCGGCGGAAGATCTGGTCGAAGGTGGCCTTGACGGTCGAGGTGCCAGCGCCCGAGGAGCCGACGACAGAGATGATGGGATATTTTTTCGACATGAGATCAGCTCCGGAAAAGACCGCGGGTGTTGAAGAGTGCCGAGGTCTCCTCCCCGGGCAGGTCGTGATAGGCGGTGACGCGCGCCACCTTGGCCGCGCAGCCAAAAACGAAGGGCGTGCGCGCATGCAGCTTGTCGGGCAGGGCCGAGAGGATGTCCTCGCAGCCGTCGGTGGCGCCGCCGCCCACTTGCGTGATCAGAAAGGCGATCGGCGCACATTCATAGACATGGCGCAGACGGCCGCGGGCATAGCCCTTGCGTTCGTCGCCCGGGTAAAGAAAGACGCCACCGCGCATCAGGATGCGGTGGGTTTCGGCAACGAGCGAGGCGATCCAGCGCATGTTGAAATTGCGCCCGCGCGGCCCCTCGGCGCCCGCCACCAGATCGTCGATGAAGGCGCGGATCGGCGAGGGCCAGTGCCGGTAGTTCGAGGCGTTGATCGCATATTCCGAGGTGTCTTGCGGCAGCATCTTGATGTCGGGCAGGCGCTTGAAGTTGCGGCTGTCGAGGTCAAGCACCCAGTGATGCACGCCGCGCCCGAAGCTGCAGACCAGCGCGCATTGCGGCCCGTAGATGATATAGCCGCCCGCCAGCTGTTCCGAGCCCTTGCGCAGGAAGCTGGTGTTCGGATCGTCGGTCGCCGGGAAGATCGAGAAGATCGTGCCGATCGACACGTTCACGTCGATGTTCGAGGAGCCGTCGAGCGGGTCGATGGCCAGCGCCAGCGTGCCTTCGCCCAGCGTCACCACCTCGTCCTGTTCTTCGGAAGCATAATAAGCGACGGCGGTGCCGGTCAGCGCCTCGCGGAAGGCGTCATCGGCCATCACGTCAAGCGCCTTTTGACCATCGCCCCCGGCATTGGTGCCGACGCCCGCTGCCAGGTCCGCATCCACCCCGTTGCGGGCAATAGTGCGGGCCAGATCCGCCCCCACACGCGCCAGCCGGGTCATCACATCCGCCAGTTCCGGGCTAAGCCCGAGACCTTCAAGCTCGATCGCCATGGCCTCCTCCTCATTCGGTTGGCCGGACGTTGCGCCGAAAGCGGTTTCATGCAAATTTGAAATTCGGCAACTCGCTTTCAGGAAAATTTAACATGGTCCGGCTGGACGGGATCACGATGAAGCAACTGCGCGCGCTCAGAGCGGTTGCAAAATGGGGCTCTCTGACCGCGGCGGGACAGGCGCTTGGCCTGACGACGCCCGCAATTCATACGCAAATCAAGGGCTTGGAGGATGCAGTTCAAGTGCGCCTGTTGCAGCGGGCGACGGATGGGGCGGGGTCGGACCTGACCGATGCCGGTCATGCGATGCTGGCGGCGGCGAAGCGGATCGAAGACGCTTTGTCGCAGGCCGGGGCCGATCTGGCAGCGCTATCACGCGGGAAAACCGGTCGGGTCACGCTGGGCGTGGTCTCGACGGCGAAATATTTCGCGCCAAGGCTGGTCAAGGCGCTGAGTCTTTCGCACCCGGATATCGAAGTGGCGCTGCGGGTGGGCAACCGCGAAACCACGATCGAGGGGCTGGAACGCGGCGCCTTTGAAATTGCGATCATGGGGCGGCCACCGCGGCGGCCGCCGGTGCTGGCCGAGCCGCTTGGTCCGCATCCGCATAGCTTGCTCGTGCCGCCGGGGCATCGGCTGCTGGGGCAGGGGGTCAGTGCGGATGCGCTGCTGGACGAGGTGTTCCTGACGCGCGAGCCGGGCTCGGGGACGCGGATCCTGATGGAGCGCTGGCTGGACCGGGTGGCGGACGGGCGCGCCTTCGAGACGATGGAGATGGAAAGCAACGAGACGATCAAGCAGGCGGTGATGGCGGGCCTTGGCATCGCGTTTCTCAGCCTGCATACGGTGACCGAGGAACTGGGCTCGGGGCGGCTGGTGGAACTCTCGGCGCCGGGTCTGCCGATCGTGCGCAACTGGTTCATGGTCCGGCGCGAGGACGAGGTGCCGCGTCCGGTGGCCGAACGGCTGTGGGAGGCGATCCTGGCGCTTCGGGGCAGTTATTTCCCAACGATTCCGATGATTGACGCATCGTGATCGCGGGGTCATTGTGAGCGCAAACGGTCCACTGGCCAAGGTTGGCTCAGGCCGTGGACCATCTGTCGGAAGGAGACTGCAATGCGCTATGCGATGGCCGTGACCGCCCCGGGCGGGGTGGAGAATTTTCGCCGGATCGACCGTGAGCTGCCGCCGCCGGGCCCGGGCGAGGTGGTGCTGCGCCAGACCGCGATCGGGTTGAACTATATCGACGTCTATTTCCGCACCGGGCTTTATCCCTGGGACGTGCCGGCGGATCTGATCCCCGGGGGCGAAGCGGCGGGGGTGATCGAGGCGGTCGGACCCGGGGTCGATCTGCCGCCGGGCCTGCGCGTCGCCTATACGGTGCGCAATGGCGCCTATGCCAGTCATCGGGTGATCGCGGCCGATGATCTGGTGCCGATCCCGGAGGGCATCAGCGACGAGATCGCGGCGGCGGTGATGCTCAAGGGGCTGACCGTGCATTACCTGATCCATCATTCCTATCCGGTGGCTGCGGGGGATTGCGTGCTGGTGCATGCGGCAGCGGGCGGTGTCGGGTTGCTGGCCGGGCAATGGCTGAAGCACAAGGGCGTGCGGGCGATCGGCACGGCGGGCACGCCCGAGAAATGCGCGCTGGCGCTGGCGCATGGTTATGATGCGGTGATCGACTACAAGACCACGGATTTCGTCGCCGAGACGATGCGGCTGACCGATGGCAAGGGCGTGCAGGCGGTTTATGACTCGGTCGGTGCGGTGACGGTGAAGAAATCGATCGAGGTGCTGGAGACCTTCGGCACGCTGGTCAGTTTCGGGCAAAGCTCGGGTCCGGCGCTGGATTTCCGCATCACCGATCTGGCGCGCGGCTCGCTGCGGCTGACACGGCCGACGCTGTTCCATCATACGGCGCAGCCGGGCTGGCTGCGCCAGGCCAGCCGCGAGATCTTCGATCTGATCCAGGACGGCACGATCCGGGTCGAGATCGGGCAGCGCTACGACCTGAAGGATGTCGCCGCCGCCCATACCGCGCTTGAGAGCCGAAAAACCATCGGCTGCACGATTTTGACCCCATGACGGATCTCGTACAGCACCTATATTTTACATAATACTGATTATGGGATTTGCTCGTGTGAGATCAAAGGCGCCACCTCTTCGAGGTGGCGCCTTTGATTGTCAGGTGATCACATCCGGGCCTTTCCGTCCCGTTCGGGCCCTGATCCCGACAAGATCCTCCGTCGCTGCGATGATCGGCGCCAAAGCGACCTGCGGATCTTCGGTCAGGCCCTCCGGTCCGGCGACATAACGTTCAAGATAGACACGCAACGTTGCGCCTTCGGTGCCGGTACCGGACAGGCGCAAGACAGCGCGAGAGCCCCCCTCGAACAGTATGCGAAAGCCCTGATGCGCCGAAATCGAGCCGTCGACCGGGTCCTCATAGCTGAACTCATCTGCATCTTGCACCACAAGCCCCTGAACTTGCGTCCCTTTCAGGGACGAAAGCCGATCGCGCAAATCACCGAACATGGCGTTGGCCAGATCGACCGGCAAGGCCTCGTAGTCGTGCCGGGAATAATAGTTCCGCCCGAAGGTCTCCCAATGGTCCGCCATGATCTCGGCCACGCCCATGTTTCGGGCCGCAATGATGTTGAGCCACATCAACACCGCCCAGAGCCCGTCCTTTTCCCGAACATGGTCGGACCCGGTGCCGAAACTCTCTTCCCCGCAAAGGCTGACGCGTCCGGCATCCATCAGATTGCCGAAGAATTTCCAACCCGTCGGCGTTTCATAGCACGGCAGCTTCAAGGCTTCCGCCACCCGATCGACCGCGGCAGAGGTCGGCATCGACCGCGCCACCCCCTTCAGACCTTGCGCGTAACCGGGCACCAGATGCGCGTTGGCGGCGATCACGGCAAGGCTGTCGGAGGGCGACACATAGATGCCGCGACCGACAATCATGTTGCGGTCCCCGTCTCCGTCCGAGGCCGCGCCGAAATCGGGCGCATCGGGCCCCATCATCTCGGCCATCAGCTCATGCGCCCAGGTCGGATTCGGATCCGGATGCATGCTGCCAAAATCCGGAAGCGGGTGTTCGTGAACGACCGTGCCTTTCGCCGCGCCCAGCCGGTTTTCGAAAATCTCGACCGCATAGGGACCGGTGATGGCGCACATGCTGTCCATCCGCATCGTGAAGCCTTCGTGAAAAAGACCTCTCAACGCCTTGAAATCGAAAATGGTTTCCATCATGTCGGCATAGGCCGAGACGGGATCGACAACTTCCACCACCATTTCGCCCAAGCGGCTCTCCCCGACCATCGTCAGATTGACATCTGGCGCTTCGAGCTTCCCGAAAGAGTTTATCACCTGCGTGCGCGCAAATATGGCGTCTGTCACCGCTTCGGGTGCGGGACCGCCATTGGCCATGTTGTATTTGACCCCGAAATCCTCCTCGGGGCCGCCGGGATTGTGACTGGCCGAGAGGATGATGCCGCCATCGGCCTTGCGAAGGCGGATCAAATTGGAGGCCGCGGGCGTCGAGAGCCAGGACCCCTGCCCCACGATCACCCGCGCCGCCCCGCCAGCCGCCGCGATCTTCAGGATCACCTGAGCGGCTTCGACGCCGAAATAGCGGCCATCGCCACCAAGCACGAGCGTCTTGCCCGCGACACCGCCGATCGCATCGAATGTGCTTTGGACGAAATTCTCGAGATAGCCCGGTTGCATGAAGACGGGCGTTTTCTTGCGCAACCCGGAGGTCCCGGGTTTTTGGCCCTCGAACGGGCGCGTCGGATGGGTGGTCATGGACTTGGCTCCTGCCGTGCAGTCGATCGGATGAACAGTTGAACGGATTGCGCGGCAACGCAAGTCGCTGCGGCAAAATGCGGGGCTTCTGGGCGATCAGGGTCGGCCGTATCGATCAGAAGCCGCCATTGGCCTTCGGGCAGATGCACCTCTGTCGCCCCCCCGGCGTTGAAGATGGCAAACATCGCCTCGCCCGCGGCAAGACCCCGGGGGCCCTCGGCAGCCCCCCGCACCTCGGCACAAAGACAGCGCGACTGGGCATCATGCCAATCTTGCGACGACAGCTCGGCACCGGAGGGCAGCCGCCAGATCAGGTCGCGGACCCCGTCCTGGGCGCGGATTTTGGCATGCAGGAAACGGGTCTGCCGCAGCACAGGATGATCGCGGCGCAGCCGGATGAGGCGCGCCACAAAGGCAATCAGCGCCTCGTCCGCAGTCTGCCAGTCGATCCAGCCGATCGGATTGTCCTGCGCATAAGCGTTGTTGTTGCCGCCTTGAGAATTGCCCAGCTCGTCGCCGGCAAGCAACATCGGAACGCCTTGCGACAGCATCAGTGTCGCCAGCATTGCCCGCTTTCGCGCCGCTTTCGCGCCCGCATCCTGCAACGCCTGCGAATAATTGGCGTTGTGACCGTCGCGGTTGTTTTCACCATTCGCTTCGTTTCGCTTTTCCGAATAGGAAACAAGATCATGCAGGGTGAAGCCATCATGTGCAGTCAGAAAATTCACCGAAGTCGTCGCAGGTCGACCACGATGATCGAAGATCTCTGCAGAGCCGGCAACGCGCCGCGCCAGTTCCGGAATCAACCCGGCATCGCCACGCCAGAACTGCCGCACGCCATCGCGGAAGCGATCGTTCCACTCAACGAACGGATACGGAAAAGCGCCAAGGCGATAGCCGCCGGGACCGATGTCCCAAGGCTCTGCAATCAGTTTCACCGCGTTCAGAACCGGATCTTGCCGAATCGCAGAAATCAGCGAGGCCAGTTCCTTGAATTCCCCCGTGGAGGCCCGACCAAGTGTGGTGGCCAGATCGAAGCGGAAGCCATCGACCCCCATTTCCTCGACCCAGTGACGCAGGGCATCCATCACCAGACGCAGAACCATTGGATGCGCAAGGTTGAGCGTATTGCCCGTTCCGGTGTCATTGACATAAGCGCGACCACCTTCGGACAGCCTGTAATAGGAATTATTGTCAATTCCGCGCAGGCTCACTGTCGGGCCGGCCCCGTCACCCTCGCCGGCGTGATTGAAAACGACGTCCAGGATGACCTCGATCCCGGCCGCATGCAAAGCCCGGACCATGGCACGAAAGCTTTCGCGGGTACCATACCGAGGATCGGGGGCCATGAATCCGATCGGCTGATACCCCCAGTAATTGCGCAGGCCTTTTTCGACCAGAAAGCGGTCATCGATGAAGGCCGCTACCGGCAACAATTCCAGCGCAGTGACGCCAAGCCGTTTCAGATGTTGGATGATCGGCGGCGCCGCCACGGCGTCATAGCCACCTCTCAAGGCGACCGGGATCTCTGGGTGCTGCATCGTCAGTCCGCGCACATGCGCTTCATAAATAACTGTTTGCGACCAGGTTCTTGTGGGCCGATCCCAAAATGGCTTTTGAATCTCGCAGACAATCCCGCGCGCCGTCACCGCGGCAGAATCGCGTCGATCCGGTCGGCTCGCACCGACGCCGCCCTGCATCGGCGCGCCCCAGACCAGAGGGCCTGTCAACGCGCGCGCATAGGGATCGACGAGCAGCTTGGACGGGTTGAACCGGTGCCCGATCTCGGGCGCCCAAGGTCCATGGACGCGATATCCGTATTCCGCACCGGGACGCAGACCAGGAACAAATCCATGCCAGACATCCCCGGCCCGCCCGGGCAGGACAAGTCTGGTCTCGCTGTCACCGTCGAACAGGCAAAGCTCGACCTTCTCCGCATGGGCGGAGAACAGAGCGAAGTTCACGCCGCCGAAAACCGGGATTGCCCCGAGGATCTCTGCCCTTCCCGGTCCGATCTTCATTGCGCCAGCAACCGGTCGTAAAGTGCCGCGTAACGTGCGGCAGAACGCGACCACCCAAGATCGGACTTCATTGCCCGCTTCATCATCGCCGTCCAGATCCTGCGATCGGCATGCAGCTTGCACAGCTGCCGCATCCCCTGTCGCAGTGCCAACGCATCGACCGGATGGAACACGACGCCCGTCGCCGCCTGCCCCGCCAAGCTTGCCGGGGAAGCCCCGATCACCGTGTCGGCAAGGCCTCCGACTGCTGAAACCAGGGGCAGGCAGCCGTAACGCAACCCATAAAGCTGCGTCAGACCGCAGGGTTCGAAGCGCGAGGGCACAAGCACCGCATCTCCGCCCGCAAACATTCGATGGCTCAGCGACTCGTCATAACCGATCCGAACTCCGACCCGGCCGGGGAAGCGCGCGGCCAGACCGCGCACGAGATCCTCGGCCCAGGAATCGCCAGAGCCGAGGATGGCAAGCGCCCCGCCTCTGGCGACCAATGCCTCGATCGCAGTCGGCAAAAGGTCGATCCCCTTTTGGGCCGTCAGCCGCGACACCAAGATCACCAAAGGTCCGTCGATCTTCTTCTCAAGTTGAAATTCAGCCTGTAACGCCTTGCGATTTCTTGACTTCCCGGAAATGTTCGTGGCCGAGAACGAAAGGCAATCCGGGTCGGTCTCCGGGTTCCAGACACCATCATCGATGCCATTCAGAATCCCGACAACCACACCGGCCCGTGCGGCGATCACCCCCTCGAGCCCTTGGCCATATTCACCGCGCATCAGTTCCTCGGCGTAGCGGGGGCTGACGGTTGTGATCGCATCGGCGGTCGTCAACCCGGCCTTCAGGGTCGAGATGTCCCCCCAGAACTCATAGCCATCGCGATGGAAGGCTTCGCGCGGCAAGCGCAAGGCTCCCATCTTGTCGGCCCCCACACGCCCCTGAAAGGCAATGTTGTGAATTGTGATCACACTTGGCAGGGATGCGCCTGCATAGCGCAGATAGGCAGGCGCAAGACCGCCTTGCCAGTCATGCGCATGCAGCACATCCGGTTGCCAGTCACCCAGCCCCTCACGAGAGACCGCGGCCGCCGCCCAGCACAAGGCAGCAAACCTCTCGGCGTTATCGCCGAAATCGCCATGGAGATCAGAATAGGGCCCGCCCGCCCGATCATAGAGATGCGGCGCATCCAGCGCCATCACCGCCATCGTCCCGACCTTGCCCAGATGCAATTCCGCCGGTCCGCCAAAAAGGTCCGGATCGCTCCGGACGACGGTCGTCGCCCCAAGCCGATCCAGCACGCCCCGATAGGCGGGGATCATCACCCGCATATCCCAGCCCTGTCCCGCCAAGGCTTCGGGCAAGGCCCCCACCACATCGGCCAAGCCGCCGGTTTTCACCAGCGGAACCGCCTCGGACGCAACGGAAAGAACGCGCTTCATCCCCGTCCCCTTGATTATACGCATCTGGTTGCAGTTTGACTCAAAGCTGTTGCCGCCTCAGTCCAGAGCCGCTGCCCTAGCGTCAAGCATGCTTTGCGTGATCAGCACAATCCCCCCCTCAGTGCGGCGGAACCACTTCGCATCTTCTTCCGGTTCCACCCCGACGACGAGCCCCGGCGGAACCTTCACGCCGCGGTCGATGACGCAATTCTTCAGCTGGGCACGTTCGCCGATATCGACATAAGGCAGCGCGACAACATGTTGAACTGTCGACCAACTATGGGCTCGGCATCCGGTGAACAGCAGCGAATTGCGCACTTCGGAACCCGAGACGATACAATCCCCCGAGATCAGCGAGCTGACCGCACTGCCGCGCCGCCCGTCTTCGTCATGGATGAATTTCGCCGGCGGCACGATCTCGGCATAGGTCCAGATCGGCCAGGCATTGTCATAAAGATCAAGCTTCGGCGTAAATTCGGTCAGGTCGATATTGGCCTGCCAGAAGGCGTCGATGGTGCCGACGTCGCGCCAATAAGGCTCGTGTTCCAGCCCGGAGGTCACGCAGCTTTCAGAAAAACGATGCGCCATCGCCTTGCCGTATTTCACGATCTGCGGGATCAGGTCATGGCCGAAGTCGTGGCTGGAATGCGGATCCTCTGCATCGCGGATCAGCAACTCGCGCAGGAACACCCAGTCGAAGACATAGATCCCCATCGAGACCAGCGAATGGGTCGGATCTTCGGGCAACCCCGGCGGATTGGTCGGCTTCTCGATGAACTGGGTGATGCGTCCGGTCTTGTCCGCCGCCATGCAGCCGAAGGCCGAGGCCTCGGCACGCGGCACGGTCAGACAACCGATCGTCACATCGGCCTTGCTCAGCACATGCTGCAGCAACATCACCTCATAATCCATCTTGTAGATGTGATCCCCGGCCAGAATGATCACGTATTTGACGTCATAATCCTCGATGATGTCGATATTCTGCGCGACCGCATCGGCCGTGCCAAGATACCATTTGCTTTCGTCAATCCGCTGGCTTGCCGGAAGAATATCAAGATATTCATTACGTTCCGCGCGGAAGAAGTTCCAGCCACGCTGCATGTGACGGATCAGGCTGTGCGCCTTGTATTGCGTCGCGATCGCCATTTTGCGAATGCCGGAGTTGAGCGCATTCGACAATGCGAAATCGATGATGCGCGTCTTGCCGCCGAAATAGACAGCGGGTTTCGCACGCCGGTCGGTCAGTTCCTTCAGACGGCTTCCCCGACCGCCCGCCAGAACGAAGGCCATGGCCTGTGACGAAAGCCTCTGGTTCGGTTGCGGTTTCATGCTTTCCTCCCTTACGCCTCAGGCGGGCGTGAACATCACCACGGAGAGTGGTGGCAGATAGACCTCGGCGCTGAACGGGCGTCGCGCGGTGGCGATCTCATCGGCCTCGATCGCGCCGAGATTTCCCCAGTTGGCACCGCCATAATAGCCGCTGTCGGAATTGAAGATCTCGCACCAGGTCCCCGCCTGGGGCAGGCCGATGCGATAGGTGCGGTCGAGAGGCGTCAGATTGGCTGCAACCACGACCGGATCCGCCCCCGGTGCACGACGTTCGAAGACATAAACCGAGGCTTCGGCATCATCCGCCTCGATCCAGTCGAAACCGGAGGGGTCGCAATCGCCCCAATGCAGCGCCGGGGTATCGCGGTAAAGCTTGTTCAGATCGCGCACCAGCGCCTGCATGCCGCGGTGCAGCGGGTCGTCCAGAAGGTGCCAGTCAAGGGCCCCCTGATGCGCCCATTCGCGGCCCTGCGCGAACTCCTGCCCCATGAAAAGCAGTTTCTTGCCCGGATGCGCCCATTGAAACGCATAAAAGGCCCGCAGGTTGGCGAATTTCTGCAACCCGTCTCCCGGCATCTTGCCCAGCATCGATCCTTTGCCGTGAACCACTTCGTCATGGCTGATCGGCAGGATAAAGTTCTCGCTGTAAGTGTATGAACTTGCGAATGTAAGTTCGTTGTGATGCCAGCGGCGATGAATCGGATCGCGAGAAAAATACCGCAGGCTGTCATTCATCCAGCCCATGTTCCACTTGTAGCCGAAGCCAAGCCCGCCCAGATGCACCGGCCGGGTCACGCCCGGAAAAGCCGTGCTTTCCTCGGCCACTGTCATGATCCCCGGGGCGCCGCCATAGGCCTCGGCATTGACGTCTTTCAGAAAATCGATCGCCTCCAGGTTTTCTCGACCGCCATGGATATTGGGCACCCATTCGCCATCCCGCCGCGAGTAGTCGCGATAGAGCATCGAGGCCACGGCATCGACCCTGAGCCCGTCGAGGTGATATTCCTCAAGCCAGAACAGCGCATTGGCCAGCAGAAAATTTTTCACTTCGCGCCGACCGTAATTGTAGATCAGCGTGTTCCAATCCTGATGGAACCCTTCTTTCGGATCGGCATGTTCGTAAAGCGGCGTTCCGTCAAAGCGGCGCAACCCGTGATCGTCGGTTGGAAAATGCCCCGGCACCCAATCCAGGATCACCCCCACGCCCCGGCGATGCGCGGCATCGACAAAGGCCGCGAATTCCTCGGGGCGACCATGGCGGATGGTCGGCGCATAAAGCCCGATCGGCTGATAGCCCCAGGATCCGTCAAAGGGAAATTCGGTTATCGGCAAAAGCTCGATATGCGTGAACCCTATCTCGACGACATAATCGACCAGTTGTCCGGCCAGTTCGTGATAGCTCAGAGGGCGTCCCCCCTGGTCCCAGACCCGCCGCCAGGACCCGAGATGCACCTCGTAAATCGAGATCGGCGCATGAATGTCCTGCATCTTCTGGCGTTGCCCGATCCAGGCGCCGTCGCCCCACAGATGCAGTCCAAGCTCGCGCACCTGAGACGCCGTCTGCGGCGGATGCTCGGCCCCGAAGCCGACCGGATCGGCCTTGAGCGGCTGAACGACGCCATCGGCCGACAGGATTTCATATTTGTAGACCTCGCCCGCCATCAGGCCGGGCACGAAGATTTCCCAGACCCCGGTGGCGCCACGCCGACGCATCTGATGCCGCCGACCGTCCCAGATGTTGAAATTGCCAACGACGGAAACCCGTCGCGCCGAGGGCGCCCAGACCGCGAAATGCACGCCGCGGATCCCCTCGTGCCAGATCACATGCGCGCCCAGAACCTGCCAGAGACGGCGGTGCGTCCCTTCTCCGATCAGATATTCGTCGATCTCGCCAAGCACCGGACCGAAGGCATAGGCATCCTCGAAATCCCAGGTGGATTGCGCGTTGCGAGCCCGAAGACGATATCTGCCCCCTTCCCATTTTCCTGAAAAGAGTCCGCCGGTTACATGTTGAAGCTCAGCTTCCGTCCCGGTTTCCCGGGAAATTGCCCAGACGTGTTCGGCCCCCGGCACGAGCGCCACGACACGGCCCCCCTCCGGGGTCTGATGCCAGCCCAGAACAGAAAAAGGATCGTCATGCCGGCCCTCGGCCAGCGCCAGCGCCTCGGCAGACAAGATCATCGACATTCCTTCACCTTCAAAGGGCGGATTCGGTCTCCCAGATATCCGTCATGTAACCACGAATGGCGCGGTCGGAGGAGAAAAACCCCATCCGCGCCGTGTTCAAGATCGCCATACGCCACCACCGATCCGGCTCGGCAAAGGTCTGGTCGACTTCCATCTGCGCATCGCGATAGGCCTCGAAATCCGAAGCCACCAGGAAATAATCGCTGTGCCACATGTTATGGACAAGACCGTGATAGCGGCTGGGCTCCTCGGGACAGAAACGCCCCTCGGCAATCATCTGCAAAACGTCCTGCAACGGCTGGCTTTTCAGGATCGCATGGCGGGCATGTTCGGGATCCTTGCGCCGCTCCACCACCTCTTCCGCGGTCAGGCCGAACAGGAAGAAATTCTCCGCCCCGACCTCGTCGCGGATCTCCACATTGGCGCCATCCAGCGTTCCGATGGTCAGCGCGCCGTTCAGCGCGAATTTCATGTTCCCCGTGCCCGAGGCCTCCTTACCCGCGGTCGAGATCTGTTCGGACAGATCCGCCGCCGGGATCAAACGTTCCGCCATCGAAACATTGTAATTCGGCGGATACACGATCTTCAGCCGATCCCCGACGTAAGGATCGTTGTTCACCACCCGCGCCACATCGTTGATCAGCCGGATGATCTCTTTCGCGGCCTGATATCCGGGCGCGGCCTTGCCGCCGAAAATCTTCACCCGCGGCACCACCTCGGCGGTCGGGTTGGAGCGGATCACATGCCATTCGGCAATCGTTTGCAGGATGTTCAGCAGTTGCCGTTTGTATTCGTGGATCCGCTTGACCTGAACGTCAAACAGTGCGTCCGGGTTGACCACCACCCCCTGTGTTTGCGCGATCCATTGCGCCAAAGCGATCTTGTTTTCTCGCTTGGCTTTCGCAAAGTCGTCGCGGAACGTCTTGTCTTCACTCAGTTTATCCAGTTCGCGCAGGCGATCGAGATCTGCCTCCCAGCCCGAGCCGATCGCCCCGGAAATCAACCGCGACAGCGCCGGATTGGCCATGCGCAACCAACGCCGCGGGGTGACCCCGTTGGTCTGGTTGATGATCCGCCCGGGATGCAGCTTGTCAAGTTCGGGGAACAGGTTCTTCTTCACCAGCTCCGTATGCAGCGCCGAAACCCCATTCACCTTGTGCGAGGTGATGAAGGCCAATTCGCCCATCCGCACTTCGTGATGCTTGACGATCCCCACATAATGCGGTCGCGTCGGGTTCATCCGCAAATGCCAGGCATCGATCGCCTCGATGATCTGCATATGCCGCGGCAGAACCGAGCTCATCAGATAGGTCGCCCAGCGTTCCAGCGCCTCGGGCAACAGCGTGTGGTTGGTATAGCCCAGACATTTGACGCCGATCTCCAGCGCCTCTTCGAAACTCATGCCATGCACGTCGCTGAGCAGCCGGATCAGCTCGGGACCGGCGATGGCGGGATGCGTGTCATTCATCTGGATCGCGACGTGATCGGGCAGATCGGTCAATGCCAGACCGGCCGTCAAATGACGGCGCAAGATGTCCTGCAACGCCGCCGAGGTCAGGAAATACTCCTGCTTCAGACGCAGTTCCTTGCCCTGGAACGTGGTGTCATCGGGATAGAGCACGCGGCTGAGGGTGCGCGCCAGGGCCTCCGGCTCCGCGGCGGCGGCAAAATCGCCATGGTTGAAGCGCGCCAGATCGAAAGGCGTCGTCGGCTTTGCCGCCCAAAGCCGCAAGGTGTTTGCCCAGCGTCCCTGCCAGCCGATCACCGGCATGTCATAAGCTTCGGCAATCACCGTTTCCGCCGGTGCCCAGACCGATTTGCCGTTCACGATCTCGACCGTGCCCTTGAAGCCGATCTCATAGCAGACTTCGGGCCGCTCGAATTCCCAGGGGTGGCGCTGCTTCAGCCAGTCTTCGGGGGTCTCCACCTGCCGACCGGCATCGAACCACTGCCGGAAAAGCCCGTGTTCGTAGCGGATGCCATAGCCATAACCGGCACAGCCCAGCGTTGCCATGCTTTCCATGTAACAGGCCGCAAGCCGCCCCAGACCGCCGTTCCCAAGCGCCGCATCCGGTTCGTCCTCGACGACCTGATGCCAGTCCTGCCCCAGCCCCTCGATGGCCTCGCGCGCAATCGCCCGCATGCCCAGATTGATCGCGGCATCCTCGAGCACCCGCCCGATCAGGAATTCCATCGACAGGTAATAGACCCGCTTGCGGCCCTGGTCATAGGTTTGCCGGGTGGCGTCGAACCAGGGCCCGACAATGTGATCACGCAGCGCAAGGCTCAGCGCCATGCGCCAGTCGTAAAGCGAGGCATGGCCCGCATCCTTGCCCATGGAATAGGTCAGATGGCGCAGGATTTCCGCCCGGAAAGCCTCGACGCTGGGCGCGCTTGCATCTCTCACTGTCAAACCCTTCTTCGTTCTCCCACCCCCTTGATGGGATGCCGCCCCGCCGCCGTCAAGCCGAACCCGCCCCATCGGACGTTCTGTCATTGCCGCGGCAAGGAATGCGCCTATGCTTGCTTCATATAGTGGCACGGAGATGACGATGGGCAGAGATTGGTGGCGGGGCGCAGTAATCTACCAGATTTATCCGCGCAGCTTTCAGGATTCGAACGGCGACGGCATCGGAGACCTGAAAGGCATCACCGAAAGGCTGCCGCATGTCGCAAAGCTCGGCGCCGATTCGATCTGGCTCAGCCCGATTTTCCGCTCGCCGATGGACGACATGGGCTATGACGTGTCGGATTATCGCGACATCGATCCGGTGTTCGGCACGCTTGCGGATTTCGACGCGCTGCTCGCGCGCGCCCATGAGCTTGGCCTCAAGGTGATCATCGACCAGGTGCTCAGCCATTCCTCGGACCGCCATCCCTGGTTTGCCGATTCGAAAAAGCGTGGCGCCAAGGCCGATTGGTATGTCTGGGCCGATCCGAAGCCCGACGGATCGCCGCCGAACAACTGGCAGTCGGTCTTTGGCGGATCGTCCTGGGAATGGGCGCCCGAGCGCGGCCAGTATTATCTGCACAATTTCCTGATCTCGCAGCCCGATCTGAACCTGCGCAACCCCGAGGTCCAGGACGAGATGCTTGATGTGCTGCGGTTCTGGCTCGACCGCGGCGTCGACGGCTTCCGGCTCGACACGGTGAACTACTACATCCACGATGGCGCGCTGCGCGACAACCCGCCGATGCCCCCCGATCCGGAGCGCTGGCCGCCGGTCTCGACCTATGACATGCAAGATCACGCCCATGACAAGAACCGGCCGGAAAACCTTGATTTCCTTGCGCGAATGCGCAAGCTTCTGGATCAGTACGAGAACCGCTGCATGGTCGGCGAGATCGGCGAAGTCCCCCATCGCGCGCTGCCCCTGATGGCCGAATACACCTCCGGGGCGGCGCATCTGCACATGGCCTACAGCTTTGACATGCTGGGGCCGAAATTCGCCCCGGCGCATTTCCGCAAGGTGCTTGACGGCTTTTTCCGCGCGGCCCCCGACGGCTGGCCGTCCTGGTCCTTCTCCAACCACGATGTCAATCGCCACGTCACCCGCTGGGCGAAACACGGCCAACAGGATGCGGTGGCGAAACTGGCCATTTCGATGCTGGCCTCCTTTGAAGGCACGATCGGGCTCTATCAGGGCGAGGAACTGGGCCAGACCGAAACCGAGCTCGCGTATGCCGAACTCACCGATCCGCCCGGGCTGCGCTTCTGGCCGGAAAACAAGGGGCGCGATGGCTGTCGGACGCCGATGGTCTGGGATGGCACGGCCGAGGGCGGCTTCAGCACCGTCAAGCCCTGGCTTCCGGTCAAGGCCCCGCAGCTGGCCCGCAATGTCGCGGCGCAGGAAGCCGATCCCGCCTCGGTGCTGCATCATTACCGCGCCGTTCTGGCCTTCCGCCGCAGCAATGCCGCGCTGCGGACCGGCCGCACCCGCTTCCTCGACCTGCCCGATCCGGTGCTGGGCTTCCGACGCGAGACCGACACCGAAAGCCTGACCTGCCTGTTCAATCTCGGCCCCGATCCGGTGACGCTCAGCGGGATGATCGGCACGCCGACCGGGCCGGTCGTGGCGGCAACGATCAGGGATGGCACCGTTCAGCTTGGCCCGAATGGCGTGCTCTGGCTGCGCTGATGCGCCTGGAACGGATAAGGAACATACTCCATCCCCTTGATCTTGCGGCAAATATCCTGGAGAGAGACGGGATGTGACAGAACTCCGGTGGAAGGCTTTCCCGTCGAACGGGCTGCCCCGCACCCCCCTTCGGGATCAGGACACCGGCAGCAGGATCAGGAACCGGCTGCCCTGTCCCTTTTCGCTTTCGATCTTCATCCGCCCGCGATGGCGCAGCACGATATGCTTGACGATCGCCAGCCCCAGCCCGGTACCGCCCTGTTCCCGCGAGCGATGGGTGTCGATGCGATAGAACCGCTCGGTCAGCCGCGGCAAATGGATCGGATCGATGCCTTCGCCGCGATCCGCCACCACGACCCGCAAGGCCGCGCCCCGCAGAACCGGCTCATAATCGATCTTATCGACAGAAATCCTCACCTCGCCGCCGCTGCCGCCGTATTTGATCGCATTCTCGATCAGATTGGTGAAAACCTGCGTCAGCTGGTCGGGATCGGCCGGGATCTTCAACCCCTCGGTCAAGCCCTCGCGAAGCAGCTGCACCTGCCGCGCCTCGGCCAGCGGCGCCAGCGCCTGCATCGCGCCGCGCAGCACCGCCCCCAGATCCGTGCCCGTCGTCGGCCGCCGCCGCTCCTCGGCCTCGACCCGGCTGAGCGACAGAAGATCGCCGACCAGCCGGTTCATCCGCCCGGCCTCCCGTTCCATGATCGCCAGAAAGCGGTCGCGCGCCACCGGATCATCCTTGGCCGCACCGCGCAGCGTCTCGACAAAGCCCATCAGCGCTGTCAACGGCGTGCGCAGCTCGTGGCTGACATTGGCGACGAAATCGCGCCGCATCGCCTCGGCCGTCTCGACCGCGGTGCGATCTTCGAAGGTCAGCACCAGGGAACCCTCGGCCAGCGCGGCGACCGTGACCAGCACCTGCGCCTCCCGCCCCTGACTGCCCAGCCGCAGCCGCACCTGCTGCCGTCCCTGCCCGTCCAGCACCGCCTCGACCGCCTCGATCAGCGCGGGCTGGCGCAGCACCGTCACCAGCGTCCGCCCCACCAGCCCCGTCCCCAGCAGCGTTTCGGCGCCGGAATTGGCATGCAGCACCCGCTGCGCGGGAGACACGAGCAGAATCGGAAACGGTAACGTTTCAGCCAAGGAGATTGTTGACGAATCCGCCATTTTTCGGTCACCCTGACATTTCCAATGCTTGACCCGAACAAGCTTCGGGGAAACGATACGCAAGTTCAAGGCCGCATGCAAAAGCCAGGGGGGCTAAGCTTTTGCACAATTCGCGGAGTAAAGTGTCATAAGCGATGGGGTTCCATCGCAATACCGGATGGAACGATGCCCCCGCCGATTGATGCACCAAAAGGCAGCCAACGTCTTGACCCCGCCGAGCTGTCGCTGGCCGGGCGCCGCATTCTGGTGGTCGATCCGTCGCAATCCCTGCCGCGTGCGCTGCGCGGCGTGCAGGGCGCCTCGATCACCATCGCGCGGCTGGCCATGATCGACGCCGAGATGCTGGCCCGCGTCTGCCCCGATGTCGTGCTTGCGCCGCTGTTCAGCCCGGGGCATGACATTCTGGACCTTGCCCGTCTGCTGGACCGGCTTGGCTATCAGGGGCCGCTGCGGGCCTATTCGCCGCCCCTGCCCAATACCGCGATCGTCTGCGCCGAAGTGCGGCAGATCTGGGGGCCGCGCGATTTCGACATCCTCGAAGTGCCGCCCGCGTGGAACTGATCAGACCGGCGTCAACCCGCGGGCGAACCGTGCCGCATTGGCGCGGTAATGCACGGCCGATTGCAACAGCCGCGCCTGCGCCACCGCGTCCAGCATCCGCACCACCTTGCCCGGCGCCCCCATCACCAGCGATCCGTCCGGGATCTCCTTGCCCTCGGTGATCAAAGCCCCGGCGCCGATCAGACAGCCCCGGCCGATCTTCGCGCCGTTCAGCACAATGGCCCCCATCCCGATCAGAGAGCCCTCGCCGATCGTGCAGCCATGCAGCATCGCCCGATGCCCGATGGTGCAATGCGCCCCGATGACCAGCGGAAAGCCGATGTCTGTATGGCAGATCACCGCTTCCTGCAGGTTCGTGCCGGCCCCGACCCGAATCTCCTCGTTGTCGCCGCGCAAAGTGCAGCCAAACCAGACCGAGGCGCCCTCCTCCAGCACCACCCGCCCGATCACATTCGCATCGGGCGCCACCCAGACATCCGGCCCCAGCACCGGGGCAACCCCGTCAAGCGCATAGATCATCGTGCCTCGAACTCCCTGTTCAGCCCGCGCACGAACTCGGTCAGCCCCGGCTGACGCACCGCCCGTGCCCGTTCCGCCTGCAAAATCGTCACCAGCTCGGCCTCAGAGGCCGCGATATCGCGGTTGATCACCACGTAATCATATTCGCCCCAATGGCTGATCTCGTCGCGGCTTTTCGCCATCCGCCCGGCGATCACCGCGTCGCTGTCCTGCGCGCGCATCCGCAACCGGCGCTCCAGATCGGCGATCGAGGGCGGCAGGATGAAGATCGACACCACATCCTGCGCCAGCTTCGAGCGCCGCACCTGCTGCCCGCCCTGCCAGTCGATGTCGAGGATCACATCCCGCCCCTCGGCCAGCCGCGCCTCGACCGGGGCCGAGGGCGTGCCGTAAAGATTGCCGAAAACCTCGGCATGTTCCAGCATCTCGCCCGCCGCCACCATCGCTTCGAATTCGGCACGGTTGCGGAAGTAATATTCGCGCCCGTCTTCCTCGCCCGGGCGCGGGTTGCGCGTCGTCGCCGAGACCGAAAACGACAGCGACGCATCCCAGGCCATCAGCCGCCGCGCCAATGTCGACTTCCCCGCCCCCGAAGGCGAGGACAGGATGATCAAAAGGCCCCGGCGCCGCATCTCGGCCATGACTTACTCCACGTTCTGAATCTGCTCGCGCATCTGGTCGATCACATGTTTCAGGTCAAGCCCGATCGCCGTCAACGCGGTCGATCCCGATTTCGAGCACAGCGTATTCGATTCACGCACGAATTCCTGCGTCAGAAAGTCGAACTTGCGCCCGATCGGCCCAAGATCAGTCAAAAGCGCCCGCGCCGCCGCCACATGCGCCCGCAGCCGGTCGATTTCCTCGGTCACATCGGCCTTGACCGCCAAAAGCGCCAGCTCCTGCGCCACCCGCTGCGGATCGCCCCCGGTCTCCAGCACCCGCGCCAGCGCCGCCTGCAGCGCCGCCGCCACCTCGGGCCGCCGCGCCGCGGCCACTTCGGCCGCGCGCTCGGTCAAGTCGGCGATTCTGTCGATCTGCGCCACAATTATGCCACCAAGCTGCCCGCCTTCCGCCGCACGCATTGCCAGAAAATCAACCAATAGCCGGTCCAGATCGGTCAGCAGCGCGTCGCGCAGCGGCCCTTGTTCCTCGGTCTCGGCACCGCTTTGATCCAGCACGCCGCGCAGCGACAGCAGGTCCGTGGCCCGGGCGGGCGCCAGATTGACCCCGTTCAGCCGCGCCGCTTCCTCGACCTCGCGCAGCGCCGCCAGCGCCGCCGCCAGACCCGGGCCGGAAAGGCGCAGCCGCTCTGCCCCACTTCCCCGCGCAAGCTTAAGAGAAAGCTGGATATTCCCGCGCGAGACCCGCTGCGTCAACGCCGTTCGCACCGCCGCTTCCAGCCCCTCCAGCTCGGGCAGGCGCAGCCGCAGATCCAGGCCCTTGCCATTGACGGAGCGGATTTCCCAGACCCAGTCGTGACCATGGCCGGAGCCAGAAACCGAGGCAAAGCCGGTCATCGAGAGCGGGCCTTGCGGCGTGCGGGCGATAGAGACAGGTTTAACCATTTAAGACTTTAGTTCCCCATGTGGCCGAAAAAAGGCGTATTAAGACTTCAGTAAGCATTTCACTCCCGGGGTCAACCAAAAGACCCGGAACGCCAAAGGCCGGGGGTGCAGGGGACAGCAGCCTCGGGCTGCGGGGACAGTCGCAGCCGCAAGCTGCATCGGGATGGCGCGGCTGCGGCCGCAAACACGGGAAGAATGACGATGGACCGCGACTTCGACACAGTTGAAAAAGTGGCACGGCTTGGGCAGGCTGGCGTCGGGCGGCGCATCGTGGCGCAGATGCGGGCCTATTGGGAGGGGCTGCGCGCCGGTCGCGACGTGCCCGCCCGGGCCGACATCGACCCGCGCGGTCTGGAAAACGCGCTCGAATATGCCTTCATCCTCGAACGCGTCGCCCCCGGCATGGGCCGCTTCCGTCTGGCCGGCATGCATCTGAACGATCTGATGGGGATGGAAATCCGCGGCATGCCGCTGACCGCGATGTTCACCCCCGAGGGCCGCAAGCGCGTGGCCGACGCGACCGAGGCGGTGTTTCAGGGCCCCGCCATCGCGGAACTGGTGCTGACCGCCGAGGCCGGGATCGGCAAGCCGCCGATGACGGCGCGGCTGCTGCTGCTGCCGATGACATCGGACATGGGCGATGTGACCCGCATCCTTGGCTGTCTGGTCGGCGAAGGCCAGGGCATCGGCCGCACCCCGCGCCGGTTCCTTGTCGATGCCGCGCATGTGCAGCCGATCACGCCCTGCGCTTCTGCCGCGCCGCTGCCCGCGCCGGTCCGTCCCGAGGCCTTCGGCCTGGGCAAGCGCCTGCCGCATCTGAACGCGCCGAAAACGCCGACGCTCGCCCCCGCGCCCGCCGCCCAGACCCCCGCCTCCCAGACCCCGGTGGCGCAGCCGCCGCGGCAGCCGGTTTCGGCGATGACGCCCGAGGAACGCCGGGCGATGTTCCGGGTGGTGAAGTAAGATCCCCGCAAGAAAAAGGCCCGGCGTCATTGCCGGGCCTTTTCTTTTGAACCAGGGACTTGCGGGGCGATCTTAAAGCCCCGCCGCCTTTTTCATCACGCGCAGGTCCTGCAGTTCCTCGGCCACAAGGAAGGCCAGTTCCAGCGATTGGCTGGCATTCAGCCGCGGATCGCAGGCGGTGTGATAGCGGCTCGACAGATCTTCATCGGACACTGCCCGCACGCCACCGGTGCATTCGGTCACATCCTTGCCGGTCATCTCGAAATGCACGCCGCCCGGGATCGTGCCCTCGGCCTTGTGGATCGCAAAGAACTCGCGCACCTCGCGCAGCACGGAATCGAACGGCCGCGTCTTGAAGCCCGAGGCCGATTTGATCGTGTTGCCATGCATCGGATCGCAGGTCCAAAGCACCTGCGCCCCCTCGGCCTGCACGGTGCGGATCAGCCGCGGCAGATGCTCGCCGACCTTGCCCGCGCCAAAGCGCGCGATCAGCGTCAGCCGCCCCGGCTCATTTTGCGGATTGAGCTTCGCCATCAACAGCTTGAGATCTTCCTCGGTGGTCGAGGGCCCGCATTTCAGCCCGATCGGATTCTGCACGCCGCGGCAGAATTCGACATGGGCGCCATCGACCTGCCGGGTCCGGTCGCCGATCCACAGCATATGCCCCGAGCCCGCGATCGGCAGCCCGGTCGTGCTGTCGATCCGGCACAAAGCCTCTTCATATTCCAGCAGCAGCGCCTCGTGGCTGGTGTAGAAATCCACCTTGCCCAGCTGATGCGCCGTTTCCGAGGTCACGCCCGCGGCGGTCATGAAATCCATCGCATCCGAGATCCGCTCGGCCACTTCGCGATAGCGCGCCGCATCGGCCTCGTCGGTAAAGCCGGAAATCCAGCTTTGCACCCGGTGAATATCGGCATAGCCGCCGGTCGAAAACGCCCGCAGCAGATTGAGCGAGGAGGCCGCCTGGGTATAGGCCTGCAGCATCCGGTTCGGATCGGGCAGCCGGGCTTCCTGCGTCGCCTCGAACCCGTTCACGATATCACCGCGGTAGCTCGGATATTCGACACCGCCGATGATTTCGGTGGGCGCCGAACGCGGCTTGGCGAATTGCCCCGCCATCCGCCCGACCTTGATCACCGGCACCTTCGCGCCCCAGGTCAGCACGATCGCCATCTGCAGCAGCACCTTGAAGGTGTCGCGCAGGTTGTCGGCGGAAAATTCGGTGAAGCTTTCGGCGCAATCGCCGCCCTGCAACAGGAAGGCCTCGCCCTTCGCGGCCTTGGCCAGATCGGCCTTGAGCCTGCGCGCCTCGCCGGCAAAGACCAGCGGCGGCATCTTGCCCAGCTGCGCCTCGACCGCGGTCAGGGCCGCAGCGTCGGGATAATCGGGCATCTGCACCCGCGGCTTCGCGCGCCAGTCCGATTTCATCCATGCCTTGGCCATAGTCCACTCCCTTCGGGGCTTTTCGTCGCCCGGCCTTATAAAGCGATGCGTGAAATAGAACAAACCCGTTTTTCGGCCTTGGTGCCCGGGCTGGCAGGCTCCTTGCCCTGCCCCAAAGGCCCCCTTGCGCTGCGATGCAAAGCCTGATTTCGTGCATGAAACGACATGAAAGACGTCGCAAAAATGCGCCTCCCCTCGACCACCCCCCGCACCCATACTCGTCCCGCGCCGTCGCAGGGCACCGTGCGCCTGACCGCGCCCGAACGCTCGCGCCGCTATGTGTTTTTGCTGCTCGACCGCTTCACCATGATGGCCTTTGCCAGCGCGATCGAGCCGCTGCGACTGGCCAATCAGGTCTCGGGGGTAAAGCTTTACGACTGGAAACTGGCCTCGGACGACGGCCAGGATGTCACCTGTTCGAACGGCACGGTGTTGCGCGTCGACATGGGGCTGGACGAGATCTCGCGCGATGACACCGTGCTGGTCTGCGGCGGCATCGATGTGGCCGAGGCGACGACGAAGCCGATCCTGAACTGGCTGCGCCGCGAGGCCCGGCGCGGCGCGGCGGTGGGCGGCCTGTGCACCGGCGCCTGGGCGGTGGCCAGGGCCGGTCTGCTCGAAGGCAAGCGCGCCACCATCCACTGGGAGAATCAGGACAGCTTCCTTGAGGATTTCGAAGGCGTGAAGCTGACGAAATCGGTCTTCGTGATCGACGGCAACCGGCTGACCTCGGCCGGGGGGACGGCCTCGATCGACCTGATGCTGAAGCAGATTGCCCGCGATCATGGCGAGGGTCTGGCCAATACGGTCGCCGATCAGTTGATCTACAACTCGATCCGCACCGACCAGGACACGCAGAGGTTGTCGATTCCGACCCGGATCGGCGTGCGCCATCCGAAACTGGCCCAGGTGATCGGCCAGATGGAGGCGAATATCGAAGAGCCGATCAGCCCGGCGAAACTGGCCGAGGATGTGGGCATGTCCACCCGCCAGCTGGAACGGCTGTTCCGCCGCTATCTGAACCGCTCGCCGAAGCGCTATTACATGGAGATCCGCCTGCAAAAGGCGCGCAACCTGTTGATGCAAACGGAAATGAGCGTGATCAACGTGGCCTTGGCCTGCGGCTTCGCCTCGCCCTCGCATTTCTCGAAATGCTACCGCGCGCATTACCAGACCACGCCCTACCGCGAACGCGGCACCTCGGGCGGGGGCGAGGAAGAGGCGGCTGAAATCTTCGCGGAAACCGCGTTGGAGGGGCTCGACGCGGATTTTCTTGACTGATGCGTCAGAATGTTGCGCAAAACAGGCCCGTTCCGACCGAAACTTGACCAACTGGCCTATTTTCTTTTCCAGTTTCCGGTTCTAACCTGCGCCGCCAGGACAATGTTCCAACTTGGGAGTGAACACATGAAGAAGCTTCTCCTGGCAAGTGCCACGCTGGCGCTGACCGCTGGCGGTGCCTTTGCCGACGAAGTGAAACTGGGCATCTCGCTCGGCTTCACCGGTCCGCTCGAATCGATGTCGCCCGCGATGGCGCAGGGTGCCGAACTGGCGATGAAGGAAGTGAGCGACTCGGGCAAGTTCATGGGCGGCGCGACCGTCGTGGGCGTGCGGGGCGACAGCACCTGCATCGACTCGGCGGCAGCCTCGGCCACCGTCGAAAAACTGATCACCGCCGATGGCGTCAAGGGGATCGTCGGCGGCATGTGCTCGGGCGAAACCGTCGCCTCGCTGCAAAACGTCGCCATGCCGAAGGGCATCGTGATGATCTCGCCCTCGGCCACCTCGCCCGCGCTGTCGTCGCTCGAGGACAACGGCCTGTTCTTCCGCACCTCGCCCTCGGATGCGCGCCAGTCCGAAGTGATGACCGACATCATCATGGAACACGGCATCAAATCGGTGGCGCTGACCTATACCAACAACGATTACGGCAAGGGCCTGGCCGACAGCTTCGCCGCGGCTTTCGAAGCCAAGGGCGGCAAGGTCACGATCAATACCGCGCATGACGACGGCAAGCCGGATTACTCGGCCGAAGTCGGCTCGCTGGCCTCGGCCGGCGGCGAAGCGCTGGTGATCGCGGGCTATGTCGATCAGGGCGGCTCGGGCATCCTGCGCGGCGCGCTCGACACCGGCGCGTTTTCGACCTTCGTCTTCCCCGACGGCATGGTCGGCGGCAAGCTCGAGACCGATTTCGGCAAGGAAGTGAACGGCTCCTTCGGCCAGATGCCGTCGTCGGAAGGCGAAGGCAAGGACAAGTTCCTCGCCCTCGCGACCGCCGCGGGCTTTGACGGCACCGGCGTCTATTCGGGCGAGGCCTATGATGCGGCCTCGCTGATCCTGCTGTCGATGGCGGCCGCCAATTCGACCGATCCGGCCGTCTACAAGGGCAAGGTGATGGATGTCGCCAATGCTCCGGGCGAAAAGATCCTTCCCGGCGAGCTGGGCAAGGCGCTGGACCTGATCGCCGCCGGTCAGGACATCGACTATCAGGGCGCGACCTCGGTCGAGCTGATCGGCGCGGGCGAATCCGCCGGCACCTTCCGCGAAATCGAGATCAAGGACGACAAGATCGAAACCGTCAAATACCGCTGAGGTTTCGAAAGAGATCGAAGCAGCCCGGAGAAATCCGGGCTGTTTCCTTTGAAAACAAAGCCGAAAACGGCACAGAGACCGGCCCTTCGGGGCCACCGAGGGGACTTCATGATCCGGGTCGAGAACCTGCACAAGCACTTTGGCGGCTTTCACGCCGTCGACGGTGCCTCGCTAGACATCGCCAAGGGGTCGATCACCGGGTTGATCGGTCCGAATGGCGCGGGCAAGTCGACGCTTTTCAACGTCATCGCCGGGGTGCACAAGCCCACCTCGGGGCGGGTGACGATGGCGGGCGAGGACATCACCGGCCTGAAACCGCATGAGCTGTTTCACAAGGGGCTGTTGCGCACGTTTCAGATCGCGCATGAATTCCCCACGATGACGGTGCGGGAAAACCTGATGATGGTGCCCTCGGGCCAGTCGGGCGAGCGGCTTCTGAACGCCTGGTTCGGCCGCGGAAGGATCGCCGAGGAAGAGGCGGCCCTTCTGAAGAAAGCCGATGAAGTCCTTGACTTCCTGACGATTTCGCACCTCAGGGATGAACGCGCCGGAAACCTTTCGGGGGGCCAGAAGAAGCTTCTGGAACTCGGCCGCACGATGATGGTCGAGGCGAAGATCGTTTTTCTGGACGAGGTCGGCGCCGGGGTGAACCGCACGCTTCTCAACACGATCGGCGATGCGATCGTGCGGCTGAACAAGGAACGCGGCTACACGTTCTGCGTGATCGAACATGACATGGATTTCATCGGCCGCCTGTGCGATCCGGTGATCGTCATGGCCGAGGGCAAGGTGCTGGCCGAGGGCAGCCCGGCCACGATCATGCAGAACGAAGCGGTGATCGAGGCCTATCTGGGCCGCGGGCTGAAGAACAAGATCAAGGCGGAGGCGCAAAAATGAGCTTTCTCGACGCCTCCGAGATGACCGGCGGCTATGGCGCCGCCGACATCCTGCACGGTTGCACGCTCAAGGTCGAAAAGGGCCAGATCGCGGTGATCGTCGGCCCGAACGGCGCGGGCAAATCGACCGCGATGAAGGCGGTCTTCGGCATGCTGCGTCTGCGCGGCGGCCGGGTGACGCTGGATGGCGAGGACATCACCGCGCTTTCCCCGCAGGAACGGGTGAAGAAAGGCATGGGCTTCGTGCCGCAGGTGAACAACGTCTTCCCGACGATGTCGGTCGAAGAGAACCTGGAAATGGGCGCCTTCATCCGGCAGGATGATTTTCGCGACACGATGGAGCAGGTCTATGAGCTGTTCCCGATCCTGCGCGAAAAGCGCCACCAGAACGCCGGGGAGCTTTCAGGCGGGCAGCGCCAGCAGGTCGCCGTCGGCCGCGCGCTGATGACGAAACCCAAATTATTGATGCTGGACGAACCCACCGCGGGGGTCTCGCCGATCGTCATGGACGAGCTTTTCGACCGGATCATCGAGGTGGCGCGGACCGGAATCTCGATCCTGATGGTGGAGCAGAACGCCCGTCAGGCGCTCGAGATCGCCGATCAGGGCTATGTTCTGGTGCAGGGCGCGAACAAATACACCGACACCGGGGCGGCGCTGATGGCCGATCCCGAGGTCCGCCGCACCTTCCTGGGGGGTTGAGATGAAAACGCCCCTTCTGGCAGCGCTGCTTTTGGCCGCGCCGGTGCAGGCCGAGACGATCCACCCCGACCGCGCGCTTGTGCTGAACTGTCACTTCACCCAGTCCTGCATCTCGGGCGGCTGCGGCGAGGAAGATTACAACGTGACCCTGGAAACCCGGGGCGCCGAGGCCACCTTTCGCGACCACCGCGCCAAGATCGCTTTGGCGGGTGGTTTCGATCCGGTCAGCGGACAAATGAGCTTTGCGTCGCAACCCTCTGACGGGTCTTCCTATTTCTTCTCCGACTTCGGCGCCTCCGGGGCCGTTTTGTCGATCCACACCCAATCCGAGGGACAAGCCCTCGTGATCGCCTTCGAAGGCCGCTGCGAGGAGGTGCAGTGATGGATATCCTCAATGCCCTCGTGGCGATCCTGAATTACATCATCGTTCCCGCCACCGCCTATGGCGCGCAACTGGCGCTGGGCGCGCTCGGCGTGACGCTGATCTACGGCATCTTGCGGTTCTCGAACTTCGCCCATGGCGACACCATGGCCTTCGGCACCGGGCTGACCATCCTTGTCACCTGGGGGCTGCAATCGATGGGCGTCTCCTTCGGGCCGTTGCCGACGGCGCTGCTGGCCCTGCCCTTCGGCATCGCGCTGACCGCGGCGATGGTGCTGGCCACCGACAAGGTGGTTTACAGCTATTATCGCAAAGTCCGCGCCGCGCCGATCTACATCACCATGGTTTCGGTCGGTGTGATGTTCGTGATGAACGGCCTCACCCGCGTGCTGATCGGCGTCGACGAGATCAAATTCGCCGATGGCGCCCGGTTCCTGATCTCGGCCGCCGATTTCAAGGCCGCAACCGGCCTGACCGAGGCGCTGGCGATCCGCGGCAGCACCGCGATCACCGTGATCACGGCCGGTCTGGTGGTCTGGGCGCTGTTCTGGTTCCTTGCAAAGACCCGCACCGGCAAGTCGATGCGCGCCTATGCCGACAACGAGGATCTGGCGCTGCTTTCGGGGATCGATCCGAACCGCGTCGTCGCCGTGACCTGGGTGATCGCCGCGGCGCTTGCCACCATCGCGGGCACGCTTTACGGCCTCGACAAGTCGTTCAAGGCCTTCAACTACTTCCAGCTGCTGCTGCCGATCTTCGCCGCGGCGATCGTCGGGGGCCTGGGCAATCCGCTGGGCGCCATCGCCGGCGGCTTCGTGATCGCCTTTTCCGAGGTCTCGATCACCTATGCCTGGAAGAAGGTGGCGATGTATCTGATCCCCGGCTACGAACCCGAGGGTCTGCTGCAACTGCTGTCCACCGAATACAAATTCGCGGTGAGCTTCGCGATCCTGATCATCGTGCTGCTGTTCAAGCCCACCGGTCTGTTCAAAGGAAAATCGGTATGAGCACGCATCAACCGAAAGCCGCGAAGGGCGGCAAATGGCGCGCCCCCGCGATGTTCGGGGCGCTTGCGGTCCTGTTCCTGCTGGAAGGCACGGTCTCGAACAGCTTCTTCTCGGGGCATTGGGACAATGCGCTCGGCATCCTGCGGGTGGGGCTGATCTCGGCGATCCTCGCGCTCGGCGTGAACATCCAATGGGGCTATGCGGGGCTCTTCAACACCGGCGTCGTCGGTTTTCTGGCGCTGGGCGGCCTTGCGCCGGTGCTGGTCTCGATGCCGCCGACCCTGGGCGCCTTTTCTGCCGGGGGCTGGGGCGTGCTCTTCGCCATGGTCATCGCCATGGCCACCCTCGTCGCCGCCGTCTTCCTGCATGGCCGTCTTGACACGAAGCTGCGCGGCTGGGCGGTGGCCGGGGTTCTGCTGCTGGGCTTCATCGCCTATCGCACGCTCTTCGACCCGGCGGTCGAGGCGATTCAGGCGATCAACCCCTCGGCCTATGGCTATCTGGGCGGCATCGGCCTGCCGGTGCTGATCTCCTGGCCGGTGGGCGCGCTTCTGGCCGCCGCCGCCGCCTGGGTGGTGGGCAAGACGGCACTTGGCCTGCGCTCGGACTATCTCGCCATCGCCACGCTCGGCATCGGTGAAATCATCGTCGCCGTTCTGCGCAACGAGGAATGGCTGGCCCGCGGCGTTTTGAACGTGAACGGGATTCCGCGGCCCTGGCCCGTGCCTTACGAGACGAACCTGCAACAGGATCCGGGCTTTGTCGCGCGCGCGACCAGCTTCGGGCTTGACCCGATGACCGGCTCGACGCTGCTGGTGAAGGTGCTTTATTGCCTGCTTTTCGTCGCGGTTCTGGGCCTTCTGATCTGGGCGGCGCAGCTGGCGCTGAACTCGCCCTGGGGCCGGATGATGCGGGCGATCCGCGACAACGAAGTCGCCGCCGCCGCGATGGGCAAGAACGTCACCGGGCGGCATCTGCAGATCTTCATCCTCGGCTCGGCGGTGCTGGGCCTGGCGGGGGCGATGCTGATCTCGCTTGACGGACAGATGACGCCTTCGGGCTACAACCCGCTGCGCTACACCTTCCTGATCTGGGTGATGGTGATCGTCGGCGGCTCGGGGAACAACTGGGGCTCGGTGCTGGGCGGCCTGCTGATCTGGTTCGTCTGGATCAAGGCGGGCGAATGGGGCCCGACGCTGATGGGCATGGTCTCGACCCATCTGGCCGAGGGCACGCTGAAGACCCATCTGCTCGACTCGGCGCCGCACATGCGCCTGGTGATCATGGGGCTGATCCTGCTTGCCGTGCTGCGCTTCAGCCCACGCGGCCTGCTGCCCGAACGCTAAGACCGAAAAGGGGCCCTCACCGGCCCCTTTTCCGTTCAATCACAGGCGCAGCCGGGCCCTTTGTGGCAGCTTTTGGAGCGGCTGATACAACTGTCGCCGCAAGCCTTGCCTTTGCTGCAATGCTTGCAACAGCCCGCATAAATTGCCTCGGGCGGCGCGGGGGTCAAAAGCGCGACCGCCGCCCGCGTGTCCTGCAAGGACCCGGTCTCGGCGCCCCGATCATCGGCAAAAGCCGGAGAGCACAGAAAGACGCCCAACAATACCGCGGCGACAACAGATTTCATGTTCATGGCGAGAATATCCGATCAAGAAGATTAACCAAGGTTAAGGCGCCGCGCCGCGACTGTCACGCCGGAACTTCTGCGCTCTTGCTTTCCGGCCCTTCCCCCCCTATTCCCCAGCCATGACCCAGCATCAGCGCCTTCTCATCATCGACTTCGGCTCGCAGGTGACCCAGCTCATCGCCCGGCGCCTGCGCGAGCTTTCCATCTATTGCGAAATCCACCCCTATCAGAAGGTGACCGACGCCTTCCTTGCGGATTTCGCCCCCAAGGCCATCATCTTCTCGGGCGGCCCGGATTCGGTCACCCGGGAGGGTTCCCCCCGCCCGCCGAAATCCGCCTTCACCCTTGGCGTGCCGATCCTTGGCATCTGCTACGGCCAGCAGGTGATGATGCAGGAGCTGGGCGGTCTTGTGGAAACCGGCCACGGCACCGCCGAGTTTGGCCGCGCCTTCGTGACCCCCACGGAAAATGTCCTGCCGCTTTTGCGCGGCTGGTTCGACGAGGGCCCCGAGCAGGTCTGGATGAGCCACGGCGACCATGTCTCGCGCATCGCCCCGGGCTTTGAAGTCTACGGCACATCGCCCGGCGCGCCCTTTGCGATCACCGCCGATGTCTCGCGCCATTTCTACGCCGTGCAATTCCACCCCGAAGTGCACCACACGCCGAAAGGCGCCAAGCTTTACGAAAACTTCGTGCGTCTGGCGGGCTTCACCGGCGACTGGACGATGGCGTCCTACAAGGACGACGCGATTGCGAAAATCCGCGCGCAGGTGGGCGACAAGCGGGTGATCTGCGGCCTTTCGGGCGGCGTCGACAGCTCGGTCGCGGCCGTGCTGATCCATGAAGCCATCGGCGATCAGCTGACCTGCGTTTTCGTCGATCACGGTCTGATGCGGCTCAACGAGGCCGACGAAGTCGTGACGATGTTCCGCGACAATTACAACATCCCGCTGATCCACGCCGACGAGGCCGATCTTTTCATCGGCGCGCTCGAAGGCGTCTCGGACCCGGAAGTGAAGCGCAAGACCATCGGCAAGCTCTTCATCGATGTCTTCCAGCGCGAGGCGAACAAGATCGAGGGCGCCGAATTCCTGGCCCAGGGCACGCTTTACCCGGACGTAATCGAATCGGTCAGCTTCTCGGGCGGCCCCTCGGTCACGATCAAGTCGCACCACAATGTCGGCGGCCTGCCGGAAAAGATGGGGCTGAAGCTGGTCGAGCCCTTGCGCGAACTTTTCAAGGATGAAGTCCGCGCCCTTGGCCGCGAGCTTGGCCTGCCGGAGAAATTCATCGGCCGCCATCCCTTCCCGGGCCCGGGTCTCGCCATCCGCTGCCCCGGCGAAATCACGCGGGAAAAACTCGATATCCTGCGCAAGGCCGATGCGGTCTATATCGACCAGATCCGCAAGCACGGGCTTTACGACGCGATCTGGCAGGCTTTCGTGGCGATCCTGCCGGTGAAGACCGTCGGCGTGATGGGCGACGGGCGCACCTATGATTACGCCTGCGCGCTGCGCGCGGTGACCTCGGTCGATGGCATGACGGCGGATTACTACCCGTTCAGCCATGAGTTCCTGGGCGAAACCGCGACGCGGATCATCAATGAAGTCAAGGGCATCAACCGGGTGACCTACGACATCACCAGCAAGCCTCCGGGCACGATCGAATGGGAGTGACCCGCAAGGGTCGCTTCTGCAAGGCCTGACCGCCCGGCGCGGTCAGGCCTTTTTCATGGCTTACCGCCGCGCCAAGGCCTCGGTCAGCAGGTCTTTCAGCACCTCGCGCGGCACCTCCGAGGTCACGAAAGCCGCGCCGATCCCCCGCGCCAGAATGAAGCGCAGCTTGCCATCCAGCACTTTCTTGTCTTGCCCCATAAGCGCGATCAGCCCCTCGGCATCCGGCAAATCCCCCGGAATATCAGCCAGTTCCACCTTCATCTTCATGTCGCGCAAATGCGCCCGCACGCGCGAGGGCGCCTCTTGCGAACACAGCCCCAAGCGTTGGCTCAGCTCGAAGGCCAGCGCGCAGCCGATCGCCACCCCCTCGCCATGCAAAAGCCGGTCGGAATAGCCCGTCGCGGCTTCCAGCGCATGGCAGAAGGTGTGACCCAGGTTCAAAAGCGCCCGGTCGCCTTCCTCGGTCTCGTCGCGCGCGACGATCTCGGCCTTCATCTCGACGGATCGGCGCACCGCATGTTGCCGCAAGGCCCGGTCGCCCGCCGCCATCGCCGGGCCGTTCGTCTCGAGCCAGTCGAAAAACGCGGCATCCCCCAGAAGCCCGTATTTCACCACCTCGCCGTAACCGGCCAGAAAATCGCGCGGCGGCAGCGTGTCGAGCAGCCCGATATCGGCCAGAACCAGCGCGGGCTGATGAAAGGCGCCGATCAGGTTCTTGCCCGCCGCGACATTGATCCCGGTCTTGCCGCCGACCGAACTGTCGACCTGCGCCAGAAGCGTCGTCGGGATCTGCACAAACCGCACGCCGCGCCGCAGCACCGCCGCGGCAAAGCCCACCAGATCGCCGATCACCCCGCCGCCAAAGGCCACGACGATATCCTTGCGCTCGACCTTTTGCGCCAGAAGCCATTCGCAAACCCGTTCGAAATGCGGCCAGCTTTTCGTGCCCTCGCCCGAGGGCAGCGTCATCGACACCATCTCGACATCGCCCAACCCCGCCCGCAAGGCCTCCAGATGCAACCGGGCCACGGTCTCGTCGGCGACCACCGCCACCTTGGGCTTGCGCAACAAGGGCGCGATTTCCGCCCCCGCCCGCGCCAGCAGCCCGGCACCGATCCGCACCTCATAGGCGCGCGCGCCCAGCTCCACCTTCACCACTTCGGTCATTCAATCCTCCGCGAACAGCCCCGGGTGGCCCCGAAGCGCTTCGATCACCTTTTGCGCCATCTGCTCGATCGACAGCCCCGGCTCGGCCGCCACCGCCACCTGCGCCAGCGCATAGACGGGATAGCGCCGCTCGATCAGCTCGGCGAGCGTCCCCTTCGGGTCGGGCGTGCGCAACAGCGGCCGCGTCGTCTTGCCCTTGACCCGGGTCCAGAGCAGCTCCAGATCCGCCTGCAGCCAGACCGAAACCCCCAGCCGCGCGATCATCGCCCGGTTCGCCTCCGACAAAAACGCGCCGCCGCCGGTCGAGACCACCCCGGGCGTGCCCGCCAGCAGCCGCGCGATCACCTCCGATTCGCGGGCGCGAAAGAACGGCTCGCCATCGCGTTCGAAAATCTCCGCGACCGAGCGTTGCGCCGCCTTGACGATTTCCTCGTCGCTGTCGTGAAACGGCACCCGCAGCGCCCGCGCCAGCGCCGTGCCCACCGCGGTCTTGCCCGCGCCCATCATGCCCACCAGCACGATCGTCTTTTGCAGATGCGGATGCACTTGCTCTTGCCCGGTCACGCAGCCCTCCCCGGCCCGGCGCCCGCGGGCGCTTGCGCATTCGTGATCTTTGCGCCCCTCAATGGCGTGAACTTTGTCGAAATGCCATATATAATCTTGCCAGCGCGACGTTTCGGCGGCATCCCCGCAGCAACGGCGCGCCGCCGGTGCAGGCGATCGCGGACGAGCATAAGAAAAGAAAGCAGACACATGGGGCGCATGTTCAAGGCCATTTTCGTTCTTCTTCTGACGGCGGTGCTGGGCACGCTCGGCTATGCCTATTTCGGCGACATGCAGGCCGATCCGGTCGAGATCCGCAGCCCCGTCGCCCTGCCCGATCTGGCCCCGGCGCCGGCCCCCGCCGCCGCTTCGCCCGCCGCCCCGGCCCAGACGTCCCCGGCCCCGCAGGCCCCCGCGCAACCGGCCCCGGCGACCGAAGCTGCGGGGGCGGGGCTTGACGATTGATCGCCGCCTGCTTCTGGCCCTGACGCTGGGGCTTTGCCCGGCCTCCGCGGCGCTGGCCGAGGCGCCGATGTCGGCGATCGACTGGCTGTCGACCTCGGTCAGCGGCGTGCCGGTCCGCCCCGGCGGCGGCTCGGTGGCGGTGCTGCCCCCCGTCGCGGGCGAGGCCCCGGTTTCGGGCGGGGGCACGGTGGAGCGCATCGGCGTCGCCTCGCTGGATTCTGCGCGCAATGCCGACAGTCTCGGGCTATTGCCCGCCAGCCGTCTGGGCCTGCCGCGCGGGCTTTGGGGCGCGACGCCCGAGGTCGATCTGGCCGCGGCGCTGCGCAAGGAGCGGCTCGACACCCTGCCCGCGGTGCAGGCGTTCCTGCTCGAACTGATGCTGGCCGAGCTGGACCCGCCGATCACCCCCGCGCCCGAGGGGAAGAACGTGCTGTTTCTGGCCCGCATCGACCGGCTGCTGGATCTGGGCGCGCTGGATCAGGCGATGGCGCTGCTGGAACAGGCCGAGCCTTCGGACCCCGAGATTTTCCGGCGCCGCTTCGATGTCGCCCTGCTTCTGGGCGAAGAAGACCATGCCTGTGAAATCATGGAGAAAACCCCCGCGGTCGCGCCCTCTTATCCGGCCCGGATCTTCTGCCTGGCGCGGCGGTCGAAATGGGATGCGGCGATGCTGACGCTGGGCACCGGGCGGGCGCTTGGGCAGATCGACAGCGAAACCGCGCTGCTTCTGGAACGGTTTCTCGATGACGAGGGCGCCGATGGCGCCGACGATCTGCCGCCGCCCGCGCGGCCAACGCCGCTCAAGTTCCGGCTGATGGAGGCGATCGGCCAGCCGATGGCGACGACAACCCTGCCCGTCGCCTTTGCCCATTCCGACCTGCGCGCCAATGCCGGCTGGAAGACCCAGATCGAGGCGGCCGAGCGGCTCTCGCGCATGGGAGTGCTCGATCCGAACCAGCTGCTGGGGCTTTACACCCAGGACCGCGCTTCTGCCTCGGGCGGGGTGTGGGACCGGGTTTCCCTTGTTTCCCAAATGGATGCGGCCCTTTCTGCAAGTGATGTCGGGCGCGTCGAGCAGATCTTGCCCGCCGCCTGGGATCTGATGCAGGCGCAGGAGCTGGAAACCGCTTTCGCCGCGATGTTTGCCACGCGTCTGCTGGATCTGCCGCTGACCGGCGAGGCCAGGCGGCTGACGCTGCGGCTGGCGTTGCTGACCGGCGCTTTCGAGCGTGTCGCGCTGACCCGGGCGGAGGCCGCGGCCGAGGAGCCGCTTCTGATCGCGCTCGCCCGCGGCAACACCGCGCAGGTGGAGGCGCAGGATCTTCTGGGGCTGACGGTGAAGCGGGTCTTCGACGCCGCGCCCGCCGCCCTGCCCGAGGCCTATGCGGGCCTCGGGCCCGACCGGCTGGGCGAGGCGCTGCTGGCGGCGGTCGATGACATTTCCGAAGGCGCCAAGGGCGATGCGCGGCGGCTTGAATCCGGGCTGACGCTGTTGCGCAAGGCCGGGTTCGAAAGCCTGGCGCGGCGCACGGCCTTGCAGCTGATCATTCTGGAGCGGCGCGGATGATCCCGATGCTGCCGCGCGAACGCATCGCCGTCTTCCTTGAGGCGCAGGCGGCCGAGGCCGGGGCGGCGCGCAACACGATCGCCGCCTATGGCCGCGATCTGAGCGATTTTCTGGACTTCACCACGGCGAAGGGCCTTGATCTGGTCACGCTTGACCGCGCCGCGGTGGAGGATTGGCTGGTCCGGCTCGAAGCCGAGGGGTTGGCCAAGGCGACCCGGGCGCGGCGGCTTTCGGCGGTGAAGCAATTCTACCGCTTCGCCTATGACGAGGGCTGGCGGGTGGACAATCCGACCTTGCAGATCTCGGGGCCGGGCAAGGCGCAGCGGCTGCCGAAGACGCTGAGCATCGAGGAGGTCGAGGCGCTTTTGGAGGCCGGACGCGATCAGGGCCGCAGCCCGGCCGAGCAGATCCGCAACCGCTGCCTGATAGAGCTGCTTTATGCTACCGGCATGCGGGTGAGCGAGCTGGTCGGCCTGCCGGTGGCGGCGGCGCGCGGCAATCCGGCGATGCTGATGGTGCGCGGCAAGGGCGACAAGGAACGGATGGTGCCGCTCTCTGCCCCGGCGCGCGAGGCGCTGGCAGCCTGGCTGGTCACCCGCGACGCGGCCGAGGAGGCGGCGCGGATCGCCCGCCGCCTGCCGCCCTCGCGCTATCTTTTCCCGTCCTCGGGCAAGGAGGGGCATCTGACGCGGCAGGGATTTCATGCGCTGCTGAAAGAGATCGCGCTGGCGGCGGGGCTGGATCCGGCGCGGGTGACGCCGCATGTGCTGCGCCATGCCTTTGCCACGCATCTGTTGCAGGGCGGCGCCGATCTGCGGGTGATCCAGACGCTTCTGGGCCATGCCGATCTTTCCACCACCGAAATCTATACCCATGTGCTGGAGGAGCGGCTGAAGGATCTGGTGCTGGGCCACCACCCGCTGGCGCGCAGGGATGATCCTCCCGCTTGATCCCGGCGCCGCAACGCGCCATCATCGGTCATCATGACAGACATCTCCATTCTTGCCGCCCTTTCCGCCTTTGCCGATCGCCTCGACATGGCGTTCTGGCTCAATGCCGGGGCCATCGTCGTTCTGCTGATGCTCTCGGCGTTCTTTTCGGGCTCGGAAACCGCGCTGACGGCGGCTTCGCGCCCGAAGCTGCGGGCCCGCGCCGACAAGGGCGACAAGGGCGCCGAGGCCGCGCTGAACATCACCGAGGACAGCGAGCGGCTGATCGGCGCGCTGCTTTTGGGCAACAATGTCGTCAACATCCTCTCGGCCGCGCTGGCGACGGCGCTTTTGACGCGGCTGTTCGGGCAGTCCGGGGTGGCGCTGGCGACGCTGGTGATGACGGCTTTGGTGCTGATCTTTTCCGAGGTGCTGCCGAAGACCTGGGCGATCAGCAACCCCGAGACGGTGGCGGCGCGGGTGGCGCGGATCGTGCGGGTGCTGATCCGGCTGCTGATCCCGATCGTGACGGTGGTGCGGATGATCGTGCGCGCCATTCTGTGGGTTTTCGGGCTGCGCACCGATGCGAACCAGAACATGTTCTCGATCCACGAGGAAATCGCCGGGGCGCTGGCGATTGGCGCCTCCGAGGGGACGGTGGACAAGGCCGACCGCGACCGGCTTTTGGGGGCGCTCGATCTGGGCAACCGTACCGTCGCCGAGATCATGCGCCACCGCAGCCAGATCGAGATGATCGACGCCGAGGACGACCCGAACGAGGTGCTGGCGCAGGTGCTGGCCTCACCGCACACAAGGTTGCCGCTTTACAAGGGCGAGCGGGAAAACGTGGTCGGCATCCTGCATTCCAAGGATCTGTTGCGCGCGGTCGAGCGGTTCTTGCGCAGCGGCGATGGCAAGCTCGATTCCGTCAGCGATCTTGACCTGATGAAAGTGGCGATGAAGCCCTATTTCATCCCGGAAACGACGCCGCTCGATGAACAGATGCGGGAATTCCTGAAGCGGCGCACCCATTTCGCGCTGGTCGTCGATGAATATGGCGATCTGAAGGGGTTGTTGACGCTGGAAGACATTCTGGAAGAGATCGTCGGCGAGATCACCGACGAATTCGACCCCCGCGCGGCGCGACAGCTGAAACCGACCGAGACGGGCGATTATCTGGTCGAAGGCGCGATGACGATCCGCGATCTGAACCGGGAAACCGACTGGGCGCTGCCCGATGACGAGGCGCATACGGTGGCGGGCCTCGTCATCCACGAGGCCCAGTCCATCCCCGAGGTCGGTCAGGTATTCTCCTTCCACGGCTTCCGCTTCGAGGTGGCGGGGCGCAAGGAGAACCGGATCAGCCAGCTGCGCATCCGCCCGCTTGAAGGCTTGCCGCGCTAGCGATCAGCGGCCCAGCTTCGCCAGCCGCGCCGTGCGCAGCTTGGCGAAATCCTCGCCCGCGTGATAGCTCGACCGCGTCAGTGGCGTCGCCGAGACCATCAGGAAGCCCTTGCCATAGGCCGCCTTTTCATAATCGGCGAAGTCCTCGGGGGTGACGAAGCGGGACACCGCATGGTGTTTCGGCGTCGGCTGCAGATACTGGCCGATGGTCAGGAAATCGATGTCGGCGGCGCGCATGTCATCCATCACCTGCAGCACGCCCTGCCGGTCCTCGCCCAGACCGACCATGATGCCGGATTTGGTGAACATCGCCGGGTCGAGTTCCTTGACCCGTTGCAGCAGCCGCAAGGAATGGAAATAGCGCGCCCCGGGCCGCACGGTCGGGTAAAGGCCGGGCACGGTCTCAAGGTTGTGGTTGAACACGTCCGGCCGGGCTTCGACAACCTTTTCAAGCGCTTCCGGGCCACACTTGAGAAAGTCGGGGGTCAGCACCTCGATCGTCGTCTCCGGCGCGCGATGGCGCACGGCACGGATCGTCTGGGCGAAATGCTCGGCCCCGCCATCCTCCAGATCGTCGCGATCGACCGAGGTGATGACCACATGTTTCAGCCCCAGCGTCGCCACCGCATGGGCCACCCGGCCGGGCTCGAAGGCGTCAAGCGCCTCGGGCTTGCCGGTGGCGACGTTGCAGAAACTGCAGCCGCGGGTGCAGGTCTCGCCCATGATCATCATCGTGGCGTGGCCGTGGCTCCAGCATTCGCCGACATTGGGGCAGCCCGCCTCCTCGCAGACGGTCACCAGCTTGTTCGTCTTCAAGAGATCGCGGGTTTCCTTGTAGCCCTGCGAGGTCGGCGCCTTGACCTTGATCCAGCCCGGTTTCTTCGGCTGGGCATTGTCGGGGCGATGCGCCTTTTCCGGGTGGCGCAGAACGGGCGCCTTGTGGGCCGGGTCCTGAGTGTCGGGCATCGGGCTTCCTTTCGCAGCGGGATTGCCCCCAGATAGGCCGAAAACCCGCCCGATGCAAATTGCCTGTGCCGCCCCGGCCCCGGCTAGCCGATCAAGGGCGCGGCGCCGCCATAGGTTTCGTCATAATGCCGCTTGAGCCGCATCAGCGCGATGCGCAGCACGATCTTGCCCGAGCGCGCCGACCAGCCCATGCGCTTTTCCGCCGATTCCAGCCCCTCGAGAAAACAGCAGCAGCGCAGAACCATGTCGCCCAGCCCCGGGCCAAGGTCGGAGAGCGCCGCCGCCACCCGTTCCCGGGCGCGCTCCGATCCGCCCGAACCGCCATGGCCCAGATCGGGCCGATACTGCCCCCGCGCGCCGCCGGTCATGAAGCGTTCCCAGTTCTGCGCCACCCGCGGCCCCATCTGCGCCAGTTCGAAATCCTCGCGCAGCCGTTCCCCCGCCGCCACCAGATCGGGCGCCAGAAACGGTCGCCCATCCGCATCGCGCCGCCGCGCCAGCACCCCAAGCGGGCTTTCGGCCAGGTTCATCCGCAACCGCGTCACCCGGCCCTGCCCCTCGTGCACCAGGCGCTCGCCCCAGTCGCGGTGACGGTCGGCCTGCGGCGTGCCCTCCGCCTCGGGGTCGCGCCCCTCGGTCAGCGCCTCCGCCTCCAGCAACCGCTTCAGCGCCGCCCGCCCCGCCGCGGAGAGCTCGTAGCTCGTCACCCGGCCGCTGTGCTGCACCCCGATCCAGCCGTTCAGCGCAAAGCCCTGCGCCACCGCGCGCGCCACCACCGCCGTGCGCACCGTGCCCCGCAACACCACCGCCTTTTCCATGTCGGGCGCGATGATCAACAGCGCCCCCGGCTCGGCCAGACGGCGCAGCACCCGCCGCCCCTCGCGCGAGAGCGTCTCGAGGTCATGACCATCGGGCGCGGCCGCATCAGGGCGGGCTTGCGGCGCAGTCGGGCGGATCGGAGCGGTCATCGCAGTGTCATCCTCTCTGGGCGGGGCGGCAGATGCAGCGGCAGCAAAACGGCCAAACCGGGTCAGGGCCTCGTCGACAAGCGGATCGTCGCGGCGTTGCTCGATCCGGCGCACCCGGCGCAGGATGGTCGAGGCATGACAGCCCTCGGCCCGCGCCAGTTGCCGGATCGGCACGCCGTCTTCGACGTGACGCAGATAAAGCCGTGCATGGTCGGGCAACCAGGCTGGCAGCATCTCCCGATCTTGCATGGTCTTCATCTCCGGTCTCCCATCGACACGCTGGCGCATGGATAGCGCAAACGGCATCTGCAACCGTGGGTTGCTTTGGTTACCCCATGGTTAAGAAATGGGGCGATCTCGAAAATTCTTTATAAACTCTAAAGATTTCCAAACGCAGCGTTCGGTTGAGCAAATATTCGCGCAACACCCGTTTCGGTTGTGACAGGCTGACCCGGACCGAGTGAGGGGATCACGATGACCGACCAGATCGACCAGATGGCGCGTCTGCGCCGTCCGAAATTGCTGATCCGGGCCGCACGCTTCGGACAGCGCGATTACGACCGCAGCCGCGATCTGCGCCGGCTGCTGGCCGCCCGCGACCTGCCCGGCCCCGAAGACGCGCTGCGCAGCCTGATGACCGAGGAAGCCGGGCTGGAAGCGGCCCGCCAGGCCGGATTGGCCGGTTACAGTTTCCTGCGTCACATCGAGGTGCTGATCGCGATGATGGCCGAGGCGCGGATGCTGCCGCAGGCCCGCCTGCCCGCGCAGATCCGCATCGCCTGACCCCGGATCAAGGCGCCCCCTGATCAACGCGCCCCTGATCAACGCGCCTTGAACAGCGAGCCGAGCACCCCGCGCAGGATCTGCTGACCGGCCTCGCGGCCCAATTGCCGCGCCAGAGACTTGCCGAAGACCTCGGCGATGCTGTCGCTGCGCGCGGCCGACCCGGCCGGTCGGAGCGCGGCCTTGGGCTCGGGCTGCGGCGCCTCGAACCGGCGGGCGCGGTTGAACTCCAGCTTCGCCGCGGGTGCATCCGCCGCGGCGGCCTCGGCACCGGCCTTTTGCGTCCGTGCCGTCAGGATCTCGAACGCCGAGGGCCGGTCCACCGCGTGATCATATTTCGCGCCAAGGGGCGAGGCCGCGCGCAGCGCCGCGCGTTCCCCGGCCGCAAGCGGGCCGAGCCGCGATTGCGGCGGGCGCACCAGCGTGCGCTCGACCATGCCGGGCGCGCCCTTCGGCTCCAGAAACGAGGTCACCGCCTCGCCGGTGCCCACTTCCCTGATCGCGGTCTCGGTGTCGAAACGCGGGTTCGGGCGGTAAGTCTCGGCGGCGCGTTGCAGATCCTTCTGATCCTTGGCGGTAAAGGCGCGCAGCGCATGCTGCACCCGGTTGCCGAGCTGACCCAGGATGTCCTCGGGCACGTCGGCGGGGTTTTGCGTGATGAAATAAAGGCCGACGCCTTTCGAGCGGATCAGCCGCGCCACCTGTTCGATCTTGTCGAGGAGCGCCTTGGGGGCGTCGTCAAAGAGCAGATGCGCCTCGTCGAAGAAGAAGACGAAACGCGGACGCTCAGGGTCGCCGACCTCGGGCAGCTCCTCGAAAAGCTCCGACAAGAGCCAGAGCAGGAAGGTCGCATAAAGCCGCGGGCGGACCATCAGCCGGTCGGCGGCCAGGATGTTGATCTGCCCGCGCCCGTCCGGCGCCAGCGTCATCATGTCGGCCAGATCAAGCGCCGGTTCGCCGAAAAACTGCGCCGCGCCCTGATTTTCGAGGATCAGAAGCTGGCGCTGGATCGCCCCCACCGACTCGGCCGAGACAGTGCCGTAGCGCAGCTTCAGCTCGGCGGCGCGTTCGCCCACATGCACCAGCATCGCCCGCAGATCGGCCAGATCGAGCAGAGCCAGCCCCTCGGCATCGGCCAGATGAAAGGCGATGTTCAGCACGCCTTCCTGCGCCTCGCTCAGATCCAGCAGACGGGCCAGCAGAAGCGGCCCCATCTCGGTCACCGTCGCGCGCACCGGATGGCCCTGTTCGCCGAAAAGATCCCAGAACGTGACCGGATAGGCCCGATAGGCAAGATCATGGCCGATCATCGCGGCGCGGGTGCGAAAGGCCTCGTGCAGCGGGCCGGTCTCGGCGCCCGCCGCGGCAAGCCCCGCAAGGTCGCCCTTCACATCGGCCAGGAACACCGGAACCCCCGCGGCCGAAAAGCCCTCGGCCAGAACCTGCAGCGTCACCGTCTTGCCGGTGCCCGTCGCCCCCGCGATCAGCCCGTGCCGGTTGCCCGCTTTCAGCAGCAGCTCCTGCGGTTGGCCATAGCCCTCGCCGCCGCCGCCGACGAAGATCCCCGCCCCGGTCAGACCTGCGCTCATCCGTTCCCCCGCTGCTGTCCCGGCCCGATCGGGGCCGCGTTCCTGATGCGTCGCGAGAATACTTGTTTAACCCTTATGTGCCAGTCTGCAGATGTCCCGCTTCGGGCCCATTGGCCGCGGGACACTTCCTCCCTGTCAGACTGGCCGCGCCTTCGGGCGCGGTTTTTTCGCTTTTTCACCCCGGATCGGGGCCAAAATCGCGCCCGACCGATCATTTTTGCGTGTTGACCTGCGGGATATTCCGCACTAGCGTTTCCGCAATGACATAGTCGGCCAGTCCGACAGGGGGAATACAGGGCTCCGGTCAACGGAGCCCTTCTTTATTTTATTCCCGCGGCCTCCCGCCCCCGCTCACGCAAGTTTCACCGCCAGCCTCCGCCGCCGCGGCCGGAGGGGCGCTTTTGCCCCTGACAGGCTTCGGGCGGCATGCTAAGGCGGCATCATCCCCTTGGAGGACATTTCATGATCAAAAACACCGCTTCCCTTGCTCTTGTGCTGGCCGTCAGCCTTGCCGCGCCGATGGCGCTGGCCGAAGATGCCGCCCCGACCGCGACTCCGGCGCCCGCCGCCGAAGCCCCCGCGCCTGCTGCCGAAGCGCCCGCTGCCGAAGCCCCCGCCGAGCCCTATGTCAAGACCACGGAAGGCGACTGGAAAGTGCAGTGCATCCGCGTCGAAAGCGGCGACGAGCCCTGCGAGATGTTCCAGCTGCTGACCGACAAGGATGGCAACAAGGTCGCCTCGATCTCGGTTCTGGGGCTGCCGAAGGGCAAGGAAGCCGTGGCCGGGGCGACCATCGCCACGCCGCTGGAATCGGCGCTGACCGCCGGGGTGACGCTGCAGATCGACACGCAAAAGCCGATCACGCTGCCCTATTCCTTCTGCTCGCAGGTCGGCTGCTTCTCGAACGTCGTGCTGAAGGCCGAAGAGCTTGACCTGTTCAAGAAGGGCAAGAAGATCGCCATGACGATCGTGCCGATGCGCGCGCCCGATCAGAAGGTGGAACTGGAAATCTCGCTCAAGGGCTTCAGCGCTGCCTGGGATGCGATGCAGCCGAAGTGATCCAAAACTAAGGATCGCCCTGCAAGATATTGAAAGACGCCGCCTTTCGGGGCGGCGTCATGCTTTTGACAGGATCAGCACCGCGTTCAGGCCGCCAAAGGCAAAGGCATTGGTCATCACCGTGTCGACCCGCACCTGACGCGCGACATTGGGCACCACATCCAGCGGGCAGTCGGGATCGGGCGCCTCGAAGCCCAGTGTCGGCGCGATCACCCCCGCGTTCAGCGCCATCAGACAGGCCAGAAGCTCGATCGCCCCGGTGGCGCCGATGCAATGGCCGTGCATCGCCTTGGTGGAACTGACCGGCAGCCGCGGCAGATCCGCGCCGAAAATATCCGACAGCGCCGCCGCCTCGGTCTTGTCATTGGCCGCCGTGCCGGTGCCATGGGCGTTCACGTAATCGACCGCCTCGGGCGTGATCCCGGCATCGCGCAGCGCCAGACGCATCGCCCGCGCCGCCCCCTCGCGCGAGGGCATGACGATGTCGCTGGCATCCGAGGTCATGGCGAAGCCCTTGATCTCGGCCAGGATTTCGGCGCCGCGCGCCTTGGCGCCTTCAAGCGTTTCAAGCACGAAGACGCCCGCGCCCTCGCCCTGCACCATGCCGTTGCGGCTGGCGCTGAACGGGCGGCAGCCGTCGGGCGACATCACCCGCAGCCCTTCCCAGGCCTTCAGCCCGCCGAAATTCAGCATCGATTCCGCCCCGCCCGCCAGCATGCCATCGGCAAGCCCGGCGCGGATCATCTGAAACGCCAGACCCAGCGCGTGGTTCGAACTGGCGCAGGCCGTCGCCACCGCGAAACTGGGCCCCATCAGCCCGAATTCCATCGAAACATGGGACGCCGCCGCATTGCCCATCAGCCGCGGCACGGTGAAAGGATGAACCCGGTTCTTGCCCTCGGCATAAACCGCGCGATAGGCCTCGTTCACCGTCGCATTGCCGCCGCCCGCGGTGCCGATGATCGCGCCCCAGCGGGTGTGATCACAGCTTTCCTGCGGCAGACCGGCCTGCGCCATCGCCTGTCGCGCCGCGACCAGCGCGAATTGCGTGAAACGATCGTAAAGCGACAGCTTGCCCTTGTCGAAATGGCTTTCGGGGGGGAAGCCCCGCACCTGCGCGCCGATCCGGATCGTCAGCCGCTCGACATCGGGAAAGTCGAGCGGACCGATGCCGCACCGCCCCTCCGCCATCGCGGCGAAAGTGCCTTGCACATCCGGGGCCAGCGCATTGACCGTTCCGGCCCCGGTGATGACGACACGTCTTTGGGTCACGCCAGCGCCGCCTGCGGCCCCGAGATCAGCCGCTCGACCGCGCGCACGATCGCGCCGACCGAGGAAATGTCGAACTCGCTTTGCGTCGGTTCGTTGGCGTTGAAGGGAACGGAAACCCCGAAGGTTTCCTCGATCGCGAAGATCATCTCGACAAGGCCGAGGCTGTCGAGCCCCAACTCGTCAAGCGTCATGTCCGGGCGCACTTCGGCCGGTTCCATCGCAGCTTCGCGGGCGATGATCGAGAGAATCTTGTCCTGCACGTCGGGCCTCATCTGGCTGTTACTCCGTGCCCTTCTTCTGCGTGAGATTTGTAACAGTTTCCCGAAGTTCGGCCATTTGCGCAAAGAGTCGCGGCAGACGGCGGATGTTCTTCCAGGCTTCGACATGGGTTTCCATCTTCACCGCCGGATAGCCCAGCAGCACCCGCCCCGCGGGGGCATTGGTGAAGATCTTGGTGGCCCCGCCGGCGATCACGTCATCGCCAACGAAGATATTGTCGTTCACCCCGCATTGGCCGCCGAGCACCACCCGGTCGCCGATGCGCGAGGAGCCCGCGATGCCGACCTGACCGCACAAAAGACAATCGCGGCCGATCTGCACATTGTGGCCGATGTGGACAAGGTTGTCGAGCTTGGTGCCCGAGCCGATCATCGTCGCCCGCACCGTGCCGCGGTCGATGCAGACATTGGCGCCCAGCTCGACATCATCGCCGATGACGACGCTGCCCAGGCTGTGGATGCGGGTCCAGCTTTGTTCGGTGATCGTGTCGCGCTGACCCAGCGTCTCGCGGATTTCCTCGACGCCGGATTTTTCCGGCGTGACGAAGGAAAACCCGTCCGCGCCCACCACAGCGCCGGGCTGGGCGATGAAGCGATCGCCAATCACCACCCGGGCGCCGATCTTTACGCCTTGCAGAACAAGGGCTTCCTCGCCGATCTTTACATCTTCGGAAATGCAGGCATGCGCCGCGATCCGCGCCCCGGCGCCAATGCGCGCGCCCCGCCCGATGACGACGAAGGGGCCGATCGCCGCCCCCGCGCCGATCTCGGCCGTGGGGTCGATCACCGCCGTCGGGTGAATGCCGGGTGCAATCTCGGGGCCCGGGTCGAAGGCTTTCGACAGCCCCGCCATCGCCAGCCGCGGCCGGGCGACGAAAATCGCCGCCTTCAGCCCCAGCGCCCGCCAATCCGTGCCCTCGGGCAGGATCGCCGCCAGCGCCTGACCCGCGGCCAGCCCCGGGATGTATTTCGCACTCATCGCCAGCGCGATCTGACGCGGGCCTGCCGATTGCGGCTCCGAGGCGCCCTCGATCGGCAGGGACAGATCGCCTTCCGCCCGCGCCGCCAGAGCCCGTGCAATGGTTTCGACCGTCTGCGCCATGGATCTTGCCTCTCGTTGACCGGCGCCGTGCCGCGCCTCGTCCCCGATTTAATTCGTCAGCGGCCCCAATGCCACCCCCGCCTTGTCCAGAGCGGCAAAGAGCGCGGCATCCCGCCCGTAGACATCGTCGCGATACTCGATCCGGCCCTGGGCATTCGGGAAGGCGGTGAAATAGACCAGATGCACCGGAACGGGGTCGCGCAGCTTCACCGTCGTCTCGGCGCCGGTCTTCAGCACCGACTGGAAATAGCCCTCGGGGTCGGCCTCCTGCGCGGCGAGCAGCGCATAGGCCAGATCAAAGGGCCGCCCGACCCGGATGCAGCCATGGCTGAAGGCGCGGACATCCTTTTGAAACAGGGATTTCGACGGCGTGTCATGCAGATAGATATTGTGGGGATTGGGGAAGAGGAACTTCACCAGCCCCAGCGCATTGCCGTCCGAGGGCGGCTGACGCATCGCAAAGGGAAAGTTGCGCGCGTTGTAGGCGGCAAAGTTCACCGAATCGCGCGACACCGCCCGGCCCCGGCTGTCGATCAGCTGGATATGCCCCGCCGCGCCCGCATTGCGCTGCATCATCGGCAGATATTCCTTGACGGTGATCGAGCGCGGCACCGACCAGCTCGGGTTGATCACCATCATCTCCATCACGTCGGAAAACTCCGGCGTGCGGCGGTCGCCCTGGTTCATGCCGACCACGGTCACCGTCTCGAAGCTCATCTTGCCGTCATCGACGATGCGGGCGGTGAAATCGGGCAGGTTCACCCAGATGTGGCGCCGGCCCAGATCAAGCCCGTTCATCCAGCGCAGCCGCTCCATCGCGACCAGGATCGCTTTCATCCGCTCCTCGGGGGCGCGGTTGATCCGCGAAAGCGTGCCCTCGCCCGCGACGCCATCGGCCTTGAGCCCTTGGTCCAGCTGATAGGTCTGCACCGCCTTGTGCAAGGCGCCGTCATAGGTCGCACTGACCGAACGCCCAAGATAGCCCATGCGGATCAGCCGGTCGCGCAGCGCGATGACGCCCGGGCCGCTGTCGCCCGGGCCAAGCCGCTTCGCCGCGACCTGCGGCCCCCAGCCGCCCGTGGCGATCTCGGCCTGCAGATCGAGCCGCGCCTTGAGAAGCGCCGCATAGCGCGGCGAATTCGGCGCCAGATCGCGCAGGAACCGCGCCGGGGCGGGGCTGGCAAGCAGCCCGTTCAAAAGCGCCTGCGGATCGGGGCGGAGGATATCGCGCACGATCCCGGCATCGATCTTCTTCGGCTCGAGCGCGCCCGAGGAGATGTCGCGCGCCCAGGCGAGATAGGCCAGCGACATCGCCGCATCGAGCTGGCCGCGCTCGCGCTCGGTCTCGATCGTGGCGAAACGGGCGCGCAGATCCTCGGCGCCATAGCGCGCCACCGGCAGGCCATTCGCACCGGCCTGATCAAGCGCGGCAAGAAAGGCGGCCCGACGCGATGCGGCCTCGGCGGTGGTCCAGAGCGGCGCATATCCGCGCGCGGCATAAAAGGCGGCCAGCGCGGGTTCGGCCGCGGCGGTTTCCGCCACCGCCTGGGCAAAGCCCGACAGCGACAGCGCCTGCGCCCGGGCCGGATCCGCCGCCACGAAAGGCGCGATGGCCGCCCCGGCCATCATCATCGCAACAAGGGCGGCCCGGCCAACCCCAAGACAAGATCCAACCCCAAGACAAGATGCAGTCATTCTGTCCCCGCCACAGAAAAGCAACCTGCAACCTGTGGGAAAACCGGGGCCAAGTCCACCCCGCAGGCGGTTTCGCCGGGGCTTTCCCCGCCTCGGCGGCGCGACAGATGCAAACCGGCCACAGAAGCGGGCTCTGGCAAGAAATTGCCGACAGGTCCGGTTTTCCCTACCCGCGAAAAAATGACAATTTGAAACACGATTCGCTTCGTGCCATAAGATTGCCACGGAATCCGGGTAAGTCCGGATCAAGCCGCAAACTTCAGACGGCACAGACCGAGGGACAGGCGAACCGATATGGGCACGATCACGACTTCTCGTCGCGGGCTTCTTGCGGCCTTTGCTGCCACGCTTGTGGTAGCTGCCCCGAAAGCCTCCAACGCCTTCAGCTTTCTGCGTGGCGCGGGGGATATCCGTCGGATCCACATGTATTCCGGCCGCACCGGCGAAAGCCTCGACACCATCTACTGGATCGAAGGCGAATATATCCCCGAGGCGCTGAAGGAAATCACCCGGTTCATGCGCGACTGGCGCACGAATGACATCAAGACGATCGATCCGCGCACCGTCGATATTGCCGCCGCCTCGCATCGTCTGCTCGACACTTCCGAACCCTACATGCTGCTGTCGGGCTACCGCTCGCCCGCGACCAATGCGATGCTGCGCTCGCGTTCGGGCGGGGTGGCGCGCAATTCGCTGCACATGCGCGGGATGGCGGCGGATCTGCGGCTGAAATCGCGCTCGGTCGGGCAGATCTATTCCGCCGCCCTGTCCTGCCATGCGGGCGGCGTCGGCAAATATGCGCGCTCGGATTTCGTGCACATGGATTGCGGCGACATCCGCAGCTGGCAGGGCTGAGCCCGCCTTTCCCGCCTGAGGAAAACTTTCCGGAGAAAGCGTCGCCCTGCGGCGCTTTTCCGTTTTGCGCCAATCCGTTGCGCGGTTTTCACGGCGGGGGACAACTCTGCGTAAAAACGCATTCCGCATGTCTGTTTTGAGGAGGGTTTGGGGGAGAGATTTGGCGCACCCGACAAACGCCGCAGGCCCTTTTCAAGCCGTTGCAATCAGTAATATTTTTCTTTTTATATCAATGCATTAGATGAAGATCGAGAAGCAGCCGATTTCATCGCCTTGCATCTTTTTGCAATATTTTTGCTGGCAGCATGGCAAGACGCAGATCGACGCTCGAAACTGGCACTGAGGGACGAAAAAAAACCTCCACCATCCACTCGACCGACCATTTTTTAGGCATCTGTCGTGAGGTGTGCAAAGGGGCAAAATCGAACCTCCAAAACAGGGAGATCGAACCTCGAAGCGCCGCGCGCCCGCCAATCTGCTGACCAACTGACTGATTGGAGCATGGAACGCGCGATGCCAAAGATGGCGAAGGAACTCGGCCCCCTCGACATAAAGAGGGCGGCTCACCCTGGCACCCACGAACGGAACATCTGGGTGCAGGTCGGCGGCGTGTCCGGTCTCATTTTGCAAGTCTCTCCGGGGAACGCGAAGTCTTGGTTGCTGCGCACGCTGATCGGCGGCAAGCGGCGGGCCGTTGGCTTGGGCGCCTATCCCGAGGTCTCGTTGGCCGAGGCGCGCGACCGGGCGCGGCAGGCGAAGGCGAAGGTGCGGGACGGTATTGACCCGATCGAGGAACGGAAGGCGACCCGCGCCGCTCTGGCGGCGGCGCAGCGGCGCACATTGACCATGGCTGATGCGCTCGAAATGTGGATCGAGGCCAAGGGGGCGCAAATCGGAAACGAAAAGGCCATCAAATACTTGCGCAGCACTTTTGAGACGTATGCCGCCGCCGAAGTCGGCAGGATCGCCGTCTCGGAGATCGAGACGCGCGACATTCTCCGGGTGTTGCAACCGATCTGGCTGACGAAGACTGAAACTGCGCGAAAGCTGCGGATGCGATTTGAGGCGATCCTGAACTGGGCTGCCGTCGCGGGCCATCGCCCGCACGACGCCCCGAACCCGGCGCGGTGGAACGGCAATCTGGCCGAACTGCTGCCCCGCCCCGATGCGGTGGCCAAGGGCGCAAATCAACCGGCAATCGCACAGGCCGATCTGCCCGCGTGGTGGGCCGCCCTCGCGAAGCGCGGTGGCATGGGGGCGGCGGCCCTTCGCTTCGCCTGCCTGTGCGCGAGCCGCAGCGGCGAGGTGCGGGGCGCACGATGGGAGGAAATCGACCTAGAAGCTGGGCTGTGGATCGTCCCCGCCGACAGAATGAAGATGAAACGCGAACACCGCGTGGCGCGGTCGCCCGATGCGGTGGCCTTGCTCCGCGACCTGCCGCGTGCCGAGAGTGACCTAGTGTTTTGGGCACCGCGCGGCGGCGCCCTGTCCGACATGACCCTAAGCAAGGTAATGCGGGATATGCAAGCAGACGCCGAGCGCGCAGAGCAAAAGGCCGGTGAGCCGGTGGAGAAGGCCGGTTGGCGAGACCTCCGCACGGGCCGCCCTGCTGTGCCGCATGGGCTTCGCTCGTCGTTTCGAGACTGGGCCGCAGATCACGGCGTCGACCACACACTGGCCGAACTGGCTCTGGCCCATGATGTCGGTGACGCGACCGAACGGGCCTATCGTCGGACCGATCTTCTTGAGCGGCGGCGTCAGGTCATGTCTCAGTGGTCGGACTTTCTCCATGGGCGGGCTGCGGAAACCGTAGTGCCGTTCCCTGCCCCGCTGGCGGTGCGGTCATGACGGGCCTGCCACTCCAAGATCCCGCCCTGATCGCTGCGCTGATCGAGGCAGGAAAACGCACGGGGCGCGAACGGGCCGAAGCCCTTGCCCCCTTCTGGCTCCGCGTAGTTGCCGCAGATGACCGGCTGTCCCGGCTGCGCGATGACCCCGAGGCTCGCGGCCAGATCGAGGCCCTGCTTCTCCAACTGCGCGACGACGCCGAGGCGAACCCCTTTGTTCGCGAGTGGTCACGCCCCGAGGTGGAGGCGCTGGCGGCACGGGTGCTGGCCCTGCGCGAAGAACTCGCCGTTCTGGTCGATGACGCCCGCTCGCTGGGCAGGGCCGCCACGGGCGGGCCACTGGACGGATACACGGCGGCCATGGCGTTCGCGCTGATCGACCTCTTCGACCGCCCCGAACTGGCCGCCGCCGAAACCGCAGCCGAGGCGCTGCTGGCCGCGCCCGGCAAGGCTGGCGGCCCGGGCGATTACACGGCGAACACGCGCCCCCGGCCAATTGCCGTTTTCGGCGCTGCGCTTGTTCCGCTGTTCCGCCGCGCAGGCATCCCCCTCGGCGGAAACGCAAACAGGGACAAGGCTTTCGCGGCCTTTCTTGATATGGCGCACGACTTTGCAACAGGTGGCCCGATCCCCGGTCGGAACGCCCTTCTGGCAGATCTGCGCCGCCTGTGATTTTCGCAACTTCCCGGCCCATCGGGGGAGTTACCGAAAGGTTTTGAGAGCCATCGAAATATGTTGAAATTGGTTGGCACCCCAACAAAACGAGGTGCAACGATGTTCCTTTCCGACAAACAAACCGGTGAACGCTATAGCGTCAGCCGCGTGACCGTCTGGCGGTGGCGCAAGGCGGACCCGACCTTCCCCGCCCCTGTTCAGTTGTCCCCGGGGTGCGTCCGGTGGCGCCTTTCCGACTTGGAAGCCTGGGAGGCCGCCAAGGCCGCCGCGACTTCCGCCGCGTGAAAGCCGCCCCCCCCCAAATCTCCACCTTGCGCGGCAATCGGATCGGGCTATTATCTTCTCAAGCCGAAAGCCCACCCGGCCCGTGATTGACTGATTGGAGACATAGCGGCGTCACCAGTCACCCGGCAATGCGCCGGGCATCACGAAAGGGGGCATCCATGCCTTCATCGCAACGAAAAGGCCCCGAGAGCGCCCGCCAGCGCCCCGAGGCCATTCAACTCAAGATCACGGGAGAGGATACGGCGAAAGCCGTTCCTACACAAGCGGCAAGCCCGTTTGCGTGGTTGCAGGCGGTGGCGGAAGTCCACGGGGCGAGCCGCTTGACGCAGAGCGGCCTGAGGCCCGTCGATCTATACCTCGCCGTCTGGCTTGCGGGTCGCCTTGACCGCGTCACCATGACCGCCCGGGCCGGATCGGATGAATGGGCGGCGGCCTGCGGGGTTCATCCGCAAGGCGCCCGGGGCGCGATCAAGCGCCTGCGCGACGCCGGTCTGCTCCGCGTGGTTGGGCACGAAAAACACGAAGGGCCGGGGCGCCCTGCGAACATCTACGCCGCGACCGTGCCCGGCGCGGATGGGGGTGCGGAATGAACGCAACCGCAAATCACCTCTCGAACCCGAGGGGCCGCGATCCTTTCGCAATCGCGAAAGAGCGATACGTTCTCGATGTCGTGCGCCACGCACAGGGAGAGGCGGCGACGAAAGTCGCCATCGCCCTAGCCCTCAGCATTGCAAGCCGGAAAGAGTTCGAGGCTTCTGGTGCTTTGCTGGCATGGCCATCCATGCGGACGATTTCCGAGGCGACCGGGATTTTCAGGAGCCGGATCGAACGCGGCGTCAAGGCGCTTGAGGCTTCGGGGCATTTGACCGTCGAGCGGCCGGAAAAGCGCGGCGCGACGCATCACAACCGCTACATCTTGCAGATCCCGTATGGCCGCACGGATGCGGCCAATCCAGATGACGCAATTGGCCGCACGACTGTAGCCAATTCAGCCGATGAAATTGGCCGTGCCGATGCGGCCAATCGGGAACAGGGAATTGGCCGCACAGCTGGGGCCAATATTGGCCGCACCGATGCGGACGCAATGGCCGCACCGGTAGGGCCAAACCTTACTGAGAACCCGCCTGACGGCGCGGGGGCGTCAACGCCCCCAGCGCCCGACACGCCGGAGGACGGCGCGGTTTGTGATGTAGAGGCTCAAGATCAAGACGCGAATGCGGCCACAAGCGCGGGCGCGGTCGAACGCGCCCGCTTGACCAGCGGCGTTTCTTCCTTGGCAGATCGGGCGCGTGAGGCTCAAACGCTGATCCCCGTGACCGCCGTTGATTGTGGCGATGATCCTGCGGCGCTCCACTTCAAGGATGGGGTCGATGTTTCGCTCGATGAATTCGACCGGTTGCACGCGCAGGCGCGCGAGGCGCTGGCGCGGCAAGACGCGGCGCGGGCGCTTGGTGATGCGCTGGAACTTCTCGACAATGAGGCTGATGAACTCGCGCCCGAGGTATTGAACGGGCTCGTTCAGAGTGACGCGGAAGCGCGCGCCGCAATCGCCGCCGCAGTAGTGGACGCCGTTGACGGCGCCGCCGAGGGGCGCGAGGGGCGGTGGAAGATGGTTGTTCGGGCCGTGCGGCGGGTGATCACCACCGAGTATTCGGGAGAACGCGGCATCGCTTGTGCCGACGCCGCCGAGGCGGTGTTGCGCGAGGCAACCCGACCGATTTTCCGTGAGCGTGACGCGGCCCGCAAGGCCGCGAAGGTCAAAGCCGAAGTCGTGGAGGAAAGCCAAAATGTCTGAACTTGTCGTTCTCGACGTCACCGTCTCACGCATTTTGGGCGGCTTGAACGCCTATCTGACCGCAAAGCGCCTCGCGCGCTTCCTCGACGCTGGGGACCGCGACGGTGCGACGGCGGAATGGCGCCGCCGCCGCGCCGAGGCCGAGCGGCAGATTTCCTCGAAGGTCGGGGTGCCCGAGCCGATCCGCGCCGAGGTGCTGCGCCGCTACTGCGGCGCCGTCCGGGAAGAGATCGTCAAGCTGCGCGGCAGCGCTGCAATAGGCATCGAGAACCGGACGAAATCCGACGATGGCCGCCCCGTCGCGAAAATCCTCGCGTTTCCGACCCGGACCGATCCGTTGCCGGTCCCATCTTTTGCCGCGTGGAACGGCCCGACGAACGACCCGGACGAGTGGGCGCGCTGGTCGGCGCGCGAGATGTTTGGCGGTGACGCATGAGCGGCACGGCCCCTGAAACCCGCCGCCGGTTCGCGCGGGTGCGGGGCGTCGTGATTGAATTTCCGGTGGCGCCCCGCCCGAAAGTCGCCCAGGGCGAACCGGCGCCGCCCCTTTTGCCGCCCGGTGGGCCTACGTTCTATATAGCGAGCGAAGATCTGCCGCCGCCGCCGTCGCGGCCGTGGTATCGACGCCCGCCGCCGATCTGGCAAACCGATAGCCGTACGTTTTGCATGGATGATCCGGGGCGGTTGCGGTTTGCACCGATGGCCGACACCGGCAGCGCATTCTTGGCACTTTGCGAGGACGGCGCAGCCTCGCCGAGACGCGAAAGCCGAGAGGCTGCAGCGCTTGCTTCGCAACTGGGTCGAACACGACCAAGGACGGCGATATGACCTCGCTACCGCGCTGGGGCTGAAACGTTCGGGTAACTCGCTCCGGGATATCGACGCTCGCGCGGAAATTGCCGTGTATCTGGTCGCGGTTGCCAGAACTGCCCCGGTTTCGGCACTGCCGCCGCCGCAGGCGGCAGAGACCCTGCGCAGGGCGTTCGAGCGGTGGTGCGCGGCAGTCTGGCCACTCTACTCTGAACGCCCTACTGCCCCCACCATCGGTCAACCCGGCGAAAGTTTTTGGCGCATTTGCGCGTATCGCCTCGCCCGGCCGTTGCCGAACGAGGCTCGCATAGCCGCGTTAATCGCCGCGGATCGTCAGTCAGAAATTTCAACTTCCGACTGTTAAGATCGAAGCGTCGGGGGCACCTTTCGATGAAGAAAAGGAGCCTCCGATGACCCCCATCGAAAGAAAATATTCGGAACTTGGCGCGCAGTTGCATGGGCGGGCGCCGATCCCCACCAGCGTGCCCTTGCCGCCCCCGACGATCCCGAAACCGGCGGTTCCGACCGCGCAGATGACGGTTCAGGGCATCGACCTTGCCCCCGCCGCCCGCCTTGGCGCTCTGGCCGCAGTGCGTGATCAGCACCGGGCGCGCGCCAGGATGGCCTCCGACAAAATGCACGCCATCCGCGAGCAAATTTCCGAGCGCGAACTGCGCATCAAGCTGGTCGCGGAACGTGCAACCCCCGGCTTCGAAATCGAAGTCGAAGCGCAAGTGGCTGTTTTGGAATCAGAAATTTCGCAGCTTCGCGCCGCGCAGATGACCGCGCAGGCCGAGGCGGCCGAGGCTGGCGAAGCCGCTGGCGAAGCCGACCGGCTGTTCAAGTCCGCCCTCAAATTCTGCGACGAACGCGGCATCACCGTTTCGGTTATTTTTGCTGGGGAGCGCCGCTGATGTTCGCGCAGAAGTCGAAAAAACCCATGTCTGTCAATGACCTGCTCGGCACTGTCGATGCGATGCGCGACCAGATCGCAGCCCTTCGCGAAGATCGCACCCAAGTCGAAAATGCGCCCCGCCCGCTGGCCGAGGTCATGGGCGACCTCGATGATCACCTCGACTTCCTATCGACGGCTTCCGTCGATGCGCCGGGGCTCCACGGCCTGCGGGCACGCGGTGTCCCCGTTGAACTGAAGGCATCTGCGCCGATCACGCTTGGCCTCTTGGTCGCCGTGGCGCGCGAACCCCTTCGCCGCATCCTCGAAGAGCAACTGGGCGACCTCGAAGCCGCCCGCCCGGGCATGGCCGAGGCCGACCGGCAAGCCCGGCTGGCCGAACTGGATGGCCAGATCCTGCGGGCCGAGATGGCCGAAGAAGGCGCGATCCGCGGTCTGGAAGGTCTGGGCGTCAGCATTCAGCGGCGGGCTGACCTGAACCCGCTGGTCGCGCTGGCTGCCGATCAGGCCCTCGCGGGGTAACGGAATGCACGACATGGCGCCCGGTCTGGCCTCCTACCGACCCCGCTTTGTCGTGAAGACGTGCGCTGGGGTTGGCGCGCGCACGGCCCGGGTGCCCCTGCGCCCGGGCCATCACCCACACCGCCCACCGAAAGAGCCATCAGGAAGGCCGCGGGCGCACCTCTTGCGCGATGGCTATGCACCTAGAGGGCAAGGCGGGAGAGCCGCCCACGGCCCGCTGCGTGGCGCTGCTGGGCACCCCGCCCCCCCCTTAGGGACCGTATCCGGCCCCCCCGGCGCACGCGGCACTTCGGTGGCCCGGGTTTTCACCGATTTTCAGACCCCAGAATTTGCATTTTGGTTTGGTTTGCAACCACGAAATGAGGACGAAATGAACGAAAAACCCCAACAAAATAGGGCGATTGCCGAAAATCTGGACCCGCGCGCCCTTCGCGCCGCGCTGCAGGACAGGCAGGCGTCCCGTCCCGGTCTGGCCCAACTGCTCGACCGCGCCGCCGCGCAGATCCGGCCTGCCGGAGAGGCGCCGACCGGGAGTGAAGTGGATGATCGTGATGACTGAATTGCATGACTCCGCCCGGCAGTTCGTGGGTTTCGGCCATCCGCGCGAGGCGTTGAAGTTGTTAGCGACCGCGTCGCTGACAATTTCGAACGTGGCGCTGGTGCGCCAGTTTCTCGCGGCGTGGCCGCAATTTCAGTCGGTCAAACACGCCGTCACGTTCCGCGCCGTCGCCACTGCACGCACCGAGGCGGTAGAAGCCCTCACCGCCGCGCGCATCGAGAAATGAAAGGACTAGAAATGACCCCGGAAGCCATCAAGCAAGAAGCCGCGCGCCGTGCCATGAACGAACCTGGCCTTTCCGCGTCCCAAAGGAAGGCTTTCGCCGCCAAGGTGGAGGCCGATCTGCGCGCCGAGGCCGATGCCGCCGCGCAGGCGCAGTCCGCCGCCGCCGAGAAGGCCGAGGCCAGCGCCGAACGGGCGAGGGTGTCGGGCGTGATCCGTGTTGGTGCCGATCTTGGCCGCGCCCGGCAGGCCGCCCGTCTTGCGCTGACCACGGCACTTGACGCCTCTGGGGCGAAGGCGCTGCTCTCGACCCTGCCGACCGACATGCAGGCCACGCCAGAGGCGCTGGCGATCCCATCTGAAATCGGCAACTTCGGCACCGTCGCCACGCAGGTCGAGCGGCGCCGCATCGCCTCAATCCTTGGCCACGAGGCAGCCGGTGGCAGGTTCCAGACCGCCACCGCCCTTGCCTTTTCGACCGGCCTCGACGTGACGCAGGCCGTGGCCGCGCTGCTGGCCGTGCCACGGCAGGAAGCGCAGCACTACCAGAGCCTCGAACAGCGCAGCCGCGACGCGGGCGAATTCGGCGCGGACCTTTCGGGTGGTGCGGGCCGGTCGCAGGGTGAACGCACCACGGCCATGTGGAGCAAAGCAGTCGCAGCCGCGAACGCCAGCATCGGCGCGGCCCCCGCGCCCGCCACCGACACGCCCCCCGCGAACCCGTTCATGAATGACGCGGAACGCGCCGCCCTGAGCGGCGCTGCCGGGCTGGCCGGTGCGGCGCTGGCCGATCTGGGGCGGGGGTGATCATGGCCGCGCCCGCCGATTTGCCGCCCGATGCGATCACCACCGAGGCCGCTGCGCGTCTGCTCGGCCTCGGGCAAGAACGGGTGCGGCAACTCACCAAAGCCGGGTATGTGCCGCGCATCGCACGTGGCCACACGACCATCGGGGGGGCCATTCAAGGCTATATCCGTTTTCTGAAATCCGAGGCCCGGAAAACCCCAGCCTCAACCGCCGCCAGCCGGTCGCACGATGCAAAGGCGGCGCTGATCGCCGCCTCGACGGCCCGGAGAAAGGCCGAAATGATCGACCTGAGTGAAGCCGAGGCAGTCGTCACCCGGATCGCCCGCACCTCCTGCACCCGCCTGCGCCGCGTTCCGGTTGGGGCCAAGCTGACCGGCCAGACGAGAACCACCCTCGCCACCGAGATCGCCGAAGCGGTCAAGGCTATCGAAGCTGCCCGCGACCGTGCGCTGGCGGCGCTGACGACCGGCGATCTTCGTGACCTCGGGGGTGGCGATGACTGACGCGCCCCTTCCGCGATCCGTCGCCCGCCTGATGGCGCAGGTCATGCCGTTTGAAATTGCGGCGCGCGAACTGCGCGCGCCCGCCTCGGTGATCCGTCAGGCCTCGGGCGCCAATGGGCGCATTGCCTTCTCTGATGCCGTCGCTGCCGCAGTCACTTTCTACCGCGCCAAGATCAGCGACGACGCTTTCGAACGTGCGCTGCGTCCGACCCGGCCCGGCCCCCGCCCTGGACAATACGGCCCGCCGCCTGAGCGCCTGCGCCTGCGTCGTGACGCTGCCTGCGCCGCCCAGCACCTCGCCACCGAGATCGAAGCTCAAACCCACCGCCTTTCCGCCGTGGCCCGCGCCCAAGCCCCGGAAGGCCCCGCCGATGCCCGCCGTGTCGCCAGGCTGGGCCAAGACCTTGAAGGGCTGGCAGCGGCCCTCGCGAAGCGTAACTCCCGCGCCCTCCGGGGCCTCGGACCCAAGGAGATCAAGGGATGACCACCCCCAAGCCGACCGCCACCATCACACTTGCCGGACTTCGCAGGCTGACCGGGGCCGAGGCGGGCGAGTTGGAAAGCATGATCGCGGCGGGCACGCTGCCAGCTCTCGACGGCGACCGGCTGCCAATGGTCGAAGCGGTTCAAGCCTTCTTGCATCATCTCAGGGATACCGCCCGCACCGCCAGCGCCAGCGCGGCGATGGCCCGCGCCCGTGATGCCAGAGCCGAGGCATCCGAACTCGCCCTGGCGATTTCCCGCCGTGACCTTGTGCCGGATGCAGAGGCCGAAACCGCCGCCGATTACGTCTGCGGCGTGATCGTGGACCGGGTTGGCGGCATGCCTGCCCGCGTCACCCGCGATCTTCGCGACCGGCGCCGGATCGAGGAAACCCTGCGGGCGGCGCAGGAGGGCATCGCGGCTGATCTGGCCTCCGACACCTGATCGGTGGGGCGGTGGCTTGGGACAGGGGCGGCATCGTGCCGCCCCGTTTCGTTTCCGGCGCGGGCACGGGATGGCGTTTGCAATTCGAGAGACTTCTGCCCTCAGCGATACGCCGCGTTATTGAATGATACGCTTTTCAGTGCTATTTGAAGCACTCTGGAAGGCACCTCTTTTCGGCGGTGGAAAGCATGGCGAACGTAATTCATGCCGGGGTGACGGCGAGTGTCACCGAACTCAAGCGCGACCCGATGGGCACGATGGCCGCCGGGCAAGGTGCTGCGGTGGCGATCCTGAACCGCAATCAGCCCGCGTTCTACTGCGTGCCTGCGGCGGAATATGAGGCAATGGTCGAGCGCCTGGAAGATGCCGAACTGAATGCGCTGGCCGATGCCCGCGCGGGCGGCCCCTTCGTGCGCGTGTCGCTGGATGACCTATAGTCTTGAGTTTCACGAAAGCGCCCTGAAGGAATGGAAGGCGCTTGGGGCATCGGTGCGCGAGCAATTCAAGAAGAAGCTGGCCGAGCGGCTGGAAAGCCCTCATGTGCCCGCGTCACGGCTGCATGGCGCGCAGAACCGTTACAAGATCAAGCTGCGGGCCTCCGGGCATCGCCTTGTCTATGAGGTGCGGGATGCGCAGATCGTGGTGGCGGTGATCGCGGTGGGCAAACGGGAACGCAACGCGGTGTATCGGGCCGCAGCCAAGCGCCAGTAGACGGGGGCAGGAATGATCCGCGACACGATGACCGGCCCGGGGGCGGATGACGAGGCGACGGGTTCGCAGATCGCGCAGGCCCGGCCCTTCGCGGAGGCTTTCCCGGCGCTGGCCGAGGCGATGCGCAAGGCTTCCGGCCTAACCGCCTGATAGATGGTCGGATCGACGGAGGGGCCCATTTCTGGCCCACTGACGCGCCTCTTGCCCTGATGGCCGAGAGAGGTAGCGGGAACCCGAAGATGCGCACCACGCGCGAGCCTATGGCCGCTGCGGCCTTTCCCTGCCCTTGAGCGGGTGCCATCTTGTCGCATCCCCATAGCAGGAGGCAGCCGCCCATGAACGCCCGAGCAACCGTGCGCAATCCCGAAATGGCCGCGCTCTTGGAGCAATACAGCGCCCGCTTCAATGCGCGCCGTGCCGAGGCCTATGCAGCCGCGAACGCCGCCCCCGAGCAATGGACCCCGAAGGCGGTGGGGGAAACCATGATCGAGGCCCTGCGCTGGGCGCAATGGGCGGCTGGCCGGGTCGGGTCGGGCGGCATCAAGACAGTGGCGCTGCCCTTCGTCGTGACGTTGGACGAACACCTTGCGAATGGCTGGGGCCTGCCAGAAACCGCGGGCGACGACGAACCGGACCCCCGGCGGCTGCGGGTGATGCCCTCGCCCGTACAGGTGGCCCGCCATGAAGCCGCCCTCGATTGGCCCCGGCAATACCTGCGCGACCATGAGGGCAGCGCCCGCATCCTCACCCTGTGGCTGCGCTGCAAGATCACCCGCAAGCCCTTCGATGCTGCCGTGAAGGCCCGGGGCACGATCAGCCGAACAACGGCCTATGCTCTACGCGACCGGGCGCTGTCCGTCATTTCGCAGGGGCTCGACCGCGACGGGGTGCCGCATCACCGGCCTTGACCTTGCAGAGGCGGGCGAGGGCCGCAATGGTTGCCTCAGGTGCCCTTGCTCCCCGAACCACCACCACGGCGACGGCACCGGGGGCGGCTTCATGGCCGCCCCTTCCCGTTCCCGGCATAGGCGCCCCCATGGCAGAGATCGCCGAGAACCTGCACCGCCGGGAACTGGGGGAGATCGAGCGCGCCGAACTGATGGCCAGGTGGGTCGAGATCACCGCCGCAAAGCAGGACGCCAAGGAAGCGGCAGCAAAGGCTCAGGCAGATCAATCGCGCCAAGTTGGCGCGATTGAAAGCAAGCGCGCCGATGGCAAGGGGCACCGTAAGCAAGGCGGCATCAAACAGGCCGCCCGTGAGATCGGCGTCCCTGAACAGACCGTTCGCCGCGCTGTGAAGATCGCTGCCCTCGCCCCCGAGGCGAAGAAGCTGGCGAAGCGCCTGAAGGCCCCGCAGGCAGTCTTGCTTGAGGCGGCGAAGCACGACGTTGCAGACGATCAAGTGGCGGTGATCCGTGGGCGGATGCAGGAGAGCGCCGTTAAGATCGCGGCGCTTTCGCCCGTGCTTGAGCATCCGCACTTCGGAAAAAAGGTTCGCTGGTCGCGAGTGGCCAAACTGTCGCAAGAAGTCACGATAACGATACCTTTCGTTGAGGAATCTGCGCGAGGATGCAATATTGGTCTTGCGCTTCGGGAACTTGCTTTCCGAGCAAGGGGAACGGAATGGCTTACAACGCACGCAAAGCAGCCCAAACAATCGCCTTCTTCGCTATGAAGAACGGCGAGCGTCCGCTTGAGGTCATCAAGGCTGTAAAGCTGGTCTATCTTGCCGATCGTGAAAGCATCCGCCGGTTTGGTTTTCCGATCCAAGACGAAAGCCGGGTTTCGATGCCGCATGGCCCCGTGAACTCTGAAACCTATTCGATGATCAACGGCGAATATGACACCGCAGCCTCCGGCTGGGCGGACTTCGTACGCGACCGCGAAGACAACAACCTTTCGTTGGCGCGCGACAATCTCACCGAAGACGACCTTGATGAATTGAGCGATGCCGACGTTGAAGTTCTGAATGCCGTCTGGGATCGCTTCGGCCACATGGGCAAATGGCAACTGCGCGACTGGACACATGTTCAGGCCAATGTGCCGGAATGGGAAAACCCCGGCCGGTCTTCTTGGCTCATTCCTCTCGAACGTATGATGGCTCACCTTGATGTTCAGAACGTCGAAGAGCAGGCAGCCGCCGTCCGCGACTTTGATCGCATCGACACTCTGTTCCGGGCGCTCTGAAACTTGATGGCCTATCGTCGCGCTGGAACCCTGCTTATTCCGTCAGGCCCCGCCGCCGATCTGGGCCGCCGTCATCTTCATGTTGTCTGCAACGACACCGATGAAGACGGCCTGAACTTGCTGGTTTCCGTGACCACTTGGACAAACAATCTGTGCGACCCGACCTGTCGGCTTGAGGCATACGAACACCCTTGGCTGACGCACTCTTCCTACATTCTCTATCGCAAGGCCGCGCTCCGCGAAGCCACGCAACTTGATGCAGGTATTGAGCAAGGTCTTTTCACCGTGCAAGAGCCGATGAACGGCCAAACCTTCCTTAGGATCAGGAATGGCGTCTGCGTATCACCGCAAACACCGCGCAAGATCAAGCGCTACTTCGGCTGCCTCTGAGCCGCTATCAGCTGGCCTCGGCATCCACCGCAACGAAGTCTGCAAGCCGCGCGACTAGATAGCGCCGATCTGGGAGAGCCCGCATGGTTCTCGCACCGGAGGACGTGCGAGATCTGCACCGCCCGCCCGTCATCCTTCCATCGCCTCGATCAACTCCGGCCCATCATCGCGCAGCCCGAACGGCGCAACCGGGTGATGCGCCAGCATCGCCCCGGCCCCGAGGCCCGCCACATCGTCGGTGCTGGCAAGCCACGCCTCGCGCTCGTCGGCATTCAGGATCACCGGCATCCGGTCATGCAGCCCGCCCATCGCCGCCGTCGCCGCCCTCGTCATGATCGTGCAGGTCAGGAGATCGCGCCAGCGGCTCGCCAGACCGGCCAGATACAGGTTCGCCTCGTTGCCCCCGGGCCGGAAGAAATGCGGCTGGCGGGCGCCCTTTGGCCCGCTCCATTCATAGAACCAGCCGACCGGGACAAGGCAGCGGCCATGCCGCCAGACCTGACGAAACGTCGGCTTGTCCCGCGCATCTTCAATCCGGGCATTGAAGGTTGCCGCCTTCCAGTCCCGAGCCTCTGCGCCGTCGAACCATGACGAAATGAGGCCCCAGCGCGCTTCCATAGCGATCAGCGGCGTCTTGGCGAGGATCGCCACCGTCTCGGTCGGCTTGACGTTAAACCGGCCGCCGAACGGGTCGAGCTTGATCTGCGACATGTCCACTTCGGTGTTGCGCAAATTGGGGTCGATGATCCGCCCGCACATGCCCGCCGCCTCCCTGCCGTCGCTGCGTCCGGTTCAGAATGCCCGATGGCGCGGCGCTTGTCGCGCCGCGCTGCGGCCCGGGATGCGAAAAGGATCTGGCCGCCCTGCACCCGTCAAATTCGTCGCGCTGATCGGGAGCCGCCGCAACATTCAGTAACGCGACGTTGCATTTCGTGGCTGCAGGATTGGCTAGAGCGTTGGCTAGCAAGGAAAACGGCGTTCCGTTTTTTCTTTTAATTTCAAACGCTTATAATGATAATTGGCGCACCCGACAGGATTCGAACCTGTGACCCCTGCCTTCGGAGGGCAGTACTCTATCCAGCTGAGCTACGGGTGCCGCGTGACCGGTTGATACTCGAAAGCTTTTCCGGCTGCAACCGCTTTGACCGGAATTTCTTGCGTCCCTTTGCTCAGGCCAGAAGCTCGTGGCAAAGTTCCAGCGCCGAGACCAGCGCATCGACTTCCTCGGTGGTGTTGTAAAGCCCGAAAGAGGCCCGCGCCGTGGCACTCAGCCCCAGATGCGCCATCAGCGGCATCGCGCAATGCGTCCCCGCCCGCACCGCCACGCCGCGCTTGTCGAGAATCGTCGAGATGTCATGCGCATGCGCCGGACCGTCGAGCGTCATCGAAAAGATCGCCCCCTTGTCCTTGGCGTTGCCCTGAATATGCAGCCAGTTCAAGCCCTTGAACTTCGCCTCGGCATAGGCGCGCAAGGCGGCCTCATGCGCGGCGACATTCTCCATGCCAAGGCGCATCAGGTAGTCGAGCGCGACGCCCAGGCCCACCTGCTGCACGATCCCGGGCGTGCCCGCCTCGAATTTCATCGGCGCGCTGTTGTAGGTGACGGCATCGCGGCTGACGGTGGCGATCATGTCGCCGCCGCCCAGAAAGGGGCGCATCTCCGCCATCCGCTCGCGGGTGATGTAGATCGCCCCCGAGCCGCTTGGCCCGTAAAGCTTGTGCCCGGTGATGGCGTAAAAATCGCAGCCCAGATCGGCGACATCGACCGGCGCATGCACCGCGCCCTGCGAGCCGTCGACCAGCACCGGCACGCCCTTTTCGCGCGCCCCCGCGCAGATCGTCTTCACGTCAACCGCGGTGCCCAGCACGTTCGACATCTGGGTGATCGCCACCAGTTTCGTGCGCGGCCCGATCGCTTCCAGCACCTTTTCCGCGGGCAGGCTGCCGTCGGGCTCGATCTCGACCCATTTCAGCACCACGCCCTGCCGTTCGCGCAGGAAATGCCAGGGCACGATATTGGCGTGATGCTCCATGATCGACAGCACGATCTCGTCGCCCGGCTGCAGCCGCGGCGCGGCCCAGGCGTAGGAAATCAGGTTGATCCCCTCGGTCGAGCCGGTGGTGAAGACGATCTCTTCCTCGGAACGCGCGCCCAGAAACCGGGCGATGATGCCGCGCACGGCTTCGTAGCGCTCGGTCGAAATATTCGAAAGGGTGTGCAAGCCCCTGTGAACGTTGGCATAATCCCGCGTGTACATCTGCGTCATCGCGTCGATCACGCAGGCGGGCTTTTGCGCCGAGGCGCCATTGTCGAGATAGACAAGCGGCCTGCCGTTCACCTGCCGCGACAGGATCGGGAAATCGGCGCGGATCCGTGCGACATCGTACATTCTGTCCCCTCAGCTTTCCGTCAAAAGCGCGGGGCTGAGCCCCGTCGCCAGAAGGCCCGAGCCGATCAGCATCGCCGAGCCGAAGAACACCACAAGCACCCCCGCCCCGGTCAGCAGCAGGTTTTCAAACCCGTGCAGCGCCGCGGTGAACAGCGTGATCAGCCACAAAAGCACCCCGAAAAGCGCCAGCGTCATCAGCACGCCGATGATCGGGAAAAGCAGCATCACCGCCGCCTGCACCAGCTGCGCGCCCAGCATGATCGCCTGAATCCAGACCATCAGCGCGAAAGCATCGCCAAACCGGCCCTGTCCGCCGAACTGACGCCCGAAGAAGGCCATCGCGAAGGCGGAATAAAGCAGCAAGGCGCCCTGAATCGCCGCCATCAGAAAGGGCGACACCGCCGGTCCCAGATCGATTCCGGTGATCAGGGAAAACAGGATCTCGCTGAGCAGCCCAAGCGCGGCGCCAACTGCGATCACCGCGCCAAAGGCCAGCCAGCGCGCCGCCGGACGGTCCAGAAGACGCGTCACCCGGACCGAAGCCGCGATCGGATCGGTGAAGCTCAGACGCACCAGCTGCAGATAAAGCGCAAGGGTCATGTCCGGCCCTCGAATTGTGTCACCCGCAGACCGGCGGCCCAGATCACCGCGAAAACCGCGAAGACAACGGCCGCGACCGCATTCGCCTGCGGCCCCGGCCCGATCATGCCCTGGGTCAGGCCTTGCAGCAGCATCAGCGGCGAGACCGCGAAGAGCGCCCAAAAAAGCGCCAGCCGGCCGCCGTAGCCATCGCCGCGACCGCGAAACAGCCGGGTGGCCTGGGTGACCAGAAAGGCCAGCGCGTAAAAGAACGGCGTCGTCGCCGCCAGCGCCAGCGCCGTGCCCAGAAACAGGCCCGGCATCGGCACATCCGGGGTCTGGAAATGCTGCCGCGCCAAAGCGGGCCACTGCGCCACGAACATCAGCAACAGCGCCGAGAACAGAAAGCTGAACAGCCGCGGCTCCGAGCGCATCCGCGCCAGATGCTCCCGGATCACGACGCGCGGGCGCCGGTAGCTGCGCAGGATGTCTTCGACCGCGGCCATGTCTCTCTCCTCAGTCCCTGTGCCGCGAAAGCCAGGTCTCCAGCCGCGCGACGATCTCTTCCTTCAGCCCCGCATCCTCGATCTCGTCGATGGCATCGGCGAGGAAGGACAGGACCAGCAAGCCCTTGGCCTCTTCCTCGGGGACGCCGCGCGAGCGCAGATAGAAAAGCGCGGTCTCGTCGATCGCCCCGGTGGTCGAGCCATGCGAGCATTTCACGTCATCGGCATAGATCTCGAGTTCGGGCTTGGCAAGGAACTGGCTGTCATCATCGAGCAGAAGCGACTGGCTGATCTGATAGCCGTCGGTCTTCTGCGCGCCGGGTTTGACCAGGATCTTGCCCTGAAACGTGCCGATCGCGCCGTGTTTCAGCACTTTCTTGAACACCTGACGGCTTTCGCAGCGCAGCCCCGCATGGGTGACGAAGACGGTGTCGTCATGCAGGAAAGCACCCGTCGCCCCGTCGCCAAGCGCGGCACCGGCGACATGGGCCACCGCATCATTGCCGATAATATCGATTACCGCTTCGTTACGGGTCAGCGCGCCATTCACAGTCACTGTAAAGCTTTTGAACAGCGCCTTTTCGGCGACCCGGGCGAAGACATGGGTGACAGCACGGCGTTCGCTGTCGGGGCCCTGCGCGCGGATGTGATGGAAGCGGGCGCCTGCGGCCAGATCGACCTCCATCACCTTGTTGAACCGCGCCCCGGCCGGTCCGGTTTCCAGAAGCGTCAGCTCCGCCCCCGGTTCCAGCTGCACAAGATGATGCAGGATCGGATCGGAAAGCTCTGATTTATGGACATAAATCAGATTGATCGGCTTTGCGGCCGCGGCCGTCACCCGGATCAGCACGCCATCCGTCGCCTGCGCCGTGTTCAGCGCGGCAAAGGGCCGTTTCACCGGATCCTGCCCCGCAGCTTCCAGCGTGCCGTAAAGCGCTTCGGCCCAGCCCGGGATCTTGTCGGCAATCCGCGCGATCTCGACCCCGGACAGCGCCAGATCATCCGAGGCCGCCGCATCGAAAACACCATCGACGAAGACAATCTTCAGCCGGTCAAGCGCATCGAAAAGCGGGGCCTCGTCCTCCGCGGCCGCTGTCGCCGGTGCAGGAGTGACCGCATTCAGCGCCGCCGGATCGGTCCAGCGCCAGTATTCGTCGCGCCGACCGGGCAGGCCCATCGCCGCTAGACGCGCCCGCGCCGCCGCCCGCGGCCCGGAAAGGCCCGGCCCGGCGGTCAATCCCGCCAGCCGCGCCGCAACCATTTCCTCTTTCGCCGCCATCACTTCGCCTCCGTCAGGCCATGCGCGGCGAGGATCTCGGCATAGCCGTTCTTCTCGACTTCCAGCGCCAGATCGGGGCCGCCGGTGTGCAGGATACGGCCATCGGCCATGATATGCACGACATCGGGCTGGATGTGATCCAGAAGCCGCTGATAGTGTGTGATCACAAGGAAGCTGCGCCCTTCCGACCGCAGCGCGTTCACGCCTTCGGAGACCAGCCGCATCGCATCGACATCAAGACCCGAATCGGTCTCGTCCAGAATGCACATCTTCGGTTCCAGCATCGCCATCTGCAGGATCTCGTTGCGCTTTTTCTCCCCGCCCGAGAAACCGACATTGACCGGACGCTTCAGCATCTCGGCGTCGATCTTCAGCGATTTCGCCTTGTCGCGCACCAGTTTCAGGAATTCGCCCGCCGAGAGTTCATCATCGCCCCGCGCCTTGCGCTGCGCATTCAGCGCCGTGCGCAGGAAGGTCATGTTGCCCACGCCCGGGATCTCGACCGGATATTGGAAGGCCAGGAACAGACCTGCCGACGCCCGCGCCTCGGGCTCCATGTCCAGCAACTCCTGCCCCTGCAGCTTCGCCGAACCCGCGGTGACGGTATAGCCCGGACGGCCAGCCAGCACATAGCTCATCGTCGATTTGCCGGAGCCGTTCGGCCCCATGATCGCATGCACCTTGCCCGTCTCGACCGTCAGGTTCATCCCCTTCAGAATGACCTTTTCGCCTTCTTCAAGTTTGACGTGCAGATTGTTGATTTCAAGCATTTTTTCGTCCTTGCGGTCAGCGGCGCCGGGTCAGTTCGGGCGCAGATAGGTGGAAAGGATGAGGCCAAGTTTCTCGGCCGGGATGGCGGTGGGGGTCAGCTGGAACTCGGCCATGCGCCCGATCCTGCGCACCGGCGGGCAGAAGCTTTCCATCAGGTGATAGCCCGGACGCAGCGTATAATCATCCCACAGCACCGTCACCGGCCGGGTGATGCGAAACAGCGTGGTCAGGAAACAGGCGGCGCGGAAGCGCCCGTCGATCAGCACCAGATCCGGGTGCACGAAATCGGGCCGGTCCCAGACCCCGATCGGATAAGAGGGCCATTGCCGGAACGCGGAAGTATCCTTCGGCGCGCCCCATTCCTTGGTCGGCCCGATATCGCCGTGATGCAGCACAAGCCGCGCTTTCGGCGGGTTGGCATCGAACCAGCTGCGCATCATCGCCAGCCAGTCGGCATCGCTTTCGACCGAGAACACGACCTTGCCGGGCATCTCGGCCGCCAGCGCCGTCGATCCGCCCGAGCCATATTCCAGGATCACCCCGGCCGCGGCATAGGCCGCCCCCAAAGCCTCGGCCTCGGCCTCGGGCAGGGTCAGTTTCGGCCGTTCGATCCGGGGGCGCATCGCCGCCACCTCAGCCCACCGAGCCTTCAAGGCTGATCGCGACCAGACTTTGCGCCTCCATCGCGAATTCCATCGGCAGCGCCTGGAGCACCTCGCGGCAGAAGCCGTTCACCACCAGCGCCACCGCTTCTTCCTCGCCGACGCCGCGGGCGCGGCAATAGAACAGCTGATCGTCATCGACCTTGGAGGTCGTCGCCTCGTGCTCGACCCGGCTCGAGTTGTTCTTCACCTCGATATAGGGCACGGTATGCGCCCCGCATTTGTCGCCGATCAGCAGGCTGTCGCATTGGGTGTAATTGCGCGAATTCTTCGCCCGCGGATGCATGCTGACCAGCCCGCGATAGGTGTTCTGCGCCTGCCCCGCCGAAATCCCCTTCGAGACGATGCGGCTTCGGGTGTTCTTGCCCAGATGCACCATCTTCGTGCCGGTATCGGCCTGCTGGTAATTGTTGGCGATGGCGATCGAATAGAACTCGCCCTGAGACTCGTCGCCGCGCAGGATGCAGGAGGGGTATTTCCAGGTGATCGCCGAGCCGGTCTCGACCTGCGTCCACATCACCTTCGCCCGCGCACCGCGGCAATCGGCCCGCTTGGTGACGAAGTTGTAGATGCCGCCCTTGCCCTCCTCGTCGCCGGGGAACCAGTTCTGCACCGTGGAATATTTCACCTCGGCATCTTCCAGGATGACGATTTCCACAACGGCCGCATGGAGTTGCGCGGTGTCGCGTTTCGGCGCGGTGCAGCCCTCAAGGTAGCTCACATAGGCGCCCTTGTCGCAGATGATCAACGTGCGTTCGAACTGCCCGGTGTTTTCCGCGTTGATCCGGAAATAGGTCGACAGCTCCATCGGGCAGCGCGTCCCCGGCGGCACATAGACAAAGGACCCGTCCGAGAAGACCGCGCAATTCAGCGTGGCAAAGAAATTGTCGGTCTGCGGCACGACGGTGCCCAGATATTGCTTCACCAGCTCGGGGTGCTCCTTGATCGCCTCGGAGATCGAGCAGAAGATCACCCCGGCCTCGGCCAGCTTTTCCTTGAAGGTCGTGCCGACGGACACCGAATCGAACACCGCATCCACCGCCACCTGCCGGTTCGACAGATCGATGTTTTCCGCCCCCTCGACCCCGGCCAGGATCAGCTGCTCCTTCAGCGGAATGCCGAGTTTTTCATAGGTGGCCAAAAGCTTCGGATCGACCTCGTCAAGCGATTTCGGCTTTTCCACCATGCTTTTCGGCCGGGCGTAATAATAAAGATCCTGATAGTCGATCTCGGGCAGTTTCAGCAGCGCCCAGTCCGGCATCTCCATTTCGACCCAGCGCCGATAGGCCTCCAGACGCCAGTCCAGCATCCAGTCCGGCTCGTCGTTCTTTGCCGAAATCAGCCGCACGATGTCTTCGGAAATGCCCTTGGGCGCATATTCCATCTCGATCTCGGTCTCCCACCCGTATTTGTAGGAGCCCATGTTCTGCACCGTCTCGACCGTCTCGCGGTCCACGCCTTCGCGGATTTCCTGTTCCTGCGTCATCGTCTTTTCCCCTTCCGCGTCAGCGCCTTGCGCGGTGCTTTTCATATGCCGCCCGCCATGTGTCGGCAAAGCGCAAGATCTCGTCCCGTCCGATCCCCGGACCCAGCGACACCCGGATCGCAGACCCCGCCTGCTCGTCGGACCAGCCCATCGCGCGCAGCACCTTGCTCGCGCGGACCTTGCCCGAGGAACAGGCCGAGCCCGCCGAGACCGCATGGCCCGCAAGGTCCATGCGCATCACCTGAGTCTCGCCTTTCCAGCCCGGAGCGATCACCGAAAGCGTGTTGGGCAGGACCTGTGGCCGCCCAGCCGTTTCCCCTTCCGGCGTCTCCCATCCCGGAAAATAGACTTCTTTCGTCGGGAATTCCAGTGCCTCTTTTAGAATATCTCTAACTTCCGCAACTTCCGCCCACACGCCCCGTGCCAAGTCGGCCGCCGCCGCCTCGGCCGCGGCGCCGAAACCGGCAATGCCGATGAGGTTTTCCGTGCCCGCGCGCCGCCCCATCTCCTGCCCGCCGCCCTTCAGCAACGACGCAAGCTCCGTGCCACGGCGCAGCACCAGGGCGCCGATGCCCTTCGGCCCGCCCAGTTTATGGGCGGAAATGAAACCGCAGGTGACCCCCAACCAGTTGAAAGCCATGGGCAACTTGCCGAAAGCCTGGGTCAGGTCCGCCGCCCAGAGCCCCGCGGGCAGATCCTGAATCACCCCGGTTTCGGAATTGGCCAGCTGCAGCGTCGCGCGGCCCGGATCGGCCACCGCCACCCGCCCGAAGCCATCGACCGGCAGCGTATCGGCACACCAGGCCGCCACCGCATCATGCTCGATCGCCGCCGCCGCACAGCCCCGACCGGCCAGCGCCAAAGCCGCCGCCTCGGTCGCGCCCGAGGTGAAGACGATATCCGCCCCCTCCGCCCCCAAAGCCGCCGCCACCTGCGCGCGGGCCTTTTCCATCAAGGCCTTGGCAGCGCGGCCCTCGGCATGGACCGAAGACGGATTGCCCCCGACCTCCATCGCCGCAATCATCGCCGCCTTCGCCTCGGGGCGCAGCGGCGTCGTCGCGTTCCAGTCGAGATAAGCCCTCGTCATCAAATCCCCGTCTTGGCGCAGGCCCCGCCCGCGATAAGAGCGTATTTGATCCAAGAAAAAACGCTCGGCTTTTTCTTGGCGCAAATACGCCCTGCCATCAGGCCCGTGATCGGCGCGCGGTCAGTCATCCACCACTGAAAACAGGCTTGGCACCGCAGGGCAAGGCTTCAGACCATTCTTCACCACGTCTTCCAGCGTGGTCTGGTGCAGGAACACGAAGACCTGCGCCGAAAGGCTTTCCCAAAGCCGGTTCGCCAAAGACTGCGCCCGCGAGCCGGAAATCCCGCCCGAGGCCCCCGCCCCCACATGCAGCGCCGAGACCGTCTCGTCGACCGCCTCGAACACTTCGGAAATCCGGATTTCGGCGGGCGTCTTCGCCAGCTTGTAGCCGCCCCCCGGTCCCCGCACCGAGGCGACAAGCCCGGCCCGGCGCAGCCGCACGAAAAGCTGCTCGAGATAGGGCAGCGAAATATCCTGCCGCTTCGAGATTTCCGCCAGCGAGGTCATCTGCCCCGGCCCGACGGTGGCCAGATCGACCAGCGCGACCATCGCATAGCGCCCCTTCGTCGAAAGTTTCATGGTTCCCTCCCGCCAAAGCCAAGCGGTGCATCGGAAACCCCGCCGAAACTGCGGCGAAGCATTGACGACGCGCCTTGGGCCGCTTAACTCGATTGCATCCGAAATCCCGGCATCGTGCCGGGACGTTTTCGTCCTAGGGTCTTGCGGTAAAAGCGTCAAGATTGCGCACCGCCGCAGATCCCCCGAGAACGTTGCAGCAGGCGAGAGAACATGCCCGAAGTGATCTTCCCCGGCCCCGAGGGCCGTCTCGAAGGCCGTTACCATCCGCAGCCCGCCCCCGATGCGCCCATTGCGATCATCCTGCATCCCGATCCGCAATATGGCGGCACGATGAACAACCGCGTTGTCTATAATCTGCATTATGCCTTCCACAAGCTCGGCTTCACCGTGCTGCGCTTCAACTTCCGCGGTGTGGGGCGCAGCCAGGGCGAATATGATCAGGGCATCGGGGAACTCTCCGACGCGGCCTCGGCGCTGGATTATCTGCAGGCGATGAACCCGAATTCGAAGCATTGCTGGGTTGCGGGCTTTTCCTTTGGCGCCTGGATCGGCATGCAGCTGCTGATGCGGCGGCCGGAAATCACCGGCTTCGTCTCGGTGGCGCCGCCCGCCAACATCTACGATTTCTCCTTCCTGGCGCCCTGCCCGTCTTCGGGGCTGATCATCAACGGCAGCGCCGACCGCGTCGCGCCGCCGAAGGACACGGCGACGCTGGTGGGCAAGCTGCGCGAGCAGAAGGGCATCACCATCACCCATCAGGAAGTCGAGGGCGCCGACCACTTCTTCAAGGATGACGAAGCCCATATGAAGCCGATGATCGAGACGGTGCAGACCTATGTCCGCCGCCGCCTGACCGAGGGTTCGCGGTAAGATGGCGCTGACCGAGGATCTCGCCGAGGCGCTCGCTCGCGACGTGATCGCGGCGCAGCGCGATCTGGGCGAAAAGGCCGACCGGCTGTTCATGGAGGTGGGCAATTACATTGGCACCTCCTCGCCCTCGATGCAGGAGGCCTTCATGACCGCCTGCCGCGCCTATATGGCCGCCGACCGCGGCCGCGACTTCTTCGAGGCGCGGCTGAAGGCGCTCAAGGGCGCATGAGCGACGCGGCAAAGGCGGCGGGGCGCCTTGATCAGCTTTTCGCCTTCCTGCTCGAGGCCGAAAAGCTGAAATCGGTCAGCCGCGCGACGCCGATCCACGATGGATCGCGGCGCGAAAACTCGGCCGAGCACAGCTGGACACTGGCGCTTTATGCGCTCGTGCTGGCCGAGGAAGCGGCGCCCGGCGTCGATCCGCTGCGCGCGGTGAAGATGCTTCTGATCCATGATCTGGTCGAGATCGACGTGGGCGATGTGCCGATCCATTCCGCGGGCGGCGCCGCCCATGGCTCGGCCGAGATCCAGAACGCCGAAGCTGCCGCGGCAAAGCGCATTTTCGGGCTTCTGCCCAAGGATTTGGGCGACGATCTTCAGGCGCTTTGGGCGGAATTCGAAGCCGCCGAAACGCCCACCGCGATCTATGCGAAATCGCTCGACCGGGTGCAGCCGGTGCTGTTGAATCAGCTTTCCGGCGGCGGGTCGTGGCTGGACTACGACGTCACCTGGGATCAGCTGCAGACCCGCGTCGGCACCAAGGTCGCCCGCGGCCTGCCCGCCGTCTGGGACTGGGTGCAGGCGAAGATCCGCCCCTGGTTCAGCGCGCGCGGACTCTGATCCGGAAATCGGTATGCAATCGCATACAAGGCTGGTCAAACCCGCGAAAACCCGCTAAAAAGCGGCAACGAGTCACCAAGGCATGAGGGCCCAATGTCGAAGATCAAGGTAGCGAATCCCATCGTCGAGATGGACGGCGACGAGATGACCCGGATCATCTGGGATTTCATCAAGAAGAAACTGATCCTGCCCTATCTCGACATCGATCTGCTTTACTACGATCTCGGCATCGAGGAACGCGACCGCACCAACGACCAGATCACCATCGATTCCGCGCTGAAGACGAAAGAGGTCGGCGTGGCGGTGAAATGCGCCACGATCACCCCCGACGAGGCCCGGGTGGCCGAGTTCAACCTCAAGCAGATGTGGAAATCGCCGAACGGCACGATCCGCAACATCCTCGGCGGGGTGATCTTCCGCGAGCCGATCATCTGCCGCAACGTGCCGCGTCTGGTGCCGGGCTGGACCCAGCCGATCGTGATCGGCCGCCACGCCTTTGGCGATCAATACCGCGCCACCGATTTCCACTTCCCCGGCAAGGGCCAGCTGACGATGAAATTCGTCGGCGAGGACGGCACGGTGATCGAAAAGACGGTCTTCGACGCCCCCGGTGCCGGGGTGGCGATGGGGATGTACAACCTCGACGCCTCGATCATCGACTTCGCGCGGTCGTCGATGAACTACGGCCTGCTCAAGGGCTGGCCGGTCTATCTTTCAACCAAGAACACCATCCTCAAGGCCTATGACGGCCGCTTCAAGGATCTGTTCCAGAAGGTCTACGAGGAAGAATTCGCCGACAAGTTCAAGGCGGCGGGCATCCATTACGAACACCGTCTGATCGACGACATGGTGGCCTCGGCGCTGAAATGGTCGGGCGGCTATGTCTGGGCCTGCAAGAACTACGATGGCGACGTGCAATCCGACACCGTGGCGCAGGGCTTCGGCTCGCTGGGCCTCATGACCTCGGTGCTGATGACGCCCGATGGCAAGATCGTCGAGGCCGAGGCCGCGCATGGCACCGTCACCCGTCACTATCGCCAGCATCAGGCCGGCAAGGAGACCTCGACGAACTCGATCGCCTCGATCTTCGCCTGGACCGGCGGCCTGAAGCATCGCGCGAAGCTTGACGACAACGCGGCGCTGATGACTTTCGCGACGACGCTGGAAAAGGTCTGCGTGCAGACCGTCGAAGATGGCTTCATGACCAAGGATCTGTCGCTGTTGGTCGGGCCCGATCAGAAATGGCTGACCACCATGGGCTATCTGGAAAAGGTCGACGAATATCTGAACAAGGCGCTGGCGGGCTGATCCCCGGCATCTTTTCGAAACTGCAAGGGCCGGGATTTCCCGGCCCTTTTTCAATGCGTTGCGATGCGCTTTGCATGTTACCAGCCGAAATGCGTCCAATGCGGCATCGGCGGCGCGGGCCCGCGCGGCGGCAGGCCGATATCGCGCCGCAAGTGGTCGTCCATCTCGGCAAAACGGGCGGCAAGGCCCCGGTTGCGGTGATGGGTGACAAGCGCGGCCATCAGGCTCAGCAGCACCTGCCGCGGGCCATAGGCTGCAAGCAGCGTTTCAAGATCAAGTCTGAGCGACAGCGCGACGTCGTCGGTTCTGGTCATGTCCTTTCCGGTGCGGGGCACCGGCCTCTGGTTTGGATGGAAAAAGACCGGAACGGGCCGGGGGCCAGACGCAGGCTTGGGGTGATCCGGTCGAAGGTCAGACGTGGTGCCGAGACACCGGGGCGGATGGCTTACGCGAAAACGCGGCTGCCGTTGACTGCGGCTGCGGTTGCCGCAGCGCGAGTGAGCCCGCCGGTTCGGAGGATGGATGCAAAATTCGTCATGATCCGCCCTCCCTGTCTGAATTGCCGGATGCGGCGAAGATGCACGCGCCCCCGAGTCGCGCCAAGAAAAAAGCCGCGCGCCGGGCTTGACACGCGCGGGCCGTGTCCGCGCGGCCACAGCCCCTTGCCCGATGCCGCGGAGCATGAGAAAAGCCCGCATGACCGAAATCATCGCCGAAAACCCCGTCGAACACACGTTGCTGGATGACGCCCAGGGCATCGCCTATGGCACGACCATGGCCGCTTTCGGCATCGTGCTGCTCACCCATCTGGGTCTTGTCACCGGCCAGACCGCGGGGCTTGCGGTCTTGATCAGCTACGCTACCGGCTGGGGCTTCGGGCCGGTCTTCTTCGCGATCAACATTCCCTTTTACTGGTTCGGCTACCGGCGCATGGGGCTTGGCTTCGTGATCAAGACCTTCCTTTCGGTCGCGGCACTCTCGGCACTGGCCGCCTTCCTGCCCGGATATGTCAGCTTCGCCAATGTCAACCCGCTGGTCGGCGCGGTGATCTTCGGCTTTCTCTCCGGCTCCGCCCTGCTCGCCCTTTTCCGTCACGGTGCCAGCCTCGGCGGCGTCGGCATCATGGCGCTTTACCTGCAGGACAAGACCGGCTTTCGCGCCGGCTGGACGCAGCTGATCTTTGACGCCTGCGTCTTCGGCCTGGCCCTGACCTTGCGCGACGGGAAGACCGTCGCGATCTCGGCGCTCGGCGCGCTGGTCATCAACATCGTCATTGCAATGAACCACCGCCGCGATCGCTATATCGCCACCTGATACGTTGACAGGACAGCCCTTCTGACGCATATTCGGGTCATGAGTGTTGACCCATCCCCCCGCCGCTACACCGTGTTCGAGGATGCCCAGGGGCTCGTCCTCGCCTCGGCACAGGCGGCGCTGGGCATTCACCTTCTGCGCGCGGCGGGGCTGGTGACGGGCGGCACCGCGGGCACGGCGCTGATCCTGTCCTACGCCACCGGGCTCAATTTCTCGGCGCTGTTCTTCGGGCTCAACATCCCCTTCTTCGCGCTGGCCTGGTGGGCGCGCGGCCCCGTCTTTTGCGTGAAATCGCTGGTCACCGTCAGCTTCGTCTCGCTCCTGGCCGAGGCGCTCAAACCCGTCCTTGTCCTCGACACCATCCATCCCGCCGCCGCAGCGCTTTTGTTCGGCGTCTCGGCGGGGGTCGGGCTTCTGGGCCTTTTTCGCCATTCCGGCACCTTGGGCGGCGTCTCGATCGTCGCGCTGATCGTGCAGGACCGCTACGGCTGGCGCGCGGGCCATGTGCAGCTCGCCCATGACCTGATCCTTTTCGCTATCGCCAGCCTGATCCTGCCGCTGGACCGCATCGGCTGGTCGCTTCTCGGCGCGCTCGTCCTGAACTTCGTGATCGCCTTCAACCATCGGCGCGACTGGTATATCGTGTCGTGATGAAACCCTATCTCTACCTCCTCATCGCGGTGCTGTTCGAGACCTTCGGCTCCACCTGCCTGCAGGCCTCGCAACAGTTCACCCGGCTCTGGCCGACGCTGGGCGTGATCTTCGGCTTCGGCGTGGCCTTCTGGTTCTTTACCCTCGTGCTGAAATCCCTGCCGCTTGGCATCACCTATGCGCTCTGGTCGGGGATCGGCATCGTGCTGATCACCGCCTCGGGCTGGCTGATCTTTCAACAAAAACTCGACGCGCCCGCGCTTTTCGGCATCGGGCTCATCATCGCGGGCATCGCCGTCATCAACCTGTTTTCATCCGCAGGGCATCCCTGACGCGGTTCTTGCTGGCCAAACGGCTGCTTTTCCCGTAAGGGCAGCACAAATCTCGAACAGGCGGACTTCATGGACATTCGCAATATTGCGATCATCGCACACGTTGACCACGGCAAGACGACCCTCGTCGACAAGCTGCTGGGTCAATCCGGGTCATTCCGGGAAAATCAGGCCGTCGCGGAACGCGCGATGGACTCAAACGACATCGAACGCGAACGCGGCATCACCATTCTGGCCAAATGCACCTCGGTCGAATGGAAGGGCACGCGGATCAACATCGTCGACACCCCCGGCCACGCCGATTTCGGCGGCGAGGTGGAACGGATCCTGAGCATGGTCGATGGCGTCTGCCTGCTTGTTGACGCCGCCGAAGGCCCGATGCCGCAAACGAAATTCGTGACCTCGAAGGCCCTCGCCCTTGGGCTCAAGCCGATCGTCGTCTTGAACAAGGTCGACAAGCCCGCGGCCGAGCCCGACCGCGCCCTGAACGAGGTCTTCGACCTTTTTGCCAACCTTGGCGCCAGTGACGAGCAGCTCGATTTCCCGCATGTCTATGCCTCGGGGATCGGCGGCTGGGCCGACCGCGCGCTTGACGGGCCGCGGCAGGATCTGTCGGCGCTCTTCGATCTGATCCTTGAGCATGTCGAGCCGCCGAAACAGGAATTCCGCGCCGACGAGCCGTTCCAGATGCTTGCCACCACGCTTTCGGCCGACCCGTTCATCGGCCGCATCCTGACGGGCCGCGTCGAGGCTGGGCGCCTCAAGGTCGGTGACACGCTCAAGGCGCTCTCGCGCACCGGCGAGCGGATCGAGCAGTTCCGCTGCACCAAGATCCTCGCCTTCCGCGGCCTGACGCAACAACCGATCGACCTGGCCGAGGCGGGCGACATCGTCACCATCGCCGGCATGACCAAGGCGACCGTGGCCGATACGCTTTGCGCGCTGGAAGTCGAAACCGCGATCCCCTCGCAACCGATTGATCCGCCGACGATTTCGGTCACCTTCGGGATCAACGACAGCCCGCTTGCGGGCCGCGACGGCACCAAGGTGCAATCGCGCGTCATCCGCGAACGGCTGATGAAGGAAGCCGAAACCAACGTCGCGATCCGCGTCGAGGACACGCCCGGCGGCGATGCTTTCGTCGTCTCGGGGCGTGGCGAACTTCAGATGGGCGTCTTGATCGAGAACATGCGCCGCGAAGGCTTCGAGCTGTCGATCTCGCGTCCGCGGGTGATCTTCCGCGAGGAAAACGGCGAACGCATGGAGCCGATCGAAGAGGTCATCGTCGATGTCGATGACGACTATTCGGGCGCGGTGATCGAGAAACTGACCGGGCCGCGCAAGGGCGATCTGGTCGAGATGCGCCCCGCCGGTCACGGCAAGACCCGGATCGTCGCCCATGTGCCGTCGCGCGGCCTGATCGGTTATCAGGGCGAATTCATGACCGACACCCGCGGCAACGGCGTTCTGAACCGCATCTTCCACGGCTGGGCGCCCTACAAGGGCCCGATCCAGGGCCGTCGCCAGGGCGTGCTGATCTCGATGGAGAACGGCGTCTCGGTCGCCTATGCGCTTTGGAACCTCGAAGAACGCGGCAAGCTCTTCATCGGCGCGCAGGAACAGATCTACGAGGGCATGATCATCGGCGAGCATTCGCGCGACAATGACCTCGAGGTGAACCCGCTCAAGGGCAAGAAGCTGACCAACGTCCGCGCCTCGGGCACGGATGAAGCCGTGCGCCTGACGCCGCCGGTGCGGATGAGCCTGGAAGAGGCGATCGCCTATATCGACGACGATGAACTGGTCGAGGTGACGCCGAAGATCGTCCGCCTGCGCAAGCGGCTTCTGGACCCGCACGAGCGCAAACGCGCCTCGCGCTCGGAATAAGACGTCAAAAGGGGGGCACTGCCCCCCTTTTTCATTCGTGCCGAATGAAATTCACCCCCCGAGGTATTTCAAGCAAGATGAAACACTTGCCGCTCAATCTTCATCTTGCTGCAAATACCTCGCGGGGGTGAATTTGCGCAGCAAAGAGGGGGGCGCGAAGCCCCCCTTTTCCGTCAGCGAAACAGCACCAGCGCGCCGGGCGACCAGGCGACGCGCGTGCGCGTGCCCACATCCAGCACCGGGCGGCCGAAGACATTGCGCATCGAAATCCGCACCGGCGTTTCCACCCCGTCAAGCTTGACGTCGTAATAGGTCATGTCGCCGTAATAGACGACTTCGTCGATCACGCCGGGGGAGTCGCGGTCCTGCGGCACCTGCCCCTCGTAAAGGATCGTCAGCGTCTCGGGACGGAACCCCACCGCCGCCTCGCCGCCCTGCGGCCTGGCCGAGGCCTGCTCGTCCGTCACCTCGACCTGACCCAGCCCCGCAACTTCCAGCTGCAGATGGCCGCCGCCCTCGCCCAGCACTTTGGCGGGCAGGAAGTTCATCACGCCGATGAAATCGGCCACCCGACGCGAGGCCGGACGGCGGTAAAGCGTCTCCGGATCGGCGAGCTGCGCGATCTCGCCCTCGAACATCACCGCGATCCGGTCCGACATCACCAGCGCCTCTTCCTGGTCATGCGTCACCAGAACGAAGGTGATCCCCACCTCGCGCTGCAGCTTGATCAGCTCGATCTGCATCTGCTCGCGGATCTTCTTGTCCAGCGCCGAAAGCGGCTCGTCGAGCAGCAGCACCTTGGGCTTGAGGATCAGCGCGCGCGCCAGCGCCACCCGCTGCCGCTGCCCGCCCGAAAGCGCATGCGCCGCCCGCGCGCCATAGCCCTTGAGCCCGACCATCTCCAGCGCCTCTTCCACCGCCCGGGCCTTCTCGGCCTCCGGGCGCGGATCGCGGCGCAGCCCGAAGCCCACGTTCTGCGCCACGCTCAGATGCGGGAAGATCGCATAGCTTTGAAACACCATGTTCGTCGGGCGCTTGTTCGGCGGCACGTCTTCCATGTGCTTGCCGTCGATCAGCACGGCGCCCGAGGAAATATCCTCGAACCCGGCGATGGTGCGCAAAAGCGTGGTCTTGCCGCAGCCCGAGGGGCCCAGCAGCGAGAAGAATTCGCCCTCGCGGATCGTCGCGGTGATGCCGCGCAGCGCGTGGTAATCGCCGTAATATTTGTGCACGCGATCGAATTCGATCATCTTGCGGCGCTGTTCCAGCGGCACTTTCGCGGTGATGACGTTCTGGCTCACAGGAACCCCCCAGTGTCTTTGGCGCCGGTCTTCGCGATGCCGCGGCGGCGGAAATATTCGGCAAGCGTCAGCAGCAGCACCGAGCAGACGACAAGCACGGTGCCAAGCGCCATGATCATCGGGATCTGTTTCGGAAAGCGCAGCTGCGAATAGATATAGGTGGGCAGCGTCGTCTGCTCGCCCGCCAGGAAGAAGGCGATGATGAATTCATCGAGCGAGATGGTGAAAGCCATCAGCGCCGCAGAAATGATCCCGGGCGTCACCAAGGGCAGGATGATCAGCCGGAAGGTCGACCATTTCGTCTCGCCCAGATCATAGGCGGCTTCTTCCAGCGAACGGTCCAGCGAGGAAAACGCCGCGTTCAGAACCGCAATCGCATAGGGCGTCGCCACCAGCACATGGCCGAGGATCACGGTGAAGATCGACATCGGCACGCCAATCGCCAGCAGCACCACCAGAAGCGACACCGCCAGGATGATCTCGGGCAGCACGAGCGGCAGCATGATCAGCCCCATCGCCCCGGCCTTGCCGCGGTAATTGTAGCGCGTGGCCGAGCGCGCGGCAAAGATGCCCAGCGTCGTCGCCAGGATCGCGGTTGAAACGGCGACGATCAGCGAGTTCGTCAGCGCCGTCGCCAGCGACTGGTTCTCGAACATCTGCCCGAACCATTTCAGCGTGAACCCCTTGAGCGGAAAGGCGATCACCGTGCCGTCGTTGAAGGCGAAGACCGGCAGAAGCGCGATCGGCGCATAAAGGAAGGCAAGATAAAGAAAGGCATAGCCTCTCAGACCGGAGAACTTCATTTGCCCCCCCTCAGGAAGCGACGGTTGAGGAACAGGAAGATCAGCGCCACCGCCGACACGACCAGCATGGCCGAAACCGCCACCGCCGCGCCCAGAGGCTTGTTGTCGATCTTCAGCATGTCCTTCTGGATCAGGTTCGCCACCATCGGCAGCTTGCCGCCGCCGATCAGCTCGGGCGTGACATAGTCGCCGATCGTCGGGATGAAGACGATCATCACCGCGCCGATCACCCCGGGCATGGCCAGCGGCAAAGTCACCCGCCAGAAGGTCATCAGCCGACTTTCCCCCAGATCCTGCCCGGCTTCCAGCAGCGAGCGGTCGATCTTTTCCAGACTGACGAAGATCGGCAGGATCGCGAAAGGCGCATAGGCATGGGCCAGCGTGATCGCGATGGCCCCCACCGAATTGAGCATCTGCAGCGGGCTGTCGATGACCCCAAGCCCCATCAGCGTCGAGTTCACCACACCGTTGAAGTTCAAGATCACCTTCCACTGGAACACCCGGATCAGATACGAGGTCCAGAACGGGATGGTGATCAGGAACAGCCAGCGCGACTTGTGCGCCGCGGGCACGTTGAACGAGATGAAATAGGCGATCGGAAAGGCCAGCATCACGGTGACCAGCGTCACCAGCGCCGACACCAGAACCGAGCGCAACAGGATGGTGCGGAAGATCGGGTCCGACCAGGCGTCGATATAGTTCTGCGTGGTGAATTCATGCACCACGACCAGATAGCCGTCCTTGAAAAAGGAATAGGCGACGATGGTCACCAGCGGCGCCGCCAGCAACAGGACTGCATAGATCAGCGTTGGGCTGACCATGAACCAGCCGCTGGCCGCCTCCGAGCGCGCCCACCGCCGGGTTGGAGATACCGACATATTCTATTCTCCCTCAGCGCGTCTCAGGCGCGTTTGGGCCAAATTTGCACAAGGTTTCGGCAGAGGAAAGGGGGACGATGCCCCGGCTTGCCCCTTGCTTCGGGAAAATTCCCGCGAGTGCCCAGCAAAGCGGCAGGATTGCTGTCGCTTTGCAACCGGAACGTGCGGTTTCAGACCGGCAGATCGCGCGGCGGATTCTCCAGCAGCGCCCGCAGTTTCGCGATCGCCCGCATCAGCCGGTCCTCGGGCACGCCGCCCGCCAGCGCAAAACGCACCGCATTCGGCGCATGGCCGTCGGCCAGCACATATTCATCGGCCGAGCGCACCAGCACCCCCTCGGCCTCGGCGACACGCGCGAAGGTCGAGGCCCGCCAGCCCGTCGGCAGCCGCAGCCAGACGAAGCTCAGCCCCGGCTGCCAGGCGATGTCGTGATCCTCCATCGCCTGCACCACCATCTGCAGTCGGCGGCTCATCACCTCCTGCGCGGCGTGGCGCAGCCGCATCGCCTCGCCGCTGGTGAACAGCCGGGTGATGATGTCGGTCACCGGCCGCGGCAGGCCGAAGAAACTGTGCTGCGCCGTCAGCCGCCCGGCCTCGCCCATGCCCTCGGGGGCGATGACGATGCCAAAGCGCATCCCCGCCGAGATCGTCTTCGACAGCGAGGTCACATGCCAGGTCCGCTCCGGCGCGATCATCCGGATCGCCTCCAGCCCCGAGACCGGCGCGGTGTAGCAATCATCCTCGATGATCTGCAGATCATGCTTGCGCGCCACCTCGGCGATGGCCTGCCGACGCCTGTTCGACATCCGCGCCGTGGTCGGGTTCTGCGCATCGGGGGTGACGCAGACCACCTGCCCGCCGTAGCGACGACAGGCGGCATCGAGCGCCTCGGGGATCATCCCCTCGTCATCGAGCTTGACCGGCACCACCTCGGCCCGGCTCAGCCGCGCGGCATGGCGGAAACCGGGATAGGCCAGCTCCTCGCACAGCACCACCGGCCGGTCACCGCGCAGGCAGCATTGCAGCACGATCGAGATGCCGTTCTGCCCGCCATGCGTCAGCACCAGATCATCGGCGCCGATCTGCCCATGCAGCGAGCAATGCGAAAACCAATCGAGCGCCGCCTCGCGGCAATAGCGGTCGCGGCGCAGGCCGGGATATTCCAGATAATGCTCGCCCAGCTCGGTCGCGGCATCGGCCATCGCCTGCGACAGCGCCACCGATTGCCCGACATCGGGCAATTGCGGCGAGCGCAGGTCGATCACCCCATCCGCCGCCGGGTCGGAGAGCGGCTGTTGATAAAGCGATTCCGTCGGCCCCAGCCGGCGCGATTGTGTCGATACAAACGTGCCGCGTCCCACCGCCGCCTCCAGCAGCCCCTCTTGCGTGGCAATCTGATAGGCGCGGGCCACGGTTCCGGGGGTAACCCCCAGTTTCCAAGCCAGATCGCGCACGGTCGGCAGCCGCGATCCGGGCGAAAGATCGCCCCGCCGCACGCCTTCGCGCAGCGCCCGCACCAGCGCCAGATATTTCGGTCCGGATTGCACCGGCAGGTCGGGTTTCCAACTTGTATCAGTCACAATGTTTCCCTCGCGCCGCTTGTGCGGGAATTGTAATCTATTTCTACCAGCAAATATAGAATTGTATCAATACAGAAAAGGTGCCCCATGATCAGCCTCACCCACCCCGTCTCGTCGCTGTCGCGCCGTTCCGCGCAGTCGCCGCTTGCGGTCGTGCTGGGCGCGGTTGCCCGTTGGCGAGATGACCGCCGCGCCCGACTGGCGCTGGCCCGCCTCGACGATCACCTTTTGCGTGACATCGGCCTTGCGCCCAGCGGCGCGGCGAAGCCGCTGCCGTCGCAGTATTCGGCCTTCTGATCCCGAGCGCCGCAGTCCCCTGTCGGCCTCTTCCTGAGGCCGGGTGCATCGCATCCGGCCCTTTTTTTCGTTTCAGGCGGCGTTTCGGCCCAGCAGCACCCGCACCTCATGCGCCTTGAGCGCGCGGCGGGCCGCGGTCCAGCGCCCGCGCGGCAGGTTCTTCTCAAGATCAGGGAAAATCGCCGCCAATTCCGCGCGTTGCGGCGCATCCAGATGGGCGAGCGTGTGGTCGCCGGGCTGAAAGCTTTCGGTCCAGGCGCCATTGGCCCGGATGATCTCATGCGCGTCGAACATCAGATGCAGATAGGTGACCTCGTCGCGCCTTTGCCGGGTGATGCCAGGCTGGCCCAGCATGTGCAGGGCCGCCGCCAGCACCTCGGCCTCGCCGAACAGCAGTTCCGCCCGCGCCCCCGAGATCAGCATCCGGTGCTGCGGGCTCACCAGCATGTCGGCTTCGGGCAGGCCCTCGCCCAGGGCCCCCGCGGCGATCCGCACCGGCTGCAGCTGCGGCGCCGCCGCCAGATCCGCCGCCTTCAGCCGCCGCCGCCCGATCCAGCGGATCGGCTGATAGCCATTGTCGCGCGTCAACACCCGGTCGCCCGGCCGCAGCTTGTCCACCGCCACCCGGCCGCGTTTGGTCTCGATCAGCGTGCCGGGGGTGAAACAGGGCACATTGCGCACAAATTCCACGTTTTCGATGTTGGAAAAGCTGGTCGTCGCGCCGTTCAGCCAGACGATCGTGCCGGATTCGCCCGTGATGACGGTGCGCGACCAGTCGATGTTGTGGCGAAACACATAAAGCGTGTCGACATCGCTGCCGTCGGCATCTTCCGAGCCGATGATCGTGGTGTTTCCGCCCGAGACCACCGAAATCGTGTCCGACCCGGCCCCGCCGTAGATCGTGTCCGCGCCAAGCCCGGTGTTGATCGAATCGTTGCCGTCGCCGCCCAGCACCACATCGTTACCGTCGCCGCCGCTCAGCGTGTCGTTGCCGCTGCCGCCGTCCAGACTGTCATCGCCCGCATCCCCCGTGACAAGGTCATTGCCCGCCCCGCCCAGAACCGTGTCGTCGTCGTCGCCGCCAAACAGGCTGTCATCGCCGCCAAGCCCGCTCAGCAGATCATCGCCGCCATGGCCATAAAAGACGTTGGTGTAGATGTCGTCGCTGCCGGTGCCCTGACCGTCAAATCCGATCAGCGTATCGGCAAAGCCCGACCCGAAGATCCCGTCGATGCCGTTGAGCGCATCGGTTCCCGCCCCGGTGGCCGTGCCCGTGGCCAGATTGACCGAAACCCCGGTGGACGCGTCGGTGTAATCGGCATAATCCATCCCGGAACCGCCCGAGAGCGTGTCATTGCCCGCCCCGCCGTGCAAGGTGTCATTGCCCACGCCCCCCGAGACACTGTCGGCGCCATCGCCCCCATCCAGCGAATCGTTTCCGGCTTCGCCCAGCAACGTGTCGTTCCCGGCCCCGCCGTTGATCAGATCGTCGCCGCCCCGGGCAAGGATCGAATCCGACCACCTGGTGCCGTTAAGCGTGTCGTTTCCATCGGTGCCGTAGATCGTCGCCATCGTCATTCCTGCCCGCCCCGCGCCGGGGACTGGTAAAGAATTCTTCATCAAGATGGCGAATTGGGGCCGAAAGCGCGGCAAAAGCCGCGCGCTATGATGGCAGCACGATGGCCGGGGGCCGGGGGCAAAACCGATCAGGCCGCCGAGCCGATTTCAGCGAAGGGCCGCACCGAAGCAAAGCCGCTGACGCCCTCGGCCGCGATTCCGGGCAAGGCCAAAGCCAGCGCGGCGCGGCAGTCGCTTTCGAGCGCCGCCAGGCTGGCCGCAGTCGGCAGGAAGCTTTCCGACCAGGCGCCATCGGCCAGAACCAGCTCATGATGCGCAAACAGCAGCTGCCAATATTCGACCCCGGCGGCGGCCTGCGGGGTGATGCCCTCCAGCCCGACCAGATCGCGCGCCATCGTCAGGCATTCGCCGCTGTCGCCCCCGCCCGGCAGACAGGTCAGGAAGCGGTGGTTCGGCGACACCAGCATGTCGCGTTCGGGAAGGCCCTGCCCCAGCGCCCCGGCGGCGATTCGCACCGGGCGCAGCAGCGGGTTGAGCCCCAGCGCCTGCCAGCCGAAGCGGCGACGCCCGACCCAGAGCAATTCCTGCAAGCCGCTGTCGCGGGTGATCACCCGCGCCCCCGGCCGCAGCGCCGAAACCGGCATCGGCCCCTGTCCGGTGGCGATCAGGCTTGTGGCAGTGAAACAGGGCACCGCCGCGGCGACCTGCCCGATCTCCAGCGCAAACAGCGGCGCGCCCGCGGCATCGCGGCCTTCGACCCGGCCGCCCAGACCGTCATAGCCATCGAACTGCAGGCGGATCTCGACCATGGAACAGTCGTCCCCCCAGGGCCCGGGGGGGCTGCCAAGGAACGCCGCCCCCTGGGTGAAGTTGCCCGTCGCTATCATCCTGCGCGTCCTGAACCGGAGCCACCGGGGACACCGGACGGCCCCCGCAATCGAGCATACTCCGGAACCCGGCTTGCCAATAGGTTAACGATCCAGAAATTGTCACAATTTGTCGGAACTTTCCGTTTCCCGCCCCGAAACCGGCGCAATGCGCCGCTTTTCCGCCCGCATCCCTGCCGACAGCAAAACGCCCGGGAGTGCCCCCGGGCGCCGCAGTCGTTTCGGCCGAAGCCGGGTCTCAGCGGTGCCTGAGCAGCGCCGCCTCGTGTTTCTTCAGGATCTTGCGCGCCGCGCCATAGCCCTCAAGGCCGTCGCGGCAACGCAGCTCCGGGAACAGTTCCAGGATCTCGGCGCGTTGCGCATTGCCCAGACCCTCCAGCGACTGATCGCCCGGCTGGAAGCTTTCGGTCCAGGCGCCGTTGCCCAGAACCACCTCGTGCCGGTCGAACATGAAGTGGATGTAGCTGGTGCCGAGCGTCTCCACCGGCTTCACGCCGCGGTTGTCGACCAGATGCTTGGCCGCGACCAGAACCTCGTGTTCCTCGAAGTAAAGCGCGGTGCGTTCGTTCGCCACCAGCATCCGGTGGTTCGGCGAGACCAGCATGTCGCGTTCCGGCAGGCCGTTGCCCAGACTGCCCGCCCGGATCAGCACCGGCTTCAGATGCGGCGTCGCCATCAGCTGCGCCCGGGTCAGATCGGTGCGGCCGATCCAGCGGATTTCCTGAATGCCGTTGTCGCGGGTCAGGATCTTGTCGCCTTCGCGCAGCTCTTCGACCAGCCGCTCGCCCTTCGGCGTCGCGATCAGCGTGCCGGGGGTGAAGCAGGGCGGGATCACCTTCTCGATGTTGCGGAAGGTCAGCGAGCCGGTGACATTGCCATGATCGTCGAGGAAACTGACGGTGCCGTTCTCCGGGTTCGTCGGATCGTAGTTGATCCGCAGCGGCCCGGCCGTCGTCAGATCGAGCGTGTCGAAATCGTCGCCACCCTCGTTGCCGTCGATGACATCATGGTTGCCGCCATCGCGGTTGACCACGATGAAGACGTCGCGGTCATCGCCGCCCAACAGCGTGTCGACGCCATCGCCGCCGGTCAGCGTGTCGTTGCCCGCCCCGCCGTCGAGCAGATCCTGGCCCTGACCGCCCGAAAGGCTGTCGTTGCCCGCATCGCCGTAAAGCCGGTCGTCGCCATCGTCGCCGGTGATCGTGTCATCGCCCGCACCGCCGCGGATCGTGTCCTGCCCGGTCCCGCCCGCAGCCAGATCATTGCCCTCGCCGCCGAGGATCGAATCGTCGCCCTCGCCGCCGATCAGCGTGTCATCGCCCGCCCCGCCGTCGAGCGTATCCGAGGCCGCGCCGCCGTCCAGGCTGTCATTCCCCTCGCCACCGATCAGCGTGTCATTGCCCTCGCCGCCCAGCAGCGTGTCATTGCCTGCGCCGCCAGCAAGGCTGTCCGAGGAATTGCCGCCATCAAGGCTGTCGTTCCCCTCGCCGCCAATCAGCGTGTCATTGCCCTCGCCGCCCAAAAGCGTGTCATGGCCCGCGCCACCGTCAAGGCTGTCCGAGGAATTGCCGCCGTCAAGGAGGTCATCGCCCGCGTCGCCCAGCAGCGTGTCGTTGCCGTCGCCGCCGAAGATCGTGTCCTTGCCGTCGCCGCCCAGCACCGAGTCATTGCCCAGGCCCGCCTCGACCAGGTCATCCCCGGTGCCCGCATCCACGGTGTCATTGCCAAGCCCCGAACGGATCGTGTCATTGCCCGCCCCGGCCACGACGCGGTCATCCTGCGAACCGTCGCCCGGGATGATCGCATCATTGTGGTCGATCCTGTCGCCATCGGGATCGCCGGTGTAATCATAGTCGATCAGATCGGCGCCGGCGGTGCCGGTCACGATGCCGTCGCGGTCGCAGATGATCTTCTCGATATTGCTGAAGCTCAGCGTGCCGACGACATTGCCGTGGTCATCAAGGAATTGCACCGTGCCGTTTTCGGGATTGTTCGGGTCATAGAGGATGTTCGTCCGACCCGCCCCGGTCAGGTCGAGCGTGTCGTAATCGTCGCCGCCCTCGTTGCCGTCGATGACATCGCCCGCGCCCGCCGCAGCACTGGCCACGACGAAGGTGTCGCGATCATCGCCGCCCGAGATCTGGTCGGCCCCCGCGCCACCGATGAGGCTGTCGTTGCCGGTGCCGCCGAAGATCGTGTCCTCGTCGATGCCGCCGTCGATCGTGTCATTGCCGGCATCGCCGTAAAGCAGGTCGTCGTCATCCTCGCCATAGATGACATCATTGCCGTCGCCGCCATGGATCGTGTCCATGCCGTTGTTCTGCACCAGATCGGTGGCGTCGGGGATGTTGATGATGTCGGGCACGGTCGGGCCAAGGCCGCCGTAGATGATGTCATTGCCCGCGCCGCCATCGACCACGTCCGAGCCCTCGCCCGAGGTGATCGTGTCATCGCCCTCGCCGCCCAGAATGGTGTCGGCATCGACGCCCGCGTCGATCACGTCATTGCCCGCGCCGCCGTCGATGCTGTCGGCATCGTCGCCGGTCAGGATCGTGTCATGGCCCGCGCCGCCCAGCACGGTGTCGCGGTCGTCGTTCGGGTCGGGGTCGCGCGGCAGATAGCCCGGATAGCCCAGATCCGACAGCGCCTGATCGTTGCGGGTGTTGATGTAGTCGTTGCCGTCGCCGCCTTCGGCCCGGTCGGAGCCAAGGCCGGTGGTGATGCTGTCATCGCCCGCCCCGCCCTGGGCGGTGTCATTGCCCGCGCCGCCTTCCAGCGTGTCATTGCCAAGCCCGCCGATCAGCAGATCGTCGCCCTTGCCGCCCACCGCCAGATCGGCGTCGTCGCCGCCGTCCAGCGTGTCATTGCCGTCGCCGCCGCGCAGCGTGTCGGCGCCGCCCTCGCCCGAAAGGCTGTCGTCGCCCGCGCCGCCATCGACGGAATCATTCCCGCTGCCCGCGGTCACGGTGTCGTCGCCCAGACCCGCCAGCACGGTATCATTGCCCGCGCCCGCGCGGATGCGGTCATCGTTCGGTGCGTCGCCCGGCAGGATCGCGTCATTGCCGTCGACCCGGTCGCCCTGCGGATCGCCGGTATAGCCGGTGTCGATCAGATCATCGCCCGCGGTGCCGTCGACATAGCCGTCGCGCGGATCGGCGCCGACGGTGACGGTGACGATCGCGGTATCGGTGCCGCCATGGCCGTCCGAGACGGTGTAGGTGATCGTGGCATCGCCCGTGAAACCGGTCTCCGGGGTGAAGGTGATGGTGCCGTCGGCATTCACCGTGACGGTGCCGTTCGGGCTGGAAGCGCCGGTCACCGTCAGCGTGTCGCCGTCGATATCGGTGTCATTGGCCAGAACCGGCACGGTGACCGCGGTCTGGAAAGCCGTTGCCGCGCTGTCGTTCACCGCATCGGGGGCATCGTTCAGCGGGGTGACGGTGACATTCACCGTCGCGGTGTCGGTCAGCCCGGCCGGATCGCGCACCGTATAGGTGATGGTGTCGGGGCCGTTATAATTGGCGTTGGGCACATAGGTCAGCGTGCCATCGGCATTCACCGTCACCGTGCCATGCAGCGCGGTGGCGCCGGTCACCGTCAGCGCGTCGCCATCGGGGTCGGTGTCATTGGCCAGAACGGCGATCGTCTTCGTGCCGTCCTCGGCGACGGTGGCGCTGTCGTTCACCGCATCGGGGCGGTGGTTGACGTCATCGCCCACGATGGTCTCGATCTCCGTGAAGTCGAGCGCGCCGGTCACGTTGCCATCGGCATCGAGGAATTCGACGGTGCCGTTGTAGCCGTTGCCGTTGCTGTCGACGGTCCGGTTGATCACGCGCCAGTCGCCCTGGCCGCGGATGTCGAGCGTGTCGTGATCGTCGCCGCCCGCGCCGCCGTCGATCGTGTCGCCCGCGCCGCCATGGATCACGTCGCGGTCGTCGCCCGCCAAGATCCGGTCATTGCCCGCGCCACCGCTGATGACGTCATTGCCGCCCTGACCCAGGATCGTGTCATCGCCCTCGCCGCCCGAGAGCGTGTCATCGCCCGCCTCGTCCGCCTCGATCGCCGGAACGGTGGTGCAGGTCAGGTCGGTCACGGTGATCGCCTGATCCGAGGCGCCGCCGTTGTTGTAATCGATCTCGATCCGCGCCACGACGCCATCGATCCGCACCAGCACCGAGCCGCTGGCCGAGGCGGGCGAGAGCGACCCGCCAGTGTCCAGATCATGGCCGGTGACGGTGCCGTTCGCCAGCGTCTGCCCGCCTTCCGGCGTATAGGTGACGTTCAGCAGATTGCCCTGCGCGTCATAGGCGCGGACGGTGACGATGTCCTGATGGAAATCGCCGTTCGGGCCGATGTCGATGTCGTTGATGCGGAAGCTGACATCGGTCACCGCCGAGGCGTAATCGGCATTGGTCGAGGTGAAGTTCAGCGCGGTGGTCGAAGTGTCGCCCGTGCCGCCATTGCCGTAAAGCTGCAGCCCGCCCGCGCCGTTCAGCCCGTCGCCCGCCTCGACATATTGCGCCGCATTGGTCGAGGTCGCGGTGGCGCCGCGGGTCTGGTCGGTGAAGCCGAAAGTCACCCGCACGCCGCCCATGTCATAGGACGCGCCGTTGACGATCTCGCCGCAATTCTGGCTGAAGCGCTGCCAGTCCATCGTCAGATCGACGGGGGCGGCGCCGCTGTCCAGATCGCCGTCGCCCTCGATATAGTCGTTGCCCGCGCCGCCCTCGATGCTGTCGTCATCGGCGCCGCCGTAAAGGCTGTCATCCGAGCCCATGCCCAAGATCGTGTCGTCGCCGTCCATGCCGTGAAAGACGTTGGTATAGCTGTCCGAGGCCGAGGTGCCCTGATGGTCGAAGCCGACAAGGCTGTCGTTGAACTCCGAACCGATCACGCCATCGATGCCGCCGCCGATCACGTCGCCCGTCGCATCGCCGCCCGAAAGCGCCCCGGTGCCCAGATTGACATTCACCGCGGCGCCGGACTTCGAATAGTCGATGACATCAAGCCCGTTGCCACCGTGGAACGTGTCATTGCCCGCGCCGCCGACGAACGTATCGTCGCCATTGCCGCCGTAAAGCAGGTCATTGTCGGCGCCGCCGTCGATCAGGTCGTTGCCGTCCTCGCCGTGCACCGTGTCGGCCGCCGCGCCCGACCGGATCGTGTCATTGCCCGCGCCCGCCATCACGCTGTCGGCATGGCCGCCGCGATAGTCATTGGCGTCGATCCTGTCGCCTTCGGGGTCGCCGGTGTAGCCCGTGTCGATCAGATCGGCGCCCGCGGTGCCCTCGACGATGCCGTCAAGCGTCGGATAGGTCGCCAGCGCGGAATAGGGAACCGAGGGGCAGTTGTCGGTGCAGGACACGACCCTGTAGCTGACCCCCGTCTGCAGCGGCGCCGAAGACACGATGCCGACCATGTCATTGTCTGCCATTTCAAAGGCATAGACGGTGATGTAACCCGAAGGATCGGTGCAACCGGTGGGGCAGACGGTATAGGCATATTCGGGGGTGATGCGGCCCGAGGACGGCCCGTAGCTTGACCCTTCAAGGGTTTCGCTCGAGTTCAGCGTCTGGTCGCCGTCGCCGTCGTTGAAATAGCTGTCATTGTCGCGCACGGTGATCTGGTTGACCGTCGCGCCCGTGCCGATGGTGAAGGTCGCACCCGCGGCAGTGCTCAGCCCGGAGGCGCTGTCGGCGAAAAGACCCGCTTTCGAAGAGGTGATGTTCGACAGATCCCACGCGAAAATCGTGCGGTCGCTGAAAGTATAGGTCATGGCAGCCTCTCCTTACCCCGATTGGCGAAGACAATGCCCCGCAAGCCTTGAAAGTTCGGCCCTGCCCCGCGCAGCGCCCGTCACTCGTCACCGGCGGAAAACCCACCTGAAAAGACGCGACATTTTCACGCGGTCGGGCTGGAGCAGGATGCACGGGACGGCCCGCCAAAACGGCGGTTTTCAGTTCCCTTGCTTCGCGGTCGTTTCGGGATGGCAGATCACCCCGGTCACGGCAGCACCACTTCAGCCGTCCCGAGCATCCGAAGATGTCGAACGTCCTCGACCGCCCCCACGGCCGAGGCCCAACACGGGCTCTTACGTGATACCAAGAGGCCGGGCTTCGGGGAACGGGAATCTGCCGCAATCTTGCCCTGATTTTTCCCCGATCCCTCCCCGCTTGCCCGATTGCCGCCGCGATTTCGCACCCCGCCTGCCGCGATTGTTTCCGCACCCCCGCAACGGGGGCGCCGAGAGGCCGGAAAAATAGCTAAAATTCGTCCTGTTTACCAAGCGTTAACCCTGCCCCGCGACGCGGGTTCCGGGGCGGCGGAGGGGCGCTTGCGATCCGGCGTTTCCGGATTGGCGACAATCCGGCGCCGCGCGCGTTTCCGATCCGGCATCATTCTTCGGCCCCCGCCGGAACAATGGCGGCCGCGTCATTGTTCCGCCAATGCGACCAAAGCGGGCGAAACCGCCACTTTGTTCGCCAATGCGCCGCGGATGTGACGAATCACATTTTAGGCACCGGAACGGGCCGACTCGCGCCGCCGGGCGGCCGCGCCCGGGCGGCTGCGTCTTTGCCTCCGGCTTGCGGGCCGCTATAGTGAAAGCGCTTCACATTCAAAGGGCGGCGCATGGGCAAGGATCACGACACCTCGGACAAGACCGACCTCGGGGATGCGGCCGGACAGCGGACCGGTTTTCCCGATCTGCCCTTCGTCGGCGAAATCACCAGATTCCTGCGCCATGACGCCCCCGAAAGCCTGCGCCGGGCGCTTGAGACGGCGAAACCCGACGAGATCCTCTCGGCCTCTTTCCCCTATCGCGCGGAGCTGGCGAAAAAGGCCTATGAGGCGCAGATGCGGCCGCTGCAGGTCGAGCTGGTGAAGATGAGCTGGGGGCTGAAACAGGACGGGCGGCGGCTGGTGGTGCTGTTCGAGGGCCGCGACGCCGCGGGCAAGGGCGGCACGATCGAACGGCTGCGCGAGAATCTGAACCCGCGCCAGGCCAATATCGTCGCCCTGCCCACGCCGACCGAGCGCGAACAGGGCCAGTGGTATTTTCAGCGTTACGTGGAGCGGCTGCCCGCGGCGGGGGAAATCGCGCTGTTCGACCGCTCGTGGTACAACCGTGGCGTGGTCGAGCATGTCTTCGGCTTTTGCACCGCCGAACAGCGCACGCATTTTTTTGCCCAGCTGCCCGGCTTCGAGAAGATGCTGGTCGAGGAGGGGATCGTGCTGGTCAAGCTCTGGCTCTCGGTCGACCGCGCCGAGCAGCTCAAGCGCTTCCTCGACCGCGAGCAGGATCCGCTCAAGCAATGGAAGCTGAGCTGGATCGACGTCGAGGGGCTGCGGAAATGGGATGCCTATACGGTTGCCATCGCGGAAACGCTGCGCCGGTCCGACACCGCGGCGGCGCCCTGGACGGTGATCCGCTCCGATGACAAATACCGCGCCCGCATCGCCGCGATCCAGACCGTGCTGGGCGCGCTCGATTATCCGGGCAAGGACCGGGCGGCGATCGGCACGCCCGATCCGCTGATCTGCGGGGGCATCGATCACATCGATGGCTAAGGCGGGATACCATCACGGCAACCTCCGCCAGGCATTGGTCGAGGCGGCGCTGGCGCTGATTGCCGCGCGCGGCGCGCAGGGCTTCACCCTGTCGGAAGCCGCCAAGGAGGCGGGCGTCACCCCCGCCGCGGTCTATCGCCACTTTGCCGGGCGCGAGGATCTGATCGCCGAATGCGCGCGCCAGGGCTATGCGATCTTCGCCGATCTGATGGAGCATGCCTGGAACGGCGGGGCGCCCTCGGCGCTCTCGGCCTTTGGCGCGACGGGGCGGGCCTATCTCGCCTTCGCGCGGAAATTTCCCGGCCATTACATGGCGATGTTCGAAAGCGGCCTGAGCCCCAACCGCTCGCCCGACCTGGCCGCAGGCATGGCGCGGGCCGAGGCGGTGGTGCTGAAGGCGACGCAGGCGCTCTCGGCCCATATCCCCGAGGGGCGCCGCCCGCCGCCCACGATGGTGGCGGCGCATGTCCGCGCGCTCTCTCACGGGGTCGTCGAGCTTTACGCCCGCGCAGCCCCCGGCACGCAATCGCCCTTCTCGCCCGAGGATCTGCTGGAAAGCGGCATCGGCGTCTATCTGCGCGGGCTTGGCCTGATCGCCCCCGACAGTTAGAAGATCGACGCGAAAGCCCAAAGGCCGAAGCCCGCCATCGTCAGGCTGGAGACCCGCGCCGTCCAGAGCGCGAAGGCGGGCGGCAGCCGGTGATGAGCCGCCGCGACCAGCCCCGAGAGGAACGCCCACCAGCCGATCGAGCCCAGAAACACCCCCGCGACAAGGGCGGCGATGGCCAGCCCCGATCCGGTCTGCGCCAGGCCCAGCCCGGCGAAGATCGCCGCGAACAGAAGGATCGTCGGCGGGTTGGTGATCGTCAGCCCATAGGTGACAAGGGCGGTGCGCCACAGGCTGCGCGCCTCGGGGATCTTCGCCGCCACGGGCTCGTCCGCCTGCCCGCGCGGCCAGCCGCGCCAGGCCAGACCCATCAAAAACGCCCCGCCGATCAGGCCCAGCGGCAAAGCGATGCGCTCGACCAGATCCTGGAAGACGGCGAAGCCGAGGGCGGCACCGGTGGCAAAGGTCAGATCGGCCAAGGCCGTGCCCAGCCCCCCCGCGACACCGGCCCAGAAGCCGCCCGCCAGCGTGCGCTGGATGCACAAAGCCCCCATCGGCCCGATCGGCGCGGCGATCGCCAGCCCGATGAACAGCCCTTTTCCGAACAGCACAAGCGCTTCCATTCTATCTCCTGTAGCGAAACGGCGGCTCGACCACGGTCGAAAGCGCCAGCATGGTTTCGGTCCGCGCGATCCAGCCCGCCCGTTTCAGCGCGACCAGAAATTCCTCGACCGCGACCAGCGAGGCGACGCGGATCTGCACCAGATAGGACCAGCCGCCGGTGACATGATGACAGGCGGTGACGGCGGTGTTTTCGGCGATGGCGGCGCGAAAGGCGGCCTCGTCGATGCCCTCGGCCAGCGCGATCCAGACGAAGGCGGCGACCGGCAGGCCGACCGCCTCGGGGTCGACATCGGCGCGCGTGCGGCGCAAGACGCCGCGTTCGATCAACCGCCGCAGCCGGTCATTGACCGCCGAGGGCGAAAGCCCCACCCGCGCGCCCAGCTGCGCCATCGACTGCCGCGCATCCTCGCCCAGCAGCGCGCAAATCTTTCTGTCGATCTCGTCCATGATGCCGATCTGTCCGCCCAAATGGCTGTTAAGCAGGATATTCGACGAAGCGAAGCGGATTTCAACGGACAATTTTCGGCTTGCGGATATCATCCAGCGCCGCAGGGTTTGGCCGTGCCCCCGCCGGATGGGATCCGGTTTCCGCCCCGCAGGCCAACTGCCGCGGGGATTTCCGGTCCCCGGAACCGGCAGAAATAGGCGCGGACGAAAAAGTTTGTCCGGGGATGCAAAAACCGGTTGCAGCCCTCCGATGCTGACGTTAAACACCCGCCTCACGACGACCCCTGATGCGGAGAGGTGGCAGAGTGGTCGATTGCGGCGGTCTCGAAAACCGTTGACCCTGCAAGGGGTCCGAGGGTTCGAATCCCTCCCTCTCCGCCATTCACAATCATTTGAAGTTAGTCAAGCCCTTGATCCGCGAGGGCTTTTCCATTTCCGCCCCCTTGCGACGCCCATTTCTGCTATACATTTTGCAATACAATTTGTGATACACTCGCCCAAAGCACTTGGGGGAGAAGATGGCAATCACCACGCGCGATGGTTCGGTCAAAGGAACGCTCTACCTCTACCGGCGCGTTCCGAAACGCTATGCCTCGGGTGCTCTTGATCGCCTTCGGCGCGTTATGGGCGTCATAAAGTGTCACCCGACAAAAACACCCGGTACATCGGACAAAAACCGGGAACAGCTGGGAATAGCCGGTAACAGACGATTTGTGTCGATAGATCATAGCGTTATGATTGCTATG
>NZ_QKZO01000003.1:0-73676 GCF_003254295.1 Rhodobacter capsulatus
GGTACGCGAGCTTCTCCTGATACTTGACTTGGACAGATGGCTTCTTCCTCGGTTTGGTGGTCATAGCGTTGGCTAAACACCCGATCCCATCCCGAACTCGGCCGTTAAGGGCCAACACGCCGATGGTACTGCGTCTCAAGACGTGGGAGAGTAGGTCACCGCCAAACCTAGTAAGAAGCCAAAGTTCTCTCAAAACGATACCAATAAACCCCGATCGCAAACAAAGCCCTCGGGACATAACGCGGGGTGGAGCAGCCCGGTAGCTCGTCAGGCTCATAACCTGAAGGCCGCAGGTTCAAATCCTGCCCCCGCAACCAAAATATACAAACAAGATCAATGCGTTATGCCTCGCCCTCGCGGGGCCCTTTGCATTTGCGCAAAACCCGTGGAAGCACTGTGGAAGCAGAAGGTGCTACATCGGCGCCAAGCAAACGCTGTGGCCGTAACGCAACATGCGGTAATAACTTCCGCACGACGCGATGCCCTATTCCCTCAACCGATACACCTCAGAAGGGCCATAACGATCCTGTAGGCTGGCTCGTAACAAGCCAGCACCCTTGGGTCGGGGTCCACCTCGCCGTGCAGCAGGGCGTTGCGCATGGTGTAGACCGTTTCGATCAGCCCCGAGAGCAATTCCTCAGGCGTGCATTGAAACTCCGTCGCCCCAACTTGCAGGCGTTCGGCCCCGCCGCGCAAAAGGTCGCGCATGGGGCGCGGGTTCCCGTTGCGCCAGGTCGTGCGCTCGCCGCTGCGCTCATGCCGACCGGCGCCGATCAGGCCTTCGACATCCTTCTTCGCTACGATCGATCCACTGGATCGATCGCTTTACGCTCGAAGTCCATGAGCAGCGGCAAGACGGCCTCGGCGAGGCTGCGTGAGGCAAATCGCCCTGATCGTGCTTGGCCATCAGCTCGGACAGGTCCATGCCTCGCCATGGTCACTCGAACCCGTGGCGTTCCCATGGCTCGATCTTGGTCATCGGGGGCTCCGTAGGGTTCGTAGTTGAAGCGTCGAAACTCCACCTTGATCTTACACCTCGATGGCCACCCGGGATCACACCGCTGGCGGCGATGAAATTACACCATTTAGCGTAATCGCCATACCGAACTACCTCATCTCGTATCGAGAAAGCCACTGGATGCTTTGGCAGCTGCTGAGGCCAGGAAAAGGAGGATTTGGAATGGGAGTGTACGCTGCATTGGATGTGTCGCAGGAAGAGACGGCAATCTGCGTGGTGGACGCGGACGGCATGATCCTGGGCGAAGCGAAGGTGCCGACCTGTCCTGACGCCATCGACCGTTGGCTGCGTGACCGGTTCGATGATGTCGAACGGGTCGGAATGGAAACCGGTCCGCTTGCCGTCTGGCTCTGGAACGCCTTGGCTGAGCGCACCCTCCCGATCATCTGCTTGGACGCGCGTCATGCCCACGGCGTCCTGAAGATGATGCCGAACAAGACGGACCGGCATGATGCCCGTGGGCTTGCCCAGATCGTACGCACGGGTTGGTTCAAGGCCGTGCAGATCAAGAGCCACGCTGCCTATGTCAACCGGGCCATGTTGACGGCGCGCGAAGCGCTTGTCGGCATGCGCGTTCGGCTGGAGAACGAGATCAGGGGGCTCCTGAAAACCTTCGGCGTGATGTTCGGCAAACGGGTGGGTGGGTTCAAGCGCCGCGCCGAGGAAATCTTCGACAACGAATTGTCGGTTGCTCCCGAGCTCGTTCCCGTCTTCGCGGCTCTCATGCAGGCGAGGCGGGACATTCTGACCCAGATAGCGGCTTTGGACAGTCGTATCCGGGCCGTTGCCAAGACCCACGAGACGGTCCGCCTGTTGATGACGGCGCCGGGTGTCGGCGCCATAACGGCCATGGCGGTGGTCGCTGCCTTCGATGATGCCTCACGCTTCCGAAGATCCTCCAGCGTGGGCGCCTATCTGGGACTGACACCGAGGCGATACGAATCCGGCGAAGTCAGTCGAAACGGTCGAGTTTCCAAACGCGGCGACACATTCACGCGAAAATGCCTGTACGAGGCGGCGAACGCGATCTTCTGTCGTGCCATCGGTGGCCACCGTCTCCGTGACTGGGCCAAGGCAATTGCCGAGAGGACAGGGCCGCGGAAAGCCAAGGTGGCGCTCGCGAGGAAGCTCGCGGTGATCCTGCACGCCATGTGGATCAACAACACGCCCTACCGGGAGGCGGCAATGCCGTGACAACGCCGCTGAAATTGACGCGGGTCCCTCGCGTGTAGAAATGCGTCCAGCCGGGACGCGCGGCGAGGAAGAGATCGCTCCACGGACTGCGGCTCCGACCGCGCACACCATTTCGATCCTTCCAACCCTGAACGCAAAAATGCGGCCCCGAGCGGTGACCGCGGAGAGAATCTCAGAGCCCGGCGCGCAGGACAAAACAAAGGGAGATCAGCACTTGACCAAGGCGATTAGAGAAGCACCGTGGACACTGCCGCGGAGGGCCCGGAGGGATGGCGATCGATACCGTGTCAAGAAACCATGAACCGGGGCGCCGTGTCGCGATGCCTGCCGTCTGCCGGAAAAGACTTGCCTGGCGCTCGAAGCTGGACCTCCTGCGGATCATCCCTTACCATCAGAATGGTCTGCTCGCTCGCAGCGGCATCTACCCCATCGACATTCTGGAGGATCTACGCATGCAGTTCGTTTCTTTCAAATCCCTTGCGGGAGCCGCGCTTGCGGTCGGCCTGATGGCGCAGGGAGTTGTGGCGCAAGACCTGCAGTTTTTCAGGATCGGAACCGGAGGCACGGCCGGGACCTACTACCCGATCGGCGGTCTGATCGCGAACGCGATTTCCAATCCGCCGGGATCGCGCGCCTGCGAGGATGGTGGATCTTGCGGCGTGCCCGGGCTGATCGCCACTGCGGTGGCCTCGAACGGGTCGGTCGGCAACGTGAATTCGATCAACGGCGGCACGCTTGAGGCAGGCTTCAGCCAGTCCGACGTCGCCTTCTGGGCGCAGACCGGAACCGGCATCTGGGAAGGTCAGCCGCCGGTCGAAAAGCTGCGGCTGATCGCGACCCTTTACCCCGAAAGCATCCATCTGGTCGCCACCAAGGCGTCGGGCATCACCTCGGTCGCCGATCTCAAGGGCAAGCGGGTGTCGCTTGACGAGCCGGGATCGGGCACGCTGGTCGATGCCAAGATCATTCTGGGCGCGTTCGGCCTGACCGAAGCCGACATCACGCCGGAATATCTGAAACCCGATCAGGCCTCTGACCGGATGCGCGACAGGGCGATGGACGCGTTCTTCTTCGTGGGCGGCTATCCGGCCGGTGCGATCGCCGAACTGTCCAGCCAGCACGAGGTGGTGATGGTTCCGATCACCGGCCCCGAGGTCGATGCGCTGCGCGCCCAATACAAGTTCTTCGCCAATGACGTGGTTCCGGCGGGCACCTACAAGGGCCAGGACGCCGAAGTGCCCACCCTGTCGGTCGGCGCGCAGCTGGTGACCTCGGCCGATCTCTCCGAAGAGCTGGTCTACGGCATCACCAAGGCGATGTTCAACGAAACCACCCAGAAGCTGTTTGCCAACGGTCATTCCAAGGGCAAGTTCATCACGCTGGAAAATGCGGTGCAGGGTGCGGGGATCCCGTTCCATCCGGGTGCCGAAAAGTTCTATAGGGAAGTCGGCGCGATCAAGTGATCGGCCTGTTCTGAATCGACCGGGAACGCGATCGCAACAGCCGATCGCGTTTCTTTCACTACACGAGCCTTGAGGATACCCCGATGAGTGACGGCAAACGCGCGATGACCGCAGCGGAGCTTGCAGCGATCGAAGAACAGTTCGATCCCGAAGCGCGCTTTCGCACTGTCACGCGGCCCGTGGCCACTCTGGCGGGGGTGATCCTCTTCGCGCTGGCCTGCTATCACTACTATACCTCCGGTTTCGGCATTCCGCGCGCCACCACCCATCGCGGCATCCACATGGGGGTGTCGCTGCTTCTGATCTTCCTCAGCTTTGCCGCGCTGTCATCACGGCGACACAGGACACACGGTTTTGCCGTGCTTGGCCTGCCGGTCACGGACTGGCTTTTCGGCCTCGGGGCAGTGGTCAGCGCGCTTTATGTGCCCTGGATCTATGATCAGCTCGCCTTCCGCATCGGCAATCCGCTGCAGATCGACGTGGTCATGGGGACGATCCTTCTGGTGACCCTGTTCGAGGCCGTGCGCCGGTCGATGGGCTGGCCCTTGCCCCTCATCGCGCTGATGTTCATCGGATATGCCTATTTCGGCCAGTCGATGCCGGGGATCTTCGTGCATCCCGGAGCGGACTGGTCGGGGATCGTCAACCACCTTTACCTTTCGTCACAGGGTGTCTACGGCACCGCGCTGGGGGTCATCGCGACCTATGTGTTCCATTTCGTGCTGTTCGGGGCGATGGCGCAGCGTATCGGACTGGGGCAGCTCTTCATCGACCTGGCGACGGCGCTGACCGGGCGCTTTTCCGGCGGGCCGGCGAAAGTGTCGGTGGTGTCTTCGGCGCTTCTGGGGTCGATCTCGGGCTCGTCCATCGCCAACACGGTGACCACCGGCGCGCTGACCATTCCCACGATGATCAAGATCGGCTTCCGGCGTCATTTCGCGGCGGCGGTCGAGGCGGCCTCGTCCACCGGCGGTCAGATCACCCCGCCGGTGATGGGGGCGGTGGCGTTCCTGATGGTCGAGTATCTGGGCATCCCGCTGCGCACCATCCTGATTGCGGCCATCGTGCCCGCCTTCATGCACTTTTTCGGGGTGCTGGTTCAGGTGCATCTGGAGGCGAAGCGACTGGGCATCCGCGGCCTGCGCAAGGAAGAATTGCCGAACGCCATGCAGGTGCTGCGCAAGGGCTGGCTGGCGATGCTGCCGCTGATCCTGCTGGTTTACATGCTGATGTCGGGGCGCACGCCGTTTCTGGCCGCCTTCTGGGCGATCACCGCCTGTATCGTGATCTATGCCATTCAGCGGGTGATGGCGGCGGGGCTGGCCAAGGGCGCCCGCGAGTTTGCGGCGGGCATCTACGAGAGCTTCATCTCGGGCGCCAAGGGCGCGCTTGCCGTGACGGCGGCGGCGGCGCTGGTGGGGGTTGTCATCGGCGTTGTCACGCTGACGGGCATCGGCTTCAAGATCGCGTTCATGCTGACCGGCGTGGCCCAGGGTTGGGCCGAAAGCACCCATGCTTTCCTCGCCTTCCTGCCGATCGAACTGTTCAGCATGTCCACGCTCGCGCTCTTGTTCACGCTGATGATGACGGCGGTGGTCTGCATCTTGATGGGCTGCGGGATTCCGACGACGGCAAACTATATCATCATGGTCGCCGTGGCTGCCCCGGTCCTCTCGATGATGAATGTCGAGCCGCTCGTGGCGCATTTCTTCGTGTTCTACTTCGGCGTGCTGGCGGATGTGACGCCCCCGGTGGCGATGGCCGCCTATGCCGCCGCAGGGATCGCCGGGGCCAATGCGTTCAAGGCCGGCAACACCGCGTTCCGCCTTTCGATGGGCAAGGCGCTGGTGCCGTTCATGTTCGTGTTCTCGCCGTCCTTGCTGCTGGTGACGGCAGATTTCAGCTGGGGGTCGTTCGCGCTGGCGTTTAGCGGGGCAGTCCTCGGCATCATCGCGCTGTCGGCGGCCATCACCAACTGGCTGCTGCGCCCGCTGCTGCTGATCGAGCGGGTGGCGCTGCCGATTGCGGCGCTGCTGATGATCGCGCCCGAGATGGTTTCCACCGCGATCGGGGCGGTCATCCTGATGGCGGTGACCCTGCGTCAGTGGCTTGCGGGCCGAGCCCGATCTCCCGCCGTCCCCTGACAGGACCGCCGGAAAGAGCTGCGATGAGGGCCGCAATCAGATCCCCGAGATGGCGTGAACGGGGTGTTCAGGGCGACCTACGCCATCGAAAAGGAAATCCCGCAGCCGCAGCTGGCCGTCGCATTCGGGTTTTGCACCACGAACCGCGCCCCGATCAGCTCTTGCGTGTAGTCGATCACCGCATCTTGCAAAAACGGCAGGCTGACCGGGTCGATCAGCACGCGCTGGCCTTCCCCCTCGATCACCAGATCATCGGGCGCGGCAACCTCTTCCAGTTTCAGGTCATATTGAAACCCCGAACAGCCGCCGCCCTCGACCGCGACGCGCAGCGCCCTGGGCGTGGCTTCCTGCGCATTCAGTTTCGCCAGACGCGCAAAGGCGCGGGGGGTGACTTTCGGCGGCAATAGCATCGGGTTGGACCTGTTCTGTTGTTCCCTTTAGAGTATAGGAGGGGGCATGCCCTGCGACAAGGTGAGGTGAGAGATGCTGCAACCCTATGCCTGCAATCCCGAGGCCAGCCGGGGCCGGCTTTTCGCCGAAAGCTATTCCACCTTCCGCACTCCGTTTCAGCGCGACCGCGACCGGATCATCCATTCCTCGGCGTTCCGGCGGCTGAAACACAAGACCCAGGTCTTTGTCGAACACGAGGGCGATTATTACCGCACCCGGCTGACCCATACGATCGAGGTGGCGCAGGTGGCGCGCACGATCGCAGGCGCGCTCGGTCTGAACACCGATCTGGCCGAGGCGGTTGCCTTGGCGCATGATCTGGGCCATCCGCCCTTCGGCCATACCGGCGAGGATGCGCTGGCGCTCTTGATGGAGCCTTACGGCGGGTTCGATCACAACGCCCAGGCGCTGCGGATCGTGACGCGGCTCGAACGCCATTACGCCGATTTCGACGGGCTCAATCTGACCTGGGAGACGCTCGAGGGCATCGCCAAGCACAACGGCCCGGTGGCGCAGCCGTGGAATTACGCCCTGGCCGAGGTGAATGCGCAATGGGATCTGGAACTGACCACCAATGCCAGCGCCGAGGCGCAGGTGGCGGCGGTGGCCGATGACTGCGCCTACAACCACCATGACCTGCACGACGGCCTGCGCGCCGGGCTGTTCACCGAAGCCGACCTGTGCGACTTGCCGGTTCTGGGCGAGTGTTTTGCCACGGTGGACAAGCTTTACCCGGGGCTTGATCCGATGCGGCGCCGCCACGAGGCCTTGCGGCGGGTCTTCGGCGTGATGGTCGAAGACGTGATCGCGGTGGCGAAGAACCGGCTTGACGCTTTGCGACCGCGCCATGTCGACGAGATCCGCGCGATGCAGGGGCCGATCATCCGGTTTTCCAAGCCGCTTTACCAGAACATCAAGGCGATCAAGGGGTTCCTGTTCACCCGGATGTATCGCGCGCCGACCGTGGTGGTGGAACGGCAGCGGGTGACGGCGATGGTGAATGCGCTTTTCCCGCTTTTCCTTGAGCGCCCCGAGCTTCTGCCCGAGGATTGGCAGGCCGATGTCGCCCGCGCGCGGGCCAAGGGGAATTCGGAACTGGCGCGCACGGTTCTGGATTACGTCGCGGGCATGACCGACCGCTTCGCGATCCAGGAACATCACCGGCTCTTCGGCGAGGACTGAGCGCGCAGTCGCGTATTTGCGCCAAGAAAAAACACATGGGTTTCCTTGGTGCAAATACGCCCTTCGTCACGCGCGCAAAATGCGCCGCCCCCCGGGGCAAGGGGACGGCGCACCGGTCTCAGCCCCTGTCGGCGTCGTAGTCGCCTTCGTGACCGAAGGCGTCCTTGTTCGCCTTTTTCTGGATCTTGATGTCGCCGGGGCTCGCGCCCTCCTCGGTCATCCGGGTGATGATCTTGTCGGCGGCCTTCTGACGTTTCTTGTCCATCACATCGTCGTCGGACATGGCATCCTCCAAACTGTTCAGACATGCGGCCTGTGCCGCGCCGTCAGTCTAACACAACTTTAACGCGTGCGCCATGCCTTCCGGCGCGGGGCCCTTATTGCATCATTTCCTTCGTCGCCGACAGCTTCACGCCCTCATAATCCCGCACCACCCGATCAATGTCCCATTGCAGCCGGGTCAGGAAGACGATGTCGCCATCGTGGTCCGTCGCGATATGCTGCTTGTTCACGTTGACCAGTTTCTCGACCGTGTCCTTCGGCCCCAGCACCCAGCGGGCACTGGTGAATTGCGAGCTCTCAAACCGCACCGGAATGCCGTATTCGATCTCGATCCGGCTCGCCAGCACGTCGAATTGCAGCGCGCCGACGACGCCGACGATGAAGCCCGAGCCGATCATCGGCTTGAAAACCTTGGCCGCGCCTTCCTCGGCGAATTGCATCAGCGCCTTTTCCAGATGCTTGCCCTTCATCGGATCGGTCGAGCGCACGGCCTGCAGCAGTTCCGGCGCGAAACTCGGAATGCCGGTGAAGCGCAGCTTTTCCCCCTCGGTCAGCGCGTCGCCGATGCGCAATTGCCCGTGGTTCGGAATGCCGATGATGTCGCCCGCCCAGGCCTCCTCGGCCAGTTCGCGGTCGGCGGCCAGAAACAGCACCGGGTTCGAGACCGCCATCGGCTTGCCCGAGCGCACATGCAAAAGCTTCATGCCGCGCTCGAAATGCCCCGAGGCCAGACGCACGAAGGCGACGCGGTCGCGGTGCTTCGGATCCATGTTCGCCTGCACCTTGAAGACGAAGCCGGTGACCGGGGTTTCGTCCGAGGCAATCTGCCGCTCGGCTGCCTTTTGCGGCTGCGGCTCGGGGCCGTATGCGCCCATGCCGTCCATCAACTCCTTGACGCCAAAGGAATTGATCGCCGAGCCGAACCAGATCGGCGTCATGTGGCCTTCCAGAAAGCTTTGCCGGTCGAAGGCGGGCAGAAGCTCGCGCGCCATCGCCACTTCCTCGCGCAGCTTGGCCAGCAGATCGGCGGGCACATGATCGGCGAGCTTCGGATCGTCGAGCCCGTCGATCTTGATGCTTTCCGCCACCCGGTTGCGGTCGGCGCGGTCCATCAGCTCGAGCCGGTCGTGCAGGATGTCGTAGCAGCCCAGAAACTCGCGCCCCATCCCGATCGGCCAGCTGGCCGGGGCAACGTCGATGGCGAGGTTTTCCTGAATCTCGTCGATGATCTCGAAGGTGTCGCGGCTTTCGCGGTCCATCTTGTTGCAGAATGTCAGGATCGGCAGATCGCGCAACCGGCAGACCTCGAACAGTTTCCGCGTCTGGCTTTCCACCCCCTTCGCCCCGTCGATCACCATGATCGCGGCGTCAACGGCGGTCAGCGTGCGATAGGTGTCCTCGGAGAAATCCGAGTGGCCGGGCGTGTCGACCAGATTGAAGCGATACTGGCGGAAATCGAAGCTCATCGCCGAGGCCGAGACCGAGATGCCGCGTTCCTGTTCCAGCTTCATGAAGTCCGAACGCGTGCGCCGCGCCTCGCCCTTGGCACGGACTTGCCCCGCCATCTGGATCGCGCCCCCGAACAGCAGGAATTTCTCGGTGAGCGTGGTTTTCCCGGCGTCGGGGTGCGAGATGATCGCAAAGGTCCGGCGGCGGGCGATTTCGGGCGGGAGGGGGGCACGGTTGCTCATGCGCGGCCTTTACCGCAAGGCGGGATTGCGGGCAAGAAGGACGGATTTTTCCCGCCCGGCCTGCGGCAAATTGATCCGGATCATGGCACGCTGCGTAGAATCGTTCCAAGCTTGACCAACGTCGGGCGGGCTTCGTGGGGGAGCCTGTCTTCGGCGGACGGGGGTCGCTTACGCGCCCGACCCCGATCGGAACAGGAGGCTGCCATGGCAAGGGTCGATCCCGCTGCCGGGTCTTTGACTGCGCGCGAAACGGTTCTGTGCCCCTATTGCGGGGTGCCGCTTTTCACCGCCAGGGACCGCGAAAGGCATCTTGACTTGAAGCTGTGCCGTTCCGAGGGCGAGGGGGCCTGGGACTGCGCCGATTGCACCGATCCGCATCCGCGTCCGCAAGGTCGCTGCGATTGCGGGCCTGCGGCGGAATAGCCGCCGAAAGGGTCAGTCCTTCTTGCGAAACAGCGCCTCGCGGCCGACGCGGTCAAGCATCTCGCGCCCGGCCTCGGTGCCGAAATGCGGCGTGTGCGACAGATCGGGCAGGCGGGCCTTGATCTCGGCCGAGAGTTCCTCGGGCATCAGGCTCAGCGTCGCCTCAGACACCTGCAGGCTTTCGACCGGTACGCCCTCGGCATAGACGATCTCGTGCCGGTCGAAAACGAGCGCGAAATAATCGACATAACCGCCTTCGCGGCGCCAGACATGGTCGCCATCGACCAGATGCTTGGCCTGCACGAGGATCTCGGCGGTGTCGCCCAGCCGCTTTTCGCCGCGCCGATACAGGAACACCCGGTGATGCGGCGCGACGATCAGATCGCTTTCATTGCCCAGCGTTCCGGCCGAAATCACCACCGGCGCGAAAGAGCCCAAGGCGCGCAGCGTTGCCCGCGCCACCAGCCGCACCGGCTGCGGGCCGCTGTCGCGCGTCAGCACGCGGTCGCCGGGCGCCAGCGTCTCGATCGGGCGCTGCGCGCCGCCCGCCATGGTGATCAGCGTGCCGGTGGTGAAGGCGATGCAGACCAGATCCGAAAGCCGCACATCGCCCGGATCATCGGTGGCTTCAAGCAGGGTGTAATCGACCCGCGGCGCGATCGGCGACAGCGGCAGGGCATAGAAGATCTGCGTTTCCTCATGCCGGATCAACAGGATATCGACCGTGTCGCCGTCCGGCGTGATGAAGACATGCCGCGCCAGCAGGGCGATCCGGTCGCCTTCGGCGCCCAGTTCCGAACCCGCGCAGATACGCTGCCCGGTGTCGGGATCGGCGGCGATCAGCAGCCGCAGCGGCCGTGCCGCGCGCTCGAGCTGATAGATGTCGCCGGGCTGGCACAGCGCGGCCAGATCAAGCCCGTCGCCCTGATTGGCGCCCGAGGTCACCCAGATCAGATCGGCCTCATAGACGTGGACGACCTGAGGCGGCAGGGAACGCGAGGCGGTCATGGCGGGTCCGGGGAACGAGGGGTTGGGCGAGGATCGCAGCATCTGTTGCAATTTCGGTTAATGCCCGCGCCCCCGCCCGTCAAGGCGCCGCCACGGACCGCCGGGGCAGGGGGGCGCTGCCCCCCTCTGGCTTCGCCATTCACCCCCCGGGATATTTCGGGCAAGATGAAAGGCATCCGGTTTCATCTTGCTGCAAATATCCCGGGGGGAGTCCGCTTGCGGACGGGGGGCAGAGCCCCCCTTACTCCGCCTGTCGTGCCGCGCGCCCGCCGCGGCGCTGGGCCAGACGCGGCGCGCGGGCGGGCAGCTCGGCCATCACCGCGCGGCGCTCTTCGGGGCTCATGCGCGACCAGCGGCCGATCTCGTCGAGCGTGCGCAGGCAGCCGATGCAAAGCCGCTCGGTCGGGTGGATCTGGCAGATCTTCACGCAGGGCGTGTCGATTTCCGCCCGTTTCCAGATCCCGTCGGTATTTTCCGGCGTGTTTTCAGCCATGTGCGCGCCCCAGATGCGCAAGGCGGTCGAGCGCGCCTTGCAAAATGAACCCCGCCGCGACGTGATCGACCAGTTCGGCCCGGCGCTTGCGGGAAAGATCGGCCTCGAGCATCGCGCGTTCGGCCGCCACCGTCGAGAGCCGCTCGTCCCAGAAGGTTATCGGCAAGGGCGTCAGCTTTTCAAGGTTGCGCGCGAAGGCCCGGGTCGATTGCGCCCGCGGCCCCTCGGAGCCGTCCATGTTCACCGGCAGCCCGAGGACGAAACCGACGATCTGCCGCTCGGCCACCGTCTTCATCAGATCCGCCACGTCGAGGGTGAATTTCTCGCGCCGGATCGTGCGCAGCGGCGTCGCGATGCCCCGCAGCGTGTCCGAGACCGAGACCCCGATCGTCTTCGTGCCCAGGTCAAGCCCGGCCAGCGCCCCCACCCGCGGCAGCGCTCCCGCGAAATCGCTGATCTCGGTGCAGATCATGGCGCGGCTCCGATCGTGCCAAGCGGCGTTTGCACCGCCGCCTCGATCTTCGCCAGATCCTCGGCGCGGCCGGTGAATTTCGTCCGCGCCTCGGTGGCGATCGCCGCGGCGCGCTCGGCCTCGCCCAGCACCCGCAGCGAGGAGATCAGCTTCGCCCAATCCTCGGAACTGCCGCCCTCGTTCGCCAGCCGCGCGTTCAGGTTTTCGACCATGCCGCGGATCATCGCCAGACGGTCGGCGGGGGCCATGCCCTCGGCGGCTCGCATCTGCTCGGCCGAGGGGCCCGCGGGCACCGGCAGCGGCGCGGTGTAATCCTGCTCGCCCGCCAGCCAGGCCAGCGTCTCGATCCCCTGCGCGATCTCGGCCACCCAGGGCGCCTCGGGCGGCGAGACGCGCAGCGATGCATCCCACAGCCTGAAGGCCCGGTCGGGGCGGTCGTTCTGCCCCATCATCAGCCCGAGATAGAACAGCGCCAGCCCGTCTTTCGGGTTCATTTCCAGCGCCTTGGCAAAGGCCGCCTCGGCCTCGGCCGTCACCAGCCCGCCCGCGGCGATGGTCATCAGCTCGCCCAGACGGGTGTAATCCGCCGCCTCGGCCCGGTCGCCCTTGAGCGCGACAAGCCGCCGTTGCGCCTCCCATCCGGCGCGGTAATTGCCCAAAGCCATCTCGTTTTCCGAAAGCAGCGCCAGCCCCTGCGGATCATTGGGCCGCGACGCCACCGCCTGACGCAGCCGCTCCATCAGCTCGAGGTATTTCGGATCGGGCTGCGGCACCGGGCTGCCCGCCGCCGTCGCCCGCGCCTCGGCGGCCTTGCGCTCGGCCGCCGCCGTCGCTTCCGCCGCTGCCTGATCGGGGCGGGCCTGATACAGCGTCTCCGCCTCGGCCAGCCGCCCGGCCAGCGGCGCATCGGGCAGACCGGCCGCGCCGATCCGGTCGTAGATCGCGAAGGCCCCGGCCAGCGCCGCGACCGTCAGCGCCGCCGCCGCCACAGTGCCGCGCCGCGGCGCATCGCCCCCCGTCACCGCCGCCTGCAACGCCCGGTCCGCCTCCAGCAGCCGGCGCGAGATTTCCACCCGGCTCCGAGCCGCCTCCTCGGGGCTCAGCACGCCGCGGGCAAGGTCCTTGTCCACCTCGGCCAGTTGCGCGCGATAGACCTGCAGATCCTGCGCCTCGGCGGGCTGGGCCTGGCCGCGCGGGCGGATCAGCGTCAGGGCAAGGGCGAAGGCGATGGCGGCGACCAGCGTCGCGCAGATGATCCAGAACAGCATGGGGTCTCCTATCCTGTATCTCCCATAAGGCTTTTGACGCCGTGCAGAAAGAGACAAGAGCGTGAAAGACCGCCTCACGGCTCTGTGTTGCGGCTCTTGTCAACGATGTCGCTTTTTGCTGCCGATTGCCGCATGGGGGGGGCTTTCGGGGTTCCGGGCGGTTCATCTAAGGTGGAACAGCCAGACTCGGGGCGCGCGCACAGCCTGTGGCACCCCCAACCCGAAGCGAGAGAGGGCCGATGAGACGCTATTCGATCTTCGCCGTGGCGCGCGAGGCGCTGCGCTATCACAGCGGTTGGGAAAAGGCCTGGGCCTCGCCCGAGCCGAAGAAACGCTACGACGTGATCGTGGTGGGGGCGGGCGGCCACGGGCTGGCCACGGCCTATTACCTGGGCAAGGTCCACGGCATCAAGAATGTGGCGATCATCGAAAAGGGCTGGCTGGGCGGTGGCAACACCGGGCGCAACACCACGATCATTCGCTCGAACTACCTGCAGGACCCTTCGGCGGCGATCTATGAAAAGGCGCGCGCGCTTTACGAGGGGCTGAGCCAGGATCTGAACTACAACGTCATGTTCAGCCCGCGCGGCCTTCTGATGCTGGCGCAGTCGGAACATGAGATGCGCGGCTACAAGCGCACCGTCTATGCCAACAATCTGCAAAATGTCGAAACCCGCTGGATCGAGCCGAAGGAAGTCAAGAAGCTGGTGCCGATCCTGAACATCGCCGGGCCGCGCTATCCGGTTCTGGGCGCGCTTTATCAGGAAAAGGGCGGCACCGCGCGGCATGACGCGGTGGCCTGGGGCTATGCGCGGGCCTGTTCCGACATGGGCATGGATCTGCTCCAGAACACCGAAGTCACCGGCGTGCGCACGGCCGAGGGCAAGGTCGTCGGTGTCGACACCTCGCGCGGCGCGATCGATTGCGGCAAGCTCGCCATCGTCGTCGCCGGGCATTCCTCGGTTCTGGCGGGCATGGCCGGTTTCCGTCTGCCGATCGAATCGATGGCGCTGCAGGCCTGGGTGTCCGAGCCGATCAAGCCCACGATCGACGTCGTGGTGATGGCGAACCTCGTGCACGGCTACATGTCGCAATCCGACAAGGGCGAGCTGGTGATCGGCGGCGGCACCGACGGCTTCAACAACTATTCGCAACGCGGGTCGTGGCACCATGTCGAAGAAACCACCCGCGCCCTGATCGAGACCTTCCCGGTGATCTCGCGCCTCAAGATGCTGCGGCAATGGGGCGGCATCGTCGACATGACCGGCGACCGCTCGCCGATCCTGTCGAAAACCCCGGTCGAGGGCATCTTCGTCAACTGCGGCTGGGGCACCGGCGGCTTCAAGGCGATCCCGGGCTCGGGCTTTGCGATGGCGGAACTGGTGGCCAAGGGCTATTCGCCGCTGGCCGCCGAATTCGGCCTGCACCGCTTCAAGGAAGGCCAGTTCATCGACGAATCCGTGGCCGCCGGGGTGGCGCATTGATGCCCTTCGCCCTTTCATCTTGCCCGAAATACCTCGGGGGTCCGGGGGCAGCGCCCCCGGCCGTCGTCACAAAAAAGGCCTGCTGACATGCTGACACTGACCTGCCCCTGCTGCGGCGTCACCGTCGAGGAAACCGAACTCGCCCCCGGCGGCGAGGCGCATCTGAAGCGCTTCGGCCCGGGCGCCTCGGACGCCGATTTCGAAACCTACATGTTCGCCCGCAAAAACCCGAAAGGCGTGCATTTCGAGCGCTGGCGCCATGCCTATGGCTGCGGCAAGTGGTTCCTGGCCGCGCGCTGCACCGTCACCTGGGAGGTTTTCGGCACCTATCCGGCGCAGACCTCCGAACCGCCCGCCGAGCTGATCGCCAAAATCAAAGAGAAACGTCCGGGCTGGGAGGGCTGGAAATGAGCCATCGTCTGTCTTCGGGCGGCCGTCTGATCGACCGCTCCAAACCGCTCGCCTTCAAGTTCAACCGCCGCAAGGCCCGGGGCTTTGCGGGCGACACGCTCGCCTCGGCGCTCTTGGGGTCCGGCCGCACGCTTCTGGGCCGCTCGTTCAAATACCACCGCCCGCGCGGGCTTGTCGCCTCGGGCGCCGAGGAGCCGAACGTTCTGGTGAACCTTGGCCGCGGCAACCGCCACGAGCCCGACCAGCGCGCCACCACCACGGAGTTGTTCGAGGGCGCCTGGGCCACGTCGCAAAACCACTGGCCGAGCCTCGGCTTCGACATCGGCGCGGTGAACGACTTCGCCTCCAAGCTGATGCCCGCGGGCTTTTACTACAAGACCTTCATGCATTCGCTCGAAGCCTGGCACAGCCTGTTCGAGCCGATCATCCGCCGCGCGGCGGGTCTGGGCAAGGCGCCGACGAAACCCGACCCGGACCGCTACGAACAGGCCTATGCCTATTGCGACGTGCTCGTTGCGGGCGGCGGCGTCGCCGGTCTTGCCGCGGCGCTGAAGGCCGCGAAAGAAGGCAAGCGGGTGATCCTGGCCGAACAGACCGCGCATTGGGGCGGCCGCGCCCCGGTGGATGGCGGGCTGATCGACGGTCAGACGCCCGAGATCTGGATCCAGAACACCCTGCAAGCCCTTGAAGGCATGGAGAATGTCCGGCTGATGACCCGCACGATGGTCGCCGGGCTGCATGACCACGGCTATGCGATCCTGTACGAGCGCGTCGCCGATCACACCCCGGGCGACGGCCGCCCGCGCCATCGGCTGTGGCGCACCCGCGCCGGGATCACCCAGGTCGCCACCGGCGCCATCGAACGGCCGCTGGCTTTCGCGGGCAACGACGTTCCGGGCGTGATGCTGGCCTCTGCCGTGCGCGATTACATCGTGAACTGGGCCGTCGCGCCGGGCAAGCGCCTCGTCATCGTGACGAACAACGATGACGCCTACCGCACCGCGCTTTGCGCGCTCGGCGCAGGGCTCGAGGTCGCGGCGGTCATCGACGCCCGCCCGGCGCCGACCGGGCCGCTGGTTGAAGCCCTGCGCGAACGCGGCGTCAAGGTGCTCGAAGGCCGGGCCATTGCCAAGGTCAAGGGGTCGAAGGCGGTGAAAGCGGTCGAGATCGCCAGCCACGCGGGCGAGGGCGGCGCGGTCGAGGTGATCGACTGCGATTGCGTCGCGATGTCGGGCGGCTGGTCGCCGGTCGTGCATCTTTATTCCCATGCGGGGGGCAAGGTGAAATGGGATGCGGCGGCGGTGATGTTCCGCCCCGATGCCGCGAAACCGCCGACCGGCGACAAGGGGCAACCGATCGCCGCCGCGGTGGGCGCCGCGAATGGCCATCTGACGCTGGACGCGATCTGCGCGGAAGCCGGGATGGTGGGCCAGGTCGAAGCCGAAGCGCCGCTGATGCCGGTCTGGGTGATGCCCGCCAAGGCCTCGGAAGCGTTGAAATTCAAGGCCTTCCTTGACTATCAGAACGATGTGAAGGTCTCGGACGTGCAGCTGGCCGCGCGCGAAGGTTACGCCTCGGTCGAACATACCAAGCGCTACACCACGCTCGGCATGGCCACCGATCAGGGGAAACTCAGCAACATCAACGGGCTGGCGATCCTTTCGGAAGCCTTGGGGCAGGAGATCCCCGCCACCGGCACGACCACCTTCCGCCCGCCCTACACGCCGATTTCCTTTGGCGCGATCACCGGCGAGGCGCGGGGCGAGATCTTCCAGCCCCTGCGCAAGACGCCGATGCATGACTGGCATCAGGCGAAGGGCGCGCATTGGGAGCCTGTGGGCCTGTGGCGGCGCCCCTATACCTATCCGCGCAAGGGCGAAAAGCACCGCGAGTCGGTCAACCGCGAGATCGTCAACACCCGCACCAATGTCGGGCTGCTCGATGCCTCGACGCTGGGCAAGATCGTGGTCAAGGGGCCGGATGCGGGGCGCTTCCTTGACATGATGTATACCAACCTGATGTCCACCCTGCCGGTGGGCAAGTGCCGCTACGGGCTGATGTGCTCGGACAACGGGTTTCTCATCGACGACGGCGTCGTCGTGCGGCTCTCCGAGGATACCTGGCTCTGCCACACCACCTCGGGCGGCGCGGACCGGATCCATGGCCACTTGGAAGACTGGCTGCAATGCGAATGGTGGGACTGGAAGGTCTATACCGCCAACCTGACCGAGCAATATGCGCAGGTGGCCGTTGTCGGCCCGAAGGCGCGGAAATTGCTGGAAAAGCTGGGCGGCATGGATGTCTCCAGGGAGGCGCTGCCCTTCATGACCTATCGGGAAGGCACTTTGGGCGGCTTCCCGGCGCGGGTGTTCCGGATCTCCTTCTCGGGCGAGCTCTCCTATGAAATCGCCGTGCCCGCGAATATGGGGCTGGCGTTCTGGGAGGCGCTGCACAAGGCGGGCGAAGAATTCGGCGTCATGCCCTATGGCACCGAGGCTTTGCATGTGATGCGGGCCGAAAAGGGCTTCATCATGATCGGCGACGAGACCGACGGCACGGTGATCCCGCAGGATCTGGGCCTTGGCTGGGCGATCAGCAAGAAAAAGGCGGATTATCTGGGCAAGCGCGCGCAGGAACGCAAGCACATGACCGACCCGGACCGCTGGACGCTGGTGGGGCTCGAAACGCTCGACGGTTCGGTTCTGCCCGATGGCGTCTATGCCATCGACGAGGGCGTGAACGAGAACGGCCAGCGCAAGGTGCAGGGGCGTGTGACCTCGACCTATTATTCGCCGATGCTGAAGAAGGGCATCGCCATGGGGCTGGTCAAGCATGGCCCGGCGCGGATGGGCGAGGTGCTCGAATTCCCGGCCGATGGCGGCAAGGTCATTCAGGCGCGGATCGTCGATCCGGTGTTCTACGACAAGGCAGGGGAGAAAGCCGATGTCTGAAGCGGTGTCTGCACTCAAGGGCGAAAGCCATGCCGGGTTTGCGACCGTGACCGAGGCGGGGCTGTCGGGCATGGTGACGCTGCGCGCCGATTTGTCGGCGACCGCCACGCGGATCGCGCTGGCCGGGCAGGGGCTGAAACTGCCGGGTCCGCGCGAGATCGTGGCGGGCGAGAAGGGCCGCTTCACCGCCTGGATGAGCCCCGACGAGCTGCTGGTGATCTGTTCCTATGACGAAGCGCCCGCCGTGGCGGCGGGGATCGCGCATTCGCTGCACACCGAACATGTGCTGGTGACCAACGTCTCGGATGCCCGGGCGCGCTTCACCATTGCGGGGGCGAAGGCCGATCAGGTGCTGATGAAGCTTTGCCCGGTCGATTTCGCGGCGCTGAAACCGGGCGAGATGCGCCGCACCCGCGCCGCGCAGGTGGCGGCGGCGATCTGGCGTTCGGGCCCCGAGGAGCTGAGCCTTGTCTGCTTCCGTTCGGTCGCGGCCTATGTGATGGGGCTGCTCGAGGTCTCGGCCCGCCCGGGGGGCGAGCTTTCCTGACCGGGCAGGGGGGCGCTGCCCCCCGTCCTTCGGACTCCCCCCGGGATATTTATGGCAAGATGAAACACGCCTCCTTCATCTTGCTATAAATATCCCGGGGGTGAATTGCCCGGCAGGGCAAGAGGGGGCGGCGCCCCCTTTTTGCTTGCCTTGTGGCCGGGCTTGCCGCAGATCGGGGGCAAAGGAGATCCAGCATGGACTATTCGAAATCCGGGGGCGCGCGGCCCGACAAGAACAATCCGCGTCATTCCGAACACAATGCCAAGGGCTCGGAAAAGAACCCCTTCGGCAAGGGCGCGGCGAAAGAAGATCTGATCGCGCGGATGAAGGCGGCCGCCGAGGCCCGCAAGGACGCGGCCAAGAAGCCCTGATCTGCGCCCGGGGAAGGGGGGCTGTGCGGGAAAATCACCCGTCAACCCTTGACCTTGGGGCGTTCAGTGCTTCAATTGGTCGCAACAGAACCCGAGTAAAAGGATCGCTCAAATGGCTTTCGAACTTCCCGCCCTTCCCTATGCCCATGATGCCCTGGCCGCGCTGGGCATGTCGAAGGAGACGCTCGAGTATCACCACGACCTGCACCACAAGGCCTATGTCGACAACGGCAACAAGCTGATTGCGGGCACCGAATGGGAAGGCAAGTCGGTCGAGGAGATCGTCAAGGGAACCTATTGCGCCGGTGCCGTGGCGCAATCGGGGATCTTCAACAATGCCTCGCAGCACTGGAACCACGCGCAGTTCTGGGAAATGATGGGGCCGGGCGAAGACAAGAAGATGCCGGGCGCGCTGGAAAAGGCGCTGGTGGAAAGCTTCGGTTCGGTCGCGAAGTTCAAGGAGGATTTCGCCGCTGCGGGCGCGGGCCAGTTCGGCTCGGGCTGGGCCTGGCTGGTGAAGGACAGCGATGGCGCGCTGAAGATCACCAAGACGGAGAACGGGGTGAACCCGCTCTGCTTCGGGCAGACCGCGCTTCTGGGCTGCGACGTCTGGGAGCACAGCTATTACATCGACTTCCGCAACAAGCGCCCGGCTTACCTCACGAACTTCCTCGACAAGCTGGTGAACTGGGAAAACGTCGCCTCGCGGATGTGAGGCGGATGGACGGATGAAAAAAACCGGCCCCCGCGGGGGCCGGTTTTGTTTTGGGCGGACGGTTCGGGCGGATCAGGAAAGGCATCGCCTTTCCCCGCCCGCTGCGACCCCGGCGCGGCACGACCGTTTGCCCCAGGCACGACAGAGGCCAGCGCTCCGCCCCGGCGGGCGAGAAGCGCCCGCCATGGGCGGGGCGGGCGCTGGCCGAGGGCCTTTGGGCCCCCGGCGGTTGCGGGGCATCTGCATCGCGTGGCCTCGGCGATGGCCTCGGCCAGTGTATCCGGCTCAGAGTTTCTCGAAGCGGCAGGTGAAATGCCGCATCAGCTTCGGCTCCTTGACGATCCGGTAGCCGCGCAGGGCGTCTTTCGTTGCCGCCAGCTCCTCGAAAGCCTCGACGATGTAATCGGCGTGGCTTTGCGTATAGGTCCGGCGCGGGAAGGCGAGCCGCACCAGATCCATCGCCGCGGGCTTTTCCGATCCGTCGGGCTGGCGGCCGAACATCGCCGTGCCGATCTCGCAGGACCGGACGCCTGCGATTTCATAAAGCGCCACCGCCAGCGCCTGCCCGGGGTATTCGAGCGGCGGGATATGGGAAAGCCAGGCCCGCGCGTCGATGAAGACCGCATGCCCGCCCGCGGGCTTCACCACCGGAACCCCCATCGCATCCAGCCGCTCGACGATATATTGATGCGTGCGGATGCGGTAGCGCAGGTAATCCTCGTCGACGATCTCGACCAGCCCCTGCGCCAGCGCGTCCAAGTCACGCCCCGCCAGCCCGCCATAGGTCGGGAACCCCTCGGTCCGGATCAGATGCCCGCGCGCCTCCTCGGCCAGATCGTCGTCGTTCAGCGCCAGCCAGCCGCCGATATTGCCAAAGGCGTCCTTTTTCGCCGACATCGTCATGCCGTCCGCCACCGCAAAGCAATCGCGCACGATCTCGGGGATCGAGCGATCGGCCTGACCCTCCTCGCGGGTCTTGATGAACCAGGCGTTTTCGGCAAAGCGGCAGCCGTCGATCACGAAAGGCTTGCCATACCGATGCGCCAGATCGGCGACGGCGCGGATATTGGCCAGGCTCACCGGCTGCCCGCCGCCCGCATTGTTGGTGATGGTGATCATCACCAAGGGCACCTCGGCGTGATGCGCCTCAAGGTAAGCCTCCAGCCGCGCCAGATCCATGTTGCCCTTGAACGGATGCAGGTTTTGCGGGTCCTTGCCCTCGGCAATCACCAGATCGTCGCCCGTGGCGCCCGAGGCCTCGATATTGCCGCGCGTGGTGTCGAAATGCGTGTTCGAGGGGATGCGACGGCCCTTGCCCCCGAAGATCGAGAACAGGATCGCTTCCGCCGCGCGGCCCTGATGCGTCGGGATGATGTGCTTGAAGGGCATCAGATTTTGCACCGCGGCTTCAAAGCGGAAGAAGCTGGGCGAGCCGGCATAGCTTTCGTCGCCCTGCATCACCGCGGCCCATTGCAGCGACGACATCGCGCCGGTGCCGCTGTCGGTCAGAAGGTCGATCAAGACGTCATCCGAGTGCAGGCCGAAAAGGTTGTATCCGGCCGCGCGCGCCAGGCGTTCACGCTCGGGGCGCGAGGTGAGGCGGATCGGCTCGACCGATTTGATGCGGAAAGGTTCGATGATGGTTTTCATCGCGGGGCTCCTGTCGATGGCCCCATGACACCGTGGCAACCGTCGCACGATGGGGCCGCAGCGTCGCGGTTGCCCGGAGACCCGGACCGCGCTCGACGCCCATGAGGGTTGCAAGGCCAAATTTCGCATCCCGCGTCGTTTCCGTCAAGTCGGGCGGTGGGATCGGGATTGACGGGGCAAGCCGGGCGGGGTTCTGTGGCCGCCTTGAGCCTGGGGAGACACGGATGAAGGACGCCACGAAGGGTTTTGTCGCGATGGTGGCGACCTGCTGCGTCTGGGGTCTGTCGGGGATCTATTACAAGGCGCTGTCCGAAGTGCCGCCGCTTGAGGTGCTCGCCCATCGCACGCTCTGGTCGGTGGTGTTTCTGGGCGCCGTGGTGGCGGTGCAGGGGCACTGGGCGATGCTTGCCCGCGCGCTCACCGGGCGCAACCTGCGGATCGTCGCCGGGGCGGCGGTGGTGATCTCGCTCAATTGGTTCGGTTTCATCTGGTCGGTGCAGAACGGCCGCGCGGTCGAGGCCGCGCTTGGCTATTACATCTTCCCGCTGGTCGCGGTGGCGCTGGGCATGGTGTTTTACGGCGAGCGGATGGGGCGGGCGCAGGCGGTGGCGGTGACGATCGCCGCGGCGGCGGTGGGCTGGCTGACCTGGGCGCTAGGCGCCGCGCCCTGGATCGCGCTGATGCTGGCGGGGACTTTCGGGCTTTACGGGCTGTTGAAAAAGAAGCTTTCGGTGCCCTCGGTCGTCTCGGTCCTGGCCGAGGTGGTGCTTTTGGCGCCGCTGGCCGCGCTGGTGCTGGCTTCGGCGCATTTCGGCTGGTTCGGCCGCGCGCCGGGTTCGGGGCATTTCGGCGACGACCTCGGATCCTCGCTGATGCTGGCCTTTTCAGGCGTGATGACCGGCGGGCCCTTGATGCTGTTTTCCTATGCCGCGCAGCGGGTGCGGATGGCGACGATCGGGCTGGTGCAATATCTCAACCCGACACTGCAATTCGCTGTTGCGGTCATGGTCTTTGCCGAACCCTTCACCCGCGCCCATGCCATCGCCTTTGCGCTGATCTGGGGGGCGCTCGCGCTTTATTCGGCCGCGGCGCTGCGGGGCCGGGCGTAGCAGGGGGGCGCTGCCCCCCTCTTTTCCTTCGGAAAATTCACCCCCCGGGATATTTCGGCCAAGGTGAAACGAAACCGGGGGCTGCTTTCACCTTGGCGCAAATATCCCGGGGGGCGTCCCGCAGGGACGGGGGGCAGCGCCCCCTTGCGCCGGTTGGGCCCCTCAGCCGAAGGCGGTTTCGAGCGCGGCCTCCAGCGCCGAAACCGTCGCCACCGTCGTCACGCCGTCCAGCAGGTTTTGCCCGGCAAAGCCCTCGGCCACGACATGGGCGTTCAGCGCCAGAAGCGGATCCCAGTAGCCTTCCGTATTCAGCAGCAGGATCGGTTTCGCATGCAGGCCGAGCTGGCGCCAGGTCAGCACCTCGTAGAATTCGTCCAGGCTGCCCGCGCCACCCGGCAGCACCACCACCGCATCCGAATTCATGAACATCACTTTCTTGCGTTCATGCATGTTCTCGGTGACGACGAAAGTGGTCAGATCGCGTTTGCCGACCTCGAGCCGGAACAGATGTTGGGGGATCACCCCGAAGGTCGCCGCGCCCGCGGCCTGTGCCGCCCGCGCCACCTCGCCCATCAGCCCGACATCGCCCGCGCCGTAAACCAGCCGCCAGCCGCGCGCGGCGAGCATCTGGCCGGTGGCCCGGGCGTCCCTGGCATAGGCGGGGCGGGCGCCGGGGCGCGAGCCGCAGAAGACGCAGACCGAGGGGGCGGATTTGGCGGACATGAGGCGGGCTTTCGTGCTGGAAATCGCTGTGGCGGGTGTTGCTTTCGGCAGGGATACCGGGTCAGATGGTCGCAAGCAAGCGGCGCGAAACGCCGGGGCCGCAGCGCCGGACGGAGGGACAGACAGCATGGCCGAGGGCAGGAAGACGGCGGTGGGGGTCGTGGTCGGCGGCGGGGCGGCCGTGGCGGTGGTGGCCGCCGTTGCCGCCTTCTGGTCGCTCGGGCAGGACGCGCCCAAATCCGAGGCCGCGCAAATCCCCGAACCCGCACCGGTCGTTGCCGGGCCCGCGCCCGAAACCGTGCCCGAAGCCGCATCGGCGCCGGGGCAAGAGGTCGCCAAGACTGCGCCGCCCGCCCCCACGGCGATTGCCGCAGATCCGGTTGCCACGGCCCCCGCGCCGCAGCCGGTCGCCCGTTTCGACACTTTGCGCGTCACCCCCGCCGGGGCGCTGACGCTGGCGGGCGATGTCGCGCCGGGCGCCAAGGTCGAGTTGCTGCTCGAGGGCGAGGTGATCGACACCGTCACCGCGAATGATCGGGGCGCCTTTGCCGCGGTCACCTCGGCCGAGCCCTCGGCCGTGCCGCGGTCCCTGACGCTGCGGGTGACCGGCGCCGATGGCGTGGCGAAGCTGTCAGAGGACAGCCTGACCGTCGCGCCCAGTCCGCGCGCCGTGGCCGAGGCCGCGACCGCCGAGGGCGCCGCGCCTGCCGCGGTCGCCGCCGAAGTCGCGGCGGCGCAGGTTCTGGCCGACAAACCGCTTCTCACCGATGCGAGCGGCACGCCGCGGCTGCTGGCGGGCCCGTCCGAGACGCTGGTGATCGACACTCTGTCTTTCGCAGCCGATGGCAAGATCACGATTTCGGGCCGCGGCGCGCCGAAGGGGGCGCTGTTGCGCGCCTATGTCGACACGGCCGAGGTGGGGCTGGTGCAGGCGGGGGCCGAGGGCGGCTTCCGGATGCAGCTGCCCGCGGCCAGGCCCGGGGCGCACAGCCTGCGCGTCGATGCGCTCGACGCCGCGGGCAAGGTGCTGGCCCGCGCCGAGCAGGGGTTCGAGGGCATCGCCCCGCCGCCGCCGCCCGCCGCGACCGCCGCCGCCCGCCGCCGCATCGTCACCATCTCCGACGGCAACACGCTTTGGGCGCTCGCGCGCGACACCTATGGCGATCCCTATCTTTACGTGCAGATCTTCGAGGCGAACCGCGACCAGATCCGCGACCCCGACCGGATCTATCCGGGCCAGGTCTTCACCCTGCCCGAGTGAGCCCGTTCGGGGCAAATGCGCGCGGGGGCTGGACAATCGCGTCCCACCCCCTAGGTTGCCCGCACGGCCGCGGCATCCGCCCGGCTTCCCGGACACTCGACACTTTGGAAGGACGGGCAGATGGCGCCCTCTCAGATCACGCAGGCTGGCAAGCTGGACGTCTCGGAACGGGCGCGGGGCTGGCGCACGATGAAGGCCGTCGCGCCCTATCTGTGGCCCGAGGGGCACGGCTGGGTGAAACAGCGCGTCGTTCTGGCGATGGCCTTTCTGGTCGCCGCCAAGGTGATCGCGGTGCTGACGCCCTTCCTTTACAAGGCGGCGGTGGACGGCCTGGCGGGCGAGGCGCGCGACGAGACCTGGCTTCTGGGCTTTGGCGCCGTCGCGCTGACCGTGGCTTACGGGCTCGCCCGGCTGATGTCGGTGGGCTTTGGCGAATTGCGCGACGCGGTCTTCGTGCGCGTGGCGCAACGCGCGCTGCGGGCGCTGGCGCTGGAAACCTTTCAGCACATCCATGCGCTGTCGCTGCGCTATCACATCACCCGCAAGACCGGCGGGCTGTCCCGCGTTGTCGAGCGGGGCGTGAAGGGCGTCGATTTCCTGCTGCGCTTCATGCTGTTTTCGGTCGGGCCGCTGATCCTTGAACTGACGCTGGTCACGCTGATCTTCGCCTTCCTGTTCGACTGGCGCTATGCGCTGGTGGTGGTCGGCACGATCTGGACCTATGTCACCTACACCTTCCGTGTCACCGAATGGCGCGTGGCGATCCGCAAGAAGATGAACGACGCCGACACGGCGGCGAACCAGAAGGCGATCGACAGCCTTTTGAACTTCGAGACGGTGAAATATTTCAGCGCCGAGAAGCGCGAGGCGGCGCGTTATGACGCCTCGATGGAGCATTATGAAGGCGCGGCGGTGAAGACCGGGCAAAGCCTGGCCGCACTGAACGCGGGGCAGACGCTGATCATCACCGCGGGGCTTGTGGCGGTGATGGTGATGGCGGCGATGGAGGTGCAGGCGGGCACGCTGACGGTGGGCGATTTCGTCATGGTGCAGGCCTACATGATCCAGATCACCATGCCGCTGTCGTTCCTTGGAACGGTCTATCGCGAGATCCGGCAGGCGCTCGTCGACATGGGCGAGATGTTCGACCTGCTGCATCAACCGGCCGAGATCACCGATGCGCCCGGGGCGAAGCCGCTGGTGGTCTCGGGGGGCGCGATCGCCTTCAAGGGCGTCGATTTCGCCTATTCCCCGGAACGGACGATCCTGAAGCGGATCGATCTGACCGTGGCGGCGGGGCAGAAGGTGGCGCTGGTGGGCCCCTCGGGCTCGGGCAAATCCACCATCGGGCGGCTGTTGTTCCGGTTTTACGAGGTGACGGGCGGCGCGATCAGCATCGACGGGCAGGACATTCGCGCGGTGACGCAGGAAAGCCTGCATGCGGCGATCGGCGTCGTGCCGCAAGATACCGTGCTGTTCAACGACACGATCCGCTACAACATCGCCTATGGCCGCGCCGAGGCCACGCAGGCCGAGATCGAGGCGGCGGCGCGGGCGGCGAAGATCCATGACTTCGTGATGTCCCTGCCCGAGGGCTACGACACCCAGGTGGGCGAGCGCGGGTTGAAACTTTCGGGCGGCGAAAAGCAGCGGGTGGGCATTGCGCGCACGCTTTTGAAGAACCCGCCGATCCTGCTTCTGGACGAGGCGACCTCGGCGCTCGATACGCAGACCGAACGCGACATTCAGGAAAGTCTGGATGCGATGGGGCGGGGGCGCACGGTGATCGTGATCGCGCACCGGCTTTCGACGATTGCGGATGCCGACCGGATCGTGGTGCTGGAAGCGGGCGAGATCGTCGAGGAAGGCACGCATGAGGCGCTTTTGGCGCGCTCTGGCCGCTATGCGGCGATGTGGGCGGCGCAATCGGCCGAAGAGGCGGCCGAAGCGGCCGAGTAAGGCAAAGGCAAAGCAAGGCAGGGGGGCGCTGCCCCCCTCTGGCCTTTCGGCCATTCACCCCCCGGGATATTTCGGCCAAGGTGAAACGAAACGAGGGCGCTGCTTTCACCTTGGCGCAAATATCCCGGGGGGAGTCCGCTTGCGGACGGGGGGCAGCGCCCCCCCTTCGTGACCGGGGCAGCGGTTTCCCGGCCTTGGCAATGGGGCGGGCTTGCGTATAGATAGGCCAAAGACGAGGAGCCCGGCGTGGATCATACCGACAGTTTCATTGACGAAGTCACCGAGGAAGTCCGCCGTGACCGGCTGTTTGCGGCGTTTCGCAAATATGGCTGGATCGGTGTCGTGGCGATCCTGGGTCTCGTCGGCGGTTCGGCCTATGTCGAATGGGAAAAGACGCAGCGGCAGGCCCGGGCCGAGGCTTTCGGCGACGGCATCCTGAGCGCGCTCGAGACCGAAAATCCGGCCGAGGCGCTGGCGGCGCTGCCGGTTTCGGGGCCGCAGGGCGGGATGCTGAAGCTTCTGACCGCGGCGCAGGCGGCCGAGGATGGCAAGGCCGAGGTGGCGCTGGCGGATCTGCGCGCGGTGGCGGGCGATGCGACGCTGCCCGACAGCCTGCGCCAGCTGGCCCGGCTCAAGGCGGTTCTGGTCGCGGGCGCGGCGATGGGCGCCGAAGAGCGCGCAGCCGAGCTGGCGGCGCTGTCCGCGCCCGGGGCGCCGTTTCGCCTGATGGCGATGGAGCAGCAGGCGCTGGCGGCGCTGGAAGCGGGCGACAGGGACGGCGCCATCGCGAAAGCGCGCGAGATCATGGCCGAAGATGGCGTGACCTCGGGCTTGCAACAGCGCGCGACAGAGTTGATTGTGGCGCTGGGAGGCGATCCGGCCGCGAAATGAGGCGCCGGTGCTGCGGAAAAGACATGAAGGCAGGGGGTTTGCGGTGAAGCTGAGGTCGTCGATTGCCGTTCTGGGCGTCGCCATGGTGCTGGCTGCCTGCGAAAAGGAAGTGCGTCTGGAGGGCGAGCGGCTGGATCCCCGCGCCGTGCTGGAGGGGGCTGCGCCCTCTGCCCCGGCGGTGAACGAAAGCCGCCCGGTGAATCTGCCGCGGCCCCTGGGCAATGCCGACTGGCCGCAGCGCGCGGGCAATGCGCGGCATGATCTGGTCAATGCCGCCTTGGGCAATGCCCAGACCCTGGTCTGGTCGGCGCCGGTCGGGCAGGGGCAATCGCAGCGCTATCGAATCGCCGCCGCCCCGGTGGCGGCGGGCGGGCGGGTCTTCACGCTGGACAGCCGCGCCCGGCTGACCGCGACCGGCACCAATGGCGCGACGCTTTGGGCGACCGATGTCGTGCGTCCGGGCGACCGCGACGGCGATGCCTCGGGCGCCGGGCTTGCGGTCGAGGGCGGGCGGGTTTTCGTCACCACCGGCTTTGCCGAGCTGGTGGCGATCGAGGCCGCCTCGGGCAAGGTGATCTGGCGGCAGGATTTCGACGCGGGGGTGGGCGGCGCCCCCACCGTGGCCGAGGGCGTCGTCTATGCGCTGGCGCGCGACGGCTCGGCCTGGGCGATCGACGCCGCGGACGGCAAGGTGATCTGGCAGGTCGCGGGCACGCCTGCGGCGGCGGGCGTCTCGGGCGTTTCGGCGCCTGCGATCGCCGGCAAATTAGTGATCTTCCCCTTTGCGACCGGGCAGATGCTGGCGGTGGAGCGGGCCAGCGGCCTGCCCGTCTGGCGCGCGCAGGTGGCGGGCGGCCGCCCCGGGCGCGGCTATGCGATCGTCTCCGACCTGACCGGCGATCCGGTGGTGATGGGGGGCACGGTCTATGCCGGGTCCTCGGCGGGCAAGCTGGGCGCCTTTGACGCGCTGACGGGCGAGACCCGCTGGACCGCCGACGAGGGCGCGGTGAGCCCGGTGCAGGTGGCGGGCAATGCGATCTTCCTGATTTCCGATCAGGCCCAGCTGGTGCGGCTGGACGCGGCGACGGGCAAAACCGTCTGGGCGCAGGATCTGCCCTATTTCGTCAAGGACAAGATCAAGAAACAGGCCGAGATCCACGTCAACCTTGGCCCGGTTCTGGCGGGCAACCGGCTCTTCGTCGTCTCCTCGGACGGGCTGGTGCGCAGCTTCGATCCGGCCTCGGGGGCGCTGCTTGGCCAGGCCGATCTGCCGGGCGGGGCGGCCACCGATGCGATCGTCGCCGGGCAGACGCTTTATGTCGTCTCGCGCAAGGGGCAGCTGCTCGCCTTCCGGTGAGGGCTTTCCGTCGCGGGAAAAGCGGTGTAAGGGGGCGGTTTCGCGGCGGGCTTTCGGCCGCCACAGGAGCATGCCATGAGTTTCACCCTTGCCATCGTGGGCCGCCCGAACGTGGGCAAATCGACGCTGTTCAACCGGCTCGTCGGCAAGCGGCTGGCCTTGGTGGACGATACGCCCGGCGTCACGCGCGATTTGCGCGAGGGCGACGCGCGTCTGGGCGATCTGCGCTTCGTGGTGATCGATTCGGCCGGGCTTGAACTGGCCGAGGATGACAGCCTGCAGGGGCGGATGCGCCGTCTGACCGAACGCGCGGTCGAGGAGGCGGATGTCTGCCTGTTCCTGATCGATGCGCGGGTCGGCGTCACCCCCGCCGACGAGATTTTCGCCGATATCCTGCGCAAGAAGAATGCCCATGTGATCCTGGCGGCGAACAAGGCCGAGGGCAATGCCGGCGCGGCGGGCGCGCTGGAGGCCTGGTCGCTGGGTCTGGGCGAGCCGATCGCGCTTTCGGCCGAACACGGGCAGGGGCTGGACGAGCTTTACGACATGCTGCAGCCGCTGGCCGATGGCTTTGCGGCGCGCAACGTGGCGCAGATGCCCGAGATCGATGTCGATCTGCCCGAGGATCTGGAAGACGACGCGCCGATCCGCATGCCGACCGAGGCGCGGCCGCTGCAGCTCGCCGTCATCGGCCGCCCGAATGCCGGAAAATCGACGCTGATCAACAAGATCCTTGGCGAAGACCGGCTGCTGACCGGCCCCGAAGCCGGGATCACCCGCGATGCGATTTCGGTGACGAAGACCTTCATGGGCACGCCGATGCGGATCTGGGACACGGCGGGGATGCGCAAGAAGGCGCGGGTGTCGGACAAGCTCGAGAAGCTCTCGGTCGCCGATGGCCTGCGCGCGGTGCGCTTTGCCGAGGTCGTCGTCGTGCTGCTGGATGTGAACATCCCCTTCGAGGTGCAGGATCTGCGGATTGCCGATTTCGCCGAGACCGAGGGGCGCGCGGTCGTCGTGGCGGCGAACAAGTGGGATCTTGAGGAAGAGAAGACCGAGAAGCTGAAGGAGCTGCGCGAGAATTTCGAGCGGTTGCTGCCGCAGCTGCGCGGCGCGCCTTTGGTGACGGTCTCGGCCAAGACCGGCAAGGGGCTCGATCGGCTGCACAATGCGATCCTGAAGGCCTATGAAGTCTGGAACCGGCGGATTTCGACGGCGAAGCTGAACAACTGGCTCGGCGCGATGACCGAGGCGCATCCGCCGCCCGCGCCGGGCGGGCGCCGGATCAAGCTGCGCTACATCACCCAGGCGAAGACCCGGCCGCCGGGCTTTGTCATCAAGGCGACGCATACCGACCAGATCCCGGAAAGCTACGGCCGCTATCTGGTGAACGGGCTGCGCGCCGATTTCGACATGCCGGGAACGCCGATTCGGCTGTACTTCCGCGATCAGGGCGGTGCGAACCCCTACAAGGAACGCAAGAAATCGATCCCCTCGCGGCTGACCAAGCATGTCGAGGCGAAGAAACACGCATCGCGCAAGGACAGGGGCCTGCCCTCGAAACCGAAGGGCTGATTTCGCCTCGGGCAAGCCCGAGGCGACCCGCGGGGGGCTGCGCCCCCCGCACCCCCCGCTTTGCGTATTTGGCCAAGGAAAAACCGCGGCCGTTCGGGACGGGAAGCCGTGGTTGCCTTTCACCTTGGGGAAAGTATCCCGGGGGTCCGGGGGCGGAGCCCCCGGCGGGTCGCCTCGGCGTCAGCCGAGGCGAAATCCCCCCTTGCAACGGGCCAAGGCGAAGAAAGCCCGAAATTCCTTGACAGCCCTGCGTTCCGTCCGCATAAGCGCGAAGCCCGGCGGTGAGTCTGCTCTCCGCCCGGGTATCATTTGCAACAACACCCGATGGGGTGCGCTGTCCGAGGCGGGGAAACCCGGCAACACCGCAGGGGCCCATGGCTCCGGGGGCCACAGGACGCGGCTGAAAAAGGGAAATACGCATGTTTGCGGTCCTCAAGACTGGCGGCAAGCAATACAAGGTTCAGGCGGGCGATGTGCTGCGCGTGGAACTGATTGCCGCCGTGGCTGGTGAAAAAGTCCAGTTCAACGAGATCCTGATGGTCGGCGGCGAGGCCGTGACCGTCGGCGCCCCCACCGTGGCCGGTGCCGCCGTGGTCGCCGAGGTCATCGACACCATCAAGGCCGACAAGGTCATCACCTTCCACAAGCGCCGCCGGAAACATTCGTCGCAGCGCACCCGTGGCCACCGTCAGCAACTGACGCTGCTGCGCGTGACCGAGGTTCTTGCCTCGGGCGCCGAGACTTCGGGCGTGAAGGAAGCCGTGGGCACCGCCGAAGCCCGTCGTGCCGCCCATGGCGCGGCCGCCCCGGCCGAAGCCCCCGCGAAACCGAAGCGTGCGAAAAAAGCCGCTGAAGCTCAGGAGTAATCCCCCATGGCACACAAGAAAGCTGGCGGCTCTTCCCGTAACGGCCGCGACTCTGCCGGTCGTCGCCTTGGCGTGAAACTCTACGGTGGCCAGGCGGCCATTCCGGGCAACATCATCATCCGTCAGCGCGGCACCACCTGGTGGCCGGGCGAAGGCGTGATGATGGGCCGTGACCACACGCTCTTTGCCGTCGTCGAAGGCAAGGTGACCTACAAGAAGGGCCTCAAGGGCCGCACTTTCGTTTCGGTTCTCCCGGTCGCGGAGGCCGCCGAGTAAGCCGAACCGGAACCCGGATCAGTTTGGGGGGGATCGGCCGCGGGCCGGTCCCCCCTTTCCGTTTCGAATGTCGCCTCCGGGCGGCCGCCGCGGGGAGGGTGGTGGGCCAACCGGTCGCAGTTGAAAAAGGCCTGCGGGATGTCCACTTCCCGTCACATGGCTGTCGAGTTTTACGGTTAAACGGCCAAAAGGCCGGCGTTTGAGGAGAACGCGATGTTTCAGACGACCATATCCAACCAGCCGGTGATCGAGGCCGAGCGGTTCATCCTGCGCCCGTTGCGTCGTTCCGACGCCGGGTTGATTTCCATGTATACCGCTGACAAGCGTCTGGCCGAGGGCACCCGCGCGATCCCGCATCCGCTGCCGCCGGGCACGACCGAGAATTTCATCGCCCGCGCCATGGCCGAGACCCGCACCGAGGATGTCTGGGCGCTTGACGGCTCGGCGCATGGTCTGGCCGAGGTGCTGGGGCTCGTCTCGCTCACCCGCCACGAGGGCGCGCAATCCGAGGTCGGCTTCTGGGTCGGCCCGGGGTTCTGGAACACCGGTTTCGCCTCGGAAGCCGTTGCGGCGCTGATCGCGGCCAATCCGCATCGCGCCCGCACGCTGATCGCCGAGGTGTTTCAGGACAGCCCCGGCTCGGCGCGGGTCCTGACCCATAACGGTTTTGCCTATCTGGGCGATGCCGAGGCCTGGTCGCTGGCGCGCAATGCGCGCGTGCCGACCTGGACCTATGTCAAGAAACTCGGGTGAGCCTGCCCGCGCATCTGGTGACGGACCGGCTGGCGCTGCGCCCGCTTGCGGCCGAGGACGAGGCCGCCTGCGTCGCGGCGCTCTCCGATTTCGAGGTGGTGCGCTGGCTTGCCCCCGTGCCCTGGCCCTATGGGGCCGGGGATTTCCGCGCCTTCCTGGCCGATCCCGTGCCCGCGGCGCGCTGGGTGATCTGCCGCGACGGCGCTTTCCTGGGCATGATCGGCCTTCAGGGCCAGTTCGGCTATTGGCTTGCCCGCCCGGCCTGGGGCCAGGGCTTTGCCAGCGAGGCCGCCCGGGCGGTTCTGGCGGCGCATTTCGCCGATCCCGTGGCAGAACCCGTGCGCGCGGGCTATTTCGAAGGCAATGCCCGCTCCGCCCGCGTTCTGGCGAAACTCGGCTTTCGCGAGATCGGCCGCTCTCGCGTTCAGTCGCTCGCGCTGGATGCGGTCTTGCCGCATGTCGAACTGAGATTGAGCCGCGCCGCCTTTGACGCCGCCTGCGCAGGCTGACACAGGCGGGGAGGGCGCTGCCCTCCCCGAACCCCACCCGGGATATTTAGGGCAAGATAAAGGGGCATGCTTTTATCTTGCCCTAAATATCCCGGGGGTTTGGGGGCAGAGCCCCCATGCTTCGCTTGCAGATTGGCGCGCGCGCGCGTAATCAGACGCCTTGCGAAAGGGGCGACTGCGATGAAATTTCTCGACCTTGCGAAAGTCTATATCCGCTCGGGTGGCGGCGGTGGCGGCTGCGTCAGCTTCCGGCGCGAGAAATTCGTTGAATTCGGCGGCCCCGATGGCGGCGATGGCGGCAAGGGCGGCTCGGTCTATGCCGAGGCGGTCGAAGGGCTGAACACGCTGATCGATTTCCGCTATCAGCAGCATTTCTTTGCGCAGTCCGGCCAGCATGGCATGGGCAGCCAATGCACCGGCAAGGATGGCGCCGATATCGTGCTGAAAGTGCCGGTCGGCACCGAGATCATCGACGAGGATGAGGAAACGGTGATCGCCGATCTGACCGTGCCGGGGCAACGCGTGCTTCTGGCCAAGGGCGGCAATGGCGGCTGGGGCAACCAGCGTTTCAAGACCGCGACGAACCGTGCCCCCGCCCATGCCAATCCGGGGCAGGAGGGCGTCGAGCGCACGCTTTGGCTGCGGCTCAAGCTGATTGCCGATGCCGGGCTTTTGGGGCTGCCCAATGCGGGCAAGTCGACCTTCCTCGCCGCGGTCTCGAACGCGCGGCCGACGATTGCCGATTATCCTTTCACCACGCTGGTGCCGAACCTTGGCGTCGTCGGCATCGACGGCAAGGAATTCGTCATGGCCGACATTCCGGGGCTGATCGAAGGCGCCTCGGAGGGCCGCGGTCTGGGCGATCAGTTCCTTGGCCATGTCGAGCGCTGCTCGGTGCTGCTGCATCTGGTCGATGGCACGTCGTCCACCATCACCAAGGATTATCGCACCATCATCGGCGAGCTTGAGGCCTATTCCGAGGAGCTGTTCGAAAAGCCGCGCATCACGGTTCTGAACAAGGCCGATGCGCTTGACAGCAAGACCCTCTCAAGCCGCAAGCGCGCCTTGGAAAAGGCCTCCGAAGGGCCGGTTCTGGTGATGTCGGGCGTGTCGAAAAAAGGCGTGGCCGAGGTGCTGCGGGCGCTTTTGGCCGAGATCGAGGACGACCGCCGGGGCGAGGAAGAGGTGGCGCCGTGGCAGCCGTGAAGACGCCGCAGGTTGCGGCCGCGAAGCGGCTGGTGGTGAAGATCGGCTCGGCGCTGCTGGTCGGCGCCGAGGGGCTGAAGACCGACTGGCTGACGGCGCTCGCGATGGACGTTGTGGCCGCGAAGAAACGCGGCGCCGATGTGGTGCTGGTCTCCTCGGGCTCGATCGCGCTGGGGCGGCGGGTGCTGGGCCTGCCTTTGGGGCCCTTGCCGCTCGAACAATCGCAGGCCGCGGCGGCGGTGGGGCAGATCCGTCTTGCCCGCGCCTATGAGGAGATCCTGGCGCCGCATGGCGTGACCACGGCGCAGGTTCTGGTGACGCTGGAAGACACCGACGACCGCCGCCGCTATCTCAATTCCCGCGCGACGATGGAGACGCTTCTGTCGATGGGCGTCGTGCCGATCGTGAACGAGAACGACACCGTGGCGACCGACGAGATCCGCTTTGGCGACAACGACCGGCTGGCGGCGCAGATCGCCGTCACTGTCGGCGCCGATCAGCTGATCCTGCTCTCCGATGTCGACGGTTTCTATTCCGCGAACCCGAAGGAAGACCCGAGCGCGGTGCGCTTCGAGCTGGTCGAGCATATCACCCCCGAGATCGAGGCGATGGCGGGCGATCCGATTTCCGGCCTCTCGAAAGGCGGCATGAAGACGAAGCTTCTGGCGGCGAAGACCGCGGTGGCGGGGGGCTGCGCCATGGCGATCATGGAGGGCTCGGCCCTGCGGCCGCTGACCGCTTTGGCCGAGGGCGCCAATTGCACCTGGTTCCTGCCCGAGGGCGACCCGCAGGCGGCGCGCAAACGCTGGATCGCGGCGATGAAACCGCGCGGCGAGGTGATCGTCGATGCGGGCGCGGTGGGGGCGCTTTCGCAGGGCAAATCGCTTTTGCCCGCGGGCGTGACCAAGGTCACCGGCCGCTTTGGCCGCGGCGAGCCCGTGACCATCGCGGGCCCCGATGGCGCCGCCCTGGGCAAGGGTCTGGTGCGCTACACCGCCGAGGAAGCCCGCACCATCGCCGGGCACCGCTCGGGCGAGATCGAGGCGCTGCTGGGCTATCCGGGCCGCGCCGCGCTGGTGCATCGCGATGACATGGTGATCGGCTGAGGCCGGGCAGGGGGCGCTGCCCCCTCGGGCTTCGCCCTCACCCCCGGGATATTTGGCCAAGGTGAAAGGGCACGCGAAAAGGGCGCCCGATCCGAGCGCCCTTTGCTTTCATCTTGCCAAAAATACCTCACGGGGGTGCGGGGGTGTGAAACCCCCGCCGCCGCCCGGTCAGCCCGCGATCCGGTCCAGAATCCGCGCCCAGCTGCGGATGCCCTTGTGGAAGCTTTCCAGATCGTATTTCTCGTTCGGGCTGTGGATCTGGTCGTCGTCCTTGCCGAAACCGATCAGCATCGCATCCATGCCGAGGATGTCCTTGAAATAGCCCGCGATCGGGATCGAGCCGCCGCAGCCGACGAAAGCCGCGGGCACGCCCCATTCCTCGGTCAGCGCGGCGCGGGCGGCGTCAAACGCCGGGTCGTCGATCGCCATCACCGAGGCTGGCGAGCCGTTCGGCGCCTTCCACTCGAGCCGGACATCGGGGGGCAGCTGCGCCTCGATCCAGGATTTGAACGACGCGAGGATCTTTTCGGGTTCCTGTTTCGACACCAGACGGAAGCTGACCTTGGCGCTGGCCTCGGCGGGCAGCACGGTCTTGAAGCCCGCGCCGGTATAGCCGCCCCAGATGCCGTTGATTTCCGCCGTGGGCCGCGACCAGATCTGTTCGAGCGGCGTGCGATCCTGTTCGCCCGCGGGCTGGCTCAGCCCGACCCCGCCGAGGAAGGCGGCGTGGTCGAAGCCAAGGCCCTGCCACTGCGCCCGCACGGCCTCGGGCAGCTCCGCCACATCGTCGTAAAAGCCCGGCACGGTGACCCGGCCCTGCGCGTCGTGCAGCTGCCCGAGGATGCGCGTCAGCACCCGGATCGGGTTGATCGCGGCACCGCCGAAACTGCCCGAATGCAGGTCCTTGTCGGCCGCCTTCAGGGTGAATTCGATCTTCGCCAGCCCGCGCAGCATCGTCACCACCGCGGGCACCTTGTCGGCGAAAAGCCCGGTGTCGCAGATCAGCGCGAGCGAGGCCTGCCCCAGCTCCTCGGCATTGTCCTTCAGGAACGGGATGAGCGAGGGCGAGCCCGATTCTTCCTCGCCCTCGAAGAAGATCGTCAGGTTGCCGGGCAGGGTGCCATGCACCTCTTTCCAGGCCCGGCAGGCTTCGACGAAGGTCATCAGCTGGCCCTTGTCATCGGCGGCGCCGCGGCCGCGGATCACCACGCCTTTCGCCGTTTCCTCAAGCGCCGGATCGAACGGGTCACGATCCCAAAGCTCAATCGGATCAATCGGTTGCACGTCATAGTGCCCGTAGAACAGGATGTGCCGCCCGGGGCCCGCATGCCGCGCCACCACCATCGGATGGCCGGGGGTGGGCCGCGCCGAGGCGGTGAAGCCAAGCGATTTCAGCTCCTGCACCAGCCAGGCGGCGGCGCGGGCGCAATCGCCCTCAAAGGCGGGGTCGGTGGAGATCGAGGCGATGCGCAAAAGGTCAAGCAACCTGTCGCAGGCGTCGGGCAGAGTGTCGTCGATACGGGCAAGAACGGCGTCGAGTGTCATTGAAGGGCCTCCATGGGGCGAGCCTAGCAGCGCTTGCCGGGCATGGCCAGAGCCCGGGCTGCGGGCGTGGGGGGCAGGCTGGGGGGCGGCATCGGGCGCGCAAGAAAATGATGCACCGGGATGCGACAATTTAGAACTCCCATTTTTTGGGCGATGCGCGTAAACCTGTTGCCGCCGGACAGGGCCGCAGAGCCGACCCGGCGATCCACAACCAAGTGCTCAAAGCCAGGGGTGACAGACATGGACTACAATCTCGCGCTCGACAAAGCGATCCAGAAGCTCCACGACGAGGGACGTTACCGCACGTTCATCGACATCGAACGCGAGAAGGGCGCCTTCCCCAAGGCGCAGTGGAACCGCCCCGATGGCGGCAAGCAGGACATCACCGTCTGGTGCGGCAACGACTATCTGGGCATGGGCCAGCACCCGGTCGTTCTGGCCGCGATGCATGAGGCGCTGGAAGCGGTCGGGGCCGGGTCGGGTGGCACCCGCAACATCTCGGGCACCACGGCCTATCACCGCCGCCTTGAGGCCGAGATCGCCGATCTGCACCAGAAAGAAGCCGCGCTGGTCTTTTCCTCGGCCTACAACGCCAATGACGCCACGCTTTCGACCCTGCGCGTGCTCTTCCCCGGCCTGATCATCTATTCCGACAGCCTGAACCACGCCTCGATGATCGAGGGGATCAAGCGCAATGCCGGGCCGAAGCGGATCTTCCGTCACAATGACGTCGCGCATCTGCGCGAGCTGATCGCCGCCGATGATCCGGCCGCGCCGAAGCTGATCGCCTTCGAATCGGTCTATTCGATGGATGGCGACTTCGGCCCGATCAAGGAAATCTGCGACATCGCCGAGGAATTCGGCGCGCTGACCTATATCGACGAAGTCCATGCCGTCGGCATGTATGGCCCCCGCGGCGCGGGCGTGGCGGAACGCGACGGTCTGATGCATCGCATCGACATCTTCAACGGCACGCTGGCGAAAGCCTACGGCGTCTTCGGCGGCTATATCGCCGCTTCGGCGCGGATGGTCGATGCCGTGCGCTCCTATGCGCCGGGCTTCATCTTCTCGACCTCGCTGCCGCCGGCGATCGCCGCGGGCGCGCAGGCCTCGATCGCCTTCCTGAAAACCGCCGAAGGGCAGAAGCTGCGCGACGCGCAACAGATGCACGCCAAGGTTCTCAAGATGCGGCTCAAGGCGCTCGGCATGCCGATCATCGACCACGGCAGCCACATCGTTCCGGTGGTCATCGGCGACCCCGTGCACACCAAGGCGGTGTCGGACATGCTCTTGTCGGATTACGGCGTTTACGTGCAGCCGATCAACTTCCCGACGGTGCCGCGCGGCACCGAACGGCTGCGCTTCACCCCCTCGCCGGTGCATGATCTCAAGCAGATCGACGGGCTCGTTCATGCCATGGATCTGCTCTGGGCGCGCTGTGCGCTGAATCGCGCCGAGGCCTCTGCCTGAGCCATTCTGCGGATGCACCGCCCTCGGGATTATGCTAGGAATTCGTCAAGAATTCGGGACCGACAGGTTCGAATCGGACAAACCACACCGAGGGCGGGACAGGCAGATGATCAGGTGGAAGGGCAACCCTTCGACGCAGGTTGAGGCCGCGCAAAAAGGCTTTGACGACTTCGACATGAAGCTTGGCGACATGCTTCGCGGCGAACGTGCGACCCTGTCGAAATCGCTGCTTGATGTGCAGCGCGAGTTGCGCATCAAGGCGGTCTATATCGCCGCCATCGAGAATTGCGACCCCGGCGCCTTCGAAAGCCCGTCCTTCATCGCGGGCTTCGTGCGGTCTTATGCGCGCTATCTGGGGCTGGACCCCGACTGGGCCTTTGACCGCTTCTGCAAGGAATCGGGCTTCACCCCCACGCATGGTCTGGCGGCTGCCGCCTCGGGGCCGAAAGCGCCGCGCCGCGCCGATCTGGCCAGCTCGCTGGCCAATCCCAATGCCTCCTTCATCCCGAAACAGGCGCCGATCTGGACCAAGATCGACCCGCGCGCCGTGGGCTCGCTTGCCGTCGTGGTGATGGTCGCGGGCGGCATCGGCTATGGCGCCTGGTCGGTGCTGCAGGAGGTGCAGCGCGTGCAGCTGACCCCGGTCGAACAGGCCCCGGGCGTCGTGGCCGAGATCGATCCGCTGCAGCCCGTCGCCTCGGTCGAGGTGGCCACTGCGGCCGATGTGCTGCCCGCCGATGTGCTGCCCAATGCCGCCACCGAAGAGGCCTTTGACCGGCTTTATCGCCCCGCCGCGCTGGAAACCCCGGTGCTGATCGCCCGTGACGGTCCGATTGCCGCGATCGACCCGCGCGAGGCGGGCGTGCTGCCCGGCACGGCGCAGGCGATGACCAGCGCGCCGATGGTTCTGGCCGAGGCCGGGGCAACGGCGGCCGCGCCCGGTCAGCTGCCGGTCGTGCATGCGCTGGGGGCTGGCGCCGCCGAGGTCGAGGTTCTGGCGGTGCGGCCCTCCTGGGTGCGGATCACCGCCTCGGACGGGTCGGTGATCTTCGAGAAGGTGATGGATGCGGGCGAGCGCTTCGCCGTGCCGAAGCTGGAAGAGCCGCCGAAGCTGCGCACCGGGGAATCGGGCGCGATCTATTTCGCGGTGAACGGCGTCGCGCATGGGCCGGTGGGCTCGAAGGGCGCGGTGACGAAGAATGTCGAGCTGTCGGCGCCATCGCTGGGCGCGGCCTATGCGGTGGCCGACATGGCCGCCGATCGCGATCTGGCAAAGATGGTCGCGGTGGCCGATGCCTCCTCGGTCGTGCCGGGAACGCCCGAGCAGTAACAGTCTTTCGAACGCGACAAAGCGGCCGTTGCCCTTGGGCGACGGCTGACCTATTTGTGGGGCAGCTGAACGGAGGCCTTCCCATGTCGCTCAATCCCCATCGTCCGTGGCGGAACATCACCCGCCGTCCCTCGCGCCAGATCTGGGTCGGCAAGGTGCCGGTGGGGGGCGATGCGCCGATCTCGGTGCAGACGATGACCAACACCATCACCTCGGACGTCAAGGCGACGCTGGGGCAGGTGCTGCGCGCCGCCGATGTGGGCGCCGATATCGTCCGCGTCTCGGTGCCCGATGAAGACGCGACGCGCGCGCTGAAGGAAATCTGCCGCGAAAGCCCGGTGCCGATCGTGGCCGACATCCATTTCCATTACAAGCGCGCGATCGAGGCGGCCGAGGCGGGCGCGGCCTGTCTGCGCATCAACCCGGGCAATATCGGCGACGAAAGCCGCGTGCGCGAGGTGATCAAGGCCGCCAAGGATCACGGCTGCTCGATGCGGATCGGGGTCAATGCGGGCTCGCTGGAAAAGCACCTCCTGGACAAATACGGCGAACCCTGCCCGGAGGCGATGCTGGAAAGCGGCATGGATCACATCAAGATCCTGCAGGACAATGATTTTCACGAATTCAAGATCTCGGTGAAGGCCTCGGACGTGTTCCTGGCTGCCGCCGCCTATACCGCGCTGGCCGAGACCACCGATGCGCCGATCCATCTGGGCATCACCGAAGCCGGGGGCCTGATGGCGGGCACGGTGAAATCGGCGGTGGGTCTGGGCAATCTGCTCTGGGCGGGCATCGGCGACACGATCCGCGTCAGCCTTTCGGCCGATCCGGTCGAAGAGGTGAAGGTCGGCTACGAGATCCTGAAATCGCTCGGCCTGCGCACCCGCGGCGTGCAGATCATCTCCTGCCCCAGCTGCGCGCGGCAGGGGTTCGACGTGATCAAGACGGTGGATGCGCTGGAAAAACGCCTCGAGCATATCAAGACGCCGATGTCGCTCTCGATCATCGGTTGCGTGGTGAACGGCCCCGGCGAGGCGCTGATGACCGATATCGGCTTCACCGGCGGCGGCGCGGGCTCGGGCATGGTCTATCTGGCGGGCAAGCAAAGCCACCGGCTGTCGAACGAGCAGATGATCGACGAGATCGTGCGGATGGTCGAGGATCGCGCGGCAGAGCTTGCGGCGGCGGAGCAGGCGGCGGAATGACCCCCGCCTGAGCGGAAGTCACGGCGCGTCCCGAAAGGGGCGCGCCGTTGCGTTTCAGACCAGCGCGCCCTCGACCAGACGGGTCTTGCCGCCCAGATAGGGATGCAGCACTTCGGGCAGGATGACGGAGCCGTCCTCTTGCTGGCCGTTTTCCAGCACCGCGATCAGGCAGCGCCCGACGGCCAGGCCCGATCCGTTCAGCGTCGCGACGAAATCCGGCTTGCCGCCCGTGGCGGGCTTGTAGCGCCCGTTCATCCGTCGCGCCTGGAATTGCCCGCAGGTCGAGACCGAGGAAATCTCGCGGAAGCAGTTCTGCCCCGGCAGCCAGACTTCAAGGTCATGGGTCTTTTGCGACCCGAAGCCCATGTCGCCGGTGCACAGAACGATGCGGCGATAGGGCAGGCGAAGGGCTTCCAGCACGGCTTCCGCGCAGCCGGTCATCCGTTCATGTTCGGCCAGCGCGTCTTCGGGGCGGCAGATCGTCACCATCTCGACCTTCTCGAACTGGTGCTGGCGCAGCATCCCCGCCGTGTCCTTGCCCGCAGACCCGGCCTCGGAGCGGAAGCAGTTCGTATGCGCGGTCATCCGGCAGGGCAGGGCGGCCTCGTCCCAGATCTCGCCCGCGATGAAATTCGTCAGCGTCACCTCGGCCGTCGGGATCATCCACCAGCCGTTCGTGGTCTCATAGCTGTCCTCGGCGAATTTCGGCAGTTGCCCGGTGCCCAGCATCGCCTCGGCGCGGACCAGAACCGGGGTGATCGCCTCGGTCAGCCCATGCGTGTCGACATGCAGATCGAGCATGAATTGCGCCAGCGCCCGGTGCACCCGGGCGACGCCCGCGCGCAGGACAACGAAGCGCGCGCCCGAAAGCTTCGCCGCGGTTTCGAAATCCATCGCCTTGCCCACGGCGGAAAGCTGATAATGTTCAAGGGGTTTGAAGGCGAAGCTCGGGATATTGCCCCAGCGTTTCACCTCGACATTGCCCGCCTCGTCCGCGCCTTCGGGCACTTCGGCCAAAGGCGCGTTCGGAATCAGCATCAGCCGGTCGCGCAACTCGGCATCCAGCCGCCCGGCCTCGGCCTGCATCGCCGCGACTTCGGATTTCTTCTCCGCCACCAGCGCCCGCAGCCGTTCGAATTCGGCCGTGTCGCCCTTGGCCTTGGCGGCGCCGACCTCTTTCGCGGCGGCATTTTGCGCGGCTTGCGCGGTCTCGGCCGCCAGGATCGCGGCGCGGCGCCGTTCATCCAGCGCCAGCACCTCGGCCGAAAGCGGCGGCAGGCTGCGGCGGGCCAGATCGGCGTCGAATTGGGCGGGGTTGTCGCGGATCGCGCGGATGTCGTGCATGGGGCTCACCTGTCGCAAGGGGTTGGCTTCGCGTTTAGCACAATTGCGACCCGAGAAAAGCCCCGGCGCGACCTCTGTTTCGGGCGAAAAGGGAAAGGCACTGCCTTTCCCCGCCCGCAGCGTCCGGTTGCGGCATGACCGGTGCAACCCGCACGACAGAGGGCGGCGACCGCCCCGGCGGGCGAGAAGCGCCCGCCATGGGCGGGGCGGGCGCTGCCCGAGGGCCTTTGGGCCCTCGGGGGTCACGGGGCTTCTGTCGCGCAGGGCCAAGGCGATGGCCTTGGTCAAAGTGATTTACGGTTTGACACATTCAAAACGCGGAATGTAAAAGGGATCAACCGATCGTCCAAAGGGAGATGCCGCGATGAAAGCTTTCGTCCTGCTCATGGCGCTTTGCGCGCTGGGGCTGCCGCGACTGGCCCTGGCCGAGGGTGCCTTTGCCGTGGCGCCGACCGAGGTGACCGACTGGAAGACCGTCTATGGCCAGATCGAGGCCAAGGACATGATCCCGGCGCGGGCGCGGCTGGGCGGCACGCTGGTGTCGCTGACCGTGTCCGAGGGCGATCTGGTCACCGCGGGACAGGAGCTGGGCAAGGTCGTCGATGCGAAGATCGCCTTTCAGATCAACGCCATCGACGCGCAGATCTCGGCGCTCGGCAGCCAGTTGAAGAATGCGCAGAACGACCTGACCCGGGGCGAGGCGCTGAAAGCGCGCGGCGTGATGACGGCGCAGGCCTATGACGCGCTGAAGACGCAGGTCAGCGTGCTGACCCAGCAGATCGAGGCGCAAAAGGCCTCGCGGCAGGTGACCGAACAGGCCGCGACCGAGGGCGCGGTGCTGGCGCCGATCGCCGGGCGGGTGCTGGAGGTGCCTGTTGCGCGCGGCGCGGTGGTGATGGCGGGGGAAACCGTGGCGACGGTGGGCGGCGGCGGGGTGTTCCTGCGGCTGTCGGTGCCCGAACGTTTCGCGGCGACGTTGCATGCGGGCGACGCCATCGCGATCGAGGCGGCAAGCGGCGCGATCAGCGGCAAGCTGGCCAAGGTCTATCCGACGATTGCCGGGGGTCGTGTCAATGCCGACGTGGAAGTGCCTGATCTGAAATCGGATTTCGTCGGCGAGCGGGTGCTGGTCAAGCTGCCGCTTGCCCGCCGTCAGGCCTTCATCGTGCCCTTCGAACTTTTGCACACCCGCTCGGGGCTTGATTTCCTGCGCGTCAGGGCGGGCGATGCGGTGATCGAACGCGCCGTGGTTCCCGGCCCGAAACAGGTGATCGACGGGGTGGAGATGGTCGAGATCGTCTCGGGCCTGTCGGGCGGCGAGGAGGTTCTGGGCGATGAATGATCCGGTGCAAGACGATCTGCCCACCGCGGGGCTGGGCCTTGCGGGCCGTCTGACCAAGGGCTTCATCGGCTCGGCGCTGACGCCCTTGTTCGTGCTGGCGGCGCTGGCCGTCGGGCTGGTGGCGCTCGGCGCGCTGCCGCGCGAGGAAGAGCCGCAGATCTCGGTTCCGATGGTCGATATCCATCTTCAGGCGCCCGGCCTGAAGGCGGAAGACGCGATGAAGCTTGTCACCGAGCCGATGGAGACGATCATCACCTCGATCAACGAGGTGGAGCATGTCTACAGCCAGACGAATGACGATGCCGCGCTGGTGATGGCGCGGTTCATCGTCGGCACCTCGTCGGATGCGGCGATCCTGCGCGTGCATGAAAAGGTCAAGGCGAACCTCGACCGCATCCCCAAGGGCATCCCCGAGCCGATCATCGTCGGCCGCGGCATCGACGATGTGGCGATCATGTCGCTGACGCTCTCGGGCAAGCCCGGCACCCAGATCGGCGCGGCCGATCTGACCCGGATCGCGCGCGAATTGCAGACCGAGGTGACGAAGATCGAAAACGTCGGTCTCACCTATATCGTCGGCGAGGCGCGCGAGGCGATCCGCATCGCCCCCGACCCGGAGCGGCTGGCGCTTTACGGCATCACGCTGCAGCAGTTGTCCAACAAGGTCGAGCAGGCGAACCGCAGCTTTTCGACCGGCCGCCTGCGCGATCAGGGCCAACAGATCGACCTTGTGGCGGGCAAGACGCTGACGGCACCGGCCGAGATCGCCGGGCTTTTGCTGACCGCCCGCGACGGGCGGCCCGTCTATGTTGCCGATGTGGCCGATGTCGCCTATGTGCCCGATACCTCGGAACATCTGGTGGCGAATGTCACCCGCGACGGCGAGACCCTGCACCGCTCCCCCGCCGTCACGCTGGCGATTGCCAAACGCGCCGGGGCGAATGCGGTGATCGTGGGTGAAAAGATCCATGAGCGGCTGGCGGAGCTGGAAGGCAGCCTGATCCCCGAGAGCGTCGATCTGGCCTTCACCCGCGACTATGGCGAGACGGCGAATGAAAAGGCCAATGAGCTGCTCTTCCACTTGGGCCTTGCGACGATTTCCATCATCGCGCTGGTGTTCTTTGCCATCGGCTGGCGGGAAAGCATCGTCGTGGCCATCGTCATCCCGGTGACGATCCTGCTCACGCTTTTCGCCGCCAATGCGATGGGCTTCACCCTGAACCGGGTCAGCCTGTTCGCGCTGATCTTTTCCATCGGCATTCTGGTCGATGACGCCATCGTGGTGATCGAGAACATCGCCCGGCACTGGGCGATGCCGGGGCCGGGGTCGCGCGTGCGCAAGGCGATCGAGGCGGTGGCCGAGGTCGGCAACCCGACCATCGTCGCCACGCTGACCGTGGTTGCGGCGCTTTTGCCGATGCTGGCCGTGGCCGGGCTGATGGGGCCCTACATGTCGCCCATCCCCTCGGTCGCCTCGGCGGCGATGGTGTTTTCGTTTTTCGTCGCGGTGATCATCACCCCCTGGCTGATGGTGAAGATCGCGGGGCGGGCCGACATGTCGGGCCATGAGGGCGGCGCCCATGCCCATGGCGGCAAGCTTGGCGCGATCTATGCCCGCGTGGCGCGGCCGGTGCTGGCCACGAAACGCTCGGCGTGGATGTTCCTTCTGGCCACGATCGTTCTCTCCTTCGGCTCGCTCGGCCTGCTTTACACCCAGGATGTCACCGTCAAGCTCTTGCCCTTTGACAACAAATCCGAACTGAGCGTGGTGATCGACCTGCCCGAGGGCTCCTCGGTCGAGGCGACGGATGCGGTGGCGCAGCAGGTGGCGGCGGCGGTGACGCGCCTGCCCGAGGTGATCTCGGTGCAGACCCATGCGGGCACGGCCTCGCCCTTCAACTTCAACGGCCTGGTGCGGCATTACTACCTGCGCGGCCGCCCGTGGGAAGGCGACGTGCAGATCAACCTTGCGGGCAAGGATGATCGCGACCGCACCAGCCACGAGATCGCGCTGCAAGTGCGCCAGATCGTGACCGCCCTGCCGCTGCCTGCGGGGACCGTGCTGAAGACGGTCGAGCCGCCGCCCGGGCCCCCCGTCATCGCCACGCTTCTGGCCGAGGTCTACGGACCCGATGCCGAGACCCGGCGCGCGGCGGCGGCGCAGATCGAGGCGGCTTTCCGCGCGGTGCCCTTCATCGTCGATGTGGACACGAGTTTCGGCGAACAGGCGCGCCGACTGCGCGCGACGATCGACCCCGACAATCTGGAATTCTACGCGGTCGAGGAAAGCGATGTCTTTGACACGCTGGGGCTTTTGAACGGCCAGACCACGGTCGGCTATTCGCATCGGGGGCAGGAACGGATGCCCTTGCCGATCGTGATGGAACGGGCCAAGGGCGCGAAGGTGATGGATGCGGCGACGCTCTCGACGCCCATTCCGGCCAATGTCCTGCCCGGCGCGCGTGGCGTGGTGGAGCTGGGCGATGTCGTCACGGTGCGCCCCGAGATGAGCAGCTTCCCGATCTTTCGCCACAACGGCCGCGCCGCCGAGATGGTGACGGCGGAACTGGCGGGCAGTTTCGAGGCGCCGCTTTACGGCATGCTGGCCGTGGGGGACGCGATCGAGGCGATGGACTGGGCCCCGGGCACGAAACCCGAGATCAGCCTGCATGGCCAGCCCGAGGATGAAAGCCATGTGACGCTGCTTTGGGACGGCGAATGGGAGGTGACCTGGGTCACCTTCCGCGACATGGGCGGCGCCTTCGGCATCGCGCTGGTGGGCATCTACATTCTGGTGGTGGCGCAGTTCGGCTCGTTCCGGCTGCCGCTGGTGGTTCTGACGCCGGTGCCGCTGACGTTCCTCGGCATCATGCTGGGTCACATGATGTTTTCGGCGCCGTTTTCCGCCACCTCGATGATCGGCTTCATCGCGCTGGCGGGGATCATCGTGCGCAACTCGATCCTGCTCGTCGATTTCATCCGCCACGCCGACCGCGCGGGCAAGACCGAGATCGAGATCCTGATCGAGGCGGGTTCGATCCGCTTCAAGCCGATCCTGCTCACCGCGGTGGCGGCGATGATCGGGGCGGCGGTGATCCTGTTCGATCCGATTTTTCAGGGGCTTGCCATTTCGCTGCTGTTCGGGCTGCTCAGCTCGACGCTGCTGACGGTTCTGGTGATCCCGGCGATCTATCGCATCTTCAAGACCTGAGGGCCCGCACAGGCCCCGAAAGCGCCCCCGACCCCCGGGGGCGCCTTTCTTTCCGGGCTGCGACACTCTGACATTTCCGGCAAAGGACATGCGACGTAATGTCGCATACGAATTTTGTACCGACTCTCGCGCAAAGGCGTAACGTGGTCTTATCGCACGCAGGCGATGTCATGAAGGAGGCTTGATGGATATGAATAATCTTGATCCGGTTTCTGTTCTGACGCTGATGTTCAAGGGCGCTGCCAAGCGGTAACAGGCTGATGCCTGACCGGTTTGAACACGCGAAATGGTCCGAAAAGACAGTGCGTCGTGGATGTGGGTCATGGTGGTCCGCAGGCGTGAGGGATGTTGATTCGGCCTCGCCTCAAACGCGGTAAATGCCCGGCGAATGCCGCCTGCAAGCACTTCGGAAGTCAGTCATCCGGATGAATCCTATACAGGGGGCCGGTTCCGCTTGCGGAGCCGGTCTTTGGCGTTTGAACGCCGCGCGCGCCATCGGCAGGGGCCGCATGCGGTTCCGTCCACGCCGACGCGCAACCTGCTGTTGCGAGCACATCGAAACGTCGAGGCCCCCGGAGGCTGCGCATCCGCAGGTTCCGAGGGAACCGCGCCGGAAGGAGGGGGCAGGATCTGCGACCTCTCGGCCGTGATTTCCCGCCCAGTGTCGGGACGGTCGGTTTCGGGGCGCCCGGTGTCGAGACAGCGGCGGGCTTCAGTCGCCCGAACAGAATTGCTCGTAGACCGTCTGCACCACGCGGGCGGCGCGCGGATCGGAGAGCGAATAATAGATCGTCTTGCCCTCGCGCCGGCTTTGCACCAGCCCCTCGAGCCGCAACCGCGCCAGTTGCTGGCTGACCGCCGCCTGCCTTGTGGACAGCCGGGTTTCCAGCTCGGTCACCGATTTCTCGCCCGAGGCGAGATAGCACATGATCATCAGCCGCCCTTCATGGGCCAGCGCCTTGAGCAGGTTCGAGGCCGCCCGCGCCCGCGTCGCCATCTCCTCGGCGTCCAGCGCCGCGCAGCGCTCGTCCGTCGCGGCGGCGGTCCTGGCAGCGGTCTCGGGATCGAAGTCTTCTTGCGGGTCTTGGGCAGTATCCATCGCCAAGGCGGCTTCCTCGTGGTCGCAGGTCGGGGGCATCGGATGGCCATAGCACGGCTGCGGCGCGGAATCGAGAGCGGCGTGAGGCAGGTGTCCGGGGGGCGGGGGGCTCAGGCTTCGAGCGGATCGCGCCCGGCGGCGCGGGCGGCAAGCGCGCGGCGCAGACGGGTGCCCGCCTCGCGCAGCGCCACGAACAGGATGAAGCCGACCGCAAGCGCGTCGAAACCGGGGAAGTCCATCTGATCCCTGCCTTGGCTGTGAAGTCCCGCCCGTGGTGCGGCATGATTGTGGCGCAACCGGGGCAAGGGTGGGGAATAACCGCGTCACGCCGCGCCGCGCGGGGGCTTGACCGCGGCCGCGCGGCGCGGCTTTGTGGGGCGGACCCGCCATCTCGGCGGCCCCATCCTGCGAGGGCGCATGCTGCACGCCTACAAGCCGCTGCCGCGCGGGCTCGCCCGCCTCGGCCAGCAAAGCCCGACCGAGATCGGCGCCGATCTGGAACAGGCGTTCTGGATCGATCTTTACCGTCCGCTGGACAGCCAGGTGACGGCGGTGGCGGCGCTGGGCGTCGAGGTGCCGACGCTGGCCGACATGGAAGAGATCGAGATCTCGAACCGGCTTTACCGCGAGGAGGGGGTGGATGTGATGACCGTGGTGCTGCCCGGTCACACGCCCGCGGGCGAGCATATCTCGGGGCCGGTCAGCTTCATCCTGTCGCCCGCGCGGCTGGTGACGGTGCGCCACCACGCGCCGCGCAGCTTTGCCACCTATCCCGACCGGGCCGAGCGCACGACGGCGGGCTGCCGCACGCCCGAGCGGATCTTTCTGGGGCTGATCGAGGAAATCGTCGCGCGGCAGGCCGATCTGCTCGAGGCCTCGGGGCGGGCGCTGGATCAGGTCTCGGCGCGGGTGCTGGGCGAGGCGCGCGCGCCCGAGCTGAAGGTGGCGCTGGGCGAGGTGGGCAAGCAGGGGGAGCTTCTGGGCCATATCCGGCTCGCGCTTCTGACGCTGGAACGGGCCTTGTCGTTCTATGACCAGAGCCTTGTGACGCATCCGCAGGGGGGCGAGCTGCGGCCTCTCGCCAAGGCGCTGATGCGCGACATTACGGCGCTGGCGGTGCATAACGACTATCTGTCCTCGCGGGTGTCGCTGACCGTTGATGCGACGCTGGGCATGATCAATCTGGCGCAGAACAACACGGTGCGGATCCTGTCGGTGGTGACCGCGCTGTTCCTGCCGCCGACGCTGATCGCCTCGGCCTATGGGATGAACTTTGCCAACATGCCGGAGCTGAACCAGTCCTGGGGCTATCCCTTCGCGCTGGCGCTGATGCTGGCCTCGGCCCTTCTGTCCTGGGCCTTCTTCAAATGGAAGGACTGGCTTTAGGGATTGCGCCCTCGCGCGGCTCGGGTGCCCGGAAAGCGGGGGGCTGCCGCCCCCCGCACCCCCCGCTGCCGGGGGACGATGTCCCCCGCGCCCCCTTGCGTATTTGTCCCAGGAAAAACCCCGTGGTGTATTTTCTTGGTCAAAATACGCCCCTTGCGACGGCGCGGCCGGGGCTAGCGTTCAAGGATCATCCGGCGGTCGTCGAACTGCACCTTGCCGAAGCGGGTCAGGTAGCTCATGCCCAGAAGCGAGCCCGCCATCGCGCCGCGATTGACCACCGCCGCCACGTCGCGGTCTGTGAAGGGGCCGACGCTCAGGCTGTCAAGCCGCACCGGCGCCGTCGCCACCTCGCCATTCGCGGTGAAGGCGCGGCCGATATAGGCCAGCGCGCCGGTGTCGATCCCGGCCCGTTCCGCATCCGCGCGGCTGAGCACGATCTGCGAGGCGCCGGTGTCGATGACGAAATCGATCGTGGCGCCGTTCACTTGTGCCTGCAGGTAATAATGCCCGTCCGCCCGCAGCGGCAGTTCGATCCGGCCCGATTGCGTCACCGTCTGCGCCGGCGCGATCGCGGCGCGGACATCGGGCCAGATCCCCGCCACGGCGGCGACGCCGAGAAAGATCAGCGCCCAGATCATCAGCTGTTGCAGCGCCTGACCGGGGCGGCGGCGCAGCGCCGCGACCAGATAGCCGCCGATCGCCAGAAGCAGCAGAAGATAATAGATCACACGCGGGATATCGGGGTCCATGGCGCCTCCTGCCCCCCGATGTAGGGGCCGCCCCGCGCCGTGTCACCCCCCGAACGCACCTCCGAACGTCAGCCCCCGAACGTCATCCCCCGAGCGGCAGGGCGATGATCCCCGCCCCGCGCAGACCGTCGAGGATAAACTGCACCGCCAGCGCGGCGAGCAGCATCCCCAGCAGCCGCGTCACCACCATCGTTCCGGTCCGCCCCAGCGCGCGCTCAAGCGGCGTGGCGAGCAGAAACAGCACGAAGACGCAGGCGAGCACCAGCGCCATCACCGCCATCACCGCGGCCAGATGCAGCCCCCCCGTGCCCGAGCCCGCCAGCAGGATCATCGTCGCCATCGCCCCGGGCCCCGCCAGCAGCGGCGTGGCCAGCGGAAAGACCGAAGGGTCGGGGGCATGCGGCTCGGCCGATTGCCCCTCGCGGCGCTGGGTGCGGCGCTCGAACAGCATGTCCAGCGCGGTCAGGAACAAAAGCACCCCGCCCGCGATGCGGAAGGCGGGCATCGAAATGCCGATGCCGCGCAACAGCGCATCGCCGAAAAGCCCGAAGGCGGTCAGCAGGATCGCGGCGATGATCAGCGCCCGGATGCCCACGGTGCGGCGCATCTGGGCGCTCATCCCCTGCGTCAGCGCAAGGAAAAGCGGCACGAGGCCGATCGGATCGACCACGACGAAAAGGGTGACGAAGGCGGTGACGAATTCGGGCGTGCTCATGGCCGTTTTCTATCCTGTTGCGCCCGGCCGCACCAGTCCCGGTTCGGAGCGGCCAGCTCAGAGCGGGGCGTCCTCCTCGGGGTCGGGGGGCATCACCGCGCGGATCTTCGTGGCCAGCGTGCGCGCCCCCGCCGCGATGCGGGTGTCGGCATGCGCCCCCGCCAGCCGCAACAGATGGTGCAGCGCCGCCATCTCGTCTTGCGTCAGCACCAGGGGCGGCAGCGCCACCGGTCGGCGCAGGATGTAGCCCATGCCTCGTTCGCCCTCGATCGGCACGCCGTAATCCACAAGCTTGGCCATGTCGCGCCAGATCGTGCGTTCCGACACCCCGAGTCGCGCCGCCACGTCGCGCGCCCGGATCAGCGCGCCGTCGCGCAGCAGCATCAGAATCTGCTCGAACCTTTCGTTGCGTGTCATTGTCCCTCCGGGCTGCAGCATCGCATATCCGGGGGCAACTGACAAATAACTGTCAGTAATCCCGCCACGCGGCGGCGGCTGCGGCGGGATTGAACCTTGTCAGCCGGGCGGGCTGCGGGAAAGATCGCCGCAAACCCCGTGTTTAGGAGAAATGACATGCAAATGGGTCCGTGGCAGCTGCTTCTGATTGCCGTCGTCGTGCTGGTTCTGTTCGGTCGCGGCAAGGTTTCGTCGCTGATGGGCGAAGTCGGCAAGGGCATCACCGCCTTCAAGAAAGGCGTGAGCGAAGGCACGAAGGACATCGAGGAGGCCGCCGCCGAGCCGAAGGCCATCGAGACGAAGACCTCCGAGACGACCCCCGACAAGGACAAGGTCTGATCCCTGACCAAAGGCGGATAACGCATGTTCGACATCGGCTGGAGCGAGCTTCTGCTCATCGGCATCGTCGCCCTCATCGTGGTGGGTCCGAAGGACCTGCCGCGGATGTTTCAGGCGCTGGGGCGGCTGACGGCCAAGGCCAAGCGTCTGGGCCGGGAATTCACCGCCGCGATGGAAGAGGCGGCGCGGGACACCGGCGTCAAGGAGGCGGCGGAGGGGCTGAACGACCTGAAATCGATGACCACCAAGAAGGGTCTGGGCATCGACGCGCTTGAGCGCGCCACCGAGCGGTTCGAGAATTGGGATCCGAAGCTGCCCAAGCCGGTGGCGGGGGCTGCTGGGGCGGCGCTGACGCTTGACCCCGAGCTGGCGGCCGATCTGGACGCGGCAGAGCTGGCGCCAGAGCCGGAGGTGCGGACGAAACCGGCGGTGAAACGTGCCGAAGGGCCGGGAGGGTCCGCATGACGGCCGATCATATCGACGAGACCGCAGCGCCCTTGATCGAGCATCTGGCAGAGCTGCGCACGCGCATCCTTTATGCGCTTTCCGCCTATGTGGTGGCGGTGGTGCTGTGCTACATCGTCTGGCATCCGGTCTTCACCTTCCTGACGCATCCGATCTGCGAGGCGCTTTCGGCGCGCGGGCAGGCCTGCCAGCTGTCGCTGATCAAGCTGCAGGAGGGCTTCTTCGTCGCGATCAACATCGCGATGCTGGGCGGCTTCGCGCTGGCCTTCCCGATGATCGGCTTCCAGCTTTGGCGCTTCGTCGCGCCCGGGCTTTACCGCAACGAAAAACGCGCCTTCCTGCCGTTCCTCATCGCCTCGCCGGTGATGTTCTTCCTTGGCGCGGCGTTTTGCTATTACATCATCCTGCCGATGGCCTTCAGCTTCTTTCTGGGCTTCCAGATGGGCGATGTGGTGGCGGGGGCCGATGCGACCGATCCGGCCAACCAGATGGCGGTGATCGGCTTCACCGGCTCGATGGAGGAATATCTCAAGCTCACGACGAAATTCGTCATGGCCTTCGGGATCTGCTTCCAGATGCCGGTGGCGCTGACGCTTCTGGGCAAGGCGGGGCTGGTCTCGGCCCAGGCGCTGGCCTCGGTGCGCAAATATGCGGTGGTGGCGATGCTGACGGTCTCGGCGATCGTGACGCCGCCCGACGTGATGTCGCAGGTGATCATGTTCGCGGTGATCTATCCGCTTTACGAGGGCTCGATCTTCCTTGTGCGGCGGATCGAGAAGAAGCGCGAGGCGCAGATGCGCGCCGAGGGCACCTGGATCGACGACGAGGACGACGCAGAATGACCGATCCCCTGACGCGGATTGCCGAGGCGCTGGAGCGCCTTGCGCCTGCGCCCGCGCCTGCCCCCGAGTTTTCGGGGGCGGATGCGTTTCTGTGGCACTCTGCCCCCGACCGGCTGGAGCCGGTGGCCGAGGTATCGCGCATCGATCTGGGCCTTTTGCGCGACATCGACCGGGCGCGGGACACGCTTTTGGCCAATACGCAGCAATTCGCCCGCGGCCACGCGGCGAACAATGCGCTGTTGTGGGGCGCGCGGGGGATGGGGAAATCCTCGCTCGTCAAGGCGGTCCATGCCGAGGTGCTGCGCCAGGGGTTGGGGCTGAAACTCGTCGAACTCTCGCGCGAGGATCTGCCCTCGGTCGGGCGGCTGCTCGATCTGCTGCGCGCCGCGCCCGGGCAGCGCTTTGTGCTGTTTTGCGACGATCTGAGCTTTTCGCACGACGACCAGCATTACAAGTCGCTCAAAGCCGTGCTCGATGGCGGCATCGCTGGCCGCCCGGCCAATGTGATCTTTTACGCCACCTCGAACCGGCGCCATCTGATGCCGCGCGACATGATCGAGAACGAACGCTCGACCGCGATCAACCCCTCCGAGGCGGTCGAGGAAAAGGTCTCGCTCTCGGATCGGTTCGGGCTCTGGCTGGGGTTCCATCCCTGCGATCAGGACGCCTATTTCGCGATGATCGAGGGCTATGTGGCGGCCTATGGGCTGCGGGTCGATCCCGAGGTCCTGCGCGCCGAGGCGGTGGAATGGTATCGCACGCGGGGCTCGCGCTCGGGGCGGGTGGCGTGGCAGTTTTTCACCGATCTGGCGGGGCGGCACGGGCTGGCGCCTTGACCCCGGGCAGGCGGCGGGGCTGGAAAGCTGCGCCGTCCAGGTGGAAGGAAACTTGCCACCTTTTGCGCCCCGATGGGGCAGTGCGAAGGCCCCGTTTCCGGCCCCGTCCGGCGCCCGATACCGGGCGCCGAGGTGTTTGTGCGCTGCCGCCGGGACCGGCCCCGGTTGCGTCCGGCGCCGATTTTCCCCCCACATCTGGTAGGCCCGAGCGTCCCGAAAGCGCGGGGCCGCGCAACGGCCGGACACTATCCGTAGCGAATCCCCCCATTAAGATTCCTTAAGAAATCCTTAACAAATTCCGTCCGTTTGCCCCTCCGGGCCCGGTTTTGTTCCCAACCGGCCCGAAGCCAGTGCGGCGGGCGGTTTTTGGCCGAAGTTCTCCACAAGATATGGGGGGCTGTGGAGAAGTCGCTTCGCCGCCGCAGCTGCGGCGGGTAATTCGGCCCAAAGCAAAGGAAATTCGGCCCTCACGGCGGATGCGGCCGAAACCGGGGCAATGTGGAAGAATCTGCGCGCAGCTTTTGCACGCCGCCGTCAAGCGGGATTCTCGCCCGTTATTCGTGAAAATTACGTTGACGATGCCGAGGGGACGCGGCAGGTTGTGGGCTGTCGGCGGCGGGCCTACCAGATATAGTGGGTTTGCGGCGGCAAGACAGCCAACCAGAATGGTCCGCCCGTCAGGGTTCGACCCAGCCTCGGGGCAAGCGCGCGCGCGCCCCGGGTCGGCCGTTTTGCTTCCGCTTGCGGATGTCGACGCAAGAAACGGGAAGGGCAGGACCGGCAGATGAAGATCGAGCGCAAGTTCACCACGGTCGAGGGCGGCGCCTACGGGGCGATGACCTTCACCACCACCACCTCGGAAATCCGCAATCCCGATGGCAAGGTGGTGTTCCGCAACGAGGCCGTCGAAGTCCCCGAGGGCTTCAGCCAGGTGGCCTCGGACGTGATCGCGCAGAAATACTTCCGCAAGGCGGGCGTTCCGGCTGCGCTCAAGCGCGTCAAGGAAAAGGGCGTGCCCGAATTCCTGTGGCGCTCCGTTCCCGACACTGCCGCGCTGGAAAACCTGCCCGAAGATCAGCGCTTTGTCGGCGAAACCTCGGCCAGGCAGGTGTTCGACCGGATGGCGGGCGCCTGGACCTATTGGGGCTGGAAGGGCGGCTATTTCACCACCGAAGACGACGCCCGCGCCTATTACGACGAGCTGCGCCACATGCTGGCCGCGCAGATGGCCGCGCCGAATTCGCCGCAATGGTTCAACACCGGCCTGCACTGGGCCTATGGCATCGACGGCCCGTCGCAGGGGCATTACTACGTCGATCACGCGACGGGCGTGCTGACGAAATCCGCCTCGGCCTATGAACATCCGCAGCCGCATGCCTGTTTCATCCAGTCCGTCCGCGACGATCTGGTGGGCGAGGGCGGCATCATGGACCTCTGGGTCCGGGAAGCGCGTCTGTTCAAATACGGCTCGGGCACCGGCACCAACTTTTCCAGCCTGCGCGCCGAGGGCGAGCGGCTGTCGGGCGGCGGCAAGTCCTCGGGCCTGATGGGGTTCCTGAAGATCGGCGACCGCGCCGCGGGGGCGATCAAATCGGGCGGCACAACCCGGCGCGCCGCGAAGATGGTGATCTGCGACATGGATCACCCCGATATCGAGGAATTCATCAACTGGAAGGTCATCGAAGAACAGAAGGTTGCCTCGCTGGTGGCCGGCTCGAAAATGCACGAGCGCGAGCTGAACAAGATCTTCGAGGCGATCCGGGCTTTTGACGGCTCCGACGCGGGGCGCACCGATCCGGCGGTGAACCCCGCGCTGAAGGCCGCGATCCGCGGCGCGAAAAAGGCGATGATCCCGGAAACCTACATCAACCGCGTGCTGCAATATGCGCGCCAGGGGTTCACCGCGATCGAGTTCCCGACCTATGACACCGATTGGGACTCTGATGCCTATATCTCGGTCTCGGGGCAGAATTCGAACAATTCGGTGCGCGTCACCGATGCCTTTCTGAAGGCGGTGAAAGACGACGCGAACTGGGAATTGCTGCGCCGCACCGATGGCTCGGTGGCGAAGGTCGTGAAGGCGCGCGAGCTGTGGGATCAGGTCGGCCATGCCGCCTGGGCCTGTGCCGATCCGGGCATCCAGTTCCATGACACGGTCAACGCCTGGCACACCTGCCCCGAGGACGGGCCGATCCGGGGCTCGAACCCGTGCTCGGAATACATGTTCCTTGATGATACCGCCTGCAACCTCGCCTCGCTCAACCTGCTGACCTTTTACACCGGCGGTGAATTCGACGCCGAGGCCTATGTCCATGCCACCCGGCTCTGGACGATGACGCTGGAAATCTCGGTTCTGATGGCGCAGTTCCCGTCGAAGGAAATCGCGCAACGCAGCTATGATTTCCGCACGCTGGGGCTGGGCTATGCCAATATCGGCGGCCTTCTGATGACCATGGGCCTGGGCTATGACAGCGACGAGGGCCGGGCGCTTTGCGGCGCGCTGACCGCGATCATGACCGGGATCAGCTATGCCACCTCGGCCGAGATGGCGGCGGAGCTGGGCGCCTTTCCGGGCTATGCGCGGAACCGCGAGCACATGCTGCGGGTGATCCGCAACCACCGCACCGCGGCGCATGGCAAGTCGAAGGGCTACGAGGGGCTGGAGGTACCGCCGGTGCCGCTCGATCTGGCCAATTGCCCCGAGGACCGGCTGCTGCGTCTGGCCCGCATGGCCTGGGACGAGGCGCTGCGTCTGGGCGAGGAACACGGCTTTCGCAACGCGCAGGTCTCGGTGATCGCGCCCACCGGCACCATCGGTCTGGTGATGGATTGCGACACCACCGGGATCGAGCCCGATTTCGCGCTGGTGAAGTTCAAGAAACTGGCGGGCGGCGGCTATTTCAAGATCATCAACCGCTCGGTGCCCGCGGCCTTGGAAACGCTCGGCTACAGCTCGGCGCAGATCGCGGAAATCATCGCCTATGCGGTGGGGCATGGCAGCCTTGGCAATTGCCCCGGCATCAATCCCGCCGCGCTGATCGGCCATGGCTTCGGCCCGCGCGAGATCGAAAAGATCGAAGCCGCGCTGCCCTCGGCCTTCGACATCCGTTTCGTCTTCAACCAATGGACGCTGGGCGAGGATTTCTGCACGAAAACGCTGGGCATCCCGGCCGAGAAACTGGCCGATCCGACCTTTGACCTGTTGCGCCACCTTGGCTTCAGCAAGGCGCAGATCGATGCGGCGAACGATCATGTCTGCGGGACGATGACGCTTGAGGGCGCGCCGTTCCTGCGCCCCGAGCATTACGTCGTCTTCGACTGCGCCAACACCTGCGGCAAGCGCGGCAAGCGCTATCTGTCGGTCGACAGCCACATCCGCATGATGGCGGCGGCGCAATCGTTCATCTCGGGCGCGATCTCGAAGACGATCAACATGGCCAATACCGCCACGATCGAGGATGTGAAGGCGGCTTACGAACTGTCCTGGTCGCTGGGCATCAAGGCCAATGCGCTTTACCGCGACGGCTCGAAACTGAGCCAGCCGCTCGCCTCGGCTTTGGTCGAGGATGACGAGGAAGCCGAGGAGATCCTCGCCACCGGCAGCCAGCAGGAAAAGGCCGCCGTTCTGGCCGAGAAGATCGTCGAGAAGATCGTGGTCAAGGAGATCGTGCGCTCGCATCGCGAGAAGCTGCCCGATCGCCGCAAGGGCTACACGCAAAAGGCCGTCGTGGGGGGCCACAAGGTCTATCTGCGCACCGGCGAATATGCCGATGGCAGCTTGGGCGAGATCTTCATCGACATGCACAAGGAAGGCGCGGGCTTCCGGGCGATGATGAACAATTTCGCCATCGCGGTCTCGGTCGGTCTGCAATACGGCGTGCCGCTCGAGGAATTCGTCGACGCCTTCACCTTCACCAAATTCGAGCCCGCGGGCATGGTGCAGGGCAATGACAGCATCAAGAACGCGACTTCGATCCTCGATTACGTCTTCCGCGAACTGGCGGTGAGCTATCTCGACCGCACCGATCTGGCGCATATCAAGCCGCAGGGCACGATGTTCGACGATCTGGGCGGCGGGCAGAACGAGGGCAAGCGCAACATCGAGCCGGTGAGTGAAACGGCGGCGTCGAAATCGCTTGAAGTGCTGCGGCAGATTTCCTCGACCGGCTATCTGCGCAAGCGGCTGCCGCAGGAATTCGTGGTGCTGCGCGGCGGCGCGGGGCAGCAGGTCGATCCGATGGCGGCGCTGAACACGCTGGTTCCCGCAACAGCGCTGACGGCGGGGGTCTCGACCGCGATCGCCTCGGGGGTGGTGGCGCTTGACGCCCGCGCCAAGGCGAAGATGCAGGGCTACGAGGGCGAGGCCTGCGGCGACTGCGGCAACTACACGCTGGTCAGGAACGGCACCTGCATGAAGTGCAACACCTGCGGTGCGACCAGCGGCTGCAGCTGATCCCCTCTCTGAGCTTCGCCCCGCAAGGGGCGGAGACTGACCGAAAATTTTCCTTCAAAACGACCGGACCACCATGCATCTGATCATCGCCACCGAAAGCTTCTCCGACGTGCCCCTGCGCCGCATCCCCGGCGGTTACGAGGCCGTTCTGGCGGGCAAGGCGCTCAAGCGCCTGATCGCCGCCGCCTTCGAGGGCGCCTCGATCGAGGTCTGGGGCGGCGATCTGAGCGCGCATGGCCTCGATGTGACCGACATCCGCATGGCGGGCGCCACCACCACCGTCACGCTGATGAGTTCGGGCGCGAAGGCGTTGCACTGAGATCCGGGGCAGGTGCGCTTGCCCCAGACGTCGAGAAGGCCCAGGCGAAACCTAAACCTCGGGCACCAATGAAGAGCCTGATCGACGAACCTGGCCCCTGTCCGCAAGGATGGGGGCCTTTTCCTGCGCTGGGTCGTGCCGTGCAAAGGGGGCATCGGACCTGTTGTTAGATAGCAAGTCCACCGCAGCCGTCTTCTCCCCGCGACGGTCAGAACGACGTGCCCGGCCCAGAGCCGACGATCGTCGTCGCGGCTCGACCAGCCAAAGCAGACTGTCGATCGCGCCGCAGCGAGAACTTCGGCAGGCCCCAAGCAATGACGCTTTCATCCGAGCTTTGGCAGGGCGCACTTGACGATCCAGCAGGCCCCCCTGCAGCCCCGTTCGAGACGCGATGCTTGGCCCGTGCAAGCCCTGCCGAAAGGGTACTTCAAGCAGTGGTTGCGCGAAAAACGCCTCGCAAGCCGGGGACATCCCGCACAAAGGTTGCAATGTCGCGATCAGTCGTTTACGACATGCGCGTCGGTTTCGGCCGATTTTGCGCCTGGCGCACTGTCCATCGACCGCCCTTGCGGTCGGAATGACCTGGCCCTGTGTCTCCGTGACGCTTTCGATTTGGGCCTTCGCAATCAAACGGGTTTCCGGTTGCAGCGGCGCGCCGGTCATCGTCACGAACGCGCCGCACACAGGAGGACGCCGATGAAGAAGCAGTTTGCTTCTGTCTGGCTCGCCGCATCTTTTGCCGCTCTGGCCGCCCCGGTCATGGCCGCAGAGAACTGCGGCCGGGTCAGCATTGCGGAAATGAACTGGGCCTCGGCCGGTGTGGCCGCCCATGTCGACAAGATCATTCTGGAAAGCGGCTATGGCTGCGAGGTCGAACTGGTCACGGGTGACACGATGCCCACCTTCACCTCGATGAACGAAAAGGGCGAACCCGACATGGCGCCCGAACTGTGGGTGAATGCGGTGAAGGTCGCGCTGGAGGCCGCCGTGGCCGAGGGCCGCCTGATCCTGGCGGCGCCGCTGCTGGCCGAGGGCGGCGAGGAGGGCTGGTGGGTTCCCCGATACATCGTCGACGCCCATCCGGAAATCACCACCGTTTCGGCCGCCCTTGCCCGGCCCGATCTGTTCCCCGCGCCCGAAGACCCCGGCCGCGGTGCGGTGCACAACTGCCCTTCGGGGTGGAATTGCCAGATCACCACCGAAAACCTTTACCGGGCGCTGGAGGCCGAGGCCAAGGGCTTCGATCTGGTCGATACCGGGTCCGCGGCGGGGCTCGATGGCGCGATTGCCAATGCCTATGAACGCAAGGCGGGGTGGTTGGGCTATTATTGGGCGCCGACCGCGATCCTTGGCAAATACGAGATGGTCAAGCTCGATTTCGGCGTGCCGCTGGACAGGGCGCATTTCGACGCCTGCACCTCGCAGCCCGATTGCCCGGACCCGAAGGTGACCGCCTATCCGGTTTCGGAGGTGTTCACCGTGGTCACCAGGGCCTTTGCCGAAAAGGCCGGCGTGGCGATGGACTATGTTCAGACCCGCAAATGGTCGAATGCCACCGTCAATCAGGTTCTGGCCTGGATGGAGACGAACCAGGGCACCAATGAGGACGGGGCCCGGCATTTCCTTGAAACCTATCCCGAGCTTTGGCGGGACTGGGTTCCGGCCGATGTGGCGCAAAAGGTGAAAGCGGCGCTTTGAGCCCGGCTTGCCCTCTGGCGTGCGGCGGCCCCGGCCTGCCGCGCGTCCCCTGTTATCACAACCGTTAGGACCTTGCATGGCATCCGACTGCTGGAGCTTGCCCGAAACCCTGTGCCGCTTTCCCGCGATGGAGGCAAAAACCCTGCGCCTGATGCGCAAAAGCATCGACGACGGCTTTCGCGACATCGTGCGAAGCTGGGCGGACATTATCGACGCGGCCACGGTTCCGCTTCAGATGTTTCTCAACACGCTCGAACACGCCTTCACCGACACGCCCTGGGTTCTGGTGCTGGGGCTGTTGCTGGCGGCGGTCTGGGGCACCGCACGCAATTGGAAAATCGTTCTGGGCACGGCGGTTGCGCTATGCCTGATCGGCTGGGTCGGGCTGTGGCAGGATACGATGGTGACCTTGGCGATGGTGTCGTTTTGCACCCTTGTGGCGGTCGTTATCGGTCTGCCCATCGGCATCGCCGCCGCCCGCTCTGACCGGCTGCAACGCCTTGTCAGCCCGGTTCTGGACGTGATGCAGACGCTGCCCAGTTTCGTCTATCTGATCCCGGTGGTGGTGATCTTTGGCATCGGCAAGGTGCCGGGCATGATTGCCGTGGTGATCTATGCCGTGCCGCCGATGATCCGGCTGACCACCCTTGGCATCCGGCTGGTGGACCGCGAAGTGACCGAGGCCGCCGAGGCCTTCGGCTCCTCGGCGCGACAAAAGCTGTGGAACGTGCAATTGCCCCTGGCGCTGCCCACGATCATGACGGGGGTGAACCAGACCATCATGATGTCGCTGTCGATGGTGGTCGTGGCCTCGATGGTGGGGGTGGGGGGCCTCGGCAAGAACGTGCTGCAGGCGATCAACAACCAGTTCTTCACCGTGGGCTTCCTGAACGGATTTGCCCTTGTGGCCATTGCCATCGTCTTTGACCGCAGCAGTCAGGCTTTCGGCCTGCGGCTGCAAAAACACCGCGAGGCAGGCCATGACTGACGCGACCCCCATCCTGCCCGCAGATGACGACGAAGACCCCGTCACCGGCCGCAGCGGCATCGAGATTCGCAATCTTTACAAGATCTTCGGCCCGGAACCCGAACGCCACATTGCCGCCGTGAAGGCCGGGCTGACCAAGACCGAGCTGAACCGCAAGCACCGCCATGTGTTGGGCCTGACCGACATTTCCCTGTCGATCCCGCCCGGCAAGATCACGGTCATCATGGGGCTTTCGGGGTCGGGCAAGTCGACGCTGATCCGCCACATCAACGGCCTGATCGCGCCCACCACGGGCGAGATCCTTCATGACGGGGCCGATATCTGCCGGATGAGCCCGAAAAACCTGCGCGCCTTCCGCCGCCACAAGACGGCGATGGTGTTTCAGAAATTCGCCCTGCTGCCGCACCGCACCGTTTTGGGCAATACCTGCTACGGGCTGGATATTCAGGGCGTGCCCCGGCATGAAAGCGAGCCTGTGGCCCGGCGCTGGATCGCGCGCGTCGGGCTGAAGGGTTACGAGGGGGCCTACCCCGCGCAGCTTTCGGGCGGCATGCAGCAGCGCGTCGGCCTTGCGCGGGCGCTGAGCACCGATGCCGACATTCTTTTGATGGACGAGGCCTTCTCGGCGCTTGATCCGCTGATCCGCCTCGACATGCAGGCGATCTTGCTGGAATTGCAAGGCGAACTGCACAAGACCATCGTCTTCATCACCCACGACCTCGACGAGGCCCTGCGGCTGGGCGACCGCATCGCCATTTTGCGCGACGGGCGGCTGGAACAGGTCGGCACCGGACAAGACATCGTGCTGCGCCCGGCCAACGCTTACATTGCCGCCTTCGTGCGCGAAGTGAACCGTGCCCGTGTGATCCGCGCGGCAACCGTGGCCCGCCCGGTGGTTGCGGGGGGCGACCTGCCCGAATTTGCCGTTCCGGGCACGGAGGTTCTGGAAACCGTTGCCCGGCAGATGACGGCGGCGGGCGTCAGCCACGCCCGCGTTCTGGGGCGCCGGGGACAAGTGCGGGGCACCATCGCCATTTCCGACGTTCTGACCGCAATGGTGACCCCCGCCACGGCGCCGGAACACGAGCTTGCGAAAGGATAGATCATGGATGCGGAAAATCCCGAAAACTGGTTCAGCGAGGCCGTGGCCACATTGGGGGATCGGCTGACGGCGGCGCGTGAAAACGCCGGGCTCTCCTGCGCGGAAGCGGCAAGCTGCCTGGGCATTTCTGTCGAGACCTATACCCGCTGGGAACAGGACTCCGCTTTCCCAAGGGCAAGCCTGTGTCACACGATCGCGGGACTGTTCGGCGTCTCTCTGGCATGGTTGCTGACCGGCGAAAGCCTTGGCGTCGAGCCGCCGCAAAACGACACGCCTGCGCAGGCCCCCTGCCTGCCGTCCACCGATGCCGATCTGCACCGAATGCGCGAAGACTTGGCCGAAACCCGTCTTCGGGTGCAGCAGATTGACGAACGGCTCCAAAGGGTTCTGCTGCACTTGGAATGATCGCGCGCAAGTCCCATCGGCTTGAAAACCGGTCCGCGGGAGATGTTCTGGGCTCGATCGGCGCGCCGGAGGGCGGGCTGATCCTCTCCACCGATACGATGTCGGCTGACGCGCTGTTCGACGCACATCCCGTCGATGCGGTCGTTGATTTCGCGGCGCCGGAAACCATCCACTATTATGGCGACGCCGCCGCGCGCCGGGGCGTTGCCATCGTCTCCGCCGTTTCGCACTACCCGGCCGAAACCTCGGCCTGTCTGCGGCGACTGGCCGAAACCACCCGGGTACTGCATTCGCCGACCATCACGCTCGGGATCAATTTCCTGATGCTCTCTTCGAAGATCTTGCAGAATATCGCCCCCGATACCGATATCGAGATCATCGAGGAACACTTCAAGACCAAGCCGGAGATCTCGGGAACCGCCCGGATCATCGCCGACGAACTGGGCTTGCCGCATGACGCGATCAAATCTGTCCGCGCGGGCGGCATCATCGGCGTGCATGAGGTGTTGTTCGGCTTTCCGTTCCAGACCGTGAGGCTGAAACACGAATCGATCTCGCGCGAGGCATTTGGCAGCGGAACCCTGTTCGCTCTGGAAAACCTGCCCCCGGAGCCGGGGTTCCGGCCTTAGCGCACCAGCAGCACCGGCAACCTGCACGACCGGATCATCGCGGTGGTGGTCGAGCCGATGATCAGGTTGCGGATCCGCGAATGGCCATAGGCGCCCATCACCAGCAAGTCGAAGTGTTCATCTTCGATCAGCTTGGCCAGGGCCGTCTCCGGCTGGCCCGGCAGGATCGCGCTTTGCGCCTGCAGCCCCACCGCGGTCAGCTCGGCCCGCGCATCGTCCAGCGCCTTGGCCCCCTCGGGCGTGGGGGTGCCGACGGTGACCAGATGGATCGCAAGCCCCTTGAAAAGCGGGCTGCTGGCGATGTGATGCACCGCCTTGAGCGCCGAGGCGCCGCCGTCAAAGGCCACCAGCACCCTGGAAATCGGCGCAAAGGCCTGCGGGGCGACCAGCACCGGGCGGTGGCTCGCGCGCACGATGCGTTCAAGGTTCGAGCCCAGATGCCCCCTGGCGCCATCGGCCTCCGCGCCGCGCTTGCCGATCAGGATCACGCGGGCATCGGCTTCGACCTCGGCCAGGGCCTCGACAATGTCGCCATGACGCAGGCGGGTGGCGATGTCGGCCACGCCGTCCTTTTCTAAAATTGCCCGGGCGTCTTCCAGAATGGCCCGGCCACGCTGGCTGATCAGCCTGGCGCGTTGCGCGTCCAGCTCGGCCAGCTGTTCCATCAGCGCCGTCCGCGCGCCCAGCGTGATGGCGCCGGAATGGTCCTGCGTGTCGGCGGCTTCGCGGCGGCCGAGCACATGGATCAGCTCCACCGGCGCCCCGGTGCGGCTGGCGATCCAGGCGGCATGGTCGCAGACACTGGCCGAATGGGCCGAGCCGTCCACGAGCGCGACGATCTTTTGCGGGTGTTGGGTCATGCGCGGTCCTCCCTCAATGCGCCGTCAGCTTGTCCATCGCGCCGGGCTTGTCGTGCAGGGCAAGCTTGTCGACGATGGTTTCGGTGGCGGCGTTCATGCCGACGATCTCGACCTCGGCGCCGTCGCGGCGGAATTTCAGCACCGCCATGTCCAGCGCCTGCACGCTGGAAACATCCCAGATATGCGCGAGGCTGACGTCGATCACAACGCGGTCAAGCGCCTCCTTGAAGTCGAAGGCGTTCATGAAATCCTCGACCGAACCATAGAACAATTGGCCCTCGACAACATAGGTCCGCACCCGGCCATCCCTGGAAATGCTCGATGTCACCTTGAACAGCTGCGCGATCTTGCCCGCAAAGAAGATGCCCGAAAGCAGCACGCCGACCAGCACGCCGATGGCCAGATTGTGGGTGTAAACCACGCTCACCACGGTGGCGATCATCACCACCGAGGACGAGCGCGGATGCAGGCGCAGGTTGCGGATCGAAGACCAGGAAAAGGTGCCGATCGAGACCATGATCATGATGGCAACCAGCGCCGGCATCGGGATGCGCGCCACCCAGTCACCCAGAAACACCACCAAAATCAGCAGCACCGCCCCGGCGGTAAAGGCCGAAAGCCGCCCCCGCCCGCCGGATTTCACGTTGATCATGCTTTGCCCGATCATCGCGCAGCCCGCCATGCCGCCGATGAAGCCGGTGGCGATATTGGCGATGCCCTGACCGATGCATTCCTGATTGCGGTCGGATTTCGTGTCGGTCAGGTCATCCACCAGTTGCTGCGTCATCAGGCTTTCCAAAAGCCCCACCACCGCGATCGCCAGCGCATAGGGCAGGATGATCTGCAACGTCTCCAGCGTCAGCGGGATGTCGGGGATCAGGAACACCGGAAGCGTGTCGGGCAGCGCGCCCATGTCGCCCACCGTGCGCACATCAAGGCCAAAGGCCATCGTCGCCGCGGTCAGCACGAGGATGGTGACAAGGGGCGAGGGAACCGCCTTGGTCAGATAGGGAAACAGATAGATGATCGCCAGGCCCGCCGCGACCAGCGCATAGGTCAGCCAGGTGACCCGGCCCGGGTCCAGCTCCGGCAGTTGCGCCAGAAAGATCAGGATGGCGAGCGCGTTCACAAACCCCGTCATCACCGATTTCGAGACATAGCGCATCACGAAACCGAGCTTGAACAGGCCCATGGCGATCTGGATCAGCCCGGTCAGCACCGTGGCCGCGAGCAGATATTGCAGCCCGTGATCGCGCACCAGCGTCACCATCAGCACCGCCGTGGCGGCCGTGGCGGCCGAAATCATCCCCGGCCGCCCGCCGACAAAGGCGATCAGCACGGCAATGGAAAAGCTCGCGTAAAGCCCCACCTTGGGGTCCACGCCCGCGATCAGCGAAAAGGCGATCGCCTCGGGGATCAGCGCAAGGGCGACGACAAGTCCGGCCAGCACGTCGGCGCGGATGGTGCCAAACCACTGTGCGCGGTAAGCCTCCAGTGAAATCATGCAAAATGTTCCTGATCGGCTCGCGGCCATCGGGACCGCGCGTCGAGAGTTGATCTGATGGTCAGGTCGGGTTGTCCGGCGGATCGGCGGCCGGAAGAGCCACCCGGGGATCTCACCCGGGTCCATGTTCGCTGTCTCGTGTCTAGCGATCCCGGTGCCGGAAGCCAAGCCTTTTGGCGGGATCGTCTGCCCGGGTGCTGCAGAAAGGCCGAGCCCTGGCTCTCCCGGCCAGCGTTGCCATGCCGTCTGGGAGAGCCCGTCCCCCGCTTTCGGTAGATCCGATGCGACGCGGCGTTTCAGGCGATCCGCCCGCTTCCGATGCGCCGAATTCACGCTGCGCCTCCCAAGAACGAGGGCAAGGTCTGAGCCGTCTCCTTGCTGCGTTCCGCTCGAACGGCAGCTTCACGGGCAAGGACTCTGGCGATCAGCCGCGGGCGGGGGTCCAGTACGTCGATCACACAAGGCGCGCCTTTCCATGCGAGACGGCAGTTTCGCTGCCCATCGCGTCGCGCCCATGGAGCCCGCGAACGGCGGCTATCGCAAGTTTCTGCACCTGCGATGCCGCGATCTCACCGACCGCTCTCCGCACTCTGCGACGGTGCTGGGGTTCGCGATGCGCCTCCCATACGGGGTCGGCATGGGCTGCAAGCGCATCTTGCTTCGGGGAGTAACTGACCGTTTCTGCGTCGGCGCTCTGTCGTTGGTCCGCTGGCCGCGGGCGCGTTTGGTGCGCAGATGTTCGCGGCCTCAAGCCAACGGCTTGCGCTTGATCTCTCGCCATAGCAGGGTCTCGGTTATCTGGCGACGCGGCCGGTGGACTTCCGCAAAGGTCACGCGGGGCTCGCGCTTGTCGTGCAAAATGTGCTGGGCCACGATCCCTACAACGGCGCGGTGTATCTGTTCCGTTCGAAGCGCGGTGATCAGTTGAAGTGCCTGGTCTGGGACCAGACCGGTCTGATCGTTCGGGGGACGCTCGAACCGGTGGCGCGGCCCCCTCACTTTACAAGAAGCTCGAGGGCGGTGCCTTTACCTGGCCGAAGTCGGCGGCCGGGGTCATTCGGCTGTCCCCGGCGCAATTCGCCGCCCTGTTCGATCACCCATGTTGATACCCCCCATTGTCAGGCTGACAGATTCTCAAATCCAGTTCGCCGATCACGTGATTTCGTAGGTTCTGCACCCCGTCCAACACGACTGACGTGTCGGGAAACAGATAGGCACCGGTTGGCTGAGGGTTGATGAGCAGCCGCTTTTCCCTGATCTGGACATAGAGCCAGTTGACCGGGATCCCCAGCTTTGCAGCAAGAGCCGTTGTGCTCAGGTAGCCGGGGTCGTGGTTCCACCGCCGACACGAGGGAGGTGCCTTGATGCCCTCGGCCAGCCGGATGCGCTGCACGGTGACAGGCAGAACCTTGTCGGCACAGTTTGCCGCGCGATGTCCCTCGGTGGTGAGAAGACGGGCGATTTCATCGTCGGGCATGCCTGTCTTTGCCAATTCAAGCAGGCGCACCCGCATTTCGGCGCCCCGTGCGAGCTTCGTGATCGCAGTGACCCGCATCTTGACGTCAAGTTCGGTCACCGCCCCGCCGCGCCATACGATGCGGACCAGCGCGCTCTCGGGCGTCCGGTCCAGCACCACCTTGTCCACCAGGCAGCGCAGGAGCGACTTGCGATGTGCGTCGGTGGTGGCGGGATCCGCCCAGATTTGCGGCAGGCGTCCCGCCAGGGCCACCACCTTGCCCGTGAAAGCCTTGCCCATTGCCATGGGCGCGGTCGGCTGTTGTGCGGACTGCTCGGCCAGCGCGGCCTCCGCCGCGCGAACCTCCATCAGCGCGCTTTCCCAGCGGCGCTCAAGTTCGGTGGCGACAAGACGGTTGTCCGGATCGACGCGGTCATACTGTCGCTGCGCCAGGGCCGCCGCATAGCGTTTGCGCTCGACTTCGCGTTCTGCGTTTGCAAGCAAGGCGCTGTCGACTTTGCTCTGAGCCTGGCGGGCGCGCGACAGGGCATCGAGTTCCGCAGGGGCCAGCGCGGACAGGAAGGCCTCGGCAACAGCGGCGTCCACTGCCTCGGCCCGGATGTGCTGGCAGGCGGGCAACCCGGAGTGGGTGCGCAAGTGGTTGCAGACATATTCGCCGCCGCCCTTGTATCGCACATACATCTTGTGGCCACACCGCCCGCACCACACGATGCCATGCAAGAGCAGGTCGCCGTCGCGGGGGATGCCTCGTGTCTTGGTGCGCATGTATTCGGCCCGGTTGTCGCTCACGATGCTGCGGATTTTCTCATAGGTCTGCCAATCGATATAGGCCGGATATCGGTCCTTCACGACGATACGCCATTCCTCGAGAGGTCTCGCCACTTTCGCCTTTGCCGCAGACCGGCTGTCCGGCGCGGTGTCCCGCATGCGGGTTCGGCCATAGACGAAAGCGCCTGCGTAGGCGGGATTCTTCAAGATCGCAGCGACCGCGGAAACCGTCGCGCGCGCCCAGTGCAACGCGCCGTGCCGGTCCCTGCGTGGCAGGTCGAGACCACGCGCATTCAGTATGCGCATCACCTTGGCGATGCTGCGCAGCTTCAGAAAGAGGTCGAACACAAGACCAAGCCGGTCCTGAACACTCCTGTCGGGATCCTTCAGCACGACGCCGGTCTCCCGGACGAGGCCGACCGGCAAGGTGAGGGCGAGCTCCCCGCGCTGTGCTTTGGCCATCAAGCCGGTCGTCAGGCGGCTGCGGATCGTATGCAGTTCGAGTTCGGAGATGGTGCCCTTGAGGCCCAGCAGAAGGCGTCCGTTGGCACTGCCGGGGTCATAAACGCCATCGCGATCGGCGATCAGACACCCCCGCAGCCCGCAGATGTCCAGAAGAGGATACCAATCCGAGCAGTTGCGCGCGAGCCGCGTCACGTCGACAGACAGGATCAGCCCCACTTCGCTGAGCCCGACCCGACCGACAAGTTCCTGAAACCCGCTGCGATGTGCGGCCGAGGCGCCGCTCAGACCGAGATCGGCGTCGATCACGTCAATGTCGGCTTCATGCCATCCAAGCTCGCGGGCGCGTTGGCTGAGCGCGTATTGCAGCCGCAGGCTCTCTTGGTTGCTCACGACCTGATGCGGCGTCGATTGCCGGATGTAGACGACGGCCTTGCGCTTCAGATGCGCCAGTTGGATCAACTCGGACATCACGAAAGACCTCCGCCAGAACCACGGCAATATCGTCGACGATCTGGCGCCTCAGCGTCACCGGCAGCGTCGTCCAAAGATCTTCGGGTGCCGTGCTCATGATCCAAACTTACCACATTTAGTAAATCCAGCAAAGCTTCCACGCTCAGTTTGGTGGGGGCAGTCAGCAAGGCAAACGGCTCGGTCACCGCCACCGGAACATTCAGTGTCACGCCATCGCGATACGCGACCTCGTAGAACGGCAAAGAACTGCCCCTGCGAAACAACGATCGGCCAAGAACTTGGAACCTGCGCCCAAAGAGCGGATGGCGCGGATCAAGGACCTGAACCTCCTCTGGAAAAGATTCGTCAGCATCACCAAAGGGGGTATCCCCAAACACCTTCGTTCGGTGGTCAGACGGGTCCGGCTTGAAAACCGGATGTCCTTCTCGCGCTCGGCCATCGCTCAGCGCGCCCCCGTGCCGCGGATCGCAGGCAAATCCGCGCGGCAGCGCGTCGCCACGATCATTCGCCGACGCCCTTCGGCTCGATGATCCGCGCCAGCCGCGCGCGGGCCTCGACAATCGCCGCGCCAAGGCTGTCACTCGCCATTCTGGCGCTGTCCAGAAGCGCGGAATGGGCCGTCTTCACGCCGTCGGCGGCCTTGTCCTCGGCCAGCCGTCCGGCGGCTTCAAGCCGGGCGATCGCCTGCTTGATCTCGTCTTGCACCCTGTCCGCCTGCCCGGCCGCCAGGGTCTTCATCCGCGCCCCCAAGGCGTTCACATCGGCCTGAATGGCTTCCACATCGGCCCAGGTCGCCTGTTCCGCCCGGCCGATGCTGGCGCTGATCCTGTGTTGCAGCGCCTGGGCTTCCTGACGCGTCTGTTCCAGCACGGTTTGCGATTTGCTCATGGGACACCTTTGCAAGTTGAAGGGACAGCCGGACTTTAACGTGCAGCCTCCCGGGGCGGCAGCTTCGGAAACTACCCAGGCGGCGGGCAACCGGGTAGTTTCCGACACTGGGCCGCGGCGCGGAACGGTGGCATCATGAGGCCGCGGCTGGCTTGCAGAAAGGGCCCGACCCATGACCATCGAGGAACCGAAATTCACCCTCGCTCTGAAGGATGGCGCGTTCGAATTGCGCGACTACGCGCCGATGGTGGTGGCCGAGGTCACGGTGACCGGCGATCAGCAGGCGGCCGGGCGCAGGGGCTTTCGCAGGCTCGCGGGGTATATCTTCGGCGCCAATGCCCGGCGCGAGAAGATCGCGATGACCGCACCGGTCACGCAGACCCCGGGGGCGGGAGACTGGCTGGTGCGCTTCACCATGCCGGGCCGCCTCGCGCTCGCCGATCTGCCGCAACCCGACGGGGCCGACGTGATCCTGCGCGCCGTGCCTGCGGCGCGGCTGGCCGTGTGGCGCTTTTCCGGGCTTACCGGAGAGGCGAAGGTGGCGGCCGAGATGGCGCGGCTGATGTCCAGCCTGAAAACCCGCAGGCTGGTGCCGACCGGCCCGGCCTCGATCGCGCGCTATGACCCGCCGTGGATCCCCTGGTTCCTGCGCCGCAACGAGGTGATGTGTCCGGTGGCCGTTCCAGCCTGATCCTGTCGCGCCGCACGCAAGCCGCATCCCGGGCGCCATCACCGCCGCGATGACGGCACAGCCGACACAGGCAGGGCTGGTCCCGGCGATCACCTTCGCTTCGGGGGGCCGCGATGGTGCGGGCGTCGGTGCGGGTGACCTTTTGGGAAGCACCGGCGATGCTGACACCGCCGGGCAAGGAGCCAAGTCCGTCAAGCGCCTCTCTCGCGCGCCGACGAGGCGCCGGAAATCGTCACGGCGGAAGGGTTCCCGCCGTGGCCGCTCTTGCGGAGGGGACCAGCCCCCCGGGGCGCCCGCCGCCGCGTTACGGCGCGACAGCCTCCAACGCATCCAGCGCCTTTTCGATGTCGCGCGTCGAAAACTTGGCCAGCACCTTCCGGATCAGATCTTCCTCCCAGGTCCACCACGCAAGAGCCAGAAGGCGGGCGATCTGGTCGTCGGAAAACCGCTTGCGCAGCGGCTTTGCGGGGATGCCGACGGCGATCGTGTAGGGGGCGATATCCGAGGTGACCAGAGCGCGCGTGCCGATGACCGCCCCGTGACCGATCCGGACCCCCGCCTGGATGATCGTATCCCGGCCGATCCACACATCCGAGCCGATCACGACGCCAAGGTCGCGCTCGTTTCCGACCGGGCGTTCAGCCCCCGGCGCATTCCCGAACACCATGCCCATCGGATACGTCGTCACAAAGTCGAGCGCATGAATGCCCTGCGTCCCGACATAGATCGACACATCGGCCGCGATGGAACAAAAGGCCCCGATCTCAAGGGTATGGGCGGCCTTTTCACCTTCGCTCCATTTCAACGACGGGGTCCCGTAGCTGTAACCCCCGACAGAAATCCGAAATCCGCGATCGACATAAGGTTTCAATCCGAAGGCCGTGGTCGGCGGCATTCGCGGGTGGTGACGTTCAATCGGTTCAATGGGGGCACTCATGGGAAACTCGTCAATGCTGGTATTTGTTTCAGGATCAGGCGGGCTGTAAAAACAGCACGATCTGACCGGGTTGCGCGGCGCTGATATCCGTGGCCACAAGGGTCCATCCCTTCCAGCGGTCGCGGACATAGTCGATGCTGGTGGATGTTTCTCCGAAGAAGGCCGATTTGTCCCTGGTTCCAAGGTTGCCGCCGACCAGATGCGCAAAACCTGCCGTCCGGTGTTGACGGATCATGGTTTCCCGCGTGGCGGCATCGAAGCGCGGCGCGTTCCAGAACGTGTCGCGGCGGATGGTGGCGGCAAGAACGCCCTTGGGTGCAATATAATCGCGCAGCGCCTCGAGAACCTTGAATTGATAGGCTTCGTTGAGGTGGGTGAAGACGCTGAAGACATTGATCAGGTCGAAGGTCTGGCCCGCGTCGGCGGGAAGCGACTCGGGATAGGGGTCGCACTGCCGGAAGGTGCCCGGAACCTTGTCACGCTGGCAGATGGCGATCGATTCCGTCATCGGATCGAAACCGCAGATCTGTTCGGCCGCGAGAAAGCGGGACAGAAAGCGCGGAATGCGGCCCCAGCCGCAGCCATGATCGAGGAACATCATCTCGGTGGCGGGCTTGCCGCTGAGAAAGGAGGCATGGACAAGCATCGACTTGATATAGCTGGAGGCGACGGTCACCATCTGCGCACCATGCGTTCCGGTCCATTTGATTTGTTCGGCTTCCGTCGGGGTCCGGGGCAGCAGCTCGCCCAGTCGCCCGGCAGGACGGCCGACAAACTGCAGAAGGCCGTAAACCTCGAGGGGAATATCCCGGAAAAGGATATTCAGGCGGGTCTCGTGCTCTGCGGCGGCCTCGGCCCGGGCAACAAGTCCGCGGATATCCCCATCATTCAGCAAACTTGGATCAATCATTTCCACTCCAACCTTTCAAATCAAGGCGAGGTTTGCAAACGGTCTGCCTCTTGCCGAAAAGTCCCAGAAATCGGCCCGCAAAACAAGCTTTTTATTCTGTCTGCGTCCGCCGTTGATTAAGCCGTTTTGAAATAAGGGATTCCGCTTTTCGGCGACCCGGGATTCAAGCTTTTCCTTACCCGGAAAAGGCGTTGTTGAAAAACCCGGACCAGGACCGATTCATATTGCGAATCCATGCGGTTAAACGGGCAGCATGAACAAGCTGGCACCCCCCGCCATCGCAAGGCGAACCGGTCCGGCATGCGAGCCATCGAGGCGCCGTCGGTTCAAGCCCGATGGCGAACGCCGCGCCGCGCAAGCGCGGGCCGCCGCTGATCCGGTTGGACAAGCACATGCCCCGGCTTGCGCCGCCTGATGGCAAGCCCGGTCGCCCGGCCATGTTTTCGGAATGGGGCGGATCAGAAAACGGTCCGGCGGACTGTTATCCCGACGACCGCGATCCAGTTCTGCCCGACGATCAAGCTCCCGTTGCGGCAAACGACCGGGATGGCGGCCAGCCTGCCGACGTTGGCACACCCGGACCGGAGCGTGCCGGATGACACGACCTTGTGCCGATGTCCGAAGACACTGCCGTTTGCGGGACACAGGGGCCTCGTGAACGCGATCGCCTTCCGACCAGATGGGGCAAGGGGGCTGACAGGCCCCCGTGACGCGACTGTCGGCATGGGCGCAACTGCAATTGCCTCATTGTCCAAACTGCCGATTGATGAGACAAGATATCCAGCATCCCCCCGCAAGTGGCGACGCATTTGAAGCTGATTGCGGGATATTGGTTTACGGCTCAAACGACAGTTTCCTTACGGCTCAAATGACTGTTTTCGGCCCCGATATTTCGCAGAGATTCGCTGCGACGCATCGCCTGCCCTCGAGGGCGGTCCGCGCATGCGGCTTCTGCACGGCCCTTCCCGCGCTCGCGCCCCTGGCGCTTGCCGTCATCCTCGCCCTTCTGCTTGCCCGCGTCACGCAAGACAGCGGGCGGCAGGGCGCCTGGGTTCCCGCCTGTGCAGCCGTGCTGCTGAGCGCAGGGGCCGGATTGCAGGCGTGGCGCAGCGCGGGTTTGCGCAGGGCGTTCGCGGATCATGTCGCGGGGCGTCTGCCGACCTCCCGTTTCATCGCGCAGGCCGAAACGCAAAGCTTCCGCGCCGTTCAAATCTGGCCGCTGCTGCTTTGCGCTTTGTCCTTTGCCACGGTCGCGGGGATCGCCGTGGCCTTCGCCGGACGTTGGCCCGTCACCCTGCTTGGCACGGCGATCCTGGTTCCGGCGCTGACGCGACTGTTCGGGCTCTGGCCCTTGCCGGGGGCCTTCGTCCATGGCTGGATCTTCAACGCCGCCCTGCCCTCTGCCGCGATCCTCACCGCGATGCAGGGGGCGGAGCCTGCCGCGCGGCACCGCTTTGCCTGGACGGCCTCCGGGCGTGCCGAACTGCTGCGTGACGCCGCGGCGCGCTTGGCACGGCACGACCCCGACCTGCGTCGGCTGATGGCCGCGCGACACGCCGCGGATTGCCTGCTGCCCCGGGTGCGGTGCCACGATGGCGGCCTTCTGCGCGAAGTCCGGCTGCTCTGGATCGGCGGCCGCGGTCTTGGCCCCGGCCTCGGCCTTGCACTTGCTCTGGCGGCGCTGGTCACCTTCATCCTGCCGCATGGGGTGTTCGGCAGCTGGCCCGATCTGGCAGGTTTCCCGCAGTTCAGCGGGAGGCCCGAACCGGCACCCGACGCCCGGGCCGATCCGGGTCAGGGCGCGCAAAGCCCCGAGCAAGGCCGTGAGCCGAGCCGATCAGGGCAAGAGGACCTTGGCGGCACCAACGCGACTTCCTCTGAACATCGGGGAAATACCGGCGCAGGCGCCACGGCCAGCGGTTCCGCGCCCGCGGGCCAGACGCCCGGCGATCCGGCGGAAGACGGCGCA
>NZ_QKZO01000003.1:73972-320531 GCF_003254295.1 Rhodobacter capsulatus
CTCTGGGGGCAGGCGCTGGCGAGAACGGGTCTGGCGGCGGCCCGGGCGCCGCGGCCAGCGGTTCCGCGTCGGCGGGCCAGCCGCCCGCCAATCAGGCGGGGGGCAAAGATCAGGGCAGCGGCGCGGCCGCAAGACAGGGAACCATCGCGGGCGAACGCAGCTCGGGCAGGACCTATGACGCGCAAACCGCGGGCGAACAGGCTTCGGCGGGGGATGTCAGGACGACCGACACCGCCCCCCCCGACACCGCGGCGCCCGACACCGCGGCGCCCCGACGGGGTCTTGTGCCCGGGCAAGGCGAAGGCACACAGCCGCCGCCGCCCGATGCGCGCAGCTTGCGGCAGGGCGGCACCGTCGCGGAGACGTCCCCGACCGCCACCGCGGTTGGCGCGGCAAGCCAGCTTTACGCCGAGCCGGGACAGGCGCCCGAGACGATCGAAACACGGCTCTTCCTCGATGCCGAAGAGCCCTCCTCCCCCCCCGGCCCCACCGAGCCCCCGGCACAACGCCTGCCCGCCTGGATCAGATCACTTGTGGAATGAACCGATGACCGACACCGCCGACAGCCTTGTGCCGCCCTCCGATCTCGAAGCCGCCCAGGTCACCTGGATCCGCACGATCCCCGACCGGGTGCGCGATCGCGGCATGTTCGGGCTCGACCCGGTGGTCAATATCTTGCTTGTTGCGCTGCTGACCGGCGGGCATGTGCTGCTTGAAGGCAATCCGGGACTTGGCAAGACCGCCCTCGTGCGCGCCCTCTCGGCGGCGCTCGGCCTTGGCGAGACCGCCGTGGGGCGAATCCAGTTCACGCCCGACCTGATGCCCTCCGACATCACCGGCACCGAGATGCCGGGGCCGAACCGGGGCGAGCTGGTGTTCAAACCGGGACCGATCTTCTGCCAGCTGCTGCTTGCCGACGAGATCAACCGCGCCACGCCGAAGACCCAGGCCGCGATGCTTGAAGCGATGGCGGAATATCAGGTGACGGTGCTTGGCGTCCGGCGCCCGCTGCGCGACTGGCGGCAGGCCACGCCGTGGCAATCGCCCTTCATGGTGATGGCGACGCAAAACCCGATCGACCAGGAGGGGACCTATCCGCTGCCCGAGGCGCAATCGGATCGCTTCATGTTCAAGGTGCTGATGAGCCTGCCCGATGCCGATGTGATCGGGCAGATCATCGACAAGGACCTGGCCCCGCTGCGGCCGCCCCTTGCGCGCGCGGAACGGGACGACAGCCACGCCCGGAACACGGCGATGGAGGGGCTGCACACCCTTTCGCAGGCGATCCGCAGCGTCGCGCTGCTGCCGGTGGTGAAGACCCAGATCATCAACATCGTGCAGGCGAGCAACGGCAACATGGCGCAGGTGCGCGACCTGTCACAGCCCCGCCGCAAGGCGCTTGAAGAGCTGGTTCGCGACCGCATCACCTATCCGCTCGGGCCGCGGGCGGCGGGGGCGATGGCGCGCGCGGCGGTGGGCTGGGCAGCGGTGGCGCTGGTCGAGCCGGCCGATGCGGCGCGCGGCACCTCGGCACATACGCCGCAAGCGCTGGCGCAAACCGTGGTGCCGGTGCTGCGTCACCGCCTCAAGGTGACGCAGGGCTATGCCGATCATTTCTCGCCGCAGGCCGAAGCGCGGGCGCTTGACGATTTCATCCGCGCGCTGGCCGACGCCGCCGCCCCCGACCTCGATCCGCGCGCCCGCGCCTGGGGCTATGCCGAGGATTTCGCCGAAGCGCAGAGCCATGCGCGCCTTTCGGTTCCGCTTTAGGAGCCGCGCCTTGCAAGACACCGCCCCCCCGCTTTCACGCGCGATGCTGCAACGGCTGGTGCTGCGCTACCGGCGCAACGCGCCCGCCGCGGCGCTCGGGCCGCATCTGCGGCGCGCGCAGGGGCACAGCCTCGAGTTCCGCGACTATCGCGCCTACCAGCCGGGCGATGATATCCGCACGGTGGACTGGCGCGCCTCGCTGCGCCGCGGCGAGACGGCGGGGCTGCTGGTGCGCAGCTTCGAGGCCGAAAAGCGCCTGACGCTTGCGGTCCTGATCGACAACCGCCCGGAGATGCTTCTGCCCGAAACCGCCCCGAAGCTGCTGTTCGCGCTCTGGGCGCTGCGCGCGCTGGCAGAGCTGGCGCTGGCGGGCGGCGACGACGTGCTGCTGGCGCGGTTGTTCAGCGGCGCGGGCCAGCCGAGCGTGACCCTGCGCGGCACCTCCGGCCCGCAGCAGGCCGCGCGGTGGGCAGAGGCGCTCTGGCACGCGGGCGATGTCTCCGGCGTCGGCGCGGCCCCGGCATTTGCCGATCTGACGGCGCTCGAGCGGCAGCTGCAACCGGCCAGCGCGGTGGTGGTGATCTCCGACCTCCTCTTCGACGATCGCGGGGGGCGCTTTGCGGCTTTTCTGCGCGCCGCGCAGATGCGGCGCCGGTCGGTCTCGATCCTGCACCTCGACAGCTTCGCCCATGAGGCCGCGATGCTGCGCCAGCTCGGCCAGTTCCGGCTCCTCCGCCCCGATGCGCAGGAAGACCCCGGCCCGCTGCGCCATGACGCGGCCGTGCTGGCCGAGGCCGGTGCCGCCATCGCCGAGCATCTTCGGGCGCTGCGCCGCGAGGCCGCCGGACCGGGGCTCGACTGGCCTGCGCAAGCGGTGCAATGGCCCGCCACGGACGGGTTCGAAAAGACCGATCTGCGCGACCTTTTCGCGCAAAGCTTCCCGGCGCTGCCCTTGCTTCGCGGCCTCGGGCTCGGCGGGCAGGAATGAGGCGGGCGCGATGATCTGGGCTGTCTCTCTTGTCTGCCTGTCGGGGGCCGCGCTTGCGGCCTGGCACTTCCAGCGGCCAGGGCCGCCGCGGGTGCGGATCTCGTTCCTGCGCTTTCTGGGCGCCTTGCCGCCAGCGCCGACGCGCGCGACACGGTTGGCCCTTGTCTGGCCGCGGGATCCGATCTCCCTGCTCTGCCTCGTGCTCGCGGTTCTGGCCGCGCTCTGGGCCTTGCGAAACGCCGAGCGGACCATTCTGGCAGAGCGGCCCGACCATCTGGGCCTGCGGGTGGTGCTTGATGCCAGCCATTCGATGAGCCTGACCGAGCCGGGCACGCAGGATGCCGGGGCGACGCGCTATGCGCGCGCGCTGGCGCGGATCGAAGCGGCGCGCCGGGTGATCGCCGGTGCCGGGCCGCAAAGCCTTTGCGTCGAGCTTGTGGCCGTGGGCGCGCAGGCCGGGCCGGTGACGCCGCTGCCCGCGGACCGGCCGGTGACCGCCCTTGCCCCCGCCGCAGCGCTGCCGCAAGGCGCAGACCCCGCCCGCCTGACCGAGGCCGCCGCCCTGCCCCGCGGCGCTTGCGCGCTCAGCCATGTGCTGATCGTCAGCGATCTGCCGCCCACCGGCGCCACCCGCCTGCCCGATGGCGTGCCGATCCTGTGGGATCAGATCGGCGCGCCGCAGGATAATGCGGGGCTGCGCAGTCTGGCGCTGCGGCCCGCCGCTTTCGGCCAGGTGCAACCGGAGCTGCTGATCTTTGGCAGCGCCAGCGCCGCCCTGCCCGAGCGGGTCTTGCTGAACGGTCCCGGCCGCGCGCAGGAGCTGCCGGTGATGGCGCTGGCCGAGGGCGGACCGGGCGCCTGGCAAGCGATCGGCTCCTATGCCGGACCGGGCCGCTACGAGGCGCTTCTGCCCGAGGGCGGCGCCTATCGCGGCGATGACCGGATCGTCACGACGCTGAGCGCGCCGCCGCAACTGGCGGTGGACTGGCGCCTGAGCGGCCTTGCGCGCCCGGCGGCGCTGGCTGCGGGCGGCGCGGGCGATCTGCTGGTCACCGCGCGCAGCGCGCTGCGCCCGGGCGATCTTGCACGCCCGCTGATCCTGACCTATCCCGCCTTTTCCGGCGCCCGCGCCCCCCTGCGGCTTGGCGCCTTTCGCGAAGACCCGGCCCTGTTGCGGATGCTCAGTCTCGACGCGCTCGAAGCCGCCGGTCCCGCCGCCTGGCCCGCGCCCCTGCCGCCGGGTTTTCTGCCCGTCCTGACGCTCGAGACCGGCGCGGTCATCGCCGCCCGGCGTCTTTCGCCGCCGGGGCTGATCCTGCCCGAGCCGGTCCTGGACCCCGCCAGCCCCGCGCGCAATCTGACGCTCGCGCTGTTCTTCGGCGGGCTGGCCGATCTGGCGGCACCTCCGCCGCAACCGCAGCCGCTGCGCTGGGGTCTGCCCGACGGCACCGAGATCACGCAGGCCTGGCGGGAAAGCGCCACCGCGCGACCAGCCGGGAGACCCGCCGATCTGGCGCTGCTGACCGATCCGGGCGACAGACGGCAGACCGAACCGGCCTGGCCCTGGGCGCTTGTGCTGGCGCTGGCGGCGCTGCTGGGCGAGCGTCTGAACCGCGCGCTGCGCCGCAAGGAGGGTGTGTGATGGACTGCACCCTCGCCCCCGCGCTCGCGCTTCACGGGGACAGCCTGCAATGCCTTGGCGGCTCTGCCGTGCCCTGGGCGCTGGCGGCGGCGGCGGCCGCGCTGGGGCTGAGCCTGCTGCTTGCACTGCGCGACCGGCGGCGCGGGCCGATCCGTTTCATGTCGCTCGCATCGGTCGCGGCGGCGCTATGGCTGCTGGCGCTTGCAACCGAACGGCCGGTGCTGACGCATCACGCCGATCAGGCGAGCGGCGGGCAGATCGTCGTCGTGCTCGATAATTCCGAAAGCTTCTGGCGCGATCAAACTGCCGCACGCGACGCGCTGCAGCTTGCGGCCCGGCGGATCGACGATTTCGCCGCGGCCCTGCCGCCAGAAGAAGCCGCGCTGTGGCGTGGCCAGCTGGTGAGTTTCGGGGCCGCCGCCCGGATCGAAGGCGGGCAGATGGCGCTGCCCGAACTCGCCGCCGATCTGCGCCGCCGCGACACGCCCCGGCCCGCGGCGCAAAGCGCGCTTGCAAGCGGATTGCGCAAGGCCGAGGGGCTGCTGTCCGAGGTCGCCGGGCGACGGCTGATCGTGCTGGTGAGCGACGGGCTGACGCCGCCGCCCGAGCCCGCGCTGCACGACGCGCTGCGCGCCGCCGGGATCGCGGTGCATGTGGTGATCGCAGGCGCCAGCGCGCCGGGCGCCGGGCTGGTGGCGGCGGATCTGGGGCCGGAATTCCGGCTGGGCGATGCGGCGGTGATCCGGGTCACGACACTGGGGGCGGGCCAGCTCGGCGTGAGCCAGGACCGGCAGGCGCAAAGCGTCGATGTCGCCCCCGCCGAGACCCTGCAGGCGGCACGGCTCGTCACCCGTTTCGCCCGGCGCGGATTGCAGGGCTTGCGGCTCTCCTTCGCCACCGAGGGCGGGCAGCAATCGCGCGATCTTTTCACCCTGGTGCGCGGGCCCGCAAGGCTGCTCGTCTTCGGCCCCGCCCCCTGGGCCGAGGCCTTGCCCGCCCGGCGCTGGCAGATCACCCGCGCCCGCCCCGAGGCGCCGCCCGATCCCGGGCGCTTCGATCTGGTGGTGATCGATGCCGCCGTGCCCGCGGATTTTCCGCAAGGCTATGACCGCAAGCTGTTGCAGGCCGCCGACGGCACCGGGTTGTTCCTGATCAACGGCGGCTTGCGCGACAGCCGCGAAAAGGAACAGCGCATCTCCGACTGGGGCCGCTCGGCGCTGGCGCCGATCCTGCCGGTCGACAGCGACCCGCGCGCCTTCCAGCAGGAACCGCCGCCGCGGGATATCGTGATCATGGTGGATGTGTCGGGCTCGATGGCGGGAACGCGCCTTGGCTCGGCGCAAAGCGCGATCCAGGCGATCTTGCGACACTTGCGGCCGCGCGACACGGTGGCGATCCTGCCCTTTGCCGATGTCACGATGCCGCGGTTCGAGAAAACCGAGGCCTCGCCCTCGGCGCTCGCGGCGGCGCGTCGTTTTGCGGCCGGGCTGACCGCGGGCGGCGGCACCGCACCCGACAGCACGATCCGCGCCTCGGCCGGTTTCGTGTCGAACTACTGCGCCTTCTTCTTCATTTCGGATGCGGAATTCGACCCTCCGGCCACCGCGCCCCAGTGTTTCACTACCGCCATTTCGGTGTCCAACCAGCATTTCGCGATGGATATCGACGCCTGGGGCGAGGAGATCCGGCTGGGCGAGGGCGGCAATGCCGAGCAGCTGGAGTTGCGCTATTTCACCCCCGAGCCACGCACGGAATACTTCCGCGAAGGCGGCTTCGCGCCGCTCGCGGTCGATGGCGCAGCGCCGCAGGCGCTGCCGCGGGTCGAGGGGCTGGCGATCAGCTACCCCCGGCAGGATGCCACGGTGCGGCTGCTGCACGAGACCCCGCCCCCCGATCCGCTTTTCGCGCTTCGGCGCGACAGCCGCCGTCCGGGCGTGGTCACCGGCGCCTTTCTCGGGCCGATGGGCCGCGCCTGGTCGGGCAAAGCCGCGACCGAGGCGATGCTTTCGTCGCTTCTCGGCTGGCCCGATCAGGATCGCTACCTGCTGCAGCTCGAGGACGAGGGCGCGGTGCTGCGGCTCTGGGTCACGGTGCTGACCGGGGCGGAACGCGCGGTCTCGGGGCAGATCTCGGCCACGCTGCAATGGCCCGATGGCGCGACGACGGGCATCGCGCTGGAACATGACGCACGGCGGGGCGGCTGGACGGGCAGCTTCGCGCGCCCCGCGCAGGGCACCAGCCGCGGGTTGCTGACGGTGCAGGACGGGGCGGATGTGCAACGCATCCCGGTGCAGATCCCGGATGCGGCGCCGGGCAGCCTGCCGGAGCGCGAGGCGCTGCAGTTCGGCGTTGATCTGCCGCTGCTGACGGGGCTGGCGCAGGCCACCTCGGGCACGCGGCTCGACCTCTCCGCGCTGCCGCCGCTGCCGGTGGCGGGAACGATGCAACACCGGCCATTGCACGGCCCGCTGATCGTGATCGCCTTTCTGCTGCTCGCCGCGACCCTCTGGCTGCGGGAGGTCCGGCGATGACCCCTGCGCGCCGATCGCAGCCCCGAGACCCTTTGTTCAGGAGCACCCGATGACTCATCCCGGCATCGACCTTCGGGCCAGCCTTGCCGCGCTGCAGGCCGCCGCGCGCGGCAACATGGCGGCGCTTCTGGCCGGGACCCGGCCGGAGCGGTTGCCCCGAACGCCCCCTGCGCGCTTGCGTTTCGGCGCGAAAGCGCCGCTTCCGGGCCTTGTCGGCGGCCTGCTTTCGGGCGCTGCCGCGGGCACCGATCTGCGCGCGCTGATCGCGGCCCCCGATCAGGCCGGGGTCCAGCTTGGAAGGAGCATCGGCGCCACGGCCATCCTGCCCGCCGTGTTGCACAGCGCCCTTGCCGATCGCGGTCTCGCGCATGAGATCGGGGTGCTTTGCCATGAACATCTGGCCGAGCGGGTGATCTTCCATCCCGGCCCGCCCCCTTTTCCGCGCTTCTCGCCGCTGGCCCTGGCGATCCTTGCGCTGGCGGCGGAAACCGGGGCCGACCCGATCGCGCAGGCGCTGAGAACCGCCCTTGCCGCGCTTGCGGCAGAGGCGGACCGGCCCGGTTTCTGGGATCGGTGGCTCTATCGGCGCATCGCACAAACCCCGGGCTGGGATCTGCCCGAAGCCCAGGCCGTGCAGCCCCTGCCGGGCGGGGACGCAACCGCCACAGACCCCGCACCGCCCCCCGTCGTCGGGGACGACTGGCCCGCCTGCTGGCCCAGCCTGACCGACTGCACCCCCTGATTTCCTTTTGCCCCGCAACGGATCCGATCATGTTTTCAGCCCCCGCCGTCACCGCCCTTTACACCGCCCACCGCGAAACGCTCATCAGGCTGCTCGCCCTCGAAGCCGAGCTGAACCGCCGCTTTCACGGCATGGAAGAGGCCGTGCGCTGCATGATGCTGGCGGCGATGACGGGCGAAGCCATGGTGATGATCGGCCCGCCCGGCACCGCCAAATCGCGGCTGATCCGGGCGTTTTGCAGCCTGACCGGGGTCTTGACGCAAGATCCCCGCGATGCGCAGGACACCGCGCCCGCGGCCAAAAGCACAGGCAAACGCGACGAGCGCTATTTCGAATATCTGCTGACCCAGTTCACCGAACCCTCGGAGCTGTTCGGCTTTTTCAACCTGGCCAAGCTGATGGACAAGCCCCCCGCGCTCGAACGGCTCGAAGAGGGGCAGATGCAGCGCGCCGAGGTGGTGTTTCTCGACGAGGTGTTCAACGCCTCCTCGGCGATCCTGAACGCGCTGCTGACCTTCATGAACGAACGCAAGTTCCACGACCGCGGACAGGTGATCCAAACGCCCCTCAAGCTGCTCTTTGCCGCGACCAACCATCCGCCGCGGGAAGACGGGCTGGGCGCGGTCTATGACCGGTTCCTGCTGCGCTGCCGGATGGAGAATGCCCCCGCGGGCACCGAAAGTCTGGGGCGGCTGCTGGCCGCCGCCTGGACCGAGACCCACGATCACGGCACGGTCAGGCGCGAGGCCTTCGCGGGGCTGCTCGACGGGCTGCAGGCCTATCGCGACGGCGTCGAGAAACAGACGACCGAGGGCAAGCTTGCGATCGATCCGCAAAGCGCCGTGCTGGCGCGGCTTGCCGATATCGTGGCCAATCTGCGCCGACGCGAGCTGTCGGAAATGTCCAACCGGCGGCTGGTGAAATTCTCTGCCGTGGTGTTGGCGCAGGCGCTGTTGCGCAGCGCAGCGGCGACAGCGAAGACGGCCGAGATCACGCCGCAGGACCTGAACGTGATCCTGAGCTACGGGCTCGACCAGCACGAACCCGGCACGGTCGAGAAGATCCGTCAGGATCTGGCGCGGCCATGACGACCGGCCCGCAAATCCTGCTGCATGCCGCCGACCCCGGGCTTGCGGCGGCCCCGGCGCGGCTGCAGGCGGCCTTCGCCCAGCGCCATGTCGCGCTGCCCGCAGAGCTGGCGATCTCGCTTGCCAGCGCGCTTGCCGCGCGGCAGCCGGGGTCCGATCCGTTCTGGGGCCGGATGCATGCGATGATGGCAAGATCGCTGGATCTGAGCGGCGCGATCGGCGGTCAGCTCTTGCTGAAAGAGGCTGGCCCCTTCGCCGCGATCCGGGTCTGCGAGCCGATCCTGCGCAAGGCGGCGGCGGATCTGGGGCAGATGCCGCTTGTCGCGCCTGCCGGGGCCGCCCCCTCCGGCACCGCAAGCGCGCTCGAGGCGCGGATCGTGCGATTCGTCGATACCGCGCTTGCGGACCCCGCCGTGATGGGGCGCCCGTTCTGGGCCGCGGCGGCGATGGATGTTCTGGCCGAGGCGCGCACGATCCAACGCGGCCGGATGCGTCACCTGGCGGCGATGCCGGGGCCGCGGCGGATCGCCGATCCGGCCCTCACCGCGCTGGTCTTCCTGACCCCGCCGGACTTCGATCCGGAACGGATGCGCGCCGAGCGCCGCCGCAAGGCGCGGCAGATTTCCCTGCGCCGCCGCGCCGGGATCCGGCCGAAAGAGGGCGGCGTCTCGGGCATTCGCCCCTCGCAGGCGCTTGAGGACATCTCGGACGCGCTGATGTCCGAACTGGTGCTGCCGCGCGCGGTTTTCGCCAGCCGCCTGCTGCACGAGGGGATCTTGGTGCGCCACCGTCCGCCGCGCCGCGACCCGCGCCGCGATCTTCTGGCCGCGACATTGCTCGAGGCCGGGGCCGAGGACGGAATGGGGCTGATCCTGCGCGCGGCCTGGGCCGATTACGCCTTGCGGCTGCGCGTGGCGCTCAACCGGCTGGGGCTGGCGCAATCGGACCTTTTGCTGGCCTGCGCGCATGGCCCCGCGGCGCATCTGCCGGGCCAACTTGAGCGCGCGATCGAGGGGAAGCTGCCGCCCTTGCAGATCGACGGCAAGCTGCGGGCCGATCTGCTGATGGGCACCGGGCTGTTTCCCGACTTTCTGGCCTGGGATGCGGAACGACCCGACCTTGCGCCAGATCTTCCCGGTGCGCCGGATTGGCCCGCGGTCCGCCGTCTGCTGCGCCGGGCCACCGGCCAGCTGGCCCGCAAGGACGCCCAAAGCGAGACCCGGCTGATCGAGGAATACGGCGCGCGGTTCCTTTTGTGGGCCGCGCCGGTGCGCGATCTTTCGGCCGAAAGCTGGGACGAGGCGCGCAGTCGTTTCGAGCAGGATCTGGGCGCAGAGGGGCGCGCCGGTGCCGTCCTTGCCCGGCTGGTCTGGCAAGACGATCCTGCGGGAACGGCCCCGGTCGAACTCCTCGGCCAATGCGACAGCCGCGAGGTCGGAGAGCTGCGCCTGCCGCTGCCGCCCGCCGACGATGCCGCACCGGACCCCGAGCAACCCCGCTCGATGGCGGAATTCATCGGCCGCCTGGTCCTCTGGATGCTTGACGCCACGCTGGAGACGTTGAATGGCAAAGCGTGATCTTTGGTCTTACTTCCGGCTGCGCGCGGCACAATCCGACGCCTTCTTGCAGGCGCTGGCGCCGCATTTCGCGCTTGCCGCCCGCTGCGACCTGCGCCTCCGCGTCCATCCCGAAGGCATGATCCTGCCGATCCTGCCCCGGCCCGAGGGCCCCTGGGCGGCCTCCGAGGACGAGATCGAAATGCTGCGCGGGCGCATCGCCGAGGCTTTCGAGGCGGCAGGCCGCGGCGCAGAGGAAGTGGCCGGCGTGCCCCTTTCCACCGGCACGATCGATGCCGTGCCAGGCCTGCTCGAAGGGGTTTTGCTGCATCTTTGGACGCGCCTGCAGGACCGCCCCGGCCCGCCCGAAAGCAGCCTGCGGCGGGTGGTGCTTGACGACGATCCCGCGGCGCTTGGCGCGCTGATCCGGCGCGGGCGCGACGCGAAGCTGCTGTCGGGCGAAAGCGCAACGCTGATCGAACTGGACGACGACGCCGCGCGGGGCTCGTTGCTTGCGGGACTGCAGGCCTCAGGGCGGATCGGCGGGCTGGCACTGCTGCGCCCCGAGAGCCGCGGCGGGCTGGCGCTGTGGCTGCCCGAGGGGAAGATGCTGCCCGAAGGGCCCGAAGTGACGGCCTTGCTGAACGCGCTGTGCGAGGCCGGGCTGCTTTCACGCCGAACCGAGGTGCATTTCGTCCCGCCCGCGACGGCCGATGGCGCGCTGCGGCTGGCCCTGGCCGAGGTGCCGCCCCCGGTCGGGCTGGCCGATGCCGGTGCCCCCGCCACGGTCGGCGCGGCGATGGCCCCGGCCGAAATCCTCGCCCCGGTCGGCGCGACGCCCGATCAGCCCGACGAGACCGGGCCCGCGCTTCGGGTCACGTCGCTGCGCATCGCACCTTCGGCGCAGGCGTTGCAGGCGCTGACAGAGCGGTTGACCGCGCGCAGCTTCCCGCTGGGCTACCGGATAAGGCTCGCCGCCATTCCCGAACGCGAACGCGCGCCTGAGGATATCGAGCGACTGCGCGGCGAGATCGAGGAGCGCGAGATCGAAATCAGCCTGCTGCAGGCGCTGGCCCGGCCGCAGTCGCGGTTGCTGCGCTTCACCGATGCGCAGCTGCCCGCGCTTGTGGACGGGCTGCGCAAGATGCCCGCCGCGCTGCGCGACAGCCGTGGGCTGCTTTATGCGGTAGCCCATGCCGCGGGGCGGGCCGACCCCGCGCATTTCGTGCTTTACGATCCCGATCAGGTGCAGTTCGAGGGGCGCATCCCCGAGCATTACTGGCGTGCCGCGACGGAAGATCATCCGATCACCTACTGGCTTGATCCGCATTGCGAAGAGGCCCGCGTCGGGCACCCCGACGAACCCGCCGTCTTCGTGCCCTCGGGGCAGCGGATCTTGCCGCAGATCGACAGTTTCGGCGGTGCGCTCGGGGCGACGCTGAAGCTGGTTCTGGGCGGTCTTTTTGCCGATGGCTCGGCGGTGCTGGACAAACCGGGCGCCAGACCGGCCTTCGTCTTCACCGGTCTGCCCCCGGCCCCCGGCGCGCCCCCCGGCGCGCCCCCCGGTGCGCCCCCCGGTGCGACCGACGAGATCGCGGTGGAGCTGATCGACCTTGCGGATTTCGCACCGCTGCAAACCCGGCTGCGCTGGATCAACGAACACCTGCTGGTCCGCTCGCCCCTTGCCGGTGATCCCGAGGCGCGGCGCGAGCTGGCAGAGTCGCTCTATTCGGGCCGCCTCGCGCAGGAGCTGCGCGCCGGGATGGCGGCCGAGGTCACCGCCCTGAAGGACGACTGGGCGCAGGCGATGACCGAGATCCTGCATGACTTCGATGCCCTGAACGATGCCGCGCGCTCCGAGGTCGGCGCGGCCCGGCAACGCCTTGCTGCCGCCAGGGCGGCGGTTGATCTGGCGCAGACCCGGCTTGCCGAGATCGATGCCGCCGTGGCGCCGCTTCTGGGCGCGGTCTCGGCGCTGGACGGGGAGCTTTCGGAGATCGCCGCCGCGGGCCCGGCGCTCGAAACCGCCCGCTTCGCCTTCGTCCGGACCTATCTGGCCGAGGTCGCGGCGAGCGAGCAGGCGATGCAGGCCGCCGACCGCAAGGCCGCGGCCTTGCATGACCGGATCAAGGCCCTGCGCGAAAGGTTGCGGCGTCCATGAGCGACAAAACCCCCGACCGCGCCGCAAGCACGCTCTGGCTGGAAACCGACTGCGCGCGGCTTTGCGCGGAAAGCGCGCAGGCCGCAGGCCTTGCCGCCGCGGCAAGGGCAGAAGAAAGCCGGTTGCGCGATCTGGCCGCGCGCCTTGGCAGCACGCGTCGGCGCGACCGGCAGCGCCTCGACACGGCGCCGGGCCTCGCGCAGATGGCGCAACAGCGCGACGCATTGCGGCGCGATGCGCGCACCGCCGATTTCAGGCTGCGCATGTCCATTTTCGGGCTCGCCCTGCGGCTCGCCGCGCGGCGGCTGTTGCAGCTGCTGCCCTGGTTTCTGGGCTTTGCCCTGCTTCTGGCCGGGTCGATCTGGATCGCGCAGAACCGCGTCATGGTGCTGGAAACGCTGCGCCAAATTCTCATGCCGCCCCCGCCCCCGCCCGCCGCACAACAGGGCGCGGGCCAGCGCCCCCCCACCTCGGCACAGGAGGCGGACCATGCCCCCCCGCCATGAGACCCCGCTGGCCGGGCGCGGCCGCTCAAGCGTGCTGGCCGCGCTCATGCCGCGCGCGCAGCGCAAGCGCCGTCTGAAGATCCGCTGGCTCGCCACCGCGCTGGTGCTGGCAACAGCGGTGCTGTGCTTCTGGTCGGTGCATACCGAAGCGCTTGCGCCGACCGGCGCGGGCCGTCTGATCTACCTTGCCCATGATGCGCTCTGGGTTCCGGCCTGGTCGTGGGTGTGGACGGCGGCGCGGCCGTGGTCGCTGATCTGGCTGCTGGCGCCGGTGCCGCTTGCCGTTCTGGCGCTGATCGAATTCCTCGGCCTCGCGCAGCCGCTGCGCTTTCTGCAGACTGTGGTGCTGCGCGCCCTGCTGCGCAGCCCGCTTGCCGAGGGGCTGGTGGCGCTGCAATCCCGCATCGGGCCGAAAGACGGCTTCCTGACACGGCTGATCTCTGCCGATCTGCGGGTGTTCGAAGACGCCGCGAGGCAGGCGGCCGAAGCGCCCGGACAGCGTTTTCCCGAAACGGACGCGGCCGAGATGGCGCGGCGCGCGCGCTGGTTGATGCGGCTTTGCGATGGCTCTGACGCCGTGCAGATCCGGCTTTGCGAGGTCAGCGCCCTGCTGGCGCGGCACGATCCGCCCCCGCCGGACCTGACAGTGCTGGACGCGCTTTGGCAAGACGCGCCCTGGGCGCCGCTGGCCAGCCCGACGCAGGGCGATCTTGTGCAGGCGCTTGCGCAGTTGCAGGCGGCCGGGATGGACCGGGCGGCGCTGGCAGCGGCAACGCTGGGGGCGGCGCGGCTGGCGCGGCAGGACCGCGCGCCCCGCGCGCTCGACTGGTTCGCCCGCTGGGCCGAACTGCGCCTTGGACCAACCGCCTTTGCCGCAGAGCTGGCCGCCGCCGAGACCCTGATCAGCTTCGAATTCTGGGCCGCCGAGACCGAGGCAAACCTCCTGCGCGGCACGGCAGCCGCGGCCCGGACCGGCTGGCTCGGGCGGCTGCTTCCGGGCGTCGAAACCTGCCGCCCCTCGGGCGAGATGGCGGCGGCGGGCCTTGCGGCCGCGGCGCCCGAGCGGCCCCAACCACAGACAGAACAGGGGATGGCGCATGTCCGAGCTTCGTGAATTGCGCAGGCTTGCCCGGGAAAGCGAGCAGGCCGCCGCGCGCCGGGCGTTGGGCGACATTCGCCCGCGCGGGCGTCTTGATGCCGGGCTTGTGGCGCTGACGCTGGGCGGGGTGACGGCCGCGTCGCTGGCGGGATATGCCATCGCCTCCTTTCTGGCGGGCAGCAGCCTGCTTGACCCGCCGCTGCCCGCCGAGATCGACGACCCGCGCATCCTGAGCGACTACCGCCAGCCGGAAGCGCCGATCGTCGATGCGGTCGCGCGCGGGCGCGCGCTGGTGATGGGGCGCGAAGACGGCACGATCACCGTCCTCGACACGCTCACCCGGCGCTTCGACACCGAGACCCTGCCCGGGCAGGCGAAAGGCCTGTCGGGGCCGCTTTCGCTGCTGTCGCAAGGCTGCACCCCGGCGCCGGGCGCGCCCTGGCAAAGCTGCGCGCAAAGCTCCGTGGTTCATGCGCTGACCGCGACCGGCGGACTGGCCCGCAGCACCGGCGCGGACTGGCGCGTCCTCCTGGAAGATTCGCGCTTCACCGGCGCCGACGGCCAGCCCGTGCAACAGGCGGATGTGCAGGACTGGATCGCCGCCGACGATGGCAGCGGCATGCTTGTCGATGCCGGGGAGAAAGGGCTCGGCCTGTTCCGCGAAGCCGATGGCCACTGGACCGCCCTGCCCGCCGTGCCGGGCACGGGGCATGTGCTGGCCACGTGGCGCAATCGCTATTTCATCGGCTCGAGCGCGGGCCTGTTCGCGCTGGACAGCGACGCGACCGGGCCCGCGCAGCGCCTTGATGCCCTGCCGGGCGCGGTGCTCTCGCTTGATCGTCCGGGCGAGGGCGGGCCGGTCGCGCTGCTGCGCCACGCCTGCGCCGAGGGCGGCACGCCGGGCTGCCTGACCCTTGCCCGGCTGGGGACCGGAAAGGAGATCCGCATCCTGCGCAGCGAGACCGCGCTTTTTCCACAGCTGAACGACAGCGGGCTGCACCATGCGGTGGCCCAGGCCGGTCAGCTGATCACGCTGGGCGCGGCGGGGCTGCATCTTTATGACCCCGCCGAACGCCGCTGGCAGGAACTTGACGGCCGCCCCCCCACCGCACATTTCGCCGAGACCGAGGGCATCCGCCTGCATGCGGGCTTTCCCGATCGTTTCGTGACGCTGGAAAAGGGCCGCATCGTGACAGAGCGCAAGCTCGACGATCCGCTGCGCCAGATCATCGTCACCGCACCGGGCGTGGTCTGGGGGCTGGGCCGGGCGGGCCGCATCCTGCGTCTGGACAAAGAAGCAGAGGCCACCCCGCCCCGCGCGCCGGGTTTTCCCGCCGGTGCGACCTTTCTTGCCGCGGCCGCGCTGGGGGATCGTCTGGTCGCGCTGGGACGCGACGGCATCTTCGTGCATGACATCAGGACCAGAGGGTATGCCTTTGTTGCCGCGTCCGACTATCCCGCCCTGCCGCTTGACGCGCCGCAGCTTGTCGCCAGCGCCGGGCAGCTCTGGCTGGTGGACCGACAGCAGGGCGAGATCCGCACGATCACCCTTTCGGGAGAGCTCCCGGCGCTGCGCGCAGAGGTGACCGAAGCCGCCTTTCTGGGCACGCGGCTGCGGCTGGCGCATCCCGATGGCGGCGGGCTTGCGGTGATCACCGGCCAGGGCACGGTCTATTTCCTCTCGCCTCCGGTCCCGGGCCAGGCGGGCGCGCCGAGCGCAAGCAGGGTCACGCGGCTGACGCAGCAAGGACTGCCCGCACCGATCCGGCCGGTCTCGATGGCGGCCTCTGACGCTTCGCTGATCCTTGCCACGGGCAACGCGTTATGGGGCTATGACGTCAAGGCGCGCGGCTGGAAGGGGCCATGGCCCGGGCCGCAAGGCAGCGCCCTGCGCGACGTGGCTCTGACCTCTGACCAGATCCTTGCGCTTGATGATCGCGGCCGGCTTTTCCGCGGCGAGGGACAGGGCTGGCAGCCCGTGATCGGCGCGCCGGTCGCGGCAGAGCTTTCCGGCGCCGAGGTCGGCGATGCGATGTCGGACGGCCGGACGCTGTTCCTTGCCGGCAATGGCAAGGTGCAGAGCTATCGGCCGCAAGACCGCAGCTTTGGCCAGATCTGGACCGTTCCGGGGGCCGGGGGCGATACCAGCCTGCTTTCGGTCGCGGGGGGCGTGCCGCTGTGGCGCACCGGAAACGGGCTGTTCCGCGGCGCGGTCGCGCTGATGTCGGGCGCCGGTTTCGAAGGCGGTTGGCGCGATGCCGACGGCCCCGTCGTCATGGCCCGCGAGAACGGTCGGCGGTATCTGCAAACACCGGCGGGGTGCCTGTTCCGCGGCGCGGCACCGCCCGAGGGCGATCTGCGCGGCGTCGTTCCCCTGCCCGATGGTCGCCTGATCGTGGCAACCAGCCGCGGCGCGGGCCTTTACGAACCGCAGCGGCACCGCTGGCTGCAGGTGCGCGGCCTCGATCTGCCCGCCGATGCGCAGCTTCGGGTGATCACCGGCCAGCTGGTGCAGATCGGTCCCGACCATCTGCGCTCGCTGCCGCTGGCAACGATGTCCGCGCCCGACAGTTGTCAGACCGAGGCGGTGCAGCTGACCTGGCGCGTGACGCTCGACGGGATCCATCCGACCCTGGTCGAGGAGCGGGGCGAGGTGCTGTTTCTCGATCCCGACGGCGCGCTGCGCCAATGGTCCGGCGGGTCGATACAGGTGCTTGCGCCCGCGCCCGGCCCCGGCCCCGCGATGGCGCAGGTGCGCAAGGCCTATGCGGTTGCAGAAAGCTTCGAGCTGCTGACCGACGATGCGCTGTGGAGCTATGATCTGCGCCAGCGGCTCTGGCAGAAACGGCCGTTCCGGGGCCAGCCGCGGAGCATCGTTCAGATAGACCGGGTCTCGGGCGCGCGCGGGCCGGTGGTCTCGGCCTGGGACGACAACGGCGCGCTCTGGGTCGGCACCTTAAGCCGTGACGGGATCGCCTTCGAACCGGCCAGCCGACCGGCGTTTCCGAAGCTGCCGTTCGATCCGGCGCGGCTGCGCGATCTGGCGCAGACCCCGAGCGCCTATCTTGCGCTGTCGGACCGGCAACTGGCGCTGTTCCAGCGCGGGGAAACCGCGCCTTTCGCCAGCTATGCGCTGCCCGCGGCGGCGCGGGGCTGGACCTTGCAAACCCTGCCGGGCGGCCAGATCCTCCTGAGCGACGGGCCGCCCGAACGCCCGGCTGCGTTCCATGTGCTTGAAAACCAACCGGAGGGGGCGCAGCCCCTTGCCAAGGTGGCCTGGCGCTACGACCCCGGCACCGACCGCGCCTTCCGCTTTGGCGCCAGGGGCGGCGCGGCCGCCTTGTGGCGCATCGACGCGCAGCTGGCCCTGTGGCACTGCACCGGCAAGCCCGCCCGGCACGCGCCCGATTGCAGCCGCGCCGCACCACCGCCCCTGGTGCTTGACGCGGGCGATCTGTGGGGCGCGGTGACGCTGCCCGCAGGCCCCGGGCAGATCGTGCAGACCGCGCGGGGGCTGATCGTGCTTGATCCCGCATTGCGTCCGATCCGCAGGCTCGACGGGCCCAGGGTGACGCGAGAGGGCCAGCTTTTCATGCAGGGGGGGACGGCTCTGTTCTGGGAGGGCAAGGGCGGGGCGCTGTGGCACCTTGCGCCCGAGGCGCCGCAGCGAATGCTTGCGCGGGTCGATCATCTGCACCGGCGCGACGGGGAGCTTTTGGCCTACAGCGGCAATTCTATCCGGCTGATCGGAGCCGCGGGCAGCCTGCCTCCCCCCGTCCCCGCCGCGCTGGCCAAGGCGCCGATCGCGCTGGCGCATCCGGGGTCGGTCGAAGACACGTTCCTGACCGCCGATGGCAGGGCTTTCGCCGCCCGCCGCGCGCGTTTTTCCGACCCGCTGATCCGGTTTCCCGCCGATCTCGCGGCGCTGATCGGGCTGGAGACCGGCCCCGGCGAGCAAGCGGACTGGCTTGGCCTGACCGCCGAGGGCCAGTTGATCCGCTATGGCACGAGCCGTTGCGAGATCCCGCCGCCCGCGCCTCCGGCCCCGCCGCCCGATTTCATCGGCCCGATGCCCCATGTCCCGCCGCCGCCGCCCCGGTTCGCGCCTTGCGAAAGCGCCACGCCGCTGGCGCTGCGGCTGGCCCCCGGCGAGGTGCTGGTTGACGCCCTGGCCGCGCGGGGAAGGATCACGGTCGTGACCGACCGGCGCCGGGTCGAGCTGGACCGGCCGGGCGGCAGGATCCTGAGCGAGACCGCTCTGCCCGCCCCTGATCTCACCCGGCCCGAAGATCGAAACGAGATCGCCCGGCAGCTGCGCGACATCGATGGCCGCAGCTATCTGAACCCGCCCGATCTTGCCGGGGCCGCGCTTCGCGGCCTCGTGCCCGGTCGTTCGGAGCCGCTCGCCCCCCTCGACACGCCCGAGCCGCTGGACAAGGGCTGGGTCGCCTGGGACCGGACAGGTCGGGAGATCGTGCTGCAACAGGCCGATGCTGCGGAACCGCTGCGCCTGCCGCCGGAACAGGCGATGCCGCAGGGCGTGCTGCTGCCGCTTCAGCCCGGGCGCGGCATCGCGCTTGCGGCGGGCGCCATCGCCTGGATGACCGGCAACGGTCTTTGGCAGGATGATCCCCGGACGGGGATGCGGCGGGTCTCGGCGCAGGGAATGGCGCAGCCGCTGGCGATGTATGAGGGCGCCTTTCTGGACGGGACGGCGCAGATCGACGCCCGCAACGGCACGCAGGGCCCGGCCGCGCAAACCGTTTCGCTGCAAAACGGCGCATTTGAATTGACGATCACGCCCCGCGCGCAGCGGCTCGCGGCCACGCTGCGGGTCGACGGGCAAAAGGTGGACGATCTCGACCGGCGCGGGTTCTTGCACGACCGCCGAACCTCGGTGGGCAGCGCCGCGGGCGGGCCGGTCTACCTGACCCCGCTGGGGCTCGTGCCCGCCGAGCGGCTCGACGGCGCCAGCGCCGCGCCCATCGGCGCGCAGCGGATCGCCAATGAGGGCGGCGCGCTGAAACTGCAAACCCCCGGTGGCTGGGTTGCGCCGCAGGGCGGGCAATGGGCGGGCACCCCGGCGCCGTTCCGCGACCGTGTCCTTGCGCGCGAGAACGGGCGCAGATGGCAGGTGGTGAAGGGCGTGATCAGGGTGACGACCGAAGACCCAGCGCAGGGCTGGCGCATCGCCGGGCGCGGCCTTGACTTCGAGATCGACCAGCTCCTCGGCTTTGCCGCCACCCCCGAGACGGCGGTTGCGGTGACCGGTGCGGGCACTTTTGACGCCGCGCGGGTCTCGGAGCTTGCGGGGGTTCGGCCACCGCAGGCGCCCGCCCCCGGCGGCCCGCTCGATGCGATGCGTCATGCGCCGGACCTCTGGCGGGTTCATGCCGCCACGCCCGCGGGCCCGGTGATCTGGGACAGGGCAGGCGCGCGCTGGCGCGCCCCCGATGCGACCGAGCAGGGCTGGACATCGCGCCTTGTCGCGCAGCTTGAGGGGATCGAGGTCGGTTTCGCCGCGACCCGGCCGCGCTACAGCATCGCGGTGCAACGGGTCGGCGTCGGGCCGGACCGGCTGCCGTTCGACTGGCAGCGCGGCGCCGCCATGCCCTTCGATCAGGTGCTGTCGCTGGTGGCAGAGCCGGGCGCCGATGCCGTTCTGGCGGGAACCCGGATGGGGCTGCGCCTGCTCTCGCCACGCGGTCCGCTTGCCAATCGGGCACTGCTTGTTCCGGCAGCAGGCGGGATCGCTGCAACCCGCGCCGGACGGCCGGCGACAGACCCGGGGCGGGTGCAGATCGCCTTCGAGGGCGGCGGCTGTCTGGAGGCAACCGGCCCGTTGAGCCAGCTGACCAGCTGCGCCCGGCCTGCCGATCTGTCAAACCTGCTGGTTCGCGACACCGGCTTCTGGCGCTGGCGGAAGCAGGCGGGCGGCGTCTCCGGCGCCTATCTGCTGGAGGACGGGCGCGAGATGCCGATCGCCCAGCCCCTTGCGGGCACGCTGCCGCATGACACGCTCAACGACCGGCTGAGCTGCGCGGGGGAAACGGTGGAATTGTGGCGCGACAGCCCGGTGGTGCAGCGGGGCAACCGGCTTACGGCGCTGGAGGATGCCGATCGGCTCTGGTGTCAGGACCGGGCCGCCGCAGTGGGCAACGGCGTGACGCTGGCCCCCGGGACTTACGCGGTTTCGGACCTGTCCGCCACGCGGCTCGATCGCGCCGGGGCGGCCCCCGTCCAACTCGATCCGGCCCGCGGCGCCGCGCTGCGGGACCGCCTCTCGGGCCGCGTCACGGCCGAGGCGGGGCGGCTGCGCTATGGGCTTGACCCGGAGGGCCGCCCCGACGCCGCGCTTCTGACGCTGGACGACCGATGGCGCGATCTGGCCTGGACGACGGGCAGGCTGGCGCTTGATACCCCGCTCGCCCTTGCCGCCGAGGGCGGCGCGCTGCAATTCGTCACCGCCGACGGCGTGGCGGGGGCCGCGACGGGCCGGATCGACCCCGCCACACTGGTCACCGCCGAGACCGCCGATCCGGCGGTTCTGGCGCGCTGCGCCCCGCGCGCGGTGCGGTTGCGCAACGGCCTTCAGCATGCCGAACCGGCCCGGCCCGCGGCGCCGCTGTGGCTCTCCTGTGCGGACGGCAGCGCGCTCGAGGGGCGGGCCGACGGCCGCCGCGATCTGGGCGCGCTGGCCCCGGCGGCCCACGAGACGGACGATCCGGTGGCGCTGGCCGCGGTCACGGGCGATCTGTCGGCAAGCCGGACCCGGACAAGCGGCACGGTTGCGCTCCGGTTCCGGGGGGAACCGGCGCGGCTGACGGCGGGACGGTTCGACTTCGACACGTTCCGGGCGATCGCCCTGCCCTTCCCCGACCGGATCGAAACCCTGACCGCCAGCGGCTGGTGGCGGCTCGACGCAAACGCCCCCGGTCTGGCGGCGACACGGCGCCCGGGGACCGGGTTCGATGCGGCGAAGGTCTCGTTGCTGACGCACGCGCGTTGGCCCGGGGCCGATGACGCGGGTGCAAGCGCGCTTTGCCTGCGGCAGGCCGACGGCAAGGCGCTGCTGTGGGACGGGGCGCGCGGGCGCCAGGCCGCGGAGACCTGCGACGCCGAGCGGGGACAATCCGGTCCCTGGCGGTTGTCGCGCCGCGCCGAGGCCGCCGCTTCGGCCGGACCGGCAGCGGGGGCCGAAGCGGTGGCGCTGAACGGCCTGCCGCTCACGCGCGCGCTGATCGCCGGAGGGTTCACCGATCTGCGGCTGCGCGGCGCGGCGCAGGGCGATCCGGCCGAAACCTTGCTGATCCCCTCGGATCTGGGGGTTCTGGCCTACCGCGCGGGGCATCCCGTCGGCAGCTGGCGGCTTGCGCCGGGCGGCGTTCTGCTGCCGACCCGTTCGGGGGACATGGCCTATGTCGATCGCGACGGCGCCTATCTGCTGGCGGGCGCCGGAGAACGGATCGAGGCCGGGGCGCTGGTCTGCCCGGCCCTGCCGGAGCTGATGGCAAGCCTGCCCGAGGGGGTGAGCGTGCTGCGCGCGGATCCCGCGGCGCCGGGGATGGTGCGGTTGCGGCTCGACGCGGCAGAGGGTCGGCAGACCGCGCTCATGTTCTGCGACGACGCCAGCCGCAGGCAGGTCTGGACCGAGCTGAACAGCGTCGCCGATCATCCGCGCAGCCGCGCGATGGGCGCGGAGGCGCCCGACTGGCTTGCCGTCTCCGTCACGGACAGTCGGCTGCTGTTGCGCTCCGGGCCGCCCGACAGCCGTTTGCGCAGCCCGGAGGAGCGCAGCATCGGCCTGCCGCTCGCCCCCCTGACCGGAGGCCTGCGCGCCATGCTGACGGTGCCCTCGGCCGGAACCGTGTATCTGGTCACCGCCCGCGCCGTGTGGGAGGTGCCGCTGGGCGCCGCCATCACCCTGGCCGCGCAGGCGCCGGTGGCCCCGCCCCCGGCCGCGCCCGGCACAACACCTGTCCCGGGCCTCGCGCCCGTCCCCGGCACGGCACCTGTCCCCGGCGCGGCGCCCCTGACCGTGCCCCCGCAAGTGCCTGCGGCTTCCGTGCCACGGCTTGCCCCGGTCTCCGCCGTCGATGCGGCGGGCGAGCCCGCCTTCGATGTTCGCGCGGTGCAACGCGCCTTGCGCGACCGGGTCGACCCCGGCCTTGGCGTCGACGGAATCCTCGGGCCGCAGTCCCGGCGCGCGATCGGGCTATGGCAAAGCCGAACTCATGCCGATCCGACGGGCTATCTGGGCCCCGATCAGCTGCACCTTCTGCTGGAGCAGGCGCCATGACAGACAAAGCCGCAACTGCATGGCGGATCGAGCTGCCCGCGAAAGGCGATCTCGTGTTTCATCGTGACCAGCCGGTCGAGACCGGCTGGCTGCCTTGGGGCGACGGGTTCAAGCTCCGCCCGGCGGCGCTTGCGGCCCTTGGTCGCGTGCAGGCCCACCCGCCCTTGGCGGCGCTCATGATCAATGGCGGCACCGCCGAGGTTTCCGCGGCGACCATCGCGCTGCGCCAGAAGCTGGAGCAGCTCTTGCACGCCACCGGCCCCTTTGCGCGCCCGGCCGCGGCGCCGTTGGACGGATTGCCCGGGCGCGATCTTGCCCGCGCAATCCCTGAGGCGCGGGAGGCCCGCAAGCCGCGACGGCCCTGGTGGGGCCATCTGCCCGGCAACAAGGGCAGCACCGCCGCACCACCCGCCCTAACTGTTCTGAAAGATCCCGATCGGCTCCTCGAAGCGCTTGCACGCTACCGCCGCGAGACCGAGGTTCCCCGCGCCTGCGCCGGTGACACGCGGCTGCGCGGGCCCGTGACGGCGCTGGGGCGGTTGGAGCTGGCGGGCGGCGCCGAGGTCACGCTGAGGTTCGATCCGGACGGCGGGTTGCATCTCGATTTCCACGAACGCGGGCCGGAATGCGCGGTGATGCTGCAGCCGGTGACCGATGTCGTCGACCCGAAACCCGGCGCGGCGCAGGTGGTGCGCGCGGCGCCGCCGCTCCCCGACACGCGCGCGCCCGCGCTGCGGCGGCTGTTGCTGCAGGCCCGCGCCCTGCAGATCGCCTGTGCCCTGCGCGCGCATTGCCACCCGATGCCGCCGCGTGTCGAGATCGGCAGCCGACATGACTGCCTGCCCGAGGAAAGCGTGACCCTTGCGCTGGCCGCCTCGGGCTGGGACCTGGAGCTGCCCGCGCGGCTGCAGGAGCTGGAGGCGCTGTTCGACAGGAAAGAGGTCGATCCCGATTTCGGCACCTTCTTCGCCGCCGAGGGGATCAGGGTCGCGCTGCGGCGCAGGCCTGCCACGCCCGACATTCAGGCGTGCAGGGATATCGAAGCCCCGCTGCCCCGGGAATGGCGTGCCAATCCCTTGCCCGGGCTGCCGCGCTGGACCTATTCGGGCGAGGGCGGCGCGCCCTCGACCCCCGCTGGCGCCATGCCCTTCGCGCTGGAACCCGCTGATGCGCAACGTTTCCAGGCCGCCGGTTGGACGGCCTCGCAGGCGCCGGGTCTGGCCGGCCTGCCCGCGACCGAGCGGGAGAGGTTCCTTGACTGGCTTGCCGGTCCGCGTGATCCCCGCGCCCTGCCTGAGCCGCTTGTGCAACGCTATCTTGAGGGGCTCGAGTTTCGCCTGCTGGCCGATCCGGGCGCGGTGACGGAAATCACCGCCCTTGCCGCCGAGGTTGCGCGTCTGGCCGCCCGGACCGCGCCCGGCAGCAGGATCGGACAGGCGGCCGCGGATCTGTGGGACTGGCTGGGGGCGACGGGCGCCCGGCCGCTGCGCCCGCTGCTGTCCGAGGGGCCGTGCAGCGTTCTTGTGCAGACCGGCCGAAGCCTTGCGCTCAACGGCGCGCTGAGCCGGACCGAACTCCGGGCCCTCGCCCCGCAGCTGCTGGCGGCCGCGGAACGACCGGCCGATCCGGATGCGCTTGCGGATGCGCTTGCGGCCAGATTGCCCGATCCGCTGCGGCTGCGGGCCCCCGATGCGCCGTTGCGCCTGCGCTACGCATCGCTCTCCGGGGCCTGCGATCGCGCGGAACTGCCAAGGCTGCAAGACGGGAAACCGGTTCCCGACCCAAGGCGGTCCATGCGCCTTTTGCGCCTGGTGCGGGACTGCGCGCAAAACGCGCGCTGAAAGGGGATTTCACCGGCGCATCCGCAAGATATCGTCGAACGCGCACCCCAGCCTTTGTTCTGCCTTCAGCACCACCAAAGCCGCCGCGCGCGCGTCTTCCGCGGCGTCGTGATGCGCGAAGTCGAGGCCAAGACGGTCCTTCAGATGCGCGAGGCCATGCCCGCCCTTGCCGCGAAATTCGGGCCAGGCGCAGCGGGCGATCCGGACGCTGTCCTGCCAGCGCCAGTCCGGTTCCGACACGCCCGCCAAGGCAAGCGCGCCAGAGATCGCCCGCCGATCGAAGCCGCTGTGCTGAAAGATCACATGACGGCGCAGCAACGGCTCAAGGAACGCTATGACATCGAGAAATCTTGGTGCCCCACGCACCTTCGCAGGCCCGATCCCGTGCAATTGCGTGTTGAACGGCGCGAACGGCGCCTCGGGGTCGATATAGCTCGACCAGCTGTCGATCGTCCCGTCAGGACGCACGCAGGCAAGGCCGATCTGGCAGATGCTGGCGCAATCTCCGTTGGCGGTTTCGACATCAAGCGCCACAAAGCGATATTCCGCGTCCGGCAGCGGCGGAATAGCGCCCGATGGTGCGCGGAAGGTCCCGGCTTCGACCGGGGATGACACGAAATCTTCGAGCAACCGGGCACAAAGTCCGGGCAAGGCGTCGGCGTCCAGCCGTGAACTGCGCGCATCGGTGCGCAGCAGATCCCCGTCAAGATAGGGGTGATAGGGTTCGAACACGAGGTTCGGCCCCGCCGCGAAAAAATCCACCGCCGCCCCCTCGGCCCAGCGCGCGAGCGTCTTTTCAAGGGGCGGCGCATCGGTGCCGCAGGTGACCTCAAGAAACCCGTCGTGGCGTTCGACCTGATGCCCGACGCCCTGCAACGCCAAGGCGAGCGTTGCAGTCCGAACGGTGCCGCATCCTGTCGCCAGAAACCAGTTTCGTGGGCCGATATTCACGATCGCAGACCGCCCGAAACCGGCAGCATGGTAATGGCTGCGGGCCTCGGACAGCAATTCCGCTGCGGTCCGGTCCATGTAGACCGGGGTCTGATCGCCCGTGTAGATCTCGCGCATCTTTTCGATCACCCGGTCGTGGATCAGCCCGGGCTCGCCGCCGAAACGGGGCGGCACACCGCCCTTTGCAGGTTCGACGACGATGATTTTCGCGCCGGTGTCGATGTCCCGCACGCTCCAGCGACGCCCGGAGAAGATCAGCATCATGCCGGGGGCAAGGATGTTGTCGAGCGGGATCGTCCCGAGGTCGCGGCCCGCAGACATCAGCCGGTATTCCTCGGGTGTCGGGAAGACGGCGTAAAACCCGTAGTGCGCGACCAGTTTTTCGCCGCGCGGACCAAGCAACAAAAGCCCGTTGGCGGCCTGTTCGATCAGCCCGACCTCGGCGCGTCCGATCGCCCGCAGGACATCCATGAAGAGCGGCGCCGAGACCTGGCGAAACGGCCCTTCCTTGCACAGCAGCCGATATAGCTGTGAAGCCGAGGCGCCGCCCTGCCCCGCGATCACCGAAAGAACCTGATGCACGAGCGTCGAAAGATGCAGCTGATCGGCGCGCGGAGGTTCGCACCAGCCCGCAAGCAGAAGCTCGATCATCGCCACCGCCCGAACAAGGCCAAGCCGCAGCCGGTCGACAAGCCCGCTTTGCGGTGTCAGCCGCGTCTCGACGGAATATTGCCGCAAGATCGCGGGTTGGCCCGCGCGGCGCCCCGAACGCCCGAGCCGCTGACGCAACGCGGCCACGCTGAACGGCGCGCCGATCTGCGCCACGCAGGTGACATCCCCGATGTCGATGCCCAGTTCGAGCGTCGAGGTGCAGATCGCGGTGGTGGGTTTGCTCCAGTCCTTCAGCCGCGTTTCGACGAAATCGCGATGCTCGCGCGACAAGGAGGCATGATGGGGATAGAATTCCTGCGGCAGACGCGCCTCTTCGCAGCGCGCACGCAGCCGGTCGGCATAGATTTCAACGGATTGCCGCGCCCCCGCGAAGACCAGATTGTCACTGCCGCGCAGATGATCGAAGAGATGCGCGGCAATCGCGTCGGTGGCCGAGGGGCCGCGTTCGTCTTCCTCACCCGAGAGATAGCCGCGCAGCTGCAAGCGCAATTCTGCCTCGCCCCCCGAGGCCGCGATCAGCGTGACCGTTTCGGGGGCATCGGGGCGCAGATAGCGCCGCGCAAGGCCCATGTCGCCCAGCGTCGCCGAAAGGCCGATCCGCCGCAGGGACCGGCCCGTGGCCTGTTCCAGCCGGGTCAGAAGCGAGCGCACCTGCACGCCGCGCTCGCTGTCGAGGATGGAATGGAGTTCATCCAGCACCACGCTGCGCGTGGCACCGAAAAGGCGTGGAATTTCAAGCCCGCGCCGCACGAACAGCGCCTCGAGCGATTCCGGCGTGATCAGAAGGATGCCGCGCGGGGCCTTGAGAGCGCGCGCTTTCACCGAGGCCGCGACATCGCCATGCCAGGGCACGACGGGCAAACCGCTCTCGGCACAGATGTCTTCAAGCCGTCGCGCCTGATCGGTGATCAAGGCCTTGAGCGGACCGATATAGAGCAGATCAAAGCCCGGTTCGGCGGCGGGGGCCTCCAGCACCTGCGAGATCAGCGGCAGGAAAGCCGCCTCGGTCTTGCCCCCGGCCGTGGCCGCGGCAAGGATCAGATCGCCCTGCCCGTCACAAATCGCGCCTATCGCGCGGCTCTGGATGTCGCGCAACTCGCGCCACCCCTGCGCGCGGATCCATTTCTGGACCGGGCGGGCGAGTTTCTCGAAGGCGCCGCTCACGCCCTTGCCCTAAAGCCGGAAACTGACAAGCTCGTCCTCTCCTTGCGGCGGCGCGGCCCCGGTCGTTTCGTCGACGTCGCTCATGTCATCGCCCTGATCGGGGTGCAACGCGATGCCGGTGATCAGATCGGACCAGGCGACGCCGGGATTTTGCTGCAGCACGGCCAGAAGGTTGACGAAGGCGGTGACCGTGTTGCGCGGGGTGCGGAAATAGGCCTCGCCGATGCGGTCCGAACAATGCGCCATGAAGGCTTCAAGCGCGGCATCGGGGAGCATGGCGTCTTCGTGCTGCATGACCGCGCGGATGTTGTGCAAAAGCACGAACAGATCCTCGGGCGTCAGGCTGGCAAGCCGCATCACCGGCCCGGACAGATCGACCAGCCCGTCGCGCGCGAAGCTGTTTTCCGCAAGCCGCGATTGCAGCGCCTCGTAGCTGTAAAGGCCGCGCCGGGTGTTCATCAGGAATTCCGGCGTGCCCCCCATCAGGAACCCCAGATGTTCGGCGCTGCCTTGCAGCACATCGTTGAGAATGCGCAGGATCTGTTCATAATTGGCGTTGCGCGCCTGCGCCGAGGTCAGCTTGAACAGGTTCACCATCTCGTCAAGCCCGACGAGCAGCCCCTTGTAGCCCGCCGCGCGCACGAAGGCCGACATCAGCTTGAGATGATCGTAGACGCTTGCATCGTCAACGATCGTGCGCACGCCAAGCGCCTTGCGCGCATCGGTGCGGGTGGCGAATTCGGCGCGCAGCCACCGCAGCGCCGCCGACTTCAACTCTTCATCGCCCGCCTCATGCCCCTCCCAGTAGCGGCGGATGACCTCGGCAAAATCGAAGCCGCCGGTCAATTCCTCGAAATGCGCCAGCCGCGCGCGGATCACCATGCCCGTCGGCGTATCGGTCTCGTCCGCCTCGCGTTGCGCTTGCGAAACGAAGCGTTCGACGACACTGGCCAGCGCGCCGCCGTCCGACTTTGTCCGCGTCGAAAGATTGCGCGCCATCTCGGCATAAAGCCCGCGCGCCTGCCCGCCGGAGGCATGCAGACGCCGATCCGGGGCCAGATCGGCATACATCACCACGAGCCCCTTTTCCAACGCCACCAGCCGGATCAGGTTCATGAAGAACGTCTTGCCCGAGCCATATTCGCCGATCACGAAGCGGATTGCGGCGCCGCCATCGGCGATGCGGTCGATATCGCGGACCAGCTCCTCGATTTCGCGCACGCGGCCGACCTGAAGGTGCCGAAGCCCCTGCTTGGGCACGACACCGGCGCGCAAGGCCTGCACGATCGCATCGCGCTCACGGGGTTTAAGCGTCGACATTCTCTTCCTCCTTGGCAAAGTGCCCCCGCACCGCAGCAGCAATCTGCGGCGACACGTCGTAACCGTCGTAAGCGTCCAGCAGCGCCTCGTCATGCGTCTCGAACGCCCATTCGTTGATCGCCTCCAGCGCCCCGGCGGACATCAGACCATGCCGTTTGCAGGCGGCCTCGAAGGCCGCTTCGGTCAGATGGGTGCAGTTGACGATCTCGAACACCAGCGCGGAAGCGGCCGGATCCAGCCCCTTGATCACCGTCACACTGCCGCCGGAAGCGGCAGACTCGGGCGTCGACGCCTCCTCCTGCGCCTCGGCCGACGTGCCGAAAATCTCGCCCAGGACGGAGGAAACACGCGCCGTATCCGAGCGGATCGCCGCGATCAGCGCCGGATCGAGCGCGCGGCGGGGGGCCGATGCCTGATCCGGGATCGGCTCGCCCGGGGCTCCGGCGCTGGCGGGCCGGACCCGAACCGGGACATCATCGCCCGCATGGATATCGGAATAGACAAGCCCCGGATCGAGGCCAAGCGCCCGGTAGAGCTTCTCGATCTGCGCGACCTCCTCTGGCTGGATCAAGCCGTCGGCATGGGCGGCGGCCACCAGCGCGGCACGCAGGGCGCTTTGCGCCTCGGGGCCGGCCTCCTTGAGCTTGCGGCGCAAGAGCGCGCTATCGGGCGGCACGGCAAGGTGCCATTCCATGTTGGCTTTCAGCTGCAACCGCTCGGGTTCGGAGATCTGGTCTGCCCGCGCGATCCGCGCCAGAAGCGCCTGCCGCTCCGGTTCGGACACCACACCATCGGCCAGCACGACCACGGCGCCAAGCGCCAGTTCGAGAAGCGCCAACCGATAGGCCGCAGACACGTCCTCGAGGTTCTCGACCGGTGCCTCGAGCGCGAAAATCACCAGCGGCTCATCGACTTTCGGGGCGCGCAAGGCAAAGCGCGGATCGGGCGCAAGCCCGAAGCCGATGCGGGCCAGCGTGTCGGCAGCCCCCGTCAGCTGTGCCTTGGTGAGCTTTTCGGGCCGCGTGCCCTCGATCCGGGCGATCACATCCGTCGCGGGAACAAGCCCCCCTGCCGCCACGCGCTCCGATGCCCAGGCCCTCAGCGCTTCCAGCTGCGTCGAGGGGAACAGCGCGCGCAATTCCGGCGGCAGCAGGGCATGGGCCTCAAGACTCCCACGGCCTTCCGGGTTGCGCCCAAGATAGCGGCTGAACCTTTCAAGCGCTTCCGTAACCTCATCGGCGATTTCCCGGGCGATCTCGACCGGCTTCCGGACCCCGGAAATATCGGGCAAGGGCTTGCCGTCGAGCCGCGGCGAAAGATCGGCCTGAAACTCCTGCGACGCGGCCTGATACCGGGCCTCAAGGCTCTTGCGGGGCTTGGTGACCTTCAGGCCCTCGGGAAATCGCGCTTCGAAACGCAGCCGAAAGAGCGCGCGAAATTCCTCGGCGCAGCGTTTCGATGCGGTGCGCATCGGATGCTCGGGATGGCAGATCAGCCAGCTGAGCGTCCAATCCCAGCCAAGCGGTTCCCCCTGCGCAATCTTCGTTCCGATCGCGGCCTTCACGCCAAAGGGCAGCTCCCAGCCATGGAAATCGAACAGGGGCTCCGACGCGGCGGGGTCACGAACCGCGATCTGCGCGATCTGGATGAACTCGCCCAGATAGCGCTGCGCCGATCCGTTGTGGGCGTAAAGCGATGCAAGGCGCCTGACTTCCTCGAGGATCTCACGCTTTTCCTCTTCGGGCGCCTGATCGATGAAGAAACGACGTTCAAGTCCATAGAAATACAGGAACATGTAGCCCGGGTCATAGCTGGCATCCCTGCGGCCACCCGCAAGCCAATCGAGATAGGTGGCCCGGCAAACCGGGGAAATCTCCGAATAACCTGGCCAGTAGGGCATCTCTTTGCCCTCCTTGTCGGCGCCGTAGGCCGCAACCGACAGCGTCGGATCAATATAGGGGCGGCTCTTCCTGGAATACCCCTCGCCCCCAAGGCGCAGCGGAGTGCCAACATAGACCATCCCGCCGATATCGCGCCCGGCCAGATCGACGCTCTGATGGCCCGGAACCCAGCCTTGCAAGGAACGCGCCGGTGTCGGGCGCTTTGCCAAGGCTTGCTGTTGCGGCGGTTCGTCACGACTGGCCCTGCGCTGCTCTTCCAGCTCCCTTTGACGATTGTTCCTCCAGTCGTTCTGTCCAAGCCGATGCTGTTCTGCGCGCTCGCGTTGCGCCCGCAAGGCTTCGCGGTCCCGCCGCAGGCTCTCGTCCCCCGCCGCATCCCCCGTCGCATCCCCCGTCGCATCCGGCCTCGCGTCCAGGCGGGGCGCCTCTGTCGGCTGTGGCAAGACTTGCGGGGCAGGCGCGGCTTTGCCGGTTTCAAGGCTGCCGCGCCCGATCCAGACGGCCCCGGGCAATGCCGCGCCCGGCGTTACGGGCGGAAGCGGCGGCGGCGCGTTGACCCGGGCGTTTTGCGCATGACGCGGATTGTCCGGCGTTTCAACCGTGTCACGACGAAGCCGCCGCTTGCGGCGCCGTCTTTCCTGCGCCCAGACCAAGACCGCCGGCCCCCCGAATGCCAAAGCCATCTGGGCTCCGACCGGCCAGTTTGGCAGCCCCAGAGCGATCGCGAACAGGCACAGCATGACGTAAAGCGCATAAAACAGCATCATGCGGAGAAGCGAAACAAGGACTGCGAGCATTGCGGGTCTCAAATCGTGATGCTTGTATTCCGTCAATCTGGGCGATGTCCCAGGTTTAAGCAAGACGCCGAAAGGGTCGGGAAAGGCGTGGGCTGACTGATTGCAGCCGCCTGATGTCGCGGGATTGCCAAGTTGCGGTTCAGGCGCCCCGTCCTTCGCACGCGCCCCGCGCACGGCGGGATTCGCGGCGGGATTACCGCAGCAACAGGCGCAATCCGGCGACCGATATCTCTGCGCCAGGCGGAACTGCCGACCATTTCTGGGGCGTGACAGGGCGTCCATTGATCAGCGTGCCATTTTGTGACCCCAGATCCCGAACGTGAGCCATGCCCCCCTCGACCCGCAGCAGACAATGCTGCCCCGAGACGCGGGGATCGTCGAGCGGCAGCTGCGCCCATTTGCGGTCGCGCCCGATGCGGATGGGGGCCGCCGGTGCATATCCGGGCAGCTTGCCCAGGGCCACCGACCGCCCCGCCAGCCGACCGTTGAGAAAGGCGATGCGCCGCGCCGCCGTCGGCGGAACCCCCAAAGGCCCGTACCAGACCGTTCCCGCCATCCGGTCATAGCCCGCAAGCCCGGTCACGCGCAAACCGGTCAGCCCGCCGAACATGACCCGGCCGATCGCCCGGGTGATCCGCCGCGGCAGCGACAACGGGCGCCCCTCGCGGTCGCGCATCGACAGCCCCAAGGCGATGCGTCCCGGGCTGTGCCCCGACAGGACCACGTCGGTGACCACCCAAAACGCCCCCAATGCGAACAAGATCAGAACCGCATTCGCATAGGGGGCGACCTCGGCGGGCAGGATTTCCCGCGCCTCCCGCGCCACGAACGGCTCTGCCAGCTGCACCAGGCCATAGACCGTCAGCAGGTCCATCGTTCCGGCCGCAAGCAGCAACGACGCGGCCGCCCTGCCCTCCAGAGATCCGCTGCCCGCCATCAGTTTGCTCCAAGTTCGATGAACACGAGGAACGCGGCGGTCGAGATCGCAAAGGCCAGCAGCACAAGGCTTCGCTCTTCGACTTCGGCCGCGCCGACACCGGTCCGGCTGGCCGACAGGTTCTCGACCGTGCAGCGCATCGCCACCATGGCGCCAAGCAAGGTCAGCACGAACTGCTGCGGCAGATCCGAGGGGTGGCGCGGAGCGATCAGCCAATCGCCAAAGCCGGTGAGAAACCCCGCAGCAACCAGCGTCGCCAAAAGCGAGATCATCAACCGGACGGTGCGCGCATGGTGACGCAGCACTTGCACGATCAGACCCAGAACCCAGCCAAGACCCGCCGAGAAAAGCCAGAACAGCGCCATGCGAATGGGTAGCGGCGCCTGATCGAGCGGGAGTTGCGGAACCCCCAGATCGTTTCCGGAAGCCACCCAGCCAAACAATCCCGCGATCGTGCCGCCGACCGAAAGGATGTCGGAAAAGCTTCCGAGCACACTTGCCACCCGCATGTAACGCGAAAACAAATTGTGAAGCGGGGACTGGCGTCGCGTCCTTGCCGGCACTGCAGCCTCCTCCAATTCCATTTGCAGCCTTCCGGCCGAATCAATCCCGATCTTGCCAATCGTCCTGCCGCTGCGCGAGTCCATATTTCCGGGTTGGCATGAATGCGGACGGGAAATTGTTTTGACCGCAATGGAAACCGCCACGCGCACAAGATGGCGTCTTTAAATATGAGTGCCGAATGAATATATTGTATTTTATCACATTGAGGACACAAATTTGTGTTGAGATTCGAGAAACTGGATATAATCTCTGCGCAAGATATTCGACAAAAGATTGGAGGCATCTGTGATGCGCAAGGTGATTGTGACCAGCCTTCTGCTGGCGTCCATGGGGCTTGGCGCCTGCACCGAGACCACGGGGGGCATGGCGGGGGGCGGCGGGGTCGGGCTGGCCTAGGTATCGGCCCAGAAAACCCCGGCCGAGCGACAGCTGGAAGCCGATGCGAAAAGCCTCAATCAGGTGACCAGCAACATCATCGTGCGCAACACCCTGGAAGGGGCCGCGGTTGGTGCTTTGGCGGGCTGCGGCCTTGTGCTGTTGATGGGCGGCGACGGCGATGATTGCGCCCGGGGGGCTGCGCTGGGCGCCGTCGCGGGCGGGGTCGCGGGCAATCAGGTCGGTCAGGCGGCGGCCGCGAAAAAGACCGAACTGGTGAAGCGCGATCAGGTTCTGGCCAACCTCAAGGGGGTGAGCGCCAAGCTGAACGGCGTCGAAACCAGCCTGCGCGCGGTTCTGCGGTCGCAAAATTCCGAAATCGCCTCGCTCAAGCGGCAACTTGCCAACAAGCAGATCAGTGATGCCTCCTACCGGGCGCGGCTGAATGCGATCAACGCCAACAGGCGCACGGTCGATGCCGCGCTGGCCACGAGCGAACGCAACATGAGTACCACGCGCAACGAATTGCAGGCGGCGTCGAAAGGCGGCCAGAAAAATCTGGCCACGCTGTCGAGCGCCGCGGCAAGCACCCAGGCGCGTCTGGCGCGCAACCGCAAACTTCTGGCCATCGCCAATTGAGTTTTCCGGCGCCGCCCATTTGACCGGGAGGCGTCGGCTTTCAACCGGTCCGAGGAAATCTCATGATGACACGCTTTCTTTTCGCGCTGCTTTTGCCCGGTGCCGTCATACTGTCCGGGTGCAGCGGTTCCACCGATCCGGAGACGGCCCATCTTTTCGACAATGTGCGCAATCTCAACACTGGCGAATATGACCGGCAGATTGCCGCGAAGGATGCCGAAGCGGCCGCGATCATTCGCAACAACAATTCCGCCCAGGCCCGTATCGGCGGGCTGCAATCGCAAACGGCCTCCAACGCACAATCGATCGCGTCGCTGAAGTCGCAGATTGCGGCCGTCCGGGGCGAGGCTGCGGCGGCACGGGCGCAGGTGGCGGGCAATCCCGAAAAGCTGGCGCAGCTGAATGCGCTCGAAGGGCAGATCAACGCGGTGCAGGCCGATGTGGAGGCCGGGGGCGATCTTGCGGTGACACGGGCCGAGTTGCGCCGCCTTTCGGCGTCGATCAGAGCCTTGTCCCGCTGACCGGGGCTCGACGGTGGCGCGGCCCGGTTGGCGACGGCGCCCCAGCTGAATGCGCAAGACGGGGGACACCCAGATGAAGACCACTTCGCGTTTCCGCACCGCCATGACGATGGCGGCCACCGTGCTTGCGATGGCCGCCCCCGTCGCGGCCCAGCAGATCGGCCCTGATGACAAGCCCGCGCCCGGCACGACGGCCGCGGCCACGCGCTTTCCCGCCGAGGGTCTGGCCGTGCTCGACTGTGCCCCCAAGGCGCCCGCGCCCGCGGACAGCTGCGTGTTGCGGGTGCCGCCAAGCCGCGAACGCGACCGTATTTCGAAAGTCGAAGCCGGTGCGGCCAAGGGCGATTTCGCGCTCAAGCGCGATCTGGCCGAGATCGACCCCGCCTTGCGGCTGGCGGAGACGATGGTGCTGATCGACACCACCCCGGCGCTGGGCCTTGCGCGCAAGCCCAGCTGGCCGCGCGAGCGCAGCGTCATCGCCGAGGTGCTGCGCGGCTTGCCCGCGGGGCAGCCGGTGGCGCTTTACGGCTTCAGCGAATCGCTTGAACGCCTGTCCGATTTCACCACCGACCACGAAGCGCTGGCCCGCATCGTCGAGACGCTGGAGTTGCGCGGCTCGAACACCCGCATCGCCACCAGCACCCGCGACGCGATCGACGTTCTGGCGGCACGATCCTCGACGGTGTTGCGCAACCTGATCGTGATTTCCGACGGCCAGGAAGAGGGCAACCGGACGATTGCCGAAGTGTCCCTGGCGGCGGCCGAAAAGGGGGTGACGATCTCGACGCTGGGGCTTTTCTGGCGTCCGGTCGGCGTGGTGGAAAACGGCAGCGGTCTCGATTACCTGCAAAAGTTGAGCGAGGGGACGCTGGGCACCAGCAAGGGGATCGAGCTGCAAAGCCGGGACAAGGGCCGGGTCGCGGCCGATGTCGCGGAGTTCCTTGCCACGGTGAACCGCGCCGCCGACAGCTCCGGTCTCATCGTCCCCAAGGGGGCCCCGGTCGAGGCCGACATCACCGTGACGCTGCGCAAGCCGCGCGCCGGGGTGCCAGGGGTTTACGACGAGGAACTGATCACGGCGCGCTTCACGCCCGAGGCGCTGCGCAATCCGCCCGAAGTGACACCGGCGCCGCCCGCCAAGCCACCGGCCGCCGCCCCGGCCCCCGAGCCCTGGTATGAGCGCGAGTGGCAGGGCCTCAAGCTGATGTGGTGGGCGGCGGGTGGCGGTCTGGCGGCGGTGCTGCTGATCGTGGGGCTGGTGCTGGGGCTCACGCGCAAATCGGCGCCCGAGCTGGACCTTGAGGCGGACTTTCCGCTTGATCTTCCCGAGGATCTGCCCCCCGCGCCGCCGCCGGCCCCCAACGTCGCCCTGCCCGCGCCGCGCGCCTGGCTCGTGCGGACCGATACCGGCGAGCGGCTGGCCGTTCGCAAGGCGCGCGTCAGCATCGGACGCTCCGACAGCTGCGAACTGGTTCTCGAGGACAAGAGCATCTCGCGGCTTCATGCCGAGCTCGAGCAAGCCGGCCCCGACAGCTTCAACCTGACCGATGCGGGCAGCCTGAACAAGACCCGGGTCAACGGCAAGATCATCACCGGCGCCAAGGCGATCAAGGCAGGCGACACGCTCACATTCGGGGATCTTTCGGTTCGTTTCGTGCTGGCCTGAACGGCGCCCCGAAGCAAGTCCCATCGGCCGCGCGAGGCGGCCAGAAACAGGAGTATGACATGGGTGGAACCGACAAGACGAGCTGGCTCGAAGGGCTCGAACATGACGCCGATGCCCCCTTTGCCGAAACCGATCCGGCGAATGCCTATACCGAGACGCTGGGCGCGGGCTGGACGGACACGACGGTGACCCCGCTCGGAGAGGCCAAGACGGTGCTGAGCACGAGCGCGCGCGCGGACCGCACCCAGATCGCCATCGGCCGCGCGATCGAGGAGGACGGCGCCGCCGCGATGGAAGACCCCGTGACCGGCTGGCTCGTGGTGATCAAGGGGCCGGGCATGGGCCGGTCGATGCAGATCGGGGCCGGGCTCAACACGCTGGGCCGGTCCGACGAGGAACGCGTCCCGATGCCTTTCGGCGATCCGCAGATCTCCTCGCACGATCATTTGCGCATCATCTATGACGACGAAAGCCGCAGCTTCATGGCGGTGCCGGGCACCGGCAAGAACGTTTCGCGGATGAACGGGCAGATCATCGCGATGCCGGTGACGCTTGAGAACTATACGACGATCCAGCTGACCAAACAGACCGCCGTGCGCTTCGTCGCCTTTTGCAATGCGGGGTTCGACTGGGCGGACCTGGCGGGCGACGGCGAGGGCAAATGAGCGTCGCCGTCGGCAGGCAGGGTCTGGGCGCGCGCGAGCGGCAGGAGGATGCCTATGCGATCTCGTGTCAAAGCGAGACCGACCCGGCAACCGATTATCTGATCGTTCTGGCGGACGGCATGGGCGGCCATGTCGGCGGCGAGGTGGCCTCGCGCATCGTGATCGACACGTTCGAGCGCCATTGCATCGCGCAATCGCGCAATCCCAAGCCCGCCGGACGCCTGTTCGAGGCGATGGAGGTCGCCAATGCCGCCCTGCGCGAACGCATCGCGCGCGAGCCGCAGCTGGCGGGGATGGGCTCGACGCTGGTGGCGGCGATGAAACTGGGCAGCAGGCTTTACTGGCTTTCGGTCGGGGACAGCGCCCTCTATCTGCTGCGCGGCGGCGTGCTGCGTCGGCTCAACGCCGATCATTCGGTGCGCGGCGAACTGGCCGAACTGGTGCGCGCGGGCAAGATCCGGTCGCAAGATGCCGAGGCGCACCAGCGCAAGAATGCCCTCAGATCGGCGCTGATCGGCGAAAAGATCGCCCTGGTGGACGCCAATTCGATCCAGCTGGAGCGCAAGGACATCCTCTTGCTGGCCAGCGACGGGCTCGAGACCCTGGACGAAAGCCGCATCCGTCAGATCCTGTCGCAGCCCGGGCGCAGCGCGCCGCAGGAGATTGCGGCCGATCTGCTCAATGCCGTCGATGCGGCACGGGCCCCGAGGCAGGACAATACCACCGTCGTCGTGGCCCGCTACGATCCCTCGGCGCTGCGGCTGCTGTCCACCCGCAGTCTCTTCGACCAACGGAATTCGCTGCTGTCCAAGGTGCCGCCTGCGGCGGCGATCGGTGGCGCGGCCCTGCTGGTGGCGGGTCTGACGACGCTGATCTATCTGATCGGCTGGGGCGGAGAGACCCCGCCAGCCCCCGGCCAGAGCGCCGCGACCGAAGACGCGACCTCCGCCAAGCCCGCGCCCGACGCCGCTTCGCCGAAGGCCGGACCGCATTCCGCCGCGCCCGGTGGTGACGACGGCGATCGGGAACGGCCGGGGTCCGAGGCTCCGGGCTTGGCCGTGCCTGAAACGCCCCCGCCGCCAGAGGGCACGCCGCGGACGGAAGCTGATGCGACGGCGACCGATCCGGCCGATGCCCCCGCGGCAACGGACGACGGGCTGATCGAGGGCGCACCGGAAAGCCGGGCGACGGTCGACGCGGCGCGCCCGGCCCCCGATGCGATCCCGCCCCCCGATGCGATTGCGCCCGAGGGCGTGACGCCGCCCCCTGCGCCCAAGGAGGAGAAGGCGGTCCCCGAAGCCGCGACCGGGGCCGCGACCTCTGCCCCGCAGGCTGCGGAGGCGACGGAAAAGCCGCAGGGTCCGGCCATCTTGACGACCTCGCCTCTGCCTGTGCCGAAAAATCTGCCCCCCGAAGCCGGGACCGGGGGCGGCGCCGCGGCGGCACCGGCGGGGGAGTAACGACCGATGCAGGACGCGCTGCCGGTCGGAACGAAGATCGCGGGCTTCGTGCTCGACGCCCCGTTGGGGCAAGGGGGATTTGGCATCACCTATCGCGCCCGGTCGCAGGACGGGGCGGGCGATTACGCGATCAAGGAATATTTTCCGTCGGATTTCGCCCGGCGGGCCGCAGACGGGATCGTGCTGCCGCGCGACGGCAAGGAGGCGGCACGCAATTTCGAGATCGGCCGCAAGGCCTTTCTGGAGGAAGCCTTCATTCTCAAGGATTTGCCGCGTCAACCGGGCCTTGTCCGGGTCCGCGGCGCCTTCGAGAAGCTTGGAACCGCCTATTGTCTGATGGATTATGTCGCCGGAGACCCGCTGGACGTCTTTGCCCGTCTGCGCGCGCAGTCGGGCGAACTGCCCGACGAAAGACAGCTGCGCAAACTGATCGTCACGCTGTGCCGGGCCTTGAGCGCCGTGCACAAGACGGGCTTCATCCATCGCGACGTCAAACCCTCCAACATCATCATGACCGCTTCGGGCGCGCCGGTTCTGATCGACTTCGGCGCGGCACGCCGGATCGGCCAGGGACGCGGGCTGGGCTCGATGCTGTCGCGCAAATACGGGGCGCTCGAACAATTCCCCGGCCTGCCGCGCAGCCGGACCGGGGGACAGACCCTGATCGAAGGGCCCTGGACCGACCTCTTTGCCCTGTCGGTCGTGCTTTATGAATGGATCTCCCAAAGCGTGCCCCCGCCCGCCGATTTGCGTGCCGAGGAACAGGCGCGCAGCGGCAGCGATCCTTATGTGCCGGTGCGCCAGATGCTGCGCCGCAATCGCGTCGAGACGGTCCATTCCGACACGCTTCTCGCGCTGATCGACCGGGGCTGCGCGCTGATGCCCAAGGACCGGCCGCAGACCGCGCTCGACTATTGCCGCCCGATCGAGCGGATGGGGCCGCTGCCCGGCGGCCCGAGCGCGGGTCCGACGCCCCCTCCCCTTCCCGGCGCCAGCGAGGAGGTCGCGGCCTCCGCCAGACCTCGGCCAGTGCCGCATATCCAGTCCGACGGACCGCGATCCGACCGCGCCAAGATCGTCACGATGCTTCTGATCATTTTGGGCATTGCCATTGGCGCGACGCTTTTCGGTTTGATCCCGCAGGAGAAATTCTGATGCGCAGCACCACCCTCAGACTGCGTCGCCTTGCCCCTGCGCGCCTGTCCTGCGGCGCGGGGCTGGTGTTGACCTGCCTTGCGCTGACGGGCGGGGGCCTTCCTGCCGTTGCCCCTGCCCAGACGCCTTCGCTCGAGATGATCGTCTCGGCCGCCGATCCCGCCGTGGGCCGGGTGCTGGTCGAGGGCCCCGGAAGCGTCGGAACCGGTTCGGGGTTCATTCTGGGGCGCGCCGCACAGGGGGCAGAGCTTCACTTTCTGACCAACCATCACGTGATCAGGGGCGCCAGCACGATCCTTGTGGGGTTTCATCAGGATGGCGCGGTTTTCGTCTATGATGCCGAGATCGCCGCCCAGAGCGCCGAAATCGATCTGGCGGTGCTGACGCTGCGCCCGAATGCGGGCGGCAGGGATCCTTCGAACCGGCACCGGATCAAGGCGTTGCCGATCCGTCGGCAGCTTGCGCGCAAGGGTGAAAGCGTGGAGGCGATCGGCTTTCCCGGGACCTCGGATTTTCTGGGCACGACGCTTTTCGATCCGGACTTTTTCATCTCGACGCTGACCAGCGGCAATGTGTCGAAGATCACCCATGCCAATTGGGACGATCCCGGCAGCGACACGCGTTTCGACATCGTGCAGCACACATCGGCGATCAATCCGGGCAACTCGGGCGGGCCCTTGCTGGATCGCTGCGCCCAGGTCGTGGGGCTCAATACCGCGGTGGCGACAGACAGCGGCGAGGGCGATGCCGCCAACGACACCTATTGGGCGATCGGGGCGCCCGAGATGATCGGATTTCTGGACGATCATGGCATTCCCTTTCAGCTCGCAAGCAGCGATTGCGCCGGGCCCGGGGCAGAGGCCGGGGCGCTGGCGCAAGCGCCGGCCCCCGCGCCATTGCCCCCCGCGCCGCTGCCCCCCGCAACCGCGACGCGGCCTGCCGCCCCCGCCGAGAGCCTGCCGAAGATGGTGTTCCGGCTTCCCACTTGGGCGGTCGCGGCGATGGCCTTCGCCGCCGCGCTTGTGGTGATCGGCGGTGCGGTGCTGGCGGCGCGGTCCCGGCCCGCGCCGGAGCTTGCGTCGGGGCCCGCCCCGGAGCCGCTGATCCTTCCCGGAACCGGGCGCCCCGGGGCCACGGCTCTGACGCTGGTGTTCGGCGGTGATCTGCGGCATGGCGTCGATCGTGACCGGCTGAGCCGCGGCTTGCGCATCGGACGTGGCCCCGAGGCCGATATCCGCGTCGATGGCGCGGGGATGAGCCGCCTGCATGCCGGGCTGCGCCTTGAAGGGCGGCGGCTGATGCTGACCGATCTGGGCTCGACCAACGGCACCCTGGTCGATGGCCGCCGACTGGTCCCGAACCGCCCGGTGCAGATCACCTCGCGCTCCCGCATCGTGATGGGCTCCGAGCCGGTGTCGCTGATCCCGACCGAGGCACGCGGATGACCGGGCGGGTGCTGCAGGTGCGCAATCTGGGGATCAGGCTGAGCCCCGAATTCGCCGTGGTCATCGACCGGCTTGACCTTGAGCCCGGAGAGGTGCGGGTGTTCGACAGTGCCTCGGGCACCGGCAAGAGCACCGCGCTCGGGCTGATCGGCGCGGCGATCCCGGGTGGCGGCATGCCGGGGGAAAGCCTGCGGCTGTGCGGTCGGGCGGTGACGGGCGGCGCCGTCGACCGGGCGCATTGCGCGCCCCCCGACGTTCTGGGCTTCGTGTTGCAGACCGCAAGGCTGGTGCCGTTCCTGACGCTGGGCGAGAATATCGCCCTGCCGATGCGGCTGACCGGCCTTGCGCCCGATCCGGACTGGAGCCGCCATGTGCTTGACCGGCTGGGCATCGCGGATCTGCTGGGGCGGCGGCCCGATCAGGTTTCGGTCGGCCAGCGCCAGCGCGCGGCCGTGGCCCGGGCGCTGTGGGCGCGGCCGCGCCTGCTGCTCCTGGACGAGCCGGTCTCGGCGCTTGATCCGGCCAATACCGCCGCGGTCGAGGCGCTGATCGCCGAATTGGCCGCCGCGGCGGGGGCGGCGGTGTTGCTGGCCTCGCACAAGGCGGCCGAGGGCGCCTTTGGCGGGGCGCCGCGCTGCCGTCACCGGCTGGTCATCGACCGCGAGGGGGTGCAGGTGAGCCTGTTTACCGGGCAGGAGGCGGCATGAAACAGGCGCTCATGATCGCCTGGCGCGAGATGCGGCACGAATGGCTGGCCAGCCTGTGTTTCGTTGCGGCCCTGGCGGGGGGGCTGGCGCCGCTTCTGGTGGTGCTGTCGCTGAAAAACGGCGTGATCGAGGCGATGGTCGATCGGCTTGTCGAGGACCCCGCCAACCGCGAGCTGATCGCGGTCGGGGCGGGGCGGCACGATGCGGCGTTTTTCGAGCTGTTGCGCCAGCGGCCCGACGTGGCTTTCGCGATGCCCGCCACGCGCTCGATCAACGCCCAGGCCAATGCCCTGCGCAACAGCGCGGGCCGCGAGACCGCGCGCGCGGTGACGCTGATCGGATCGGGCGAAGGCGATCCGCTGCTCGCGGGGGCGGCCCCCTTTGTCGCGCCCGGGGGGGTGGTGCTCAGCGAGACGCTGGCCAAGGCGCTGCAGCTGCAGGCGGGCGGACAGGTCGAGATCCTGATCGCGCGCGATATCGACGGGCGGCAAGAGGCGGCACGGGCGGATCTCGAAGTGCTCGGCGTCCTGCCCGCGGTGCGCTATCCGCGCGCGGCGCTGTTTCTGGCGCTGCCCGATCTTCTGGCGGTCGAGATGTTTCGCGACGATCCCGCGATCACCCCGGCCGATTGGCGCAGCCCCCGGGCCGAGCCCGACAGCTACGCCTCGTTCCGGCTTTATGCCCGCCGTCTGGAAGACCTGACCCCGCTTGCCGCGGCCTTGCGGGCCCAAGGCGTGGAGACCCGGCCGCGGGCGCAGAATGCCGAGCTTCTGCTGGGGTTTCGAGACACGCTCGGGCTTCTTTACGCGCTGATCGCGGCTTTGGCGGTGGCGGGGTTCTGGGCGGCGATGGCGGCCAATCTGCGCGCCATGGTGGCGCGTCAACGGGTTGCCTTCAGCCTGTTGTCGCTGATCGGCATGGCAAACAGGCGGCGTCGGCTGGTTCCGATGCTGCAATCGCTGATCCTGGTGATGGCCGGGATCGTTTTGACGCTGGCGCTGGTTCTGGGCCTCGATCTGGCGGTGAACCGGCTTTTCGAAAGCACGACCGGCGAAACCGTCGCGCGGCTGCGGCTGTGCGATATCGGCGTGACATTGCTGCTCGGGATCGTGACGGCGGTGACGGCGGCGCTTTGGGCGGTGCGGGCGATCGACCGCATCGGGGCCGAAGACGTGCTGCGGGAAGGATGAGGACGGAGGCATGCCGATGCGGACAGGACCGATGCGGACGGGATGGATGACGATGATCGCGACGGCGGCTGCGCTGGCCACCATGTCGGGTGCGGTTTTCGCGCAGACCGCGGCCGCGCCTGCGATCACCTGGGAGGAAAAATATTACAACCCGCAACCCGCCGAGGGAGATCTGACCCTGCCCATGCCCTGTGGCGGGGCGATGGTGTTTCGTCGCATCGACACGCCGAACACCGAGGGGGCGATCGGCGATGTCGCGGTGGTTCTGGGTCAGGAGGGAGAGGCGCAGCCCTATCTTGACGGGCTGCGGCGCGGTTACGTCTCGGGACCGTTTTCGGATGCGGACGGCGCGGCGGACAGCGCGGCGGGCAGCTCGGCGCGCGGCTATTTCTGGATGGCGAAATACGAACTGGCCGAGGCGCAATATACCGCCGTGACCGCGCCGGAATGTCCCGACAAGGCGCCGCGCAAGCGCGATTTCCTGCCCGCCGTCGGTCACAGCAAGATCGACTACGATCTGTTCGCGCAAAGCTACACGCTTTGGCTGTTGCACACCGCGCCGCAGATGCTGCCCGCCGTCGGCGCTACGCGGGCCTTTCTGCGTCTGCCCACCGAGGAGGAATGGGAATTCGCCGAACGCGGCGGCACGGCGCTGTCCGAGGCCCAGTTTCGCGCGCCGCTGCCGCCGCTGGCAGAGGGCGAAAGCCTGTCGGAATACGTGGCCTATGGCGGCACCGAGAGCGCGGGCGGCAAGATCCAGATCATCGGCACGCTCAAGCCCAATGCGCTGGGACTGCATGACATGCTTGGCAATGCCGCCGAAATCATCGGCGCGCCCTTTTACATGGTGCGGCACGGCAGGATGCACGGGCAGGCGGGCGGCTATGTCAAGCGCGGGGGCGATGCGCGCACCCCGGCCGAGAGCCTTGGTCAGGCGATCCGCTACGAGGTCGCGCCCTATGATCTGATTTCGGGCACGGTGGCCAGCGACCGCTTCACCGGCACCCGGCTGGTGATCTCGGCCCTGTCGATCACCGCGCCCGACCAGCAGGCGGCGCTGATCGGGGCGCTTGACGATCTGGCGCGGCCCGATCCCGGGTTGAAGGGCACCGCCACGGAAACCGAGGCGCGGCAGTTGCTGGAGCAATTGGCGGCGGCGGCGGCGGACGGGCGCGAGAAATCCCGCATCGAGCGTATCCGCGCGGTGATCGACGCCGCCCAGGCCGAGCGCAACGCGCAGCGGGACCGCACCTTGCGGATGGTGATTTCCGCCTCGGTGATGGTGTGCGATCAGGCGGTGCAACGGCTGCTGAACGCTTTTGCCATCTCGATGCTGCTGCCCGATTACGACAGCATGGAGATGACGGCGATGGCCGCGCATGACACCGCTCTGGCGGCCGAGGTGCGTGCCGAACGCGAGGCGGCCTTGCAGAAGCTGCGCGAGTTGAAGGCCCTGACCGAGGGCGAGGTGAACGAATATTCCGATCTCGTCGAAGGGCTGGGGGCGGACTATTCCGCCGCGCTGCTGGAGGCGCAGTTGCAGTATCTGCGGCCCGAAATCCTGGCCCGCTCGGCCCGGCGGGGCTCGTGCCTGGCGCTTCTGGAAACCCATCTGGACGCCCGCCGCACCAAGGGCTTCGCCGATATGTCACTGATCACCAAGGATTTCACGGCGATGGCCAAAGCCGCCGCCGATCTCAAGTAAGTCAAGGAAAGGGTTCCAATGCGCGATACACTCAACAAGTCTCTTGAAGTGCTGATCTGGATCGCCACCACGCTGATGGTGGTGGGCGCGTGCTATCTGGGCGCGATGGTGATCCGGCTTTCGGGGGTGCCTGGCGTCCCGGACCCCTCCTGGGTGATGGTCTTCGGCTTTTTGATGATCATCTTCGGGGTCACGATGTCCTTCGTGTTTGCGGGCATCTGCTTTCAGATCATGGATATCCGCACCTTCACCAAACACGCCGCCTTTGCGCTGCGCATGCCGCAAAAACGTTGAGCGGGGGGACAAGGATGTCCGCTGGGACGCAAGTGCTGAAACCCGGATCGGTGGTGCAGGACAGCTATCGGATCGAGTCCCTGCTGGGCGAGGGCGGCATGGGCGCCACTTACCGCGCGATCAATCTGGCCACGGGGCATCCGGTCGCGGTCAAGGTGATGTCGCCCGCTTTCGCGGCCAACCGGCAGGCGGTCGAGCTGTTTCGCCGGGAATCGACGCATTTGCGCGCGGTGCAGCACGAGGCGATCATTCGCTATGAAACCACCTTGCAGGACCGCGAGGGGCGCCTGTTCCTCGTGATGGAATTTGTCGATGGCAAGCCGCTGAAACACTATCTGGCGCGGGGGCAGCGGCTGGGTTCGGCCGATGTTCTCGGGCTTGGGCTGCGCCTGGCGCAGGGGCTTGACTGCATCCATGCGCTCGGTCTGGTGCATCGCGACATCGCGCCCGACAACATCCTGATTCCGGGCGACAACGTGAAAAAGGCCAAGCTGATCGACTTCGGTCTGGCCTCCGACACGATCGGCACCGACAAGTCGATCATCGGCACCGGGTTTGCGGGCAAACTCGACTTTTGCGCCCCCGAGCAATTCGGGTTGTTCGGCAACCGGGTCGGGGCGGCCACCGATTGCTATGCGCTCGGGCTGGTCTTGATGAAGGTGGCGGGGCTGGCCGTGCCCGGCGAGGGCAAGGGGCTGGCTGCGATCGAAGACCGGCGCGACGATATCGGGATCGACGGGACGCGGATCTCGGAACCGTTGTGCCGCGTGCTGGAGCGGCTGCTGGTCGCAGATCCGGCCGGACGCGCCACCGACCTTGTGCCGCTGTTCGAGCAGGCCCTGCTTGACACCGCGCACCGGCTGGACAAGACCCCCGCCGCCAAAGCGCCGCCGCCCTCTGCCGTCCCGCCCCTGCCGCCTGCGGTCGAACCGGCCGCCGGGAAGGCGAATGCCCGTGCAGGCCTGCTGATCGCGCTTGGCCTTGTCGTTCTTCTGGCGCTTGGCGGCGCGGGTTTTGCGCTGATGGGCCAGCACGGGTCCGCCAGATCCGATGCCGTCGCCCTGGCGGGGCAGGCCCTGCAGGACGACGATCCGATGGCACGGGTCGATGCGCTGATCGCCACGGGGGGCGCGGACAATCTCAATGCGGCGCTGGGCAGTCTGATGAAGCTGGCCAACGACCCGGTTCAACCGCTCGAGATCCGCCGCGAGGCGACGCTTGCCATTGCCCGGATGTATGATCCGGCAACGCATGACCCGGCCCGGTCCCCGTTTGCCGCGCCCGATCCGGCTGCGGCGCAGCGATTTTACCAGAAGGCGGCAGCGCTGACCGAAGATGCCGCCGCGCAAGCAAGGGTTTCGCCATGACGCTGTTGCGCTTTTCCGCGCTGATCCGCTGCGCGCTCCTGGGCCTTGGGCTGCCGCTTTGCAGCCTGGCCCTGGCCTGCCCGTCGCGCGCCGAGACGCCGCTTTTGATGGAGGGCAAGACCAGCCTGCATCAGCGGGTGCTGATCCGCGAGATCACGCCGCGGCACAGCGCCCCGGACCAGCCCTTGCCCGACAGGCTCAAACCGCTGCAGGCGTTCTATGTCTATGCCCGGGAGGGCGATTGGCTGAAGGTCGGGGCCGAGGAGACCGGCGCGGATCTGTTCTGGGTCAGGGCCTCTGCCACGACCGATTGGAAGCAGAACATCGTTGCGACGCTTGAAGGATCGGAAAACCTCGGGCGGCTGCTGTTCTTTGACGGCTATGACAGCGCCTATGGCGTCGTGGAGGCCGAGGACCCGGCCCTTGCGGCTGCGGCCTTGCGCGCCGAAGCCGAGGCTGCCGAGGCCGGTGGCCCGCGCTCCGAACGGTTGGTCGCGCTCGGGCCGCGCACGACGGTGGACATGCGGCGCAATCTTTACGTCATGCCGATCCTCTCCTCGGAAGAGGCGGTGTTCGAAAACGGGAATTTCGTCAACCTGTTGCAGGTTGCCGTGGCACGGGCGAACCCGGACCGGGCGGAGGCGCCCTCCGCTTCCGCGGCGGCCCCCGCCCCCTTGACGGCCGCGGACGAGGTTCCGCTTGAGGACGGGGAGGCCCCGGCTCCTGCCGCGCCGGGCTCCGGCTATCGCGCCGGGGTCGTTTTCGTTGTCGACACGACGATATCGATGCAGCCCTACATTGATGCCACCCGCGCGGCGCTGACGGAAATCTATGCGCAGGCGGGGCGATCGGGGGCCTCGGACAAGTTCGCCTTCAGTCTGATCGGCTTTCGCGACGATGCGGCCGCGGTGCCGGGTCTTGACTATCAGACCCGCACCTTCGTCACCTTGCAAGATGGCGCTTCGCCGGAGAAGTTCCTGGCCGGCATGGAAGAGATGACCGAGGCCCGGGTTTCCACGCGCAGTTTCCGCGAGGATTCCTACGCCGGGATCGATCAGGCGATCAGCGCGATCGACTGGACCGGGTTCGGGGCGCGGTTCATCGTGCTTGTCACCGATGCGGGCCCGCGCGAGGCGGGCGATCCGCTTTCTGCCACCGGGCTGAGCGCCGAAGGGTTGAGCGCGCTGGCGCGCGAACGGGCGCGGGCGGCCATCATGGTGATGCATCTGCGCACCCCCAAGGGGGCGAAAGACCACGCCACCGCCGAGGCCGCCTATCGTCGCCTTGCCGCGCAACCCAATGGTGATCCGCTGTATTTTCCGATCGAGCAGGGAACCCCCGAGATCTATCGGCAAAAGGCCCATGACGTGGGCGCCTTCATCGTCGATCAGGTGACGCGGTTTCAGGACGGCGCGTCGAACCTGCCCGATGCGCCCGGGGTCGCCGCAGAGCCCGCCCCTGCGGATGCGGGCCTGGCCGCGGTCGCCTCGGTCGGGCGCACCATGCATCTGGCCTGGCTTGGCTCGCAAAAAGGCGAAAAGGCCCCCGATGTGTTCGAGGCGGTGGTCGCCGATCGCGACTTCGACCGGCCCGGGCTCAAGCCCTTGTCGATCCGGGTGCTGATCAGCAAGTCCGAGTTGAGCGATTTGCAGGAGGCGCTGAAGATCATCGTCCAGTCCGCCGAGGACAATGTGATCGACCCCGACAAGTTCTTTGCGCAGGTTCTGGGGGCCGCGGCCGACATGAGCCGCAGCCCGGACAAGGTGAAACGCCGCGCCGATGCCAGCCTTGCCGATGTCACGGCGATCAGCGAATATCTTGAGGGGCTGCCCTACAAGTCGCGGATCATGGCGATCACCAACGACGACTGGCTTCGTCTGTCGATTTCCGAACAGCAGACCGTGGTGAACGAGCTGCATGAAAAGATCGAGCGCTACAGCCGTTACAACGAGGCCACCGATGCCTGGGTGGATTATCTGGGCACCGGGGCCGGAGCCGCGGCGCTGGTCTATCCGATGCGGCTTGACGATTTGCCCTGAGCCGTCGCGCAGGGCTTGCGCGGGCGGCAAGGGCAGCCCCTGCAAGACCCGGCAGCGCGCCGAGACCGAAGCCGCGATCGCAGTTGCAGCGATACCGCCGGACCTTCTCGAAGACGTTCGAGCCGCCATCGGATGCAGGAGCGACGCCGCCTGATCCCCGACACTGTCCACAAGCCCTGGGGCGGGGGAAAACCTCGACCGCTTTCCCGTCACAGGCGAGTCGGCCGAACCGGAAAGCCGCATGTGTCACACACGCCGGACTGCGCCACACACCTTCGGGCTGCGGGTCGCGCAGCCAGACCAGGCACGGTTGCGCCCAGTCGTCGAGGCTGATCTCGGCCGTGTCTTTCGGCCCGAACTCCAGCGCGGCATGGATCGCCGCCCCGATCTGGCGCGCGGTGTCGGCACCGTCTTCCTGCGCCCAGATGTGCAGCGTCACGAACACCCGCGCGAGACGCTGCGAACCGGCCGCGCAGCCCAGGAACTCGGTGCGGGCATCGCCCAGCACCACCGAAGGCAGGCGCTCGGGGCGGATGCTGCCTGCGCGAATGTTCGCGGGCTGCACATGGGCCAGCACCTCGGGCGCGGTGATCAGCGCCGCGCGCACCGCGGTTTGAAAGGCAAGAGCCGGGTCAAGCATGATCCCCCCCTTGCGCGGCTTTGCGCACGGCTTGACCGATCGCGCGGGCGATCCGGCGCCGGGCGCGATCCTCGGTCAGACGCGCGGCGGGCAGAAGGAAGGGCTGCGCCGCGGTGCCGGGGTGCTGCGTGCCCGCGAATTGCCCGGCGTTCACATGCGGCTTCGTGCCGAACTCGAAAAGGTGGCCGTGTCGCTGTTCGGGGTTGCCCACCGTGATAAGCGCCTGATTGCCCCCCGCGATGCGACGGCCGCCGCCTTCGGCATAAGCCGGGGTCTCGGCGCCGGGCGGGGTCACGACGATCGACGCCTTCAGATCACCCTCGGCCTCGGGGGCAAGGCTGCGCGCGGTGGCGGCAAGGTCTTCGGCCGCCTGCACCACGGCGGGGCGCAGGGATTCCAGAACGGTTGCGGGAATCGCTTCAAGGCGCCGCGCCAGCCGGGCGGCTTGGGCGTTCAGGTCCAGCTCGGCCATGTCAGACCACCCAGACCCGATGAGGTTGCAAGAGGTCATGCACCCCGAATGGCACGGCATAGGGCGCACCCCCGGCCTGCGCGGCCTCGCGGGCCTCATACCAGAAGGCGGCCAGCATCAGCACCGCTTGCCGGATCGCGGCCGGAAGGGGCTCGGTCAGCGGCGCACCGATGAAGCTTGCGACATGGGCTTCGGCTGCGTCGATCTGGTGCGACAAAAGCGCATCATCAAGGTCGTGGTCGATGTTGAGCTGGGCTTTCAGCTCGGGCACGGTAACGAAAGGCATACTCGAAAACTCGTCAAGAAAGGCATGCGTGATAATGTAACACATGCCTTCAACGGTTTGAAGAGTCTGCGAAAAAGTTATTTAGCGCCCATCCTGCGCAGACCTCCCCCCGCCGGTCCGGGGAAGGTTCCGCAAAATCAATGACACGCCCGGCACATAAGGTTGTGCGTTTATGCCCGGGGTTTCCACTCTTGCGCCAGAGAATCTATTGGTCGCAACTTGAGGATCTTTGGCCTGTTCTCTATCGAAATTCTTTTGCCCTGATATGACAAGTGAAATAGAAATCTAAATTCTCTCTCGGACTCAAATGATCTGGGTTTAATAAATGGAATGCTCTCCTTCAGGGCTCTCACTTCAGATACGGGGAAGTCTTCTTCGCATGTTGCAATAATGACTCTGTCCCTATAAGTGACGGGGCGCATTTCCGCATTTAATGACAGCCCTCTCTGTATCTCTTGAAGACTCTTTGTGTCTCTTATGGTTGCGGGGAGATCAAGCAAATCAACGCTTTCCCAAAGCAATTGCGCAATATATGTCGCAAAGTCGGTAACCTTTTCACCCGGTATGGTCCACTTGGAGTTGTGAGCACAAGAAATATTTCCGGCCGCGTCTGAAGTGGTTGATACGCAAAAGACCCAGCAATTCGCGTAGGAGGCTGCAATGCTGGCTTCGCGGATGGAAAATATTCCGTTGGAAAACTGCATTTGACCAATATGCACATTTCTGGCGATATCTCCGCCGATTTCAGAAATCCATTCATTTGAAACTGGCGTTAAATCAGGAAATCGAATCTTATAATCTAACGTCCCCTCTCCTTCATCCCTAAGGTGAGCATTTTCTTCATCTCTAAAGCCCCAAAGAGTTCCAACCCTAATAGTATTGCAGCCATTGAAGATATTATGCTCCGGTGCGCAAAATTTGAACAAGCCGGGAGGTGCAAAGCTTACGAGTGACATAAAAGAGACTCCAGAAATGGCCTGCAATTTTGCATTATCTTGATTAAATTTTGCGAGAGTCAACAATTTTTGCGCGCGGCCGCTCCGATCTCAGATCCTTTGATAGATTCTCCCGCATCCGGGCAATCACGGCTCCCATGTCCACCCCGGCCAGTGCGCAGACCATTGCAAGGTCGCGACTCGGCCGGGTCAGGTAGTCGCGCGCCTCGCGCATGATCAGGGCTTTGTCGGCGGGCTTGGGCACATGGCGCGGCCCTTTGGTCGCGTCTTCCACCGTGCGATAAAGCACCTCAAGCCACAGGTTCCGCTCGGGGTTCCGGCGTGCAGGCGCCTCAAACATCGCCCGCCCGCTCTTGCCTTTGCTTCACCCGGTCATGGCAGGGCTTGCAGAGCGCTTGCCAGTTGTAGCGGTCCCAGAAGAGCGCCTTGTTCCCCCGGTGCGGGGTGATGTGATCGACCACGCTCGCCACCGCCCCGCAGAGCGCGCAACAGGGGTGGCAAAGCAGGAACGCCGCGCGCTCTTTTTCCCAATCAGTCGTGTAACCGCGCTCGCGGGCCGAGGGGCGTTTTGCATCGTGGCGGCGCTTGCGGGCGCGGTCGGCGTCTTTCTGGCAAGTGCAGCGCGCGCCACAAGGTGGCCACAGGCGCAGATATGGGGCGGGCGGGGCATGTCAGGTCATCGCTTTCAGACGGCGCAGGCCCTCGCGGTCCAAGGCCGGGTCGAAGCCCAGCTCTTCGATCTCGCGCAGTCGCGCGGGGGTGTATCCGCCTTCCCTCGGAACGTATCGAACAACTGCGCCAGATCGCCGAGGCGAGGCACACCACCATTGCCGAAGTGATCGCCCGGTTCGTCCGGTCAGAGATCGCGGCTGGCACCATCCCGGCGACTGTGCCCGGTGTCGTCGTGCAAAGGACAGGCGCCGAAATCATCATCACCGCAAACGGCTTTGACGCTGCCGTGCCGATGGATCAAGGCCCGACGCTTGCAGATGTGCTTAAAGGGGCCGCGACCCTCTCGGTCGATCCCGAGCGCAAGAAGCAATGGCTCGAAGGGCTCGCCGCGCTGTCGGGTATTCAGGTCAAACGCGCGGGCAATGGCTTGAAGCTTGTCTCCGGCCTCACCAAACGAGAGTTCCCTCTCGCACTCGACGTTGCGGTTGACCTTGGCGAAGCAATCGCGCGCGCGGCCGAACAAGAAAGGGGCGACGCTGCAACGCCGCCCCGCCCGATGAAGGTTTATGCGATAATATAACGCCATGACAGCCAACAACGAAAGGCAAGCGCCTGCATGGAAAACGGCTAAGCTCGAAGCGCTGCTGGCCGACATCAAGGCCGAGAATGAGCGAAAGCGCGCAGAACGTAACGCGAGACGGTGGAAGGAAGAGCGCGATCCTGTCGCCTATGAGAAACAAAAGAAAGATCAGCGCGCTACCTATGCGGCTAGGAAAGGCGAAGCCGAGCTTCGACGTGCCGAAGCTGAAGCCAAGGTCGCGCGGATCAAGCGCGATCTTGTTCTGAAATCGCTCGAACGCGACGAAGCCGATGACGCCCTTGCGCAGAGACCACCGGACCTTCTCGAAGACGTTCTTGCCGCCGTCGAACGCAGGCTCGAAGCCGCCTGATCCCCGGCGTTATCATCAAGCACGCGGGCGGGGTGAAAACCTCGCCCGTTTTCATGTCACAGGCGAGTCGGCCCAACCGGAAAGCCCATGTGTTACACACGCCAGACTGTAACACACAGCCGACCAAAACCACACCTAAGCCGTCGATTATAAATGGAAATTCGGATTGGTCGGGGCGGCGAGATTCGAACTCACGACCTTCTGTACCCAAAACAGACGCGCTACCAGGCTGCGCTACGCCCCGCTTTGCCTTCCATAACGGCAGCGGCGGGCGCTGAAAAGGGGAAATGCCTCAGTCAAGCGGCGCAACGCGTTGACCGGGGCTCAGCCCCAGCGCCGTCGCCTGCCCGCCCGCGATCTCCAGCACGTAAAGCACCGGACCGGCCGACCAGATCGGCGTGTCATCATAGGGACGGGCGTTTTCCTTCAGCGACTCGATGCGGCCCGCGGCGTCGATGAACAGCATGTCAAGCGGCAGCGGCGTGTCATGCATCCAGAAGGCCACCCGCCGCGGCGTCGGATAGACGAAAATCATCCCGGTGCCGGGGGGCAGATCCCGCCGCCCCATCAGGCCGCGTTCGCGCTCGGCCTCGGTATCGGCGATCTCGACGCTGAGCCGTACCGGACCCTTTGCGCCCTCGATGCACAAGACCGCGGGCCCCTGCCCCTGCCGGGCCGCCGCGAAACCGGCCCGGTCGCACTCCGCGCCCAAGGCCGCCCCGGCCCAGACCAGAGCCAGCGCCGACAGCCCGAACAACCGGCTCAGCGCGCGCGCAGCGCCGCTTCCCAGCTTGTGATCTGCGCCGCCATCCGGCCGCGCCGCCCCTCGATCACCCGCAGACATAGCGCCTCTCCCGGCGCCAGATCGGCGAATCCCGAACGGCGCAGCACTTCGACATGGATGAACACATCTTCGGGCCGCCCGAAGACATTTGCAAAGCCAAATCCCTTGCCCTTGTCGAACCACTTCACCCGCGCCGGTTCCAGCGGCAGCGCCGCGATCACCTCGGGGTCGGTCTCGCCCAGATCCTCGATCGGCGCCAGCCGGGTGTCGGTCTCGGGCGGCGAGATTTCCAGCACCTCGACCGCCTGCGCGCCGCGCGGCGTCGCCTGCACCAGCACGCGGATGCCCGCATTGTCGGCCACCGAGCTTTGTCCGAAATTGCGCAGCACGTTGGCGTGGAGCAGAATGTCCGGTCCGCCCTCACCGTCGAGGATGAAGCCGAAGCCCTTGCCCGCGTCGAACCATTTCACCCGACCCGCGACTTCACGCGCCGCGCCCGTTTCGTCAACCATCCGCTGCCGTCCATTTTCTGATGCGCCGGGACTGTGGAGGTCCGCCAGAGCGCTGCAGACCAGTTGTCACAGGTTGGCAACCGGATTCAAGCTGATTTGGCTTGTCTTTTTGGGCAGGCTGCACTTGGCGAAGCGTGAAATGCAGCCAATTTGAGCGGCATTTCAGGCTGACGCCGCGTCAGGATCAGGGGTTCAGCCGGAGGATTTCCCAGGCGGCGCCCGGCGCGGCGCGGTGCCAGCGGAACCGGTCATGCAGCCGGAAGGCGCCATCGGCCCAGAATTCGATCTCGAGCGGCACGATCCGGAAGCCGCCCCAGAACGGCGGGCGCGTCGGCGCGGTGCCATGCGCCGCCGTCACCTTCGCCACCTCGGCCATCAGCGCCGTGCGCGAGGCGAGCGGTTCACTTTGCCGCGACGCCCAGGCGCCCAGCCGCGATTTCAGCGACCGCGAGGCGTAATAGGCATCCGCCTGCGCCCCCTCCTCACGCGTGACCAGCCCGCGCACGCGGATCTGACGGCGCAGGCTTTTCCAGTGCATCACGAAAGCGGCCTTGCCCGCCGCGGTGATCTCGGCCGACTTTGCAGAGCCGTAATTGGTGTAGAATAGGAACGCCCCGCCCGAGGGCGCGTCCCGCCCCTCGATCTCTTTCAGCAGCACCATGCGGACATTCGGCAGCCCCTCGGCATCGACGGTGGCCAGCGCGATCGCATTCGGGTCGTTGATCTCGGTCTTTTCGGCCTCGATCAGCCAGGATTGCGCCAGGGCAAAGGGATCCTCGCCCGCGAAGATGCCGGTTCTGTCGCTCATGTCCTGCCCTTTCCCTGAAGGATGCGACGCCAAGGCGCCGTTGCCCCGACGTCAACCCGCCTTGCTGACTTTGCAATCTTCGCCTAAGGAAGGCGCACTTTCCAGAGGCAAGCAGGAGAATCCAGATGACGGCAGGCTTGATGGCGGGAAAACGGGGCCTGATCATGGGGCTCGCCAATGACAAGTCGATCGCCTGGGGCATCGCCAAGGCGCTTGGCGAGGCGGGGGCCGAGCTGGCCTTTTCCTATCAGGGCGAGGCGCTGAAAAAGCGCGTCGAGCCGCTGGCCGCAAGCCTTGGCACGCCGCTTCTGTTCGAATGCGACGTGGCGAACGAAGACAGCATGGATGCGCTCTTTGCCGGTCTCAAGGACGCCTGGGGGACGCTCGATTTCGTCGTCCATGCGATCGGGTTCTCCGACAAGAACGAGCTGCGCGGCCGCTATGTCGACACCTCGCGCGGCAACTTCACCATGACGATGGACATTTCGGTCTATTCCTTCACCGCCGTCTGCGCCCGCGCGGCCGCGATGATGCCGGCGGGGGGCTCGCTTCTGACGCTGACCTATTACGGCGCCGAACAGGTGATGCCGCATTACAACGTGATGGGCGTGGCGAAAGCCGCGCTCGAGGCTTCGGTGAAATATATCGCCGAGGATCTGGGCAAGCTTGGCATCCGCTGCAACGCGATCTCGGCCGGGCCGATCAAGACGCTGGCGGCCAGCGGCATCGGCGATTTCCGCTACATCATGAAGTGGAACGAGCTGAATTCGCCGCTGCGCCGCAACGTGACCCAGGAAGAGGTCGGCAAGGCCGCGCTTTACCTGCTCTCGGATCTGGGCTCGGGCACCACGGGCGAGAACCTGCATGTCGATGCGGGCTATCATGTCGTCGGCATGAAGGCGGTGGATGCGCCCGATATCGACGTGGTGACGGGGCGCAAGGACTGAGATGAGCTTCGCCGCCTTCTTCGGCATCTACATGATTTCGTTGGCGGCGGCGATCTCTCCGGGTCCGGCGGTGCTTCTGGCCGCCCGCACCTCGCTGCGCGAGGGCTTCGTGCGCGGCGCCTGGCTGGCCGTCGGCATCGGCCTTGGCGCCTGCATCTGGGCGGTGGCGGCGATGTTCGGGCTGGCGATCCTGTTCAGGATCGCCCCCACCCTGCTCACCGTGCTGAAATTCGCGGGGGCGGGCTATCTGCTTTATCTGGCGTACAAGATGTGGCGCCATTCGGCAGAGCCGATGTCGATGGACCTGCCCGAAGACGACGCGAAGCGCACCGCGCTCGGCCAAGTCTGGCGCGGCATCGCGGCGCAACTGGCCAATCCGAAACCGGCCGTCTTCTTCGGCACGGTGTTTCTGACCTTCCTGCCGCCGGTGCTGCCTTTCTGGGCTTACGGCGTCATTTTGGGCATCATCTTCTTCAACGACACGGTCTGGAACGTGCTGGTGGCGCGGATCTTCTCGCTCGACCGGACACGGGCCGCCTATCTGGGGCTGAAGACGCTGATCGACCGCATTTTCGGCGGGCTTCTGGGGCTGATGGGCCTGAAGCTTGCCCTGACCTGAGGAGGCATCCATGGCCGAACGTTTGCCGCACGAAAAAGGCTTTCACGTCAGCTGGGACCAGCTGCACCGCGACGCGCGGGCGCTGGCCTGGCGGCTGGATGGCAAGGGGCCGGACAATGGCGCCTGGAAGGCGATCGTCGGCATCACCCGCGGCGGCATGGTCCCCGCGGCGATCATCGCGCGCGAGCTGAACATCCGCATCATCGACACGATCTCGGTCAAGGGCTATAACCACCAGACCCAATCGGACCCGGTGGTGATCAAGGCGCCGCAGGATGATCTGATGGGCGCCGACGGCGAGGGCATCCTGGTGATCGACGATCTGGTCGACTCGGGCCGGACGCTGGAGCTGGTGCGCCGCCTTTACCCCAAGGCGCATTTCGCCACCGTCTATGCCAAGCCCAAGGGCCGCGAACAGGTCGACACTTTCATCACCGAAGTCTCGCAAGACACCTGGATCTTCTTTCCCTGGGACATGGCGCTGCAATACGTCCAGCCCTATCGCGGCACCGACTGAGCCTCGCCCCCCCCCCCCGCGAAAGGGCGTATTTGCACCAAGAAAAAGCAGCCGGTTTTTTCTTGGTGCAAATACGCGCCCGCCGCAGGCGTCCCACCCTTGCCAAGGGCGCAAGCGAATGGAAGGGTGGCGCGACCCTGACCGGAGCCCGCGATGATCCAGCCGCTGAACCCCGCGCTTGCCGCTACCTTTGCCCCCCCGGTGATGGAGGCGCGGCGCTGGCTGGAAGGGGTGACCTTCCCGCCCGGGCGGCCCCTGATCAACGTCTCCCAGGCCGCGCCCGTCGATCCGCCGCCCTTGGCGCTGCGCCAGGCGATCGCCGAAGCCGCGCTTGATAATCCCGCCGCGCATCTTTACGGCCCCGTCCTTGGCAACGGCGATCTGCGCGCCGAGGTGGCGGCGCAATGGTCCCTGGCCTATGGCGGCGCGATCCGCCCGGCGCAGGTCGCGATCACCCAGGGCTGCAATCAGGCCTTTTGCGCGGCGATTGCCACGCTGGCGGGTGCAGGCGATGAAGCTCTTCTGCCAACGCCTTGGTATTTCAACCATAAAATGTGGCTCGACATAGCGGGGGTGCGCGCCGTACCGCTGCCCACCGGGCCGGGGCTGTTGCCCGACCCGGATCATGCAGCGGCGCTGATCACCCCTGCCACCCGCGCCATCGTGCTGGTCACGCCGAACAACCCGGGCGGCGTCGAATATCCGGCCGCGCTGGTGCGCGCCTTTGCCGATCTGGCCCGCCGTCACGGCCTGGCGCTGATCCTTGACGAAACCTACCGCGATTTCGACGCCCGCACGGGCGCGCCGCATGATCTCTTCGCCGATCCTGATTGGGACGATACGCTGATCCAGCTATATTCGTTTTCCAAGGCCTATCGGCTGACCGGCCACCGCGTCGGCGCGATGATCGCCAGCCCCGCGCGGCTGGCCGAGGTCGAAAAATTCCTCGATACCGTCGCGATCTGCCCCGGCCAGCTGGGCCAGATCGCAGCACTTTGGGGGATGCGCCACCTGCGCGACTGGGTCGCGGGCGAGCGCGCTGAGATCCTGTCGCGCCGCGCCGCGATCACCGCGGGGCTCGCCGCCCTGCCCGGCTGGACGACGCTCGGCTGTGGCGCCTATTTCGCCTATGTCACCCATCCCTCGCCCCTGCCCGCGCCCGACTTTGCCAAACGCCTTGTCACCGAAGCCTCGGTGCTGCTTTTGCCCGGCACGATGTTCATGCCCGCAACCGACCCGGCAGGCGCGCGGCATCTGCGCATCGCCTTTGCCAATATCGACACCGCGGGGATCGCGGAATTGATGAGACGGCTTGCCGCCCTGACCCCGTGACGCTTGCGGCCCCGCGCCCAAAGCCCTAAACACCGCAAAAGACCAGAAAACCCCGGGAGGTCCGATGTCGACGATGCTGCGCAGCTCTGGCAAGAGCGTGACGGTCTGGGTGCTTCTGGCGATGATCGTGCTGGGGCTTGGCGGCTACCAGGTCGGGAATTTCTCGAACCGCGGCCAGAGCATCGGCGCGGTGGGCGAGAGCGAGATCACCGCGCGCGACTATGCGCAGGCGCTGCGCCAGGAAATCAACGCCGTCGCGGCGCAGATCGGCCATGCGCCCAGCATGTCCGAGGTCCGGGCGATGGGGCTGGATCAGGTCGTGCAGGCGCAGCTTTTCAACACCGCGGCGCTGAGCGAACAGGCGCGCAGGCTGGAGCTGTCGGTCGGCGATGCCGAGGTGAGCCGTCAGATCCGCGCCGCGCGGCCGTTTCAGGGCGCCACTGGCAGCTTCGAGCGCGAAACCTACCGCGAGGTGCTGCGCCGCGAGGGCCTGACCGAAACGGAATTCGAAACCCGGTTGCGCGCCGATATCGCGCGCTCGATCCTGCAGGGCGCGGTGGCGGGCGGCGTGCAGGCCCCGGCGGCGCTGCTTGATGGCTATGTCGGCTATCTGGGCGAGACCCGCGACGTCACCTTTGCCGAGATCCCCGCGGAGGGAATCGCCCCGGCCAGCCCCGATGCGGCGGTGCTGAAAGCCCATTACGACGCGCATCTTGCCGAATTCACCCGGCCCGAAACCCGCGAGATCTCCTATGTCTGGCTGACGCCCGAGATGCTCAGGGACGGCATCGCCGTGGACGAGGCGCAGCTGCGCGCCACCTATGACGAACGCAAGTCGGACTACATCCAGCCCGAACGGCGCAGGCTGTCGAAGCTGGTCTTCCCGACCAGGACCGAGGCCGAGGCGGGGATGGCGAAGATCGCCGCGGGCGAGGCCAGCCTGAGCGATCTGGCGAAGGAGCGCGGGCTGAGCGCAGCCGACATCGACCTTGGCGATGTCTCGCAAGACGAGATCGGCGGCGCGGCGGGCGAAGCGGTCTTTGCCCGGACCAGCCCCGGCGTCATCGGCCCCTATGAGACCGACCTTGGCCCGGCGCTGTTCGACTTTCAGGCGGTGACGCCGAGCGAGACCACCACTTTCGAGGAAGCCCGCGGCGATATCGCGGCGGAGCTGGCGATGGAAAAGGCGCGCCGGATGATCGGCGACATGACCTCGGATCTGGAGGACCGTCTGGCCTCGGGCGCGACGCTTGAGGACATGGTCAAGGAAACGAAGATGCAGGCGGGCAAGATCTCGATGGCCGCCGACAGCCGGGACGGCATCGCCGCCTATGACGCCTTCCGCGAGGCCGCCGCCAAGGCCACGACCGAGGATTTCCCGGAACTTGCGGTGCTGGAAGATGGCGGCGTCTTCGCGCTGCGGCTGGACGGGGTGACGGCGGCGGCGCCGATCCCCTTTGATCAGCTGCGCGACAAGGTCGAGGCCAGCTGGCGCAAGGCCGAGGTGGTGAAGGCGAAACAGGCGAAGGCCGAAGCGGCGGGCGCGACGGCTGTGGCCGGTCAGACCCTGGCGGCGCAGGGGCTGGAGGAGAAATCCGCCCCCGATCTGCCGCGCGGCGGCTTTGTCGAAGGCGCGCCGCAGGGCCTTGCCCAGACCGCTTTCGCGACGGCTGCGGGGCAATCCGCGACCCTGACCGAGGGCGAGAAGGTCTTCGTTCTGCTGGTGCGCGCGGTGAAACCGGCCGATCTGGCCGATCCCGAACTCGTGCAGCTGCGCAAGACCTTCGACACCCGTCTGGGCCAGATGATCGGCGCCGATCTGGCGGCCTTTTATGCCCGCGCCGCGCAGGCCGAGGCCGGGATCACCCTCGACAGCGCGATGATCGCTGCCGTGCAAGCGCAGTTTCAGTGACGGAGGCCGCGATGGTCGCGCTTTTCCCCGGTTATGACGCCTTCGAAACCGCCTGGGCCGCGGGCCGCAACCAGCTGGTCTATGCGCGGCTGGCGGCCGATCTGGACACGCCGGTGTCCTTGATGCTGAAGCTGGCGGATGCGCAAAAGAACAGCTTCATGCTGGAATCGGTGACCGGCGGCGAGGTTCGGGGCCGCTATTCGATCATCGGCATGAAGCCCGACGTGATCTGGGAATGCCGCGGCGAGCGGGCGCGGATCAACCGGCAGGCGCGGTTCGAGGACGGCTTCGAAGATCTGCCCGGCCATCCGTTCGAATCCCTGCGCGCGCTGATTGCCGAAAGCCGCATCGACATGCCCGAGGGCCTGCCCGCCGCGGCGGCGGGGCTGTTCGGCTATCTGGGCTATGACACGATCCGGCTGGTCGAGCATCTGCCGAACGTCAACCCCGATCCGCTGGGCGTGCCCGATGCGGTGCTGATGCGGCCCTCGGTCGTCGCGGTGCTCGATGGGGTCAAGGGCGATGTGATCCTCTGTGCGCCCGCGTTTCAGGGCTCGGGGCTTTCGGCGCGGGCGGCCTATGCGCAGGCCGCCGAACGGGTGATGGATGCGCTTCGCGATCTTGACCGCAGCCCGGCGCAGGGCCGCGAGATGGGTGAGGCGGCGCAGGTCGGGCCGCTGCAATCGAACTTCACCCCCGAGGGCTACAAGGCCGCGGTGGAAAAGGCGAAAGAGTATATTCGCGCGGGCGACATCTTTCAGGTCGTGCCCGCGCAGCGCTGGTCGGCGGATTTTCCGCTGCCGCCCTTTGCGCTCTACCGGAGCTTGCGGCGCACCAACCCCTCGCCCTTCATGTTTTTCCTGAATTTCGGCGGGTTCCAGATCGTCGGCGCCAGCCCCGAAATCCTGGTGCGGCTGCGCGACGGCGAGGTGACGATCCGCCCGATCGCGGGCACCCGCCCCCGCGGCGCGACGCCCGCGGAAGACAAGGCGCTGGAAGCCGATCTTCTGGCGGACAAGAAGGAACTGGCCGAGCATCTGATGCTGCTGGATCTGGGCCGCAACGATGTGGGCCGGGTGGCGAAGATCGGCACGGTGCGGCCGACCGAGAAATTCGTGATCGAGCGCTATTCCCACGTCATGCATATCGTCTCGAACGTGGTGGGGGAGCTGGCCGAGGGGGAAGATGCGCTTTCCGCGCTTCTGGCCGGTCTGCCCGCGGGCACGGTCTCGGGGGCGCCGAAGGTGCGGGCGATGGAGATCATCGACGAGCTGGAGCCGGAAAAGCGCGGCATCTATGGCGGCGGCGTGGGCTATTTTGCGGCGAATGGCGAAATGGACATGTGCATCGCGCTGCGCACCGCGGTGGTGAAGGATCAGACGCTTTACATCCAGGCGGGCGGTGGCGTCGTCTATGACAGCGACCCCGAGGCCGAGTTCCAGGAAACCGTGAACAAATCCAAGGCCCTGCGCCGCGCGGCGGAGGATGCGGGGCTGTTCGTGCGGCGGGCGAACCTCTAAGCCCGCCCGCGCCAAGGGCGTATTTGCGCCAAGAAAAAACAGCCTTCAAGACAGCCTTCCCTGCGGGGAGGGCTTTTTCTTGGCCGAAATACGCACCTGCGACCGCGGCGCCCGGGGCAACCCGTGGAAAGGGGCGTATTTGCGCCAAGAAGAAACCCATGCCGTTTCTTCTTGGTGCAAATACGCTCTTGCCGGGGGCCGGGCGCGGCGCTTACTTGGTCTTCCCTGCCCCGATCAGCGCCGAAAGCGGCGCGAGGTTGTAATTCGCCCCCTCCTCGGCGGCCCAGGCGGTCAGACCGGCGACGGATTCGGGCCAGGCCGAGAGCATGACGACCGTCGCGCCGTCGCGGGCCGCCTCGAACCCGGCGCGGCCGAGGGTGCGGGTGATCACCGCCGCCTTGTCGCGCCGCGCGTCCAGAACCCGGAAGATGCCCGCGCGCGGCACGTCTTTCGTGGCCCGCGCGCCGATGCCGCCCGGTTGCGTCACATAGGCCATGCCCTCGGCGGCGAGCGCCTTTTCCGCCTGCGCCAGAAGCGGCGCCTTGCCCTGCAGCACCGGCGTTTCCGGCTCGACCAGCGCCACCGCCTGCGGCACCGCCCGCTGCCAGGCCGCCAGCGCCACCTCGAGATCCTGCGCCTGCGCGCCCGCGGGCAGGGCCCCGGCCAGCATCGCCACCTCGAGCCCGGCGGCACGGTAGGTCGCGGCCGCCTCGGTCACGCCGGGGGCCGCGGGGTCGAGCACCACCGTCACCCAGCTTCCCAGCGCCGCGATCGTCTGCGCGTCAAGCCCGCCCGCCGTGGTGCCGACATCAACGAGCAGCACCGTCACATAGGGCTTGCCCGGCTTTTCCACGAAAGCCGCGCCAAAGCGGGTCAGCGCCGGGCCGGTCGCTTCGGGCGCGGGCTGCGGCGCGGGGTCGGTCACGAAGGGCGGCACCGGCGCGCCCGAGGGCGGCACGGAACTGCCCTGCGGCGCCGAGCCCACCTGCGGCAGGCGGTTCACCTTCGTCCCCTCGGCCGAGGCGAAGCCCGCGCCCCCCTCGCCCGGCCCGCCTTGCCCCGGCACGATCACCCGCGGCCGCGCGGGGCCCGGCGGCACCAGCGCGCCATCGGGCATCAGGGTGATCTCGCCGCCCGGACCAGCGGCGGGTGCGGGCGCGGCGGGGGGCAGATCGGGGGGCAGATCGGGGGCGGTGGCGATGCCGGGCGGCGGCACCGGCATCGCAGGCTCGGCCTGCGGCGGGATGTCGAGCGCGACGGCGGGAGTTTGCGGCGGCGGCGCGATCACCGGCGGCGTCACCGCGGTTTCGGGCCTCGCGGGCGGCTCGGTCGTGGCGGAGGGCGGCCCCCCGGTCCGCGGGGGCCGGGCGGTTTCGGATTTCGCGGGCGGTGTCTCGGGCAGCGGCGGCACGGCGGCGGCGGCGGACGGGCCTTCGGGCGGCGCCACCGCCTGCGCGGGCGCGGGATCGGCGGGGGCGGGGTCAAGCGGCGCGGCCTTGGGCGGCGCGGTCCGGCCCGGGCCCTGCGACGGCAGCGGCAGCACCAGCGAGACCGTGCCAAGCCCCAGCCCCGAGACGACCACCCCCGCAACCATGCCCTTGATCAGACCGCCTGCCATTGCTGCCCCTCTTTGATCCTGTGCCGCTTTCTGCGCGCCTTCATCGCGGCCTTGAAGGCTTGACCCCGGCCGCTTGCTCTGAACATCTATACCGCGACGCCTGACCCGGTTCACCCCCAGAATGCGGGCGGCCCAAAGGAATTGCGCATGCTTCTGCTGATCGACAACTACGACAGTTTCACCTGGAACCTGGTGCATTATTTCGGCGCGCTTGGCGCGGATGTGAAGGTGGTGCGCAACGACGCGATGGATGTGCAGGAAGCGATGGGCCTTGGCGCCGAGGCGATCGTGCTTTCCCCCGGGCCCTGCGATCCGGCGCAGGCGGGGATCTGCCTGCCGCTGACGCTGGCGGCGGCCGAGGCGGGCGTGCCGCTTCTGGGCGTCTGTCTCGGCCATCAGACGATCGGCGAGGCCTTTGGCGGACGCGTGATCCGCGCGGGCGAGATCGTGCATGGCAAGATGGGCACGATCCACCATCGGGGCAAGGGCGTCTTCGCCGGTCTGCCCAGCCCGTTTCAGGCGACGCGCTATCACTCGCTCATCGTCGAACGGGAAACCCTGCCCGAGTGCCTTGAGGTCACGGCGGAACTGGAGAGCGGCATGATCATGGGGCTGCGGCACCGCGACAAGCTGATCGAGGGGGTGCAGTTCCACCCCGAATCCATCGCCTCGGAACATGGCCATGCGATGCTGCGCAATTTCCTGACGGAAGCGAAAGTGAAGGTGAGCGCATGAGCGAACTCAAGCCCCTGATCGGCCTTGCTGCCGACCGTCCGCTGACCCGTGCCGAGGCCGAGACGGCGTTTGAAATCTTTTTCAACGGCGCGGCGACCCCGGCGCAGATGGGCGGGTTGCTGATGGCGTTGCGCACCCGCGGCGAGACGGTGGATGAAATCGCCGCCGCGGCTTCGGTGATGCGCTCGAAGATGCATCGGATCGTGGCACCCGAGGGGGCGATGGATATTGTCGGCACCGGCGGCGATGGCAAGGGGACGCTGAACATCTCGACCGCGACGGCTTTCGTGGTGGCGGGGGCGGGCGTGCCGGTGGCCAAGCACGGCAACCGGAATCTTTCGTCGAAATCCGGCGCGGCGGATGCGCTGACGGCGCTGGGGCTTGACGTGATGAAAGGGCCCGAAGCCGCCGAAAAGGCGCTTTCCCATGCCGGGATCACCTTTCTGATGGCGCCGATGCACCATCCGGCGATGAAGCATATCGGCCCGACGCGGGTGGAACTCGGCACGCGCACGGTGTTCAACCTGCTCGGGCCGCTGACCAATCCGGGCGGGGTGAAACGGCAGCTGACCGGGGCGTTTTCGCGCGCCTGGATCCGACCGATGGCCGAGGTGCTGAAGGCGCTCGGGTCCGAGGCCGCCTGGCTCGTGCATGGCTCGGACGGCACGGATGAGCTGTCGATCTGCGGCGTGAGCTGGGTCGCGGCCCTGCGCAATGGCGAGATTTCGGAATTCGAGGTCCACCCCGAGGAAGCCGGTCTGCCCACGCATCCGTTCGAGGCGATCATCGGCGGCGAACCGGCCGAGAATGCCCGCGCCTTCAACGACTTGCTGGATGGCCGCACGGGCGCTTACCGCGATGCGGTGGTGCTGAACGCGGCGGCCGCGCTGGTGGTGGCGGGCAAGGCGGGCGATCTGAAAGCGGGGGCCGAGATGGCGGCGGAAAGCCTGGCCTCGGGCGCGGCCAAGGCGCGGCTGGTGGCGCTGCGCGAGGTGCTGGGCGCATGACGAATATCCTCGACCGGATCAAGGCCTACAAGCTTGAAGAAGTCGCCGCGGCGAAGGCCCGGGTGTCTTTCGCCGAGCTTGAGGCGCAGGCGCGGGCGCAGGCGCCGTGTCGCGGCTTTGCCGAGGCTTTGCGCAAGAAATCCGCGCAAGGCTATGGGTTGATTGCGGAAATCAAGAAGGCCTCGCCCTCGAAAGGGCTGATCCGGCCGGATTTCGACCCGCCTGCCCTCGCACGCGCCTATGAAGAGGGCGGCGCGGCCTGTCTTTCGGTCTTGACCGACACGCCCAGCTTTCAGGGCGCCCCTGACTATCTGATCGCGGCGCGGAATGCCTGTGCCCTGCCCGCCTTGCGCAAGGATTTCCTTTACGACCCCTATCAGGTCGCCGAGGCCCGCGCCTGGGGCGCCGATTGCATCCTGATCATCATGGCCTCTCTCGAGGATGCGCTGGCGGTCGATCTGGAGGACGCGGCGACGGGCTGGGGCATGGATGTCTTGATCGAGGTGCATGACGGCGCCGAGCTTGACCGCGCGCTGAAATGGCTGAAATCGCCACTGCTTGGGGTGAACAACCGCAATCTGAAGACCTTCGAGGTGACGCTGGATGTGACCCGTCAGCTGGCGCCGACGATCCTGGCCGAGGGGCGCGAGCTGGTCTGCGAAAGCGGCATCTTCACCCCCGAAGACATGGCGGCGATGGCCGAGGTCGGGGCGCGGCGCTTCCTGATCGGCGAAAGCCTGATGCGGCAGGCCGATGTTGCGGCGGCCACCCGGGCGCTTTTGACATGCTGACGCATTTCGACGAAGCGGGCAAAGCCCATATGGTCGATGTGTCGGACAAGGTGCCGACGACGCGCGTGGCCGTGGCCGAGGGGGTGATCGTGATGGCGCCCGAGACCTTGGCGCTGGTGCTTGCGGGCAGCGCGGAAAAGGGCGACGTGCTGGGCATCGCGCGGGTGGCGGGGATCATGGCGGCGAAAAAGACCGCCGATCTGATCCCGCTCTGTCATCCCTTGGCGCTGTCGAAAGTCGCGGTCGAGCTGACCCCCGACCCCGCGCTGCCCGGGGTGCGGATCGTGGCGACGGTGAAGACCACCGGCCCGACCGGGGTTGAAATGGAGGCGCTGACCGCGGTTTCAGGGGCGGCGCTGACCCTTTACGACATGCTGAAAGCCGCCGAAAAATCGATGCATATCGAGGGGATACGACTGGTGTCGAAAGACGGCGGCAAGTCCGGCCCCTATCGCGCGACGCCCTGAGACCGCCCAATCCTTGCCAGCGCGTTAACGCCAAGACCGGGGGTGTCATTGACACGAAACGGGAACGGGGATAGAACACCTGCGGAACACCGAGCCAGGACGCAAGCGGGGGGGCAACCGGATGCTGACGCACAAGCAATTGGAACTTCTGGATTTTATCCAAAAGCGCATGGCGCGTGACGGAGTTCCGCCGTCCTTTGACGAAATGAAGGATGCGCTGGATCTGCGTTCCAAATCCGGGATCCACCGGCTGATCACGGCGCTGGAGGAACGCGGTTTCATCCGCCGTCTCGCGCATCGCGCCCGGGCGCTGGAAATCGTCAAGCTGCCCGAGTCGATGGAACGCGCCGCCGCGGCGGAACGCAGCCTGCAGACGCAACCGGCCTTCACGCCGACGGTGATCGCGGGTGGCCGGACCGAACCGCCGCGCGAGGCCCTGCCGGTGGCGACGGCGGCGCTGGACATTCCGATGATGGGGCGGATCGCGGCCGGCGTACCGATCGAGGCGATTGCCGAGGTGGCGCATCACGTCACCGTTCCGGGATCGATGCTCTCTGGCCGCGGCGAGCATTACGCCCTTGAAGTCAAAGGCGATTCCATGATCGAGGCGGGGATCAACGATGGCGACATCGTGGTGATCCGCAACCAGACCACCGCCGAGAATGGCGATATCGTCGTGGCCCTGGTCGAGGATCTGGAGGCGACGCTGAAGCGCTATTACCGCCGCGGCGGGATGATCGCGCTCGAGGCCGCGAACCCGGCCTATGAGACGCGGCTTCTGCGCGAGGATCAGGTGAAGGTGCAGGGCCGTCTGGTCGGGCTGATCCGCAGCTACTGAGTGCCCCCGGACGGGTCCGGGTCTGGCGCCGTCCGCTCTTCGGGCGGCGTCTTGCGGCGCGGCGGATCGGTCCAGAGCCTCTGCCCAGCCTCCTCGCGCGCCGAACGCATCTGCCCCGAAGCATCGAAAGACAGCGCCCCGCTGCGGGCAAGCTTGCGGGTGTCATAAAGTCGGCAATCCCCCTTGAACCCCTTCGGCGCGCCGGTATCCAGCACGACCAAGGCCCCGTCCCGGCAGGCTTTTTCCAGATTGTCCAGCGCCGCCTTGCCCGACAGGTGCCAAAGCCGCCTGCCCTGCCAGTCGGCCTGCCGGACCCCCCTCTTGCCGCTGAACCCCGCCCGCGCCGCGGCCTCCTTGGGCGGGACCGCATCGCCATCGGCCTCCAGCCAGCCCTCGGCGGTGAAGCTGGGCGCAGCTTTCGACAGCGCCCGCCCCTCGGACGTCATCAGCCCGACCAGCGCGCCCCCGGGCGCGATCAGCAGCGCCGGACGGGGCGCAAGCGCCCAACCGGCACCGGCGAGCAGCCCCAGCGCGACCATCGCCGACCGAAACGCGCCGCGCGAGAGCACCGCCGCCCCGGAGGCAAGCGCCAGCACCGGCAGCACCCAGCCGGGCGGCGCGGGCACGAAGCTCTGCGCCCCCGCCAGCCCGGCGACGACCTCGGCCACCGCAAGCACCCAGTCGGTGCCCAGCCCCATCAGCCAGAGCGCGGGCCCGGCCAGACCCAGCGGCGCCAGCACCGCGGCCAGCACCCCCGCGGGCATCACCACGATCCCCATCACCGGCACCGCAAGCAGGTTTGCCAGCATGCCGTACTGCGACATCCGCCCGAAATGCGCCGCGGCGATCGGCGCCGTCGCCAGCCCCGCAATCAGCGAGGTCAGCACCAGCAGGAGCACCGGGCGCGCCACCCACGGCAGGCGGTGGTGATGCTCAGCCCAGGGCGTCGCCATCAGGATCAGCGCCACGGTGGCGGCAAAGGACATCTGAAAGCCCGGGCCGGTCAGCGCCTCGGGCCACAGAAACAAAAGCAAAATCGCCGCAAGCGCCACCGTGTGCAGGCTCAGCGCGCGCCGGTCGAGCAAGATCGCCACCAGCATCACCGCCGTCATGATCCAGGCCCGCTGCGTGGCGATATCGCCGCCCGAGACCCAGAGATACGCCGTCGAGGCGATCAGCGCGACGGCGGCGGCGATCTTTTTCGTCGGCCAGATCAGCGCGAAAGGCCCGGCCAGCGCCAGACCCCAGCGCAGCGCGCCAAAGACGGAACCGGCCAGCATCCCCATGTGCAGCCCGGAAATCGAGACGATGTGGTACAGGTTCGAGGCGCGCAGCGTCGCATTCGTCGCCTCGGAAATCCCGGAGCGGTCCCCCGTCATCAAGGCCGCCGCCACCGCCCCCGCCTGACCGCCGATCCGGTCCTGCATCGCCGCCGAAAGCCGCATCCGCAGCCGATGCGCGGCCAGAGCCCAATCGTCCTCGGGCGGCGCGATCACCACCACCGGGCTGCGGGTGTAGCCCAAGGCGCCCAGCCCCGAGAACCAGGCGTTGCGGCGAAAATCCCAGGCCCCGGGGGCGATCGGCTCGGCGGGCGGGCTCAGATGCGCGGTCGTGGCGACGCGCAGACCGGGCTCGGGGGCAAGGCTGCTGATGTCGCCATGCAGCGCGATGCGGACCTTGGCGGGCAAGGCCTCGGGGGCGACCCGGGGCAGACGAACCTGATCGAGGGTGAGGCGGATCACGTCGCGCGCCGAGCGGTCGATGCCGGTGATCCGCCCCTCGACCGGGCCGTAATAATTGAAGGGCAGCACCGGAGCCGCGACGGAATGGGCACGCCAACTGGCCGACAGAAGACCCAGCGCCGCCATCAGAACCAGCGTCGCGGGCAGGCGCAGAAAGCCCGGACCGCGCCGCCATGACAGCACCGAAAGCAGGATCAGAAGGACAGACCCGGCGAAGACCGGCCCCCCGGGTTCGAAGGGCAGCGCGAAATAGAGCCCGACGCCACAGCCAAGGCCCAGCGGCGCCCAAAGCACCCGGTCAAGCTGCGCCCGATCGAGCGCCGCCAAAGGATCGGCCAAGCCCGCCCAAAGCCCCGCAATGCGACGCCGGATCCCGTCCCGATGCACCGCCGATGCCTGCGCCACTTGTCCTGTCGCCCCCTCCTGCATTAGAGAAACGCTCAAGCAAGCCTACGGGCATCATGGTTTCCAAATGGTTAAAACACGGCCTCCGGCAGCCCCGGAGCCCGCAGAAAGGCCGCAATGTCGCAAAAGATCGTCACCCGCTTCGCCCCCTCGCCCACCGGTTATCTGCATATCGGCGGCGCGCGGACCGCGCTCTTCAACTGGCTCTTCGCCCGTGGCCATGGCGGCAGCTTCCTGCTCAGGATCGAGGATACCGACCGCGCCCGCTCGACCCCCGAGGCGACGGCGGCGATCCTCAAGGGGCTCGACTGGCTTGGGCTGGATTATGACGGCGAGGTGGTGAGCCAGTTCGACCGTGCCCCCCGCCATGCCGAGGTGGCGCGCGAGATGCTGGCCCGCGGCGCGGCCTACAAGTGCTTCTCGACCCAGGAGGAAATCGAGGCCTTCCGCGAGGCGGCCCGGGCCGAGGGGAAATCGACCCTGTTTCAGTCGCCCTGGCGCGATGCCGACCCCGCGACGCATCCGGATGCGCCCTATGTGATCCGCCTGAAGGCGCCGCGCGAGGGCGCGACGGTGATCGCCGACAAGGTGCAGGGCGCGGTGACGGTGAAGAATGACCAGCTCGACGATATGGTTTGTTTACGCTCGGATGGTACACCGACTTACATGCTTGCCGTCGTCGTCGATGACCACGACATGGGCGTCACCCATGTCATCCGGGGCGACGACCATCTGATCAACGCGGCGCGGCAGATGCAGGTGTACCACGCGATGGGCTGGGAGGTGCCGGTGTTCGCGCATATCCCGCTCATTCACGGCCCCGACGGCAAGAAACTGTCCAAGCGTCACGGCGCGGTGGGGCTCGAGGAATATCAGGCGATGGGCTATCCGGCCGCGGGCATGCGCAACTATCTGGCGCGGCTGGGCTGGAGCCATGGCGATGACGAGGTCTTCACCGATGCCCAGGCCAGGGAATGGTTCGAGCTGGAGGGAATCGGCCGCGCGCCGTCGCGGCTCGACTTCAAGAAGCTCGAAAATGTCTGCGGCCATCACATGGGCCAGATCGCCGAGGAAGATCTGATCGCCCAGATTTCGGGCTATCTGGAGGCGGCCAAGCTGCCCGCGCTGACCGAGGTGCAACTGGCGGCTTTGCACAAAGCGCTGCCCGTGGTGAAATCGGGGGCGAAGACCTTTGGTCAACTGCTGGAAAAGGCGCGCTTCGCGCTGATCTCCCGCCCCGTCGAGATCGACGCGAAGGCGATGGCGGCGCTTGACCCGGTATCCCGTGGTATACTGAAAGAATTGACGCAGCAGTTGCAAGATGCTAGCTGGGTGCGTGAGGAGCTCGAAAGCGTGGTCGCGCGGGTGGCCGAGGCGCATGGGCTGGGTCTTGGCAAGATCGCGGCCCCCCTGCGCGCGGTGCTGGCGGGACGGGCGGCAACGCCCTCGGTCTTCGACATGATGGAATTGCTGGGCCGCGAGGAAGTGCTGGCCCGGCTGAGCGATCAGGCGGCCTGAGGCCCGGCCGCCCTCTCCCGCAGCCGGTTCGTCGGGAACCGGTGCGCGGGAACCGGGAAGGATGCACCGGCGTGGCCCGCCGGACGAATGGAGAGGGAACCATGGCTGAAACGAAACGCACGGCAACGCTGACGCTTGACGGCAAGACCTATGATCTGCCGGTGCTGTCGCCCTCGGTGGGGCCGGATGTGCTCGACATCCGCAAACTTTACGCGCAGGCCGACGTCTTCACCTACGACCCCGGCTTCACCTCGACGGCGGCCTGCGAATCGGAAATCACCTATATCGACGGCGACAAGGGTGAGCTTCTCTACCGCGGCTATCCGATCGAGCAACTGGCCGAAAAGTCGCATTACCTGGAAGTCTGCTACCTGCTTCTGAACGGCGAGCTGCCGAGCGAAAAGCAGATGAACGATTTCGAGGCGCGGATCACCCGGCACACGATGCTGCACGAACAGATCCACATGTTCTTCCGCGGCTTCCGGCGTGACAGCCACCCGATGGCGACGATGGTGGGTGTGGTCGGCGCGATGTCGGCCTTCTATCACGACAGCCTTGACATCAACGACCCCTGGCAGCGCGAAGTGGCGGCGATGCGGATGATCGCGAAGCTGCCGACGATCGCCGCGATGGCCTATAAATATTCGATCGGCCAGCCCTTCGTCTATCCGCGCAACGACCTGGATTACGCGGCGAACTTCCTGCACATGTGCTTCTCGGTCCCGGCCGAACCCTATACGGTGAAACCGGAACTGGCCAAGGCCATGGACCGGATCATGATGCTGCATGCCGATCACGAACAGAACGCCTCCACCTCGACGGTGCGTCTGGCGGGCTCTTCGGGGGCGAATCCCTTTGCCTGCGTCGCCGCCGGCATCGCCTGCCTTTGGGGTCCGGCGCATGGCGGGGCGAACCAGGCCTGTCTGGAAATGCTGCGCGAAATCGGCTCGGTCGAACGGATCCCGGAATATATCGCGCGGGCCAAGGACAAGAACGACCCGTTCCGCCTGATGGGCTTTGGCCACCGCGTCTACAAGAACTTCGATCCGCGCGCCAAGGTGATGAAGGAATCGGCCGACGAGGTGCTTGATCTGCTCGGCATCCACGACAACCCGATCCTGCAGGTCGCCAAGGAACTGGAACGCATCGCGCTTGAAGACGAATATTTCGTCTCGAAGAAGCTTTACCCGAATGTCGACTTCTATTCGGGCATCATCCTTGAAGCGATGGGCTTCCCGACCGCGATGTTCACCCCGATCTTCGCGCTCTCGCGCACGGTGGGCTGGATTTCGCAATGGAAGGAAATGCTGGGCGATCCGACCGGCAAGATCGGCCGTCCGCGTCAGCTTTACACCGGCCATGTCGCCCGCGATTACGTGCCGGTGCCGAAGCGCTGAGCGCGATTGCCGCACAACGACCAAGGCCGGGGGAAACCCCGGCCTTTCTCTTGCCGTCCCTCAGCGCAGCTTTTCGATCCGGTCGGGATGCAGCGGCGCGGCCCAGGTCTCGCTCAGCGCACGGCCGCCGCGGCTGAGCCCCGCCAGCAGATCGACCGTGCCGGTGCCGGGGGGCGATTTCACGTCGAAGACGAGCCGCCAGCGCGTGCTGCCGCGGATCGGATGGGCAAAGGGATTGACGATCTCGACCCCCTTCGGCGCGGTGATCGCCGGGGTCACGCCATCGGCCTCGCCCAGCCCCGCCAGCGCCGGGCCCTCGAAATCGAGCACCACCTTGATCTGATCGCGCGGCCGCGACTGGCCCGGATTGCCGCCCATGCCGATCCGGCTCGCCACCACCTGCGCCAGATCGCCCTGCCGCGGCACCTGGTCAACCCAGTGCAGGGTGTAGTCAAAGCGCAGCTCCTGCCCCGGGGGGGGCAGGGTCTCGGGCGTCCAGAAGGCAACGATGTTGTCGTAAATCTCGTCATGCGTCGGCAGCTCGACCAGCGTCACCGCCCCCCGCCCCCAGTCCGAAGCGGGCTCGACCCAGACCGTCGGGCGGCGCTCATACCAGACGCCATCATCCTGATAATGCTCGAACTCCCTGTCGCGCTGCACCAGGCCAAAGCCCTTTGGCGCGGGGCCTGCAAAGCGCGTGGTGACGATGTCCCCGGGCGTGTCCAGCGCGCGCCAGACCGGCGTTCCGCTGGCGGGCGCGATCAGCAGCCCGTCGCTGTCATGCACCTCGGGGCGCCAGTCCAGCGCGTGCCAGCGGTTCGTTTCGGAATACCAGAACATCGAGGTGAGCGGCGCCAGCCCCAGCCGCGCCACCGGCTTGCGCAGGTAGATCCGGCTTTCGACCGCCATCACCTGCCCCCGTCCGGGGGTGTTGGTGATCGCCATCCGCCAGACCCCGGCGAGGCTGCGCCCCTCGACCAGCGCGGTGACGATCGCTTGCCCGCCGGAGCCCTCCTCCAGATAGATCTCGGTGAAGCGGGGAAATTCCTCGCCCGAGGGCAGGCCGGTGTCGACGGCGATGGCGCGGGCCGACAGGCCGAACTGGCCCAGTGCCCCCTCGGTGCGGAAATAGGTGGCGCCAAGGAAAGAGATCCAGTCGCCCGACAGATCCGGGCGCAGGATGCGAAAGCCCGCAAAGCCCGCATCGGCGGCCAGATCGCGGGCGGGGCTGTCCTTGGGCATGTCGAACAGGTCCGGGGCATAGACGAGTTCGCGCGCCTGTCCGTTCGTCACCGCGAACATCCGCACCGGCTGGCGGAAATAGGTGCCCAGATGGAAGAACTGCACGGGCACCGCGCCCTGATGCAGGGTCTTGTCCTTGCGGTAGCGGATTTTCCAATGCGCGTCGTAATCGATGCGCTCCAGCACCGCGGGCTGGCGCGGCGGCGCGGGCACATAGGGCGCGCGGGCGATGGCGGCGGCGCGGGCGGCCAGCGCGTCCAGGCTGAAGGGCACGGGCGCGGCAAGGGTCGGGCCCCCGGCTGCGGTCGGGGCTGCGGTCTCGGCCGGGGCGGCGACGGGGGCCAGCAGGGCAAGGGCCGCGGTGGCCGCAAGCAGGAGGGGGCGCAGGGTCATGGCAGGCTCTTTCGCGCTGGGGACTGCGCCAGGGAAAGACAGGAAAACCGGCCGCGATCAAGGGGCTTGACGCGGACGCAGAACGGCGGGCGCAGCGCGGATCACGAAAGGCGCGAAGGCCCGCGGTCAGGTCCCCGGGCCGAAGGTCTCGGGCCGGGCAGCACACCGCCCCGCTCGCCGGTCCGTTCGGCCTTGTCCCGCTTGTCTCGGGCGGGCGCTATCTGGCGCGCGCCCGGACGCGGCGGGGATCGGCCCGGCCGGGTCAGTTGCGGCCGCGCGGACCGAAATCGGCCAGCGTCACCACGCCGTCGCCGGTGCGTTCGCGCCGCGCGAACCAGCGCTCGGTGCCCGCGACGAATTCGGCCTGCGTCACCCGGCCGTCGCCATCGAAGTCAAGCGCCCGCATCTGATCGGCGGCCGGGGCAAAAAAGCCCTGCCCCGCCATGCCCTGGCCCATGCCCTGCCCTTGCCCCATGCCGCGCCCCATCCCCGGACGGGCCGTCATGCCTTCGGGGCGCTGATGCCCGGGGCCCATCCCGGCCTCCAGCTGCGCCTGTTTGAAGTCGTCGATCCCCGCCAGCTCCTCGGCCGAGAAGCCGCCGTCGCCATCGCTGTCGAACATGACGAAAATATCGGCGCGGTGGCTGCGGGCCTCGGCCAGGGTCACCTGACCGTCGCCGTCCAGATCCCATTGCGCCAGGAACGCCTGTCCCGGCACCACCGCCGAATCGGAAGCCTGCTGCGCAACCGCGGGCAGGGTCGCGCCACAAAGCGCCACGATCGTCGCAAATTGCAGAACGCGTTTCATCGCAGATCCCTTTCATGCTGATCTTGCAATATGAACGCGCAAGCGCCGGGCTTCCGTCGCCGGGCCGGAAAGATCGTCAGCCCGGCAGGCGCTGCGACAGCGCCGCGAAGGGCTGCCAATCGCCCGGCGGCCCCTCGAACCAGGGCATCATGTAAACGCAAAGACCCGCCGCCCGGGCCGCGGCCAGCCCCGCGGCGCTGTCCTCGATCACCGCCACCGCCTCGGGCGACAGGCCAAGCCGCGCCAGCGCCAGCAGATAGGGCTCGGGATCGGGCTTGCCACGGCGGACATCCTGACGGCTGACCGTCATCACCGATCCGGGCGCCAGACCCAGCCGGGTCAGGTTCGCCCGCACGATCCCCTCGGGCGAGTTCGACACGATCGCCTGACAAAGCCCCGCCGCCTGCGCCCGCGCCCAAAGATCGGTCGCGATCTTGAAGGGATGCACCTCCTCGATGCGGGCCAGATAGGCGGCGAAACGCAGCTCGGACCAATGCGCAAGGGACAGCGAGAGCCCGTGTTCGGCCCCAAGGATCGCATGGATCGCATCCTCGCTCTTGCCGATCAGGCCCTCGTGGAAGGCCTCGGGCAGCGCCAGCCCGCAGGCCCGCGCCGCATCGACGAAGGACAGCCGATGCACCGGCTCGCTGTCCAGAAGCGTGCCGTCCATGTCCCACAAAAGCGCGCGCAGGAGCTGTTCCATCATGCCTCCCGCAGCGCGGCATCGCGCGCAAGCGCCTGAAACTTCTCGAACAGCGCGAAACGGGCATCGTGATAGGCGCGCGTCTCTGCGCCCCCCGGCGCGTAGCGGCGCGCGATCTTCGACATCTGCGCCATGCCGGTCGCGACATCGGGCGCCACCCCCGCCGCCACCGCGGCCAGGATCGCGGAGCCCAGCAGCACCGGTTCCTCGGTCTCGGGCGCGGCCACCGGCACGCCAGTCGCATCGGCAAGGATCTGGCGCACCAGATCCGACCGCCCGGCCCCGCCGCTGATCACGATCGTCGCAACCGAAGCCCCGCGTTTCGCCTGCACCTCAAGGATCTGGCGCAGCCCGTAGCCCAGCCCGCAGATCCCCGCGACGTAAAGCGCGACAAGGCTGTCCAGGTCATCCTCCATCCCCAGCCCGGCGATCAGCGCGCGGGTATAGGGGTCGGCATGCGGCGCGCGGTTGCCCAGAAACTCGGGCACCACATGCAGCCCCGCGGCCAGACGGGCAACCTCGCCCCCCGCCCCCGCCAAAGCCTCGGCACGGTTCGCAAGCCAGGCGGGGAGGGAAAGCCCGGCACGGGACGCCGCGTCCGAGGCCTCGGCAGAGGCGGGATGGAACCGCAGGAGCTGGTCGATCGCAGCCCCGGCGGCAGATTGACCGCCCTCGTTGAGCCAGGCCCCCGGCACCATCGCCGAGTAATAAGGGCCCCAGACGCCCGGAACGAAGACGGGTTCCTCGGTGGTGGTCATGGTGCAGGACGAGGTGCCGAAGACATAGGCGAGGTTCGCGCTCGCCCCCCCCTCGCCCGCGGCGCCGACGGTGCCGACGCCGCCCGCATGGGCATCGATCAGCCCCGCGGCGACCGGCGTTCCGGGCAAAAGGCCCAGATCCCGCGCCGCCGCCTCGGTCAGGCCCGACCCAAGGGCGGTGCCGGGCATCACGACTTCGGTGCCGATGCGGGCAAAGCCCTCGTCGGCCAGTTCCGCAAGCCCGATCTGGCGGAAATAGCTGTCGTCCCAACGCCCCTCATGGCCCATGTAGGTCCATTTGCAGGTCACGGTGCAGATCGAGCGCGCCCCCGAGCCGGTCGCCTTCCAGGTCAGGAAATCGGTCAGGTCAAAGAAATGCCCGGCGGCATCAAACTCCGTTCGGCGGTGTTCCTTGAGCCACAGAAGCTTCGGCGTCTCCATCTCGGGCGAGATCCGGCCACCGACATAATCCAGCACCCGGTGTTTCGTCGCGTTGATCCGCTCGGTCTGCGCGGTGGCGCGGTGATCCATCCAGACGATCACATTGCGCGCGGGATCATCCGAGGGGCCGACCGGCAAGGGCCGCCCCGCCGGGTCCAGCACTACGAGCGAACAGGTGGCGTCAAAGCCGATCCCCGCGATATCCGCCCCCGTCAGCCCCGCCGCCCGCAGCGCGCCCTGCACCGCGCGGCCGACCGCCGCCCAGATCTCCTCGCTCGATTGTTCGACGACCGAGCCTTCCTCGCGGTAAAGCGTGATCGGGTGGTGATCGGTGCCCAGAAGATGGCCGGTCAGGTCAAAGACCCCGGCGCGGGCAGAGCCGGTGCCGACATCGACGCCGACAAGATGGCGGGGGTTGGGTGCGGACATGGGAAATCCTCCGGGCAGGGCGGCGCCCTTGGTCAAAGATCGACGCTGTTGGGCAGCAAAACGAGATCGCGCACGACGACGCCGCGGCTGCGCGAGAGCATGAAGAGCACGGCTTCCGCCACTTCGCGCGCCTGCATCAGCGAGCCATTCGCCAGGGCTTCCTCCATCTTCGCCTTCGGCCAGTCATCGAGCAGCGCCGTCACCACCGGGCCGGGCAGCACCGCGCCCATGCGGATGCCATGCGGCGCAACCTGACGGCGGGTGGCGTGCAAAAACGCCTGCACCGCGAATTTCGAGGCGGTGTAAACGGGTTCCCAGACCACCGGCACGACGCCCGCGACGGACGACGTGAAGATGATGTCGCCGGTCTTGCGTTCGATCATATGCGGCAGCACCGCGTTCACCGTGCGGAAGGCGGCGTTGATGTTCAAATTCAACACCTTGTCCCAGACATCCGGGTCGCCCTCGGCCGCGGGGCCGCCGACATAGGCGCCCGCATTGGCGTGGAAGATATCGAGATCGCCGACCAGATCGCGGATCGCCGGAAGCATCCCCGAGACCGCCTTGCCGTCGAAAAGATCCAGGCTGAGCGGATGCGCGCCGGGGCCGATCTCGGCGCAGGCCTGCGCCAGTTTCGTCGCGTCGCGGTCGATCAGCACGACCTGCGCGCCTTCCTCGACCAGGATTTTCGCGCAGGCAAGGCCGATGCCCGAGGCGGCGCCGGTGATGGCGGCGGTTTTGCCCTGCATGAGGTTTGTCATGATATCCTCCGGTTGTCAGGCGCGGCCGTGGCTGGCGCGCGATTGCCGTGCGAGCGAGTCGATGATCACGGCGATGGCGAGAACCGCCCCGGTGATCATGTAACGCAGCGACGAGCTGAGATTGAGAAGGGTGAGGCCATTCGAAATCGACTGGATCACCAGCACACCCAGAAGCGCCGCCCAGGCCGAGCCGCGGCCGCCGAAAAGCGAGGTGCCGCCGATCACCGCCGCCGCGATGGCATTGAGGTTCACGTCCCCCGTCCCCGCCTGCTGGCTGGCCGTCGCCAGACGCGCGGCGGAGAAGACCCCGCCCAAAGCAGCCAGCGAAGAGCCCAGCATGAAGGCGGTCAGGCGGATGCGTTTCACCTTGATGCCTGCGCGCCGCGCCGCCTCGATATTGCCGCCGACGGCGAACATCGAGCGGCCCCATTTCGTGCGGGTCAGCGCATATTGCATCGCGGCGACGCAAAGGACGAAGACGACGAACATGAAGGGTACGCCGCGGCCCAGGTTCAGATAGGCGACCGCGCCTTCCAGAAGCAGGGTCACGGCGCCCGCTTTGACCAGCACGACGCTGGCCGAGGCATGCGACAGGTTCGCTGCCGCCCGCGCCCGCATCTGCCGGAAGCCGAACCACAGGATGCCGAGCCCCGGCACAAGGGCGAGGCCGTAGGACATCCAGTCCGGCATGATCAGGATCTGTCCGAAGCGGACCAGGAAAGACGAATACGGCAGGTTGATCGAGCCGGTCGGGCCGAGGATGTAAAGCTGCATCCCCAAAAGCGCGAGCAGACCCGAGAGCGTCGAGACGAAGCTGGGCATGGTGAAGCGATTGAGCAGCGTCGCATAGACCGCCCCCATCGCCGCCCCGGCCGAAAGCGCCGCCAGAATGGCCAGCGGCAGGGGCACCCCCATGTTGACCCACAAAACGCCCACCAAGGCCGAGGCAAGCCCGCTCATCGAGCCGACCGACAGGTCGATCTCGCCCAGAAGCAGGATCAGCACGATGCCAAGCGAGATGAAGCCCACCGCGGCAGCGTCAAACAGCAGGTTCACGAGGTTGTTGGGCAGCAAGAAGACCGGGTTCAGGGTGGAGAAGACGACCGAAATCAGGATCAGCCCCACCACGACGGGCAGGATGCCGAGATCGCCCGAGCGGATGCGGTCGAGAAAGGCGCGCGCGGCGCCCGCAAGCCCGGTATCGGCCCGCACCCGGGCATCGGCGCGGTCATAGGCGATGGGCGAGGCGTCGGGTTTCATGCTCATTGCTGGGCCCTTGTTCTTTCGATGGCATCGCGGCGGGCGGCGACATTGTCATCGGCGCCCATGATCGCCGCCACGATCTGCTCGCGCGTGGCGTCGCGGGTGAAGGTGCCGTTGTTGCGACCAAGCCGCAGCACCGCGATGCGGTCGGACACGGCGCGGACATTGTCCATGTTGTGGGAAATCAGGATCACGCCATAGCCGCGGTCCCGCAGCCGCTCGATCAGGTTCAACACCTCGGCGGTCTGGGCCACCCCCAGCGCGGCGGTGGGTTCGTCGAGCATGACGATCTTCGGTTCCAGCAGCAGCGAGCGCGCGATCGCCACGGTCTGCCGCTGCCCGCCCGAAAGCGAGGCGATGGGTTCGCGCACCGAGGGAATGCGGGCGGCGAGCTCCCCCAGCAATTGCCAGGCGCGGACCTCCATCTGCACCTCGTCCAGCGCCCAGGGAGACAGCTCCTGCCCCAGGAACAGGTTCGCCACCACGTCCAGATTCTCGCACAGCGACAGATCCTGAAAGACGGTCGAGATCCCCAGGGTCAGCGCCGCCGAGGGGCTGTCGATGCTGGCCGGACGCCCCATGAACTCGATCGTGCCCGATGTGGGCTGAAACACCCCCGCCAGGATCTTGATCAGCGTGCTTTTGCCCGCGCCATTGTCGCCCACCAGCGCCACCACCTCGCCCGCATGGACGTCAAGGTCGATGTCGCTCAGCGCCGACACCGCGCCGAAGGTCTTGGTGATCCCGCGCAGGCGCAGGATCGGCTCGCGCGCGGGCGCAAGCGAAGCATCATTCACAGCCATCAGGCTCTCCTCCCCAGTGCGGCGCAGGCAGTTGCCCGCCTGCGCCCGTCGGTCACAGCTTACTCGATACCAAGCGCCTTGCAGCCCTCGGCATAGTCGCCGGTGCAGATCTCGGCGGCGGTCTGAATGCCCTTGTCGAAGATCTCGGCCTTGATGTTTTCGCGCGTCACCACGGCCGGAACGAACAGCTCCGAGGGCGTGTCGTAAAGCGTGGTTTTCGGCGTGGGGGTTTCGCCCTTGAGGAAGGTCACGGCGACATTCGCGGCGGCTTCGGCAACGATTTCCGAGGGTTTCGAGATCGTGTTGTACTGATCGCCCGCGATGATCAGCTGCAGCGCCGCGATGGTGGCGTCGTTGCCGGTGACCGGCGGCATCGGATCGGCGCCCGCCGCTTTCAGCGCGGCAATCGCGCCGCCGCCGGTGCCGTCATTGGCCGCGACGATGCCCTTGATCTGATCGCCGAAACGGGTGATCTGCCCGGCGGTCCATTCCTGCGCCTTCGGCGGCGCCCAATCCGGCGTGTCGAATTCGGAAAGCTTGGTATAGGGCGATTCCTCCAGCGCGCGGTGGATGCCGTCGCGGATCAGACCGGCGGCTGCATCGGTGGGCGAGCCGTTGATCTCCAGCACCCCCGCACCATCGGGCACGCCCGAGGCCTTCATATGCTCGACCAGCGATTTCGCGATCGCATAGCCGATGCCCTCGTTGTCGAAAGACACATAGAAATCGGCCGGTTTCGCCGGGATCGGGCGGTCATAGGCGATGACCTTGACGCCCTGCGACTGCGCGATCTCGACCAGACCCGCGGCGGCGGCACTGTCGACCGGATCGAGCACGATCACCTTGGCCCCCTGCGCGATCACCGAGTTGAACTGCTGCTGTTGCAGCGCCACATCGGCATTGGCGTTTTGATAGATCACCGTGCATTCGGCGCAAAGCTTGTCCATCGCCGCCTTGAAGCCGGGGAAATCGTGCTGCTCGTAGCGGGTCGAGGCCTGATCGGGCATCAGGAAGGCCACCGTGGCCGCGTCCTGCGCGCTGGCCGCCGCGCCGAAGAAAGCTGCGACAAGAACCGAAGCCCCCGCCAGCGAAATCGTCTTGTTCATCCTGGTCTCCTCCTCTGGATGATCCGCAAAGCCAAGGCCCGGTCTTGGCCCGGGTCCCGTCTGCCGCCCGACCGGGCCCTCAAAGCCCCGTCCGGCAATGCCGACACGACCCGGTTGCGCCGCCTCCACGCCTCCGCCCCTCATGCTTCATCGGTTGCGCAAGCTTGCTCAATCGATGAAGCAGAATTGCATCCGGTTTCGATTCACGTCAAGATGGAAGATGACAACAGACGGAAAAGCATGACCGACACCCCTGGCCCCGGCCGCAAACGCCCGACGATCTATGACCTGGCCGAGCTGGCGGGGACCTCGCCCAGTGCGGTCAGCGCGGTGCTGAACGGGTCCTGGAAGAAGCGGCGGATCAGCGAAAAGCTGGCCGGGCGGATCACCGCGCTGGCGGGCGAGCTGGGCTATGCGGTGAATTATCAGGCCAGCCTACTGCGGCGGGAGCGCTCGAACATCGTCGGCATGATCGTGCCGAAATATGACAACCGCTATTTCGGCGCCATGGCCGAGCGCTTCGAGGCGGTGGCCCGCGCGCATGGGATGTTTCCGGTGATGACCTGCACGCAGCGCGACCCCGAGCTGGAATTCGAGGCGGCGCGGGCGCTTTTGTCCTATCAGGTCGATTGTCTGGTGGCGAATGGCGCGACCGACCCGGACCGGATCGCCGATCTGTGCGCCGCGGCCGGGGTGCGGGTGGTCAACCTCGACCTGCCGGGATCAAAGGCGGCCTCGGTCACCTCGGACAACTTTGCCGGGGCAAAGACGCTGACCCATCTGATTCTGGATCGCTGCCGCGACGATCTGGGCCATGCCGGGCCGCTTCTGTTCATCGGCGGGCGGGCGGGCGATCACAACACCGCCGAGCGGATCGGCGGCTTTCGCGCCGCCCATGCCGAACGCGGCATCGCCCTGCCCGAGGAGGCGATCCTGGCCTGCGGCTATTCGCCCGACAAGGCGGAACGGGCGCTGGATGCGCGGGCGGGGGCGCTGCCGCCGGGGCTCTTCGTGAACTCGACGATCACCCTCGAGGGGGTGGTGCGCTGGCTCAACCGCGCCGTGCCCGATCACGCCGGGCGGATGCGCTACGGCTGCTTCGACTATGACGCTTTCGCCGCGCAACTGCCTGACAATGTTGGCATGATCGAGCAGGACGTGGACGGGATGATCGCCAAGGTCTTCGCGCTGATCGAGGGCGGCCCGGCCAGCCCCGCGCATTTCCGCATCCCCTGCATCCTGCGCACGCCCCCCCTTCCCCGCGGCTGAGCCGCAGCGCGCCGCCCGCAACCGCAAGTCGCAGTTCCGGCTTGACGCGGCGGGCGAATTGGATTTGGCTTTTCGCGTCCAAGTTCCGGCCTGCGGGCCGGATTGAAAGGGAACGCGGAACGGCCCTTGGGCCCAGACCGCGGCTGCCCCCGCAACTGTGAGCGGCGAGCGACGTCGACATGCCACTGGGCCCGCCCGGGAAGGCCGACGCAGCCAGGACCCGCGAGCCAGGAGACCTGCTTGGACACTCACCCTTTCCGGGGCGCGAGGGGCGCCGCGGAAGCGGCCCGTTCCGCAGAGGTGGCCCGCCGTCTGCGGAACGCCCCGGCCTTCCGCGACATCTCACCCGCCGGGCGGTTTCGCCCGACCGAACAAGGTTCGCCGATGCCGCTGTCGCCCCGCCCCTTCCGTCGCCGCCCCGCCCCTTCCGTTGCATTCCCGCCCCCGCCTGCGGTCCGCCGCGCAGGTGCGGAGCCGAAACTGGCACCGCCCTTGCCGCGGCCAATTACTTGACAAGTTCACTCAACAAGCGCAGGAGGGGACAAAGCCAGCCCTCCGCGAGCCGCCCCCTTTCCGCCCTGAACGCCCCCGAGGTCTGCCATGCCCCCTGTCGTTCCCGCGCCTGCCGATGACGCGCTGATCCTGTTTCTCGACCGTGTCGGGCTCTCCTCGCTGGCCGAGTCCCTGCGCGCCGCCGCCGGGTCCGACGCGCTGACCCCGCTGGCGATGTTCGCCCATGCCGATGTTCTGGTGCAGGGCGTGATGCTGGGGCTGCTTGCGGCCTCGGTGCTGGCCTGGGCGATCTGGGCGGGCAAGCTGGTGCAGCTGACCCTGTCGCGCCGCCGTCTGGCGCGCGATTACCGGGCGCTGGCGGCGCGCGGCACGCTTGGCGCGGCGCTGAGCGGCGGGATCCTGGCGCGGATGCAGGCGGCGGCGACCTCGGAAATCAGCGCCTCCGAAGGGCTGCCCGACGCAGGCGTCAAGGAGCGCGTCGCGATCGATCTGACCCGGATCGAGGCCGGGGCGGCGCGGGCGATGCAATCGGGGGTGACCGCGGTGGGCTCGATCGGCTCGACCGCGCCCTTTGTCGGGCTGTTCGGCACCGTCTGGGGGATCATGAACGCCTTTGTCGGCATTGCCGAAAGCGGCTCGTCGAACCTCGCCGTTGTCGCGCCGGGCATCGCCGAGGCGCTGATGGCCACCGCGCTCGGCCTGGTCGCGGCGATCCCGGCGGTGCTGCTTTACAACCACCTGACCCGCGCCGTCGGCGGCTACCGCGCCGCGCTGACCGATGCGGCGGCGCTGGTCGAACGCACGCTCTCGCGCGATCTGGACCGGGCGCGGCGCGCGCCCGCCAGCGTCACGCCGCTGCATCTGGTGGCGGAATAATGGCGGTCCGGCTCTCCGACGGCGAGGATCTGACGCCCGAAGCCGCGATCAACATCACCCCCTTCATCGACGTGATGCTGGTGCTGCTGATCATCTTCATGGTCGCAGCCCCGCTCTCGACCGTCGATGTGCCGCTGGATCTGCCGGTGGCCTCGGGCAAACCGCAGCCGCGCCCGCCCGAACCGGTCGTGCTCTCGCTCAGCGCGGAAAAGGGGCTGCTCTTGGGCCGCGATCCGGTCAGCCCGACCGACCTGCCCGCAAGGCTGGCCGAGGCGACAAAGGGGGATCTGGCCACCCGCATCTTCATTTCCGCTGACAAATCCGTGCCTTACGGCGAGATGATGGGGCTTTTGAACCAGCTCCGCGCGGGCGGCTATCTGAAGATCGGCCTTGTCGGTCTGGAGGAGGCCGCGCCGTGAGCCTTGCGCTGACCGATCCGCCCGAGGCGCCCGGCCGGGCGCTTTTGTGGGGGCTGGCACTCTCGGTGGCGCTGCATGCCGTCGCGGTTTCCGTGCTCTCGCAGACCGAGGCCGCGCCCGCGGCGCTGGTGGCGGCGGGCGCGGGCGGCGAGGATCTCGACAGCCTTGACGCGATCGCCGCGACCTTCGTCGATCTGGCGCCGCAGATCACCCTGCCCGAGCCGGAAATGACGCTGCCGCTGACCGCGCCGGTGATCGACATTCCCGAAGTGCGGCTGCCCGATCCGGTGCTTTTGCCGCCCGAGCCGCCGAAGATCACGCCGCCGAAGGTCGCCGAAGACAAACCGAAACCCCCGCCACCAAAGCCGAAACCCGAGCCGCGGGCGGAAAAGCCGAAACAGGCGAAACCCGCGCCCGCGCAAAGCGAAAGCCGCGCCGCCTCGCGCGCGGCGGGATCGGGGGCGGGCGCGCAGGCGGGCACGGGCGGGGCCGATGCGCAGGCGACGGTCTCGGCGGGCACGGCGAAAAGCCTGCTCTCGAAATGGGGCGCGACGATCCGCACCCGGATCGAGCGGCGCAAAAGCTATCCCGCCGCGGCGGGACGGGCGGCGGGCTCGGTCGGGCTGGCGCTGCGGGTCAGCCGCGACGGCGGGCTGATCTCGGCCGCGGTGAACCGCTCCTCGGGCCATCCGGCGCTGGATGCGGCGGCGCTGGCGGCGGTGCAGAAGGCGGGGAGGTTCCCCGCCGCCCCGGCGGAGCTGGCAAAGCCGAGCTACGCCTTTTCCATTTCCGTCAAGTTTTCGCGCTGAGCGACGGCTCGCGCGCCAGCGTCCGCGCCTCGGCCTGATGCAGGCGGTCGAGCGCCGTCTGCGGGCAGCCGGTTTCCGCCAGCGCCCGCGCCCAGATCCGCGCCACCGAAGCCGCCGACCAGGGCAGCACGGCCTGATGTGCCCAGGTCCGCGCGGGCGGCGGCAGCCGGTCAAAGGCCGCCATCGGGTCCGACCGGACCCGGCGGCGCAGCGGCGTCGCCAGATTGCGCCTCATGCCCCCTGCCCCCAGCGCGGGAAGGGATCGGGCAGATTGGCCCAGGCCTCGGGGGTGAACTCCTCGGCCGGAACCAGCGCCGCATTCAACCGCGCGCAGATCGTCTCGCGGTCCAGATCGACGCCGATGAAGACGATCTCCTGGCGCCGGTCGCCCCAGGGCTCGGCCCAGTGCCGCGCAATCTCGCGCTGCGCGTCCGGATGCGACGGCAGCCGCTCGGGCGGCACCGAGGCCCACCAGCGCCCCAGCGGCGTGACAGTGGCCGAGGCCCCCGCCAGGCTGAATTCGACCGCCCAATCGGGCCGCGTCGCCAGCCAGAAATGCCCCTTGGCGCGGATCACGCCGGGAAGCGCGCCGCCCAAAGCGGCCTCGATCCGGCCCGGATCAAAGGGCGCGCGGGCGTGATAGACGAAGCTCGAAATCCCGTATTCCTCGGTCTCGGGGGTGTGGTTGGCGAAACCATAGAGCTCTTTCGCCCAAAGCGGATGCTGCGCGGCGCGGTCGAAATCGAAAAGCCCGGTGTCAAAGATCGCCTCGGCCGGAACCTGGCCGAAATCGGTCTCGATCAGCCGCGCATCGGGGTTGAGCGCCTTGACGATCTGCCGCGCGATCCGCAGCCGTTCCGGCCCGGCATCCGTCACCTTGTTCAGCACCACCACATCGGCGAATTCGATCTGTTCGGTCAGCAGGGTGACCAGCGTGCGGGTATCCTCCGCCCCCGCCGTCTCGCCGCGATCGGCCAGAAAATCGCTCGAGGAGAAGTCCTTCGTCAGGTTGATCGTGTCGACCACCGTCACCATGCAGTCAAGCCGCGCGATGTCGGAGAGGCTCTCGCCCCGCTCGTCGCGGAAATCGAAAGTGGTGGCGACGGGCAAGGGCTCGGCCACCCCCGTCCCCTCGATCAGCAGATAATCGAACCGCCCCGCCTCGGCCAGCGCCCGCACGCCCTTGAGCAGATCGTCGCGCAGCGTGCAGCAGATGCAGCCGTTGGTCATTTCCACCAACGCCTCTTCGGCGCGGTTCAATTCGGTGCCCTCGCGGATCAGATCGGCGTCGATGTTCACTTCGGACATGTCGTTGACAATCACCGCGACGCGACGCCCGGCGCGGTTGTTCAGCACATGGTTCAAAAGCGTGGTCTTGCCCGCGCCCAGAAAGCCCGAAAGCACGGTGACCGGAAGGCGGGGATCGGTGGGGGAAAGGGTCATGGCCGTCCATTTGAGTTACGTTATATTATAACTCAAGTACCCCGAAGCGCCTCGCCCCGCAAGCCCGCCAAAGCAAAGGGCCGGAGCTTGCGCCCCGGCCCGGTGTTCTCTGCGGTGTTTTTCCTGGTGCAAATACGCCGGGGTGCGGGGCAGCGCCCCGCTCTGCCCTCAATGCCCTTTCGCGGCCTTGACCAGCTGGATCCCGTCCAGCACCTCGGGCACGCTGTCGGCCGGGCGCAGGCCCAGGATCGGCGCGATGCGGCGGATCACCTCGGCCGCGACCGGCACCGCGGTCCAGCCCGCCGTGCGCCGGGTCTGGTTCGCGGCAAAGGACGACGGCTCGTCCAGCGTCAGCACCAGCACGTATTTCGGATCCGAGGCCGGAAAGGCCGAGGCGAAGGTGGCAATCACCTTGTTGTCGTAATAGCCGCCGCCCGGCTTCACCTTGTCGGCGGTGCCGGTCTTGCCCGCGACCTCGTAGCCCTTCACATCGGCGAAGCTGGCGGTGCCGCGCGTCACCACCGCCCGCATCATCGCCAGCGACTTGCGCGCCGCCTCGGTCGACATCACCTGGGGCCCGCGTTCATGCCTGGCCGAATGCACCAGCGTCGGCCTGACCTTGGTGCCGCCATTGGCGATCGTCGCATAGGCCGCCGCCAGATGCAGCGGCGAGGCCGCCAGCCCGTGGCCGTAGCCCACCGTCATCGAGGTGATCTCGGACCATTTCGCGGGCACGATCGGCCGCCCCGAGGGCGCCTCGGACAGCTCGACCGGCGTCGGCGCCATGAAGCCCAGGCTTTCCAGAAACTCCTTTTGCCGCTGCCCGCCGATCAGAAGCGCGATCCGCGCCGTGCCGACGTTCGAGCTTTCGACGACGATATCGGTGATCGAGAGCGCCGGGCCGTAATTGTGAAAATCGCGGATCCGGAACCGGCCCCAGACCATCGGCGATTTGGTGTCCAGCATCGTCGTCGGGCTCACCAGCCCCAGTTCCAGCGCCTGCGCCACGGCAAAGATCTTGAAGGTCGAGCCAAGCTCATAGACCCCCTGCACCGCCCGGTTGAAAAGCGGGCTGTCACTGGCATCGCCCTTGGCCAGCGGCGACGGGCGGTCATTGGGGTCGAAATCGGGCAAGGAGGCCAGCGCGACGATCTCGCCCGTGTGCACATCCATCACCACCGCGGTGGCGCCCTTGGCATTCATCAGCTTCATGCCGCCGACCAGGATTTCCTCGACCGCCTGCTGCACCGTCAGATCGATCGAAAGCTTCAGCGGCGCGCCGTTGTTGTCGGGATCGCGCAGCCAGCCGTCAAAGGCCTTTTCGACCCCCGCCGTGCCGATGATCTCGGCGCTGTCCACGCCCTCGTTGCCAAAGCGCGCGCCGCCCAGAACATGCGCCGCCAGCCGCCCGTTCGGGTAAAGCCGCATCTCGCGCGGGCCGAACAGCAGGCCCGGCTCGCCGATGTCATGCACCTGCTGCAGCTGCTCGGGCGAGATCTTCTTCTTGATCCAGACGAATTTGCGCGGGCCGGTGAAATCGGCGGCCAGCCGTTTCGCATCCAGATCGGGGAAGATCTTCGCCAGTTTCTTCGCCGTGCCGACCGGATCGACCATCATCGGCGGCTGCGCGTAAAGCGCATGCGTGACCAGGTTCGTCGCCAGCACCCGGCCCTCGCGGTCGGTGATGTCGGCGCGCTGCGCCAGGATCGCAGGGGCGGTGTCGGCGCGCTGCGGCTCTTCGGGGGTCGAGGCGGCCAGCGTGCCCATCCGCACGCCCACCGCACCGAAACAGACGCAGAAGATGCCGATCACCAGCCCGATCCGCCAGGCGACGCGGGCGCGCGCGGCTTCCCGCCCCGCCTCGCCGCGGGCGCGGATATTGGCGCGTTCGATCAGGTCGGGGTTTTCGCCGCGGGCGCGGGCGTCCAGGATCCGCGCCAGCGGGCGCAGCGGCGTGCGCGGGCTCATTGCGCCTCCTCTTCGGCGATGCGGGAGGTTTCGTCATCGGTCGGCGGCGCCGAAACTTCGATCGCCTGCGCGACGGCCTGATCGATCGACAGCGGATCGGAGCCCTCGGGCGCGGGATAGGCGACCATCGCGGCGGTGCCGAACTGATCGGGGGTCATCGGCAACAGGCCAAGCGCGCCGAAATTCAGGTTCACCAGCTCGCGCAGCCGCTCGGGACGGTTCAGATAGGCCCATTCGGCGCGCAGCACGCTCAGGCCTTCCTGCAGATCGGCGATCTCGGCATTGAGCGCGCGCAGTTCCTGTTCGCGGTCCTGGGTCGCGTAATTGACGTGATAAGCCCAGAAGGCAAGACCCAGAACACAAAGAGAAACAAGGATATACGAGATGGTCTTCATCTGGGGCGGCCCCGGCTGCGGTCGGTTTCGAAAAGGGGGGCCGGCAGGCCAAGGCTGGCGCGATCAGCTCTACCGGCGGGGGAATCGGTGCGCGCACCGACACGCAATATAGCAGAGCGTGCCCGCGGGTTCTGTGCAAGCTCGATTTCGTCCGGCCCCACCCCCTTGCGGGTCACAAGATCGAAAGCCGCCGCCTCGGGGGCGGTCTCGGGCGCATAGCGCGAGCCGCCGGGCGCCCGGCCCGAACGCGCCAGAAAGAACCGCTTCACCACCCGGTCTTCGAGCGAATGGAAGGTGACGACAGCCAGCTTGCCGCCCGGCTTCAGCGCCCGTTCGGCGGCTTCAAGCCCCGCGATCAGCTGGCCGAATTCGTCGTTCACCGCGATGCGCAGCGCCTGAAAGCTGCGCGTGGCGGGGTGGCTCTGCCCCGGTTTCGGCCGCGGCAGGCAGCGCTCGATCGTCGCCACCAGCTGCTTCGTGCTCTCGTAAGGCGCGGCCTTGCGGGCCTCGACGATGGCCCGCGCGATCCGGCGCGAGGCGCGTTCCTCGCCGTAATGATAAAGGATGTCGGCCAGCGCCCCCTCGTCGACCTCGTTCACCAGATCGGCGGCCGAGGGGCCGGATTGCGACATCCGCATGTCGAGCGGCCCGTCACGCAGGAAAGAAAAGCCGCGCTCGGCCTGATCCAGCTGCATCGAGGAGACGCCAAGATCCAGAACCACCCCGTCCAGCCCCTCGGGCACAAGCTCGGCGGCGACGGCATCCAGATTGGAAAAGGTGTTCTCGACCAGCACCAGCCGCTCGCCATGCGCGCCCCGCCAGGGCGCCGCCATCTCGAAGGCCAGCGGATCGCGGTCGATGCCGATCACCCGCCCGGCCCCCGCCGCCAGCAGGCCGCGCGCATAGCCGCCCGCGCCGAAGGTGCCGTCAAGCCATGTCCCCAAGACAGGCGCGACCGCCTGAAGGAGCGGTCGCAGCAGAACGGGAATGTGCGGGGTGTCGGGTCGGTCCATCTCAGCCCCCGTTGAGCAGGCTGAGCGGGTCGAAATCTTCGCCCATCTCGGCCATCAGTTTTTCCAGCCGCGCCTGATCGACGGCGGCGAAGGTTTCGGGGTTCCAGATCTCGAAGGTCTCGCCCATGCCGGCGAAATAGGCGTCGCCGGTCAACTGAAACCGCTCGCGCAGCTGCGCGGGCAGGACCAGACGGCCATCGGGATCGATCTCGGTCGGATGCGCCTTGTTCAGCACGAAGCGTTGCAGGATCGCCCGGCTCGGGTCGCTGTAGGGGCGCGCGTTGATCGCGGCAGCGAGCTTCTGGAAGCCCGCAAAGGAATGAACCTGCAGCATTTTCTGGGTGTCGGCGCCGTAGACGATGACCAGACGCGGGCGCTTCGTCACGGCGGCTTCGGGATCGCCCTCTTCGAGCTCACGACGAAACAGCGCGGGGATCGACACGCGACCCTTGCTGTCCACCTTGAAGGTGTATTCGCCGATGAACATGCCCGCCAAGGCGGCAACTCCTGTCCGCGTCCCCGTGGTGGTCTTGAAGGAAAACGGCGGACCGAGCTGCTGCCACTGCTCGATCCGCCGCCCTCGTCCCATTCCTGGGCTGTCCGGTCTGCGCGCGCCACCTGGGGGATGTCTGCTCGCTCGCGCGCCGGATCTCTCTTTCGTGAAGCGGGTGCCTGTATGAAACTTCGGTCTTTGCGCCGTTGAGGTCTTGCTGCCTCTTGCCCGTCTTCCGTGAGGCAGTGATGCCATGGTCCGGGGTGGGATTTCAAGGGATATTTTGGGAAGCGATGGAATTCCTGCCTGACCCGTTGCCCGGAAAGCGATGAAAACTCAACAACTTGTGGATAACTTTTGCAGCAAAGGCAAAGCTGTAGCGGGGTTGATCCAGATCAACCACAAGATCTAGGCAACACCTCTGTGACAGATCCGCCATCCCGTCCGGTGGGGCAAATTCCCGCGCAACCGGCCAAAACCCGTGAAATCCCGGGCGCCAGCCCCGAAGAACGCCTCGATCACGGCCAAACACGGGCAAGTGATTCGGGCGGCGACGCCCGCCCGCCCAATCCGTCCCATGATTTCCCACCCAAGACCCCAAACTCCGCAACGCCAAAGGGCAGCCCTGCGACTGCCCTTTCATCTTGCTTAAAATACCTCGGGGGGTGCGGGGGCGGAGCCCCCGCCCGGGTCGCCGCGCGCGAGCGCGGCGAAATCAGGCCACGCCCGCCGCGATCAGCTGCGCCGCGATCGCCGCATAGGCCTCGGCCGCCGCGCCCGTGCCCAGGGCCACGGGACGGCCCGCATCCCCCGCCTCGCGCACTTCAAGCGCCAGCGGCAGGGCACCAAGAAACGGCAGGCCCAGCCGCGCCGCCTCGTGCTCCACCCCGCCATGACCGAAGAGATGCGCCTCATGGCCGCAATTCGGGCAGACATAGGTCGACATGTTCTCGATCAGCCCCAGCACCGGCAGCTTCAGCTTCGAAAACATGTCGAGCGCCTTTTTCGCATCCAGCAGCGCGATGTCCTGCGGCGTGGACACGATCACCGCCCCGTCCAGCACCGTCTTCTGGCACAGGCTGAGCTGAATATCCCCGGTGCCCGGCGGCAGGTCGATCACCAGCACATCGAGCGGCCCGAAATGGTCCCATTTCACCTGACCCAGCATCTGTTGCAGCGCCCCCATCAGCATCGGGCCGCGCCAGATCACCGCCTCGTCCTCGCGCAGCATCAGCCCGAGCGACATCAGCACCACCCCATGCGCGCGCACCGGCAGGATCGTCTGCCCGTCGGGCGAGGCGGGCTTTTCCGTCGTCCCCATCATCCGCGGCTGGCTCGGCCCGTAAAGATCGGCATCGAGCAGCCCCACCCTTTTGCCCGCCCGCGCCAAAGCCACGGCCAGGTTCGAGGCGACAGTGGATTTGCCCACCCCTCCCTTGCCCGAGCCCACCGCGATCACATGCGCCACGCCCGGAACCGGCAGGGGGCCATCCTGCGGCTTGGCGTGGCCGCCGATCTTCACCCCGCCGCCCGGCGTTTTCGACGGCCCGGCCGGGATCACCACCGACAGGCTTTTCACCCCTGGCAGCGCCCGCACCGCGGTTTCCAGAATCGGCCGCAGCGCCAGCAGCTCCGCCTCGGGCGCGCCCTCCAGCACGAAGCGCACAACCCCCGATTCGACCGCCAGCGCATGCACCAGATTGCGACCGACCGCATCCCCGCCCCCCGGCAAGGCGGTCTTGCGCAGCGCCTCCAGCACCGATTCCTTCGTAAGCGTCATGGCTCTCTCCTGTCGATTTGCCGGGGACTGTGGCGCATTTGCCGCGGGCTGCAAGGGGGCGCCCCCGGGCCAGGCAAGATTTGCACGATATTTGCGCGGCCCAATGTGGAATTAATCCAGTTTGGAGGCGGATTCAGGTCAGAATCCGTTATGCATTTTCCGCAAGGCAGCATTGCCCCCGCCGCCCATTGTGCAGCCGCAGCAATCGGGCCATGTTAGCCCCAACAGCGACGGTGCACCACAGCGACAGCCGGACGGTCCGAAGCTAAACCCCAAGACGACACGAACGAAAGAACACGACCGATGGCACTGGTCAGCGACATCCGGACGACCGAGAGCGGTTTTTCCAGCCTTGTGGCCTCGATCCGCGAGGCCTTGGCGCGGCGCAAGGTCTATCGCCAGACGCTGGCGGAATTGCGCTCGCTGTCGAACCGCGAGCTGAACGATCTCGGCATGCACCGCTCGATGCTGACCCGCATCGCGCTGGAAGCGGCCTACGGCAAATAAGACTTCCGGAGACCCTCTCCTCCTCCCTGGGTCTCGGAGATCGGCGGCATCCTCTCTCCTCCTCCCTGAGGATGCCGCCACCCCATACCGGCCCCATCTGCCGGAAACCGGATCAAGCCCCTCTCCTCCTCCCTGGGGCTTCGATAGAAGACGGCGGCCTCGTCCTCCTCCCAGAGGCCGCCGGTCTTCGACCTGATCCTGCCCGCCCTCTCCTCCTCCCCGGGCGGCGGAATGGTGCTGCCCACCTCCTCCCGGGTGGCACCGGAATACCCGAGGCCCTCTCCTCCTCCCTGGGCCGAGGTTAGCACGGCGGCGCTCTCTCCTCCTCCCTGAGCGCCGCCGTTTTCTTTTGGGCCGCCCGAAGGCGGGGGGCCCTGCCCCCCGGCGCTGACGCGCTCCCCCCGGCGTAGTTGCACCAAGAAAAAGCAGCCCCTTGCAGAGGGGCCGAGACCGGGTCAGGAAGGCGGGAAAGGGAGGACGCGATGCTGTCTTATCAACATGCCTATCACGCCGGAAATCTGGCCGATGTGCACAAGCATGCGCTGCTGGCGGCGCTGCTTGACTACATGACGCGCAAGGACAAGCCGCTCACTTACATGGAGACCCATGCCGGGCGCGGGCTTTATGCGCTTGACGGGGCCGAGGCGGCGAAGACGGGCGAGGCGGCGGCGGGGATCGCGCGCGCCGAGGCCGAGCGCTGGTTTGGCGCCGATCACCCCTACAGCCGGGCGCTGGCCGCGGTGCGCAAGGATCACGGCCGCGCCGCCTATCCGGGCTCGCCGCTTCTGGCGGCGACGCTGCTGCGGCCGGTGGATTCGCTGCAGCTGTGCGAGCTGCACCCGCAGGAATTCGCCGCGCTGAAGGCGGCGATGGCGGCGCATGGCGGGATCTTCCATCAAAAGGACGGGCTGCAGATGGCCTTGGCGATGTGCCCGCCGACGCCGCGGCGCGGGGTTCTGCTGATCGATCCCTCGTGGGAGGTGAAATCGGATTACGAGACCGTGCCGAAGCTTGTGGGCCAAGTGGCGCGCAAGTGGAATGTCGGCGTCATCGCGCTCTGGTATCCGATCCTGGCGCCCCAAGTGGCGGTGGCCCCGGCGCAGCGCGCGATGGTGCGCGCCGTGATGGCCGATCACCCCGAGGCGCTTTTGTCCGAGGTGCGGTTCCCGCCAGCGCGCGAGGGCCACGGGATGGTGGGCTCAGGCATGGTCGTGCTGAACCCGCCCTGGGGCCTGGCCGAGGAAGCGGCGCGGATCGGGCGCCGCTTCGCGAAGCTTTGAGGGCTCAGTAGCGGCGCATCATCCCGGCCGCCAGCACCCAGAGAATGCAGACCGGCCAGACCAGAAGCGGCGCGACGCCCATGGTGAAGATCGCGCCCACCAGCGCCACCAGGATCAGCGCCGCCCCGCCGCGGACCGAGGTGTAAAGCAGCCCCACCGGGCCGAAGAGCACGACCAGCAAAAGCGCCAGCGGTTCGTTGTGAAAGCCGACTTCAGAGGAGGTTTCGGAGGCATTGGCGGTGACGGTGGACATGTCTGGCTCCTGTTGCCGAGGCGGTTCAGCGCGGCCGGGCGATCCGGCCGTGCCCGAACAGGCTCCTGCCGAAACGCGGCAGGATTGCGGCAATTCCCCGACCGGCTAAAGTTGCGCCTATTTTGCCCGGCTCAGCTTTCGGGCTTGCCGCCCTCCTCGGGGGCGAAGCGGGCAAAGAGGCGGCTTTGCGCCACGAAGAAGCCCATCAGCAGGATGGTCAGCCCGAAGGTCTTGAAATTGACCCAGGTCGCATCCGAGAAATTGCGCCAGATCACCTCGTTGGCGAGGGCGAGAAACAGGAAGAACACCACCAGCCGCCGGGTCAGGATCGTCCAGCCCTCGGCGCGCATCGGGATCGCGCCTTCCATCACCAGCTGCAACCACGGCTTGCCGCGGACCAAGCCAAAGCCCAGCAGCGCCGCGAAAAGCAGATAGATCAGCGTCGGCTTCATCTTGAAGAAGCGCGGATCGTTGAACCAGACCGAAAGCCCGCCGAAGACGGTGACCAGCACCAGCGTCGCCACCTGCATCGGCGCCAGATGGCCCGAAAGCCGCCACAGCACCGCCATCGAGACGATCAGCACCGGCACGAAGACCGCCGTGGCCAGAACGAAACCGCCATAGGTCTCGCCGCCCAGCGTCAGCGGATAGTCGCGCAGCAGGAAGAACGCTGCGAAGAAAACCACCAGCGGCCCGAAATCAAGCGCGAGCTTCAGCCCCGGCGGTATCGGTTTGCGTTCTGCCATCTCTCCCCCTCCGCGGCTGCCCGCGCTCCGGGCACCTCTCCCATCGGGCGACCCGCGCCCGATAAATAGGCAAGGATGGGCGCAAGGACAGGGGTTTTCGTCGTCCGGCGCGGATTCCTGACGGGATTGTGTCCTGCAAGCCGCAGAATACCCCGTTTTTCCTTGGGCGAAACGCCGGGGGGTTTGCGCGGCAGCGCAAAGCGGGGGGCAGCGCCCCCCGAAGCGCCTGAGGCGCGGCGGGCTTGCCCGCCCAACGAAGGCGCAACCGCCCCCCGTCTCCCCCGCGCTCAGCCCTGTTCGATCCCCACCAGCGCAGCGGCGAATTCCTCGGGATCGAAGGGCGAGAGGTCGTCGATCTGCTCGCCCAAGCCGATCGCATGGATCGGCAGGCCGAACTTGTCGGCCAAGGCCACCAGCACGCCGCCCTTCGCGGTGCCGTCCAGCTTCGTCATCACCAGCCCAGAGACGTCGGAAATCTTGCGGAACACCTCGACCTGCATCAGCGCATTCTGCCCGGTCGTCGCATCCAGCACCAGAAGCGTGTTATGCGGCGCCGAGTCGTCGATCTTGCGGATCACCCGCACGATCTTCGCCAGCTCCTCCATCAGGTCGGTGCGGTTCTGCAACCGCCCGGCGGTGTCGATCATCAACAGATCCACCCCCTCGGCCTTCGCCCGCGTCAGCGCGTCAAAGGCCAGCGAGGCCGGGTCCGAGCCCTCGGGCGCGGTCATCACCGGCACCCCGGCGCGGGTGCCCCAGACCTTGAGCTGCTCGACCGCCGCGGCGCGGAACGTGTCGCCCGCGGCGATGATCACCGACTTTCCGGCGGCGCGGAACTGCGACGCCAGCTTGCCGATCGTCGTCGTCTTGCCCGAGCCGTTCACGCCCACCACCAGCACCACCTGCGGGCGGCGCGCATAAAGCGGCATCGGCCGCGCCACCGGCTCCATGATCCGCGCCACTTCGGCGGCCAGGATGTCCTTGAGTTCCGGCACCGAAAGCTTGCGCCCCATCCGCCCCTCGGCCAGGTTCGCCGTCACCCGAAGCGCCGTATCCACGCCCATGTCGGCACCGATCAGCAGATCCTCGATGCTTTCCAGCATCGCATCATCCAGCACCCGGCGCGGCACGTCGGGACGGCTGACCAGACGGCCAAGCAGCCCCGGACGCCCCGCCCCCGCAGGCGCGGGCTCCGGTTCCGGCGCGGCGGCCGCCTCGAGTTCGGGCTCGGGTTCTGCCTCGGGTTCGGGCTCCGGGTCGGGCGTCGCGCCGCCACGCCCCAGCAGCCGCCCGAAGAAGCCGCGTTTGGCAGGCTCCGGCTCCGCCGCGGGCTCCGGTTCAGGTTCCGCCGCGGGTTCGGGCTCCGGCTCGACTGCGACCACAGGCTCCGGCTCCGCCACCGGTTCGGGCTCCGGCGCGACCACGGCCACAGGCTCCGGCTCCGCCACCGGTTCGGGCTCCGGCGCGACCACGGCCACAGGCTCCGGCTCCGCCACCGGCTCGGGCATCGCCTCGGGTGCGGCCACAGCCCCGGTTTCCGCCTCCGGCGTGGTGTCCGGGGCCTCGGCGATGATCGCGTCAAGCCCTTCCTCGATCTTCGAGGACGAGCGGGTCAGCCGGGACTTCAGCTTGTTGAAGAACGACATCGGAGCCTCCGTTTTGCAAATCCCTACCGGATCGGGGGGCAAGAGGGAAGGGAGAAGCCCGGATCGGCGCCTTTCCCCCGCGCGGCAAGGCCAAAGCGCGACTCGCCCGGCCGCGCGGGCGGCGCGGCCCCCGGTCCGGCGGGCGGATTTCCGCCTCCAGCCCCCGCCCGGCAAAGGCGGCGCATCGCCACAGCGCCCGCCGATCCGCGCTCGAGGCGCGCAAAATCCGCCTGCCTGCGGGCGTTTGCGCGAAAATCCGGCCTTGCGGCAAGTCGTCGCCCTGCGGTTTCCGCAAAGCCGTCTAAAGTGCGCGCTCAAGTCGGAGCCATCTCATGCCGGAGTAAACCGCATCATGACTGAAAAGCCCGCTGAACTGTCCTTCGCGAAACTCATGGTCGCCCTGCGCAGCCTGCGCAAGATCGGCCGCGAAACCCCCGAAGTCGACACTTTCGCTCTCTTCGCCTTCATCCCCGTGCCGCTGATCTTCCTGGGCGCGCTGTTCGGAGGCGTCTTCTCCTGGCTGGCCATCGCCTGGATCACGGTCGGCATCTTCGTGCTCGACCGCCGCGCGCCCAAGCCCGCCCCCGACGCCCCCGAGGGCGCGGCCTTCCCGAAGGCCGACAAGCTGTCCTCGGCGCTCGCCATCACCCATTTCGTGCTCTTGCCGATCGTCGTCGCCTCGCTGGCGGGCTTTGCGGGCATCTCGACGATGGGCACGCTTGGCCTGATGATCGCCGCCGCGCTCTGGTTCGGGCAGGTCTCGAACGCCAATGCGCATGAGCTGATCCACCGCGCCGACCGGAAATTGTTCAACCTGGGCAAGTGGGTCTATATCTCGCTGCTCTATGGCCACCATGTCTCGGCGCATCGGCTGGTGCACCATGTCTCGGTCGCGACGCCCGCCGATCCGGCCACGGCGACGCTGGGCGAAAGCTACTGGAATTATGCCTCGCGCAGCTGGTCGGAATCCTTCAAGGCGGGCTACGCCAGGGAAAAGGCGATCATCGACGCGCGGGTGAAGGCCAATCCGGGCAAGCCGACGCTCAAGGAACGGCTCAACCGCATCAACCCCTATGCCACCTATGTTCTGGGCGGGCTGTGGTTCGTGATCGGCGCCGGGCTTCTGTTCGGCTCGGCCGGGTTTGCCAGCTTCCTGTTTCTCTGCGCGCTGACCCAGGCGCAGCTGATGCTGTCGGATTACGTGCAGCATTACGGCCTTGTGCGGCAGGAAACCGCGCCGGGCGAATACGAACCGGTGAGTGCCGCGCACAGCTGGGACGCGATCGAGACCGGCTCGGCGCTGATGATGCTGAACGCGCCGCGCCATTCCGATCACCACGCCCATCCCGCGCGCCCCTATCCGGCGCTGCAACTGGGCGATCTGAAAGCGCCGGGCCGCCCGATCCTGCCCCACAGCCTGCCGGTGATGGCGATGCTGGCGCTGGTGCCGTCGCAATTCGCCAAGCTGATGGATCACCGCGTTCTGGCCGTGCGCAAAGGCGAAAGCGTCTACAGCGAGCCGAAGCCGAAACAGGCCCCGGCGCCCGCCGCCGCGCCGACCACCGCGCCGACCGACGACACCGGGCCTTTGGTCCTGACCGACGCCGAACCGGCCGAAGCCCCCGCGCCGGAGGTCAGCGTTGCCCCCGCCGCCCCGGCCCCCGCGACCGCGGCAGAACGGGAAAAGGCCGAGGCCTGAAAGATCACGCAGGCGTGGCTTCCCACGCCTGCCCCGATACGGCAAGCTGGGCGCAAAGGGAGACCCCGATGCGCCCAGTTCTCGTTTCGCTTGCCCTCGCCCTCACCCCGCTGGCCGCGCCGGCCGAGGACATCGGCCCGCCGCTCACCGCCGCGCAGTTCGATGCGCTGACGCTGGGCAAGACGATCACCTATTCCGCGGGCGACACGACCTACGGCATCGAGGAATACCGCCCCGGCCGCAAGGTCGTCTGGGCATTTGCGGCGGGCGATTGCGAGGAAGGCGACTGGTTCCAGCAGGGCGAGCAGATCTGCTTCGATTACCACAATGCCGATGTGGGCCTGCAATGCTGGACCTTCCATCTGCAGGGCGAGGCGCTCGTCGCCTGGTTCGAAGGCAAGCGCGACGGCGCGCCCCTCGTCTCGCTCGACACCAGCGCCTCGCCGCTCAACTGCCCCGGCCCGGAGGTCGGGGTCTGACAGGCCGCGCCCGGCCCCGCCCTCGGCAAGAGCGTATTTGAGCCAAGAAAAAACATCGGCTTTTTCTTGGATCAAATACGCCCTTTCGCCGGGTCGTCCCGGGAAAGCCGCTCAGAACAGCGAGCCCTGATCGGGCGGGGGTTTCGCGGCTTTTCGCGGTTTGGCCGCCGGTTTCGGGGCGGGCGCAGGCGGCGCGTCGGCGGGGCTGACCCGCAAACGACCATCCTGAAACTCGATCTCCAGCGGCGCCAGCCCTGCCGCGGTGGCGGCCGAGGTCAGCACCTGATCGGCCGGGCCGCGCACCACCGCATAGCCGCGCCGCAGCGTCTCCTGATAGCCGAGCGTCTGCAGCATCGCCGCAAGCCGGGCGAACCGGTCCTGCGCCCGGGTCAGCCGGGCCTGCTCTGCACGGCCCAGCCGGTCGGAGAGCCCCGCCAGCCGGTCGCGTTCGACCCGCAGATAGGTCTGCAACAGCCGCGGCGAGATCCGGGCTTCCAGCGGCGCAAAGGCCGCGCGCTTGCGCACGACGACCATCCGCAGCGCGGGCAAGAGCCGGTCGGCCACCAGATCGAAGCGCTGCCGCCGCGGCCGGGTGATCGCCTCGGGGCGGCCGAGCGCGCGGGAGAGATCGGCGAGACGCTGCGCCCGGCTGGCCATCCGGGTCTGGGTCGCGCGGCTGATCCGGGCCTGCATCTCGGCAAGCCGTGTGGCCAGTTCCGCCCGCACCGGCACCGCCATTTCCGCCGCCGCCGTCGGCGTGGGCGCGCGCCGATCCGCGGCAAAATCGATCAGCGTCGTGTCGGTTTCATGCCCCACCGCGGAAATCAGCGGGATCCGGCTCTCCGCCGCCGCCCGCACGACCGCTTCCTCGTTGAAGCCCCACAGATCCTCGAGCGAGCCGCCGCCGCGCGCGACGATGATCAGATCGGGCCGCGGCACCTTGCCCCCCGGCACCAGCGCGTTGAAGCCGCGGATCGCGGCGGCCACCTCGGGCGCGCAGGCCTGGCCCTGCACCGCGACGGGCCAGATCAGCACCCGGCGCGGAAAGCGGTCGCGCAGCCGGTGCAGGATGTCGCGGATCACCGCCCCCGAAGGCGAGGTGACCACCCCGATCACCGCGGGCAGCCAGGGGATCGGCTTCTTGCGCGCGGGATCGAAAAGCCCCTCGGCCGCCAGCGCCTTGCGCCGCGCCTCCAGCATCGCCATCAAGGCCCCCGCCCCCGCGGGTTCGACATCGTCAACGATCAGCTGATATTTCGACTGCCCCGGAAAGGTGGTCAGCTTGCCGGTGGCGATGACCTCCATCCCCTCCTCGGGGCGGATCTGCATCCGCGCCACCTGCCCCTTCCAGCTGACCGCGGCGATGACGGCATTCGGGTCCTTGAGATCGAAATAAAGATGCCCCGAGCCGGGACGGCTGACCCGCCCGACCTCGCCGCGCACGCGCACGCGGGTGAATTCGCCCTCGATCACCCGCTTCACCGCGCCCGAGATTTCCGAGACGGTGAATTCGGGGGTATTGCCGGAGGGGCCGGTTTTCGAAGCCTCGGGGCCGTCGTCCAGGATGTCCATGTTGCCTTGCCTGATGTGTCGCGAAACCTTAGAAGGCGCGAAAGCCGAGGCCAAGGGCCATTGCGGCCGCAAACGGGGGAACCGCATGAACATTCTCATTCTGGGCAGCGGCGGGCGCGAACATGCGCTGGCCTGGGCGGTGAAACAGAACCCGAAATGCGACCGGCTGATCGTCGCGCCCGGCAATGCGGGCATCGCGATGCTGGCCGAGACCGCCGCGATCGACCCCTGCGACGCCACGGCCGTTCTGGCCTGTGTCGCGGAAAACGCGGTGGATTTCGTCATCGTCGGCCCCGAGGCGCCCCTGGCCGCGGGCGTGGCCGATGCGCTGCGGGCGGCGGGGGTGCTGACCTTCGGGCCCTCGGCCGCGGCGGCGCAGCTTGAGGCCTCGAAAGCCTTCACCAAGGAAATCTGCGACGCCTGCGGCGCGCCGACCGCCGCCTGGGCGCGGTTCAAGGATCTTGAGGCCGCGCTGGAGTACGTGCGCGCGCAGGGCGCGCCGATCGTGGTCAAGGCCGATGGTCTGGCGGCGGGCAAGGGCGTGATCGTGGCGATGACGCTGGCCGAAGCCGAGGCCGGGCTGCGCGAGATCTTCGGCGGCGCCTTTGGCACGGCGGGCGCCGAGGTGGTGATCGAGGAATTCATGGCGGGCGAGGAAGCGAGCTTCTTTATCCTCTCGGACGGGGTGAACGTGCTTCCCGTCGGCACGGCGCAGGATCACAAGCGGGTGGGTGATGGCGACACCGGCCCGAACACCGGCGGCATGGGCGCCTATTCCCCCGCGCCGGTGCTGACGGCAACGATCCAGGAGCAGGTGCTTACGGAAATCATCCGCCCCACCGTGGCGGAAATGGCGCGCCGCGGCATGCCGTTTCAGGGCGTGCTTTACGCCGGGCTGATGATCGAGAACGGCCGGGCGCGGCTGGTGGAATACAACGTCCGCTTCGGCGATCCGGAATGCCAGGTGCTGATGGCGCGGCTGGGCGGTCAGGCGCTTGATCTGCTGCAGGCCTGCGCCGAGGGGCGGCTTGACCGGATCACCGCGCAATGGGCCGAGGATTGCGCGCTGACCGTGGTGATGGCGGCGCGCGGCTATCCGGGCGCTTACGAAAAGGGCAGCGAGATCAGGGGCCTCGACGCCCTGCCCGAGACATCAACACAGATGGTCTTCCATGCCGGGACGACGGCGAAAGACGGCAAGATCACCGCCACCGGCGGGCGCGTGGTGAACATCACCGCCCGCGCCGCGACGCTCGCCGAGGCGCAAGAACGCGCCTATGCCATGATCGATGCGATCGACTGGCCCGAGGGCTTTTGCCGCCGCGACATCGGCTGGCGCGCGCTTTGAGGCGTCGCGCGGGGGCGCGGCCCCCGCACCCCCGAGGTATTTCGGGCAAGATGAAATACATGTTCCCTTTCATCTTGCCGCAAATATCCCGGGGGAGCCCGCTTGCGGGCGGGGGCAGCGCCCCCGAAGCGCCCGACGCGCGGCGGGCTTGCCCGCCCAAGGAGGGCGCAATGCTTCAGCAGTTCGGCACGTTCACCGCAAGACCGCCAAGGCTCGTTTCCTTGTAATGCGCATGCATGTCGCGCCCGGTCTGCCGCATCGTCTCGATCGCGGCATCGAGCGGCACGAAATGCGTGCCGTCGCCGCGCAGCGCCAGACTTGCCGCCGAAATCGCCTTGATCGCGCCCAGGCCGTTGCGTTCGATGCAGGGCACCTGAACCAGCCCCTTCACCGGATCGCAGGTCATGCCCAGATGATGCTCCAGCGCGATTTCGGCCGCGTTCTCGATCTGCTCGGGACTGCCCCCCAGGACCGCCGCAAGCCCCGCCGCCGCCATCGCCGCGGCCGAGCCCACCTCGGCCTGACAGCCGCATTCGGCGCCCGAAATCGAGGCATTGGTCTTGATGATGCCCCCCACCGCCGCCGCCGTCAGCAGGAAATCCCCCACCTGTGACCCGCTTGCCCCGGGCACGTGATCCAGCCAGTAGCGGATCACCGCCGGCACCACCCCCGCCGCGCCATTCGTCGGCGCCGTCACCACCTGCCCGCCGGCCGCGTTTTCCTCGTTCACCGCCATCGCATAACAGGAAATCCAGTCGTTGATCGTATGCGGCGCCACCAGGTTCAGACCGCGTTCGGCCTCGAGCGCGGCATGGATCGCCTTTGCCCGCCGCTTCACCTTGAGCCCGCCGGGCAGCACCCCATCCGTCATCAGCCCGCGCGTCAGGCAATCGTTCATCACCTGCCAGACCCGCGAAAGCCCCGCCTCGATCTCCGCGTCGGAGCGGAACCGGCGTTCATTGCGGCGTTTCATCTGCGCGATCGCCAGCCCCGAGGCCTGCGCCATCGCCAGCATCTCCTCGGCGCTGCGGAACGGATAGGGCACCGGCGAGGGCGCAGACAGCGCCTTGTCATCCACCGCCGCATGTTCCGCCTCGGTCAGCACGAACCCGCCGCCGATCGAATAAAAGGTCTCGCGCAGGATCACGTCGCCCTCGGCGTCGCGGGCCTCGATCACCATGCCGTTCGCGTGACCGGGCAAAGGGTGGCCGTAATCGAAGATCAGATCGTGCTCGGGGTCGAATTGCAACGGCGCCAGCCCGGGCGGGGTCAGCATGTGGGTCTCGCGGTTCGCCGCCAGCGCCGCCTCGGCCTTTTCGGCCTCGTAACTTTCGGGCAGGAACCCGGCAAGGCCGAGGATCGTCGCGCGGTCGGTGGCGTGACCCTTGCCGGTGAAGGCGAGCGAGCCGTAAAGCCGCACCCGCAGATGGCGCGGGTGAAAGGGCGAGGCGCGCAGCATGTCCAGAAACCGCCCCCCCGCCACCATCGGCCCCATCGTATGCGAGGAGGACGGCCCGACGCCCACCTTGAAGATGTCGAAAACGCTCAGAAACATGGCGCACTCCCTTTGCCCCATGCTGCCCTGTCGCGCGCCGCGACGAAAGCGCGAAAGCGACATTTGCGCACCCGCAAGCGGTGCCCCGGTCACCTTCCCGGCTCGCCGGTGCGGTCCCACTGGCGGGCGCCGCAAATTTCGCTAAACAGCTTAACATGTTAAGCGCTGTTTCATCGGTTCTGGCGATACTGTCGCAAAGGCGGGAGATGCCATGCCCACATTCTGTTTCTGGCCGCTGACCGAGGTCACCTCCTCGGGCCCGGATCCTTTCGGCGCGCTGCCCGGCGCCGAGGAGGCCGCGCTGGGGCGGGCGCATTTCGCGCTGCGCCCCGGGGCGGCGATGCGCTTCATCGATCTGCCCGAGGACGACGGGGCGGACCCGGACGGCGCCGCGATCGAACCCGATGTGTCCTATCTGATCCGCCCGCTCGCCTCGGAGGATGTGGCCGATACGCAGGTCGTGCATCTGATCGACACCCCCGCCACCGGGCGCGGGCTGGCGGCCTCCGAACGGCTGAAGCCCGGCCGGGCCTATCGCATCACCGGGCTTGCGACCGAGGGGATGCTGACCCCCTTTGCCAGCCAGGCGATCTGCTTTGCCGCCGGAACGCTGATCGCCACCCGGCGCGGCCCGAAACCGGTCGAGGATCTGCGGCCCGAGGACCGGTTGCAGACCTCGGACAATGGCTATCGGCCGGTGCAATGGGTCGGGCGCTGGCGCGTCGGCGGCCTGGGGGCGACGGCGCCGGTGCGCTTTGCGCCGGGGGTTCTGGGCAATGACCGGGCGCTTTTCCTGTCGGGCCAGCACCGGGTGCTGATCCGCCCGGCCACCGGCCCGCTTGCCGGAGAGGAGGTGCTGGTCGCCGCCAAGGCGCTGGTCGGCCTGCCCGGCATCGCCCGCGCGCCGGTGGCGCGGGTGGACTGGGTGCATGTGCTGATGCCCGCGCATGAGGTGATCTTTGCCGAAAACGCCCGCGCCGAAACCATGCTGGCCGGGCCGAAGACGATGAGCGTGCTGGAACCCACACAGGCGCTGGCACTGCGCCAGAGCCTGTCGGGCGATCCGTTCACCGGCCTGCCCGCGCGGCCGATCGTGCCCACGCCGAAAGCCGAGAAGCTGATCTTGCGGCACCGGCGCGGTCACAGCCCGCTGGAAAGCGCAGGCCTGGCGCGGCGCTGAGAGATCGGCCCCGACCGGGCGCAAAAAGACCTCGCATGGGCAGGCGGGCTTGGCTATAACGGCGCGCAACAGCTGAAATTCTGGTCCGCAGGAGCCGCCATGCCCGCCGAGCTTTCCCCCATCGACAAGGCGAAATTCGCCGCCGCGCGCCGTGCCGTCGATTTCGTCGAAGACGGGATGAAGGTCGGTCTTGGCACCGGCTCCACCGCCGCCTGGATGGTGCGCTGTCTGGGCGAGCGGGTGCGCGAGGAAGGCCTGCGCATCGTCGGCGTGCCGACAAGCTCGCGCACCGCCGATCTGGCGCGGCAGATCGGGATTTCCGTCGTCGGTCTGGACGAGGCGAAATGGCTTGATCTGACGATCGACGGCGCCGATGAATTCGACGCGCAGCTGCAGCTGATCAAGGGCGGCGGCGGCGCGCTTCTGCAAGAAAAGATCGTCGCCACGGCGTCGGACCGGATGATCGTGATCACCGACGCGTCAAAGGAAGTGGTGAACCTCGGCGCCTTTCCGCTGCCGGTCGAGGTCGTGCCCTTCGGCTGGCAGACCACCCGCGCGCTGATCGAGGAAATGCTGATCGCCACCGATGTTCTGGGGCGGCAGACGACGCTGCGGCTGAATGGCACGCAGCCCTACATCACCGACGAGGGTAATTATATCGTCGATCTGCACCTCAACCGCATCGGCAACGCGCGGGCTTTGGCGGTGGCGCTCAACCAGATCCCCGGCGTGGTCGAGAACGGGCTGTTCATCGACATCTGCGACATGGTGATCATTGGCGGCGCCGAGGGCCAGGTCGAGCTGCGCGATATCAACGCGGGCACGATTGCCCATGAACGGATCGATTTTGCCGATGACGAGAACATCTTCGCCGACCTCGACTGAGACCCGCCCGGATCTGGTGATCCCCGGCCGGTCGGTGCTGCCCCTGGTGATGGGGGCGGTGATCGGCCTCATCGGCGTGGTGCAGATCATCACGCCGATCCTGACCTTGGCCGCGTTTTTCGGCGAGGGGTTCCGCGACGACATGATCCTGAACGCGCTCGTCGGCGCGGTCGGCGCGACGCTGTGCTTCTATCTCGCCTGGGTGGTGCTTTCCGTGCCGCGTCCGGTGCTGGTCTTCCGCGCCGACCGGGTCGAGATCGGCAAGCTCTTCGGCAAATACGCCACCGTCCCCTATGCCGAAATCACCGGCGAGGGCGCCCCCGCCCCGGCGGGCAAGGCGCCGCCGCGGCAGCGCGAATTGTCGGTGCCGGGCTGGGTGATGACGGCCGAGGAGAACGCCGCCTGGCAGGCGGAACTGGCGGCGCGGGCGCCTGCCCTTGCCGGAACCGGGTCGCGGGGCTAAGTCCAAGGGCGCGGCCCTTGCGGTCGCGGCTTCGAAAGGACGGCAGATGAGTTTCGATTTCGACCTCTTCGTGATCGGCGGGGGATCGGGCGGCGTGCGGGCGGCCCGCATCGCGGCAGGCCATGGCGCGCGCGTGGCGCTGGCCGAAGAGGATCGGATGGGCGGCACCTGCGTCATCCGCGGCTGCGTGCCGAAAAAGCTGATGGTTTTCGCATCAGACATGCCCGCGGCGGTGGCCGAGGCCCGCGCCTATGGCTGGGATGCAAGCCTGGGAGGGTTCGACTGGGGCGCGTTCAAGGGCAAGCTGCATGCGGAGCTGGACCGGCTGGAAAAAATCTACCGCGCCGGGCAGCAGAATGCAGGCGTCACCGTCCACGACAGCCGTGCCACCGTGAAGGGCCCGCATGAGGTTGAACTGGCCGATGGCCGGGTGATCAGTGCCAAACACATCCTGATTGCGGTCGGCGGGCGGCCTTTCGTGCCCGCGTTCGAGGGGGCCGAGCATGTGCTGACCTCGAACGACCTTTTTCATCTGCCCGAGCTGCCCAAGCGCCTCCTGATCGTCGGCGGCGGCTATATCGCGTCCGAATTCGCCTGCGTTTTCAACGGGCTGGGAGTTACGGTGGCGCAATGGAACCGCTCGCCCCTGCTGCGCAGCTTCGATACCGAATGCCGCGATCTGATCGTGACGCAGATGAAGGCGCGCGGCATCGATGTGCATGAAAATGTCATCATCGACCGGGTGACAAAGACCGCGACGGGCGTTGTCGCCCATTGCGGCGATGGCCGGTCGCAGGAATTTGACGCCGTGGTTTACGCCACCGGCCGGGTGCCGAACACCGCCGGGCTGGGGCTGGAAACGGCAGGCGTCAAGCTTGGCCCGAATGGCGCGGTGATCGTCGATCAATGGTCGCAGACCAATGTCCCCTCGATCTTCGCCGTGGGCGATGTGACCGACCGGATCAACCTGACCCCCGTCGCGATCCGCGAGGGCCATGCCTTTGCCGACACGATCTTTGGCGCCAACCCGCGGGCGACCGATCATGATCTCGTCGCCTCGGCGGTCTTCACCCGACCCGAATTCGGCAGCTGCGGGCTGAGCGAGGAAGCCGCCCGCAAGGCGGGCCCGATCGAGGTTTATACCAGCGCCTTCAAGCCGATGCGCGCGGCCTTTGCCGGGGCGGAGGACCGCGTTTTGATGAAACTTGTCGTCTGCAAGGCGACGCGCAAGGTGCTGGGCTGCCACATCGTTGCGCCGGAAGCGGGCGAGATGATCCAGATGGCGGCGATTGCGATGAAGATGGGCGCGACCAAGGAGCAATTCGACGCTACCTGCGCCGTGCATCCGACGATGGCCGAGGAACTGGTGACGATGCGCGCCCCCACCCGGCATTCCTGAGCGAAGCGGTTGACATCGCGCAAACAATCCCCACTTCGGGGCTAGGACATTCGAAAGAGGACAGCATGACCAACGGAGGACCCTGGGGCTCGGGTGGCGGTGACGACCGCGAGCCGCCGCGCCGCCCCGGCCCGCGCCGGCCCAATGACAGCGCGCCGATTCCCGAAATCGACCAGATCGTGAGGAAGGGCACCGAACAGCTGCGCGTCCTGATGGGCGGGCGCGGCGGACCGGGCCGCCCCGGCGGCGGGCGCGACGACGGCCCGGCCTTCACGCTGGGCACGATCGCCATCGGCGCGGTGGCGCTGGCCGCGGTCTGGGCCTGGAGCTCGTTTTACACGGTGCAGCAGAACGAACGCTCGATCGAGCTGATGTTCGGCAAATACCATGCCACCGGCAACCCGGGTCTGAACTTCGCGCCCTGGCCCGTGGTGTCGAAAGTGGTGATCCCGGTCACCGACGAACGCACCACCGAGGTCGGCACCGGCCGCGCCCGCGCCATCGGCACCTCGGAAAGCAGCGACGGCGTGTTCTCGGCGAACCGCAGCAGCGATTTCGTCACCGATTCCGGGCTGATGCTGACGCGCGACCAGAATATCGTCGATGTCAGCTACCAGATCGTCTGGAACGTCTCGGACCCGTCGAAATTCCTGTTCAACCTCGCCGACCCCGAGGACACGATCCGCGCCGTCAGCGAATCCGCGATGCGCGACATCATCGCGCGCTCGGAACTGGCGCCGATCCTGAACCGCGACCGCGGCGTGATCGCCACCGATCTGCGCGCCGCCGTTCAAGGCACGCTCGACAGCTATCAGGCGGGCATCAACATCGTGCGGGTGAACTTCAACCGCGCCGATCCGCCGCGCGAGGTGATCGACAGTTTCCGCGACGTGCAGGCGGCGCAGCAGGAACGCGACAAGCTGGAGAAAGAGGCCGACGCCTACGCGAACCAGGTGACGGCGGGCGCCCGCGGTCAGGCCGCGCAGCTGGTGCAGCAGGCCGAGGCTTACCGTGCCTCGGTGGTCAACGATGCCCAGGGTCAGGCCGCGCGCTTCATCTCGGTCTATGACGAATACCGCAAGGCCCCCGAGGTGACGAAACGGCGGATGTTCTATGAAACCATGAGCACGACGCTGGGCGGCGTGAACAAGGTGGTGATCGACGGGCAATCGGGCACCGTGCCCTATCTGCCGCTTGACCGGCTGCGGCCGGTGCCGACGACGACCGGGGGGACGAACTGATGAAGGTGCAAATCCTGATCCCGCTCGCCATCATCGCCGTGGGGCTGGGCCTGTCGTCGATCTACACGGTCGACGAACGCGAAAAGGCGCTGGTGCTGCAATTCGGCGAAGTGACCGCGGCGCGCAGCGAACCGGGGATCGGCTTCAAGATCCCCTTCGTGCAGAATGTGGTGAAATATGATGACCGGATCATCAGCCTGACCACGCAGCCGCTGGAGGTCACGCCGCTCGACGACCGTCGTCTGGTGGTCGATGCCTTCGCGCGCTGGCGCATCGTCGATGCGGTGAAGTTCCGCGAAGCCGTGGGCGATGGCGGCGAAAGCTTCGCCAAGAACCGGCTCGACGGCATCCTGAACAATGCGATCCGCGAAGTCATGGGCTCGGTGCCCTCGACGGCCGTTCTGTCGAACGACCGCACGGCGCTGATGAACAAGATCCGCGACATCGCGAAACGCGAGGCGAATGCGCTGGGCGTCGATGTGATCGACGTGCGGCTGACGCGCACCGACCTGCCCGAGCAGAACCTGGCCGCGACCTATGCGCGGATGCGGGCGGAACGCGAACGCGAGGCGGCGGATGAACGCGCGCGGGGCGGCGAAGCGGCGCAGCGGGTGCGGGCCACGGCCGACCGCGAGGTGGTGGAACTCACCTCGGAAGCGCGCAAGCAGGCGGAAATCGTGCGCGGTCAGGCGGATGCCGAACGCAACCGGATCTATGCCGAAGCCTACGGCAAGGACGAAAGCTTCTTCGCCTTCACCCGGGCGCTGCAGTTCTATGCCGAAAGCCTGAAGCCGGGCACCTCTTCGCTGGTGACGGAACCGGGCAGCCTTTACTTCGACTATGAGCGCTTCGTGAAATCGCTGGCGGCGGATGCCCCGCCCGCGGCCGGAAACTGATGGCGGCGGTTTTCACCGCTCTGGGCCTTGTGCTCGTGATCGAGGGGCTGGCACTTGTGCTGGCCCCTTCGCGCATCCTCGAGGTGCTGGCGCTTCTGGCCAGCATCGGCCCCGTGGGGCGGCGCCGGATCGGCCTTGCGGCGGTGGCCGCGGGCGTCGGCGTCGTCGCGCTGGTCCATGCCTTCACCTGAGCCTCTCGCCCCTCTCACATCGAAGTGACGTCGCGCGACGGGCTTTCATTTGAACGGCGTGACGCTTACGCTTTTATTCAAGGTCAAGCCGGAGCACCGGCCAGGACCACGGGAGACCCGCATGACCAAGACCCCTCTTTCCCTGACCGCCCCGCGCCTCGCCCGACCGATCCTGATGGCGGCGCTGCTCTCGACCGCGCTGGCCCTGTCGCCTGTGGCGATGACCCCGGCGCTGGCGGGCCCGGTGCCCGAGAGCTTCGCCGATCTGGTGGTGCAGGTGAAACCGGCGGTGGTGATGATCACCACCTCGACCACGGTGTCCGAACCCGCCGGGCGCATGCCGGGCTTTCCGCCGGGCTCGCCCTTCGAGGAGTTCTTCAAGGAATTCGGCATGCCGAACATGCCGCAGGGCGGGCCGCAGCGCCAGCACCGCGCCGATGCGCTGGGCTCGGGCTTCGTGATCTCGGCCGACGGCTACATTGTCACGAACAACCACGTCATCAAGGGCGAGGATGGCACTGCCGTCGCCGATGAAATCTCGATCGAATTCGCCAATGGCAAGAAGCTTGACGCGAAGATCGTCGGCACCGATCCGAAAACCGACATCGCGCTGTTGAAGGTCGAGAGCAAGGAGCCCCTGCCCTTCGTCAGCTTCGGCGACAGCGACACGATGCGCGAGGGCGACTGGGTGATGGCGATGGGCAACCCGCTGGGTCAGGGCTTTTCGACCTCGGTCGGCATCGTCTCGGCGCGCAATCGCGAGCTTTCGGGCACCTATGACGACTACATCCAGACCGATGCCGCGATCAACCGCGGCAACTCGGGCGGGCCCTTGTTCAGCATGGACGGCAAGGTGATCGGGGTGAACACGGCGATTCTCTCGCCCAATGGCGGCTCGATCGGGATCGGCTTTTCCATGGCCTCGAATGTCGTGTCGAAGGTCGTGGGCCAGCTGCAGGAATTCGGCGCCACCCGGCGCGGCTGGCTGGGCGTGAAGATCCAGGACGTCACCCCCGACATGGCCGAGGCGATGAGCCTGGCCAAGCCCGAAGGCGCGATGGTGTCGGAAGTGCCCGAGGGCCCGGCCAGGGTGGCGGGGATGAAATCGGGCGACGTGATCATCAGCTTTGCCGGCGCGCCGGTGAAGGACACGAAATCGCTGACCCGCCGCGTCGCCGATGCGCCGGTGGGCGAGGCGGTCGATGTGGTGGTGATGCGGGCGGGCAAGGCGGTGACGCTGCAGGTGACGCTGGGTCAGCGCGAACTGGCCGAGGGCAGCGAGACGGCGGCGGGCGGCACGGCTCCGGCGCTGGCGGGCGGCTCGGTGCTGGGCATGGTGCTCTCGCCGATCACCGATGCGATGCGGGCCGAGCGCAACCTGCCCGAGGATCTGACCGGGCTGATGGTGACCGATATCGACGCCACCGGGGCGGCTTTCGACAAGGGGCTGCGGGCCGGGGATGTGATCGTCGAGGCCGGGCAGCAGCCGGTGCTGACGCTCGAAGATCTGCAGGCCCGGGTGGCCGAGGCGAAGGAGGGCGGGCGCAAATCGGTGCTGCTTCTGATCCGGCGCGAGGGCGAGCCGCGCTTTGTCGCGGTGCCGCTGCAATAGGCGGCCGCCACAGACTGAACACGGAAAGGCACCCTGCGGGGTGCCTTTTTCATCAGGGCGTTGCCAGCCAGGAGACGACGCCCATTTCCCGCGCCGCGCGCAGCGAAAGGTCCGCACTGAGCAAGCCGCGCTGGGTCTGATAGCGGCGGATCGCCTCGCGCGTGGCGGCGCTCATCTGCCCGTCGAGGGGCCCCGCGTAAAGCCCGCGCACCCAGAGCGCGCGTTGCAGCACCGCGATGCGGGCGGTGGTCATCTCGGCGGCGCAGACCGAGGCGAACCACATCCGCCCGCCGCCCGAGACGATGCGCGCCTGTGTCGTGGTTCGGTAGCGGGCCGGGGAGAGCACCGCGCCGGTTTTCGGATCGCGGTCCTCGGGTTCGACCAGCACATGTTCGGTGACAGTCTCGACCACGGCGGGGCGGCGTTCCTCGGTGAAACAGCCCTTCGCCTCGGGGCCGGGGGGGGATTTCAGCCATTCGCCCGCCAGCGAATTGGCGGGGGGGGCGACGATCGGCACCGGTGCTTGCGCGGCCTCGCCCCTTGGCTTGTCGGCGGTGGCCGGGGCCTCGGCCCCGGTGCATCCCGCAAGGGCCGCGCAAAGCGCCAGCAGGGCAAGGGTCGGGCAAGGCAGGCAAAAGGTCATGGCGGGTCCGGGTCGATATCGGCGCGACCATAGCGGCTTTGGGATGCGCCGCAAAGGGGCGGCGCGGCGGGCGGCGGGCCGGGCCCGCGGGGGAGGGCAGCAAGGATGCGGCCAAGCGGCGCTGGCAATGCGGGCGCCTTTGTCCTAAAGGGAAAGCGAACCCAGCGCAGCCACAGGCACACGAGGATTTCATGGCGAAGATCATCTTCATCGAACACAATGGCACCCGTCACGAGGTGGAAGCGAAACCGGGTCTGACGGTGATGGAAGCGGCGCGCGACAATGGCGTGCCGGGCATCGACGCCGATTGCGGCGGCGCCTGCGCCTGTTCGACCTGCCATGCCTATGTCGATCCGGCCTGGGTGGACAAGCTGCCCAAACCCCTGCCGACCGAGACCGACATGATCGATTTCGCCTATGAGCCGAACCCCGCGACCTCGCGGCTGACCTGCCAGATCAAGGTCACGACGCTGCTCGACGGGCTTGTGGTGCATCTGCCCGAAAAGCAGATCTGACGCCCCGCCGGGAGGGATTTCGCCCCGGCATGGCCGGGGCGACCCGGGCGGGGGCTCCGCCCCCGCACCCCCGGCGTATTTGCCCCAGGAAAAGCCCGACACCGCCTCTGCGGCATGGGTCGGGATGCGCCCCCCTGCCCTTTCACCTTGGCCTGCCCTTTCACCTTGGCGAAAATATCCCGGGGGTCCGGGGGCGGAGCCCCCGGCGGGTCGTCGGGGCGAAGCCGCGACGAAAAACCGGCCCGGACATGATCCCGACGGGGGAAAGACAGCAGCCGGAGCAATTGCGACACGCCACCTGACGCATTTCGGCGATCCGCGGTCGCATCCCGGCAGGCCCCTTGGCGCGGGGCGGGGAATATGTGCTAGACGCCTCCAAGACACCCTATGGGGGCCGCGAAAGGAACCGGGAATGACCACCTATGTGCTGACCGTGAACTGCCACTCGACCCGCGGGATCGTGGCGGCGATTGCCAATTATCTGGCCGACAGCGGCTGCAACCTGACCGATTCAAACCAGTATGACGACCTGTTGACCGGGCAATTCTTCATGCGCGTCACCTTCGTGTCGCAAACCGGGGCGACGCTCGACAGCCTGAAGGCGGGCTTCGAGCCGGTGGCGCAGGAATTCGACATGGAATGGGCGATCCATGACGCCGAGACGAAGGTCAAGGTCCTGCTGATGGTCTCGAACTTCGGCCATTGCCTGAACGACCTGCTTTACCGCTGGCGCATCGGCGCGCTGCCGGTCGAGATCGTCGGCGTGGTGTCGAACCACATGACCTATCAGAAGGTGGTGGTGAACCACGACATCCCCTTCCACCACATCAAGGTGACGAAGGAAAACAAGCCCGAGGCCGAGGCGCATCTGCTGGACGTGGTCGAGGAATCGGGGGCCGAACTGATCGTTCTGGCACGCTACATGCAGATCCTGTCGGACAAGCTCTGCCAGAAGATGTCGGGCAAGATCATCAACATCCACCATTCCTTCCTGCCGAGCTTCAAGGGCGCCAACCCCTACAAGCAGGCCTATGAGCGCGGCGTGAAGCTGATCGGGGCGACCTCGCATTACGTCACGGCGGACCTTGATGAAGGCCCGATCATCGAGCAGGAAACCGTCCGCATCACCCATGCGCAAAGCCCCGAGGATTACGTCAGCCTTGGCCGCGACGTCGAGGCGCTGGTGCTGGCGCGCGCAATCCACGCCCATGTGCAGCACCGCACCTTCATCAACGGCAACAAGACCGTGGTCTTCCCGGCCTCGCCCGGCGGCTATACCTCGGAACGGATGGGCTGAACCGCGCGCCACCGCAGGGACGGAACAAGGGGGGGGCGCTGCCCCCCTCTTGGCCTTGCGGCCAATTCACCCCCCGGGATATTTGCGCCAAGGTGAAAGCAGAGCCATGTGCCCTTTCACCTTGGTGCAAATATCCCGGGGGGAGGCCGCTTGCGGACGGGGGGCAGCGCCCCCCTTTGCTCAGGCCCGGGCGGCGCGGATGCGGGCGGCAAGCCCGAGGGTGGAGCCGTCCTTGCCCGCGCCCTCCGAGCTGCCGTCAAGCACCGGGGCCAGCGCCAGCGCCAGCTCCTTGCCAAGCTCGACCCCCCATTGGTCGAAACTGTTGATGCCCAGGATCACGCCCTCGACAAACACCCGATGCTCGTAAAGCGCGACGATGCCGCCCAAGCTGAAGGGGGTGAGCACCTCGATCAGCAGCGTCGTCGAAGGGCGGTTGCCCGGGAAGACGCGATGGCGGGCCTGACGGTCGCGTTCCGCCCCGCTCAGGCCCTTTTTCGCCATGATGTCCGTTGCTTCCGCCAGCGAGCGACCGCGCAGAAGCGCCTCGGATTGCGCCAGGCAATTGGCGACCAGCAGCAGGTGCTGGTGTTCCAGATCGGGCTCGCGGCCGCGCGCGGCCAGGATGAATTCGCAAGGCACGACCCGGGTGCCCTGATGGATCAGCTGATAGAAGGCGTGCTGGCCGTTCGTGCCGGGCTCGCCCCAGACCACCGGGCCCGAATGATAGGGCAGATCGGCGCCGTCCATCGAGACGCGCTTGCCGTTGCTCTCCATTTCCAGCTGCTGCAGGTAAGCGGGCAGCCGGGCCAGGCGCTGTTCATAGGGCAGCACGGCGCGGGTGGCATGGCCGAGCACCTGATTGTGCCAGATGCCCACCAGCGCCAAGAGCACCGGCAGATTTTCCGAAAGCGGCGCCTGCCGGAAATGGCGGTCCATCGCGGCGGCGCCGGCGTGGAACTCGGCGAAATAGCCGGGGCCGATGCCGATCATCAGGCTCAGCCCGATCGGCGACCAGACCGAATAGCGCCCGCCCACCCAATCCTCAAACCCGAAGACGCGCTCGGCCGGGATGCCGAAAGCCGCCGTCTTGTCGGTCGCGGTCGAGATCGCGGCGAATTGCGCCGCCGGGTCGGCGACCTTCGCCGCCATCCACGCCCGCGCGGTTTCGGCATTGGTCATCGTCTCGATCGTGGTGAAGGTTTTTGAGGCCACGATCACCAGCGTCGTTTCCGGGCTCAGCCCCGCGAGCACGTCATGCGCATGGGCGCCGTCGACATTCGAGATGAAATGCAGCCGCGGCCCGTCGGCAAAGGAGCTGCAGGCAATCGCGGCCATCACCGGCCCCAGATCCGAGCCGCCGATGCCGATATTGACCACATCGGTGATGCGCCCGCCCTGCCCGGTGAACCGGCCCGTCCGCACATCCTCGGCAAAGGCCTGCATCCGGCCGAGCGTCTCGCGCAGCGCGGGCATCACGTCGTGGCCATCCACCGTGACCGTGTCGCCGAGGTTGCGCCAGGCCATGTGAAGCACCGCGCGGCCCTCGGTCTCGTTGATCTTCTCGCCCGCGAACATCGCGGCGCGGCGCGCGGCGACGCCGGTCCTTTCGGCCAGATCGACGAGCAGCTTCAGCCCCGTGGCATCGATGTTCGTTTTCGAGAAATCGAAGAACCAGGATCCGAATTCGGCGCTGAAATGGGCGGCGCGGTCGGGGTCGGCGGCGAAAAGATCGAGGATATGCCGGTCCTTGACGGTCGCGGCATGGGCAAGCAGGTCATCGAAACGGTTCATCAGGGGGCCCAATGGATGGTGGCGTTGGAAAGGACGATGCGCACCGGGGCCTCGGTTTCGGGAAGGCGTGCGGCACGCTCCAGTGCTGCGCGCTTTTCTGCACCGGTGATCAGAAGATGGCAATGCATGGCCGCGCGCAGCACCGGCGCGGTCAGCGTGATCCGCGGCTCGCCCGCAGCATCCGCGCGCAGCGCCATCACCGGGGGGGCATCGGGGGCAAGCGCCTCGGCCAGACGGTCGGCACCGGGGAAGAGGGACGCCGTGTGCATGTCGGCCCCCATGCCCAGCAAAAGCACGGTGAGCGGCAGCGCGGCGCGGACGCCCCGGGAAAGCTCGTCCAGCCGGTCCTCGGGCGTTTCGGCGGGGGCGTAAAGCGGCACCAGATGGGCCAGCGCCGCAGCCCCCCGCAACAGCCGGTTGCGCAACAGCGCGGTGTTCGAGCGCGGGCTGGTCTCATCGACCCAACGCTCGTCATTCAGCAGCACCCAGACCCGCGCCCAGTCGAGATCAAGGCCCGAGAGAATGTCGAAGACCGGCCCGGGCGTGGTGCCGCCGGGCACGCAAAGCGTCACCCGGTCTTCGACCTCGAGCGCGCGGCGCAGCTGGCTGGCGACCTTGTCAGCGAGCGCCAGCATCATCAATTCGCGGTCCGGATATTCGATCAGGTTCATTCGCGGATCTCCCGCCAGCGACGGCCGTCGCGGTGCATCAGCATCAGCGCATCTTCCGGCCCCGAAGACCCGGCGTCATAGGGCCGCGGCCGGTCGCCTCGCGCCTCCCACCCGGCGATGATCGGATCGGTCCAGGCCCAGGCGGCCTCGACCTCGTCGCCGCGCATGAAAAGCGTCTGGTTGCCGCGGATCACATCCATGATCAGCCGCTCATAGGCGTCGGGAATGTCGGCGCCATCCTCGCCCAAAGCCTCGGCAAAGGACATGTCAAGCGGCACCTGCACCAGACGCATCCCCCCCGGACCCGGTTCCTTGATCATCACCTTGAGATTCATGCCCTCGTCCGGTTGCAGCCGGATGACAAGGACGTTTTCGCGCCAGGACGCCTCCTCCTGGTCGAAGATCGAATGCGGCGGCGCCTTGAAGGTGATGGCGATTTCCGACGCGCGGCCGCGCAGCCGCTTGCCGGTGCGCAGATAGAACGGCGTGCCCTGCCAGCGCCAGTTCGCCACCAGAACCTTGAGCGCGATATAGCTTTCGGTCCGGCTGTCGGGGTTTTCGCTGTCGGCCAGATAGCCCGGCTGTTCCGCCCGGCCCGGCCCGGCCTTCACCCCCAGATATTGGCCGCGCACGATGTCGGCTGCCGGAATGGGCTGCAAGGCCCGGATAACTTTCACCTTTTCATCGCGCACCGCATCGGGGTCGAAGTGATAGGGCGGCTCCATCGCAATGAGGCACAGAAGCTGCATCAGATGGTTTTGCACCATGTCGCGCATCGCGCCCGATTTGTCATAATAGCTGCCGCGCCCGCCCACGCCCACGGTTTCGGCGACGGTGATCTGAACGTGGTCGATGTATTGCGCGTTCCAGAGCGGCTCGAACAGGATGTTGGCAAAGCGCACCGCCATCAGGTTCTGCACCGTCTCCTTGCCCAGATAATGGTCGATCCGGTAGATCTGGCTTTCCTCGAAATGCGCGGCCAAGGTGGCGTTCAGCGCCCGGGCCGAGGCCAGATCGCGCCCGAAGGGTTTTTCCACCACGATGCGCGATTGATCCCCGGCGATCCCATGCGCTTTCAGCCGGTCGGCCAGCGGGCCAAACAGCATCGGCGCCACCGAGAAGTAAAAGGCGTTGATCCGGCCCGGGTCGACCCGGGCCTTGAGCGCATCCCAGCCGCCCTCGCCCGTCGCATCGACCGAGACGTAATCGAGGTTTTGCAAAAAGGCCGCGATCGTCGCCGCGTCATGTTTCGCCGGATCGACATAATCGGCGATCGCCTTGGCCACCTGGGCGCGAAAGCCCTCGGCCTCCATGTCGGACCTTGCGGCACCGATGATCCGCGCCCCCTCGGGCATCTGACCGGCGTGGAAGCGGCGGTAAAGCCCGGGCAGGATCTTGCGCTGCGCAAGATCGCCCGTGGCTCCGAAGATCACGAGATCGAAAAGATCGACCGGAATGACGCGCGATACCATGGGGCTGGCTCCGATTCTTGGCATGACTGGCGCCCTCCTCCGGATGCGCCGTCCGCGTTGCACATGTTAGCGGTAACACATGTGGTTTCTACCTTGGCGCCAAGTGCAAGTCTAGCCCGGTGTCGGGCGAACTCAAAGCGGTTTGGCAAGGGCGCGAAAAGTCTCAGGCGGTTTCAAGCGCACGGGCAAGGCGGAAGAGCTTCGCCTTTTTCAACAGCGCCCGGGTGGTCCAGGGCTGGGCCGAAAGCGCCTCGGCCTTGGCCCGGACGCGTTCGACCACGGCGGCGACCTGCGCCGGGTGGTCCGCGGCCAGCGCCCAAAGGAAGCCATCAGCATCAAGGCGCGCAAGCCCCTCCCCGGCCAGCACGCCGCGCGGAAAATCGGCCCGGTTTTGCGTCACGATCGCCTCGGCCCCGCCAGATATGGCGGCGGCCAGCACATGGATGTCGTTTTCATCGGGCAGATGCAGCCGCGATTCGAGCCCCGGGCGGGGGGCGATGACGGCCCTTGGGAAGCGGGCCTTGAGCATGGCGATCTCGCCCCGCGCAAAGGCCTCGTCGCCCGCAGAGAGCCGCGCCGCCGCCCGCGCCCATTCCTCCAGGATGCGGTCCGACCAAAGCGGCGTGTAAAGCGCCTCGGCCGCGCAGCCGGTCAGGATCTCGCGCAAGACCGTCGGGTAAAGCACGCAGGCATCCAGCAGAACCTTGCCGGGGGCGGCCCGCATCAGTCGAGCCGGAAGACCAGCGATTTCAGGTAAGCCGATTCGGCCAGTTGCGGCAGCATCGGGTGATCGGGCCCGGCGAAACCGGTGTGCAAAAGCTGCGCGCGGCGCCCGCCACGCCCCAGACCGCGCGCCGAGGCATTGCGGAAGGCGACCAGATCGGCGGCATGCGAGCAGGAGCAGAGCACGATATAGCCGCCCGGCGCCACCAGCGGCGCCGCCAGCCGGGCGACGCGTTCATAGGCGCGCAGCCCGGCATCAAGCGATTGCTTGTTCGGCGCGAAAGCGGGCGGATCGCAGATCACCACGTCGAATTGCGCGGCTTCGGTGGCCAGCGCTTCCAGCGTGGCGAAGGCATCGCCCTGACGGGTGGCAAAGCGGGCGCCCTGCCCCATCGCCGCGGCGCCCTTGCTGGCCAGATCCAAAGCCGCGGCCGAGGCATCGATAGCCAGCGCGCTTTCCGCCCCGCCTGCCAGACAGGCCAAAGCGAAACCGCCGACATGGGAAAACACATCGAGCACCCGCGCCCCCCGCGCCAGCCGCGCGGCAAAGGCGTGGTTCGGACGCTGGTCAAAGAAAAGCCCGGTCTTCTGCCCGCCCAGAACGTCGGCCATATAGGTGGCGCCGTTCATTTCGACCGGCACCGGCCCGTCGATGGCACCGCACAGCACCACCGTCTCCTCGGGCAGACCCTCCAGCCCGCGCGAGCGCCCCGAACCGTTCTTGATCACCGTCTTCACGCCCGTCACCGCGACGAGGGCGGCGCAAAGATCGCCGATCAGCGCCTCGGCCCAGGCGGCGTTCGGCTGCACCACCGCAACATCGCCGAAACGGTCGATGATGACGCCGGGCAGGCCGTCGGCCTCGGCATGGACGAGCCGGTAGAAGGGCTGATCGAAAAGCCGCGTGCGCAGATCCAGCGCACGCGAGAGCCGCGCCGCGATCCAGTCGCGGTCGATCGGCGCCTCGGCGTCACGATCCAGCATCCGGGCGATGATCTTCGATTTCGGATTGACCGTGACCGTGCCCAGCACCCGGCGCTCGGCATCTTCCAGCGTCGCGATCACGCCCGGGGTCAGCCCCTGCGTGCGCCGGTCGGTCACCAGCTCGTCGGCATAGACCCAGGGAAAGCCGTGCCGGATCGCGCGGGCCTCGGCCTTGGGGCGCAGCCGCACGACGGGACGGGACTTCGGCGCTTCTTCTTCGGTCATGGCGGGCCTGCTGCAAAGGAATGGTTGCGCCCCCTCTAGCGCGACTTTCGCGCCGCGCAAAGCCCGCATCGCTGCCGCCCCGCCCGTGCCACACCGCACCGATTTTCCGCGAAATCGGCTGGACCTTGCCCGCGTCCCGCGCGAGAGAGGAAAGCAGGATTGATTTGTTAGCGCTAAACTGAATAATGCGGGACATCCCGAGCCTTCGCCAAAGCTGGATCTGACCATGACCGAGACTGCCGCACCGATGAACGCCACGATTGCCCGGGTGACCGACCGCATCCGCGCCCGCTCGGCCGCGCGGCGGGGCGACTATCTGGCGCGGATCGCGGCGGCCGCGGCCACGGGCCCGGCGCGGGCGCATCTGACCTGCGGCAATCAGGCCCATGCCTATGCCGCGATGGGGCCGGACAAGGCGCCTTTGGCCGAAGGACGCGGGCCCAATATCGGCATCGTCACAGCCTATAACGACATGCTTTCGGCCCATGCGCCCTATGCCGATTACCCGGCGCAGATCAAGGCGGCGCTGCGCGACATCGGCGCCACGGCGCAGGTGGCGGGCGGGGTGCCCGCGATGTGCGATGGCGTCACCCAGGGCCGGGCGGGGATGGAGCTGTCGCTGTTCTCGCGCGAGGTGATCGCGCTGGCCGCCGGGATTGCGCTCTCGCATGACACCTTCGACGCCGCGATTTTCCTTGGCGTCTGCGACAAGATCGTGCCGGGTCTCGTCATGGCAGCGGCGACCTTCGGCCATCTGCCCGCGATCTTCCTGCCTGCGGGGCCGATGACGGCGGGCCTGCCGAATGATGAAAAATCCAAGGTGCGGCAACAATTTGCCACCGGCGAGGTGGGCCGCGACAAGCTGATGGCGGCCGAGATGGCCTCCTATCACGGGCCGGGCACCTGCACCTTTTACGGCACCGCGAACACCAACCAGATGCTGATGGAGGTGATGGGGCTGCATCTGCCGGGCTCCAGCTTCGTCAACCCGCACACAGCCTTGCGCGATGCGCTGACGGTGGCGGGCGCGCAGCGCGTGGCCGAAATCACCGCGCTTGGCCCTGACGCGCTGCCGGTGGGCCAGCTGCTCGATGAGCGCGCCTTCGTCAACGGGCTCGTCGGGCTGATGGCCACGGGCGGCTCGACCAATCTTGTGCTGCACCTGCCCGCGATGGCGCGGGCCGCGGGGATCGAGCTCGACCTTGCGGATTTCGACGCGATTTCCGATGTCGTGCCGCTGATGGCCAAGGTCTATCCGAACGGGCTGGCCGATGTGAACGCCTTTCACGCCGCGGGCGGGCTGCAATTCCTGATCCGCCATCTGCTGCGCGCGGGGCTTCTGCATGCCGATGTGAACACCGTCGCAGGCCCCGGCCTGGCGCGCTACACGCAGGAACCGAAGCTGATCGAGGGCCGCCTCGCTTGGGTCGAGGGCCCGGAAGGCAGCCTCAATGACCGCATCCTGCGCCCCGCCAATGATCCTTTCGCGGCGACGGGCGGGCTGAAACAGCTGGCGGGCAATCTGGGCCGCGGCGTGATCAAGGTCTCGGCCGTCGCCCCCGACCGCCATGTGATCGAGGCCCCGGCCCGCATCTTCGAAAGTCAGGATGCGGTGAAGGACGCTTTCAAGCGTGGCGAATTCACCCATGATACCGTGGTCGTGGTGCGGTTTCAGGGGCCGCAGGCGAATGGCATGCCCGAGTTGCATTCGCTCACCCCCACGCTTTCGGTGCTGCAAGACCGCGGCTTGCGCGTCGCGCTCGTCACCGATGGCCGGATGTCGGGGGCGAGCGGAAAGGTCCCCGCCGCGATCCATGTCAGCCCCGAGGCCGCCTGTGGCGGACCCTTGGCGAAGCTACAAGACGGCGATCTGATGCGGCTTGACGCCGACACCGGGGACCTCAGCTGCCTGACCGAAGGGTTCGAGACCCGCGCCCCGGCCACCCCCGATCTGAGCGCCAATCGCACGGGGCTGGGGCGCGAGCTGTTCGAGACGTTCCGCCGCAACACCGGCCCTGCCACCTCCGGCGCGTCCGTGATAGTGTGACGGCAGAAGCGTATTTGGGCCAAGAAAAAGACCGCAGCTTTTTCTTGGTGAAAATACGCACTTAGCCAAATGTAATCGCCTCAGGAGGCCCCTCATGACCCCCACCGCCCAATCCGCGAAAGCGCGCGAATTCTGCGCGCTTGCCCCCATCGTGCCCGTGATCGTGGTGCAGGACGTGGCCCATGCCCAGCCGCTGGCCAAGGCGCTGGTGGCGGGCGGGCTGAAGGCGCTGGAAGTCACGCTGCGCAGCGCCTGTGCGCTCGAGGCGATCCGCGCCATGGTCGATGTCGAAGGCGGCGTCGTGGGCGCGGGCACGCTTTTGACCCCCGCCGATGTCAAGGCCGCCAAGGCCGCGGGCGCGCAATTCGGCGTCGCCCCGGGCCTGACCGAAAGCCTTGTCAAAGCCTGCGAGGACGAGGGGCTGCCGCTGCTTCCCGGCGCCGTCACCGCGTCGGAAGTGATGCGGGCGCTGGAACTGGGCTATGACATGCTGAAATTCTTCCCCGCCGAAACCTCGGGGGGCGCGGCCGCGCTGAAAGCGATGGGCGGGCCGCTGCCCAAGGTCTCGTTCTGCCCCACCGGCGGCGTCAGCCTGAAGAATGCGCGCGATTACCTGACGCTGCCGAACGTGATGTGCGTCGGCGGCTCCTGGGTCGCGCCGCAGGGCATGATGAGCGCGGGCAACTGGGCCGCGATCGAGGCGCTGGCGACCGACGCCGCCGCGCTCTCGCGCGCCACGCTCGGCTGATCAGACCGACATCCGACCTGCCCGGCCGCCGCGCCGGGCGGGCGGGGTTTCCGCGCGCGTCAGCCCCTCGGCCAGAACCTGCGACATCGGATGGCCCGCATCGGCGCCATAGCTGGTCAGAACCACCCGCATCGCCGCGGTCTGATCGGTGCCCGGCGCAAGGCTCAACGCCCAATCCAGAAAGATCGAGCGGCATTCGACCGCCCCGATCCCCTCGATGCGGTAGCTTTCGCGCAAAAGCCCTTTCGGGTCCGCCAGTTTCAGATCCATCTTCGCCTCTCCCGTCAGCCGAGCGCCTTCTCGACGAGCGCCGCAACTTCGGATGTGGTGCGCTCCAGCCTTTCGGCAAGGGTTTGCAGGCTGTCTTCACCGAGTTCGCGCAGCAAGAACGCCCGCCCGCCCTCGCCCAGCGCCTGCAGATCCAGCGGGCGGTCGGTCAAAAGCCGCCCCCCCGCCTGCAGCCGCCACAGGAAGCGATAGGCCGAGGCCAGCGTCTCGCCCTCGGCTTTCGTGACAAACCCCCGGCGCGGACCGATGCGCAGCTGCGCCTCGACCTTGCGGGCCGGTTCACCCGCGCGCAGCGCGAAACTTTGCGCCAGAAGCTCGATGTCCTGCAGCCGCCCGGGGCCGATCTTCGCCTCCCAGGCGCCATCGGGGGCCTTGGCGGCAAAGATCCGCGCCCGCATCTCGGCAAGATCCGGCATCACCTTCGGATCGCCGCCCTTCTCGGCCAGCACCGCCAGCCGCGCCGCCTCGACATCGGCGCCAAGGCCGGCATCGCCCGCCAGCACCCGCGCCCGCGTCAGCGCCAGATGTTCCCAGGTCCAGGCCTCGGTCCGCTGATAGTCGCGGAAACTGTCGAGCGACACCGCCACCGGCCCGCCCCGCCCCGAGGGCCGCAGCCGCATGTCGACCTCGTAAAGCCGCCCCTCGGGCATCGGCGCGGTCAGCGCGGTGATGAAAGCCTGCGTCAGGCGGGCGAAATATTGCCGCGTCGCCAAGGGCTTCGGCCCCTCCGACTGCTCCACCCCGGGGGCATCATAGATCACGATCAGATCAAGATCCGAGGCCGCATTCAGCCGCTCGGCGCCCAGCGAGCCCATCCCCAGCACCACCGCCCCCCGCCCGGGCGGCGGGCCATGTTTGCGGGCGAATTCCGCCACCACCTCGGGCCAGAGCCCGGTCACGGCGGTGCCCGCGATATCGGCATAGAACCGCGCCGCCTCGGCCGCATCGATCAGCCCGCGCAGATGATGCACGCCGACGCGGAAGCGGAATTCCTTCGCCCAGCGCCGCGCCGCATCAAGCTTTTTCTCGTAATCCGGCACCGCTGCCAGCGTCGTGCGGAACGTCCTGGCCAAGGCCTCGGCGCCGGGCCAGGCGGCAAAGAAACTGCCGCCGATCACCGCATCGAAGACGCCCGGATTGCGGCTCAGATGCGCGGCCAGCCCCGGCGCGGTGGCGCAGATATCGACGATCAGATCGATCAGCGACGGGTTCGCCTCGAACAGCGAGAACAGCTGCACCCCCGCGGGCAGCCGCGCGAGGAAGCCGTCGAACTGGCGCAGCGCCTCCTCGGGGCTGGCGGCCCGGTCCATCCGCTTCAGGATCTCGGGCTCGATGCGGCGAAAGATCGCCTGCGCCCGGTCCGAGCGCAGCGCCGGATAATGCGTCCAGGCTTCGACGATCGCCTCGGCCTCGGGGCTCAGATCCGGCCGCGCCGCCGCCTCGACAGGCGCAAAGAACGCCCCCGTCAGCGCCTCGACCCGGGTCAGACGGTCCTTCAGCCGCGCCGCCCAGGCGGCGGTATCGCCCGCCCCCATCAGCCGCGCGATCCGGTCGATCCCCTCGGGCGTGGTCGGCATCAGCTGGGTCTGGGCATCGTTCACCATCTGGATGCGATGCTCGATCTCGCGATGCTCGCGGTAGTGATCGGTCAGCTCGCAGGCCACATCGGCGGGCACCCAGCCCTTGGCGGCCAGTTTCGCCAAGCCCCCCACGGTGCTGCGGTCGCGCAGATCGGGGTCGCGCCCGCCCGCGATCAGCTGCCTTGTCTGGGTGAAGAATTCGATCTCGCGGATGCCGCCCTGACCCAGCTTCATGTTGTGCCCGGCCACTTCGATCGCGCCGCCCAGACCCTTGTGGGCGCGAATCCGCAGCCGCATGTCATGGGCATCCTGAATCGCGGCGAAATCCAGATGCTTGCGCCAGACGAAAGGGGTCAGCGCGCGCAGGAATTTCTCGCCCGCCGCAATGTCACCCGCACAGGGGCGCGCCTTGATATAGGCGGCGCGTTCCCAGGTCCGCCCCTCGGCTTCGTAATACAGCTCCGCCGCCCCCATCGAGATGCAGACGGGCGTCACCGAAGCATCCGGGCGCAGCCGCAGATCGGTGCGAAACACATAGCCCTCGGCGGTGATGTCATTGATCAAGGCCGACATTTTCCGCGTCACCCGGATAAAGGCCGCGCGCGCCTCCATCCGGTCATCGGCGGCGAACTGGGTCTCGTCGAAAAGGCAGATCAGGTCGATGTCCGAGGAATAATTCAGCTCATGCGCCCCCATCTTCCCCATCGCCAAGGCCACCATGCCCCCGGCGCGGGCGGCGTCGTCCGGGCCCTTGCCCGGCAGCTTGCCCCGCCGGATCTCCTCGGCGACCAGTCGGCGCAGGGCCAGATCGACGGCGGTATCGGCCAGCGTCGTCAGCGCCCCGGTCACCTGCTCCAAAGACCAGGCCCCGCCCAGATCGGCCAGCGCGATCAGCACCGCCAGCCGCCGCTTCGCCCGGCGCAACTCGGCGCCGAGCGCCTCCAGCTCGATCCCCTGCAGCCGGGCGGTCTCGGCCGCGAAAGCCGCCTCGGGCGGGCCCGACAGCGCCGCGCGCAGCCACTCCGCCTCGCGCTCCAAAAGCCCCGCCAGATAGGGCGAACACCCCGCCGTGCCCGCGATCAGCCCGCGGATTTCGGGCGGAAAATCGCCATAACGGGCGGCGACATCGGCGCCGCGGGCAGGATCAAAGGCAAGGGGCGTGCGGGTCAGGCGGGATGCAAGGCTCATGGCGGCAGACTATCCGCCGCAAGGGCCGGGTCAATGGGCGCAAATGCCCCGCCCCTTTCACCTTGGCGCAAATATCCCGGGGGGTGCGGGGGGCAGCGCCCCCCCGCTGGGTCGCCTCGGCGCAAGCCGAGGCGAAATCTCTCCCCGCCCCACCCCGACGCGATGTGAAAATCTTTCACATCCCCTCTTGACCCGGCCCCGCGCCTTCCCCACCTTCGCAATGTGAACAGACTTCACATCCAACCCCGGAGGGTTCCATGACCTATACCACCGCCGCCACCCACACGGGCCCCGAGCGCCCCGGCACGATCACCCGCACGCTCGCCTGGCTCGACGACCGCGGCCCGATGAGCTGGATCGTGGTGATGATCGGATCGTTCATCTTCGCGGGCCCGCTCGGTCTTCTTGTGCTGGGCTTCATCCTGATGACCGGCCGTTTCAGCGGCCGCACCTGCCGCGCCCGCGCCGGGTTCACGCCCCGCTTCGCGCGCGGCTACGCCTTTCATGCCATGCGCCCGACCGGCAATGCCGCCTTCGACGCCTATCGCGCCGACATGCTGGCCCGGCTCGAACGCGAACAGGAAGAATTCGAATCCTTCCTGATCCGCCTGCGCGAAGCCCGCGACAAGGCCGAATTCGACCAATACATGGAAGAACGCGCCCATGCCGCCGCGGCTGCGCCGGTGCCTGCAGACCGGCCCGCAGATCGGCAAGAGGCGGCGAACTGATCCCGCCCCCGACCCTGCCCGCCAAAGGGCAGGGTCATTGTCCCGCTTTCGAAGGAAATCCTTGGCGCAGAGCCCGCGCTTTGATAGCGTGGTCCTGCGTCGATCGCCTTTGACGCGTCAGCCCCCGTCTCTCATGCGCCATTCGCTTCCGCTTGCACCGCAATTCTATGTGACCGCTCCGCAGCCCTGCCCCTATCTGGACGGGCGGTCGGAGCGCAAGCTGTTCACGGCCCTGCAGGGCGAGGGCGCCGAGAAACTGAACAATGCGCTCTCGCGCCAGGGCTTCCGGCGCTCGCAGAACGTGCTTTACCGCCCCTCCTGCGCCGATTGCTCGGCCTGTCTTTCGGCGCGCATCCGCGTCGCGGATTTCGAGCCGACCCGGACCCAGCGCAAGGTGCTCAACCGCAACACCCATCTCAAGCGCACCGCGACCAGCCCCTGGGCCACCGAGGAACAATTCGCGCTCTTTCGCCGCTATCTTGACGCGCGTCATGCCGATGGCGGCATGGCCGACATGGACATCTTCGAATTCGCCGCGATGATCGAGGAAACGCCGGTGAAGACCCGCGTCATCGAATATCGCAACGGCCGGGTGGAGACCGGGCCCCGCCCGCTGACGGCCGTCTGCCTGACCGATGTGCTCGATGACGGCGTCTCGATGGTCTACAGCTTCTACGACCCCGACCAGATCGATCTGAGCCTCGGCACGCATCTGATCCTTGACCACGTCGCGATCGCGAAACGCGCGGGGCTGCCTTACGTCTATCTGGGCTATTGGGTGCCCGGCTCGCGCAAGATGGGCTACAAGGCGAAATTCTCGGCGCTGGAAATCTTCAAGGCCGGGCGCTGGCAGCCGCTTGGCGACCCCGAGGATCATTCGGGCGAGATCCACCCGCTTTCGGTCGATCCGATCGCCGAACGGGTCGCCCGAATCCAGCTGCCCAACATGCGCTAGGGCGAAAGCCGCCTTGCCCCGCCCCGGATGCGGCAGTTCGGCACAGGATCTTCCACCCGGAGGCGAGCCCGCGTTCATCTGGTCATGTTTTAGGACCGATTTGCGCAATTTTCCTGCGCGACGTCTGGACAGAACCGGCCCGCGATGCCAGTTTGAGCGCCGGACCGGCCGGGCAACGACCCGGTCGGCATGAAGAACCAGACCGAAACAAACGGGAGGAGAACCCAATGGATCGTCGTTCATTTCTGACCAGGGCCGCGATCGGCGGCGCCGCCGCGACCACGCTGGCCACGCCCGCGCTGGCGCAATCGATGCCGAAAGTGACGTGGCGGCTGACCTCGTCCTTCCCGAAATCGCTCGACACGATCTATGGCGGGGCGGAAGTGCTCTCGAAGATGGTGTCGGAAGCCTCGGACGGCAATTTCCAGATCCAGGTCTTCGCCGGTGGCGAGATCGTCCCCGGCCTGCAGGCCGCCGACGCCGCCGCCGCGGGCACGGTCGAGGCCTGCCACACCGTCGGCTATTACTACTGGGGCAAGGATCCGGCCTGGGCGCTGGGCTCGGCCGTGCCCTTCGGGCTTTCGGCGCGGGGCATGAACGCCTGGCAATACCACGGCGGCGGCATCGAGCTTTACAATGAATTCCTCGCGACCCAGGGCCTTGTGGGCTTCCCGGGCGGCAACACCGGCGCCCAGATGGGCGGCTGGTTCCGCAAGGAAATCAACACTGTCGCCGATCTTTCCGGGCTCAAGATGCGGGTCGGCGGTTTTGCCGGCAAGGTGATGGAGAAGCTCGGCCTCGTGCCGCAGCAGGTGGCGGGCGGCGACATCTATCCGGCGCTGGAAAAGGGCACGCTGGACGCCACCGAATGGGTCGGCCCCTATGACGACGAGAAGCTCGGCTTCTATAAAGTCGCGCCCTATTACTACTATCCCGGCTGGTGGGAAGGCGGCCCGACCGTCCACTTCATGTTCAACAAGGCCGCTTACGAAGGCCTGCCGAAATCCTATCAGGCGCTTTTGCGCACGGCCTGCCAGGCCGAAGACGCCGACATGCTGCAAAAGTATGACTACAAGAACCCGCTGGCGCTGAAATCGCTGGTGGCGAATGGCGCGCAGCTGCGTCCGTTCAGCCAGGAGATCCTCGAGGCCTGCTTCAACGCGGCGCAGGAGGTCTATGCCGAGATGACCGCGACCAACCCGGGCTTCAAGACGCTTTACGACTCGATGGTGGCCTTCCGCGCCGATCACTACCTGTGGACGCAGGTGGCGGAATACAACTACGACACCTTCATGATGATCCTGCAGCGCAACGGCAAGATCTGAGCCCTTGCACCGCAAGGTCCGGCCCCGGGGAAACCCCGGGGCCTTTTTCTTTTGCGCCCCCCGCCCTAGATTGACCGGATGAACACAGGAGACCCCATGCCCGGCATTCTGATCACCGGCGGCGCGAAGCGGATCGGCGCGGAAATGGCCCGCGGTTTCGCCGCGCGCGGCTTTCGCGTGATGCTGCATTACAACGCCTCCGCGACCGAGGCCGAGGCGCTGGCAGAGGAGCTGAACCACGCGGGCGAGATCTGCCGTCTGGTGCAGGGCGATCTGCAGGACGCCGCCGCGGTGCAGCGGGTCTTCGACGCGGCCGAGGGCTTCCTTGGCCGGGTCGATGTGCTTTTGAACAACGCCTCGAACTTCATGAATGACGACATCTTCACGCTGTCGGACGCGAAGATGGACGCGCATTTCGCGGTCAATCTCAAGGCGCCGGTGGCGCTGGCGGCGCGGATGGCGGCGCAGGAGATGGGCGGCGGCGATGCGCTGGTGATCAACATGCTCGACAACAAGGTTCTGGCGCTGAACCCGGATTTCTTTTCCTACACGCTCTCGAAAGCCGCGCTTCATGCCGCGACCGAGATGCTGGCGATGCGCTTTGGCGGCTGCCCGCGGGTCAATGCCATCGCGCCTGCGATCACGCTGATTTCCGGCAAGCAGACCCCGGAGAATTTCGAGAAATCCAGCCGCATCAACCCTTTGGGCATTCAGGTGCAACCCGCCGACCTGCTGCGCACGGCGCTTTACTTCTGGGAGGCCAAGGGCGTGACGGGCGAGGTGATCGCGGTCGATGGCGGTCAGGCCTTGTGGCAGCTGCCGCGCGACGTGGCGTTTCTGGTGAAAGAGGGACATGTGCATGGCTGATCTGATCATCCGCTTGGAAGAACTTGAAATCACGATGTTTCTGGGCATCCATGACTTTGAGCGCGCGCGCATGCAGCGCGTCCTCGTCTCGGCCGAGATCACCGTGACCGGCACCGACTGGCAGGCGGGGCGGTTCTTCGATTACGACCGCGTGGCGGAATTCATCCGCTCCTTCAACGGCGCGCGGATCGACACGCAGGAAGAGCTTGTCTCGCGCATCCATGCCTTCGTGCACGGGCTTGACGGCGTGGCCCATGCCGCGATTTCCTCGAAGAAACCCGATGTCTACCCGGATGCGAAGGCCGTCGGCGTGGTGCTGCGCGGCTGACCGCCCGCGTTGCGAGCGCCCCGCGGTTCTGCTAGCCTGACGTCATCATCCCGAAAGGCCCCCCGATGTTCTACGTCATCGTTCTTTACATGCTGCTCTCGCTTGGCCTGCTGTTCGGCGCGGCGGAACTGGAACGCCGCGCCATCGTCGCGCGTCGGCGCGGTCCGAACGGCCGGGCGATGCTGCTCTCGCTGCTGATCTCGGCGGTGGGCTCGCTTGTCGTGCTGGTGATCGGCGGCTTTGCCGAGGGCTGGATCTACATCCTGCATATTCTGGGCGGCTCGATCCTGTATCACGGGATCATGGGCATTTCGCTGGTGCATGGTCTGCAAGAGGTCTCGGCCCGCACCGCGCGCGAACGCCTGCCCGCCCGCGCCTGAGCCTTTCCGCTTGCGCCCCCGATCTTCGGGAGTAATCTGAGCCCAGTCAACCAGGGGGTCAGATCATGCGCAAGTCCACGGAAGACAAGGGTTTTCTGGATGATCTCCTGAGCCGGATGAGCCTGGCCGACAAGATCGGCCAGCTCAACTTTCCCCATGCCGCGGGCCTGCCCACCACCGGCGCGGCGGCGGGGGCCGATACCGAAACGCTGATCCGGCGCGGCCATCTGTGCGGCACCTCTGCGGGCGCAAACATCGCCGAGCGGCGGGTGCTGCAACGCATGGCGATCACGGAAAGCCCGCATGGCATTCCGCTGTTCTTCGCCCGCGACTGTTTGCAGCGCTACATCACCTGCGGCCCGATCCCGCTGGCGCTGTCCTGCTCCTGGGATCTGGACCTGATCACCCGCATTGCCGAAATGACCGCGCGCGAGGCCCGGGCCGATGGCGTCTCCCTCACCTGGGCGCCGATGCTGGACATTTCTTACGACGCGCGCTGGGGGCGGATCGCCGAAGGCCATGGCGAGCTGCCGCATCTGTGCGCCGCCATCGCGCGCGCCATCGTGACCGGCTATCAGGGCGCCGACGGCGACATCGCCCGGCCCGACCGGATGATGGCGACCTTGAAGCATTTCGCGGGCTACGGGCTGTCGCTGGCCGGGCGCGATTATGCCGCGGTCGAGGCCAGCCCCGCCACGCTGATGCGGATCATGGAGCCCTTCAAAGCGGGCGTGGCCGCGGGGGCGGGCGCGGTGATGGTGGCGTTTTCCGCGCTCAACGACATTCCCGCCACAGCGCATCGGGTGCTGTTGCAAGACATCCTGCGGGATCGTTTCGGGTTTGAGGGCATGATCGTCACCGATTTCACCGCCATCGACCCCGAGCTGATCCACCACGGCATCGCCGCCGATGCGCGCGAGGCCGCCTATCTCGCCTTCAAGGCCGGGGTTGCCGTCGATCTGGTCTCGGGCGCCTTCCTGCATCATCTGGCGCCGCTGGTCGAGGAGGGCAAGACCGCCCCCGAGGCGCGGCGCTGGGGCCCGGTAACGGAAGACGAGATCACCGCCCGCTGCCGTCAGGTTCTGCGCGCCAAGGAACGCCTTGGGCTTTTCGCCGATCCTTTCATGGGGCTGGACGAAGGCTTGCGCGCCAAGGTGGTCCGCTGCCCCGACCATATCGCCCTTGTCCGCGAAGCCGCCGCGAAGTCGCTGGTTCTGCTCAAGAATACCGGGGCTCTGCCGCTTTCCCGCGGGGCCACCCTTGCGCTCATCGGGCCTTTGGCCGAAGACCGGATCGACCTGCAGGGCAGCTGGGCCATCGACGTGAACCCGATGGACAGCGTGACCCTCGCCGAGGGGCTGACCGCCGTCGCGGGCCTCGGCACAAAGGTTCTGATCGCCAAGGGCTGTTCCATCGTCGAAGACCCGGCGCTGGCGGCGCGGCTGAACGTGCACAACCGCGTCCTGCCCTCGGTGCCGCCGGAAAGCCGCTCGCTCGACGAGATGCTGACAGAGGCGCGCGAAGTGGCAAGCCAGGCCGATGCGATCGTGCTGGCGCTTGGCGAGGCCAAGGAACATTCCGGCGAAAGCTCGACACGGGTTGATATCACCCTGCCCGGCGCGCAGCCGCAGCTGGTGCGCGAGATGGCCCGGGTCGCGAAAACCCGCGCCATCCCCCTGATCCTGCTGGTGCTTTCGGGCCGCCCGCTCGCCCTGACCGAGGAAGCCGCGGCTTCCGATGCGCTGATCTGGACCGGCCATCCGGGCGCCGAGGGCGGCCCGGCCATCGCCGAGATCCTGTTTGGCGACCGCGCGCCGGAGGGGCGGCTCTCGATTTCGCTGCCCCGCCATGTCGGGCAACTGCCGCTGCGGATCGAAGACCTGCCCTCGGGCCGCCCGCAGGAGGGGCTTGGCGTCGATGTGATCGGCGATGACGCGATCGACGCGACGGGGCAGCATGTGTTTCGCAAATTCACCACCGCCTGCATTCTGGAAAGCCCGCATACGCCGCTTTTCCCGGCGGGCTTCGGGCTTGGCTACACAAGCTTCGCCTATGGCGAACCACATCTCAGCGCGACCGAGCTGCGGGGCGCCGCGGCGGTGCTGGAGGTGACCATCGACGTCACCAACACCGGGGCGCGGGCGGGCACGGAAACGGTGCAGCTTTACCTGCGCGATCCGGTGGCCGAAATCTCGCGGCCGCTGCGCGAGCTGAAGGGCTTTGCCCGGCTGACTTTGGCCCCGGGCGAAACCGGTACGGCGCGGTTCCGGCTGAGCGCGGCGGATCTGGAATATGACCGCGGCCCCGATCTGGCAACGATGCGCCGCGACTGGGAGGGCGGCGAGTTTCGCCTCAACATCGGCCCGCATGCACTTGAGACGCAAGAGATTTCCATCCGGTGGCTGAAATGAGGACGACGGCCCTTCTGGACCGGATCCAGTCCGAAACGCTGCGCTATTTCACCGAATTTGCCCATCCCGTCAGCAGCATGGCGCGGGAAAGATACGGCGACGCGGGCTGGCTCGACACGGTGACGACCGGCGGCACCGGCTTTGGCCTGATGGCGCTGATCGTCGGGGCCGAGCGCGGGTTCGTCGCCCGCGACAGGGTGCTGGCGCAGATCGACCGGACCCTTGCGCATCTGGAGGCCGCCCCCCGCCATCGCGGCGCCTTTCCGCATTGGATGCATGGCGCGACCGGCGCAACCATCGCCTTTTCACCCCATGACGACGGCGGCGACATTGTCGAAACCGCCTTTCTGATGATGGGGCTTTTGACGCTGCGGCAATGGCTTGCGCCCTTTGCCCCCGCGCTCGCCGCGCGCATTCAGGCGCTGTGGTGGGCGGTCGACTGGGCGGGCTTCTGCCCGGCGCCCGACCGGCTGCACTGGCACTGGAGCCCCCATCACGGCTTTGGAAAACTCGCGCTGATGGGCTGGCACGAGGGGCTGATCGCCTTCGTCCTTGGCGCGGGCTCGCCCACCCATCCGATCACCCCCGAAGCCTATCGCGCGGGCTGGAAGCAAAGCCCCGGGTTCCGCAACGGCAACAGCTACCACCGCATCCGCCTGCCGCTGGGCCCCGCAGCCGGGGGCCCCCTGTTCTTCAGCCATTATTCCTTCCTGGGCCTGGACCCGCGCGGGCTGGTCGAAGACGGCATCGATTATTTCGCGCAAAACCGCGCCCAGACCCGGATCAACCACGCGCATTGCGTGGAAAACCCCGGCAATTTCGTGGGTTACGGCCCGTTCTGGGGGCTGACGGCCTGCGACGGCCCGGATGGCTACAGTGCCTTTTCCCCCGTGAACGACAAGGGCGTGATCGCCCCCACCGCGGCGCTTTCGGCGGCTCCCTATCTGCCGCGCGCCAGCCTGTCGGCCGCCCGCGCCATGGCCGCGCGCCCCGAGCTTTGGGGACGCTTCGGCATGGTCGACGCCTTTGACGACACGCGCGGCTGGGTCGCGTCAAGCCATCTGGCGATTGATCAGGGCCCGATCATCGGCATGATCGAAAACGCCCGCACGGGGCTTTTGTGGCGGCTTTTCATGTCCGCCCCCGAGGTGCGAACCGGCCTGCGGCGGCTGGGCTTTTCAAGCCCGCATCTCGGCTGAGGCGACGCCCTCGCCCGCGATGATCTCGACCGTGCGGGTGAAGACATCATGCGGCGTGCCGCCATTGCCGATGTCGATCAGGCCAAGATGCGCCAGCGGCCCCTTGAGCAGCGTCACGATCCGCGCCTGCGCCTCGGGGTCCAGCTGCGGCAACGTGTCGTCCATCACCAGCCATTCCGGCCGATTGAGGATCACCCGCGCGAAACTCACGCAGTGCTTTTCGCTTTCCGACAGCAGCCGTTCCCAATGCTCGTCGACGTCAAGGCTGGCCATCAGATGACCCAGCCCCACCGTCTGCAACGCCGCCTCGACCTCGGGACGGGGGAAATGCGCGGCGGAATGCGGATAGCCCAGCACGTCGATCAGCCGCCCCGGCGGCACATAGGCGCGCGTCGGCAGATACATCACCGCCCCCGCCTGCGGCATCGCGATGCGCCCCGCGCCGCGATCCCAAAGCCCCGCCAGCGTGCGGAACAGGATCGTCTTGCCCGAGCCCGAAGAGCCCTTGAGCAGCAGACGATCCCCGGGCGCCAGCCGGATCGGGTCTTCGGCCAGCCGGACCGAGACATAGGGCGTGACGATCGACAGCCCCTCGATCTCGACCCCGCCTTCGGCCCCGTCGCGGCGGATGCGGTCGGGCTGCGCCGCGCAGTCCTCGCGCGCCAGATCGTGCAGCGCGCGGTGGAAGGTCATCACCCGGTGCAAGATCGCCCGCCAGTTCGCAATCCCCGCGAAGTTGTTGATGAACCAGCGCAAAGCGCCCTGCACCTGGTTGAAGGCGCCAACCACCAGCATCAGCTCGCCGATCGTCATGTCGGTGCTGAAATAGAACGGCGCGGCCGCCAGGATCGGCGCCACCGTGTTGAACCAGCCCGAGCCCGCCGTGACCCAGGTGAGCCCCACGGTGGCGCGGATCACGCCATGGATCACCTCGACCAGCCGCGCGAAAGAGGCCTTGATCCGCCGCGCCTCGACCCGCTCGCCGCGTTCCAGCGTGATCGCCTCGGCGGCCTCGCTGACACGGACGATCTCGAAGCGGAAATCGGCCTCGCGCGCGGCGCGTTCGGCGCTCATCGCGACCAAAGGCCGGCCGACGCGCCAGCTCAGCCAGGACGCCAGCCCGGCATAGAAGAGCGCGCACCAGACCATGAAGCCCGGGATCTCGACCGCGCGGCCCAGGATCGAGACCGAAAGCCCGTCGGAATGGTGCCACAGCACGCCGACAAAGGAGAACAGCAAAAGCCCCGCCTGAAACAGCCCGACCCCCAGCGCCACCGACAGATCGGCCAGCCCGTCGACATCGGCTTGCAGCCGCTGGTCCGGGTTCTCGCCGATCCGCCCGGCGCGCGACAGCCGCAAAGCCTGGCCGGGCCGCATCCAGTCGTGCAACAGGGCGGTGAAAATGCCCCGCCGCAGCGTCAGCTTCAGCGTCTGATCCAGCCAGAGCTGGCCGACGTTCAGCGCCAGAAGCCCCCCCGCCAGCACCGCGAAAACGCCCAGCTGCACCACGAAGGCAGGAAAATCCTTGCGCGTGAGCGCGTCATAAAACGGCTGGTTCCAGGCGTTGAGCAGGATCTGCGCCGCCGCGGTCACGGCGATCACCGCGACAAGCCCGCCGATCAGCCACAGGATGCGCCGCCCGCTGCGCACGGTGCGCAGGATGCGCCCCAGATCGGCCAGCTGCGTGAACAGGCCGGGATTGGGATCGGTGTCGGTCGTCAGATCGGTCATGCCGGAACCTTGCTTGGGGCAGGCCCTAAAGAACCGCCAAACCGCGCCGGGCGCAACCCGAGGCGAAGCGATTTTGCGTGAGGATCGGCACGAACGGCAAACAGCCGGTTCCCGCCCGGCCCGCCGTTCGGCCGACGCGCGGCAAAAGCGGCGATCGGGCGCAGCATCGCCCCCCCGGGCGCGCCAACGCGCCCCTTGCGCGGCCGCCGGAGCGGGCCTAAAACCCGCGCGAAACGCTCAGGAGTTGCGCCATGACCGGAACCGCCTTCAAGAAACTTGCCCTTGTGACCGGCGCCTCGCGCGGGCTCGGCTTTGCCATCGCCGAGGAGCTGGCGGCCGAGGGCTGGCACATCATGGCGGTGGCGCGCACCGTGGGCGGGCTGGAAGCACTTGACGACATCATTCAGGCCCGGGGCGGGTCGGCGACGCTGGCGCCTTTGGACATCACCAAGCCCGAGGAAATGGAAACGCTGGCGAACGGCATTCTGGGGCGCTGGGGCGGGCTGCAGCTCTGGATCCACGCGGCGGTTCATGCCGCGCCGCTCTCGCCCGCCGCGCATTCCGATGCGAAGGACATGGAGAAATCGGTGGCGACGAACCTGACCGGCACCGCGACGCTGATCCCGCTGATCGACCCGCTTTTGCGCGCGGGCGATGGCACCGCGGTCTTCTTCGAGGATGACCGCGCGGGCCAGCCCTATTTCGGCTCTTACGGCGCGACAAAGGCGGCGCAGATTTCGCTGGCCCGCAGCTATGCGGTCGAGGCGGCGAAGATCGGCCCGAAGGTGCGCATCCTTGCGCCGCGGCCGATGGCCACTGCCGTGCGGGCGCGCTTTTTCCCCTCGGAAGACCGCGCGCCGCTGATCGATTGCCGCGACGAGGCGAAGCGGCTGCTGGCCGACCTCTGACAAAAGGGGGGGCTCTGCCCCCCGCTGACGCTCCCCCCGAGGTATTTCGAGCAAGATGAAATCACGCCTTTCATCTTGCTTGAAATACCTCGGGGGTGAATTGGCCGAAAGGCCAAGAGGGGGCAGCGCCCCCTGCCCCGCCGGATCCGGGGCGGACCGGGTCCGCAAGGGCACACCTGCGCGCCAAACGCAGCACCTTGCTTGTTTGGCTGCGGCGCAGCGGCTAATCAGACAGAAACCGGGCAACGAGGGTCGCATGCGCATTCTGATCACCAATGACGACGGCATCAACGCGCCGGGGCTTTCGGTGCTCGAAGCGATCGCGGCCGAGCTGGCAGGCCCGGCGGGCGAGGTCTGGACCGTCGCCCCCGCCTTCGAGCAATCGGGTGTCGGTCATGCGATCAGCTACAACCGGCCGATGTCGATCGCCGAGCTGGGGCCGCGCCGCTTTGCCGCCGAGGGCAGCCCGGCCGATTGCGTGCTGGCGGGGCTTTACGACGTGCTGACCGACGGGCGGCCGGATCTGGTGCTGTCGGGGGTCAACCGCGGCAACAACTCGGCCGAGAATGCGCTTTATTCCGGCACCCTTGGCGGGGCGATGGAGGCCGCGCTGCAGGGCATTCCGGCGATCGCGCTGAGCCAGTTCCTCGGCCCGGCCTGCCTTGGCCCCGGGCTTGACCCGTTCGAGGCCGCCCGCGTGCATGGCCCGGCGCTGGTGCGCAAGATCTGGCAAAACGGCATCTGGGACGACGGCCCCTATCGCGTCTTTTACAACGTCAACTTCCCCCCCGTCCCCGCCGCCGCGGTCAAGGGCACGCGGGTTGCGGCGCAGGGGTACCGGAGCGACAGTTTCTTCACCGTCGAGCCCGCAGTCTCGCCCAATGGGCGGCGGTTTCTCTGGATCAAGGGCGGTCCGCAGCATGGCGCCACCGCGCCCGGCACCGATGCGATGGTGAACCTGGAAGGCCATATCTCGGTCACGCCGATGCGCGCCGATCTGACCGCGCATGACGTGCTCGCCGATCTCGAGGCGCGGCTGGCATGACCGAGGACGAGCGCGCCCGGATCACGATGCAGTTTCTTTACGCGCTGCGCTCGAAGGGCGTGACCGAGGCCCGGATCCTCTCGGCGATGGAGCGCATCGACCGCGGCGCCTTCGTGCGCGGCATCTTTGCCGAACGCGCCTATGAGGACATGCCGCTGCCGATCGCCTGCGGGCAGACGATTTCGCAGCCCTCGGTCGTGGGCCTGATGACGCAGGCGCTGGCCGTGGGGCCGCGCGACCGGGTGCTCGAGATCGGCACCGGCTCGGGCTATCAGGCCGCGGTGCTGTCGCTTTTGTGCCGCCGCGTCTATACCGTCGACCGCCACCGTCGTCTGGTGCGCGAGGCGCAGGCGGTCTTCGAGGCGCTCTCGCTGCCCAATATCGTCGCCTTGGCCACTGACGGCTCGCGCGGGCTGCCCGATCAGGCGCCCTTCGACCGGATTCTGGTCACCGCCGCCGCCGAGGACCCGCCGGGGCCGCTGTTGTCGCAGCTGAAGATCGGCGGTATCATGGTGCTTCCGGTCGGCCAGTCCGACACCGTGCAAAGCCTGATCCGCGTGACGCGACTGGAAACCGGCTTCGATTACGAGGAGTTGCGCCCGGTGCGCTTCGTGCCGCTGGTCGAGGGCATGGCGGGCGACTGAGCCGGGCCCCCGCGGAACCGGGATAAGACCGAAGAACGACAGACCGAACGAGGACGAGCGATGCAAGCCCCCCACTCCCGCCGACTGACCCGCGTGCTGCTGACCGGCGTCGCGCTGGCCGTGCTGGCCGGTTGCGGCAAGGACGGCCGTTTCGATGCCGACCTGCGCCATTTCGGCAAGACCGGCTTCGACACCACCGAGGCCGTGCGTCAAGCCACCGCCGACCGCCCCGCCCCCGATGCGCGCGGGGTGATTTCCTATCCGAATTATCAGGTTGCCGTGGCCCGGCAGGGCGACAGCGTCGGCTCGATCGCCTCGCGGCTGGGGCTCGATGCGGCGGAACTGGCGCGCTACAATGCGCTGGCGCCGAACACGCCCTTGGGCAAGGGCGAGGTTCTGGCCCTGCCCAAACGGGTCGGCGAACCGGCACCGGGCGCCGTCGCGGGCGGGGCTGCCGCCGCGGGCAGCGAGCGGATCGACATCACCTCGCTGGCGGGGGCCGCGATCGACCGCGCCGCCGTCAATCAGCCGCCCGCCGCCGCGCCCGCGGCCCCCGCCGCCGCGCCCCGTCCCGCCGCACCAAGTGCCAGCCCGGTGGCGAAACCCGCCGCCCGCCAGACCGGCGCCGAGCCGATCCGCCACCGCGTCGCCCGCGGCGAGACCGCCTATTCGATCGCGCGCTATTACAATGTCCCGGCGAAATCGGTGGCGGACTGGAACGGCCTGCCCGCCGATCTGAGCGTGCGCGAGGGCCAGATGCTGATGATCCCGCCCGCGACCGGCGCCGCGCCGCGGCCCGCCACCGCGGCGCTGACCGAACCGGGCGAAGGCTCGCCCACGCCCGAGCCGCCCTCGGCGGCGAAACCGCTGCCGAAAGAGGTGCCACCGAAAGCCTCGGCCCCGGTCGACACATCCGCCGCCCCCGATCTGGGCGCCGCCCGCACCGAGGCCTCGCGCAGCTCGAAATTCGTCATGCCGGTGCCGGGCGCAATCATCCGCCCCTATGCCAAGGGCAAGAACGACGGCGTCGACATCCGCGCCGCCGCCGGAACCGCGGTCAAGGCCGCCGATGCAGGCACGGTCGCGGCGATCACCAAGGACACCGAACAGGTGCCGATCCTGGTTCTGCGCCACGAGGGCGGGCTGCTGACCGTCTATGCCAATATCGACGGCATCACCGTCGCCAAGGGCGACAAGGTGCGCCGCGGCCAGAGCATCGCCAAGGTCCGCGCGGGCGACACCGGCTTTTTGCATTTCGAGGTCCGCAAGGGCTACGACTCGGTCGATCCGATGCCCTATCTGGACTGAGACCCGGCCCCGGGCCGGTGCCGCGAAACCCGGCCCCGGCCGTTTTTTTCAGCCGGTCACAAGAACTTGACCTCTCTGGCCGGGAAGCGCAATTTGCCGTGGGGGAGGACACCCCCGCAGGGGGGGACCATGGCGCTTTTGAATTTCCTCAGCACGATTTCGCCGGTGGGGCTGGCCACGGCGGCGCTGGCGCTGTCGGGGGCGCTGGGTCTGCTTCTGGGCGGGCTGAACTGGCGCGGCATCGGGCTGGGCATCGGCGGGGTGCTGTTCGCGGGGCTCTTCGTCGGTCACTGGACCTCGGTCGCGGGCCTGCATCTGGCGCCGGAAATGCTGGAATTCGTGCGCGAATTCGGCCTCATCATCTTTGTCTTCACGATCGGCATCCAGGTCGGGCCGGGCTTTTTCGCCTCGTTGCAGCGGGCCGGTCTGCAGTTCAACCTGATCGCCGCCGCGATCGTCCTTTTGGGCGTCGCCACCACGGTGGCGCTGCATTTTATTGCCGACATTCCGGTGCCCGCGCTGGTCGGGCTGATGTCGGGGGCGGTGACGAACACCCCGGGGCTGGGCGCGGCAACGCAGGTGCTGAAGGATGCGGGCATCCCCTCGGAGGTGATTTCGGAAGCCTCGCTCGGCTATGCCGTTGCCTATCCCTTTGGTATAATTGGCATCTTGCTGACGATGATCGCGGTGCGGCAGGTGCTGGCGATCCGCATCGAGCGCGAAGAGGCGGAGTTCGAGGCGACCCGGGCCAAGGGCGGCACCAAGGAACTGCCCGCGCTCAATGTGGTGGTGCGCAACCCCAATCTTGAAGGGCTGGAACTGGGCGAGGTGCCCGATCTTTACGATCAGGGCGTGGTGGTGTCGCGGCTCAAGCGCGGCGCGGTACTGATGCATCCCCTGCGCTCGATGGCGCTGCACATGGGCGACGTGCTGCATCTGGTCGGCCCGGCCGAGAAGCTGCATGCGATGGTGCTGATCTTGGGCGAGGAGGTGGATGTCTCGCTCACCTCGACCAAGGGCACGCAGCTGAGCTGGCAGCGCGTCGCAGTGACCGAGCCAAAGGCGCTGGGCAAGCATATCCGCGATCTCGGGCTCGAGGAACGCTCGGTCTCGATTTCCCGCGTCACCCGGGCGGGGACGCAGCTGCCGGTCGAGCCCGATCTGGCGCTGCAATTCGGCGACATCCTGACCGTGGTCGGCGCCCCCGCCGATATCGAGGCGGTCAAGCCGCTCTTCGGCGATCAGATGAAAAGCCTGGAGCAGGTGCAATATTCCGGTGTCTTCTTCGGCATATTGCTGGGGGTGATCCTCGGCTCGATCCCGATCGCCTTTCCGGGCCTGCCCGCGCCCTTGAAACTGGGTCTGGCGGGCGGGCCGCTTGTCGTGGCGATCCTGCTCTCGCGCATCGGCTTTCTGGGGCCTTTCGTCTTCTTCATGCCGCCCGTCGCCAACCATGCGCTGCGCGAGCTGGGCATCGTGCTCTTCCTCTCGGCGGTCGGGCTGAAGGCGGGCGGGCAATTCGTGCAGACGCTGATCCACGGGCCGGGGCTTTCATGGATGCTCTACGGCATGGTGATCACCCTCGTGCCGCTGGTGATCGTGGGCTTCGTCGCCCGCATCGTCTATCGGGTGAACTACCTGAGCCTTTCGGGCGTGCTGGCGGGCTCGATGACCGATCCGCCCGCGCTCGCCTTTGCCAATGGCATGTCGGGCTCGGCGGCGGCCTCGGTCGGCTATGCCTCGGTCTATCCGCTGGTGATGTGCATGCGGATCCTGGCGCCGCAGATCATCGTGCTGTTGTTGCTGTGACCCGGGCCACCCCCGCCCGCAAGGAGAGACCATGAAGATCGCCACCTTCAACATCAACGGCATCAAGGCCCGCGCCGAGGCCCTGCCCGCCTGGCTGCGCGCGGCCGAGCCCGATGTCGTGCTGCTGCAGGAGATCAAGTCGACCGACGAGGCCTTCCCGCACGAGGTTCTGGACAGCACCGGCTACACGGTGCACACGCACGGGCAGAAAAGCTTCAATGGCGTCGCGATCCTGTCGCGGCTGCCGCTGGAGGATGTGACGCGCGGCCTGCCCGGCGACGACAGCGACGATCAGGCCCGCTGGATCGAGGCGACGGTGATCGGTGCCCGCGCGGTGCGGGTCTGCGGGCTTTATCTGCCGAATGGCAACCCGGCGCCGGGGCCGAAATACGATTACAAGCTGGCCTGGATGGCGCGGATGCAGGCGCGGGTGGAAACCCTGCTGCGCAGCGAGGAACCGCTGGTTTTCGCGGGCGATTACAACGTGATCCCGCAAGACGAGGATGCCGCGAAACCGGACAGCTGGCGCGCGGATGCGCTGGCCCTGCCCGCGAGCCGCGCGGCGTTCCGGCGGATCGTGAACCTTGGCCTGACCGATGCCTTCCGCGCCCGCGTGCCCGGTCCGGGGCAGTATTCGTTCTGGGATTATCAGGCGGGCGCCTGGCAGAAAAACAACGGCATCCGCATCGACCACCTGCTGCTCTCGCCGCAGGCGGCCGATCTGTTGCGCGATGCGGGCATCGACAAGGAGGTCCGCGCGGGCGAGAAGCCCTCGGACCATGTCCCGGTCTGGATCGATCTGGACGCCTGAGACGGCCCCCCGGCTTGGCTGCCGCGGCCCCTATTTCCGCGGCGCCGTCACGTCGTGGCCATAGACCCAGTCGAAGCGGCCCAGGATCTTGCCCGGCGCGATCGCCGAGGCCGTGCGCAGCGCCAGATGGCCGATGACGCGGGCCGGGCCCGAGAGGTGATAGTTGCGGGCGTTCTCATTCGCCGCCTCGACGATCGCCTCGCAGCGCCCGCGCCGCGCCGCCTGATAGGCGGCCAGCCCCTCGGCATCGCTTTCGGCCTCGGCCAGCGAGGCCGCCAGCACCCAGGCATCTTCCAGCGCCATCACCGCGCCCTGCGCCATGAAGGGCAAGGTGGGATGCGCGGCGTCGCCCAGGATCGCCGCGCCGCGGCCCTGCCAGACCCGCGCCACGCGATGCCGGAACAGCCCCCAAAGCCAGGGTTCCTTCACCGCTTCCAGCCAGTCCTGCACCTGCGGGCAGAACTCCTCGAAGGCGGCCAGCAGGCTGCGCGGATCGTCGCGATGCGACCAGCCCTCGGCGGTCCAGCGTTGCCGTTCCTCGACCGCCACGATGTTGCGCAGCCCCCGCCCGATCGGATAGCTGACCAGATGGCGGCCGTCGCCCATGAAGACCTGCGCCACCTTGGGTTCGGCATCGTCACAGGGGATCAGCGTCCGCCAGGCGACCTGATGGGTGAAAAAGGGCCGCCCCTCGCCGTTCAGCGCGCGCCGCACCCGCGATTGCAACCCGTCGGCGCCGATCAGAAGGCCGGTCTCGATCTCTTCGCCCTTGAGCATCTTCAGCCGCGGCGGATGCGGGCCCAGCATCACCTCGGCCACCCGGCTTTGCAGCCTGATCTCGACGCCTGCCGCGCGCGCGCCCTCGGCCAGAAGCTCGATCAGCCGGGCGCGGTGCACCAGCCGGTATTCCTCGCCCGGGCGCAGCCGCGCCAGATCGAGCCGCGTCACCCGCTTGCCGGTCTCGCCCTCGCGCAGCTCGATCGCCTCGGCCTGCGGACCGGCCGCGGCCAGCGCCTCGCCCAGACCAAGCGCATGCAGCACCCGCGCGCCATTGGGGGAAATCTGCAGGCCCGCGCCGACCTCGCGGATCGCATCGGCCTGTTCCAGCACCGTCACCTCGGCGCCCCGCAGCGCCAGCGCCCGGGCCACCGCAAGACCCGCCACCCCGGCCCCAAGCACCGTCACCTTCCGACCGATCAGCACGACCAGACCCTTTCCGAACCGTTGGACCCCGCCCGACCCGGAGCCGTCTTCCAAAAAAAAGCACCGGCCCCTGCTGGTGCCGGTGTCCCATGTCCTTGCGCGAAATCAAACCCCCCGCGCTGGGGCGTCGCGTCGCACCCCCCTGTCGCACCCCCCCTGCCGAGGCGGCGGCCGGGGTCAGTCGTCGCGGTGCACGCGCTCGCGGCGTTCGTGTTTTTCCTGTGCTTCCAGCGTCATCGTGGCGATCGGACGGGCGTCAAGCCGCTTGAGCGAGATCGGCTCGCCGGTCATTTCGCAATAGCCGTATTCGCCATTCTCGATCCGGCGCAGCGCGGCGTCGATCTTGGAGACCAGCTTGCGCTGCCGGTCGCGGGTGCGCAATTCCAGCGCGCGGTCGGTTTCCTCGCTGGCGCGGTCGGCCAGATCGGGCACGTTGCGCGCCGATTCGGCAAGCCCTTCGAGGGTTTCGAGCGATTGTTCGAGCAGTTCCGATTTCCACGCCATCAGCTTGCGGCGGAAATATTCAAGCTGCCTTTCGTTCATGAAAGGCTCGTCTTCGGCCGGGCGGTAATTGTCGGGAAGGAAGGTCTCGGCTTTCATCGCGTCACTCACTGTCGGGCCCTCGGTCGCGTCGGGGTTGCCCCCCGGCACCGCTGCGCGCTCACTTACCCTAACGCGCTTGTGTTGTCACCCCCGCTTTGCGGCTGCGGCATCTTTCCTGCGCCGATCCCGCGCGGCGCTTGCGGCGATTTTGGCGCCCGGCTAGGCTTTCGGCAGCAAGCAAGGAGAGGCCCGTGCAGTTCAGTTCGACCAAGGATTACGTTGCCCCCCCCGATCTGATCGTGGCGGTGAATGCCGCCGTCGCGCTCGAGCGGCCGCTGCTGGTCAAGGGCGAGCCGGGCACCGGCAAGACCGAACTGGCGCGGCAGGTCTCGGCGGCGCTGGGCCTGCCGATGCTGGAATGGGCGGTGAAATCGACGACGAAGGCGCAGCAGGGGCTTTACGAATACGATGCGGTCTCGCGCCTGCGCGACAGCCAGCTGGGCGATGCGCGGGTGAACGAGGTCAGGAATTACATCCGCAAGGGCAAGCTCTGGCAGGCCTTCGAGGCGGAGGGCAAAGTGGTGCTCTTGATCGACGAGATCGACAAGGCCGACATCGAATTTCCCAATGACCTGTTGCAGGAACTCGACCGGATGGAGTTCCATGTCTACGAGACCGGCGAGACGATCCGCGCCCGCCACCGGCCGATCGTCATCATCACCTCGAACAACGAAAAGGAACTGCCCGACGCCTTCCTGCGGCGCTGTTTCTTTCACTACATCCGCTTCCCCGACACCGAGACGCTGCGCGCCATCGTCAAGGTGCATTTCCCCGGCATCAAGGAGGCGCTTCTCGCCGCCGCGCTGAGCCGATTCTACGAGATCCGCGAGACGCCGGGGCTGAAGAAGAAGCCCTCGACCTCGGAGGTGCTCGACTGGCTGAAGCTTTTGCTGGCCGAGGATCTTTCGCCCGAGGATCTGAAGGCCGATCCGGCGAACCTGCTGCCGAAGCTGCACGGGGCGCTTTTGAAGAACGAACAGGATGTGCATCTGTTCGAGCGGCTGGCCTTCCTGGCGCGGCGGCAGGGGCGCTGAGCGCCGCCCTCAGCCCGCCGCGCCGCCCACCGGGGGCAGGACGGTGACCCGGCAGATCGCCGGCGCGGAGCCGAGTTCGCTCAGCCACAGCACCCCGGCCTGTTGCAGGTCGATCTCCAGCAGGTACTCGCCCTCCCGCTCGGGGGCGCGCACCAGAAGCGTCGTCTCGAACGTGCCGCCCGGCGGCAGCGGCTGGGTGAACGGCTGCTGGCCGTCAAGCCATTGCAAAAGGCTGCCATCGGGCGCGCGCCAGTGGTTGCCCAGCGTCAGACCGCTTTCGCGGCTGGGCGCCCAGAGCTGATCCGTGCTGTTGCGCAATGTCACCGGCACCTCGCACAGGCCGCGCGCGGGCATCACCAGCTGCGCGGGCGCCGCAAGCTCGGCGCACAGCGACCAGAGCGGACCGGCCCCGGGGCTGGTGCCCGCGACGGCCTCGATGCGGCGGCGCAGGATCGCGCTCCACAGATCAAGGATCTTGCCGCTGAACAGGCTGCCATGTTCCGAGGGGATGGTGTCAAGGCTGCACAGCGGCAGCCGCTCGCGCAACAGCGCCTCGGCGTCGTGGAAGCGGTGCAGCGGGTTGGTGGTGTCATGCCGCCCGAGGATGAAGGCCGCGCGCCCGCCATAGGGGGTGATCAGAAACGGGTTGAGACAGATCAGCAGCGCGACCGGATGGTCGGCGGCAGTCAGGATCTGCGCGATCTTCTGCGCCAGAAGCGCGCCCTGACAATTGCCGCCCAGAAACATCGGCCCCGACAGGCCCAGCGACAGCAGTTCTTCGGCGCAGATCATCGCCATGTGCAGATGGGTCTTCGCCCCGGGCTTCACCACCAGATGCCCCGAGCGCAGGCCGTAAAGCGGCTGATCGGGGCCAAGTGCCGCGGCCAGCGCGGCGAATTCCGCATAGCCCTGAAAGCACCAGACCAGCGGCGGGCGCGAGCCGCCGAGATTGACCCCGAAGATCAGCCCGTTTGCGCTGACCACCTCGCCCTGCCACCAGGGCCGGGTGACGGCCGCGACGGTCTTGCGCAGATGCGCGAGCAGCGCCGGATCGATTAGCCCCGCCCCGGCGGGGGCGGCGGCCGGGCTGTCCTGCGCGGCGGGAGAGGCGATCTTGCTCATGTTCGCCGCAACCAGCCGTTGACGTTGAACGTCGCATTATGGCCGAACCGGTCGCAATATTGCGCGTCGATCGCGTAATCGGCGCCGCGGCGGGCCAGAAAGGCGTCGATCGCCCGCGAGGGCGGCGAGAGCGCCGAGGCCACCGCCGCGATGTCGGCGGCGTCGCGAAAGGCGCCGTCCTCGATGATCACGTAATCGCCCGGGGTCAGATGCGGATCGATGTAGTCCAGAACCGCGGTGCAGGTCGCCTCGTCATGGGCGGAATCCTCGATCACCAGCAGCGGATGGCCGAGGCGGCGCAGCTCCTCGGGCGGCAGCACCCGCGCCAGATCGCGGGCGTCGCCGATGCGGGCATCGACCTGCGGATGCGCGCTGGGGGGACGCGGCAAAAGATCGATGCCGATCACCGGCCCGGGCAGGCCCAGCGCCGCCATCATGTCGGCCAGCCATTCGGTCCGCCCGCCTTCGAGACTGCCGATCTCGATCACCGCCGCCGGTTTCAGCGCGCCCAGCAGCGCCAGATAATTCGCCATGTCGAGCGGGTTGAGCAGCATCGCCCGGCCCTTGTAGCGGGTCTCGAGGCTGCCCTTGAGCAGGCCGGTCAGCACTGCGTCGGGAAGCGCGCTGGAGAAATCCCGCGCCCCGCCGCCCTGCCCCGCCGCCGGTCTTGGCCCCGATCCCGCAGGGGCCAGCGTCGGGCGGCTGGCATCGAGCCGTTCCAGCTCGGCGATCTTGCACAGGCTGCGCAGCGGGGGGCTGAGTTCGAGCCCGCCCAGCACCGCCGAGAGCGCCCCCTCGCGGTCGGCCGCCAGCCGCGGTTGCGGCACGATCACCGCCAGACCGAACAGCAGCGGCAGCCAGACGACATGAAACTCTGCCCCGCGTTCGGCCAGAAAATCCTCGATCGCGGTCTTGACGCCATTGCGCGGACCGCCCTCCTCCACGGCATGGGCAAAGCCCGCATTGTAGCCCCCCGGCGAGAGGCCGCGCTCCCGCGGCAAGAGCCCGCCGATGCGATAGGGCTGGCGATGCGCAGCGGGGATGCGGTCGGGGCAATAGTAAAGATCGCGGCGCGCATAGGGCCATTCGACATCGTGGCAGATGGTGATCGGCGCATCCGCCGCAAGCGGGCCTTCGCGGCCGTAGATCAGCTGCAATTCGGAATGCATCGTGTACCAGTTGTGATCGCCGTCCAGCAGCACGACATCGGCGGGCAGAAGATCGCCCAGCACCTCAAGACTGGGGCGCGGATGAAACACCGCCACCCCGGCAAAGCGGTCGCCCAGCCGCGCCAGCTCGGGCCCGGGTTCGGGATCGACGATGTCAAGCCGCGCCCCGGCGGCCTTGGCCCAGGCGGCCAGAAGCCGGGAATGGCGGCCCGCATCGGCGCCGACCTCGATCACGCGGCGCGCTTCGGCGGCGTCCAGAATGGGTTTGACGACACTGGGCCAGAATTGGAACACGGGGCTGTCTCCGAAAAAGGGTCACGACTTGCGCCAGAAGGCGCCCGTCCAGTCGATCATGCCAAGGGGCGCGGTGATGCCGCGCGCGGCGCGGAAGCGGTCCACCGCCAGCGCGCATTGGCCAAGGCCGCCGTAATCGTCGATGATGACGAAGCCCCCGGGCGCGACGCGGTCGTAAAGCGCCTCGAGCGCCTGCAGGGTGGAGCTGTAAAGATCGCCATCGAGCCGCAGCAGCGCCAGTTTTTCCACCGCGCAGCCCGCCAGCGTGTCGGCAAAGAAGCCGGGCAGAAACCGCACCCGCGCATCGAGCAGGCCGAAATCGGCAAAGGCCCGCTCCACCCGCGCCTGCGACACGGCGAGTGCCGGGGCGTGGTCGCGCGACAGATCCAGCCCCTCGTCTTCGGGCAGCGCGGGCGGCGGCAGCCCGGCAAAGGAATCCGCCACCCAGAGGTTGCGGTCCTGCGCCCCGGCCAGATCGAGCATCGCCTTCATCAGCAGGCAGGCGCCGCCGCGCCAGACCCCGCATTCCATCAGATCGCCCGCCACCGCCTCGGCCAGAATGGTGGCGACGCAGTCCTGCAGATGGTCCAGCCGCCGCCGCCCGATCATCGTGTAGCCCAGCGGCGGACCGGCCTGCGCGGTCAGCGTGTCAAGGCCCTGCGCCCGCAGCCGCCGCTTTTCCGCCAGCGCCGGGGCCAGCTTGCCGGGCACGTCGTAAAGCGTCTCGCTCCAGAAGGCGGGGGGGATGTCCTTTCGGCCGCGCAGCGCATCCAGCGCGACCTCGGTTTCCAGCCCGGTCTCGTTCAAAAGCACCGCCTTGAGCAGGTCGATATAGCGCTCGCCCGCCTCGGGGCCGGGCCGCAGCGGCGTTGCAACCGCGCGCGGGGCCGCCGTCTGCCCCGCGGCAAGCTGGCGCGCGTAAGCCTCGGCGGCGCGGCGCGAGACCGGACCGAAATAGCTGCGCTCGGTGTCGACGACCCGGATCCGGCCGCGCAGGCGGTAATATTCCTTGGCGGCGCGCTTGTGCACCTCCAGCGCGGCGGCCCCGGCATTGGTATGGGTGCCGCCGTGGATCTGATGAAAGATCCCCTCGCCCAGAACCACCACCTGCCGCGTGCCCGGATGTTCCAGCGCGCGCCAGAGCAGATCGGCATTGGCCGCCCCGCCGCCCGGGCTTTCGAAGGCCGGATCGAAACCGCCCAGCGCGTCCCAAAGAGCGCGCGGCAGGAACAACAGATTGCTTTCGCTGAGCGGGCCGAACCAGCCGCGCCCGACATTCTCGGCAAAGGGGCTGATGTCGAACAGCCGGTAGCCGTCGGCCTGCCAGTCGATCCCGGTCAGCAGCCGGTCCTCCCAGGCGCTGTCATAGCCCTGCTGCTGGGTCAGCCATTGCGGCCCCGGCCCGATCTGGAACGAAAGCGTGCTGACGACCGGCATCGGATCGGTCCGCGCCGCGCGGCGGCAGGCCTCCAGCAGGCCAGGGCTGGCCATCCGCGCGCCGTCGATGCTGACGCCGATCAGCGGCGCCGCGGCCAGGCCCAGCCCGTGGTTGATCGCCCGCACCGGCGAGGGCGTCGGATCGGCAAAGCGCTCGATCCGCAGATTGAGGCCCAGATCGGCGAAATCCTCGGCCCGCGGCGGCTGGCGCGAGCCGTTGTCGATCACGATCACCTCGTAATCCTCGGCGGCGATGCCCTCCTGATAACGCGGCGACAGGCTGTAAAGCGTCCGCGGCAATTCGCGCGCCATCTCGTGGCTGATCACGATCAGGCTCAGCTCGGGCGGCTTGGGGGTCATGAAAGCAGGCCGCTTTCCCGCAGATCGGCGATCAGCTCGTCGATCGTGGCATTGCGCAGGACCAGCGTCGCCTCGATCTCGGTGCCGAAATGCTCCTCCATCGCGCCCGCCATCACCACGGCATCGACCGAGTCGATCCCCAGATTGTAAAACGGCGCATCGCCGGTGATGGTGGCCGCCTCGGCCCCCGTCAGCGACACGAGAAATTCGGTGATCCAGGTTCTGACGGCGGTTTCGTTCAGCATCGGTGCCTCGCAGCAGGGGATTTCGGGGGCCATGCGGGTCAGACCTGCACGGGAAGATTGGTCATGCGGCGCTGGTTGTGCAGCGGCCGCCAGCCGGGCCGGTCGATGCACAGCCGCGGGCGCGGCCCGTCCAGCACGGTGCCCAGCGCAATCTCGGCCTCCATCCGGGCGACCCAGGCGCCAAGGCAATGATGCAGCCCGGCGCCGAAGGATTGCACCGGCCGCCCGGTGCGCCCGGGCAGGTAAAGGTCGGGGTCGGGATAGGCCTGCGGGTCGCGGTTGGCGGCGGCGATCATCAGCACGATCTGCTGCCCCGCCCGGATCTCCTGCCCGGCAAGGGTCATGTCGGTGGCGGCGCGACGGCGGACCTGCTGGATCGGCGCCTCCAGCCGCAAGGCCTCCTCGGCGGCACTAGCCAGCAGCCTCCGGTCGGCCGCGACGCGGTCGCATTGATCGGGATGGTCAAGCAGCAGCCAGAGCGCATTGCCGATCAGCGCCGAGGTGGTCTCGAAGCCCGCCATGAAGACGAAGCTGGTCAGGGCGGTCAGCCGGTCGTCGTCAAAGGGCGCCTCGGAGGCGTCATTGCGGCTGACCAGCAGCGACAGGCCGTCGTCGCGCGGGGCGTTGCGGCGGGCGGCGATCTCGGGGCGCAGGAAGGCATGCGCCTCGGTCAGGCGCAGCTCGGCGGCGCGGAAATCGCGGATCGAGGCGCCGCGGTTGAGGATCACCGGCACCCCCGCCAGCGTCTGCGCCAGCCAGAGCGCATCGGCATCGGCCAGCCCCAAAAGCCAGCCCATGAAGCGCGGCGGCAGCGGATCGGCAAAGCCGGTCATCAGGTCCAGACCGCCGTCGCGGGCCAGCGGCGCGTGCAGATCGCGGGCGATGCGCGTCACCTCGGCGGCGCAGGCGGCCTGCGGGCGCAGCGCCAGAAGCCGCGCCACCAGCGCGCGCAGCGGCCCATGCGCGGGCGGGTTGCGGAAAAAGATCGCCATTTCAAGCAGCCGCAACAGTTCGACCGGATGATCACCCAGCGCCTGCGAGACATCGGCGACGAACTGCCCCAGATCCAGCGTCAGCAGGCCGGGGGTGCCAAAGGCCGCGCTGACGTCCTGATGACGCAGCAGCACCCAGGCCTGTTCGGTCTCGGTCCAGAACACCGGCGCGCGGGCGCGCAGCGTCGCGTAGACCGGATAGGGGTCGTCGCGCAACAGCGGCGCAAGACTGTTGAACGATCCAAGATCACCCATCGGAACCTCCTGAAATTGCAACACATTCTTCCGGCGCAGCCGGACAGCGGGCCAGATCGGCCGCCAGATAGGCGGCGCGGCAGGCGCCGCGGCGGATCTTGTTGCTGGTGGTGCGCGGCAAGGTGCCGGGCCGCACCAGCACGACCTCGAGCGGGCGCACCCCGAAACCCTCGCAGATCGCCGCCGTGACCGCCTGCGTTGCCAGATCCAGCGCCGGATCGGCCTGATGGCCGCGCTTGACCTCCTGTACCACGACCAGCGCCTCGGTGCCATCCTGCGGCACGGCAAAGGCGGCGGCGGTGGCGGAGAGCGCGGGATGGGCGCGGGTGGCGGCGGCCTCGATATCCTCGGGGTGGTGCTTGGCGCCGCGGATGATGACGATGTCCTTGAGCCGGCCGACGACGGCCAGCCCCCCGCCCTGCATCTGCCCCAGATCGCCGGTGCGCAGGAAAGCCGGGCCGTCCTCGTTCGCGATCCGCGCGCCGAAGCTGCCCCGGCTGCGTTCGGGCTGCTGCCAGTAGCCCGCGCCGACATGCGGACCCGCCACCCAGATCTCGCCCACCCGGCCCTCGGGCAGGCGTTCGCAGGTTTCGGGATCGACGATGGCCAGCTGCTGCCCCGCGGCGCCGATGCCGCAGATCACCCGCTCGGGCTGGTCCGCAGACCCGGGGAGCGTCGCCAGCCCGCTGCCCGCCGGTCCGCCCGAGACGAAAAGCGTCGTCTCGGCCATGCCGTAGCAGGGAAACAGCGCCTTCGGGTCGAAGCCCGCCGGGGCAAGACGGGCGGCGAAGCGGCGCAGATCCTCGGCCCGGACGGGTTCGGCGCCGCAAAAGGCGACGCGCCAGCTGGACAGGTCAAGACCCTCGATCTGTTCGGGGCGCAGGCGCTCGGCGCACAGCGCATAGGCGAAATTCGGCCCGCCGCTGCTGGTGGCGCGGTGGCGCGCGATCGCCTGCAGCCAGCGCAGCGGCCGCTGGATGAAGTCCATCGGCGCCATCAAGACCGTCTCGGCGCCCAGATAAAGCGGCTGCAGCATCCCGCCGACCAGCCCCATGTCGTGGAACAGCGGCAGCCAGCTGACCATCCGCGTCTCGCTGTCATGGCCAAAGGCGCGGCGGATCATCTCCATGTTGGCGATCAGATTGGACTGGGTGACGATCACCCCGCGCGGATCAGCGGTCGAGCCCGAGGTATATTGCAAAAAGGCCGGATCTTCGGGATGCGGCGGGGCGGGAGGCGGCGCATCGCCCGCGGGCGCGGGTCCGTCGGTGGGGATCCAGTCCAGATCGGGCCGCACCGCGGCGACGGCGTCGCGGATCGTCGCTTCGGCGGCCAGCGCGGCCGAACACAGCACCAGACGGGGGCGCGCATCCGCGGCGATCGCCGCGATCCGCGGGGCGGAGCGCGCAGGCGTGATGTAGGGCGTCGGCACCGCGATGGCGCCTGCGTAAAGACAGGCCCAGAAGCCGATGACAAAGGGCAGACCCGGCGGATAGACCAGAAGCACGGTCCGCCCGCGCGCGCCGCGCGCCAGCAGTTCGGCCGCCCAAAGCCGGGCCTGACGGTCCAGATCGGCATAGGTCAGGCTTTGCCCCGCGCCCTCGCCGTGGTCCAGAAACCGCAAGGCGACCTTGTCGGGACGGTTCCGGGCGTGCCGCTGCAGAACCTGCGCCAAAGTCGTGGTCTGATCGGTGGGCAGGGACGCAAGCCCCCCCGGCCCGGTCGTCTGCGCCATCATCGCCCCCCCTGCCGGAACCGCGCCACCGCCGCGGTGGCGGGGCCGAGCGTCAGCTTTGCGCCCATCTCGCAGCGGTTGCAGACCGGCATCGTCGCCCGGCGCGTGACCAGCGCCTGCAAGAACTCTGCCCGCCCCTCCCCGGCCCAAAGCGCGCTGTAGCGGCTTTGCCCCAGATTGCCGAGCTGCGCGGCGCCCGGATGAAAGCAGCACGGCACGATGTTGCCGCGATGATCGACGTAAAGATTGCCCGGATCGGCGGCGATCGCGCAGCCGCCGCTGCCCATCGTCACCTGATCGCGGGCCCGGTCGCGCAGGCTGTCGGGCAGCTGGATCCAGCCGCGGAATTCGGGATGAATGCCAAAGGGGGCCAGCACATCGCGCCAGCGCAGCTTGTCCTCGGGCGTCTCGATCACGCAGCGCGCCTGCAGGCGCAGGCCCGGATATGTCGTCGCCAGATCCCGGGCAAAGGCCAGAAAAGACATCAGTTTCGACCACTTGGCCGGTGGGCGCAGGGCTTCGTAACTGTCCGGCGTGCCGTCGCCGTCGCAGCTGACCGTCAGCAGATTGAGCGCCCCCATCGCCACCAGCGCCTCCAGCCGGTCGCGGGCGTCGCTTTGCGCATTGGTGGAAATCTCCACCCAATGCCGCTCGATCGGGCTGGCCAGCAGGATCCGGCCCAGCTCTTCCAGCTCGGGATGCAGCAGCGGCTCGCCGTAATTGAACAGGCGTATCAGCGTAATTTTCGGCACGTCGATGTTGGAGAGGCAGCGCGCGAACAGATCGGGCGCGATGAACTCGGGCCGCGGATCAAGGCCGGAATTCGGGCAGCCGACGCAACGCAGCTGGCAGCCGCCGACGATGTCGAAATGCAGGGTGGACAGCGCGCGCCGCCCCCCGGCAGGGATCGTCTGTCGCGGCAGCGGAGATGTCATGGGTTTCGCACCCTCCTGATTGGCACTCTCCTGAAGCGGCGCAACACCGACGCCCGGACGTCTTTGGCGAAGGTCAGACCAACCGCGTACCGGCACAATTCCAGGCGACATGCCCCGCGGGACAGGCCCCGTATCTGCAGGAAGATCATCGCAAATCCCGGGGGTCAAGAGGGATTCGTCGGCGCTTGCGCTCTGCCGCCCGCGCCCGGCGCCGGGGCCGGAAGCTGGGCCACGGCGGGGCCATGACGGGGACCGCAGCCCCCGCGAAACCCCGTTTTTTCCCGGTCGCACATAAAAAATACCAAAACTCGATAAACACAGTGGACTTTTTACCGGAGATGGCATTCCCTTGGCACAGACCCTTCTTCGGAGAGCCCGGATGGCCCAGCTTGATCTGATCGACCGCAAGATTGTTTCCGAACTGATGCGCGACGCGACGCTGCCGGTGGCGCAGATCGCCGACCGGGTCGGGCTGTCGCAGACGCCGTGCTGGAAGCGGATCCAGAAACTGGAAACCTCGGGGGTGATCGAAAAGCGCGTGGCGCTGGCCAATCCGCAGGAATTGGGGCTGGGGCTGACTGTCTTTGTCGCCATCGAGGCCCCCGATCACGGCCCGGACTGGCGCGCCGCCTTTGCCGCCGCGGTCGAAAAGCTGCCCGAAATCATGGAGGTGTGGCGCATGGCGGGGGAAATGGATTACCTGCTGCGCGTCGCGGTCTCGGACATGGCGGCCTATGACCTGCTTTACCGCCGCCTGACCGATGCGGTGCCGATCCGCAATATCACCTCGCATTTCGCGATGGAGCGGCTGCGCCACACCACAGCCTATCCGATCGACACCAAAAGCTGGTAAGCGGTCTCAGCGCGCGGACAGCACCGCCACCAGATCGCCCCCGGCAGGCGCCCTGCCCGACAGATCCAGCGTGGCGGCGATGTCTTGCAGATGCGCCGCCATCAGCCGTTCCGCCGCCGCCCCGTCGCGCGCGCGCAGCGCCTGCAACAGCGTGGCATGGTCGTGATCGCGGCAGGTCTCCAGCCCCGGCGCGCCGTAAATCGCCACGATCAGCGAGCTGCGCGCCACCAGCTCGCGCAGTATCCGTTCGAGCGTGGCATTGCCGCTTGCCTCGGCCAGCTGCAGATGGAACTGCCCCGAAAGCCGGATCGCCTCGTGGCGGCTGCCGCGATCATGCGCGGCGGCCTCTTCGGCGATGAACCGTTCCAGCGCGGCGATTTCCGCGGCGCCTGCGCGTTCGGCCACCAGACGCGCGATCGCCGGTTCCAGCGCCGCGCGCGCCTCGAACACGTCGCGCGCCTGCGCGGGCGTCGGGCTGGCCACATAGGCGCCGCGGTTTTCGCGCAGCTCCACCACCTCGCGGCTGGCCAGAAGCAGCAGACAGCGGCGGATCCGCATCCGCCCGACCCCGAAGGCCTTGCACAATTCCGATTCGGACAGCTTGGTCCCCGCGGCCAGCCGCCGTTCCATCACCGCCTCGAAAATGCGCTCGACGATCTCGGTTTCGGTGATTTCGTCACCAGCACCGGAACCGTCCGTCTCTTGTGCAGGGCTCTCGTTCATCACGCCGGGTCCAAAACATCCTGTCTTCACAGGCAAATACATCCGCCCCCCGAGGCCAGCAAGCGTCGCGGCGGTCACAGTCAGGATAACAGGATGGTTGACAGGATTGTTAACAATCTTTTCCCTGACCTCAGGCAACAGCGCCAGAGCGCCGGATCATGGCTCTGGTGCAAACACAAAGACGGTCCACAGGGAGTTTCCACGATGAACAGACGCATCATGCTTGCCACCACCGCGCTTGCGGTCGCGGCGGCGTTTTCGCTTTCCGCCACGCTGGCGCGGGCCGAAGAGACGCTGAAGATCGGCTTCGTCGGCGTGACCTCGGGTCCGGCGGCGGCCTGGGGCACCTCGAACGTGCGCTCGATGCAGACGCTGGCGGCGATGCTGAACGAAAAGGGCGGCGTCGAGATCGGCGGCACCCCCTACAAGATCGAGATCGTCACCTTTGACGACCAGAAAGACCCCAAACGCGCGATTGCCGGCATGGAGCAGATGGCGCAGCAGGGCATCCATTATGTCGTCGGCCCGAATGTCGATGACGGCGCGGCCGCGGTGCGCCCGGTGGCCGAGGCGAATGACATCATCTACATCCCCTATGCCTTCCCGAAAGAGCTTTACACCAAGCCTGCCGAAAACGCGATCCTGGGCATGGTGGCCAGCTACCAATCGGGCCCGGCGATCTACAAATACCTCAAGGACAACAAGGGCGTCAGCAAGGTCGCCTTTGTCGCGGCGAATGAATCCGACCCGCTGAGCCAGCGCGACAGCGGCGTTGCGGCGGCGAAGGCGCTGGGCCTTGAAGTGACCTCCGCGGACGTGACCTATCAGGTCGACACCACCGATTTCACCCCCGTTCTGCTGCCGGTGCTGAAGACGCAGCCGGATCTTCTGGTGCTTTCGGGCGTTGCCCCGGCCGCCGCGCCGCAGCTGATCCGCTCGGCCCGCGATCTGGGCTACACCGGGCTGATCTCGACCGAGACCGCGCAGGATGCCAAGGTGATCGAGGAAGGCGCGGGCGAGGCGGCGAACGGCTTCATCTCGGTCGGCGGCGCGTCGACGCCCGAGATCGCCTCGGATTACATGAAGGACTTCGTCGCGAAATACACCGAGATGTTCGGCGAATACAACGACGAGTCGAACACCAAGGTCTATGCGCTGGAATACATCCTCGAGACGCTGAAAGCCGATCCGCAGGGCCTGACCGACATCGGTGCCTTCAAGACCGCGATCGACAGTTTCGCCGCGCCGAACCCCTACATGAAGGGCGATGCGAAACTGAGCTATGTCGGCACGACCTCGTTCGGGCAGAAGCGGCAGCTTTCGGTGCCGCTCGTGGTGAACGAATACAAGGACGGCGCCTTCCAGACGCTGTTCGTCGCCACCGTCGATTGACAGGCCCCGGCCCGGCCGCGACCGGCCGGGCCATCCTTTGATCCGGGGAGAGGACATGGAGCAGATCATCGTCAACGGGCTCTTTCTTGGCGCATCCTATGCGCTGATCGCGCTCGGCCTCACGCTCATCTTTTCGCTGATGAACGTGCTCAATTTCGCCCATGGGCAGATGTATGTGATCGGCGGGTTCATCACCTATACGGTGGTGGCGCAGTTCCACCTGCCCTTCGTGGTCGGGCTGATCTGTTCGGCCGTGGCGCTGGCGGCGCTGGGCGCCTTTGTCGAAAGGTTCCTTTTCGCCCCGGTCATCCGACGCTCGAAACGCGAGGAATCGACGATGCTTCTGGCCGCCGGGATCGCGTTTTTCCTCGATGCGGTGACGCTTCTGGTCTTTGGCGAGAAGCAGCGCGGCATTCCGAAGCTTGTTCCGGGCGTCTTCAACTGGGATTTCCGCATCGTCATGCCCTATGACCGGATCCTGATCGGGGTGCTGGCGGTGGCGCTGATCGTCGCCTTCATCCTCTTCATGCGCCAGTCGCGCACCGGACGCGCGATGCGCGCGCTGGCGCAGGACCGGATGGCGGCCGAGCTGATGGGGGTCGATGTCGCGCGCTATTCGATGATCGGCTTTGCGCTGGGCGCGATGCTGGCGGGGCTGGTCGGCGGGCTTCTGGTCTCGATCGTCGGCGTCAATCTGGGCATGGGCGGGCCGACCTCGATCAAGGCCTTTCTGATGATCATGATCGGCGGCGCCGGGGTGATTTCGGGCGCCATCGCCGGGGGTTTCCTTCTTGGGATGCTCGAATCCGTGGGGCTGTCGCTGCTCGCCGCTTACGGCGACATCACCTATCTTGTCATCTTCGCCTCGCTGATGATCTTCCTCGCCTTCCGCCCGCAGGGGCTGATGGGCAAACCCTGGGGCTGAGCCATGATCCGTGCACTTTCCGTTGCCGCCTTCCTGCTGGCGCTTTACATCGGCGTGCCGGGGCTGATCGCCCTCACCGGCCGGTGGGATTTCTACTATACGCTCACCTCGGTGGCGCTTTTGTCGATCGGCTCGGCCGGGGTCTGGCTGACCTTCTACATCGGGCGCATCAACATCGGTCAGGGCGCCTATGCGCTGGCGGGCGGCTATGTCGCCGCCATCCTGATCACCAAGGCAGGGATCAATTTCTGGGCCACGCTGCCGCTGGCGGGGCTCTTTTGCGCCGGGCTGGCGGTGCTGATCGGCCTGCCGATCCTGCGGCTCAGGGGCGTCTATTTCTCGATGGTGACGCTGGTTCTGACCGAGGTCGCCCGGCTTTCGGCCCTGGCCCTGCCGATCACCAATGGCGCGCGCGGCATCACCTCGATCCCGCTGCCGGGCGAGGTCTCGGTCTTCGGCCTGACGCTGATCCCCGATTTCGCCAGGCTCGAAAACCCGAAACTGGCGTTTTACCTGATGGCGGTGACGCTGATGTGCCTTGCCTATCTGGTGCTCTGGCGCCTGACCCGGTCGCGGCTGGGGCATCTGTTCCGGTCCTTGCAGCAAAACGAGGATCTGGCGGCCTCGATCGGGGTCAACATCGCGCTTCTGCGGGTGCTGGCCTATGCGATCTCCTCCTTCATGGGCGGCATCGCCGGGGCAGGCTTCGTGGTGATCTCGCAGTCGATCTACCCCTCGTCCTTTCAGGTCGCCGACAGCGTCAACTTCATGCTGAACTGCTTCCTTGGCGGGCTTGGCTTCGTCTTCGGCCCGATGCTGGGCACGCTGGTCCTGTATTTCGGCTGGTCGCTTTTGTTCGCCGCCGCGAAATACCAGATGCTGATCTATTCGACGCTGCTCATTGCCGCGATGCTGGTCGTGCCGAACGGCCTGCTTAGCCTGCCCGCGATGCTGCGCGGCAAGGGGGGGAAATGAGCCCGATCCTGCAAATCCGCCATGTCACCAAGCGCTTCGACGGGCTGGTCGCGAACAATGACATCAGCTTCGACGTCGCCGAGGGCGAGATCCTGTCGGTGATCGGCCCGAATGGCGCGGGCAAATCGACGCTGTTCAAGATGATCTCGTCCTTCCTGCGCACGACGTCGGGCGAGGTGCTGTTTCGCGGCGAGCGGATTTCGAACCTCTCCCCCCATGCGGTGGCGCGCAAGGGCGTGGTGCGGACCTTTCAGGAAACCACGATCTTCCGCGCCATGACGCTGCGCGAAAACGTCATCGTCGCGCATCACCTGCGCGCCCGGGCGACGCTTGCCGGGTTCTTTTTCGGCTCCGCCGCGGCGCGAGCGGACGAGACCGCCTTTGCCGCCTCGGCCGACGAGATCATCGGCTTTCTGGGGCTGGGGGCGATTGCAAACGAACTTGCCTCGAACCTGCCGCAGGGGCATCTGCGCGCGCTGGGCATGGCGATTGGGCTGGCCACCGACCCGGCCGTGCTGCTCTTGGACGAGCCCTTCGCCGGGATGAACCATGACGAGACGATGCGGATGGTGGCGCTGGTGCGGCGGCTGCGCGATGAACGCGGCATCACCGTGCTTCTGGTCGAACATGACATGCCGGCGGTGATGAAAATATCGGACCGGATCGTGGTCTTGAACTTCGGCGAAAAGATCGCCGAGGGCACGCCCGCGGAAATTCAGGAAAATCCGCGCGTGATCGAGGCCTATCTGGGCTCGGAAGATGCCGCGATCGGGATGTGAAACATGCTTCTGAGCCTTGAAAACATCGAGCTTTATTACGATCACGTCTATGCGCTCAAGGGCGTGTCGCTCAATCTGGCCGAGGGCGAGACGGTGGCCCTGATCGGCGCGAACGGGGCGGGGAAATCCTCGATCCTGCGCGCGATCACGGGCCTGCGCAAACCGCGCGCGGGCATGATCACCTATCGCGGCGACAGGATCGACGGCAAATCCCCGGCCGAGATCGTGAAAATGGGCATCGCGATGGTGCCCGAGGGGCGGCGCGTCTTTCCGCTGATGTCGGTCAAGGACAATCTGCTGATGGGCGCCTTTACCCGCTCCGACAAGGCCGGGATCGCGCGCTCTCTCGATGCGGTGCTGACCCGGTTTCCGCGGCTGAAGGAACGCTACGGCCAGCAGGCGGGCACGCTTTCGGGGGGCGAGCAGCAGATGATGGTGATCGGCCGCGCGTTGATGGCGGCGCCGAAGCTTTTGTTGCTCGACGAGCCCTCGCTCGGCATCGCGCCGAAGCTGGTGCAGGACATCGCCCGCGCCATCGTGGCGATCAGCCGCGACGAGGGCGTGTCGGTGCTGCTGGTGGAACAGAACAGCCGCATGGCGCTGTCGATTTCCGCGCGCGCCTATGCGCTCTCGACCGGCACCGTCGCGCTCTCGGGCGCGTCGAAGGATCTGATGCACGACCCGCGCATCAAGGCGGCTTATCTGGGCGGAGACATCTGATGCGACTTTTGCTGATCAACCCGAACACCACCGCGAGCATGACCGAAAAGGCAGCCGCCGCCGCCCGGCGCGTGGCCAGCCCCGGCACCGAGATCGTCGCGGTGAACCCGGAGGCGGGCCCGGCCTCGATCGAGGGCTATTACGACGAGGCGATGAGCCTGTCGGGGCTTCTGGGCCTTATCGCCGGGCGCGACGATTATGACGCGGTGATCATCGCCTGTTTCGACGATACCGGGCTGGATGCCGCGCGCTGTCTGACCGACAAGCCGGTGATCGGCATCGGCGAGGCGGCCTTTCACATGGCGGCGATGCTGTCGAACAGCTTTTCCGTCGTCACCACTTTGGGCCGCTCGGTTCCGGCGATCTCGCACAATCTGGCCCGCTACGGGCTGGCGGCGCGCTGCGCCCGGGTGCGGGCCTCGGAAATTCCGGTGCTGGATCTGGAAGACCCGCTCAGCGACGCCTGTTCCCGCATCGGCCACGAAGTCGCGCGGGCGATCCTTGAAGACCGGGCCGAGGCGATCGTGCTGGGCTGCGCGGGCATGACCGATCTGGCCCGGGCGCTGTCGCAGGCGCATGGGCTGCCGGTGCTCGATGGCGTCGTCTGTGCCGTTGCCCTGGCCGAGGGGATGGTGCGGCTCGGTCTGGCCACCTCGCGGCTGGGGGGCTATGCGCCGCCGCGGTTCGACAAGTCGGCACCGGTCCGGCCCGGGCGCGGGCCCGCCCCGGAACCGGGACGGGCCGGATCTGTCAGCCCAGATTGATCCAGACCGATTTCGTCTGGGTATATTGCGCCAGCGCCTCGAAACACTTGTCGCGGCCGTTGCCGGTCTGCTTGAACCCGCCCCAGATCGAGGTCATGTCACCGTGATCGAAGCAGTTCACCCAGCACACGCCCGCTTCCATGTCACGCCCGAAGGTATGCGCCTTGGCCAGATCGCGGGTCCAGACCGAGGCCGCCAGCCCATAGGGCGAGTCATTGGCGATTTCGAGCCCGTCTTCGAGCCCGTCGATCGGAATGATCGTGCCGACCGGGCCAAAGATTTCCTCGCGCGCGATGGTCATGGAATTGTCGACCCCGGTGAACAGCGTCGGTTCCACATAGGCGCCGTGCGACAGGCCCGCGGGCGTGCCGCCACCCAAGGCCAGCACCGCCCCCTCGGCGCGGCCCTTGTCGATATAGCCCAGAACGCGCGCCTGCTGGTCGGTGGTGACGAGCGGCCCCATCGTCGTCGCAGGGTCAAGCGGGTTGCCCGGAACGAAATTCTGCTGCGCGGTGGCGATGAACTTTTCGACAAAGGCGTCGTGCAAGTCCCGCGCCACAAGGATGCGCGAGCCCGCGTTGCAGACCTCGCCCTGATTGCCGAAGATGCCGTTCACCGCATAGGTCGCGGCGGTGTCGAGATCGTCCCAATCGCCCAGAATGATCTGCGGGGTCTTGCCGCCGCATTCGGTGGAAACGCGCTTCATGTTCGATTGACCGGCATAGATCATCAGCAGTTTGCCGACCTCGGTCGAGCCGGTGAAGGCGATCTTGTCGACATCCATGTGCAGCGCCAGCGCCTTGCCCGCCTCCTCGCCCAGACCGTGGACAACGTTCAAGACGCCGGGCGGACCGCCCGCCTCGATGAACAGCTCGGCCAGCAGACAGGCCGAAAGCGGCGATTGCTCGGCCGGTTTCAGCACCACCGAATTGCCGGTGGCCAGTGCCGGGCCCAGCTTCCACGCCGCCATCATCAGCGGATAGTTCCAGGGCGTGATGATGCCGACGACGCCGAGCGGCTGATTGAGGATGTAATGCAGCGCGGTGGTCGCCGTCGCGGTCACCTGACCGTGGAACTTGTCGATCGATTCCGCGAAAAACTTGATCGAGGTGGCCGAGAAGGGCACGTCGATGGTCATCATGTCCATCACCGGCTTGCCCATGTCGAGGCTGTCGAGGACGGCGAATTCCTCGCCATGCGCCTCGATCAACGCGGCGAATTTCTCCAGCACCGCCATGCGGGCGCGCGGCTCCATCTTTGACCAGACGCCGGAACGGAAGACCTTGCGGCCGACCGAGACGGCGCGGTCGATCTCGGCCTGACCGCCGCGGGAAACCTCGGCCAGCACGGCGCCATTCGCGGGGTTGATCGTCTGGAAGCTGCGGCCATCGGCCGAGGGCAGATGCTCGCCGCCGATGAAGTGGCGGGTGCGCAGGGTCAGCTTTTCGGCAAGCCCCTGCCAATAGGCCAAGGTGGTATCGGTCATGGTGGTCTCCCTGTGGTTATTTGCGGTCGCGCAGAAGCCCGACCGAGAGGATGATGAGCAGAAGCGAGACCAGAACGATCAGCGAGCCGATGGCGTTGATCTCGGGGGTGATGCCACGGCGCAGCGTGGAATAGATGTAGATCGGCAGGGTGATGTCGCGCCCGGTGAGGAAATAGGTCACCGGGATCTCGTCGAAGGAGAGGGTGAAGGACAAAAGCCCCGCCCCCAGGATCGCCGGCCGGATCGCGGGCAAGGTGACGCGAAAGAAGGTCTCGACCGGCCCGGCGCCCAGATCGGCCGAGGCCTCCAGCAGCCGGTGATCGGTCTTGGCGAGCCGCGCCATCACCTGGCTGACGACCACGCCCAGCAAAGCCGTGGCATGGCCGATCACCACCGCGGTCAGGCTTTGGGGAATGCCGATCTGCTTGTAGAAGTTCAGCATCGCGATGCCGGTCACCAGCCCCGGCAGGCTGAGCGGCAGCAAGATCGCGTTGCGGAACAGCCCCTTGCCCGGGAAGTCGTGCCGATCAAGGACCAGCGCCGCCAGCGTGCCGATGGTCAGCGTCAGGCCGGTGGCGCAGGTGGCGACGATCAGGCTGTTTTTCAGCGCCGTCAGCATCTGCGCATTGGCGAAGACTGCCTGATACCAATGCCAGGTGAAGCCCGAAAGCGGGAAGGAGGTCACCTTGCTGTCGTTGAAGGAAAACACCACCAGCACGACGATCGGCAGGTAAAGGAACGCCAGCACCCCGAAGACGAAGCCGACCATCCCCTTTTGCCACCACAAAAGCTGTTTCATCACCGCCCCCTATCGCAGATTGCGCGCCGAGGCGCGTTCGGCCCAGCCGGTCAGGCCCAGGATCGCCAGCACCATGATCAGCACGAGCGTGGCCAGCGCCGAGCCCAGCGGCCAGTTCAGCGCCGCGCCGAATTGCGTTTGCAGCAGGTTCGCCACCATCGTCCCGTCGGGGCCGCCGACCAGCACCGGGGCGACGAAATCGCCGAAACTCAGGCAAAAGGTCATCATCGCCCCCGCCACGACACCGCCCAGCGACAAGGGCGCGATCACGTGGCGAAAGGTGCCCAAAGGCCCGATGCCAAGGTCTTCCGAGGCCTCGATCAGCCCCTTGGGGATGTTTTCAAGGACGGCATAGATCGGCATCACCATGAAAGGCACGAAGATATAGGTGAGCGTGATCACCATCGCGGTCTGGTTGTACAAAAACGCATCCAGCGGCGTGTCGATCAGCCCAAGCCAGATCAGCGCGGAATTGAGCGCGCCATCGGTGCCCAGAATGATCTTCCAGGTATAGGCGCGCAGCAGGTAGCTGACCCAGAGCGGCACGATCACCGCCATGTAGATCAGATTGCGCAGCCGGTCGGAGCGGAGGGTGAAGACAAGGAAATAGGCGAGCGGATAGCCAAGGATCAGCGCGCAGCCGGTCACCATCGCGGCGATCTTCAGCGTGCGCAGGATGACGGTCGTGTATTGCGGGTCCGAAAAAAGTTGCAGGTAGTTGCCGAACTGGAAATCGGGCACGAACAGCGGGAATTGCCGGGTCCAGAAGCCGACCGCGATCATCAGCAGATAGGGCACGATCAGAAGCAGCAGCGCCCAGCCCAGCGGCAGCGCGAAAAGCCCCGCCGTCAGCAGCATCGAGGAGGCGGGGCGTCTCATGCGGCCACCTTGGCAAACAGCATCACGTCTTCGGGCGCGACGGCAAAGCGGATCGGCTGACCCGGCAGCAGCGCATCGGCCGAAAGCGAGGAGCCCCGCGCGAGCTGCGCAAAGGCCGGTTGCGTCGCGCCATCGGGCAGGAATTCCAGCCTTATGCTGTCGCCGTGAAAGAGCGTGTCGACCACCCTGCCCTGCACCAGATTGTCGCCCGCGGCGGGGCGCAGATGTTCGGGGCGGATGCCGATCAGCACCGCACTGCCCGGATGGAAGCCGCCATTGCCCGCGGTTTTGCGGCGCAGTTGCGCGCCCCCCGGCAGGGTGATCAGGTCGAACTCGGCCTCGCGCCCGGCGTAACGCGCCTCGATCAAGTTGGTCGCGCCGATGAAATCGGCGACATAGGGCGTCGCCGGACGGTCATAAAGATCGTTCGGCGTGCCGATCTGGCGGATCCGCCCCGCCTCCATCACCACGATCCGGTTCGAGAGCGCCAAAGCCTCGGTCTGATCATGCGTGACCATGAGGAAGGTGATGCCCAATTCGCGGTGCAGCCGCTTCAGTTCGACCTGCATCACCTCGCGCAGTTTCACATCCAGCGCCGAAAGCGGCTCATCGAGCAGCAGCACCCGCGGCTTGCGGATCAGCGCGCGCGCCATCGCCACGCGCTGCTTTTGTCCGCCCGACAGCGCGCCGGGACGCTTGCCGCCCATCTGGCTCAGCCCGACCATTTCAAGCACCTCGGCCACCTGCCGGGGAATGTCCGACCGCGCGACAGTCGCGCCGCGCACGGTCAGCCCGTAGGCGACATTTTCCGCCACCGTCATGTGCGGAAACAGCGCGTAATCCTGAAACACCGTGTTCACCGGGCGGCGATAGGGCGGATTGGTCGTCACATCCTGCCCGGCAATGCCGATCTTGCCGGAACTGGGCAATTCAAACCCGCCGATCAGCCGCAGCGTCGTCGTCTTGCCGCAGCCCGAGGGGCCCAGCAGGGTGACGAATTCACCTTCGCCGATGGAGAAGCTGGTTTCATGCAGTGCCTTGAAACTGCCGAAGGATTTGGTGACGCCGTCGAGCGTCACGATAGGGCGTGCGGACATGGGCCAATCCTGTGCAATGCGGAAGGGGGCGACCCCGGGGCATCTCCGGGGTCGCAGATCAGACGTGCAGGACGCTGGGGAAGCGGTTCAGGGCGCCGCTTTCACCGCGTTCCAGACTTCAAGATATTTGTCGAGCCGCACCGGCTGCTGCCACATCACCAGGCTTTTGACGAAGTCGATGTTGTCGACCTTGCGCTCTGCCTTCATCGCCGCGTCCATGCAGCTGGCCACCGCGCCCGGGTTCACCGGGAAATAGCCGGTCGATTTGGCGATGCCGCACTGACCCTCGGGCGATTGCATGTAGGACATGAACTTGACCGCACATTCCTGGTTCGGCGTGCCCTTGACCAGCATCATCGAATCCATCCAGCCCTCGGCCTTTTCCCGGGGCGAGAATTCGGCCACGGTGAAGCCCTTGCCCAGCGCGTTCACGTCCTTGGAGGTCAGCCCCGTCCAGGCGTTCGAGACCCAGACCTCGTTGTTCGCCATCAGATCCGTCAGCTCGCCCGCGCTGGACCAGTATTTGCGGATCAGCGGCTTTTGCGCGATCAGCTTGGCCTTGACCGCCTCCAGCTCGGCGTCGCTCAGATCGAAGATGTTCGGGAAGCCCAGATAGCGCGCCGTCCAGTAGATCGCCGACTTGTCGTCCCAAAGCGAGATCTTGCCCTTGTAGGCCGGGTCGAACAGAACGCCGATCGAGTCCGGCGTGCCGGTGACCTTGTCGGGGCGGTAGATCACCGAGACCGAGCCCCAGATCAGCGGCACGGCCCAGGTTTCGCCCTCGACCACGATCTCGGGATGTTTTGCGAATTCGGGATAGATGCCCTCGGCTCCGGTCACCGCGGCGGTGTCGACCGGATCGACGAATCCCGCCAGCCGCATCATCGACACCGTGTCAAGCGAGGGGGTGATGACGTCATAGACGCCGCCGCCCGCCGCAAGCTTCGCCGCGAAATCGTCGTTCGAGCCGACATAGGTGGCGCTGACGGTGCAGCCCGAGGCCGCCTCGAAGGGCTTGAGGAAGGCGGGGTCGGCATAGCCCTCCCAGGTGAGGATGTTCAATTCGCCCGCCGCGGCCGCAAGCGGCAGGGTGGCCAGGGCAAAGGCGGTCAGCGCCCGCGCGGTCCGTCTCCGAGTCATGGGGTTTCACTCCTTGTTGGTTGCGTGTCGGGTGACCTGTTCATCTTGCGGATCAGGGTCGCGACATCGATGCCGAGCGCCTTTGCGGCGCTTCGCTTGCTTCCGTGGTCGGCCACGGAATTTTCGATGGTCCGGATTTCGAACTCCCGGACCAGATCCTTGAGCGGCAGCCCGGTCCGATCGGGGGCGCTTGCGGGGGCGCAGCCCTGCACCGGCGGCAGATGCGCGGGCTCGGCCGTGGTCTCGGCCAGAAGGGCCGCGCGGCGCAGAGCCGCGATCATCTCGCGCAGGTTGCCGGGCAGCGGCCGCGCGGCCAAGGCCTTGACGAAGCGCGCCGAAAGCGCCAGCGGGCGCGGCCGGGCGCGGTTGATCTCGGCCAGCCAGGCGTCCAGCAGCGGCGGCAGAAAGGCGGGGTCGTCGCGCAGGGGCGGCAGGGTCAGGCTCAGCCCGCAAAGCCGGAAATAAAGCGCCTCGGGCAGCGTGGCGGTGGTGCAAAGCGGCCAGAGCGGGCGCGTGGCGGTGGACACGATCCTGGTGCCGCCCGTTTCCTGCACCGCGTCAAGCGTCACAAGCAGCCGCCCGGCCAGCGCGGGGGGCAGCAGATCGACCGCCTCGAGGACAAGCGTGCCGCCCGCCGCCGCCTCGATCCGGCCGATGCGGCCCGGATCGGTGGCGCCAATGCCGATGCCCGTGCCGAACAGCTCGGCCTCGAAGGTGGACGGATCAAGCGCGGCACAGGAAATCGTCGCCACCGGCGCCCCCTGCCCGGCCAGAAGCCGGGTCAGCAGCGTCGTCTTGCCGGTGCCGGTCTCGCCCGAAAGATGCACCGAAAGCCCCTGCGCCAAGGCGGCGTCGAGCTGCGCGGCCAGCGCCTGGCGCGCCGGGCTGGTGACAAAGGGCGCCTGCGGGGCCAGATCATGGGCCAGATCACGGGCCAGACGGAACTGCCCGCGCGCGGGGCTGGCCACCGGATGCGCGCCCAACTCGCGCAAGGTCAGCAGCGCGGCATAGGGATCGTCGTCCTGCCGCAGGATCGAGAGCTGCGCGCCGACCGCCCGCCCCGAGGGCAAGGTGCCCGTGGTCTCGGTCCGCCGCAGCCGGATCAGCCCCTCGGACAGGTCCGCCGCCAGCCGCCCGGTGCCGCGCAGATGCCGCGCAAGATCCGCGCCCAGCAGATCGGCACGGGTTGCGCGCAGAAGCCGCTCCATCGGCGCATTCACCAGCCGGATCCGGCCATCCAGCTCGACCAGCGCCGCGCCATCGGTCAAGCCGTTGAGAAAGCTTGGAAAGCCGGGATCGTCGATGAAGCCCGGACGGCGCCGCCCCAGCCCCGCCTGCGGTTCGCTGCGATAAAACCTCATGCCGGTTCCCCCGCGGATGCGCGGCGCCGCGCGGTCTTGCGGCGGCCGCGCAGCACGTAACGGCGCGGCCCCTCGGGCATCAGCGTGACCCGGAAAAGCCAGGCGGCGCGGGGGTGATCGGGCTCGCGCAGGGCGAGTTCGGTCTCCTCCTCGCTGTCCTCCAGCGCCGCGCTGCACAGCCGTTCAAAGGCGTGCCGCGTCGCGGCGAGGCTGTCGAAGGGCGCGCCCAGCAGCCCGCTGCCGCCCAGCGCGCGGTCGGCCGCGGCATTCGTCGCCAGAATGATCCCCGCCTCGGAGAGGACGAAAATCGGATCGGGCACGGCGCCCAGAATGTCGCGCATCACCTCGGCCTCGGCGCTGATCGCACGTTCGCGTTCGCGGCTAGGCCCGATGTCGCGGGTGGTGCCCCAAAGCCGGATCAGCCGATCGTCGCGGATCAGGGCGCGGAAATCGTTTTCCACCAGCATCGGCGTGCCGTCGTGGCGCTGGTCGATCGCCTGCGCGCCATCGAGCCGGTAGCCCATCCGCACCAGATCGCGGATCATCGCCCGGTTCACCGGCGTTTCGGGAAAGTAGCGGCTGACCGGCTGGGTGTTGAAATCCTGATCCGCGGGCACGGCATAAAGCGCCGCCATCGCATCATTGCAGGCCCGCCAGCGCGCGCGGTTGCGAAACACCTGATCGACGATCTCTTCCTCCGGGCGGCGCAGATCGACCGGATCGAGAAAATCGATGCACCAGCAGGCGTCGCGGGCGGCGTCGATCATCTGCGACAGGATCTCGACCCGGTCAAGCTGATCGGCAAAGGCCGCGGGCAGCGGCTCGGTCAGGCGCAGCACGAACAGCCAAAACCCGCCCTCGGCCCGGAGGGCGCACTGCACGACGGCCGGGGTGTCTTCATCCGGCAGCCGGACCGCAAAGGCCTGCGGCGCCGGTTCCGCACCCGCGCAGATCGCCGCAAGCCGGTCGGCCGCCTCCGCGGCGAAGAGATCGGCAAGCGCCCCCCCGGCCGCCATGCCGCGCGCGGCCAGCCAAAGCGCGGCCGGGGGATTGGCGGCCTGCGCGGTGCCCGGGGCGGAAAGCGCCAGCACCGGCAGCGGCAGATCGGCAAAGGCGGAAGGGCTCTGTGTCATGGGGCCGTCGCTCGGGGGTCATCTGCCCCGAGGATGCGACGTCCCGCCGCACCGGCAATCAAAATTGCGCGGCCTTCGCATATTTTCGGATTTTCGCTGCGATATTGCGCAGGTTTCGCTGCGATCCTGCATTTTCACGCGGAAGATCCCGGAAGCGGCCGGAGAATCCGGCACGGCGGGCATTGGCGCCCGCATCGCCCCCGCGCCACGGCGCGCAAGCGGCGCCAAAGCGCGGCCGGGGGGATTCGGCGCGGCCTGCGCCCTGGCCGCGCGCTCAGCGGCCGGTCAGCCGGTTCGCCAGCCTCGCCAGCGCAGAGGTTTGCACGCTGCGGGCCGCCGCCTCTTGCCGGTCGGCCAGACCGTAAAGCCGATACATCCCGTGCACGCCCAGCCAGCGCAGCGGCTCGGGCTCCCATCGGCGCGGGCGGCGGTCGACCCAGGGCAGCGCGGTGCGCTCGGTCACCCGGTCCAGCACCAGATCGGCCAGCGTCCGCCCGGCCAGATTGGCGGTGGAAACCCCCAGCCCGACATAGCCCCCCGCCCAGCCGATCCCGGTGGCCGGGTCCAGCCCGACCGTCGCGCACCAGTCCCGCGGCACGCCCAGCACGCCGCACCAGGCATGATCCAGCCGCAGCCCCCGCGTCTGCGGGAACATCCGGTAAAGGATCTGCCGCAGCGCCGCGATCGTCGCGGCCTGGGTCTGCCCGTTGCGATCGGTGCGCGCGCCGAAGCGATAGGGCACGCCGCGCCCGCCCATCGCGATGCGGCCCTCGCGGGTGCGCTGCGCATAGCAATAGGCATGCGACGCATCGCCGAAAAGCTCGGCGCCCGTCCAGCCGATCTGTTGCCACAGCGCGGCGGGAAGGGGTTCGGTCACCACCATGGCGCTGTTGAGCGGCAGCCATTCGCGTTCCTGCCCGGCGATGCCATGGGTGAAGCCCTCGGTCGCGCGCAGGATCCGCGGCGCCGTCACCGTGCCGCGCGCGGTCGTCACCCGCCCCGGGGCCAGACCGGTCACGCGGGTGTCTTCGGAAATCGTCACCCCCAGACGTTCGACCGCCGCGGCCAGACCGCGCACCAGTTTCGCGGGCTGCACCCGGGCCACGCCATGCGTCACCAGCGCGCCAAGCGCCCCCGGCACCCGGATCCGCGCCGCGGCGGCGGCGGCGTCGAGCAGCTCCACCCGCTCGGGGCCGATCTCCCAGGCGCGTTCTTCGGCGAGGGTGTCGCGCAGGCGCTGCAGCTGCGCCGGATTGCGGGCAAAGGTCAGGCAATCTGTCTTCACGATATCGGCCGCGATCGCCTCGGCGGTGCAGACGCGCAGGATTTCGGCCACGCTGTCGCGCAGCTGCCGCTCCAGCGCGATCACCCCGGCGCGGCTGCCGCCTTGCAGATATTTCGCGCGGCTCCAGCCGAATTCGCCCGAGCACCAGCCGCCGTTGCGCCCCGAGGCGCCAAAGCCCGCGAAGTCCCGCTCGAGCACGACGATCGAGAGCGACGGCGCAAGCCGTTTGAGATAATAAGCGCTCCAAAGCCCGGTGAAGCCCGCGCCGATGATGCAGACATCGACCGCAAGATCCCCCGGCAAGGGTGCGCGCCGGGGCGGCAGGCCGCCGATGTCGGCAAACCAGAACGACACCTGTCCATTCGTCGTCACATCCATCGCGCCCCCCTTTGGCCCCGCGCCCCTCCGGCGTGGCGGCAGGGTCTCGCCACAGGCGCCGCGATGCAAGGGGCGCCTGTCACGACACTGGCCACGACACTGGCCCGACACCGGCCCCGGCCGCCGGAACGACCGCAAAGCGTGTCTGGAATGCGTCACAACAATCTGATAGGTTGTGCCCGGGCCCCGGTTGGCGGCCCTTTTCGAACGGATGTTTCTTTACCTTGTAGGCGGTGAAAGCGGTTTGGCGGATTAAGGGGTTTTGAGTGCGTGAAACAAACCCGAAGACATACCTTTGAGATCTTGCACGGCGCGGGCCTTGCCGTCGTCTTGCGTGGCATGGGCGCGGTTCTGGCGTTCCTGCTCAACATTGCCATCGCCCGCATCATCGGGGCCGAGGGCGCCGGATTTTATTTCCTTGCCCTGTCGGTGGTCAGCATCGGCGCGGTGGCGGCCAAGCTGGGGCTGGACAATGTCCTGTTGCGCTTCGTCGCCGACGGGGCGAGCCGCGGCGACTGGAACAGCGTGATCGGGGTGTTCCGGCTTGGCACCCGGATCGCCGCGCTCTCGACGCTGCTGACCGGGATCGGCGTCTTCGCCCTTGCGCCCTGGATCGCCACCGCATTGTTCGGCGAACCCGGGCTGGAGACGCCGCTGCGGGCGATCAGCCTTGGCATTTTCTCCTTCGCGATGATGATGCAGATGGCGGAATGCCTGCGCGGCGCCGGACAGATCGGCGCCTCGGTGCTGGTGTCCGGGCTGATCTATCCGCTGACGGCGCTGATCCTGATCTGGCCGATGGCCAGCTGGTTCGGGGCGGCCGGCGCGGCGGCGACCTATGTTCTTGGAACGGCGGCCTCGGCGGCGATCGGCTATCTGTTTTGGCGACGCTGGGCCGACCGGCTTCCCGCCAGCGCGCCGCAGTTCGAGCGGGCCGTGCTGTGGCGCAGCAGCCGCCCGCTCTGGCTGATGACCCTTCTGAGCGGCGGGCTTTTGCCCTGGATGCCGGTGGTGCTGCTCGGGCTTTGGGGCACGCCCGCCGATGTCGGCGTTCTGGGGGCGGCGACACGCATCGTCATGGTTCTGGCGATCCTCTCGCAATCGATGACCACGGCCATGGTCCCGAAATACGCAGAGTTGCGCGCGCGCGGCGACCTGCGCGGGATCCGGGCCATCACGCTGCGCTCGAGCGGTCTGGTGGCGCTGATCACCACGCCGCTCGTGGTGGCGATGATCGTCTTCGCGCCCCGGATCCTGTCGATCTTCGGCCCGGAGTTCGCCCAGGGCGCGGCGGCTCTGGCGATTCTGGCGCTGGGGCAGCTGCTGAGCGCGCTGAGCGTCAACATGGGATACATCCTGCTGGTTTTCGGCCGCGAGACCGATCTGCGCAACGGCACGATCTTCGCCGCGGCGGTGATGCTGGCCAGCGGGCTCTTGCTCGTGCCGGTCTTCGGCATGATCGGGGCGGCGATCTCCGCCAGCCTTGGCGGGGCCAGCATGAACCTGGCCAATGCCGTCATGGTCTGGCGCAGGTTCGGCCCGCAGCTTCGGTCAAGCGACGCGGGGCGATGCAACGAAGGGGAATCTTCATGAAAATCCTGATGGTTATGAACGCCAAGGGCGTCGGCGGCGCGGAATTGCAGTTCCTTGAACTGGCCAATTATCTGGCCCAGCGGCACGAGGTGCATGTGATCGGGCTGCACGGCACCGGCGCTTTCGAAAAGGCCGGGCTCGATGCCCGGCTGCGCCCGGCGGCCTTCCCCTACAAATCCGGCAAAAGATCGCTGCCCCAGCTTGTCCGGGCGGTGCGCAAGGGCGTCTCGCTGCGCGCCGATGTCGTGCTGTCGACCTCGTTCATCGGCAATCTTGTCGCCCTTGCGATCGCCGCCCCCTTCGGCACGCGGCGGATTTCGCTGCAGACCGTGTCGAAGGCGATGGCCTATCCGGCGCTTGACCGCTGGGTGCTGAACCGCTTCGACGGCCTTGTCGCGGGCTGCAAGGATATCGAAACCTATCTTCTGCGGCGCGGCCATCGTCAGGACCGCATCACGGTGGTCTCGAACTGGGTCGATTTTTCGGCGCGCAAGCCAAGCCTCTCCGCGGCCGAAACGCGGGCGAAATTCGGCCTTGGCGCCGAGACCACCCTGATCGGCTGCATCGGCCGGATGCATGTCCAGAAAGGCCAGGAGTTCTTGATCCGGGCCTTCCGCAAGCTGGCGCAGGGGCGCGGCGACCTGCGCCTTGTCCTTGTCGGCGACGGGCCGACGCTCGAGGAGATGCGAAAGGAAGCCGCCGGACATCCGCAGATCCTTTTCACCGGCACGATCCAGGGCGAGGATTACAACAACCTGCTGGCCGCCTTTGACATTTACGCGCAGCCCTCGCGGTTCGAGGGCCTGCCGCGGACGCTTCTGGATGCGATGTTCATGGGCAAGCCGATCGTGGCGACGGCGGTGAACGGCAATCTGGACGCGGTCACCGACATGGCGGAGGGGCTGCTGGTTCCGGCCGAGGATGCAGAGGCCCTTGCCGCCGCGCTGGAGCAGCTGCTGCAGGACCGGGAGCTGCGCGCGCGGCTGTCGCGGCAGGCGCATGAAAGCGCCGAGGCCTCGTTCTCGGCCCAGCAACAGCTTCAGAAAATCGAAAATCTGCTTTCATGAGTCGAGGAGGCGTATCTTTTCAATGAGAATTTCAGGATCTCACGTTGAAGCGATTACAGGCGGCATTGTGATGTCCACGTGGACGCTGGGCTTCAACGCAGCGTCCCAGCTTCTCGCGATCGTTCATGTCTTGTTGTTTTTTTTCAGAAACGGACTCGGTGTTCGCCTCGACTTCATTGCAGCCATTCTGGTCGCAATCGTTATTTTTGCCAGCAACATTTTCTATCTTGAAAATGACATCGATCTTGCCTTTCGCGGCTTCGGAAAGCTCATCATAATCCTGTCGTTTTGCTATACATTATACTGGTCTCTCGCCAAGCTCGACGACAAAGGCTGGGAAATCATCCGAAGAACCTTATGGCTTTCACTCGCCTTATCTGTAATCCAGCTCAAAGGTTTCGATCTTGGTTTCATGCCCCAGATGTTATGCATTCTTTTTATTTTCAACGTCGAATTCATATTGAATCTGCAAGGCCGCCGACCGGCACCCTTATATATATCAGCCATCATCATGCTTTTTTCCATGAAAAAACAGATCATTGCTTCAGCCTTGATGCTCGTTGGCTTAACTCGTCCGATCAGAAGTTTTTTCATCGGCACAGGCGCGATTTTCGCGATATTGTTTGCACCTCATGTATGGCTGTTCTTCAGCCCGAACTCTGCGAACTTTATGGACGGGCGGCGATCATCTTTCCTTTCCGAACGCTTTATCACCGTCGATCCTTACGGAAACATGCGCCTTTTCCTACTCGCTGAATACGGAGGAGAAGTCGTTGACAAAAGCATTATTTTCGGATTCGGACTTGAGAAATTCGGATCAATCCCAGCCTTTGAAACGAATAGAGACATTGAAAGAAACATCCTTGGCATGAACGACTTTGTGGCGGAAAAATACAATACCAATACTGTCTTCGGTTCAGTGAGTGCCGATGTCGGAATCTTGATCATATGGATGCAGATGGGACTACTTGGCTTTCTGTTCTATTACTTGCTTATAAAATCGGTGGCAGGAAAAAATTTCCGCACCTTTCTTGTTATAGCGACCATTGCTCCTTTTCTAATCGCCGGAGCGAACGTGATCTCGGTCGGACTTTCAATTCTCGTATCTCTGACGGCAATGTCACTTGAGACAGGATTTGGAAAGACGGTTCAGAAAAAACGAGAGGTTCAACACCATGCGAATATTGCTCGTCCATAACAATTACGCGATCCAGGGCGGCGCGGAAGTCTTTTATCATGAAATCGCGCGCCTGCTGCGCGAGAACGGCCACGAGGTGGCGATGTTCTCCTGCGCCGAGGAGGGCGTGACCGCCCCGCAGGTCGCCTATTTCCCGAAGGTGGACCATTATGCCAGCGGCGGGCTCCTTGCCAAGGCGGCGCGGATCCCGCGCGTCATCTACAACCGCGACGCGCGCGATGCGATGGCGCGGCTCATCGCCGATTTTCGCCCCGATCTCGTGCATGGCTTTGCCGTCTACGGAAGGTTGACCCCCGCGGTGCTGCAGGCAGCGCGCGACGCCGGCGTTCCGGTGGTGCTTTCGTGCAACGATTACAAGCACATATGCCCGAACTACAAACTGTTCCATCACGGCCGCCTGTGCGAAGACTGCAAGGGCGGGCGGTTCCACAAGGCGCTTGTCAACCGGTGCTGCCATGACAGCCTTGCGATCAGCGCCGTCTCGATGCTGGAGGCGCAGGTGCATGAGCGCCTCGACATCTGGCGCAAGAACGTGACCTGTTTCCTCTTCGCAAGCCGCTTCATGGCGGCCCGGACCGAGGCGTTCTGGGGCCCGGGGCGCGTCGCGATCGACTTTCTGCGCAATCCTTTCGATGCGGCGGCGCATCATCTGCCGCTGCAGGCGGGCAGCTACATCTTGTATTTCGGACGGTTGATTGACGAAAAGGGTGTGGATCAGCTGGTCGCGGCGGCCCGGCTTGCCCCCGATGTTCCGGTGGTGATCGTCGGCGACGGGCCCGACCGCGCCGCGATCGAGCGCGCCGCCGCCGATCTGCCGCAACTGCGTGTCGTCGGACCGGCCTGGGGAGAGGCGCTGAAGGGCTGGCTGCAGGGCGCGCGGGCGGTGGTGGTCCCGTCGCTGTGGCACGAAAACTTCCCCTATGTGATCTTGCAGGCTTTCGCGGCGGGCAAGCCGGTGATCGGCGCCGCGCGCGGCGGCATTCCCGAGCTGGTCGAGGCCGGTCCGCATGGCTGGCTGGTCGACCCGCTTGACCTGCAGGCTCTGGCGGCCCGGATGCGGGATGTCGTGCAAATGCCCGATGCGGCGCTTCTCGAAATGGGGCGGGCGGCGCAGTCTTACGTCACGAAAGAATTCAGCGACGAAACGATCTACGCGGAGGTGCTTCGCATATATGGGGGTATTTTGCAATGAAGGCACTTGTCATTGGCGGCAGCGGCTTTATCGGATCGCATCTTGTGGATCGATTGTTGCAGCGCGGGGTGAAGGTGCGCGTTTATGACCGCTCTGCCGAGCGGTTTCGCGACACGCCTGCCCCGGTGGATTTTCGGCAGGGCAGTTTTGACGATTCCGCCTCGCTCGCCGAAGCGCTGAATGACATGGATGTGGTGTTTCATCTGCTCAGCACCTCGGTGCCGTCGACATCCAATCTGGACCCGGTCGGGGATATTACGGGAAATCTGATCGGGACGGTTCGCCTGCTTGAATTGATGCGGGGCGCCGGTGTCCGCAGGATCGTTTATCTGTCGTCCGGCGGCACCGTATATGGCATTCCGGAAATGGATCCGGTGCGGGAAAATCATCCGCAAAAACCGATCAGTTCCTATGGTGTGGTCAAGGGCGCGATCGAGAAATATCTGATGATGGAACAGCATCTGCATGGGCTGAAACCCGTCATTCTTCGACCCTCGAATCCCTATGGTCCGCGGCAGGGGCATGGGGGTGTCCAGGGCGTCATCGGCACCTTTCTTTGGCGCCTTGCATCACGGGAACCGATTGAAATATGGGGCGACGGCAAGATTGTCCGAGATTTCATCCAGATCACGGATCTGGCGGAATTATGCGCCCTGTGCGGCCTGTCGGACATCACCGGCATCTTCAATGCCGGCAGCGGCACCGGTCATTCGATCCTGGAAGTCGTCGAGACAATCTCGGAGGTGGTCGGAAAACCTGTCGAGCCGCGTTTCAAGCCCGGGCGCGGATTTGACGTGCCGCGCGTCATTCTCGACATCTCCGCCATCCGCGAAAAAATTTCCTGGAAACCGCAGATTGCCCTGGCTGACGGGATCGCGGAAACTTGGGAATGGATCCGGAAACAGGCGTCTTGATCGCGTGTTCAAAAACACCTGCCGATCTTCTGTCTTCATATGGGTTTGCAGGCATCGACCGCGGAGTTTGGCCGGGTTTTCACCTGCGCGAGATCGGGCCAATATTCATCGACGTTTCAAGGAAGGTTTGGGGATGGTCGCTCAAATTGATATGGAATACCTGCGGCACCGCCCGGGTCGTTTGTGGAGCCGCCTGATCAGTTATGCGATGTTCGAGGGGCGGCCCCTGACGACGCGCGGACAATGGATCAACCCGATCCTGTTCCGGCTCTTCGCGCTGCAATCGCGCCTGCCACGCCTGAAAAAGGTCAGCGCCCCGATCTTCATTCTGGGGACGGGACGGTCCGGCACGACAATTCTGGGCGTGGTGATGTCCATGCATCGCGACATATCGTTTCTGAATGAGCCCAAAGCCATCTGGGCGTATTTGCGACCCGACGAAGATCTGATCGGCAGCTATCATCGGGGCAAGGCGCGCTATCGTCTTGACGCTGAAGATGCGACGCGCGACGTCACGTCGAAAATCGAAAGAATATACGGCTTTTATCTGCGCATCACCGGCGGCAGGAGGGTTTTGGATAAATACCCAGAATTGATTTTTCGAATTCCGTTCCTGTTGAAGATTTTTCCCGATGCAAAGTTCATTTTTCTGTCGCGAAACGGTTGGGACACCTGCGCCTCCATCACGCAATGGTCGAGCCGTCTAGGCGTGACGGCGCATGGTGAAACGCATGATTGGTGGGGGGTGAATGGACGAAAATGGAATCTGCTTGTCGATCAGATCATTTCCGAACACCCGGATCTGTCCTTGCACCTTGACGAGATCAGGACATTTTCGGATCAGCGCGCACGCGCGGCGACAGAATGGATCGTGACCATGCGCGAAGGATTGCGCTTGCTGCAGCAGCACCCGGCATCGGTTATTCACATTTCTTACGAGAAACTTTGTGCCGATCCGACACGGGTTTTATCCGAAATCTGCCAATTTACAGGATTGGAGCCGGACGAGGTTTTCCTGCAATTCGCAAGGCAAAAGCTGTCGCCCCCCAGGCCGCATCTTCCCTTCGCACTGCCCGAGATCATCGAGGAACCTTTCAGAAACACAATCAACAGTTTGGAGATACGCCATTGACCGGATTGAAATGGGCCATTCTCGGAACAGTGGGGGTTCCGGGAAATTATGGCGGCTTTGAAACTTTGGCCGAGAACCTTGTTCGCCTTCACGGGACCGGACTTCCGGATACGGATCTGACGGTCTATTGTTCCCGCCTTGCGTTCAAGACGCATCCGACCCGATATTTGACCGCAAATCTGCGCTATATCGGACTGAAAGCGAATGGGCTGCAATCCGTTCCCTATGATGTTGTTTCGCTTTTTGATGCGGCACGCCGAGGAACCGATGTTATTTTGCTGCTTGGCGTTTCCGGTGCGCTGGCCTTGCCCTTTCTGCGGCTTTTCTCCAGATCCCGGATCGTCACGAATATTGACGGTATCGAATGGAAACGTGAAAAATGGCGCGGGCTGGCCCGATGGATCCTGCGCTGGTCGGAATGGTCGGCCGTTCGCTGGTCGCATGCCGTCATCGCGGACAATCAGGCGATCGCAGAACATGTCCGCGCGCGCTACGGGGTCGATTGCCACGTCATCGCTTACGGTGGGGATCACGCGATTTCTGCCACGCCGGTGACGGATCCCGATCTTGATCTGCCGCAGGCGTTTTCGCTTTCACTGTGCCGGATCGAACCCGAAAACAATGTCGGCGTGATCCTTGAGGCCTTTTCGAAAATGCCGGAACGCAATCTTGTCTTTGTCGGAAACTGGGACAACAGCGATTATGGAAAGGATCTGCGGAAACGATATGGCGCTTGCCCGAATATCACCCTGCTGAACCCGATTTATGATCCGGGCCGGTTGCGGGAAATTCGTGGCCGCGCGACATCCTATATTCACGGCCATTCCGCCGGGGGCACCAACCCGTCTCTGGTCGAGATGATGCATTTTGGCATCCTGATTCATGCCTATGATTGCAGTTTCAACAGATATTCGACACAGGGCGAAGCGCTTTACTTCAAGACTTCCGAAGAGCTGATCGCCGCGATCCGCGCGGTCGATGCGCAAACCACCCGCGCGGTCGGGTTTGCCATGCAGCAAACGGCACGGCAGCTGTATCTTTGGGACAAGATCGGCCGCGCCTATTTTGCCCTGATCCGATCGATCTGATCGGATCAGGCCGCCCCCCCCGGCCAAGGCGACGCTTGCGCGACCGGGAAGGCCGCCGCCTCGCGGCATCTTTACGCATCTTGCCTTGACCTTTGGTCGCCCAGAGGCCAGCTTGCGCCGACTTTTGGGAGCGATCCATGGCCACACGCACCGCGCCGTTTTCCGGCTTCGAATTCCTGATCGCCTGGCGCTACCTGCGCGCCCGCCGCGCCGAGGGCGGCGTCAGCGTGATGACCTGGATCAGCCTGATCGGCATCATGCTGGGCGTGGCCGCGCTGATCATCACGCTGGCCGTGCGCGCGGGCTTTCGCGCCGAATTCGTCGACACGATCCTGGGTTCGAACGCCCATGTCACGGTCTATTCCGCGCCGATGGAAGTGGCGCCCGAGACCGGGATCTTTTCCAGCCTGATGCCCGATTACGCCGCGCGCGCCGCGCGGATCGCGCAGGTGCCGGGCGTCACCCGGGCGGCGCCGCTGATCCGGGGTCAGGTGATGGCGACGATGAACGACCGCTCGAACGTCGCGGAAGTCTATGGGATTTCTTATGAAAACCTGATGACCATTCCCCGCGTCGCACATTCGGCGCAGATCGACGGCGAGATCGAGAGCTTCGGTCAGGGCATCGCCATGGGGTCCGAACTGGCGCGGGAACTGGGCGTTTCCGCGGGCGACACGGTCAAGCTGATCTCTCCGAACGGGGTCAAGACCCCCTTCGGCGTCTCGCCGCGGGTGAATGCCTATACCGTCGTCTACATCTTCACCGCCGGGCGCTGGGACATCGACCGCACCCGCATCTACATGCCCTTTGCCGAGGCCCAGAGCTTCTTCAACCGCGAGGGCGGCGCCGACGAGATCGAAGTGATGGTCAAGGACCCCGAACATGTCGATGATCTGACGCTGCAACTGATCGCGGCGGGGGGCGCGGGCACGATGCTGTGGAGCTGGCGCGATGCCTCGGGCTCGTTCCTGCGCGCGCTGACGATGGAGGACAACGTGATGTTCGTGATCCTGTCCGTGCTGGTCCTGATCGCGACGATGAACATCACCTCGGGGCTGATCATGCTGGTGAAGAACAAGGGCCGCGACATCGGCATTTTGCGCACCATGGGGCTGACCGAGGGCTCGGTGATGCGGGTGTTCTTCCTCTGCGGGGCGTTTACCGGCACGATCGGCACGGCGCTGGGGGTGGGGCTGGGGGTGCTTTTCGCGCTCAACATCAGCCATGTGATGGATGCGGTGAACTGGGTCAGCGGCGGCGGCGCCTGGGACCCGTCGATCCGCGGCATCTATGAATTGCCCGCGAAACTGCTGCCCTGGGACGTGGCCAAGGCGGTGCTTCTGGCGCTGGGGCTCAGTTTCGTGGTGACGATCTTTCCGGCCCGCCGGGCGGCGCGGCTCAATCCGGTGGAGGCGCTGCGCTATGAATGAGGTGTTGCGGCTTGATCGGCTCGAAAAGGGCTACAACCGGGGCAAGGCGAATGAAATCATCGTCTTGCGCGGGGCCTCTCTGATCATTCCGCGCGGGCAGGTGGTGGCGCTTGTCGCGCCTTCGGGGGCCGGGAAATCGACGCTTCTGCATATCGCCGGGCTGCTGGACACGCCTGATTCCGGCCGGGTGATCGTGAATGGGCAGGACCTGACCGGGGCGAAGGACGCTGCCCGCACCGCGGCGCGGCGCGAGGCTTTGGGCTTTGTCTATCAGTTCCACCACCTGCTGCCGGAATTCACCGCGCTGGAAAACATCGTCCTGCCGCAACTGGCCAATGGCAGTGCCCGCAAGGCGGCCGAGGCGCGGGCGCAGGATCTGCTGGCCCGGGTCGGGCTGGCGGCGCGCGCCGGGCACCGGCCCTCGGCGCTCTCGGGGGGGGAACAGCAGCGCGTGGCCTTTTGCCGGGCGCTGGCGAACCGCCCTGCCCTGCTTCTGGCCGACGAGCCCACCGGCAACCTTGACCCGACCACCTCGGAAACCGTGTTCTCGGCACTGATGGAGCTGGTGCGGGCGACCGGGCTTTCGGCGCTGATCGCGACGCACAATCTGGAGCTTGCCGCCCGCATGGACCGGGTGCTGCGGCTGACGGACGGGCAACTGGTGGAGGCAAAATGATCGTTTATGGCATCAAGACCTGTGGCACGGTGCAAAAGGCGCTGGCAGCCCTGACGGCGGCGGGCAAGGCGCCGGTGCTGCGCGATATCCGCAAGGAGCCGCTGACCGAGGCCGAGATCGCGGAATTCATCGCGGCCTTTGGCGAGAAGCTGATCAACCGCAGCTCGACCACCTGGCGCGGGCTTTCCGAGGCCGAGCGCGACGCGCCGATCGAGTCCCTTTTGCGCGCCCATCCGACGCTGATGAAACGGCCGGTGATCCGCGGCGACAGCCTGACGCTGGGCTGGGACGCTGCCGCGCAAATGGCTCAATTATAACTCTTTCTTACCTCTGACGCGTCCAAGTAATCTCAAAGTTGCGACATCTTATAACTTCTGGATGATAGGCTGGCGCGGCTTTTCGCGCTACTTTTCCCATGGGGAAGAGGCGAGATACAGGCAGGACGTCATGACCGCAATTCCGAAGCCGCGGATAGAAATCCCGCGCGAGGAAATCCGTTCCCAGTCGCAAAGCTTCTGGACACAGCTCGCATGGATCAGCGCGGGGGCCTCGCCCTTGATGGCCTGGCGCCGCGCCGCCCGGATGAGCGTGAGCGATCTGGCCCGGGAATCGGGCGTCACCCCCGAAACCATCACCGCGATCGAAGCGCGGCGCCACACCCCCAGCCGGCTGGAACTGGTGGCGCTGGCGGCCTCGCTGGGCCTTGGCGTCGGCGATCTGCAGGACTGAGACGCCCCGGAAAAGAAAAAAGCCCGCGTGGGCGCCGCGGGCCTTCTCGACGGCAGGAGCGTCGTTCAGAGAAGTTTCAGATCGCCCGCCGACGAGCGGCCGTCGCGCCCCGAGATCAGTTCGAAGCTGATCTTCTGGTTGTCGCTGAGCGACTTCAGCCCGGCGCGTTCCACCGCCGAGATGTGGACGAACACGTCCTTGCCACCCCCATCGGGGGCGATGAACCCGTAGCCCTTGGTGGTGTTGAACCATTTCACGGTTCCGGTAGCCATATCTCTCTCCTCGTATTGGCCTGGGGCGACATTGCCCCCGGACGTGCAGCCAGGTCTTCCAGTGTCTTCCGGCTGCCCCGAAAAGGGAGCGGTAGGAAAGTCCAAGTTCACGCGAAGGGAAGCGTGCCATACAGATTCCAAAAATCAACGGCCAAAGCGCCGCAGGTGTTGATTTCAAAGCCTGCGACATTTTTGCATCCCCAAGTTGAAGATGGAATAGTTTCAAAGTGTTGCAAGGCCCTCGAAAACAGGAACAAAACCAAAACACCCGCCCGGCCCCCGCGTCCCGCGCCATAGCCGCGCAGGGCTTGAAACGGCGAAACGCCACAGGTTTCCCCATGGCGTCCCGGTCGTTCAGGCGGCGATTTCAGCGCAGATCGGGCGGCGTCGCCTCGGCTTTCAGCGCCGCGACGATCGCGTCGAGATCCACCGTCTCGGTGCGGGTGTCGCCCAGACGGCGGACCGAGACCGTGCGGGTCTCGACCTCTTTCGCACCGATGGCGAAGATATAGGGCACCTTGCCCAGGCTGTGTTCGCGGACCTTGTAGTTGATCTTTTCGTTGCGGGTGTCGCATTCGGCGCGAATCCCCGCCGCGATCAGCTTGGCGGCCACTTCCTCCACGTAATCATCGGCCTCGGAGGTGATCGAGGCGACAACGACCTGCCGCGGCGCCAGCCACAGCGGCAGCTTGCCCGCATGCGATTCGATCAGGATGCCGATGAAGCGCTCGAAACTGCCCAGACAGGCGCGGTGCAGCATGATCGGGCGATGTTTCGCGCCGTCGGGGCCGATGTAATTCGCATCGAGCCGCTCGGGCAGGTTCGGGTCCACCTGCAGCGTGCCGCATTGCCAGTCGCGCCCGATCGCATCGGTCAGCACGAATTCCAGCTTCGGCCCGTAAAACGCGCCCTCGCCCTCGAAAATCTCGTAGTCATGCCCGGCGGCGGTGACGGCATTGGCCAGCGCCGCTTCGGCATGATCCCAGCTTTCCTCGGTGCCGATGCGCTTTTCGGGCCGGGTCGAAAGCTTGATGCGCCATGTGTCGAACCCCAGATCGGCATAGACGGCCGAGAGGAAGTCGATGAATTTCTTCGTTTCCGCCTCGATCTGATCGGGCATGCAGAAGATATGCGCATCGTCTTGCGTGAAGCCGCGCACCCGCATGATGCCATGCAGCGCCCCCGAGGGCTCATAGCGCGCACACGACCCGAATTCCGCCATCCGCAAGGGCAGATCGCGGTAGCTTTTCAGCCCGACGTTGAAGATCTGCACATGGCAGGGGCAGTTCATCGGTTTCAGCGCGTTGATCACCTTGTCCCGCGCGCCCTCTTCATCGACTTCGACGATGAACATGTTCTCGCGGTAGTTTTCCCAATGCCCCGAGGCCTCCCAGAGCTTGCGGTTCACCACCTGCGGCGTGTTCACCTCGACATAGCCGTCGGCGCGCTGGCGGCGACGCATGTAATCCTGCAGCGTGGTGTAGATCGTCCAGCCGTTCGGATGCCAGAACACCTGGCCCGGGGCTTCCTCCTGCATGTGGTAAAGATCCATCTCGCGGCCGAGCTTGCGGTGGTCGCGCTTCGCGGCCTCCTCGAGCATGGTCATATGGGCTTTCAGGTCATCGCGGGTGCGGAAGGCGATGCCGTAGATGCGCTGCAGCATCGGGCGCGTGCTGTCGCCCAGCCAATAGGCACCCGCGACATGGGTCAGCTTGAAGGCGTCGGCGGGCACCTGGCCGGTGTGTTGCAGATGCGGGCCGCGGCACAGATCCTGCCAGCTCCCGTGCCAATACATCCGCAGGTCTTCCCCCTCGGGGATGCGGTTCACCAGCTCGACCTTGTAGGGCTCGCCCGATTTTTCGTAATGCGCGATGGCATCGGCGCGCGACCAGACTTCGGTGCGGACAGGCTCGCGGGCGTTGATGATCTGCTTCATCCGCGCTTCGATCTGACCAAGGTCTTCGGGGGTGAAGGGCTCGGCGCGGTCGAAATCGTAAAACCAGCCCGCATCGCGGACCGGGCCGATCGTCACTTTCACATCGGGCCAGATTTCCTGCACGGCGCGGGCCATGATATGGGCCAGATCGTGGCGGATCAGCTCCAGCGCCGGAACCGGGTCCTTCATCGTGTTGATCGAGATCCGGGCGTCGCGCTTGATCGGCCATTGCAGATCCCAATGCGCGCCATCGAGCTGCGCCGAGATCGCCGCCTTCGCCAGCGAGGGCGAGATCGAGGCCGCCACTTCGGCCGCCGTCACCCCTGCGGGGTAATCGCGCTTCGCGCCATCGGGAAAGGAAAGGGAGATTTGGGACATGCGTCCTCCTCGTCGGTTTGGCGGCTACAAAGCGCCCGGTTGCGGGTTATGATGCGGCGGGTATGCGCCGGGGCGCGCAGCGTGTCAACCGTGGCGCTTTTGCGCAGGCAAAAGGGGGGCGCTGCCCCCCTCTTGGCCTTCGGCCAATTCACCCCCCGGGATGTATGGAGCAAGATGAAAGACCATGCGTTCATCTTGCCTCAAATATCCCGGGGGGAGTCCTGAAAGGACGGGGGGCAGAGCCCCCCTCCCCGGTGTTTCGCAAGCGCTCCGGCTCAGAACCGGAAGCCCGCGCGCACCTGCACGGTGTTGAAGTTGGTGTCGATGCTGCGCGCTGAGCCGTCGAAATCGGTGCTGAGCTCGCGGCGCATCAGTTCGGCACCGACCGACCATTTGTCGTTCACCGCGTAATCGACGCCCAGACCGTAGTTCATGCCATCGGCCGCGCCATTCGTCTGGCCGTCGCCATTCTTCCAGTCGCCGCGCGAATAGCCGACGAAGGCATAGGGCAGCGCCTTGCCATAGGCCATCCCGGCGCGGGCCTTCAGGTCGATCATGTTGTCGAACTTGCCCGGCGCCCCCTCCAGGTTGAAATCGGTGGCCTGGGCCGCGATCTCGCCACCGTAGACGAGCGCGCCCGATTGCAGGTTGTAGCCGCCCATCACGCCGTAGCTGCCGCGGCCCATGCCGAAGGCGGTGCCGTCGGGCGTGTAGCTGGCGCCGCCGCCGGTGACAGAGCCGCCGGTGATCCCGGCGTAGAACCCGTCCCAGGCTTGCACGGGCGCGGGCGCCGGGGTCGCCGCCACCGTCGGTTCGCTTTCGACAACGGGCGCGGAGAGGTTACCGGCAAAGGCGGGGGCGGCAAGGCTTGCCATCGCGACAATCGCAACACTGAGCTTTTTCATCTTACTCTTCCTTCAGCAAAGATGCGTCATGCCAGCAAGATTTGCATTTTTCCGAACAAGTTCAATATTTTGACCGGGAACATCGAAACACGTTCGCTCAAGAGCCCGTGCCCTCGAAGTGATGAAAAGGCCCGCGTCCTTGCGGCGCGGGCTTTGTTTTCAATCGGTTCGCGGCCGGGCCGGGCTCACGATCCGGTGTGGATCGGCGCGATGCGATCGCGGGCAGACCCGAGGATACGGCCGCAATGTCCCGCCCGGGACGACCCCGGGCGGGACGGATCGCGTCAGACGAAGATCACGTCGCTGCCCGAGAGGCTGAAATCGGCCGCGGTGAAGCTGCCCGTCAGCCGGATCGTCAGATCCGCCCCGGCGGTGCCGTCCAGGCCGATCGCCAGCGTCGTCACCCCGCCCGCGGCGGAAACCGCGATCTGCCCGGCGCTCAGCGTCGTGCCCGCGCCATTGGCGATGCCGTTCAGCGTCAGCCCGCTCAGCCGCAGCCGGTCACCGCTGGCGCCATCGGCGATCGTGTCGATGCCGCAGCCGTAAAGGTTGGTGAACTGGAACACATCCGCCCCCGCGCCACCGAGCAGCGTGTCGTTGCCGTCGCCGCCGTTCAGGATGTCATTGCCGGCGCCGGTGCTGATCCGGTCGTTGCCGCCAAAGGCGTAAAGCCGGTCGTTGCGGGCCGAACCGGTGATGTTGTAGGTCTCGAAGTTGTTGAAGGTGGCGTCATAGCTGCCGTCGGTGGCATAGATGTGATAGGCGCCATTCGAGACATAATCCATCCGCAGCCCCGCCGTCGCCAGCGAGGCGTTCAGCGTCAGGCTGTCGCTGCCCGCGCCGCCATCCGCCCATTCCGACCGGCCGCGGCCCAGATTGACGCTGTCATTGCCCTCGTTCGTCGCCACCGTGTCATTGCCGGTCCCCGCCGAGAGGTTGACGATGTCGGCATTCTGCCCGGTGGTCAGCGACACCGCCTCGATCCCGGTCAGGACCGTGCCCGCCCCGCTGACCGTGGCCGCGCCCGCCGCGCTCAGCGTCAGACCGATCGCCACCGTCGCGCCCGCAAAGCTGGCCTGCCAGGTGTCGACGCCCGCGCCGCCGTTGATCACGTCGGCCCCGGCCGCGCCATTGAGCCAGTCATTGCCCGCGCCGCCGGTCAGCGTGTCGGCCGCCCCGGCGCCGATCAGCGTGTCGGCCCCGGCCCCGCCGGTCACGTTGAAGCGCTCGACGTTGATGTAGTCGAGGAAATGCGCGTCCCCCTGTTCGCCGTAGCGGTTCCAGCCGTTCGAGGTGTAGCGGCTCTGGATCGCCTCGGTGCTGGCGGAATAGTCGAGGATCAGCAGATCGACCCCGGCGCCGCCGTCGAACCCGTCCTGACCCAGCCCGAGCGAGACGGTGTCATTGCCCGCATTGCCCGCGAACCAGTCGTTGCCGCTTTGGCCGGTGGTGTCGATCAGATCGGCCCCGGCGCCGCCGGTCAGGCTGACCTGTTCGATGTTGCGCACGTCGCAGCCCGAGCCGGTCGCCTGCGCCGCGGTCTGGCTGGCCGAGGCGCTGAAGCGCAGCCCCGCCGAGATCGCCGAGAGATCCGCCCGCCACAGGTCGCTGCCCGCGCCGCCGTCGATCACCGCCCGCCCGGCGCCGCTGTCGAGCGTGTCATTGCCCGCGCCGCCGCGCAAAGTGTCGGTCATCGCGCCGCCGACAAGGCTGTCGTGCCCCGCGCCGCCGGTCATGTCGTAATGCTCGATGTTGATGAAATCGACCTGATCGCCGCTGGTCGAGCTGAAGCGATACCAGCCGTTCGAGACATAGCTGTAGGTGATGCCCTGCGTCGCCCCGGCGATGCCCGACCAGTCGAGGATCAGCGTGTCCTCGCCCTCGGCGCCATTGACCGCATCGACACCGCGCCAGACCGCGGCGCTGTCATTGCCCGCGCCCAGATAAAGGTTGTCGTCATAGGCGCCGCTGCGGGTGGTGATGAGATCGCGCACCGCGGTTCCGGTGTAATTCAGCCGTTCCAGCCCGCTGATCACCGCGCCGTAATTCGTGGTCTGGGTCTGGAAATTGATGAGGACGTTGGTCTCGTGTTCCGAGAGGTTCGCCTCCCACAGATCCACGCCGTCGCCGCCGGTGATCACGTCGACCCCGCCGCCGCCCGAGAGCGTGTCGTCGCCGCCATTGCCGACCAGCCGGTCGTTCAGCGCCGCGCCAAGCAGATAGTCGTTGCCCGCCCCGCCGGTCAGGAAGAAGCGTTCGAAGTTGATGTAGTCGAGCCGGTCGCCGCTGGCCGCGCCGAAGCGATACCAGCCATTCGAGACATAGCTGCGGCTGATCCCCTGGGTGGCATCGGTGATGCCCGACCAGTTCATCACCAGCAGATCTTCGCCCGCCTCGCCATTGGCGCTGTCGACGCCGCGGCCGGTGGTGACGGCATCGTCGCCCGCGCCCGTGCTGAAGCTGTCGTTGTAGCGCCCGGATTGCGCCACGACGGTGTCGTCAAAGGCCGAGCCAGTATAGCTCAGCCGCTCGATGCCGCTGAACACCGCGCCGGTGTTGCTGGTCTGGCTGACCAGGCTGACCGAGGTGTTCGCCTCGATGTCGGTCAGATCGACCTGCCACAGGTCGACCCCGGCGCCGCCCGCGACGGTATCGGCCCCGGTGCCGCCGATCAGCGTGTCATTGCCGCCGTTGCCGGTCAGCCGGTCGGCCTGCCCGGCGCCCGAGAGCCAGTCGTTGCCCGCGCCGCCGGTCAGGAAATAGCGCTCGAAGTTGATGTAGTTCACTTGATCGCCGCTGAGCGCCGAATAGCGATACCAGCCGTTCGAGACATAGGCATTGCGGATCGCGAAGCTCGGATCGGTGATCGCGGACCAGTCGAAGATCATGATGTCGGTGCCCTCGCCGCCATTGATCCAGTCGATGCCGCGCCCGCCGTTGACCTGATCGCTGCCGTTGCCGGTCGAGATGTCGTCATTGCCGACAAAGGCCGAGGTGTTGATCACGTCATCGCCGATGCCGGTGGTGATCGAGAGCGCCTCGATCTGGGCGAAGCGCGCCCCGGTGGCGGCGACCAGCTGGGTGATCGCGGGATCGGCGGAGAGCGTGATCAGCACGTTGCCGGTGACGGCGCCGTAACCGGCGGTCCAGCGGTCGAAGCCCGCGCCGCCATGCACGACATCGGCACCGAGCCCGCTGGTCAGGTTGTCGGCCCCGGCGCCGCCGTAAAGCTGGTCGACGTCATTCGCCCCGCGCAGGTCGTCATCCCCCGATCCGCCGCGCAGGATGAACCGCTCGAAGTTGTAGAAATCGATGCTGGACGACAGGTAATCGGTGAAACGATAAAAGCCGTTGCCCGCATATTCATAGATGATGTCGCTTGCAAGCGCCGTGTAATTCACCACCAGCGTATCAACGCCCCCCGCGGCGTTGACGCTGTAGATCCCGGTTGGCGTGACGGTGACGGTGTTGTTGCCGCTGGTGACGGGAAGTCCAGTAATAGCCATGGTCTCCTCCTCTTTCGTCCGCTGTGCAGCATGACGTCAGCCGGAATTGGCCTTGTCCATTGGGTTACGGACGACAGCCGGATGATACACCCGATCCGGCATGGCCCGACTGCGACAAGATTGCTTTTCCGGCGCGTGACGACTGTCTTTTGGGACAGGTTCCGCACCGCGGCGGCGCGCGTCCAGCCCGCGGCGCCCCCGGCCCATCTTGCCCCGCGACGCCGTTTCCACTACCCACTTGCGCAACGAAACCCTGTGCCGAGGCTTGTCCATGCGCCTTTCCCGCTACTTCCTCCCCGTTCTCAAGGAAAACCCCGCCGAGGCGCAGATCGTCAGCCACCGGCTGATGCTGCGCGCGGGCATGATCAAGCAGCAGGCGGCGGGGATCTATTCCTGGCTGCCGCTCGGCTTCAAGGTGCTCAAGCGCATCGAACAGATCGTGCATGAAGAACAGATCCGCGCCGGGCATATTCCGCTGCTGATGCCGACGCTGCAACCGGCCGATCTGTGGCGCGAAAGCGGCCGCTATGACGATTACGGCCAGGAAATGCTGCGCATCAAGGACCGGCACGAGCGCGAGATGCTGTATGGTCCGACGAACGAGGAGATGATCACCGACATCTTCCGCGCGCATGTGTCCTCCTACAAGGACCTGCCGCTGACGCTTTACCACATCCAGTGGAAGTTCCGCGACGAGGTCCGCCCGCGCTTCGGCGTCATGCGCGGCCGCGAATTCTACATGAAAGACGGCTACAACTTCGACCTGACCCGCGAAGACGCGCTGCATGCCTACAACCGTCACATGGTCAGCTACCTGCGCACCTATGAACGGATGGGGCTGACCGCCATTCCGATGCGCGCCGCCTCGGGGCCGATCGGCGGCGACAACACGCATGAGTTCCTCGTCCTCGCCCAGACCGGCGAATCCGAGGTGTTCTATGACGCCAAGGTGCCCGATCTGAAACTGGGCGACCGGGCGGTGGATTACGACGACCGCGATCAGGTGGCGGCGATCTGTCAGGAATTCACCACGCTTTACGCCCGCACCGACGAAACCCACGACGCGGCGGTGTTCAACGAAATCCCCGAAGACCGCCGCTGCGTCGGCCGCGGCATCGAAGTGGGGCAGATCTTCTACTTCGGCACGAAATATTCCGAAGCGATGGGCGCCACCGTCGTCACCCCCGATGGCACCCGTGTGCCGGTCGAGATGGGCAGCCACGGCATCGGCGTTTCGCGGCTTCTGGGCGCGCTGATCGAGGCGAACCATGACGAGCGCGGCATCATCTGGCCCGAGGGTGTGACGCCCTTCCATGTCGGCCTCGTCAACCTGAAACAGGGCGACGGGGCGACCGATGCCGCCTGCGCCGGGATCTACAAGGCGCTGGTGGCCAAGGGGCTCGAGCCCCTTTACGACGACCGCGACGAACGCGCGGGGGCGAAATTCGCCACGATGGATCTGATCGGCCTGCCCTGGCGGATCACCGTCGGCCCGCGCGGTCTGGGCAATGGCGTCGTCGAGGTGACCTCGCGCCGGACCGGCGAAAGCGAGGAAATGTCGGCCGAGGCGGCGGTGGACCGCATCGCGCAGATCTACGCCGCGCATCGCTGAGCGCGGCCGCTCTGAAAACCGGATCGCGGCGCAAGCGGCGATCCGACCGGGCCGGTCTCCCCGGGCGGGATCGGCCCTGCCGCCAAGCCCGGTGTCAACCGCATCCGCCCGCCCGAAACGGCGGCCCCTCCGCCGCGCAACGCGGTTTTGGCGTTGATCCAGGCGCCTTGCCGCAGGCCGCGGACCATCTTTTGAAAGAACCGCCCCAGACGGCGCCTGAGCCACCTCGCCGTCATCGACGGTGGCTCTTCTGCGGCCCTTCTGCAGCCCTTCTGCGCCCGCCCGCCCCAGCCCGCCCGCGGCGGGTGTCGCGCGACAAGTTACCCGGGACACGGCATGACCGGCACAAGAAGACAGCCATGCGCCGAGGGCAACGCTCAAGGCGCCTTGAGCTTCACCGCAGTGCCGCCAGGCTTCAGACCCCTTGATTTCGGGTCTTTGACGCGATTCAGGCTCCGCCAGCAGACCTGACAGATGAGCCCTCCTTGTCATTTCCCCCCAGAACTGCGCCGGTTTTTCCATCAAGACGTGAGCCGCCTCTGGTGATGGCTTTCTCGTCAGTTGTGGGGCAAGGGCGGGTTTCACTCCTTCTTTTTCCGGGCTGCTGCGGCTGAACTGGCCTTGAAGCGGAAGCTGTCGTTTCCGGTTTCAGGGATGTGACAGCGGTGCGTGAGGCGGTCGCGCAAGGCGGTGGTCACCTTGGCGTCGCCGAAGACCGTGGCCCATTCGCTGAAGCTCAGGTTCGTTGTGATGACGACGCTGGTGCGTGCGTGAAGTTGGCTCGGGCAGGTTGGCGAGACGCGCTTGCTCACCTCGACGAGGTCATCAAAGGCCACCGGCAAGGGCATCAAGGCCGCGCTCGCCATTGTCGCTCGGACCGATGGCCGAGGTCGCGGGTCTGACCACCCGCCCGACTGCAACGATCACCCTTTCCGGTCTGCGCCGCCTGACGGGCGCTGAGGCAGGGGAACTTGAGGCGCTGATTGCCTCTGGCGCCATCCCCCCCGAGGGCCGGGAACAGCGCGTGCCCATGGTCGAGGCCATCCACGCCTATCCATCTGCGCGAGGCGAGCCGCACGGCCAGCGCCTCGGCGGCGATGGCACGCGCCCGCAATGCCCGGACCGAGGCAAGCGAGCTGGCCTTGGCAATCGCCCGCCGTAACCTCGTTCCCGATGCCGAGGCCGAGACAGCGACCGATTTCCTCTGCGGCATGATCGCGGATCAGATCGGCGGCCTTCCTGGCATCCGCAAATCGCGCGAGTGGGTGAAGGCGGCGAGCGCGGCCGAGGAAGCCCGGCACCGGACCGAGCTGATCGCGGCGCAGATCCTGACGCAAGAGGAAGCCGACGCGCTCGAGCGCAAGGCCGAGCGCACCGAGGGCGAAGCACTGCTACTCGAGGCGCACCGCATCCGGCAGGCGCTGAACGTGCCCGCGATCACGGCGGTTCTTGACTTCTGGGACCGTGGCGCAGCGGTGCGCAGGCTCGACCGCTTCGGCGCGGCGAGAGGGATCGTGCCCGCACATGACGACGGCGGAGACACCCTCGCCCGGCGGCGCTACTGGAAAGCCTGCGCGCGGGCCTATGGGCACCTGTTCCAAAGCTTCGACCTGACCGATGGAGAATGGCTGAACGACGACACGGCGGGCGGAATCCTTGACCGTGTGATGGCGCAGTGTCACCTGCTGGCGCATCTGGGCAGGGTGCTTGATCACCGCCCCGGACGACATTCGGCTGCAAATCCCGTCCGTCAGCACGCGCACTCTCTACGAATGGCGCACGATCCGCCGCCGGGACGGTGACGATGCCCTGGGCATCGACCGCCGCGGGCGCCCGGCGAAGATCGAGGCCGCAGCTGACGGCGCGGTGGTCACGGCCCTTCTGGGGGCGATCGCGAAGCAGTCTTTCCTATCGGCGGATCAGCTTGGTGCCTATCTGCGCGACCGGTTCGGCGATGCGCTGCCCGAGATCAGCGAACGGACCATCCAGCGCGCCCGGACCAAGTACGAGGCGGAACACCGCAACGCGCTGATGTCGATCTGGAACGGGCGCAATATGGGGCGGAAGGAGCGACCGATGCCGCTATCGAGTTTGGGCAGAAAGTCGGCAAGACGGCATTGCTGGCGCAAATCCTCAAGGGGCAGACCGAACATATAGATGCTCTGACGAAATCGATCGCGGGCACCGACATTGGGGCCACTTACAAGAGCGGGGTCGAAAAAGGGAAAGAACTCCTGGGTATTTTGCGCGATCTCCGGGACGTGATGAAGGAGACGCGCGGTCCCTACGATCTGGCCGATGATCTGGAGATGACGAAGCGGATCGCCGAGGCCACCGCGCTGACCGGCAAGACAGTGGACCGCATTGACGCCGCCTTCTGGTGGCAGGGCGAGTCTGATGCCAGCAACGCCAATGGCTATCCTGTCGGTGAGCGGCGCAGGAAGCGCGGCGCGCTGTTCCGCCGGGGCGGCGGTTGGGGTAGTGGCGTGGTGGGTGGTCGCGAGTGTTTTCATCGTCGCCTCCATCAGAAAAGCATCTGGCCGCGCCGCGCCTCTCGGGCGCGCGCACGCTCTTGGATCAGTTCAAAGTCACTCGCCTGTTGTGCGGCTGCCCGCGCCTCGGCCTCTGGCAACCCAGTCCACGCCTCCCACTCTCGCCCGTTCAACCACTTCGCCAGCCCGGTGGTGTATCGAACCACAGCGGCGGGTCCGCGCCGATCTGCCCGGCGGTCCAAAACGTAAGCCGCCGCGCCTCGGGCAATATCTTCAATCGATGCGCCAGACGCGATTGCCGCGAAAAAGGCCTTGCGCGCCTCGGCCTCGCCAGACTTGCGCGGCCAGTTTTCATAGATGGCGGAAAACTGCGCCGCGAAGTTAGGATCGCCAGCCGCGTCGGAAATGATCTCCCCATCAATCGCGGCGCAATCCGCTCCCGCAGGTGGGTTCCCCCCTTCCTTGTTCTTCTTGGTTCTTCTTGGTTCGGCGGAACGTGGTTCCGGGTTTACGGAATGCCGTTCCGGGTTTTGTGTCGTGGCGTTCCGGGTTTCCGTGCATGGCGTTCCGGGTTTCGTGTTCTGAAAGGGGGAACCGTGTTCCGGGTTTTCGCCGGTAAACCCGGAATGGCGTTCCGTGTTTACATGGTAGGTCGAGCAACCCGCACGCCCGCCGCCGGTCGAAACCGAAAGCCAGCCGTCAGCCTCAAGCCGCCGGATGATCGACCGCGCGCCGCGTTCTGTCATCGACGCCCGTTCCGCGACCGCGGCCATCGACGGGTCACACCGGCCGGTCTTCGCGTTCTGGAAGGACGCGATGGCGATCAGCACCAGCTTATCTGCGGATCTCTCCGGGCCGCCTTTCAAGATCGCGTCTACGAGTTCGAAACTCATTGCGCACCGCCTTGCCCGGCGGGCAGGATCGGCGTCAGGATCGACCCGCCGCCGTGGGGGCCGCGCCGCGACTTGATATGCAAGTGACCTCGGTCGCGCATCGCGTAAGTGGCCTTGCCGATCAGGTCATCCGACACGGCCAGTGCTTCAGAGATCGGTCTGAGAGGCACGGCCACCGATAGAGTGCCCGCCGCCCGGATCAGCCGCGCAACGTGGATCGCCACCCGCGCGGCCTGCGGCGGCAGCGCCGCATCGTGCGCGATCCGGTCAAGCCACGCCGCCAGCGGATCGCCTGCGCCTTGACCGGCGAAAGCTTTGCTGGCACCATGTTCGGGACTGGTGGGTTTGGATTTGACCTCGGCGCGCTGGCGGGCGTTGCCGGGGTTTTCCATTGTCTTGGGCATGGAAGCCCTCCTCTGCATCCCCGCCTCGGCGGGGTATTGGTGGCGCCCGGAGCATCCAATCAATCAATGCAGGCCCCCGCGTGAGCATCCGGGGGCACCTATGATTAAAGGGGCATCGGGGGCGTCGCGCAAGATGAAAACCGCCCGAGGTCGGATTTTGCGTATTTGCATTAGGCGGCGGTGGACGCGGCGGCCTCCCGCAAGCGGAGGGCCGCGTGATGGCCGAGGACAAACTCCTTGTGGTCAGCGAACGCATTCTTGGTGCGTCCGACCCCTTCTCCGAACTGGTCGCGTTCCTGCAGGAACGCCGCGACGAGAATGCCCGTCGCGGCGGCGATGACGAGGCTTTCGCTCTCAATCTGGCTTGGTGGGCGTCGCAACCGAGCATGCCCATCAGCGGCTGGAAGTCGGTCGAGACCGACACCGGAAGTTCGACCACCGGAATGAGCAAAACCGCGCGGCGGCGGGCAGAGATCGACGCTGCGATGAGTATCCCACCGGCAGAACTCCAGTCGATCGAGGCCACTGTCCGCGAAAGACAGAAGGCGGCATTTGCTGAGATAACTTCCTCGGTCAAGGGAGGCACTCGGAAATGAGTTCCTCGCATCTGGCGCGCCGGAACAAGATCAAGGTCTTTGCCGCATCGCTGCATCCGACGGGTGGGGACCACGGTTCAACTAGCATTTGGACCAATCTGGCCCTGAGCGTTTCCGCGTTGAAGCTCGGTACAGCCTCTTCGAGCGTGAGAATCAGGAACTTGATGACCGTGCTGCGCTGTTCGTCGAGCCAGTCGTGGAACTCGACCTCTTGCTCCGCGCGCCTGTCAGCGCTGTCGCCGATGATCCGCTCCATTTGCGCTTCCAGTGACGCCACGCGGATCCGCAAGTCTAGCTCTGTGGAAAGCCTCTGGCGCAGATGGTCGGATCGCCTTCGGGGATGCCCTTGCCGCCGCTGTCGATTTCTTCCGCAGCAAGATTGACACCGCTGCCCTTGACGCCGCCCTGACCCCGACCCGCAGGGGACCGAGGCCCGGCCTCTATGGCACGCCGCTTCACCTGCGCCGCCTTCGCACCGATGCCGCCCGCGCCGCCGCCCCTCTCGTGGCAGAGATCGACCGGCGCATGGCCCGCCTCGCCGATGTGGCCCGCGCCCAAGCCCCGGCCCAGCCTGTCGATGCCCGCCGTGCCGCCCGGCTGGCCGATGAACTTGACCGGCTGTCCGTCGCCCTCGGGCGACGCAATGCTCGCGCTGTGAAAGGCCTCGGACCCAAGGAGCCGACGACATGACCACCCGCCCCACCGCCACCATCACGCTCGCCGGGCTGCGCCGTCTCACTGGCGCCGAGCCGGGCGAACTGGAAAGCCTGATCGCGGCGGGCACGCTGCCCGCCCTCGACGGCGACCATCTGCCGATGGTGCAGGCGGTGCAGGCGTATCTCACCCACCTTCGCGAAACCGCCCGCACCGCCAGCGCATCGGCGGCGATGGCCCGCGCCCGTGACGCCCGGGCCGAGGCGAGCGAACTTGCCTTGGCCGTTTCTCGTCGTGACTTTATTCCGGACGGCGAGGCCGAGATGGCGACGGATTTCCTGTGCGGCATCATCGTGGACCGGATCGGCGGCCTTCCCGCCCGCGTCACCCGCGACCGGCAGGACCGGCGCGTGATCGAGGCCGCGCTTGCGAAGGCGCAGGAAGGCATCGCCGCAGATCTTGCCCAGCTTCCAGACTGAAGGCGCGTCATTGATCCGTCAAACTGGCGCAGCGGTCTGGCAGGCGCTCACATTCAAGACCTTGAGAATCGCGAGGAAGTGTCCCACCGTGCAACCATTGGGTTAACGGAGGAACGGCGAAATGGATTTCAAACAGCGCGTGGATGACCTTGGGGCTCGCTCGCGACACGCCAGCCAGCACGCGCTGACCGAGGAGGCGACGAAGACTTCGGTGATCCTGCCGCTGATCAAGGCGCTGGGGTTTGACCCCTTCAACCTCGAAGAGGTGGTGCCCGAGTTCATTGCCGATGTCGGCATCAAGAAGGGCGAAAAGATCGACTTCGCCCTCAAGATCGCAGGCAAACCCGCCATCCTCGTGGAGGCCAAGCCCATTTCAATGTCCTTGGGGTCGGCGCAATACAGCCAGTTGTTCCGCTATTTCACAACGGTAGAGGCGCGGCTTGCGATCCTGACCAATGGCCGCGAGGTGTGGTTCTTCTCGGACATCGACGAGACGAACAAGATGGACAAGAAGCCGTTCTTCGTCTTCGATCTGCAGAACTTCGATGACAGGCAGGTGGCCGAACTGGCCCGGTTCCAGAAGGAAGGCTTCGACATCGAGGCAATCCTTGAGGCCGCGTCGAACCTGAAATACGTCAAAGCCGCTTCGGCCGAGATTTCGCGCCAACTGGCAAACCCGGATGACGATTTCGTCCGCTTCTTCGGGAAGCACATTTACGAGGGCAGTCTGACCAAGGGGGCGATTGAACTGCTGCGCCCGGCCATTCAGGCCGCGCTGGATGACATCGTGCGCAATCGCATTCAGGAGCGCCTGAACCTCACTTTCGGCAAGGATGCTCCGCAGATCGACGGCGCGGACAAGAAGCCCGCCGATGCCCCTGCGGCCAGCGAGCCCGTGACGACCGATGACGAAATGCAGGCGTTCATGATCGTTCGGGCCATCGCTTCGAGAGTGGCAAGCGTGAGCCGGATCACAATGCGGGACGCGCTGTCCTATTGCAGCATCTTCGTCGATGACAACAACCGCAAGCCGATCTGCCGCCTTTACTTCAATGCGAAGAACAGCAAGTCGGTCGGTATCTTCGCGCCTCAGCCCGACAAGTCAGAAACGAAAGTCCAGATCGACGATCTGTCGGACATCTACAAGTTTGCGGAGCAGATCGAGGCGACCGTCAAAAGCTACCTCTGACCGCATCAGAGGGCGGGGCAATAGCTCGCGCGGCGGGCGGATCGACGGCGGGGCAGATTTCCGGCCCGCTTGTAGGCTTCTTGCGCTGTCAGCCCTTGGTTGGCGGAAACCCGAAGATGTGCGCCACGCGCCAGCACAGGGGCGCGGCGGCCTTTCCCTGCCCGTGGGTGGGTGCTATCTTGTCGCATCCCCACAATCAGGAGGCAGCCGCTCATGAACGCCCGAGCAACCGTGCGCAATCCCGAAATGGCCGCCCTCTTGGAGCAATACACCGCCCGGTTCAATGCGCGGCGTGCCGAAGCCTATGAAGCCGCGAACGCGGCCCCCGAGCAATGGACCCCGAAGGCGGTAGGGGAAACCATGATCGAGGCCCTGCGCTGGGCGCAATGGGCGGCTGGCAGGGTCGGGCCGGGCGGCGTCAAGACCGTCTCCCTTCCCTTCGTCGTGACACTGGACGAGCATCTGGCCGAGGGCTGGGGCCTGCCCGAAACCGCGGGCGACGACGAACCGGACCCCCGGCGACTGCGCGTCATGCCCTCGCCCGAACAGATCAGCCGTCATGAGGGAGATGCCCGAATCCTTGTATTGTGGCCAGAGCGCAAGGTAACCCGCAAACCCTTAGATGCAGAAGGCGGGTAGGCGGCGCGAGAAGCCGGGGCGCCGCCTGCACGATTCGAGGCCGGGCGCTGTCGCTCATAGAAAGCAGCACCTATGCCATTGGCAAAAAAATAACTTTCGGAAAAGTTGCTCGAATCCACCCCACCTGATCTAGGCAGTCTTTTTGTCCCACCGAGCCCTGAAAGCTTGACGAAGGCATCAATCTGTTAGTTTTCTTTTTGTAAAGCTAAGGAATGTGTGCTTCACCCCGGGCCACCAGCTACATGTTGGCTCGTTTTTGGCAGAGCAGGAGGATCTAATGGCAGATTTTATTTCTGACGGCGCGGTGCTTTCGCCACTGGCGCAACAACTGCAGAGCCTGATCACTCAAGGCATTGTGACGCCCTCTGATCGCACCGACACCCGCCCCCCTAGCGCAATGGTTGTGCTGCAGGTCTACGACGCTTCCGGTACTGGGCCGTTCAAGGTTAACGAGAGACGCTGACAAAATGCCCAACTGGCACGACGTATTGAAGGAACTCGAAGAGCATAGCACTTTCCATCAGATGCAGGCGACTCAGACGCTGGACATAGTCAGGCGGAAACATCTAAAGACGCCCGCAGACTTAACAGGTCGCAATACGATTGCGTATTATTCTGGGTGGCTTACGAAGCCCGGTGTTCATGGCGTTGAAGTGAACGATGATGACATGAATGCACTGATGAGTTGCATTCATGGCCTCGAAAGAGCTAAAGGCCTTGACCTAATCCTTCATACGCCGGGAGGCGGTATCGCCGCGACACAGGCCATAGTGAACTACCTTCGTTCAATGTTCGGTCGCGACATTCGAGCGATCGTGCCGCAACTCGCAATGTCGGCGGGAACGATGATTGCTCTATCATGTTCGTCTGTGGTGATGGGTAAGCAGTCATCGCTCGGTCCGATTGATCCGCAGTTTGGCGGTATCCCTGCTGATGTGGTGGTAGCGGAATTCAGTCGGGCGATGTCTGAAATCACCGAAGATCCGAAGAAAGCGGCAGTTTGGGCGCCGATTCTTGGCCGCTACACTCCATCTTTCTTGACGCAATGCGAGCACGCATGTGCATGGTCTCGCACATTCGTAGAAGAAGTGCTCACAAAGAACATGTTCTTTGAACACAATGACCCAAGCAAAGCCGCGCGAGCAGTTGTAGATGCCTTGGCCACCGCAGCGAGGAACAAAGCTCACGACAGGCATATAAGTGCGCAGGAAGTGAGTGAATTGGGCGTCAACGTTATTTCGTTGGAGGCGGATCCGGAGTTGCAAGACACTGTTCTGACGGTCCACCACTGCTACATGCACACTCTGGCCAGCACGACCTCAATAAAGATTGTTGAGAATCAGGACGGGCGTGCCAACGTCAGGCACCTTGCGGGGCCGCTTCCTCAAGTTGCACCTCAAGGGATGATTGCACAAGCCTAAGTGCACGACGACCCTTCCTATCTGAGTGTTTCCGTCTGCCGCATCAAAAGCACAAATCCCTAACAGATACGGCAGGCGGAGCGTCCAGGCTTTCGGTAGCCTCAATACAATCAGACGCCGTTGCGGCGGCGCTGAGGGCTATTACAGCTAAGCGCGTGAGCGGCGTTAATGGGCATATCTGCGCCGCGCTATCAACCCGCAAGCGCCTCGATCAACTCCGGCCCATCATCGCGCAGCCCAAACGGCGCAACCGGGTGATGCGCCAGCATCGCCCCGGCCCCGCGGGTCGCCACATCGTCGGTGCTGCCCAGCCACGCCTCGCGCTCGTCGGCATTCAGGATGACCGGCATACGGTCATGCAGGCCACCCATCGCCGCCGTCGCGGCCCGCGTCATGATGGTGCAGGTCAGGAGATCGCGCCAGCGGCTCGCCAGACCGGCCAGATGAAGGTTCGCCTCGTTGCCCCCGGGCCGGAAGAAATGCGGCTGGCGGTCGCCCTTGGGGCCGCTCCACTCATAGAACCCGCCGACCGGGACAAGGCACCGGCCACGCCGCCAGACCTGCCGGAAGGTCGGCTTGTCCCGCGCATCTTCAATCCGGGCGTTGAACGTCGCCGCCTTCCAGTCCCTCGGGCTGGCGCCATCGAACCATGACGGGATTAGGACCCAGCGGGCCTCCATCGCGATCAGCGGCGTCTTGGCGAGGATCACCACCGGCTCGGTCGGCTTGACGTTGAACCGGCTGCCGAACGGGTCGAGCTTGATCTGCGACATGTCCACTTCGGTGTTCCGAAGGTTCGGATCGACAATCCGCCCGCACATGCCCGCCGCCTCCTTGCCGTCGCCGCGTCCGGTTCAGGATGGCAGAGCGAAGGGCGCTTGTCGCGCCCGCGCTGCGGCCCAGCGGATCGTCAGGGGGACATGCAGTATCGACCAGCATCCGAGATAAAGGCGCACCGGCAATCGCGCCACGACTGACACCGCGATTGATCCGCCCCGGATGACATGGCTGGCCGAGACACCGATGCTCGGCAACGGTAAGGTGGAAGACATGAGCGATCAAGCCGGGCGCATGGGGCCGCGGGTGCTTCGATCTGGCGGAAGGGGGCAGGGTAACGCCCTTGGGGTAACGGCCATCGGGCACCACGGCGGGGTAACCTGTAGCTTTCGCCGTTGTTACCCCATTCGTTACCCCGAAAACGACGACGCCCCGCACGGGGCGAGGCGCTTGTCGTTCAAGTCTTTGTTTTTATTGGTGGAGCCACGGGGAATCGAACCCCGGACCTCTTGAATGCCATTCAAGCGCTCTCCCATCTGAGCTATGACCCCACCGGGTCCGCTTGACGTTTCCGTCTTGCGTGAGGCGGTGTATATGGACCTCAAGCGACGGGCGCAAGAGGAAAAAACACGCCTCGTCGCAAAATTTTTCAGCCCCCTGAAAACCGCCTTGCAGCAAAGGAAAAGGCGCGAAGTTGCCCTCGCGCCCGGTCCCGTCTTTTCCGTGATCCGCCCCTTTCGGGCCGACTCAGGCCTCGTCTTCGCCCCCCGCCACATCGGCGATGTCATCCAGCGAGACGTTGTCGTCCTCGTCATCCTCGAGCAGATCGTCGTCCAGATCGACGTCGCCGCCGTCCTCGTCCAGATCGTCATCGGTCAGATCGTCGACATCAAGATCGGCCGCGCGCGGCGCCACCTTGTCGGACACCATCACACGGCTGCGGCCCGCGGCCGTCAGGCTCTCGAGCGAGAAGCTGTTCGAGCAGACCGGGCAGGTCATCGGGTCTTTGGCCAGATCATAGAACCGGCTCGCGCAATGCGGGCAGAGGCGCTTGACGCCCCAATCCTCTTTCGGCATGGAAGTCTCCTGGCAAGCTCTTTCGCACAGAGTCGCAGCCAACTGCCACAACCGCCGCGGGGTGTCAAAGCCTTTTCGCGCGCAACCTGCCGCTTCCAGCCGGACCGATGCCGCCGATGACGGAAAGCTCCCTGATCCTGCCCGATCTGCCCGGTGTCGCCGTGCATCTGCGCCGCTCGGCCCGGGCGCGGCGGTTTTCGCTGCGCGTGAGCCGGATCGACGGCGCGGTGACGCTGACCCTGCCCGCCCGCGCCCGGCTGGCCGAGGCGGTGGCCTTTGCCGCGGCGCAAACGGACTGGCTGCGCGGCACGCTTTCGCAGCTGCCCGCGCAAAGCCGCCCCGGCTTCGGCGACATGCTGCCCTTCGAGGGCGCAGCACTGCGGATCGAGGCGGCGGCCCTGCGCGCGCCGAAACGCGAGGGCGACCGGCTTTTGGTGCCCGCGGGCGAAGATCGGCTGGGGGCGCGGCTTGAAACCTTCCTGCGCCACTGCGCCCGGATCCGGCTGCAGGCCGCGACCGAGACCCATGCGAAAGCCCTTGGCCGCCCGTTCAAGCGCATCACGCTGCGCGACACCCGTTCGCGCTGGGGCTCCTGCGCGGCGGATGGCTCGCTCTCTTACAGCTGGCGGCTGATCATGGCCCCGCCCGAGGTGCTGGATTACGTTGCCGCGCACGAGGTCGCGCATCTGGCCGAAATGAACCATTCCCCGGCCTTCTGGGCCGTGGTGGCGCGGCTTTGCCCCGACTACGCCCGGCATCGGGCCTGGCTGAAACAAAACGGCGCGGCGCTGCAGGCGATCCGTCTGACGGATTGACCGCGGCGGGATTCGTGATCACAAAGGGGCATGGCCCAACCCGCGACCCGCCCGACCGAAACCGCCGCCCATGACCGGCTTTACCGCAGCCTGCGCCAGCAGATCCTGACCGGCGAGCTCGCGCCCGGCCAGGCGATGACGCTGCGCGGCCTTGGCAAGCAATATGGCCTGTCGATGACCCCGGTGCGCGAGGCTTTGCGCCGCCTCGTGGCAGAAGGCGCGCTGACGCTGTCCTCCTCGGGGCGGGTCTCGACACCCGAGCTGACGAACGAGCGGATCGAGGAGCTGGCCGCGCTGCGCGCGCTGATCGAGCCGGAGCTGGCCTCGCGCGCCCTGCCCCGCGCCCACCTTGCGCTGATCGACCGGCTGTCCGCGATCAACACGGCGAATGCCGAGGCCGTCGCGCGGCGCGACGCGGTGGCCTATATCCGCACCAATCTGGAATTCCACCGCACGTTATACCTGCGCGCCCAGGCGCCCGCGATGCTGGCCGTGCTGGAAACGGTCTGGCTGCAGCTGGGGCCCACGATGCGGCAGCTGCACGGCAAGTTCCCCCGCACCGAGCCGCCGCGGCATCACCGCCTGATTCTGGCGGCGCTGCGGGCGGGCGACGAACCGGGGCTGCGGCTGGCGGTGCGCACCGATGTCACGCAGGGCCTGCGGCATCTGACCGGCTAGGGGGGGGCGCTGCCCCCCGTCCCTGCGGGACGCCCCCCGAGGTATTTGAAGCAAGATGAAAGGGCGCCGGGTTGCGGCCGGGTCCCTGATCGCGCAAATGTGCCAAGAAGCTGTGGCAGTTTCTTCCCGGCTGAACTACGCCTCTGCCACGTTTTCGATTTGACGAGGCCCAGATGATGAATCCTTTGACCGCCGAAGAGCGCAAGACGCTGGAAATGACCGTGTTGATGACGCCGGATCTGGCGAATTTTTCCGGCAAGGTGCATGGGGGGGCGCTGTTGAACTGGCTCGACCGCGTCGCCTTCTCGCTCGCCTCGCGCTATTCGGGGCGCTATGCGGTGACGATTTCCGTCGATCAGGTGATCTTCAAGGAACCCATTCACGTCGGCGAGCTGGTGCGGTTTCGCGCCAGCGTGAACCACACCGGGCGGTCCTCGATGGAGATCGGCATCCGGGTCGAGGCCGAGAACATCCGCGAGGGCACGCGGCGGCACACCAACAGCTGCTATTTCACCATGGTGGCGGTGGATGAGACCGGCAAGACCGTGCCGGTGCCGATGCTGGAGCCCGCAAACGAGACCGAGATGCTGCGCTGGAAGGCGGCCGAACTGCGCAAGGCGCTGCGGCGCGAGCACGCGGCACAGATGGAGGCCGCAGCGCTGGGCAAGTCGGAATAGGCGCGCCCGGAACCCGGGCTGTCCTTTTGCGTTGAGTGGCGGCAGGCGCTTTGCTAGCCTGCCCGAACCGAACCGGGAGACCTGCATGTATCGCCGCACCTTTCTGACGAGTCTGGCCGCGCTGGGCGTGGCCGCAAAGCCGCTGTTCGCGCAGGCCGCCACAGCTCCGGCGGCTCCGGCTCCGGCCGCGGCTGCTCCCGCCAAGACCTGGCCGATCGCGCCGCAATTCTACCCGACCGAGGTGGAGGTGAAGCCCGATCTGGCGGTGGGTTCGATCATCGTCGTCTCGGACAAGTTCTTCCTGTACCACATCATCGCGCCGGGCAAGGCGATGCGCTACGGCGTAGCGGTCGGCCGCGCGGAGCTGCAGTTCCGCGGCCAGGCGACGGTGGCGCGCAAGGTCGAATGGCCCAGCTGGAAACCCACCCCCGAAATGGTCAAGCGCAGCCCCGGCCATTACGCGAAATATGCCGAAACCGGCATGGCCGGGGGCCCGGGCAACCCGCTGGGCGCGCGCGCGATGTATCTTTACCAGAACGGCCATGATACCGGGATCCGCATCCACGGCACGGTCGAACCGTCCTCGATCGGCCATGCCGTCTCGAACGGCTGCCTGCGCATGGTGAACGATCATGTGATGGCGCTTTACAAGGTGGTCGAACTGGGCACGCCGGTCACGGTCTACTGATGCGCCTGACCTCGGTCGCCGAGGCGGCGGCGCTCGATGTCGACACGATCATCGACGTGCGCTCGCCCGCGGAATATGCACTTGATCATCTGCCCGGCGCGATCAACCTGCCTGCGCTGTCAAACGACGAACGCGCCCGGGTCGGCACGATCTACAAGCAGGTCTCGCCCTTTGACGCGCGCAAGATCGGCGCGGCGCTGGTGGCGAAGAATGTCGCGGCGCATCTGGAGGGCCCCTTGGCGGAGAAGACCGGGGGCTGGCGGCCCTTGGTCTATTGCTGGCGCGGCGGGCAGCGCTCGGGGTCGTTTGCAACGATCCTGCGCGCGGTGGGCTGGCGCACCGATCTCGTCGAGGGCGGCTATAAAAGCTGGCGGCGGCTGGTGCTGGAGACGCTGGAACAACCGATCCGGGCGCCGGTCGTCGTGCTGGATGGCAACACCGGCTCGGCCAAGACCGCGATCCTGCAGGCCGCCCGGGCGCAGGGCGCGCAGGTGATCGACCTCGAGGGGCTGGCCAATCACCGCGGCTCGATCTTTGGCGCACTGCCGGGCGGGCAACCGGCGCAGACCGGCTTCGAGGGCAAGCTGGCGCTGGCGCTGGCGCAGCTTGATCCGGCGCGGCCGGTGATCTTGGAGGCCGAAAGCGCCAAGGTGGGGCAGATCCAGCTGCCGAAAAGCCTGTGGGCGGCGCTGCGCACGGCGCCGCGGCTGCGGCTGCTGGCGCCCCTGCCCGCGCGCGCCGCCTATCTGGCGCGGGCCTATGCCGATATCGTCGCCGATCCCTTGCGGCTGACCCGGCTGATCGACCAGCTGCGCCCCTATCACGCCGCCGAGGTGATTCACCTCTGGCACGGGCTGGCCGAGGCGCGGGCCTTCGAGGCGCTGGCGGCCGAGCTGATGCAGCGCCATTACGATCCGCGCTATGACAAGCACCGCGCACGGCAGGACCACCGGGTGATCGAGATCGCGGCCGCCAACCTTGCCCCCGAGGCGCTGACCGCGCTGGCGGCAGAGGTCACGGCCGCGGCAGGGCGATTGGCGGTCTGAAGCACTTTTTCCCGATTTCGCCCTTGACGCCCCCCGCGCCATCCCTTAGTGACGCCGCCAGTGGCTAGGTAGCTCAGCTGGTTAGAGCACGTGACTCATAATCACGGGGTCGGGGGTTCGAGTCCCCCCCTCGCCACCAACAAAATCAAGCACATGGTCAAGATCCCCTTGAACGGTTTGCGGCACCGTTTACACGGCAAAATTTCCTGGCGTGCTTGGGCGTTGTTGCAGAATTCGATTTGGAAGGGATTCACACCACGAATCCATGCAGTTAGACGGGTTTCATGAGCAAGCCCAAACGCGCCCGCTACCGCACGATCAACTGGTCTGCCTAAAACACCGCCCTTCGCAATCGCGGATCTCTGCTGATCTGGCTGGACAAGAAGATGGCTTGGCACGCACCGCGTAAAAGCCGTCCTGAACGCCCGCCGGTGTTCTCGGATTCGGCGATCCAGTTTTGCCTCTCGATCAAGGTGCTGTTCAAGCTTCCGATCAGACAAACCACCGGTATGGCTGCCAGCCTCCTTCGGCAGGCCTGTTCCGGACTATTCCACGCTGTGCCGCCGACAAAAGACCCTGCTGGTCCAGATCCCTGAAGGCGAAGACATCGGCACGGTGACCGCCGACGGAGCCTATGACACACGCCGCGGCCACACCGTCTTCATCGACCGGCAGGCCATTCCGATCATCCCGATCCGCAAGAACAGACGCGCGTGGAAAGAAGACTGCCCCGCTGCGCTCGATATTGTCCTCGGACCAATGGCGGAGACTATCTTGCCCCGCAACGAAACCCTGCGAGCCACCAGGCACTACGGCAGAGCATGTCTCGGAAACGATGGACGGGATACCACGCCCGCAGCCGCATCGAGGCCAAGATGCGGTGCCTCAAGGCTTTCGGCGAACGCATCGCAGCAAGAGACCCGGACCGCCAAACCGCCGAAATCCACATCCGCGTCGCACTCATCAACCGCTTCAATGCCCTCGGCACTGCCGGGATCGTCCGCCTGGGCTGAACCAGAACGGGACAGGGGGAATCACGCCTCAACCCGCCGTTCTGCAACAATGCCGTCCCGATCCATCCGCCGTTCTGCCAAAGGGAATCCTCCCTATACGCGTGCGGGATTTCTCGTGTGACGCCCGCGCGATAGTCCTCAAGGCAGGTCGCCCGCCCCGCTCCGCCTCTCCCGCGCTCAGGCGCCGCGCAGCAGTCTGGCGTAAAGCCCGCCTTGCGCGATCAGGGCCTCGTGCGGGCCCTGTTCGACCACCTGCCCCGCCTGCATCACCACGATCCGGTCGGCATGCCGCACCGTCGAGAGCCGATGCGCGATGGTGATCGTCGTGCGCCCCCGCGCCAGCCCTTCGAGCGCCTCCGACATCGCCCGTTCGGTGCGGGTATCGAGCGCGCTTGTCGCCTCGTCCAGAAGCAGGATCGGCGGATCGCGCAGGATCGTGCGCGCCAGCGCCAGCCGCTGCTTTTCCCCGCCCGAGAAGCGGAAACCGCCCTCGCCCACCCGGGTCTCGTAGCCCTCGGGCAGCGCCGCGATCACCTCGTGGATCTGCGCCACTTGCGCCGCGGCGATCAGCTCGGCCTCGCTCGCCTCGGGGCGGGCAAAGCGCAGGTTCTCCGCCACCGAGGCATGCAGCAGATAGGGCTCCTGCGACACCACGCCGAGCATCTGCGACAGCGTCTCGAAGCTCAGATCGCGCAGATCGACGCCGTCGAAGCGGATCGCGCCGCGGTCGACATCGTAAAGCCGCGCCAGAAGATAGCCGAGCGTCGTCTTGCCCGAGCCGGTCGGCCCGACGATGGCGACATGGCTGCCCGCCGGGATGTTCAGGGTCAGGTCGTCCACCGCCGGGCGGGTGGTGCCGGCATAGGAAAAGCCGACGTGATCCAGCTCGATCGCACCGCGCATCCGGGCGCGCTCCAGCGTCACCGGCGCCGGGCGTTCCGTGATTTCGACCGGCGTGTCGAGATATTCGAAGACGCGGGCGAAAAGCGCGCGCGTCTTGCGCATGTCGCGGCCGATTTCCAGAAGCTGTTCAAAGGGCCACAAAAGCTGTTCCTGCAGCGCGATCATCGCGACCAGCGTGCCGATGCTGGCCGGATCGTCGCTGCGCATCAACAGCCCGCCCGCCAGCAGCGTCAGCGCGGGCAGAACGGCGAGCGCGAAGCCGATCAGCATCCATTGCCCCTCGCCCGCCGTCTGCGCCCGCGCATCGAGCCGCGCCAGATCGTCCGAGAGCCGGGCAAAGCGCCGCGTCAGATGCGGGCCGCGCCCCATCGTGCGGGCCAGAATGATCCCCGGCGCCGAGAGCGTCTCCTGCACCGCGGCGGAAAGATCCGCGGCCCGGGCCTGGCGCTGCCACATCAGCGCCTCGCGCAGCTTGGCGACGCGATGGCTGATCAGCACCGTGCCCGGCACGATGAACAGAACGAAGAGTGCCAGCCGCCAATCCAGGATCAGGATGGCGATGGCGGTCATCACCACCGCGGAAAGCGCCCGGCCCAGCTCCGAGGCGGTCTCGGTCATCATCGCCTGCAGGCCCGAAATGTCGCCCGCGATGCGCGATTGCACCTCGCCCGTCCGGGTGCCGGTGAAGAAGCGCAGCGACAGGCTTTGCAGATGCGCGTAAAGCCGGACCCGCAGATCATGCAAGATCGCCTGACCGATGCGCGCGGTCAGCACCACCTGCCAGGCCCCCACCGCCGCGGCGGCCAGCGCCACCGTCACCATGCCGCCGACCAGAAGCAAGAGCAGCCCCAGATCCTGCCGCGGCAACGCCACGTCGATGACGGCGCGCAACAGGAACGGCCCGGCCAGACCGATCGCGGCGGCGAGCAGCATCAGCGCGACCACCCCGGCGATCCGGCGCCGATAGGGGGCGAAAAGCGCCAGCACCCGGGCCAGCGAGACATGCCGCGCGGCGAGATCGTCGTAGGTCTCGGCGGTGTCGGGATCATCGGTCATGAAAGGTCTTGCTCCGAAAGGGAAAGTCCGCGGCAGGGCAGACGGATTTCGACCGCCAGCCCGGGGCTGTCGGGGACAAGGATCAGCGCCTCGCCGCCATGGGCGCGGGCGATGGCGCGCACGATCGGCAGGCCCAGCCCCGAGCCGCCAAGGCTGCGCCCGCGCGAGTCTTCCGCGCGCCAGAACCGCTCGAAGGCGCGGGCGCGGCCCTCGGGCGACAGGCCCGGGCCGCTGTCGGTGCAGCGGAAGAAGACCACATCCCCGGCCGTGCCGGTTTCGACCCGCAGCCGGGCCTGCGGCGCGTAGCGGCAGGCGTTTTCCAGCACCGCGACAAAGGCCTGGCGCAGCCGCGCCCGGTCAGCCCGGGTCACCGCGGGGGCAAGGCTGCAGGTCACGACCAGCCCCGCACCGGCCAGTTGCGCGTCGAGCGCGTCCAGCGCCGCCTCGGCCTCCGCGGCCAGATCGACCGGGGCGCAGATCAGATCCAGCTGCCCGGCCGTGCCAAGGGCCAGCGTGCGCAATTCCTCGACAATGGCGGACAGGTCATCGACATGCACGATCAGCCGGGCATAAAGCTGCGGGCCGGGCTCGAAAACCCCGTCAAGCAGCCCCTGCAAGCGCCCGCGCAGGATCGTCAGCGGGGTGCGCAACTCATGCGCGATGGCGGAATTCGAATAGGCCAGTTCCGCCTCGGCCTGTTGCAGCCGCTCGGCCATGCGGTTGAAATCGGCCACCAGATCGCCCGCCTCGCCGAAGCTGCCGCGGGGCAGACCGGCACGGGCGGAAAAATCGCCGCTGGCGATCTGGCGGGCGGCGACGGCCACGGTTTCCAGCGGCGCGAGGATCCGCCGCCCCAGCCGCCAGCCGATCAGCGCGGCGCTGAGAAGACCAAAGCCCAGCACCAGCCCGACCATCACCGTATCGCCGAGCCGCCAGCTTTCATCCGCCGTGGCATCGGGGTAAAGCCATTCGTAGATCACGAAGAAATAGGCCATCATGCCGAAATAGACGACCGCAAAGGCCGTCAGCGTCAGCCCGATCATCGCGCGGGTGATCTGCGAGCGGAGATTGGCGCCCTTAGCGGCCATGCGGCGCCTCCAGCCGGTAGCCGATGCCGCGCACGCCGGTCAAAAGCCCCTCGGCCCCGGCGGCGGAAAGCTTGCGGCGCAGGTTGCTGACATGGCTGTCGACGGTGCGGTCCAGCGCCTCGCCCTCGGGCAGGCAGGCATCGACCAGATCGGCGCGGGCAAAGGCGCGTCCGGGCGCGGCGGCCATATGCGCAAGGATGCGAAATTCGGTCGGTGTCAGATCGAGCGGCACAGGCCCCGCGGCGGTCTCGACCACGGCGCGGATCGCCTGCGGATCGACGCTCAGCGGGCCAAGGCGCAGCACGGCCTCGGGCGCGCGGCCCAAAGTTCGGCGCAGCACGGCGCGGGCACGGGCCACGACCTCGAGCGGGTTGAAGGGCTTCACGACATAATCATCCGCGCCGATGCGCAAAGCCTGCAGCTTGTCCAGATCCTCGGCCAGCGCGGTGACCATGATCACCGGCGTCTCGCCCCGGCGCCGCAGCGCGGCCAGCACCTCGTAGCCGTCCAGCCCCGGCAGCTTGATGTCGAGCACCACAAGATCGGGGCGCAGCCGCTGGTGATGCGCAAGGCCCAAAGGCCCGTCACCCGCGCAGATCACCCGGAAGCCTTCGCGGGCGAAATAGCTTTCAAGGATCTCGGCAATCTCGGGTTCGTCTTCGATGATCAGGATCAGAGCGTTCATCATGGCTTGGTCCGTCGGAAACCGTCAGCGCGCAGGCTGACAAGGATATAGAGCACGGGAATGAAGAAAACCGCCAGCACCGTGGCCGAAATCATGCCGCCGAAAACCCCGGTGCCGATGGCGTTCTGGATCTCGGAGCCCGCGCCATGGGCCAGCATCAAGGGCACGACGCCAAGGATGAAGGCGAGCGAGGTCATCAGGATCGGCCGCAGCCGCAGCCGCGCGGCTTGCAAGATGGCGCGGTAGGGGCCGAAACCCTGCTCGCGCAGATGGCGGGCGAATTCGATCATCAGGATCGCGTTCTTCGCCGAAAGCCCGATGATCGTGATCAGCCCGACCTTGAAGAAGACGTCATTCTCGCCGCCGCGGATCAGCACTGCCGTGACCGCGCCCAGCACGCCCAGGGGCACCACCAGCAGCACAGCGACCGGGATCGACCAGCTTTCGTAAAGCGCGACCAGCACCAGAAACACCACCAGCATCGAAGCGGCGAGCAGCAAGGGCGCCTGCCCCGCGGCCTGCTTTTCCTGCGCCGATTGCCCGACCCAGTCGATCGCGAAGCCCTTCGGCAAGGCCTGCGCCAGCCGCTCCATCTCGGCCATGGCGGCGCCGCTGGACACCCCCGACGCGGCGGCGCCCGAGATCCCGGTGGCGGGATAGCCGTTGAAGCGGCTCAAGGCCATCGGCGCGAAGGTCCAGACCGGCCGCACCACTTCCGAAAGCGGCACCATGCCACCCTCGGCATTGCGGGTCTCAAGGCGCAGCACGTCTTCGACATGCATCCGCGCCGGGGCATCGGCCTGCACGATCACCTGCTGCATCCGGCCCTGGTTCGGGAAATCGCTGACATGACCCGAGCCGATCGCGGTCGAGATCGTGTCGTTGATCGCGGCAAAGGACAGGCCCAGCGCCTGCGCCTTGGGCCGGTCGATCTGCAGGGAAATGCTCGGGCCGTCGGGCAGCCCCTCGGACATCACGTCGCTCAAAAGCGGGCTTTCGGCGGCCAGCGCAACCAGCTGATCCACGGCTTCCTTCAGCGCGACAGGCCCCGCATTGGCCCGGTCTTCGAGCCGCAGCGAAAAGCCCGAGGTGGCGCCGAGCGATTCAATCGCGGGCGGTTTCATCACGCTCACCGTGCCTTCGGGAACCTCGGCCATCGCCGCATCGGCCGCGGCGATTTCGTCGTCAACGCTCACGTCGCGGTCGGACCAATCCTTCAGGCTGGCAAAGGCCTGCGCCGCGTTGGGGCCCGATCCGGTGAAGCCGAAGCCCAGGATCACCGTCGTCTCGTCGATGGCGGGGCGGGTCGCCGCATGGGCCTCGAAGGCGGCGACGACGGCGCGGGTGCGTTCGGCCGTGGCCCCGGCGGGCAGCTCGACCGAGGTGATGAAATTGCCCTGATCCTCCTCGGGGACGAAGGCGGTGGGCAGGTGCGTGTAGCCGATGGCCAGCACGGCAAGCAGGACGAGATAAAGCACCGCCATCCGCCCGCCGCGCCGCAGCACAAGGCCGACCCAGCCGGTATAGCGCGCGGAAAGCGCCGCAAAGCCGCGGTTAAAGGCGCCGAAAAATCCGGTGCGGGCATGGGCCTTTGCGGGTTTGAGCAGTGTCGCGCAAAGCGCAGGCGTCAGCGTCAGCGCGAGGAAGGCCGAGAACAGGATCGAGACCGCCATCGACAGGGTGAATTGCCGATAGATCGCCCCCACCGATCCGCCCGCCAGCCCCATCGGAATGAAGACCGCGGCCAGAACGAGCGTGATGCCGACGATGGCGCCGGAAATCTCGCCCATCGCCTGCCGCGTCGCTTCCTTGGGCGACAGCCCCTGCCGGGTCATGATCCGCTCGACATTCTCGACCACGACGATGGCGTCATCGACGATGATGCCGATCGCCAGCACCATGCCGAACATGCTCAGCACGTTGATCGAATAGCCCGCCACGGCCATCACCGCGAAAGTGCCCAGAAGCGCGATCGGCGCCACGATGGTGGGGATCAGCGTCGCACGCAGGTTTTGCAAGAAGAGCAGCACGACAAGGAACACCAGCCCCATCGCCTCGAAAAGCGTGCTGATCACCTTGGCGATCGAGACTTTCACGAAAGGCGCGGTGTTGTAGGAGATCGTCACCTCCATGTCGCCGGGCAGGCCCGGTCGCAGCTCGTCCAGCCGCGCCTCGATCGCGGCGGCGGTGCGCAGGGCATTGGCGCCCGGCGCCATCTGCACGGCGGCGGCGGCGGCGGGCTTGCCATTCGCGCTGACGCTGAAGGACAGCGTCTGCGCGCCGATTTCGACCCGCGCCACATCGCCCAGCACCAGCCGCGATCCGTCCGCGTTCGCGCGCAGCGGAATGGCGGCGAAGGCCTCGGGCGTGGTCAGCTGGCCCTGCAGGATCAAGGGCGTCGAAACCCGGGTTCCGGGCACCGTCGGCGCATCGCCCACCCGGCCCGGCGTCGCGCGGATGTTTTCACGCGCGATCGCCTCGGTCACGTCGGACAGGCCCAGCCCGTAAGCCGCCAGTTTCGCCGGATCGACCCAGATCCGCAGCGCCCGTTCCGAGCCGAAGGGCTGCACCCGCCCGACCCCGGGAAGGCGTTTCAACTCCTCCGACAGGGTGCGGCTGAGATAATCGCCAAGGCTCAGCTCGTCCATGGCGCCGCTGCGGGATTTCAGCGTCAGCACCATCAGAAACCCTGCCTCGGCGGCCTCGACGCCGATCCCGGCACGGCGCACCTCTTCGGGCAGAAGCGCCTCGGCGTTCTTCAGCCGGTTCTGCACATCGACCTGCGCCAGTTCCGGGTCGGTGCCCGGCTTGAGGGTCACGGAAAGCATCGCGCCGCCGGTCGCATCGACGCTGGCATCGACCGAAAGCACGTTCTTGACGCTGGCCAGTTCCCGCTCGATCGGTCGCACGACACTGTCATTCACCGTCTGCGCATCCGCCCCGGCATAAGTGGCAAAGATGCTGATCGCGGGCGGGGCGATGTCGGGAAAGCGCGCGACGGGCAGCTGCGGGATCGCCACAAGCCCCGCCAGCGCAATGAAAATCGCGATGACGGTGGCGAAGATCGGATGATCGATGAAGAAACGCGACATCGGCTCGGCTCACTGGGCTTCGGCGGAGGTGGTCGTGACGGCGACGGCGGGGCCCTCGGCCACGCGGTCCTGTCCCAGAACGGCGACGGTCTCGCCCGGGCGCAGCCCCGCGGTGACGATCACCCGCCCGCCGATGCGCTCGCCCAGCGTCACCGCGCGCCGCTCGGCCAGGGTGCCGCCCGAGACGACGACGATCTGCGCGGCCCCCGCGCTGTCGCGCAAGATCGCCTCCTCGGGCACCAAGAGCGCCGCGGGCACTTGGCCGCGCGGCAGCCGCGCCCGGACATATTGGCCCGGCAAGAGCACAAGGCCGGGGTTTGCGACCGTGACGCGCAGCGTGACGGTGCCGGTGCCCGGATCGATGACGGTATCGGCAAAGTCGAGCCGCCCCCGCGCCGGATGGGGCTGCTCGCCGTCGCCGAGGATCTCGACATCGCCCGGCCCCGCCGAAGCCGCGGCCCGGATCGCTGCAAGCCGCGCCGCAGGCAGCCGCAGATCGATGCGAACCCGGTCCAGATCCTGGATCACCGCCAAAGCCCGCTCGGCCCCCGGCACCGCCAGTGCGCCGATCTCGGCCGCCCCCGCCGCGACGTAGCCCGCGATGGGCGCCCGCAGCGTCGCCTGTTGCAGATCAAGCCTGCGACGCGCGACGCTGGCCTGCGCCTCGGCAAGGCTGGCCTCGGCCAAGGCCAGATCATTGCGCGCCGCCTCGGTCTTTTCGGCGCTGGCGACCTTGCGCGCCAGCAGGGTTTCGGAACGACCCAGCGTGCGGCGGGCCTGATCCTTTGCCGCAAGGGCGCGGGCCAGCCCGGCCTCGGCACTGGCCAGATCGGCCCGGAGCGGCGCGGGATCGAGGCGGAACAGCACCTCTCCGGCATCGACGCGCCCCCCCTCGGGCGCGGGCCGGTCCAGGATGAGGCCGCCGACCTGCGGCCGGATCTCGACCCGCCGCGACGCCGCCACCCGGCCGGGGACGATGTCGGACAGCACGACAGGTTCGGGCATCACGGTGGCGACGCCAAGGCGCAGCGGCGGCGGGCTTTCGTCCTCGGGCACAGCGGCCGTCAGGCCGAAAACCGGCGTTGCGATCAGGGCGCAGACAAGCAAAAGCGTCAAGGCAGGCGGGCAGGTCATGGCAATCGGTCCCCGAGCGGTTCGGCCCGAGCCCATGACAGCGCCGCGTCGATGATTTGCGCAGGGTTCGTGGAGATTTGATGGAGATCCGGCCCGCCGCTTGCGCTCAGCCCTGCCCGGCCGCCCTCGGCGGCGCGTCCACGACCAGCGCCGCGACCTGATCGAACATCCGGCCGATCCGGTCGCAGGCCGCGTGCAGCGCCCGCTCGCGCCGGGCGATGAAGGCAGGATCCTGCTGCAAGTCCAGACATCTCTCGACGTCGACGCGCTGCGCGGCGGGCGGTTTCAGGTGCCAGTCCGCGCCCAGCAGACATTCCGCGCCCAGCTCGAAATCGTCCAGCAGACCCTCGATCTTGGCGGTATTCGACCCGATGGCGCAAACCGGCCGCCCGGCGCAAAGCGCGCCGATCATGCCGTGAAACCGCCCCGTGACCCAGCCCTGCGCCGCCATCAAATCGGTGATCTGCAGCAGGCGCGGCCAGACCGGCCCGGCTCTGCCGGAAACGCCCTGCCGCAACTGGCCCAGCGCGGCCCCGGGCATGGCGAAGAACGGCAGGGCACCGGCTTCGGCGAAGCGCAGCAGCGCCTGTGCGGCGTGCGGCACGACATTGTCCATGACCGCGACCGGATGCACGGCGGCCGGAAAGCCCGCCGAGCGCGTGACCTCCCGGAAGACCGGGATCGAGGCATCCGGCGTCACCCGGGCCGGAAACCCGGGCGGCAGGGCGGCAAGCGACCGGGTGTCGCGGACATGGACGGCATCGGCCGCCTGCAGGCAGGCGAGCATCTCGTCGTCATTGGCCTCCCAGACCGTGTTGAGGACCGCCACTTTCATGCCGAGGCTCTTGCCGATCCGGCAGGCCTCCAGCAGCGCGCGGGCGCGCGGCGCGCCATGATGCAGCGTTCCCTCCCCGTTGAGGACCAGAAGCTGCGGCGGCGTCGGACAGCGCTCAAGATGCGCGCGGAAGCCCGCAAGATCATTGGCCCAGAAGGCCTCCTGCAGGCCGCGCGCGGCAAGATGGCTGCGGATCGCATGACAGGCGTAAAGCGTGCCCAGATGGAAACCGCCGCCCAGCCGCGCGGTGTCATTGAGCAAAACATATTGCGGCCGTTTGACCGGCGTCTGCTTGCGCGCCGCTTTCGGCCCGACCGCTCCGGGCCGGATCGGCGGCATCGGCAGACAGGGGGACCAGCTGTTGCGGGACTGGCGCTGGCCGAACCGCCAAAACACCGTGTCGGAAGCCAGCGCGCGGCTGATCAGCTGGCGGGCGATCCGGTCGACAAGCGCATCGGGTCGAAGCGACCGGTCAAGCCTGTGCAGCAGATTGGCGACCATGTCGCCGCCGCCCACCATGAAGCCGGTCAGCCCGTCATGCAACGGGGTGCGCTGGTCCAAAGGCGCGGCCTGCGGGCGTGGCGCCCCGTCCATCATACGTTCCGTCTCGTAAAGCTTCACGGTATTGACGAAAAGGGCAAGCAAAGTGGCGGTCCGGGCCTCGTCCGGGTCCGCGCTCAGGTCGCTGAGCGTGTCGCAGGCCGAGACAAGCCAGCGGCTGTCGAGGATCTCGAGCAGGATGTCCGCATGCTCCGACCAGAGCGCGCGATAGTGCCGGTAGACCGTTTCGGGGGCAATCTTGCGCCGCAGCAGGACGGTCATGGCGGCATGGGCGAACTTGAGTTCCGGCTGGCCGACACATTCGCGGCGCAGCATCGCCAGATGCTCGTCAAGATCGCTGCGGCACCCGAAAGACGGCTGATAGGGCGTCCCGGTGATCACGCCATGGCGCATGGCCTCGAAATCTGGCGGCTCGGGGGCGGTGAAGTCTTCAACGCTGGGATGCATGGGGCAGACCTGACTTGCAAAACGCCGGCGTTTCGACCGGCAGATTATCGGGCAGACTCACTGCGTGCCTTGTACCGCGGTTCGGGGCATCGCGGCTGGAAAGGTTCAAAACGTGATTGTGCGAAGCTGCGCTTGCGACGGCACGGGATGGCGCGACGGGCCCGGTTCGCAAGGACGGTTCGCAAGCCCGGCGGCAGGGCCGCCGCGGGACTGCGACGGGGGGCCGAGGCCCCCCGCCACCCCCCGGTTGTCCGGGGCGGAGATCCGATCAGACCTTCAGCGCCGGGATGATCTGCTTTTTCCGGCTCATGATGCCCGGCAGAACCACGGTGTCGCCGGTCACGGTGCAGGGGAAGCTGGCCTCGGCGATGCGCTTGACGAAATCATTCGGCACCAGCAGCGTCGCTTCTTCCTTCAGGATGTCGACGACGAACAGCAGCACCTGATCGGCGCCGTCTTCCTTGGCCACATCGACCATCGCGGCCATCAGGCTGTCTTTCCGGTCCAGGATCAGCTTCGGCGCGGTGGTTTCCAGCACCGAAACGCGCAGTTCCTTGCCGTCGACGGTGTATTCTTTCGAATCCATGCGCAGCAGCGCGGCATCCGAGAACTCCGACACGTCGGATTTCGCCTCGAACATCGCGGTGGCGAGTTCGCCGATGTTCACGCCCAGATCGGCGGCCAGTTTCTCGCACACGGCCTTGTCATGCGCGGTGGTGGTGGGGCTGCGGAACTCGAGCGTGTCCGACAGGATGCACGAGAGCATCGCGCCCTTGATGCCGCGCGGCGCCGTTGCCACGGCTTCGCCCATCAGGTCGAACATGATCGTGGCGGTGCAGGCCAGCGGACGGATGGTGATGTCGATCGGGCCCTTGGTTTCCAGACCGCCGACCAGCTTGTGGTGGTCGATGATCGCGGTGATGTCGGCCTTGTTGATGCCCTCGGGCAGTTCGGCCGGGTTGTTCGTGTCGACGATGACGACCTTTTCACCGGCTTCGACGCCCGCGATGATCTCGGGTTTCGGCAGATCCCAGTGTTTCAGCACGAAAGCCGCTTCGGTGTTGGGCTCGCCCAAAAGCACCGGTTTCGCGGGCTGGCCCAGCACCTCGGTCATGTACCAGGCCCAGATGATGGGCGAGCCGGTCGAGTCGGTGTCGGGGGATTTGTGGCCGAAAACCTTGGTGGTCATGCGTTCCTCGGGGGTTTGGATGGGGATTTTGGCGCCTTATAGGGCTTTGGCCCCCGCTTGTCACGTCTTGCACGCGCCATTTCGCAGCTGCAGCATCGCGGCGCGGGATCGCGGGGTCGCAAAAATTTCACGGCTCGGGTGTTGACAGGCCGGGGGGGCGATGACTAACTCCCGGGTCGTTAGCACTCGCTACCTGTGAGTGCTGAAAGCATGAACCTGGAACCTTAGGGAGTGACCCAGATGGCATTCAAACCGCTGCATGACCGCGTGCTGGTCAAACGCGTTCAAAGCGAAGAAAAAACCAAGGGCGGCCTGATCATCCCCGATACGGCGAAGGAAAAACCGGCCGAGGGCGAAGTCGTCGCCGTGGGCGCGGGCGCGCGCAAGGACAGCGGCGAGCTGATCGCCCCCTCGGTCGCCGTGGGCGACCGCATCCTGTTCGGCAAATGGTCGGGCACCGAAGTCACGCTGGATGGCGTCGAGATGCTGATCATGAAAGAGTCGGACATCATGGGGATCATCTCGTAATCGACGAGAAGACCCTGATCCCCCACGATATTTGAAGGAGCCGAAAGAATGGCAGCCAAAGAAGTCAAATTCTCCACCGACGCCCGCGACCGGATGCTGCGCGGCGTCAACATCCTGGCCGATGCGGTCAAGGTGACGCTCGGCCCGAAAGGCCGCAACGTGGTGATCGAAAAATCCTTCGGCGCCCCGCGCATCACCAAGGACGGTGTCTCGGTCGCCAAGGAAATCGAACTTTCCGACAAGTTCGAGAACATGGGCGCGCAGATGGTGAAGGAAGTCGCTTCCCGCACCAACGACGAAGCCGGTGACGGCACCACCACCGCGACCGTTCTGGCGCAGGCCATTGTCCGCGAAGGCATGAAAGCCGTCGCCGCGGGCATGAACCCGATGGATCTGAAGCGCGGCATCGACCTGGCCACCACCACGGTCGTCGAAGCGATCAAAACCGCCGCCCGCCCGGTGAAGGACAGCGACGAAGTCGCGCAAGTCGGCACCATTTCGGCGAACGGCGAAGCCCAGATCGGCCGCTTCATCGCCGACGCGATGCAGAAAGTCGGCAACGAGGGTGTGATCACCGTCGAAGAAAACAAGGGCATGGACACCGAAGTCGAAGTCGTCGAAGGGATGCAATTCGACCGCGGCTACCTGAGCCCCTATTTCGTGACCAACCCCGACAAGATGATCGCGGATCTGGAAGACGCCTACATCCTGCTGCACGAGAAAAAACTCAGCTCGCTGCAGCCGATGGTGCCGCTGCTCGAGGCCGTGATCCAGTCGACCCGTCCGCTGATCATCGTCGCGGAAGACGTTGAAGGCGAAGCGCTGGCGACCCTCGTGGTCAACAAGCTGCGTGGCGGGCTTAAGATCGCTGCCGTCAAGGCGCCGGGCTTCGGTGATCGTCGCAAGGCGATGCTGCAGGACATCGCGATCCTGACCGGCGGTCAGGTGATCTCGGACGACCTCGGCATGAAGCTGGAAAACGTCACGCTCGACATGCTGGGCCGTGCGAAGAAAGTGACGATCTCGAAAGAGAACACCACGATCGTCGACGGTCATGGCGACAAGGCGGAAATCGCCGCCCGCGTCAGCCAGATCCGCACCCAGATCGAGGAAACCACCTCGGACTACGACCGTGAGAAGCTGCAAGAGCGCGTGGCCAAACTGGCCGGTGGCGTTGCGGTGATCCGCGTCGGCGGCATGACCGAAGTCGAAGTGAAAGAGCGCAAGGACCGTGTCGATGACGCGCTGAACGCCACCCGCGCGGCCGTGCAGGAAGGCATCATCGTCGGCGGCGGCGTGGCTCTGGTTCAGGCCGCGAAGAAGCTGAACGACCTGACCGGCGCGAATTCGGATCAGGATGCGGGCATCTCGATCGTGCGTCGCGCGCTGGAAGCGCCGCTGCGTCAGATCGCCGAAAACGCGGGCGTCGACGGCGCCGTCGTGGCGGGCAAGGTGCGTGAATCCTCCGACCCGGCCTTCGGCTTCAACGCCCAGACCGAGGAATATGGCGACATGTTCGGCTTCGGCGTCATCGACCCGGCCAAGGTCACCCGCACCGCGCTGGAAGATGCGGCCTCGATCGCCGGTCTGCTGATCACCACCGAATGCATGATCGCCGAGAAGCCCGAGCCGAAAGCGGCCCCGGCCGGCGGCATGGGCGGCATGGGCGGCATGGACATGATGTAATCTTCCCCAATCGGGAAGATCGAAGGGCGCCCGCAAGGGCGCCCTTTTTCGTTGCGGATCAGGCGGTTATTTCTGCATGCCCTTGATGTATTCCATCAGCCGCACCAGCCGCGCCGGGGTCGGCGTCGCGATGCCGTCGCCCGTGTCGTAAAGCACCACCGGCCCGTCCAGCATCGGCTCGAAGGACGGCATCTCGCCCGCCTGCGCCCCGATCATCTCGCCATGTTCGCGGTGGCCGACGATCTTCGACATCACCCGCGCTTCGGGGAAATTGCCGTCGTTCATCATCGTCAGATCGGACAGCGAGACCGGGTGCAGCTCCAGCTCCTGCGCGATCGGGCCGGGATCGCCGCCGCTGCCATGGCAGCCCGCGCAGTAATCGGCATAGTCCCTTGCAGGCGAGGGCGCCGTCAGATCGACCGCCCCCATGCAGGCCGCCAGCCCCATCGCCCCGCCGAAGCACATCAGAATCGCACGCATCGCACACCTCCATTTGCGGCCAGCAAAGCACGCGGCCGGGCCGCCCGCCCTGATGCAGCGCAAATGGCCGGCCTCAATGCGCCTCGGCCCAGCTGGCCCCCTGCCCCGCATCGACGACCAGCGGCACCGAAAGCCGCACCGCCGGATCGGCCGCGCCTTCCATGGTCGCCCGCGCCGCGGCGATCAGCGGCTCGACCGCGCTCTCTTCGACCTCGAAGATCAATTCGTCATGCACCTGCAGCAGCATCCTTGCGGGCAGATCGGCGATGGCGGCGGGCATGCGGATCATCGCGCGGCGGATGATGTCGGCCGCCGCGCCCTGGATCGGCGCGTTGATCGCGGCGCGTTTGGCAAAGCCTGCGCCGGGCCCCTTGGCGTTGATCTCGGGCGTGTGGATCTTGCGGCCGAAAAGCGTCTGCACGAAGCCCTGCGCCTTGGCGAAGGCCACCGTCTCGTCCATATAGGCGCGGATGCCCGGGAAACGCTCGAAATAGCGGTCGATGAAGCCCTGCGCCTCGCTCCGCGGGATGCGCAGGTTGCGCGCCAGACCGAAGCCGGAAATCCCGTAGATCACGCCGAAGTTGATCGCCTTGGCGCGGCGGCGCACCATCGGGTCCATCCCCTCGACCGGAACGCCGAACATTTCAGACGCCGTCATCGCGTGAATGTCGATGCCACGGGCGAAAGCCGCCTTCATCTCGGGCAGGTTCGCGACATGGGCGAGGATGCGCAACTCGATCTGCGAGTAGTCGAGAGAGACGATGCGATGCCCTGGCGTGGCCACGAAAGCCTCGCGGATGCGGCGGCCCTCATCCGAGCGCACGGGGATGTTTTGCAGGTTCGGATCGGTCGAGGCAAGCCGCCCGGTGTTCGCCCCCGCGATGGAGTAAGAGGTGTGCACCCGGCCGGTCTCCGGGTTCACATGCGTCTGCAGCGCGTCGGTGTAGGTCGATTTCAGCTTGGCGATCTGGCGCCAGTCCAGCACCTTGGCCGCCAGCTCCGCCGCCTGCTTGTGCTCCGCCATCGTGGTGATGTCTTCGAGCACATCGGCCCCGGTCGCCCAAGCCCCGGTCTTGCCCTTTTCGCCGCCCGGCACGCCCAGCTTGTCAAACAGGATCTCGCCCAGCTGCTTGGGGCTGCCCACATTGAAGGGCTGCCCGGCAAGGGCTTGAATTTCCTCCTCAAGCCCCGCCATGCGCTGCGCGAAGACATTCGACATCCGCGCCAGAACCGCGGGATCGACCTTGACCCCCGCCATTTCCATTTCCGCCAGAACCGGGACCAGCGGGCGTTCCAGCGTCTCGTAAACCGTGGTCACCCTGGCCCGGTGCAGCTGCGGCTTGAAGGCGGCCCAAAGCCGGAAGGTGATCTCGGCATCCTCGGCCGCGTAAGCCGTGGCCTTGTCCACGGGCACCTTGTCAAAGGTGATCTGCGCCTTGCCGGTGCCGATCAGCTCCTTGATCGGGATCGGCCGGTGCTGCAGATATTCCTCGGACAGCGCGTCCATGCCATGCCCGTGCAGGCCGGAAAACATCGCGTAAGACATCAGCATCGTGTCGTCGAAGGGTGCGATGCGGATGCCGCGCCGGGCGAAGATCTTCCAGTCGTATTTCATGTTCTGGCCGATCTTCAGGATGCTTTCATCCTCCAGCACCGGCTTCAGGATCGCCAGCGCTTCGTCCATCGGCATCTGCCCCGCCGCAAGCGCCGTGGTGCCGAACAGATCGTCGCCGCCGGTGGTGTGGCCCAGCGGAATGTAGCAGGCCCGCCCCGGCCCGGTGCAAAGCGAGACACCGACCAGATCGGCCTGCATCTCATCAAGCGAGGTGGTCTCGGTATCGACCGCCAGCACGCCGGTTGCCTGGGCCTCGGCCAGAAATTCCCTCAGCGCGGCGGGATCGGTGAGGCAGAGATAGCGGGCGGGGTCGATCGGCGCGACATCCTCGGCCTGCGGTTGGATCCGGGCCTGCGGCGCCGCCCCCTCGGCCCAGCGCGCGGCGGCATCGGATTTGGGCGCAGGCGCCCCCACCGGCACCTCGCGGCCGAATTTCTCGGCCACGCGCTTGGTCAGGTTGCGGAATTCCATCGCCTCCAGGAAAGCGATAAGCGCCTCGGGCTCGGGCTCCTTCACCTCGAGACTGTCAAGCCCGAAGTCGAGCGGCACATGATCCTCGAGCGTCACAAGCCGCTTCGAGACCCGGATCTGCTCGGCGAAATTGAGCAGCGTTTCGCGCCGCTTGGGCTGCTTGATCTCGCCCGCCCGCGCCAGCAGCGTTTCCAGATCGCCATAATCCGCAATCAGCTGCGCCGCGGTCTTGATGCCGATGCCCGGAGCGCCGGGCACGTTGTCGACGGAATCGCCCGCCAACGCCTGCACATCGATCACCCGGTTCGGGCGGACACCGAATTTCGCCTCGACCTCGTCGGGGCCGATGACGATGTTCTTCATCGCATCGAGCATCACGACGCCATCGCCCACCAACTGCATCAGATCCTTGTCCGAAGAAATGATGGTCACGCGCCCGCCCGCCTCGCGCGCCTGACGGGCAAGGGTGGCGATGATGTCATCGGCCTCATAGCCCTCGATCTCCAGACAGGCGAGGTTGAAGGCACGGGTGGCGTCGCGGGTGAGCGGAAACTGCGGCCGCAGATCCTCGGGCGCGGGGGGGCGGTTTTCCTTGTAGGCGGGATAGATCTCGTTGCGGAAGGTCTTGGAACTGTAGTCGAAAATCACCGCCGCATGGGTGGGCGCATCGGCGCCCCGCGCGTCTTCGATATAGCGGAAGATCATGTTGGTGAAGCCCGCGACGGCGCCGACGGGCAGGCCGTCGGATTTGCGCGTCAAGGGCGGCAGCGCGTGATAGGCGCGGAAGATGAAGGCCGAGCCGTCGATCAGATGCAGATGGCAGCCCTTGGTGAAACTCATGTGCGCCTCCCCTTTTCCTTGTTGTGCCACAGCCCCCCGGAAACGAAAAGGCGGCCGGAGCGCGGCCGCCTCCAGCGCGCGCGGAGGCGCGGGCTCAGTGGTCTTCGACGGCGTTGGCGCGGTCGATGATGAATTTCTTGCCGCAATAGGGGCAGCAGATCTCGCCGCTCTCGCGCGGGATCGTCAGCCAGACCTTGGGATGGCCCAAAGCGCCTTCGCCGCCGTCGCAGGCGCCTTTCCAATGGGTGACGACCTTGATTTCGGGGGCGTTCGACATGGCTGGCTCCTGAGCGCGGCAAATGGGTCGGGCGGAGTTATGCGAAATAACGCCGCAGCGCGCAAGCGTTCCGAGACGGCGCAGTGCCCAGCACGAAGTGTGGAAAGCCGGGGGCTTTGCCCCCGGACCCCCAGCGTATTTGCACCAAGAAAAAACACAGCTGGCTTTTTCTTGGCCCAAATACGCCCTTTCTCGGATGCGACTGGGAGAAAGGTCAGTCGGTGACGACCATCGGGCCGATACAGCGCCCGGCCAGGATGTGCAGGTGGAAATGCGGCACTTCCTGCACGCCGTTTTCGCCCGCATTGGTGATGGCGCGGAAGCCCTTGGCCCCGGAATGCGCCTCGGCGCCGATCAGCTTCACCACCGCGGCCACGGCGCGGGTGAAATCGACGATCTCCGTCTCCGACGCCTCGGCGCAGAAATGATCGTAGGTGACATAGGGGCCCTTGGGGATCACCAGCACATGATCGGGGGCCTTCGGCGCGATGTCGCGGAAGGCCAGCGCGTGTTCGGTCTCCAGAACCGTGCGGTTGGGGATCTCGCCGCGCAGGATGCGGGCGAAGATGTTCGTGGTGTCATAGACATAGGCCAAGGGCGTTCTCCTCAATCGACGAACAGATAATCGGTCGCCGCGATGCGATGTGCAAGATCGGGCGCAATGCCCAGAAACGCCGCCAGCGGGGCGGCGTTCACCTCCGGGCTGTCGCATTGGCGCATCCGCAGGAAGACCGGGAAACCGGCGTCGCGCATCTGGTCGCTTTCGTGGCGCAGATCGTTGCGGATCGTCGGCAAGAGCCGGTCGAGCACCTCGGGCGGGGTCGTCTCCCCCGCCAGCCCGACGCGGCGGGCATGGCCGATCAGATAGGCGTCGGTAAAGTCGCATGCGATCTCAAGCACCCGCAGCGTGCATTTGTCGGTGGCGAAATCCCGCATCAGATCGATCGCCGCCGGATCGAGGCAGAGCACCAGCCGGTCGGTGCCGTGATACTCGAAGAGCATCCGCAACAGCGCGCGGCGATGCCGGTTGCGCTTCTCCACCGAGCGTTCGATGCCGCCCAGATCGGGCAGGCCGCCGTCTTCGTTGAAGATGTACTCGACCGCCGCCAGCCCCGCCTGCTGGCGGACCTGTTCGACCAGACGTTTCGCCACATGCCATTTCTTGCACGCGACCAGAAGCAGGGTGCGGTCGCGGCCCAGACTTGCCTCGCGCTCCCAGAACCGCGGCGCGAAGCGGCGCCCCTCGCGGCCGCGCCCGGTCAGGAAGTTGAACAGCGCCCGCCCCTCGTTCGAGACGGTGAAGCTGACGCCGCGCTGCTCCCACAGGACGCCCAGCCGGTCCTTCAGCGCCAGCGCATCGGGGCTGATCTTGCGCGCGAACAGGTAATCTTGCGACACCAGCAGGTCGTAATGGTCGTTGTAAAAGGTCACCGGCATGCCGTAATCGGTGAACATCAGAAAGGTCAGGGTGCGGCGGCGGATCTCGGTCTCGGGGACCAGATGCGGCACGATGGTCTGAAAGAAGGTCTCGTCCGGGATCCAGGTGGTGCGGAAAAACCGCATCACGTCGCGGCGGCGGGCGACGAAATCGAGCACCGCCTCGATGGTGCTGCGGCGCAGGCACCACCATTGCGAGCCGATCATCATCTGCAGATCCGCGGGCACCCTGCGGGTCAGGCCAAGCCGCCTTTGCCAGTCGACCGAGGTGTAGAACAGCGTCTTTTGCGTGCGTTCGTTGAACCAGTGCCGATAGGCGAGCCGTTCTTCCTTGAAGCCGGTCTTGATCCAGTCCGAGGCGTAGAAATCGAAACATTCGATGTAATCGGCATCCTCGGCGTCCAGAAAGCGATGCGCATATTCCGCCGTCTTGATCTGCATGCAATCGCCCGAGAGCATGTAGACATGTGTCGCCTGCGGAAAGGCGGTCAGCGCCGCCCGGACCGCCTCGAGCGTCGCGGCGACGAGGCTCCATTCGCCCCAGCCGCATTTGTGCCGCTTGCGCGCGAAGGTGACGGCGGGATTGGTCTGCAGCGCCGCGCGGAGGCGCGCGTAATCGGCCTGGCTGGCGCGGGCATCGAAATGGATCGCGACGAAATCCCCCGTCGAGGTCAGCCGTTCGGCCTGCGCGATGATCCCCTCGGGGTCCTTGTGGGTCAGCAGGATGAAGGCGATTTTTGCCATATTGGAAACAAGCCGTGCCAGTTATGCCCTATTCGCCTAGATACCGTCAAAGGACATTGAAAAAACAGAGGTTCTTTGCTTCAAGGGTAGGAATTCTTGAAGAGTGGTGTGACAGGCTTGGCGCACTGCGACTGGAGGTTCACATCATGGGGTTTCCCGGCACCTGGATGACCGAGAGCGAGAGCGTCGTCTATCGGGTCGTTCCGAAATGCGCCTGCTCCTCGATCGGGCAGATCATGTTCTATTCCGATCACGGGCGGTTTTTCGACGGCGACATCCATGACAGCGCGGCGGGGCTGCACAAATGGAGCCAGGAGCAAAGCCAGAAGCCGATCGAGGCGAATGTGAGGGCGCACAAATCCTATGCCTTCACCTGCGTGCGCAATCCCTATGCGCGGATCCTGTCGTCGTTTTTCGACAAGATCGCGGGGATTCAGAGGAACGGCAAGCGCTACCGCGGCGCGCTGGTGCCGCAGCTCATTCAGAAATACGGCATCGATGTCGGCAGCCCGGACAACGGCTTCGAGTTCGATCAGGTGGCCTCGTTCCGCCGGTTTCTGCTGTTCGCGCGCGACACCATCCGCTGGCGCCGCCCGATGGAGCCCGACATTCACTGGTCGGCGATGTCGGGGCATATCGCGACCTTCATCGTCAACGGCGGGCGCTATGACCACATCTTCTTCACCGAGAAATTCGACGCCGGGATGCAGGTGGTGCTGGACAACATCCGGACGCGCCATCCGGTCGATCTGAAGGCGGTGCCGAAGTTCAACGAAAGCGAGGGCCACGGGCCGAAGCGGGCGCATCCGGTCTCGGCCTATTTCGACGATCTGTCGCGGCATCTGGTGTGGGAGATCTACCGCAAGGATTTCCAGCTGTTCAAATATGATTTCGACAATCCCGACAACAAGATGCCGATCGGCGAGGTCGATCTGGACGAGGTGCATGTGAAGCTGGGCGATTGAGACGGGGTTTCGGGCGGATCAGCACCGCCTGCCCTGACCGAGGCCATCGGCCCCGGCCCCGCGCACCATCAGCCCCGCGACCGCCGGGGGCCCAAAGGCCCTCGGCCAGCGCCCGCCCCGCCCCTGGCGGGCGCTTCTCGCCCGCCGGGACGGGCGCCGGCCTCTGTTGCGCTTGGGGAAACGGTCCCGGCAAACCCGTTGTCCTGCGGGCGGGGAAAGGCGATGCCTTTCCTTCTCCGCCCGAAACCGGGGCTCAGCCCCCCGCCCGCCGCGCCTCGAACAGCACCTGACCGCGCGGCAGCATCCGGTCGTGTTTCGTCAGATCCCAGCCCGCGGCGGCGGCCAGAACATCGCGCTCCAGCACATGCCGGGGCGGCCGGTCCGGATGGGTCACCACCCCGTCAGGCTGACGGAAGGGCGCCCCCGCCTGCGCCTCGGGCGCCAGAAACACCGTGAACAGAAAAACTTCCAGCCGCGGAAACCGGGCGAGGTTCGCCAGCGCCAGCCCCAGACAGTCATGCGGCAGATGCGGAAAGACGGCAAAGGCGATGGTATGGGTGATCACCTCGGGCACGCCCGGAAAGGCGAAGGCGTCATCCGCGATCAGCTGCGCCGGGTCGAGCCGCGCCGGGTCCGCCAGTTCCGCCGCATGGCCCGCCAGCATCAGTTCGCGCGAGGCATCGGTGCCCCAGTAATGCCCCGGCTGCAGATACGTGACGGCCTTGCAGCCCAGCCGCAGCGCCCCCGCCCCGATGTCGAGCAGATGATGGTGGGGCGCCAGCCGCCCCACCTCGATCAGCGCCGCCATCTGCGCCCGCCCGGTCTCGTCCCAGCGCCCGCCGACGATGGCGCGGTGCCGCCCCTCGGCCAGCGCCTTGCCGTAGAAATCCGGCGCCAGATAGGGCGAGCGGCCCATGGATCAGAGCAGCCCGGCCTGTTTGAACTGCGCCAGAATGTCGGTCTCGGGGCGCGCGCCGTAATGGCTGATCACCTCGGCCGCGGCGATGCAGCCCATCTTGCCCGCGATCTCAAGGCTTTTCCCGGTGGCGACGCCATAAAGGAACCCGGCCGCGAATTGATCGCCCGCCCCGGTCGCATCGACCGGCACGACGCGATGCACCGGCACTTCCACCCGTTCTTCGCCGCGGATCACCACCACCTCGGCGCCCGAGCGGGTGCAGACGACAAGCCCGCATTCCGAGGCCGCCTGTTGCAGCGCGCTTTCCAGATCGGTCTGGTAAAGCGAGGCCCATTCGTGTTCATTGCCCAGCGCGAAATCCATCTCGTCCTTGACCAGACGGCGGAAGCTGTCGCGGTGGCGATCGACGCAGAACGGGTCCGAAAGCGAGATCCCCGCCCGCCCGCCGCCGCGGTGGCAGCCCTGCGCCGCTTTCAGGAACCCGGCCTTGCCGTGATCCTTGTCGAAAAGATAGCCTTCAAGGAACAGGATTTCGGTGTTTTCAACGACCTCCAGCGGCACATCCTCGGTCGAAAGCTCGGCCGAAATCCCCAGATAGGTGTTCATCGAGCGCTCGCCATCGGGCGTGACGAAGATCATCGAGCGCGACGAGGGCAGATCGGCCGCCTTCACCGGCGGGTTCGGGAAATCCGTGCCCTCGGCATTCAGCGCGGCCTTGTAGAAATGGCCAAGCGTGTCATCGGCGACGCGGCCGATGAAGGCCGCCGTCAGGCCAAGGTTGCCCAGCCCCGCGATGGTGTTGCCGACCGAGCCGCCGGGGGCCTCGGTGCGCTCGGCCATCGCGGCATAAAGCTTTTCGGCGCGCTCGCGCTCGATCAGCTGCATGATGCCCTTTTCGATGCCCATCGCGGCCAGGAATTCATCGTCGCATTGCGCGATCACGTCGACGATGGCGTTGCCGATGCCGACAACCTGATACTTCTTCATGCGGTCTTCTCCTCGTAACGGCACAGATCCCGGATCAGGCAATCGGCGCAGCGGGGTTTGCGGGCAGTGCAGATATAGCGCCCGTGCAGGATCAGCCAGTGATGCGCATGGCGCTGAAATTCCACCGGCACATTGTCTTCGATGGCGCGCTCGACCGCATCGACATCCTTGCCCGGACAGATGCCGCTGCGGTTGCCGACGCGGAAGATATGGGTGTCGACCGCCTGCGCCGGATGGCCCCAGCCCATGTTCAGAACGACATTCGCCGTCTTGCGCCCGACACCGGGCAGGCTGATCAGCGCCGCGCGCGAGGACGGCACCTGACCGCCAAAGCGCTCGACCAGCAGGCGCGAGAGCGCGATCACATTCTTCGCCTTGGTGCGGTAAAGCCCGATCGACCGGATATGTTCGGTCAGCCCCTCCTCGCCCAGCGCCAGCATCTTTTGCGGCGTGTCGGCGACGGGCCACAGGCCGCGCGTGGCCTTGTTCACCCCCACATCGGTCGCCTGCGCCGACAGCGCGACCGCGACCAGCAGGGTGAAGGCGTTCACATGCTCAAGCTCGCCCTCGGGATGCGGATTGGCCGCCGCAAACCGGCGGAAGACCTCTTTCATCGTCGGATAGTCAAGCTGTGCACCCATGCCCCCTTCTGCCCGCCGTTCCCGCACGGGGCAAGAGGGCGCGCGCAGGATTAACCGAATTCGGCAATTTGCGGACAATTCGCCGCCGCCGTTAACGATTCGTTTGCCGTGATGCGGAAAGATGGAGGCGTATCTGCAGGTGCAGGAGGTCACATGGATTACGGTTATCCGGTTTCGGTGCTGGGCTTCGACGCCGAGCGGGGGCTTTGGTCGCTCGACCATGATTTCGACACCGCCACGATGCTGTGGCAGCTTGTCCATGGCGCCGCCGGGTCCGAGTTGCGCTCCGAAGTGCGCGATGCGATGGGCCATGTCATCGCCGCGGGGCAGATGACCGCCGATGTGCCCTTGCTGCTGCAAAAGCCCGATGGCGGCACGATCCGGCTCGACCGGATCGAGATTGCCGGGGTGCTGTGCCTTTTCATGGCCTCGGAACCGCTGACCCCCGGCATCGATTATGCCGAGGCCGAGCCTTTCGCCCTGCCCGCCCGCGCCGCCAGCCCCGAGGAAATCGCCGCCCTGCCCTGCCTTGGCAGCGGCACGATGATCGCCACCGCCGAGGGCCCGGCGCCGATCGACTGGCTGCGCCCGGGCGACCGGGTGCTGACGCGCGACAACGGTTATCAGCCGCTTCTCTGGGTCTGCCAGCACACGATGCCGCGCCGCGCGCCGGCCGAGACCCGGCCGCTGCTGCTCTCCGCCGCCTGTTTCGGCGCGGCGTTGCCGGAACGCGACGTGCTGCTCTCGCCCGGGACCGGGGTGCTGCTGGCCGGGCATGAACTGGAACTCTGGTTCGGCGAATCCGAGATGTTCGCCAAGGCCCGCCATGCGCTGCCCAAGGCCGAGGCAGGGGCGGGGTCGCAAAAGCTTTACTCGATGCTGCTCGCCAGCCCCGAAATCGTGCTGGCCGAGGGGATGTGGGTCAGCTCGGTCCATGCCGATGCCGCCTATCTGTCGCTGCTGCCCGACCGCATCCGCGGCGCAATCGCCCCGCGCGTCACCGCGGGCCATGCCGATCCGGCCCGCGCCTGGCTTGAAGATTGGGAAGTGGCGATGTTCCGCCGCGAACGCCTGGCCCGCGCCCGCCGCCTCGCCGCCTGACCCGGCCCCCCTGACCCGGACCCGGCGTGGCCCGCCCGCTTGCGACCCGGCTTTCACCTTGGTGCAAATATCCCGGGGGGGGTCCGCTTGCGGACGGGGGGCAGCGCCCCCTCCCCCGTCGAAACCGCAGCTTTCGGGTCGCCCGAGCCGCGCAACCCGGGTTAGGATGGCACAACGAAAGGCGTGCCCATGTCCGACCCGATCCCGCTCGAAGACCGCTATCACTACCGCCTGATCGCCCGGGCGATCGCGGAAATCGACGCCGCCCAGGCCGAGGCGCGGGCGGCGGGCCGCCCGGTGCAGATCCCGCTCGAAGACCTCGCGGCGCGGCTTGGGCTGTCGGCGCCGCATTTCCAGCGCGTCTTTTCTGCCTGGGCCGGGGTCTCGCCGAAACGCTACACGCAATATCTCTCGCTTGGCCTTGCGCGCGAATTGCTGGCGCAGAAGCTGCCGCTCGATCAGGTCGCCGAGACGGCGGGGCTCTCTGCCCCCTCGCGGCTGCATGATCTGATCCTGCGCTGGGAGGCGATGACCCCGGGCGAGCTGGCCGCGGGCGGCGCCGGGCTGGTGATCCGCTGGGGGCGCTTCGACAGCCCTTTCGGCCCGGTGCTGGGATTCGGCACCGACCGCGGCCTGTGCGGCCTTGCCTTCACCGAGGAGATCGGCCCTGACGCGGCCTTTGCCGACATGGTCGCGCGCTGGCCCGGCGCGCGGCTGCGCGAAGACCCGGCACCGCTGACGGGTTGGGTCGCGGCGGCCTTCGGCTCTGGCGGCGAGGCGCGGCTTTGCGTCCTTGGCGCGCCGTTTCAGATCAAGGTCTGGGAGGCGCTGCTGGCCATCCCCTCGGGCGAGGTCCGCAGCTATGCGCAGATCGCCGCCCGCATCGGCAGCCCGCGCGCGGTGCGGGCGGTGGGCACGGCGGTCGGGCGCAACCCGGTCGCGGTGCTGATCCCCTGCCACCGGGTGCTGCGCGCCTCGGGGGGGCTTGGCGGCTATCACTGGGGGCTGGGGCTGAAACGGGCGCTGCTGGCACGCGAGGCGGCCAGACACGAGGCCGGGCACGAGGCCGGGCTTTGACGCTCTCGCCTGAAATTGATGCGCAAAAATCCGCCAAGCTTGCACAGGGCATGGAACGGCGTCGAAAATCTGTCGTAGTATGGGACAACGGCCAAGATGGCCGCAAGCACAAGGGCAGATCCATGACCAAGACCTCCACCCTCCTTCTCGCCTGCACCGGACTTTTCGCGCTTTCCGCCTGCACCGAGCCCTACAGTCAGGGCTACAGCGGATCGTCGAGCGCCGATCCCAATGCCAACACCCGCGGCGGCGCGATCACCGGGGCGCTGATCGGCGGCGTTCTGGGCGCCACCAGCAACGGCGACGAACGGCTGGAAAAGGCCGCCGCCGGGGCGATCGTCGGCGGGCTGATCGGCGGCGCCATCGGCAACCAGCTGGACAAGCAGGCGCAAGAGCTGCGCCGCGATCTGGACACCAACGGCGTGTCCGTCGTGCGTCAGGGCGACCGCCTGATCGTGACGATGCCGCAAGACGTGCTCTTTGCCGTCGACAGCGCCGCCGTGCGCCCCGATCTGCAACGCGATCTTTACACGCTGGCGGGCAGCCTGAACCGCTATCCCGACACCACCGTCGATGTCGTCGGCCACACCGATTCGGACGGCGACGCCGCCTATAACCAGCGCCTGTCGCAAGACCGCGCCAATTCGGTCTCGCGCCTGCTGATCGGCGCCGGGGTGCCGTCCTATCGCGTCGTCGCCTATGGCCGCGGCGAGGAACAGCCGGTGGCCTCGAACCTCAGCGCCGCGGGCAAGGCGCAAAACCGCCGCGTCGAATTCATCATCCGCCCGAACCGCTGAGATCGGGCCACACCGCCAAAAAGGCCGGGCCCCGCGCCCGGCCTTTGCTTTTGACCCCGGCCTTTGCTTTTGACATTGCCGGGCTTTCCCATTGGTCATAGTTTCTGACCACGGGAGAGAGAGATGCCATTCCAGAAGATCGAATCCGAGAAACTTGCCTCGGCCGTGGTGCGTCAGATCGAGAATCTGATCGTCGAGGGCGTGCTGCGCCCCGGCGAGCGGCTGCCATCGGAACGCGAATTGTCCGAACGCCTTGCGGTGTCGCGGCCCTCGCTGCGCGAGGCCGTGGCCGAGCTGCAGCAGGAGGGTCTGCTGACCACCCGCGCCGGATCGGGGATCTTCGTCGCCGAAGTGCTCGGCTCGGCGTTTTCGCCCGCGCTGATCCGGCTTTTCGCCCGCAACGATCAGGCGGTCTTCGACTATCTCGCCTTCCGGCGCGACCTCGAGGGGATGGCGGCGGAACGCGCCGCCAAGATGGGCTCGGACACCGATCTGAAGGTGATCGACGCGATCCTGACGCGGATGGAAACGGCGCATGGCAAGCGCAACCCGGCCGACGAGGCGGCGCTGGATGCGCAATTCCACATGGCGATCGTCGAGGCGAGCCACAACATCATCATGCTGCACATGATGCGGGCGATGTTCGACCTTTTGTCCGAGGGCGTGTTCTACAACCGCCAGATCATGTTTCGCAACCGCTCCACCCGCGAGGCGCTGCTGGAGCAGCACCGGGCGATCAACGCGGCGATTCAGGCGCGCGACGGCGGCGCTGCACGGGCGGCGGTGGCGGCGCATATGGATTTCGTCGAACTGGCGCTGACCGAATTGCGCAAGGCCGAACGGCACGAGGCCCTGGCCCGGCTGCGGCTGCAACACCAAAGCGCGAAGACGGTCTGAGCAGGCCCCGGCTCAGTCCCGCGGCGGCGGCGGCAGCGCCGGATCGCGCAGGCATTTCGCCAGCGGCAGCGCCTTCAGCCTGTCGATGAACCAGACCTCGCCCTCGGCGGCGCGGCCGTAATCGCCCCCGGCACAGGCGCAGCCATAGCCGTAAGAGCCATTCGTCGCGACCCAGTCCGCGCCGAATTCGGCCTCTGACCAGTCAAGCTCTTCCCAGCCGCCGACCTCCAGCGAGCCTTGCGAGGCGAACCACCAGTCCCCCTCGGCATCGGTCAGGTAGAAATTCCCCGGCGTCGGATTGACGAACCAGCCGCAGCGGGTTTCCGACCGGGCCTCGGCGAAAGCCGCCCCGGCGCTCAGCACCAGCAGCCCCGCCAGCGTCAGGATCTTACGCAATCAGACCTCCGTCATTGTCATCGCCCGCCTCGACCAGCAGCCGCTCCATGTCGGGCACGGTGACGTGACGTTTCCCCTCCAGCTCGATCACCCCGTCGCGTTTGAGCGCCGACATCTGCCGGCTGACGGTTTCGAGCGTGAGGCCCAGATAATCCGCCATCGCCTCGCGCGTCAGCGGCAGATCGAAGGTCAGACGGCCGCGCATCTTGCGGTGACGAATCGACGCATCGCGGCGCGCGACGATCGACAGAAGCGAGGCGATCTTCTCGCGCGCGGTCTTGCGACCGAGCAAAAGCATCCATTCACGCGCCGCATCAAGCTCGTCCAGGGTCATCTGCAAGAGCCGCTGCGCGATATGCGGCGTGCGCTCCATCATCTCCTCGAAGGGCTTGCGGCGGAAGCAGCACATCAGGATATCGGTCGTCGCGGTGACGTTGTAAGCGGCGCGGTCGCGGCCAGGTCTTCCAACAAAATCAGAGGGTAAGAGCAATCCAACCATCTGCGTGCGGCCATCTTCGAGGGTCTGGGTCAGGGTCGCGATCCCCGACACGACCGAGGCCACGAAGTCCATCTTGTCGCCCGACCAGATCACCGTCTGACCCGCTTCGAAGCTCCGGTAATACTTCGCGCCCTCGAGTTCATCGAGTTCGGAACTCTCGCATCTGGCGCAGACGGCCCGATGCCTGATCGGGCAGTCTCCGCATTGTAGCGAGACCGGATGAGCGTCGTCGTGAGACATTGCCTTGCTTGATTTGGGTCAATACTTTGTGCGCGTCGTGAAGGATACAATACGCCCATGAAACATGAATCGCAACTCGCCCGGCTCGGCCTCTTCGACGCCAAGGTGCCCCGCTACACCAGCTACCCGACCGCACCCCATTTTTCCAAGGATATCGGCCCCTCGCAGTTCATCGAGTGGATCGAGGCGATTCCGGCGGGGGCGTCGATCTCGCTTTACATGCACGTGCCCTTCTGTCGGCGGCTGTGCTGGTTCTGCGCCTGCCGCACCCAGGGCACGCAGACCGATGCGCCGGTGAAGACCTATGCCGAGACGCTGATCAAGGAGGTTGCGATGCTGAAATCGCACCTCGCGCCGGGGGTGAAACTGTCGCGCCTGCATTGGGGCGGCGGCACCGCGACGCTGCTGCCGGCGGACTCGATGCGCAAGATCGCCGAGGCGGTGTTCGAAGCCGTGCCGCTGGGCGAGAAGGGCGAATTCTCGGTCGAGATCGACCCGAACGAGATCGATGACGAACGCATGGATGCACTGGCGCAATCGGGGATGAACCGGGCCTCGGTCGGCATTCAGGATTTCGACCCCTTCATCCAGTCGGTGATCGGCCGCGAACAGACCTTCGAAGTGACGAAGATGGTCGTCGACATGATCCGCGACCGCGGCATCAACAGCCTGAACGCCGACATTCTCTACGGGCTGCCGCATCAGACGCCGCAGAAGATGACCGAAAGCGTCGAGAAGGTGCTGTCGCTGAAACCCGACCGCGTGGCGTTTTACGGCTATGCGCATGTGCCGTGGATGTCGCGTCGGCAATCGCTCATTCCGTCGGAAAACCTGCCGACGCCGCCCGAGCGGCTGGAGCTGTTCCACCTCTCGCGCGAGCTCTTTACCAAGGCGGGCTATGACGTGATCGGCATCGACCACTTCGCGCTGCCGCATGACGGGCTGGCCACCGCGCTCAAGGCGGGCAAGCTGCGCCGCAACTTCCAGGGCTACACCGACGATCAGGCCGAAGCCCTGGTGGGGCTGGGCGCCTCCTCGATCTCGCGCTTCCCGCAGGGCTTTGCGCAGAACGAAAGCCCGACCGGCACCTATACGGCGGCGATCCGCGAGGGCAAGTTCTCGACCCACCGCGGTTTCGTGTTCTCGAAAGAAGACCTGATGCGCGGCCGTCTGATCGAGATGCTGATGTGCGACTTCAAGGCCGACAAGGCCGAGCTGGTCGATCAATGGGGGGCCGATCCGGCGGGTCTCGATGCCGAATTCGCCGCCTGCGTCGCGAAATTCGAAGACATGGTGGTGGTGACCGAGGCGGGGCTGGAAATCCCCGAACACGGCCGCCCGCTGACGCGGATGATCGCGCGTCACTTCGATGCCTATGACCTCTCGAAAGCCGGGCACAGCTCGGCGATCTGAGGGCGCTTCCATAACAAGGGAAGGGCAGACTGGGCGCCGCAAGGCGCCCATTTCTTTTCCCCCGCCGCTTCGGGCTGGCGTTTTGGCGCAAAGGGCGTAGACTGAGCCGGAACCAGCACAGGAGGGATGTTTGTCGGATCTTGCGCGCCTCCGGGCCGGGGTTTGCCGGGCGGTCTGACCGCCGAAGCCTCGTGCCCCTGAATGTCACCGGCGCCTTGGCGCCTGTTTTTCAGTGTCCTGCGAGGATCACCTTGATGACCGACACGTTCCCGCTCGCCGATCTCGGCTGGGCGCCCGATTTCCTGCGTCAACTCACGCTTGACGAGATCGCCACCCTCACCCCCTGCCGCATCAGCGCGGTGCATCGCAACCGGATCGAGGCGCTTTGCCCGACCGGCCCGCTCTCTCTTCTCCCGCCCGCGGGGCTCTCCACCGCCGAAATCGCCGTCGGCGACTGGGGCTTGTGCGACTGCGGGCTAAGCGACGGACCCCGGCTTTTGCGCCTGCTCACGCGCCGCAGCACGCTGGCCCGCCGCGCCGCGGGCACCGGGGCGGACCGGCAGCTGATCGCCGCCAATGTAGACACGCTGTTCATCGTCACCTCCTGCAACGCCGATTTCAACCCGGCCCGGATCGAGCGCTATCTGGCGCTCGCCCGCGCCGCCGCGGTCGCCCCGGTGCTGGTGCTGACCAAGGCCGACATCCCCCCCGACCCCGCGGCCTGGCAGGACCGCGCCGCGGCGATCGACCGCCGCGTGCCGGTCGTGCCGCTGGACGCCCGCGCCCCGGGCGACAGCCTGTCCGACTGGTGCCGCCCCGGCCAGACGGTGGCGCTGCTCGGCTCCTCGGGGGTCGGAAAGACCACGCTTGCCAATGCCTTGACCGGCGAGGTTCAGGCCACGGCGGCGATCCGCGAAGACGATGCGAAGGGCCGTCACACCACCACCGGGCGGCATCTGCACCGGCTCGCACAGGGCGGCTGGTTGATCGACACGCCCGGCATGCGGGAATTGCGGCTCAGCGATGCCGGGGCGGGGATCGCCGCGACCTTCGACGATCTCGACGCGCTGGCGGGGGCGTGCCGCTTTGCCGATTGCAACCATCAGACCGAGCCGGGCTGCGCGGTGCAGGCGGCGATCGGCGCGGGAACGGTCGATCCGGCGCGGCTCGCGCGCTGGCAAAAGCTGCGCCGCGAGGATCGGATCAATTCCGAAACCCTGGCCGAGGCCCATGCCCGCGACCGCGCCTTCGGCAAGAGGACGCGGGCGGCGCTGCGCGACAAATCCCGGCTGCGCGGCACCTGACGCCGGTTCGGGGGCCGGTGGGGGCATCGCCCCCACCGCGCCCGACGCGCGGCGGGCTTGCCCGCCCAAGGAGGGCGCAATCCCCCCCCGGGATTTCAGATCAACGTGCCGCCCGCAGTCTCGACAAAGCGGATCAGCCGCGGCAGGCACTGGCCCTCCAGATCATATTTCGCCACCACCGAGGCCCGCGCCGCCCGGCGCATCTCCAGGTAAGCCTCGGGCCGGGCCAGCGCATCGGTCAGCGCCGCCGACCAGCCCTTGATGTCGAAGAAATCGACCAGCCGCCCGTTCACCCCGTCCTCGATCACCTCGCGCAGCGGCGCCGTGTCCGAACCCGCCACCATCGCCCCCGCCGACATCGCCTCCATCAGCGACCAGCTGAGGACAAAGGGATAGGTCAGATAGGCATGGACCCGGCCGATCTGCATGATCGTGATGAAATCCTGATACGGCACACGGCCCAGAAAATGCACCCGGTTCAGATCCAGCCGATCCTTCACCTCGTCCAGAAACTTCTGCTTCCACGAGCCCTCGGCGGGCGCTGCGCCATAGCTCTGCCCCTCCTCGCCGATGATCAGCACCTGCGCCGCGGGCCGCGCCGCCAGCACATCGGGCAAGGCCCGCATGAAGGTATGATAGCCGCGATAGGGCTCGAGCGAGCGGTTGATGAAGGTCACCACCTCGTCGCCCGCGCGCAGCGTCAGGCCGGTGCCCGGCACGGTATAGCGCGCCTCGGGGTTCGGCACCAGCCGCGCCGTGTTCACCCCGTCATGGCAGATGGTGATCTTCGCGCGCAGCTCGGGCGGAAAGGTCGAGGCCTGAAATTCCGTGGGGGAAAGCGCCGCATCCGCCTGCACGATCGACTGGATCAGATGCGCCGAGCGCGCCGTGGTCGAAATCCGGCTTTCCAGCCCGGGCTTGGCGAATTCCGGGTCGAAATCGGTATCCAGCCCGGTGGTCTTGTACATCAGCTCGGCATAGACCAGCAGCTTCGCCTCGGGCCAGACCTCGCGCAGGAACAGCGTCTCGCCCCAGCCCGGATGGCCGAAGATCACATCGGGCACATAGCCGTGTTGGCTGCGCAACTGCCGCGCCGCAAGGGCCGCGCGCATCCCGCGCTCGCTCACCTCGGCATACATTTTCGTCAGCCGCGGCTCCAGCGTCACCTCGGCGGGCTTGCGGTATTTCACCACCTTCACCGGCGCGGCGCGGGTGTTGGTTTCCGTCGTCAGCGCCAGAACCTCATGCCCGCGCGCCGCCAGCGCCGGGGCAAGATGGGGAAACTGGCCGGGGAAATTCTGATGGACGAACAGGATCTTCATGCGGGTTTTCCCAAAGCCGCGGCGATCAGCGCGCGGGTATAGTCGGAAACGGGGCGTTCGAAAATCTGCGCCGCGGGACCGGCTTCGACCACATCGCCCTCTTTCATCACCATGATCTTGTGGGCCATCGCCCGCACCACGCGCAGATCATGGCTGATGAACAGATAGGCCAGCCCGTAACGGCGCTGCAGGTCGCGCAGCAAATCGACGATCTGCACCTGCACCGTCATGTCCAGCGCCGAGGTCGGCTCATCCAGCACCACCACCCGCGGGCGCAGGATCATCGCCCGGGCAATCGCGATGCGCTGGCGCTGCCCGCCGCTGAACTCGTGCGGATAGCGCGCCATCGCGGCGGGATCGAGCCCGACCTCGGCCATGATCTCGGCCACCATCTCGCGCCGGTTCCGCCCCGGCTCGACGCCATGCACCGTCAGCCCCTCGGCGATGATCTGCTCGATCGTCATGCGCGGCGACAGGCTGCCGAACGGGTCCTGAAACACGATCTGCATGTCGCGGCGCAAGGGCCGCAGCTGTTTCGATTGCCAGTGCGAAATATCCTGCCCGGCAAAGCGGATCGGGCCTTCGCTCTCGATCAGCCGCATCAGGGCGAGCGCGAGCGTGGTTTTCCCCGAGCCGGATTCGCCCACGATGCCAAGGGTTTCCCCCGCCCGCACCGACAGGCTTGCATCCTTCACCGCCTTCACATGGCCGACGGTGCGGCGCAACAGCCCGCGCTTGATCGGAAACCAGACCTTCAGCCCCTCGGCCTGCAAGAGCGGCTCGGCCCCTTCGGGCACGGGTTCCGCCCGGCCCACAGGTTCCGCCGCCAGAAGCTTCTTCGTGTAGGGATGCTGCGGATTGGCGAAAATCTCCTCGGTCCGGCCCTGTTCGACGATCTCGCCCCGGCGCATCACGCAGACCCGGTCGGCGATGCGCCGCACCACCCCCAGATCATGGCTGATGAACAGAAGGCTCATCCCCAGATCGCGTTTGAGTTCCGCCAGCAGCTCGAGGATCTGCGCCTGAATCGTCACGTCAAGCGCCGTCGTCGGTTCATCCGCCACCAGCAGCTCCGGCCCGTTCGCCAGCGCCATCGCGATCATCACCCGCTGGCGCTGACCGCCCGAGAGCTGATGCGGCAGATCGCCCAGACGGCTTTCCGGGTTCGAAATGCCGACCCGGGTCAAAAGCTCGACAATCCGCGCCCGCGCCGGGGCGCCCGTCAGCCCCTGATGCAGCGCAAGGCTTTCCGCAATCTGCTTTTCGATCGAATGCAGCGGGTTGAGCGAGGTCATCGGCTCTTGAAAGATGAAGCTGATGTCATTGCCGCGCACATCGCGCAGCGTGGGCTCGTCCGCCCCCACCATTTCCCGGCCCAGATAACGGACCGAGCCCGTCACCCGCGCATTCGGCCCCAGAAGCGATACGGTCGAGAGCGCCGTCACCGACTTGCCCGAGCCCGACTCGCCCACCAGCGCCACGGTCTCGCCCTTCGCCACGGTGAAGCTGACGCCCTTGACGGCGGGGATGTCGCGGCCTTCCTGACGGAAGCTGACGCACAGGGTGTCGACGGTGAGAACGGCAGTCATTTGAACACCTTGCGCGGGTCAAAGGCATCGCGCAGGCCCTCGAACACGAAGACAAGCAGCGAGAGCATGGTGGCGAAGGTGACAAAGGCGGTAAAGGCCAGCCAGGGCGCCTGCAGATGCTGTTTCGCCTGCAGCGCCAACTCGCCAAGCGAGGGGGCCGAGGTGGGCAGCCCGTAGCCAAGATAATCGAGCGTCGCCAGCCCCGAGATCGCCCCGGTGATGACAAAGGGCAGCATGGTGATGGTGGCGACCATCGCATTGGGCAGGATGTGGCGGACCATGATGACGCGATCGGAAACCCCCAAGGCCCGGGCGGCGCGGACATATTCGAAATTGCGCGCGCGCAGGAACTCGGCCCGGACAACGCCGGTCAGCGCGGGCCAGCCAAACAGGATCGTGACGCCCACAAGCAGCCAGAACGAGCGGCCGAGGATCGCAAACAGGATGATGATCACGTAAAGTGAGGGGGTGGAGGACCAGATTTCCAGAAGCCGCTGGAAGATCAGATCGACCTTGCCGCCGAAATAGCCCTGCACCGCCCCGGCCGCGATGCCCAGAACCGAGGAGACCGAGGCGACGATCAGCGCGAAGGCGACCGAGATGCGAAAGCCATAGATCACCCGCGCCGCCACATCGCGCGCCGTGTCGTCGGTGCCCAGCCAGTGGTCCCGGTCGGGGGCCGAGGGGGCAGTGCCGACATCGTTGATCGTGCGGTAGTGATAGGGAATGACCGGCCAGATCATCCAGCCTTTTTCAATGGCTTCGCCGCCGACGGTGCCACTGGTCTCGGCCTCTTTCCGGGTGTCTTCGGGGGTATCCCAGCATTCTTGCCGCCCGCCGGTGACGATCAGGCATTGCACGGCGGGGTCGGTATAGATCGCCTCGGTGCGAAAGTCGCCGCCAAAGGCGGTTTCGGGGTAGAACTGATAGACCGGGAAGAAGAATTCGCCGCGGTAGCGCACCACGATCGGGTGATCATTGGCGATCAGCTCGGCGAAAATCGACAGGACGAACAGCGTCGAAAAGACGATCAGCGACCAGAAGGCGCGGCGGTTGGCGCGGAAGTTGCGCCACCGGCGCTGCGCAAGGGGGGACAGGGGCATCAACCGGCCCTCCGCTCGAAGTCGATGCGCGGATCGACAAGGGTATAGGTGATGTCGGACAGGATCCCGATCCCCAGCGAAATCAGGCCGAACGCATAAAGCGATCCGAAAACAACGGGATAGTCACGCTCGACCGCGGCCTGATAGCCCAGAAGGCCAAGCCCGTCGAGCGAGAACATCGTCTCGATGATCAGCGAGCCGGAAAAGAGCACCGAGAGGAACAGGCCCGGGAACCCCGCGATCACGATCAGCATGGCGTTGCGGAAGACATGGCCGTAAAGCACGCGGGATTCGGTCAGCCCCTTGGCGCGGGCGGTCATCACATATTGCTTGTTGATCTCGTCGAGGAAGGAATTCTTCGTCAGAAGCGTCAGCGTGACGAAGGAGGACAGCGTGATCGCGATCGTCGGCAGGCAGATGTGCCAGAGGTAATCGAGCACCTTGCCGCCCAGCGAGAGCGTGTCGAAATCATCCGAGGTCAGCCCGCGCAGCGGGAAGATCTTCCAGTAGCTGCCGCCCGCGAAAAGCACCATCAAGAGCACGGAAAACACAAGCGTCGGAATGGCATAGGCGACGATGATCGCGGCCGAGGTCCAGGTGTCGAAGCTGGTGCCGTCCTTCACCGCCTTGCGGATTCCCAAGGGGATCGAGATCAGATAGGCCAGCAGCGTCGACCAGAGCCCGAGCGAAATCGAGACCGGCAGCTTCTCGATCACCAGATCGATCACCGACTTGTTCTTGAAGAAACTGTTGCCGAAATCGAAGACGAGGTAATCGCCCATCATCTTGAAAAAGCGCTCATGCGCCGGGATCTTCTCGCGCGTGCAGGCCGGATCCTTCAGGTTCGGCGCGCCGGTGAAACCCGGGGCGCAGGTGATGCGCGAAAAGCCCATCTGCACCTCGAGCTGCGCCAGAAGATCGGGGGAAATCCCCCTTGCGCCCTGATAGCCCATGTCCTCGGCCGATTGTTGCTGCCCCGCATCGGCGCCGCCGGTCAGGTTGCGCGTCGCATCGGATTCGCCCTGCACCCGGGCGATGATGCTTTCGATCGGCCCCCCGGGCACGAATTGCGTCAGCGCGAAATTGATCAGCATGATGCCGAACAGCGTCGGCACAACCAGCATCAACCGCCGCAGGATATAGGCGCCCATCGTTCCCTTGCCTTGCACTTTTGCAACTTTCAGGCGAGCAAAAAGCCCTAGAGCGCCCCTGCCGCTTTCAGTTTTGCAGCCTTCTCGGCGTTATACCACCAGAAGTCCAGCTCTCCCAGCGCATAGGGCGGCAGCGTTTCGGGGTGCTCGTAGATGTCGTAATAGGCGACGGTGTGGCTGTCCTTGTACCATTGCGGCACCCAGAACTGCAGCGCCCGCAGCGCCCGATCCAGCGCATGCACGCGGGGGATCAGCTCTTCCCGGCTCGTCGCCTCCTCGACCTTGCGGATCAGCGCGTCAATGGCCGGATTGGCGATGCCCGCCAGATTGAAGGCATCCGCGGTCGCGGCAGATCCGAAATATTGCTGCAGATCGGCGCCCGGCAACAGATCCTGGCCGAAATGCCCGGTGATCAGGTCGAAATCATGCCGCGCCTTGCGTTCCTGATGCTGCGCATCATCAACGCGCAGATGCACCGCATCCACCCCCAGCGCGCGCAGGTTTTCCACGAAAGGATTGATCACCCGGTCAAAGGTCTGGCTGTCGTTGATGAATTCGACATGCAACAGCTCCCCTTTCGCGTTGCGCCGCATCCCGTCCGCGCCCACGACCCAGCCCGCCGCATCCAGCAGCGCCGCCGCCTTGCGCATGTTGCCCCGGTCAAGCTGGCGCTTGCCCGACACGGCCGCCATCACCGCCGGATCGGTCAGAACGCCTTCGGGCAGATCCTTGGCCAAGGGGGTCAGCAGCGCCAGCTCCTCCGCCGAGGGCGTGCCCGTCGCCGCCAGCTCCGAATTTTCCCAGGGCGAATTGATCCGCGCATAAAGCCCGTAAAACAGCGTCTCGTTCGACCAGTCGAAGTTGAACATCAAGGCCAGCGCCTGGCGCACGCGGATGTCCTGAAACTTCTCGCGCCGCAGGTTGATCGCCCAGCCCTGCCCGTTCGCGACGCTGCCATCATGCAGCTGCGCCTTGACCACATGCCCCGCCTGCACCGCCGGGAACGCATATTGCGTCGCCCAGATGATCGAGCTGGCCTCGTTGCGGAAGGTGTAGCTGCCCGCCTTGAACCCCTCGAAGGCGGATTGGTAATCGCCGTAATATTCGACGCGGATGCGGTCGAAATTGGCGCGTCCGAGATTGATTGGCAGCTTTTCCCCCCAATAGGCCGGGTTGCGCTTCCAGACCACGGTCTGGCCCATCTTGAAACTGTCGAGCATGTAGGGGCCCGAGCCGATCAGCGCCACCGGCACCGGCTTGGCCAGATCGATCTTGTCCCGCGCGAACTGCGCCTTCGAAAACACCGGAAAGCCGCCCGCCGACTGGATGATGTCGCGCTTCGGGTAATCGGGCTTGAAGGTGAATTTGATCCGGCGCGCATCCAGCACCTCGACCGCGGCGATCTGCTGCGCGACCACCGCGCGGAAGCTCGACAAGCCCTTGTCGCGCATGGTTTCATAGGAAAACAGCACATCCTCGATCGTCAGCGGCGTGCCGTCGGAAAAGGTGATGCCGGGGCGCAGGGTGAAGATCACCCAATCGCGCGAGGGCGGATATTCGAAGCTTTCACAGAGCAGGCAATAGGCCTCGCCCACCGTATCCGCGGTGCCGGTCAACATGCTTTCCTGCGGCGCGCTGGACAAAGGCGCGGCGCGGCCCTCGATCGTGTAGGGGTTGAAGTTGTCAAAACCGTAGGGCGTCCATTCGGAAATCTCGCCGCCCTTCGGCGCATCTGGGTTCACATAATCCAGATGCTTGAAATCGGGCGGATATTTCACCGTGCCAAGGGTGGCGATCGCCGCGGCGGTGATCGTCTCCCCGGCGCGCAGCGGACCCGCAAGGCCGCTGGCCAGACACAAGGCCAGAAGCCCGCCGCCAAGGGCGCGGAGCATGTCCCCCCGCCGTTCCCGCACCGCCACCAGACCTGCCGCTTTCGCCATTTTGCTCTCCCCTTTTGTCCCACTAAAGGGCGAAGGCGGCGCCGGGGCAAGTTGCAAAGATGTGAGGGCAAAAGGAAAGGGCCGCACCTTGCGGCACGGCCCCCGGAATTTCTGTGGCTGCGCTCAGCGCGGCAGCGTGTTCAGATAGGCGATCACGTTGGCGCGGTCGGCAGCTTCGGGCAGACCGACGAAGGACATCTTGGTGCCCGGCACTTCGGCTTTCGGGCTGACCAGATAGATGTCGAGACGCTCGGGCGTCCAGTTGCCGACATGGTTCTTCATCGCGGTCGAATATTTGAAGCCTTCGACGGTGGCGGTGGCGCGGCCGATGACGCCGTTCAGATGCGGACCGACGGCGTTCTTGCCATCGATCTTGTGGCAGGCCTTGCAGGTCTTGTTGAACTTCTCTTCGCCGGCTTTCGCATCGCCGGTGATGGTGGCCGGATCCACTTCGACATAGGCGGGCGGCGGCGGCGCGGCGGGCTCGGCCGGGGCGGCAGCTTCGGCAGCGTCGGCGGCGGGCGCGGCAGCGGCGGGCGCCTTGGCGGGCATGGCGGCCTCGTCAACCGAGGGCAGCAGGGCCCTCCCGTCCGCACCGACCGCAACGGCGGTGGCCGGTCGCGTCGCGAAGAGCGAGTTGGAAAGCATGTAGATGAACCCGTAGAACAGGGCCACGGCGAAAAGCGTGACCCCAATCTTCGTGATGTGCGTCTTGACGAGCATGGCTCCCCCGGCGGTTGGCATCTGCGGTTGGCGCATCTACGCGCTTCGCCTTGCACATTTCAAGGTTCATTCGCGCGGCAAATTGCGTTTGGGGCGCGATAAAAAGGCGCGGATCAGGGGCTTGACGGCAGATCGGCGCTTTTCTTGGCCCGGTCTTTGCGACATCAAGGGGGCGGATCGACTGTCAGGGGAATGCAGGCATGGCGGGAAATGGCGTGATCGCCTTTCAGGGGGAATTGGGGGCCTATTCGCATGAGGCCGCAAACCGGGCGCGGCCGGGGATGGATCCGCTGCCCTGCGCCACCTTCGAGGAGGTGATCGACGCCGTGCGCGAGGGCCGGGCCGAGCTGGCGATGCTGCCGGTCGAGAACTCGACCTATGGCCGGGTCGCCGACATTCACCGGCTGTTGCCGGAATCGGGGCTGCATATCCTCGATGAGCATTTCCTGCGCGTCCGCATCGCGCTGATGAGCCTGCCGGGCACGCAGCTGGAAGACATTCGGCATGTGCGGGCGCATCTGGTGCTTTTGCCGCAATCGGCGCGGTTCCTGCGCACCCATGGCATCGCGGGCCATGCCGCTGCCGACAGCGCGGGCGCCGCGGCGGAGCTTGCACGGTCAAAGACCCCGGGCGAGGGGGTTCTGGCCTCGGACCTCGCCGCCTCGATCTACGGGCTTGAGGTGCTGGCCCGCGACATCGAGGATCACGGCCATAACACCACCCGCTTCCTTGTCATGGGCCGCCAGCCCGACGACCGCCGCCGCGGCCCCCGGATGATGACCACCTTCGTCTTTGAAGTGCGCAACATCCCGGCCGCGCTTTACAAGGCGATGGGCGGTTTCGCGACGAATGGCGTGAACATGACGAAGCTGGAAAGCTACATGCTCGACGGCTCCTTCACCGCGACGCAGTTCTACGCCGATATCGAGGGCCATCCCGAGGATGAAAACGTCCGCCTGGCGCTGGACGAGCTGCGCTATTTCACCTCGTATCTGCACATCCTGGGCACCTATCCGGCCGATCCGCGCCGTCAAGAATGAAGAGCGGGCAGGAATGAAAAAGGGGGGGCCTTGCCCCCCGTCCTTCGGACTCCCCCCGGCCTATTTGCACCAAGAAAAAACATCGCGTTTTCCTTGGCAAAATACGCCGCAGGGGTGAATTGGCCGCAGGCCAAGAGGGGGGCGCGCAGCCCCCCTGCCCCCGCCCGATCAGGCGGCGCGGCTTTCCAGATCGCGCAGGAAGCTCTTGATCCGTTCGTCATAGCGGCGGTCAAGATTGGCCCGGCCGAGCCGCGCCGATTGCAGCAAAAGCCGCCCGCCCAGCGTGCGCGGCTTGATCTCGAGCAGCGTCGACATCCGGCTGCGGCGCGGCGCCAGCGCGGCGAATTCCAGCACCAGCGTCACCTCGAACCCCGAGGAAGTGCCGCTGTAATCGATCCGCACCGGCGCCTCGTAGCGGGCGACGTCGACGACCATCTGCCGCGGCTTGCCGCGCAGCCGAAAGCCCACGTCCCAGGACAGGCCCGCGCCCTTTTCGGCCAGCGAATCGAGCCTGCGCATCACCACGCCCTTCTTCATCGCGGCGCGTTCCAGCGCGGGGATGTCGGTGAGCTGTTCGAAAAGCCTGTCGGCGGGCAAGGCCACGTCGACGCGGTTGCTGAATTTCATGCCTGCCTCCGATGAGGTGGCCGCTTTGGCCACCCGATTCCCTTGCCGAAAGCCCCCGCGGCTGTCAATCGGCCGGGCGCGCAAGCCAATCGTGCAGCATCCAGCGTGCAACAGTGCCGGGCCGCGGCGGGCGGATGTCGGGGTCCTGGCCTGCCAGAATCGCGGCAAGGCGCGTCCGGCCGACCCAGAGCGCCGCCTCGATTTCCACCGGATCAAGGGTGATCGCCCCGGGGCCCGCCTCGCCCGCGCAGCCCAGCATCAGCGAGGCCGGAAACGGCCAGGGCTGCGCGACCAGAAACCGCACCGCGCCGACGCGGATCCCGGTTTCCTCAAGAACCTCGCGCCGGACCGCCGCCGCCGGGGTCTCGCCCGGTTCCATGAAACCTGCCGGACAGGAATGCAGCCCCTCGGGCCAGCCCGGGCTGCGGGCCAGAAGCACCTGATCGGCGCGGGTGATGCGCATGATCACCACCGGATCGGTGCGCGGGAACTGCACCCGGCCGCAGCCCGGGCAATCGCGTTGCCAACCGGCCTCGCGGATCGCCGTGGCCGTGCCGCAGGCCGGGCAGAAGCCGTGGAACCGGTGCCAGACAAATAGCCCGCGCGCGGTCGCCGCCAATTCGGCGGCGCGCGGGCAAAGCCGCGGCAGCATCCAGCGCAGATCGGCGCGTTCGGCCCCCGCGGGCGCCGCCGTCTCGGGCAGATCGAGCGCGAAGACCGGGGCGGCACCGATCAGGCCCAGAAACAGCCGCGGCACCGCCGCGTGACCTGCGGTCGGCACCGACCAGAGGCCAAGCCCGGTGACCGGATCGGCGGCCGTGCCCTCGGGCGCCATCAGGACATCGCCTGCGACAAAGCCGATGCAGCGCGCCGCCGGATCGGCCCAAAGCGCCGCCTGCGCCGCGGGATCGGCGCGCAGCTTCGCCGCGCGGTCAAGACCGGGGCCCTCCTCGGGCCCGGTAAAACCCAGAAATTCCTGCAGGTTCACAGCCGTCATCGTCCCATTCCGCCAGCGTCGCGCCGGTTGTGGCATGGCCGGGGCGGCTTGACCAGTCACGCCCCGCGCCCCCGGCCCCCGCGCGCGGCGGGACTCAGGCGCCGGATGGCCCGTTCGTTGCTGCGGTGCCGCAATTTGCGGCACGGCCCCCGAAAACAGGCTTGGTTTCGGATCACTGCCGGATTTTGCGCCCGCTTCGCGCCGTTGCCGGTTCCCCTGCGCGCCGCGCCGCGGCAAGGTCAGGAAAAGGAAGAAAAGTCCGACAGGGGACCCGCACCGCAAAGGTGCAAGACTAACGGTGCACCGCAAAGGTGCAAAGTGACGACGCACCGCAAGGTGCAGACCCATCCGGCCGCGCAAGGTGGCCTTGGGGCGACGTGGCCTCCTCCTCCCTGCCACGTCGCCCCGACGAAGTCCGGGAACCGACGCTCTCAGCGGCGAGAAGTTCAGCGGCGGGACGCGAAAAACGCCTTCAACAGCCGTTCCGCGGGGTCGGCGGCGATGCCGTCATAGACCTCGGGGACATGGTGGCACTGCGGATGCGCGAAGATCCGCGGCCCCTGCGCCACGCCGCCCGATTTCGGATCCCCCGCGCCGTAATAAAGCCGCGCGATCCGCGCCGCCGACAGCGCCGCCGCGCACATCGGACAGGGTTCCAGCGTGACATAAAGGTCGTGACCCACCAGCCGCTCGGAGCCCAGCACCGCGCAAGCCGCGCGAATGGCAAGGATTTCCGCATGCGCCGTGGGATCGTTCAGCTCGCGGGTGCGGTTGCCCGCCCGGGCGATCACCCGGCCATCGGGGGCGACGATCACCGCGCCCACCGGCACCTCGCCGCGGGCGGCGGCGGCTTCGGCCTCGGCCAGCGCGGCCTGCATGTGGCTTTTGAACTGCATCGCCTTTCATCGCCCGCAAAGCTTGTCCGATCAAGTCGCTTTCCAAACCGGCGCAAGAGGTGTAGGAAGGTGCCTTCGCCCGCGATGGTCGCGCGCCCCCTCCCCTTGAAGGATTGAAAATGTCCGATGCGAACGAAACCGCCCTCGGTGCGGTTCTTGCTGCCGTTTCCCCCGAAAAAACCGCCGATACCGCCGAGCGCATCGCCAAGGTGATTGCGCGCTCGGGCGTCGCCTCGCGCCGCGATGCGGAAAAGATGATCCTTGCGGGCCGGGTGACGGTGAACGGCAAGAAGGTCGCCAGCCCCGCGCTGGACGTCAAGCCCACGGACAAGGTGGTGATCGACGGCAAGCCGATCGACGCGCCGCAGGAAACCCGGCTTTGGCTTTATTACAAACCGCTGGGCCTGGTGACGACCGAGAAGGACGAACAGGGCCGGCGCACGATTTTCGACGAGATGCCCGAGGAAATGCCGCGGGTGCTGAACGTCGGCCGGCTTGACCTCAATTCCGAAGGCCTGCTGCTTTTGACCAATGACGGCGGGCTGAAGCGGCGGCTCGAGCTGCCGGAAACCGGCTGGCTGCGCAAATACCGCGTGCGGGTGAATGGTCGGCCGACGACCGAGACCTTTGATCCCTTGCGCCGCGGCATCACCATCGAGGGCGAGGATTTCCAGCCGATGGAAGTCAGCCTTGACCGCCAGCAGGGCGCCAATGCCTGGCTGACCGTGGGCATCCGCGAGGGCAAGAACCGCGAGATCCGCCGCGCGATGACCGAAGTCGGCATGACGGTGAACCGGCTGATCCGGGTCAGCTACGGCCCGTTCCGGCTCAATGACATGGAACCGGGGGCGGTGGTCGAGGTGAAGCGCAAGATGCTGCGCGACCAGCTGGGCGACCGGCTTTTGCTGGGTGTCGAGGACGGCAAGCCGCCGCGGTCCGAACGGATGGCGCCGAAGCCCGGGGCCCGCAGGCCGCGCCCCGAGGGCGCCGAAGGCGAAGAACGCAAGGGCTTTGGCCGTCAGCGCGATTTCGCCGGGGCCGAGGGCGATCGCAAGCCGAAGTCCTTCGGGATGAAATCGCATCGCGAGGATGGCGACCGCAAGCCCTTCGCGCGGCGCGAGGACGGCGACCGGAAACCCTACGCCCGCCGCGAAGATGGCGACCGCAA